>JAJPJQ010000051.1 GCA_021324155.1 Pseudomonadota bacterium
ACATCGATCGCGTTTGCCATCGTGTCGCTCGCTTATGACTTCGCGAAAGCCTTGGAAAAAAGTTTCTTCGCATTCTCTTCGGTGATTTTTTTTCTGTCCGCTTCCGAGAGCCACTCGATCGATTGGAAGATCGGCACGATGTCCTCGAAGTTGCGGCCGGTCTTCGGGTCGATAACGTTGACCGCGCCGAACATCTCGGTCGCGAAGAGCACCCGGTCGGCGCCGACGCGCTTGATCAAGAGCTCCATCGATTCCTTGTCGTAGATTGCCATGTCCCAGTAGACGCGGCGCGCGGCCTCTTCGAACGGCTCGTGACCTTCCTTCACGTGCATGCCGCGCTGGCGATTCCACTGGAACGGAATCGCGCCGCCGCCGTGCGGAATGATGACTTTGAGCTTGGGAAAATCCTTGAACACACGCGATTTGAGAATCTCGACCGCCGCCGCGTTGTGCCAGCCGATGTAGTACGAGTTGGTCAGATGGAGCGAGGGATTCAACGAGGCGCTCGCGTGCAGCGTGCACGGGATATCGAGCTCGACCAATTTTTCCCACAACGGATACCACCATTCCGAAGCGACCGACGGCGTCAGCGGCTCCTTGCCGCCGGCGGGATCGGGATTGACGTTGCAGCCGACGAAGCCCATCTCTTTGACGCACCGGTCGAGCTCGTCGACCCACTCTCTCGGGCTCACGCCGGGAGACTGCGGCAGCTGACACACGGGCGAGATTTTGTCAGGAAAGAGCTTCGCGACGCGCCCGATAAGATCGTTGCACGCCTCCGTCCAGTAGCGGCTCACCAGCGGCGAGCCGAAATGGTGCCCCATCGCGGACGCCTGCGGCGAGAAGAGGAGCCGGTCGATGCCGGTATCCTTCATGCGCTTGAATTGTCCGTCGAGCGATCGCGCGAGCGTCTCGTCGCCGATCTGGAGCTTGGCGCGGAGCGGATTGCCCTGCTCGATAATTTGCCGCGCGCGGTAAGCGAGCAACTCCATGGGAGCGGAAGTGTAATGCGTGTGCGCGTCGATGATCATGCTTTCACCTCGATCAAATTGTCACCGAAAACCCGCTCTGCTATAGATGGTTTTCTTAACGAAAGGAACACGGATATGCCAGACATACCGCGACTGAATGGAGTAATCAAAGCCCTGGAGGCCGGCCAGACCGCCTTCGTCGCTTTCACGCCCGTGGATGCCGAGAGCGCGATCGCCATGGCGGCCTCCGAGCTCGACGGCGTCGCCTTCGAGATGGAGCACTCGCCGCTCGATTTCACGGGCTTGCGATCCACCCTCCAGTTCATGCTCGACCGGCGCGAGATCGTCGAGCGCAACACGCTGACGCCGAAAGTCACGCCGCTCGTGCGCATCCCGCCGAACGGCAACGAGATGAATCAATGGATCGCCAAACAGGTGCTCGACATTGGCGTCTTCGGCATTATTTTTCCGCATATCAGCACGATGGAAGAAGCGTGGAACGCCGTCGGCGCGTGCCGCTATCCGCGGCTCCAGACGGCGCCGATCGCGAATCCCCCCGGCATCCGCGGCGACGCGCCGCAGCGCGCCGCCCGCTATTGGGGGCTCACGCAGCAGGAGTATTACAAACGGGCCGATGTCTGGCCGCTCGCGCCCGACGGCGAGGTGTTAGTCATCATCCAGTGTGAGGATATGCGCGCCATCGATAATCTGCCGCGCATCCTGAAGGAAGTTCCCGGCATCGGCGTCGTGCTGATCGGCGAGGGCGATTTGAGCCAGGAGCTCGGCCATCCGCGCGACTACGACCACCCGGTCGTGGCCAAAGAGATCAATCGCATTTTGGAAATCTGCAAGCAGCACAATGTCGTCTGCGGTCATCCCCATCCCGACGCCAAGAACATCGACCGCCTGGTAGCGGCCGGCTACCGCTTCTTGATGCCGAGCGCGCCGCGCTCGTTCGGCGTTCTGACGCAAGGCCGGAAACTTACGGGAAGGAATTGAACGATGGGGCGGCATTCAGACGCCGTTGCGCGCGAACAACCACAGCTCGGTCGTGGCAATAAGATTTTGCAGGCAGTGCATGAGAATCGGCGTGTAAAGCGATCCGGTTTGCAAACGTGCAAAGCCCAACAAAATGCCCATCACGCCGATCATTGTCATGTCGTAGAAGTCATATTGCTGGTGAATCGCGGCCCATAGCGCCGCGGTCAGGAAGATAGTTCCTGTGGGCCGCAGCCGTGATCTTGCCCACCCGGCAAAGATGAATCCTCTGAAGAAAAGTTCTTCAAAGACCGGCGCAGCGACGGCTATGCCTAGCCAGAATAGCGGAACGCTACCGGCTGTTAAGTAGGCTTTGACCATAAAGTCCGGCACGACATTGCGCTTGAGCAATACGCTGCTCGTATCGCACAGTGCCCACAATGCCACCGCGACGCCGAGCCATTTGAAGATCGCTGTCGATCGAGGCGACTTTAAGCCAAGATAATCCGAGACGCTTATGCCTTTACGCACGCCGGCCAAGAGGAAAATCAACCCGCCGCATACGAAGGCCGTCGCGATCGAGACAATGGCCAGATAGAAGCCTTCTGCCACAGTGGATTGAATGAGCTTACTCGCGGTTTCGACAGATCCGCCTGGGTACCGCGCTGCAATAATAAGACCTGCGGGTAAAAGAGCGACGATCAGGTAAACGACAGCTACTAGGATGGCGAATACCGTAGTCCACCAAAATCCCCATGGCACGCCCGTGGAGCGAAGATCCTGTGCGTCTCCTCCGGAATTTTCCGTAACTGCGGTCACGTGGCCGTATCATACGATACCAAAGCGCGAACTGTCGACCGGTAATCTTAGAGCAAAGGCCTCTACACGACGGCTAACGTCAAATTTCATTTGCCCGCCTTGTGCTCGTTTGCGACGGGTAGTAAGGAAATTTTATCGGGTCGTATTGCCATTGAAATGTGCGCCTGACTTCGGTACCGCATCGCGCAGTCGGCCGAATTCGTAATCCCGGCGCTTTTGGGCCCGCAGTCCGCCCGCGATGACGTCCGTATCGCCCGCTTTCCCGAATCCAGATGAGATTGTCGGCTCTTCGCCCGCCGTTCGCGCGGTCCTTGCGCGGGTCGAGAAGGTCGCTCCGGCCGACTCAACGGTCTTGATCACCGGCGAGACCGGTACGGGAAAAGAACTCGTCGCGCGCACGATTCACAATCGCTCGCGCCGCGCCGGCCGGCCGTTCGTCGCCTTCAACTGCGCGGGAATTCCAGCCTCGCTCGTCGCTTCAGAGCTGTTCGGCCATGAAAAAGGCGCTTTCACCGGGGCGCAGCAGCGTCGCCTCGGCAGGTTCGAGCTGGCCGCCGGCGGCACGATTTTTCTCGACGAAGTCGGCGAGCTGCCGGGCGAGACACAGATTGCGCTCCTCCGCGTTCTGCAAGAGCGCGAATTCGAGCGCGTCGGAGCCGCCGAGCCGATTCACATCGATGTGCGGGTCATCGCCGCGACCAATTGCGACCTACAGGAGGCCGCCGCTACGGGAAAATTCCGACTCGATTTGTTCTATCGTCTCAATGTTTTTCCCATCGAGATGCCCGCGCTTCGCGAGCGCCGGCAAGACATTCCAGCGTTGCTCGAATATTTTCTCAAACGGTACTCCGAGAAGACCGGAAAAGAATTCCGCGGCACCGACAAGAGAACGATAGAGCTGTTCGAGAACTACGACTGGCCGGGCAATATCCGTGAGCTGCAAAACGTCGTCGAGCGATCGGTCCTTGTCTGCGACAGCGAGCTTTTCGCCGTCGACGCGAGCTGGCTTTCAAGTGCAAAGCTTCGGCCCGCCCAGTCGTCGGCCCTCCTTCCTGAAAGACTATTGCAACAGGAGCGAAAAATCATAGAAACCGCCTTGGCCCAAAGCAGCGGCAAGGTCTCCGGACCGGCCGGGGCGGCGGCGAAACTCGGCGTCCCGCCTTCCACGCTCGAATCGAAGATCAAGTCGCTGAGGATCAGGAAAGCCGCGTTCAAACCGAACTAGTCGCAGGCTTTGCGTCAGGCAGCCTGACGCGACGCGCGGCTGAAACAGCCGATGACCTCGCGGTTGAAAGCCGGAATGTCCTGCGGCTTGCGGCTGGTGACGAGATTGCCGTCGACGACGACTTCCTCGTCGACCCATTCGGCGCCGGCATTGCGCAGATCGGTCTTTAGCGACGGCCACGCAGCGATGCGGCGTCCGCGGGCCTCATTCGCCTCGATAATCGTCCATGGTCCATGGCAGATCGCTGCGACCGGTTTTCCATCTCGAAAGAACGCCTTTACAAATTCCACGGCTTTCGGCTCCATCCGCAGCTTGTCGGGATTCATCACACCGCCGGGCAGGAGCAGAGTATCGAAGTCCTGCGGCTTGGCGCGCTCGATCGGCAAGTCGACCGGCAAGTCATCGCCCCATTCGGTAAATTTCCACCCACGCACCTTCTCATGCTTCGGAGAGACGATGCGCGTCGTCGCGCCGGCCTTGTCCAGCGCCTTTCGTGGTTCGGTCAGCTCCACCTGCTCGAAGCCATCGGTAACCAAAATCGCTACTTTGACCCCCTCGAGATCCGCCATAGGTCTCCTCCTGAAAAGTAAAATTTTGGGTAAAACCCTACTCGTCGAGCTTCGCTGCCAGCACCTCGATCTTCAAAATCGTCGGCGGCGAAACAAACAACTCGGCGGCTTTGGACTTGAGCGCGGCGGCGACGCGCCCCATAAGATGCGTCTCGCGGCCGGCCTCATCAGGAAAAACGTCGAAGATGCCGAACGTCGAGGGGCCCAGGCGAAGCGCGAACCATGCCGTCGTCGCCGGCTCTTCCTGAACGATCGGCAAAGCCTGACGCAGGAATTCTTCGACCTCGCGTTCCCTGCCGGCTTTCGCCTCCAGGTGAACGAACAATCCGACTTTGACCATATATTCTCCTTTTTTTCAGCCCCGGTACCGCGCCATGCGCTCAGGTTTCCGGCAATAGGCGGTCCGTTTGATTGACGCCGATGCGCACGAAAGTGACAAGCGTCTTGCGCCCGTCGCTGCCTTCGATCTCAATCGCTTCGTCGCCGGCAATGCTGGGCGATTTGCACCAGACCCGCTCGGGAGCTTCTATGATATGCACCACATGCCCGTCGAGCTGATTGCCCACACTGATCTCGATGCGCGCGATAGGATCCTTCAGATCCGCCATGACTCCGGCAAGGGGTTTACGCGCCTGCTCCTGATCGCCGATGTCATTTCCCATAATTTCGACGTTGACGATCCAGCCTTCGTGGCGCAAGTTGAATTCGTCAAAAAAAGGCGTCCACTGCGCGCGTGGAATTTCTTGAGTTAGCATTATAAGCCTCCTGAGTCGCTCATGGTCGTTATGCGGGGACCTCGGCAGCGTATGTGGAATCAGTGACGTTGACCGGCGCGGCGTCGACGCGGAGTTCGGCCTTACAGCGGCCGCAGCGCGCCTTTAAGCCGCGCGCCAAATTTTCCACCGGCAACCGGTTGGTCGCACCGCAAGCCGGGCAGCGAGTAAATGCCGGAGACGCCACCGTTCACAGTCCCTATTTCGCAGTCATGCGGGATGATGCGCCGGATGCAGGGCGCCGGAACGCTCCCATGAACGTAGCCGAAAGCCGAGTCCAACCAGCAGCACGCCGAAGACCAGCGCGTAGGCGCCGATCCAGAGAACCAGCGCTAAGACGCCGGGGCCCGGGAACATCGCCAGCAACACGCCGAGAGCGATCGAGATGATACCGCTGAGAACCAGCAACCATTCGTTATCGATCACCTTCCTCAGCCGGAATGCCTCGACGATCTCCAGCGCGCCCGTGATGAGCGCCCATGCGGCGATCACGTAGAGCAAAGCAACCGCCGTGATTCCCGGCCAAACAAACGTAATGATGCCCGCAATGATGCCGACTAATCCTTCGAGCAGCAGCACCCACCAGCGCCTTTCCGTAGTGTTGCGCACCGCGCTGATGAGCGTAAGCACGCCGTCGACGAGCGCATAAGCGCCGAACAGCAGGATCAGAACTGCAAGCGAGATGGCAGGCGCGAAGAATGTGGCGATACCGAAGACAATTCCGGCAACGCCGCGAAGCAGGACGACCCACCAGTTGCTCGCCAATGTACCTACTTCTGGAAGCTGGCCGGGGCGATCATACGCTCCTTCAACAGTATCCATGGAATTTACCTCCTAGGATTAAAAGCAACGCCTATGCCACGCTGTCGGATCGGGAAACTCCCCTGTTTCACGGGTAGCGAACGGCGGGGGGTTGCGAATTTCCGCGAATTTACGATCACTCGCGATTTTTTCGCAGGAAGAATTCACGTCTTCCTACGATTCGCAGTGGTCTGTCAATTGCACACATGTCGCGATGAGGTAAAAAATTTTTCTCAATGGAGGAAGCCATGGCAAAAGAGAGTAGAGATTTGACGCGGCAAGAGCGGCAGCAAGGCGGAAGCATAACACCGTTCAGGCCTCTGGCCGAGATCGCGCGCTGGGAGAGGGACTTCGATCGTATGCTGGAGAATTTTTTCCGCGGCGGATTCCCGATGGCGTTCGAAGGCCGCTGGAGCGATCGGCTGGGCATGAGAGAACTCGCCGTCGATCTTTACGAGGACAAGGACGATATCATCGTAAAGGCGGAGATGCCGGGCCTGAGCAAAGACGATATCGACGTCAACATCACCGACCATCTTCTCATCCTAAAGGGAGAGAAGAAAAAGGAAGAGGAAACGAACGAGCGGGACTACTATCGGTCTGAGCGTGTTTACGGATCTTTCATGCGTTCGATACCGCTCCCCGTCGAGACGGATCCGCAGAAGGCGAAGGCCAGCTTCAAAAACGGAGTCCTGGAAGTCCGACTGCCGAAGAGCGAGGAAGCGAAGAAAAAGGAGATCAAAGTCAACGTGGAGGGCGAGCCAGGCGAGTCCGGGCAACGTCGAAGCTAGCGCGGCAGCGTCGTCGAACGGCAACCAGACGAGCGCCGGGCAGGTCGGCGCTCGTCTTCTAACTTTTATCTATGACTTGGCCGTTGACCGGATCGGCGACCGCGGCTTCCAAGCCGCGGACCCCCTTCCACTCGTCGGCCGGACGGACGCGTCCGTCCGTGCCGATCTGGTCGAGCCCCCAGTAAATCTCTAAACAATGGCCGTCGGGATCGAGGAACTCGACGGCTATCTGGCAGCCGGCGCGGCGCCGACCGTCGAAGGTGATCGGCACGCTGAATTCGCGCAGACGGTCGCGCACGCGAAACACTTCTTCCACCGTGCCGACCTCGAAAGCGATATGATGCAGCTCCTCGTGCTTCGATTGTCCGTGACCTGCGCCGACCAAGGCGATCGAATGATGGTCGGTGCCGCAGCGCAGAAAAGCGAAGCCGCCCGGCTGCATCTCTTCGGGGTACACGTCGGAGACTTTAAAACCTAGTACTTCGGTATAAAATTGCATCGAGCGCTCGAGATCCCCGACCATGATCACGATGTGACCGAGGCGGCGCACCTTGAACGGCATTTTTTCCGGCGGGCTCAGCTTGCGCAGTTTGTGAACGTCGACGGCCATTTCACAGCCTCCTTTTCGCTCATACCCCGGTAAAATATTAGTCGAAGCGACAGACGAAGAAAAGCCCGTGACGGCTTTCGATCATGTCTTGGAAAGACGCTCAAAGTGTGTTTTTTTATATCTTGGCGGTGGAGTTGCGGCCTGCGCGTCGTTCTATGCCATTAAAATCCAATCAAATGCCGGTTATCTTCGGCGCGGCCCAAAGCGTCACGGAGAGGCTGTGGCGGCCGGCCGCCGATATATATCAAACCCGCGACGGCTGGATCATCAAATACGCCGTCGCCGGCGTGAAGCCGGAGGATATGAAAATCGCGATCAAGGGGTCTGCGATCACCGTGAGCGGCTTTCGCCGCGATTGGAAGCTGGAAGAAGGCTGTACGTATTACGCGATGGAGATATCCTACAACCGCTTCGAGCGCACGATCGAGCTGCCGTGCCTGCTGGACGGCGCCGAGGTGCGGATGGAAGCGCGCGACGGCATCCTGATTGTCAGGCTCAAGTGCCGGGGAGTGAATCCGTGAGCAACTCCGAAGAAGAAAAACTACAAACGCTGCCGCTGCTGCCGATCAAAAACAGTGTCCTGTTCCCGACTCTATTGATGCCGATCAACGCCGGGCGTCCGGCTTCGATCGCCGCAATCGAGGCGGCGCTCGCGACGGAAGAAAAAGAGCTCGTTGTTTTTGCGCAGCGGGACGCCTCGATCGACGAGCCGCAGGCGGGCGACCTTTACACGATCGGCACGAAAGCCGTGGTGAAGAAAATGGCGCGCGGGCGCGGGGGCATCGAGGCGGTGCTGCTCGGAGTCGAGCGCGTCGTTCTCATCAAAGTCGAGCAGGACGGCACGTATCAGCGCGCGCGCGTGCGGCCGCTGCCGATCATCGAGGAGAAGAGCACCGAGATCGAGGCGCTCCATCGCGAGGTTATCGATCTCGCGACGCGCGCCGTCGAGCTGACGCAGCCGCAGGCCGCCGCCGGCATGGCGCAGCTGATCGCGAGCGCGAAAGAGCCGCTGAGACTCGTGTATATGCTGGCGCCGATGTTCAGCCTGGAGCTCGAGAAAGAGCAGGCCCTGCTCGAAGCTGCGACAGTGACCGACACGCTCCGGCTCATGCACGCCTATCTCTCGCACGAGCTGCAAGTCCTCGAGCTGCGCAGCAAGATCGCCAGCGAAGCGCAGACGGAAATGAGCAAGGAGCAGCGCGATTACCTGCTGCGCCAGCAACTGAAGGCGATTCAAAAAGAGCTGGGGGGAGAAAACCCAGAGCAGAACGAGCTCACGCTTTTGCGCGAGCGCGTCGAAAAAGCCGATTTGCCGGAAGATGTGCGCAAGGAAGTCGAGCGCGAACTCGGCCGTCTCGAACGGCTTCCACCGGCGGCGCCGGATTATAACGTCGGGCGCACCTACCTCGATCTGGTGCTCGAATTGCCGTGGAAGACAGCGACCGAGGACGTCCTCGACATCGGCCGCGCGCGCACCGTGCTCGACGAAGACCATTACGATCTGCGCGAGATCAAAGACCGGATTCTCGAGCATCTGGGCGTCTTAAAGTTGAATCCGACGGCGAAGTCGCCGATTCTCTGCTTCGTCGGCCCCCCCGGCGTCGGCAAGACCTCGCTCGGCCAGTCGATCGCTCGCGCGCTCGGACGAAAATTCGAGCGGCTCAGCCTCGGCGGCTTGCACGACGAAGCCGAGCTGCGCGGTCACCGGCGGACTTATATCGGCGCCATGCCCGGCCGCATCATCCAGGCGATCCGGCGCGCCGGCGTCAACAATCCGGTGCTGATGCTCGACGAGGTCGATAAGATCGGCCACGACTTTCGCGGCGATCCCGCGGCGGCGCTGCTGGAAATTCTCGACCCCGAGCAGAACCGCACGTTCCGCGACAACTACATCGATCTGCCGTTCGACCTGTCGAAAATTTTCTTCATTACGACCGCGAACACGCTCGATACGATCGCGCGTCCGCTGCTCGACCGCATGGAGTTGCTGCGGCTTTCCGGCTACAGCGAGGAGGAAAAAGTCGAGATTGCGAAGCGCTACCTGAATCCGCGGCAGATCAAAGAAGCCGGTCTTCAGCCGGATCACGTTACACTCGAGAGCGAGGCGCTCAAGGCGATCGTTTCCCTTTACACGCGCGAGGCCGGCGTGCGCCAGCTCGAGCGCACGATCGGCAGGGTCACGCGCAAGATCGCCGTGCTGCACGCGGAAGGAAAAAAGGACCCGGTGACCGTCACGCGCGATAACCTCGCCGAATGGCTCGGCCCGCGGCGATTTTCGACGGATCAGGCCCGCAAGCAGTTGCCGGCAGGCGTTGCCACCGGTCTTGCCTGGACCGAAACCGGCGGCGATGTGCTTTATATCGAAGCGACGCTCCTGCCGAGCGGGCGCGGTCTCACGCTCACCGGGCAGTTGGGCGAGGTCATGCAGGAGTCGGCCCGCGCCGCGCAGAGCTATATCTGGTCGCACGCCGAAGAGCTCGGCATCGACCGGAGCTTGTTCCGCCGCTACGGCGTTCACATTCACGTTCCGGCGGGCGCAACGCCCAAGGACGGTCCTTCCGCGGGCGTCACCATGGCGACGGCGCTCGCGTCGATCTACAGCCGCTTCCCCGCCCGCGTCGATACCGCGATGACGGGTGAAATCACGCTCACGGGGCTCGTGCTGCCGATCGGAGGCGTGAAGGAGAAAGTTCTCGCCGCGCGGCGGATGGGCATGAAGCGCGTGATCCTGCCGCGCGACAATGAGAAGGACTTGAGCGAGCTGCCCGATACTGTCGCGAAGGAGATGGAGTTCATCTTCGCCGACAAGATCGAAGACGTTCTCACCGCGGCGATTCCCCAATTGGGAAAGCATTTCTCGACGCTGGAGCAGGCGGCGAGCTGAGAATTTCAGCGCGCGCCGTTGAATCCGCTTCGCGTCTGATATAGAGGAGAAATATACTTAAAATCACCTGGAAAGGAGGATGGATCACGAATGATTCAAGTCGGACAACAAGCTCCTGATTTCGAGCTGCCGAGCCAGCTGGACGGCCAGAAATTCAAGCTGAGCCAGTTCAAGGGCAACAAAAACGTCATGCTCGTGTTTTATCCCCTGGATTGGACCCCAACCTGAACCTTTGAGATCCCGGGAATTCAAGCCCTGCTGGGCGAATTCGAACGGGCAGACACCCAGGTTCTGGGAGTAAGCGTCGACAGTCTCCACTGTCATAAGAACTGGGCCAAATCCATGGGCGGGGTGACCTATCCGCTTTTGGCGGACTTTCATCCCAAAGGGGAGATGGCGCAGAAGTATGGCCTCTATCTTTCGGACAAGGGCATCACGGACCGCGCGACGGTGATCGTGGACAAGAGCGGCATAGTGCGCTACGCCAACTCGGTCACGCCGGCGGGAAAACGCGAGCCGAAGCAGCTCCTGGCCGAGGCGCAGAAGGTCAATCAGGGCAACAAATAGGCGCGAGCAAGCGCCGAGAAAAAGCCCGTCCGCCGCAAGGCGCGACGGGCTTTTTTATTATCTCCCAAAGCTGAGAACTCTCTTACGCGAGCATAACCGGCGGGACGATTTCGATCATATCGGAGCGCGTCATCGTCACGTTATGCTTATAGCCGAAGCTCGTAAATAGCGAAAAAGCCTGGAGAATTTGCTTCTCGTCGTTGTGCGTCGTGCAGTCCATCGGCACGACAACGCGGTAGTCGCGCACGCTGAAGGCCATGACCGCGCTCTGGACGCAGTTGCGCGTCGAGATGCCGGTCACGATGACGGAGCTTTCGCCGGCACGCATGCCGAGCTTCGGCAGCAGGCTTTCCATGTCGGTGTTATAAAAGCAGTCGTGCGTATGCTTGACGATGAGCGGCTCGCCGGCCGCGGGCTTTAGTTCCTCGATCAGCTCGGCGCCCCAGCTGCCTTCGAGCTTGCGGAGCGTATTTTTAAACACGGTAAACTCGAGCGCGTCGGGCGAGCGCACCGATTGCGTATGAACGATTTTTCCGCCGGCGTGTCGCATCGCGTCGAGCAGCCCGGCAATTTTCGGAATGATCTTCCGCACCGGCTCGCCGATAAAGAGCGCGCCGTCGGGGTGGCAATTCTCGTTTTCCATGTCGATCACGAGCAGTAGCGTCTTCTCCGCTTGCAGCTTGACGGAAAGCGGCTTGGGATAATCGAGTTCGATCAGCATGGAAGTGAATTCAAGCGCGCGGCCGGCCGACGTCGATGAAGATGCCGTCGGGGTCCGACAAGTGATAGCGCGCATAGCGGCACCCGGCGATAATTGCTTGCCGCCGCTCGTGCTCCGCGGGCACGAAGATGATCCGCTCGCGCATTTCCGGATCGCCGGCGCGCAGCGCCCTCACATCGTTCTCCACCGCCGCGACGCTCTCGACCTCGAAGCCGACGTGCTCGATGCCGGGGCCGTCGATGCTCGCGCCGTCGTAATCGCTCATGCGCCACGGCGCGATCACCAGCGTAATCCGGCCGTCGGTGAGATAGTAGTTGGGATCTTCCAGCGCTTTTTCCTCTTCCGCGAGCTCGAAGATATCGCGGTAGAATTCCGCGATCATCGCGGGGTTGATCACTCGCAGCTTGAAATGGCGGATGCGGCGCGGCTGCGTACGCGCTTTTTCCGCGTACACGTCGGCGCGGTTCTCCATCCCCTCCTGTGTGAGATCGAAGAAATTGCCTTCTGGATCGTGCGCGCCGAGCGTCGCGAACGGCCGGTTCGATGGGCGCTTCAGCACCTGGACGGCCGGGTAGCGCCTGCGGATGCGCGCGGTCGCCTCTTCGACGTCGTCGACGTCGATACCGAAGTGATGCAGCCCCGGCACATAGCCTGGCTTTCTACCGATCACCGTCACGCCGACGTAGCCGTCGCCGATGCTGAGCGCGGCGTTCTGCCGGATCGCCTTTTCCTCTTCGGGCGAGCCGGCCTTCGCGCGCTTCATGCCGAAGACGGCTTCGTAGAACTTCGCCTCGCGCGGGAAATTCTCGCTCACGATCGCGAGGTGCTGAATACGGGAGCGCATGGGCTTATTTGCCGAACTTCTTGAAGAAGCCTTCCTTCTCCAGCTCGTCCAGCGTGCCCTCGTCGAGATACTTATCGAGGCTCGTGTCGGCTTTTCCCGCCGGCGCTTTTTGCGCGACCATCTCGATCGTATTCCGCAGGCCCTGATGCGAGACGCGCGTCGGAAAGGAAAAACTCGGCGCGACGTACTGGTAGGTCTCCTCCACCGCCTTGGGATTTTTCTGCTGCATGCGCTGCATCAGGACCGCCGTCGCTTTCTCCTTGCTCGTGAGCAGCTGGTGCGTGCCTTCGGCGTAGGCCTGCTGGAAGCGCTTGACGGCGTCGCGGTTTTTCTCGAGGAACTGGCGGCGCACGACGATCGCGTTCATCGGGTACGCCGCGGTCTTCATGTCGCGCATGTGCGCCAGCACGGTCATGCCGAGCCGCGACGCTTCGCCGAGCTCGGGATAGGCGAGCACCGTCGCGTCGAGCGCGCGCGTCGTGAGCGCGAGCAGCCGGGTCGCCGCCTGGCCGCTCTGGATGATCGTGACCGACTGGCGCGGCACGTTCCATTCCTTGAGGGCGAGGATCACCGCGAGCTCATTCGCGCCGCCGAAGCCTAGAATACCGATTTTCTTTCCGGCAAGGTCCTCCGGCCGACGGATTTCCTTCTGCGCGACGAAACTGAACGGAAACGTATTGAGCGAGCCCGAGATCATGACGAGATCGGCGCCCTGGTTGATCGCGTTCATCGTCGTGACCGCGTCGACCTGCGCGAAATGGACGCTGCCGGCGACGAGCGCTTGGATCTCGCGTGTCGAGCCCGGCACCATGACGGCTTCGGCGTTGAGTCCGTATTTTTTCAGCAGGCCCAAATCCTTCGCCGCCCAGACCGGCGCCTGGAAGCCGGCGAAGCCGCCGTAGGCGATCAGATACTGCTCCTGCGCGAAAGCGGCGGCGGGAAACAGAAAAAGAACAAGCAGCAGCGGGCGCAGCCATCGGCTCGGCATGATCGCTCCTCGAAGGTTACTTGATATTTTGCAGGCTCGCCTGATTTTCCGCGGCGACCTGGCGCATGTACTGCTTGCCGTCGATGTCGGCGGACACGACTTCGGAGAGCACGACGAGATCGGCGAAGCGGTTCGCCTTCTCGTCGCGGATAACATGCCGCGGCTCGCGCCCTTCCTGAACGTCTTTGATCGCGGTCAAAATGAGCTTTCGCCCGGCGATAATCGCCTTGTCGGACGACACCGGATGCTCCGCAGTGCGGTCCTGGATCGCCCCCTGACTTTCGGTAGCGAAGGCGTCATGCGCCTGGAAGTTGACGCCCATGCCGGTAAACGTCTGGTCTTTCATCGACGCGCGGTCCTGCCGGTAGCGATTGGAAGCGTTGCGCGTGAGGCTGTAGTCGGGATTCTGCTCGACTTTGCTCCACTTCCTGAGGTCGTCCGTGAGCGTGCGCTCGCGGCTGAACATGAAAATATATTTCCAGTGCGTCGTGTCGTCGATCGGCACGTGCCAGTGAACCGAGTAGCCTTCGCCGATTGTCGATCCGCCGAAGGCGGACGCGTTCGGGAAAATCAGATTGGTGATGCGCAGGTAGCATTTGCCGGGTCCGGCCGAGCGCGTCGTGTAGATGCGCAGGCCGTAATCGGTAACCTCGACGTCGATCGTCGGCGCGATGTCTTTGCCCAGAAGTGAGTTGTCGCTCTCGTTCTCGCTGCCGCGCACGAAGCGCCGCCGCGGAATGTCGGCGCCGGCGAGCGATTGGTGCAGAAAAGAAAGATGCACCGGATCGATGTTGCCTTCGTTTCCCTGGAGATAGTTGCAGTGGACCAAAACTTTCGTGGCGGTTCGATACGCTTCGGGCACAATGAGAAATTCGTAATTGGGCAGCAGAGGCGCATCGCCCGGTCCCATGTATGCGAAGATGACACCCCCGGCCTCGCGGCACGGATACGCGAGATGGCAGATTTCATTGCGATGCGCGCCGCCGCCCGGCTCGCCCGGCTGCTCGATGACGCGCCCGCTGATGTCGTAGAGCCAGCCGTGATAGAGGCAGCGCAGTCCGCCGTCTTCCACGCGTCCGTAGCTCAGATCGGTGCCGCGGTGCGAGCAGTGGAGTCCCAATAATCCCGGACGGCCTCTGTCGTCGCGAAAGAGCGCCAATTCTTCACCCATCAGCTTGACGGCGCGCGGCGCGCCTCCCGCCGGCAGCTCTTCCGAGAGCGCGACCGGCTGCCAGTAGCGGCGCAGCAGATTGCCGCAGGGCGTCCCCGGACCGACACGGGTTAGAAGGTCGTTTTCTTCGCGTGTAATCATTCCTTTCCTCGTTCGACTCGGCACTTTAAAGTAGGCGAAATCCCCTCCGACGGTCAAGAGCGCGGCCTTGCGCCGCCTGCGTGCGGCTGGTTGATTTTAAATGGAGGCGCAATGGCGGATTTACCGGAAGGCTTCCTTTACCGGCCCGATTTCATGGGCATGGACGAGGAGCGCGCGCTTATCGAGCGCGTGCGCGAGATCGAATTCACGCGTTTTGTCATGCACGGGGTCGAGTCGCGCCGTCGCGTCGCGCATTTCGGCTGGCTCTACGGCTACGAAAGCTGGACAGTCGCGCCGGGCCCGGCGATCCCGGAATTCCTGCTGCCGCTGCGCGCAAAGCTCGCCGCGTGGGCGCAGGTTGATCCGGAGCGGCTGGCTGAAGCTCTCGTGACGGAATATTCGCCGGGCGCGGGTATCGGCTGGCACCGCGACGCGCCGCCGTTCGGAATCGTGGTCGCCTGTTCACTGCTCTCCGCCTGCCGCTTTCGCCTGCGCCGCGGCTCGAGCGGAAGGACGGACGTCGCGCTCACGATCGAACCGCGGTCCGGTTATATATTGAGCGGCGCCGCGCGCACGCAATGGCAGCACAGCATCTCGCCGGCGAAGGAGCTGCGCTATTCGATCACGTTCAGGACGCTGCGCGAGAAGAAAGCTGCCGCAAGCAAGGATGAGAATCCGCGCGTTCGCGAGTGATCAATACCCCACGGCGTAGCCGTCGCGGCGCGGATCGGCGGCGCCCATGAAGACGCCGTTTTCCTGCCGGGCGACCGCTTCGACGCCGCCGAAGGCGAACTCCCAGCGGCCGCGCATTTTCACTTCGTAGCCCGCCGCCGCAAGATGCGCGCCGAGGTCGGCGGGAAAGCGGCTCTCCAGCTCGACGCGGCCGGCCGACTCGCTCTGCCAGCGCGGCGCCTCGATCGCCTGCTGAAGATTCATGCCCGAGTCGAAAATATGCGCGAGGGTCTGGGCGAGAAACTGCGTCTGCCCGAGGCCGCCCGGAGTGCCGATCGCGAGCGCCGGCTTTCCGTCTTTGAGAACGAGCGCAGGGCTCAGCGTATGCGCCGGAAGCTTTCCCGGCGCGAGCTCGTTCGCATGTCCGGGCACGAGATTGAATCCGGGCGTACGGTTGTTCAGCACGATTCCCGTGCCGTCGACGACTACGCCGCAGCCGAAGCTCATGTGCACGCTCTGGATGAGCGAGGCCCAGTTGCCGAAGCGATCGGCGGCGGCGATGTAGGTCGTGTCTTTCCCCGCGCGCGCGGGCATCGGCTGTGAATTCGCCTGCGGCGCACTGGGAAATCTTTTCAGGAAATCGTCCAGCTCTGCGCGCTCTCCCGGCTCCGCAATCCAACGCTCGCCTTCGCGCCATGCCGTCTCGTGCGCCGCGATTTGCGCAGCGATCGCCTCGGCGCTCACGGCGTCCGCCGGACGTCGATCCAATATTTTGAGTTGCAGCAACAGCAAAAGAGCGTAGGAGTTGGGCGGCGGCACGCAGACCTCGTAACCGCGGTATTCGGCCGCGAGCGGCTCTTTCCAAAGCGAGCGATGCTCGACGAAATCGGCGAGCGTGAAATCGCCTCCCCTTCGCTTCGAATCCGCGACAATCATTTCGGCGATGCCGCCCCTATAGAACGCGTCGCGGCCGCCGCGGGCGATCGCGGCGAGCGTGCGCGCAAGATCCTTTTGCGCCAGCAGGTCGCCGATGTCCGGAATCTTGCCCTGCGGCAGGAATATTTTAGTCCACGCAGAATCACTAGCGAGGATTTTACGATTGGATTGAATCACGTTCCGCAGATGCGGAAAGACGGGGATGCCCTCCTCGGCGTACGCGATCGCGGGTGCGAGCAGATCGCCGAGCTTCCGGCTCGCGAGCCGCGCCGCCGCTTCGCTCCACGCATCGACCAGCCCGGGCGTGCAGGCGGCGAGGATGCCGCGCTCTGGTATTTCGTCCGTATAGCGCTCCCGCCGCAGCAGCTTGGGCGAGCGCCCGCTGCCGTTGAGGGCGAGGACCTTCTTTTCTTTCGCCGAATAAAAGATTCCGAAGGCGTCGCCGCCGACGCCGCCGTGATACGATTTGACCACGGACAAAACGCCCGAGGCGCACAGCGCCGCGTCGAAGGCGTTGCCGCCGGCTTTCAGGACGTCGAGCGCCGCGCCGGATGCCAGCGGGTGCCCGGTCGAGACCATGCCCCCGGCGCCCATAACGACCGGCCGGTGAAATTGCGCGTCCGTCGCCATGGATTAAGGCATGACCATGCCGCCGTTGACGTGCAGCGTCTGGCCGCTCATGAACGCCGCGTTCGCGCTCGCGAGAAACGCGACACCTTCGGCGATATCGGCGGGCTCGGCGGCGCGACCCATCGCGATCGCCGCGCCCTGCGCGGCCCAGCTTTCGGCGGAATAATTTTTCCTGACGCGCTCGGTTCCCGTCAGTCCCGGCGCGACGGCGTGCACGCGGACGCCGAACGGCGCGGCTTCGCGCGCGAGCGATTTCGTGAACGCGATCACCGCGCTCTTCGTGGCGGCGTACGCCGTCCGGGTCGCGCTGCCGGTCACGGCGAAGTTCGAGGCTGTGTTGACGATAACGCCGCGGCGGCGCCGCTTCATCGCCGGCAGCGCCGCCTGACAGCAATAAAACGTCGCCGTGAGATTCACGTCGACGACGCGCAGCCACTCGGCGAGCGGAAATTCCTGGATCGGATGCGCGTGCAGCGTGCCGCCCGCGAGATTCACCAACAGGTCGATGTGTTTATAGCGCGCGCGGATTTCAGCGAACGCCGCGGCCACCGCGGCCTTGTCCGTCAACTCCAGGCGCAGGAACTCTCCGGCGCCGCCGAGCGCATCGACCGCAGCGCGCCCGGCGTTTTCATTGACGTCGAGAATGACGGAAAAAAATCCCGCGCGCGCGAGCCGGGCGATCACGGCCCGGCCGATGCCGCCCGCGCCGCCGTTTACGACGGCGATCTTAGGACCGTGCGAAACCATACACTGCTTTATGGTCGACGAAGAGCGTCTGACCCGTGACATATGCCGCCTCGTCGCCGGCGAGAAACAAAGCCGCACCGGCGAACGCCGCCGGCGGAAACTTCTTGCGCGACGCGGCGTACGGGTCGGGCGAGATGGTATTCACGGTAACGTTATGAGACGCCAGCTCCAGCGCCAGCGATTTGGAGAAGCCGAGCATGCCGCCCGCCGCGGCGGCGTAATGCGCGCTGTTCTTCGCGCCGGTAAATGCTTCGGCCGCGGTTAAATTGATGATTCTTCCGCCGCGGCGCTCCAGCATCGTGGGCACGACCGCTTTGGAGCAGAGAAAAGCGGAGACGAGATTGGCGCGCATCGCGCGCCGCCAGGCCGCTTCGGTTATTTTCTCTAGCGGCGCCGACTGCACCGAGGCGGCGGTGTTGACGAGAATATCGATGCGGCCGAATTCGCCGAGGCAGCGCCGGACAAGAGCGGCGACAGAATTTTCGTCGGTTACGTCTGCGGCGACGGTCCGGAAGCTTCCGCTGTGCTTTTTCCCGCCGCCGACGGCGATGACCTTCGCGCCGGCGTTTGCCAGCGCCTGGGCGACGGCGCGCCCGGCGCCGTTCGCCGCTCCGGTAACGAGCGCGATGCGACTTGCGAGCTGCGCGGAATCCGCGACTGTTACACCGGCCATCCGTGCTGGGACAGATCGATCAGGTTGCCGTCGGGGTCGGCGACACGGTACTCGGCCTCGCGATTCACGGGCCGCTTCTGGATATCGGTTTTCGCGCCCAGCTCTTTGCACACGGGCCGCAACTCCTCGATATTCTCGACCTCGATACCGAAGTGATACAGGCCTTCTTTGTAGTTGCCGCGCTTTTCAATGATCGCGACATTGAGATAACCGTCGGACAAATAGATCGCCGGACCGACGCCGTCCACCACCTTCATGCCGAAGGCGGTGGTGTAAAACTTCACCAGACGCTCGCGGTTGTCGGTGACGATCGCGAGATGACGAATGCGTGCCATAGTAGCCTCCTTTAAAAGTTTCTCTGTGTCAGCGGTATAGACGGTCGATGAAACCTTCGTCGACCAGCCGGCGCACCGGGCCGAACTGGAGATGGCGCTTGATATCGATGCCCGACAGTTTCGGCGCGACCCGATAGCTGATATCGAGCGTGTTCTTGATCGCCGCGTCCGAAGGGATCGGCACGCGGTCTAGGCCCTCTTTGTAGCCCTCGTAAGCGCTCTGGATCACGCGCATATCCGCGGTCCGCATATACTTCTTCAACACCGCGATCGATTTTTCCCGGTCTTTGACGATCACCGCGATCGCGCGCACGTAGGCGCGCACGACGTTCTGGACGAGCTGCGGATTTTCCTCGGTGAGCTTGCGCGGCGCCCACAGCGCGTCGATGATCAGGGGAATCGGCTCCAGCTTGAGGATCCTCAGACCTTTTTCCTCCGCCGCCGGTATCACCGTCTGAGAGATCGGCGCGGCGTGCACCTTGCCCGTACCGAGCGCCGCCAGGCGCGCCACCGTTCCGCCGACGGCCAGATACGTCACGTCCTTGTCCGGATCGAGTCCCATGTTCTTGATCGCCATACGCGCGATCTCGCCCGCGCGGCCGCCGATCTGCGACGTCGCGATGATTTTTCCCTTCAGGTCTTCGGCGCGGCGAATGTCTTTCGAGACGGCGAAAACGTACGGCAGCACGTTCTTCGCCGAAGCGAGCAGGACGATGTCGGCGCCGCCGGCGATCGCGCTGAGCGCCGAGACCGCGTCGCCCGCCATGAACTGCGTCGTGCCTGCAAGCAGGCTCTGGATCGAGAGCCGCCCGCCCTCCATGTAGACCAACCGCGCGTCTATGCCGGATTCCTTGAACAGGCCCGCCTCGCGCGCGACCCAAAGGGGCGCCGACTCGCCGGTGAGCCCGGGATACGAGATGTGGATCTCTTGCGCGGCGGTTGTCCCGGCAATGAGCCCGAGAACTGCAGCGCAAATTAAGACGGCGAGCTTCTTTCGCATAAATTCCTTTAAGCTGCGGCCAGGAGCTTGCCGAAGCCGCGGATCGGCTCGTTGATGCCGAGTTTCCTGAACGCCTGCCACAGCTCGGATGTCAGATGGCCGACGGCGGGAATGCCGAGGTCGGTCTCGATCGCGTCGAGCACGTCGAGCGCCGGGAACTGCGGGCACGGCAGGTAGAGGCCGTCGAGCTGCGGCGCGCGGCGCACCGCCTCGCGCGCGGCGGCGTACACCTGAGCTTCGGAGACATCGCCGATGCGGGTGAAATCGGCGCCGAGGCCGATGACCGCCGCGACCTCGAAGCCATTCGCAGTGAGAAAGGAAGCGACCTTCGCGTTTAGCTCGTCGGGATAGGGATTGATGAGTCCGACGCGGCGGACCGACATCGCCTTCAGCGCCGCCATTCCCGCCGCGATACTGGTCGTGGCGGGCACGCGCGCGACCCGCTCGATGCGCTCGATCACTTCGCGCTCGTAGCCCGCGCCGCGGCTCGCCACGAGCGGCACGCCGGCGTGGATGATGAAATCGCATTTTCGCCGCCCGAGCTCCTGCGCGCATTCATCGATGCGCTCAAGCCCGCTGCGGTAGGCGTCGTCGCTCCAGCCGTCGATCATGCAGGTGACGCCGATCATGCCGACGCCGGGCGGCACGACGCGGTAAAAATCGTACGCGATCATCTCGAAGACCGACGGACAGAGATAGCCGATGCGCGCGCGCCAGCCGAACATAGCTCGATCCGCGCCGTCTATTCCTGCTCGAGCGCGTTTTCCGGATGCCGCTGCTCGATTTCGGCGATGAGCTTCTGCAATGGACCGTTGGGCTCGGTCGCATCGGCTTTGATGCCCGTATGGTGTGCGCCGAGAACGAAATCCACTTTGCCGTCGCGGTCGACGATCTCGACAAAGTAGTTGGTGCCGAACAGTATTTGGACCCGGCGGTAGCCGGATTCGCGATTGCCTTCGACGACGACTGATCTGATCTTGGCCATGGAATTCCTTTCAGAGCATCCGCATCAAGCGGCCGTAGCCGTCGATTTTCTCTTTCAAGCTGATCGCCTTGAACGCGACGTAGAGCTGCGAGGTGATGTTGGTGACGACCGGCAGGCCGAAGTCGGTCTCGATCGCCTCGACGACGTCGACGACGGGAAAATTCGCGCACGGGATGAAGACGGCCTCGGCGTTCGGCGCCATGCCCACGGCGCGCTTGGCCGCGCGATAGATGTCCCCGACCGAGGCGCCGCTCGAGTCGGTAAACGAAGTTCCGAGGCTTTCGAGCGATGCGACTTCGAACCCCCAGGCTTTGAGATAGTCCGTCATCTTCGCGTTGAGATCGGGCGGATACGGATCGACGACCGCCAGGCGCGTCGCCTGCAAAGCCCGAAAAGCATCCATCGCGGCGACGATGCTGGTGGTGCACGGAACGCGGGTGATCTCTTGGAGGCGGGCGAGGAACTTCGTCTCGAAGCCCTTTCCCTGGCTCAACACCAACGGCGCGCCGCCGTGGATGATGAAATCGCACGCGCGGCGTCCGAGCTCCTTGGCGCAGGTCTCGACCTGCGACAGCGCCTGCCGATAGGCGTCTTCTTTCCAGCCCTCGACCATGCAGGCGACGGCGATCAGACCGACGCCGTCGGGGACGATGCGGTAGAAATCGTAGGCGTTGAGCTCGATGACGGAAGGCGAGATGTAGCCGATTCTAGCGCGGTAACCGAACATAGGCGAAAACTCCGGCGCAATTTTTCCATTCCTTCATGGCACCATCCGCCGCGCAGTGTCAAGCCGCGCGGCGCCACGCGCGCGATCTGTGAACGCGGCTAGCGTTACTGCAGAAAGAGCTTCTGGTACTCCTTCTTTTTTTCCGCGAATCCGGCTTCGTCGAGGTGGTCCATCTCGACGAATTTGATTTTTTCGGCGTCGGGAATCGGCGGGTGAACGCCCTTGCGCGTGACGAACTCGGCGTTGTCGGCCAGGATTTTCATGTTCTGGTTGTCGAGAAAGAAGTCCATGAACGCCTTGCCGGCGTTCGGATGCGGCGGCTGCGCCGCGAGCATGATGAAGCTGCCCTCTCCCGACATCTTTTCGGCGCGCATGTAATCCACCGGCGCGCCCTTCTGGCCGAACAAGTAGCTGAACTTGACGTAAGAGACGCCGAGCGCCGCCTCACCCGCCGCGATGCGCTCCGCGGCCGGCAGGAGCGACTCGACGAGCAGCGGCTTGGCTGCCGCGAGATCGCGAATGAATTTTTCGGCCTTTTCCTTGCCCATCAGCTTCGGCAGGCTCGCGACCCACTGCGTCGTCGTCGTATGCTGGGTGGGATCCGGCATGACGATCTTGCCGCGGAACTGCGGCTTCAGCAGGTCTTCGATTGTTTTCGGCGTGTCCTCGGGTTTGATGACGCTCTTATTGTAGAGAATACCGATGATCGTGTCGCGATAGCGCGGGCCGAGCTCGGGATCGATGGATTCTTTCGTGAATTCCTTGAACATCGGCGAATTGTAGCGGGTGACGATTTTTTCTCTGAACAGATAGCGCATCTCCGCGTTGTGGACGAGAATCACATCGACCAGCGCTTTCTTGGCGCGATACTCGCTGGAGGCGCGCTCGACGACCTTGGTCGTCGACGAACGCCAATAATCCATCGCCAGACCGGTCTTTTTCTCGAACGCCTTTCTCACCGCGTCCGCCGTATCGGCTTCGAGCGAGCCGTAAACCACGACGCGGCCGCCCTCTTTCTTCGCCGCTTCGACGAGTTTCGCGTCCTGAGCGAGCGCCGAAACGGCTCCGAGTAGCGCAACGCACAGGCCGACAACAACGTAAACCGTCTTCATGATGCCCTCCGATCGGCGGCACCGCCGCGACGGCGATCTTCCCCCCGCATGATGGCTTTGTCAATGATAAACCGCGAGTCGGTTAACTCGGCTCAATGATATCCGGCGGCGCATTTCCGTGTTCCTCCTGATTCGGCGCATGGAATAAAAGTCGATACGTAACGAATAGAAGCTCAATGATTGTATTCATCGCGGCAACTTACGTTGAACGCGATTGAGCAAGGAGGAAACATCATGCCGGCCAAGTCCAATGTAACGACCGATCACGAGGAAATTCGTGCATGGGTCGAGGAGCGCGGCGGACGGCCCGCCGCTGTCAAGCGGACGCGCGGCGGACGCGGCAGAGGCGAAAAAACCGGAATCTTGCGCATCGACTTCCCGGGCTACAGCGGCGAGCAGTCGCTCGAGCCGATCTCGTGGGATGAATTTTTCGAGAAATTCGACGACGCCGAGCTCGCGTTTTTGTGCCAAGATACGACTGCAAGCGGAGAGCAAAGCAACTTCAACAAACTCGTCAAGCGTGACACGGCCGAGACAAAAAGCCGCGGAAGAAGGGGCGGAGGGGCTGGAAAGCGCCGCGGAGCGACAGCCCGCCGCGGTCGGCGTGCCGCCACGTCACGCGCGCGCAATCGGACGTCGCGCGGGCGGAGAGGCACATCGGCCGGGCGCAGTCGTCGGCGCAAGCGCGGCGCGGCGGGAACAACCGCACGCGGACGGAGAAGTCGCAGGCGGCCGACAGGCACGATGCAGAAAAGAACTCGCCGCCGCAGAGCGAGACGGTCGCTAACCGCCCGACGGCGGTCGATGTAACCGTCCGGGAACAAGGCGTTTCGCGCACGGCGAAAAAGATCGCCGTGCGCCGGCGTCAGCGGCGCGCGAACAAGGGGTGAACGCGGGACGACGTCGTACCGCCGCTGCCGTACGGACGGGTGATGACCTCCAGAAGATGGCCGTTCGGATCGTCGAAGTAGACTCCACGCCCGCCGTCCCAGGTGTTGATCTGCTCGGGCTCGCGGCGGCCGGGGTCGGCCCAATACGTCAGGCGGCGCTCACGAATGCGCGCAAAGATCGCGTCGAATTCGTTCTCGTCCACCAGGAAGGCGTAGTGCTGCGATTTGATCTCGCCGTGCGCGTCGACATAGTCGAGCGAGGTGTCCTCGCTCACCCGCATCACGGCAAACGGTCCGACCAGCGATGGCGCCGGCAGGCCTAGGATCTCGCTCAAGAACTTAGCCGCGCTTTCCTTGTCGCGCGCGGCGACGATCGTGTGGTTGAGCCGAATAGCCATAGTCATGATCCTTTTTTATTTCCTTGTATGAGTTATATCACTTCAAATCCGCACAGCGAAGTTGCGCCGTGCGACATGCACACGGTCCACGCCGCGCAATACGCAAGACGCGTAGCCGCGGCTTGACAGTCTCGCGGACGCGATGTTAACACTGGCTGTTTATGAGTGATAAACAGCAGGAAGCCACATCGCTGATCGTCGAAAAAATAGCTCAAGCCGGCATCAAACTCGTGGCGAGCCTTCCGGACGACTGGATCGCTCCGCTCATCTTCGCGATCGATAAGGACGACCGCTTTAAACACGTGCCCGTCAACCGCGAAGAGTCCGCGATCGGCCTCTGCTCGGGCGCCTACTTCGGCGGCGTTCCCGCGCTCGCTCTCATGGGCGCCTCCGGACTCACGACCTGCATCTACGGGATCACCAAAATCAACTACAGCTTCCACATTCCGCTTTTTCTTTTCGCCACGCTCCGCGGCGTCATCGGCGATCCGCGGCCGCACCACATCTCCAATGGGCTCTATCTTACGAAGCTTCTCGACTCGATCAGTCTGCCCTATTTGATCGTCGAGGAGCAAAAAACGATCTCGCGCATCCCCGACGCCTTCAAACACTGCATCGCGATGAACCGTCCCGAGGTCGTGATCTTTAGCGAAGCGGTCTTGCGCGGCGAGGCTTAGACCATGCTCGATTTAAGAGACTGCTTCAAATATTTCGCCGAACGCCAGGGCGACGCCGTGGTCATCACGTCCGCGGGAGTCACCTCCGGCACGTGGTGGCGGACCACGCACGACATGGACCAGACCTTTTATCTCGGCGCCTCGATGAGCATGATATCGATGTTCGGCGCCGGCATCGCCATGGGCGCGCCGAACCTGCCGGTATGGGTGTTCATGGGCGACGGCGCCTTTGCAATGAACCCCGGCATGCTGATGGTCGAGCGCGATCTCGATCTGCCCAACCTGAAGCATTTCCTGGTATCGAATCGGGTCTACAACGCCACCAGCGCGGCGCGCCTCGCCAACGCGAAACGCAACGACTATGCGGGTATCGCGAGGGCGGTGGGCATCGAGCGCGTCTTCGAGATCGATTCGCTCGAAGCCTTACACGCGCAATTCGACAAGATCGTGAAAGCGCCCGGACACACCTTCACCGTGCTGGAAGTCGAGCCGCTGCGCGAGAAGCCGGGCGGCGTGCCGCTCGACGACGCGGAGTCCAAATTCCGCTTTGGACGATACATCGAGCGAAAAGCCGGGATTAAAATCTTTCGGCATCCCGCTCTCGAGCCGCTGCTCCGTTAACGGTCGCGCTCGCTACACATAGTACTCTCAAGCCCTTCCGGGCCTGCGTTCTCTACAGCGTAAAAAATTGGTGGGCCCACCTGGATTCGAACCAGGGACCGACCGGTTATGAGCCGGTAGCTCTAACCAGCTGAGCTATGGGCCCGCAGGGATGCGGTTCGCAGTTTGTGGGATCGCGGCGGGAAGCTAGCTTTCCATGAAGCTCTTCAGCCGCTTGCTCCGGCTCGGGTGGCGCAGCTTGCGCAGCGCCTTCGCCTCGATCTGCCGTATGCGCTCGCGCGTGACGGTGAATTTCTGGCCGACCTCCTCCAGCGTGTGGTCGGATTTCTCGCCGATGCCGAAGCGCATGCGCAGCACCTGCTCTTCGCGCGGCGTGAGCGTCGCGAGCACCTTGCGCGTCTGTTCCTGAAGATTGATGTTCACGACCGCGTCGGACGGCGTCATGATGCGCTTGTCCTCGATGAAGTCGCCGAGATGGCTGTCCTCCTCCTCGCCGACGGGCGTCTCGAGCGAGATCGGCTCTTTGGCGATCTTCAAAACTTTGCGGACCTTGTCCAACGGGATCTCCATCTTCGAGGCGATCTCCTCGGGCGTCGGCTCGCGGCCGATCTCCTGGACCAGGTAGCGCGAGGTGCGGATCAGCTTGTTGATCGTCTCGATCATGTGCACGGGAATGCGGATCGTGCGCGCCTGATCGGCGATCGCGCGCGTGATCGCCTGGCGAATCCACCAGGTGGCGTAGGTCGAGAACTTGTAGCCGCGCTGATACTCGAACTTGTCGACGGCCTTCATCAGGCCGATGTTTCCTTCCTGAATGAGGTCGAGAAACTGGAGACCGCGGTTGGTGTATTTCTTCGCGATGCTGACGACGAGCCTGAGGTTCGCCTCGATGAGCTCTTTTTTCGCGATGTTCGCGCGCGTCTCTCCCTCGACGATCGAGCGCACGCGGCGGCGGATTTCCTCCGCCGGCATCTCGAGCTCCTTCTCGATGCGGCGCACGTCGCGCTTGGACGATCGGATATCGTCGATCATGGTCTTGATGGCATCGTGTCCCATCCTGAGCGAGCGTACGGCATGCTGCCAGGCTTTTTTATGTCCGTTCGTCGGCACGACTTTCAGGATCTCCTGGTAAGCCTTGCCGGACTTCCGCTCGAATTCGGCGATCCGCCGATCCATCACGCGAATGCCGTCCATCGCTCTTTTTAGGCCTTCGACGATCGCCTCCGTCTGCCGGCGGTTGAGCTGCAGCGCCTTGAGCGCGTCGATGATTTTCCCCTGCTGCTTCGTCAGGAGTTCCTCGAAAGCCTTGCGTCTTTTCGCCGAGAGACTCTTACCGGAAAGCGTTTTCTGCGTCTTGTCGCGCTCGCGCGCGAGCCGTCTCAGCTTGCCGATCTGGTCGAGCAGACGCTTCTCGTGGACTTCTTCATCTTCCATGAAGTCGGCGTCTTCCTCGGTCTCGTCCTTGATGATCTCGCGGACGCGGATCTCGTGCTCGGCCAGTTTTCTCCCGAGGTCGAGCACGTAGTTGAGGGCCAGCGGGCTGGAAAGCACCTCGTCGAAGACTTGTTTTTCTCCGTGCTCGATTTTCTTCGCGATCTCGACCTCGCCCTCGCGGCTGAGCAACGAGACGGTCCCCATCTCCCGCAGATACATCCGGACCGGATCGCCCGTCTTGCCCGAGATATCGCCGTCGACCTCGACCTCGATTTCCTTTTCCTCCTCCTCCTCTTCCGCCAGTTCGTCGGTCTGCCCGGCAAGGCTCACACGCTGGTTGGAGTCGATGACCTCGATATCCATCTCGCCGAAGAGCGACATGACATCGTCGATCTGGTCCGGCGACACGATGTCGGCGGGC
The DNA here is from genome assembly GCA_021324155.1 of Pseudomonadota bacterium. GTDB lineage: Bacteria > Desulfobacterota > Binatia > UBA9968 > UBA9968 > JAJPJQ01. Next base: position 27,112 of record JAJPJQ010000051.1, read on the forward strand.
AACATGTCGTTGACCTCGTCGTACGTCAAGTAGCCCTTCTCCTTGCCCAGGTCGATGAGCTTCTTGACTTCCTTGATGTCCTTTTTCTGCGCGACGGGATCGGAGGCGGCTGGCTTCGCGGCGCTTACTGCGTCTCGTTCCTGGACGCGGACCGCTGGCGCATTAACTGTCGCTCTCTTCGGACGACCTCTTGCCATTCAAGCATCCTTTCTTTCTTGGTCTTCTCGTCTTTCTTCTCTTCAGCAATGCGTATGGCCCGCCGCAAATCGCGCTCCAGCCCGCGCAAGCGCCGCCGCTGGAGATGGGCGACGACGTCGCCGAGCATCTTCGCGGCCTCCGCCTCCTCTACCGCTTCGCCTTCGAGCGTCAGCGCCGCGACTTCCGCGGCGCGCTCGGGCGATAATTTCGCCGCGACCATGGCTCCGTCGACATCGCGGCGCTCCTTCCACTCGGAGACGATCGCGTTGAAAATGTCGGTCCACTCCGGACCCACGAGCCCGTCGATTTCGGCGTCGGGCTCGATGCGCTCGATCATCGCCGGGAAGCGCAGCATCAATCCGATGAGCGATCGTTCGGCGGCGTCCCGAGCCGGGCCGGATTCGACCGGCCGCGAGGCCGCCGGCCGGACTTCTCCTTGGGCCAACGGCGCGCGCAACAGCGCCTCGCGGATGTTCAACTGATCGACCGCCCGGCGCACGAGCAAATCGGCCTCGAACGGATTTCGCACCTTCGCCAGAACGCGATTGATTTCCTGCGCGATGCGACTTTTCCCTTCAAGGCTGCGACCGTAACCTTCTTCTAACCAGGTAAAGTAATAGTCTGCAAGGGGAATCGCCTCGCCGAGCAGCTTCTCCAACCCCTCTTTTCCATAGGCGCGGACAAAGCTGTCGGGGTCGTGTTCTTTGGGCAAAAAGGCGCCGCGCCCCATGAGCCCGGCCTCGACGAAAATCTCGAAGCTCCGCGCCGCGGCCTTTCTGCCGGCGTTGTCGCCGTCGAACAGCGCGACGATGTTCTTCGTGTAGCGTCCGAGCATCCGCACATGATCCGGCGTCAGCGCCGTGCCGAGCGTCGCGACGGCATCGCCGATGCCGAACTGCGCGAGCGCGATCACATCCAAGTAACCTTCGACGACGATAACCCGGTCCTTTTCACGGATCGATTCCTTCGCCTGAAACAGACCGTAAACCGTCGCATGCTTGCGAAAGAGCGGCGTCTCCGAGGAATTCAAGTACTTCGGCATGCCCTGGTCGAGCACCCTGCCGCCGAAGCCGACGATCTTGCCTCCCGCGTCGGCGATCGGAAACATGACGCGGCCGAAAAACTTCTCGCCGTAGCGCTCGCCGCCGCGGTCGCTCACGAGACCGACGCGAACGGCGTCTTTCAGCGATAGCCCCTGCTTCTTGAAATAGCCCGCGAGGCCCGGTCCGGACTGCGGGGCATAGCCGACATAAAAGCGGCGCGCGGTGCGCTCGTCGACGCCGCGCTTGCGCAAGTACTCGAGCGCGTGCCGGCCTTCGCCCGGCCCGTAGAGAGTTTCCTGAAAGTAGGCCGCGGCGCGCTCGTTCAGCCGGTAGAGCGTCTCTTTTTCTTCGGCGCTACGCTTCGCGCCGGGAGATTGAAGGCGCTCGACCTCGATGCCGTAGCGCTTGCCGATGCGCTCGACCGCCTCGGGAAAAGTGAGGTGGTCGTATTGCATCAGGAAGTGAAAAACGCTGCCGCCCGCGCCGCAGCCGAAGCAGCGGAAAATCCCCTTCTCCTCGTTGACCGTGAAAGAGGGCGTTTTTTCGGAATGGAAGGGGCAGAGCCCCATGTAGTTGCGGCCGGCTTTTTTGAGCGTGAGGTAATCCGAAACGACTTCCACGATGGAGGCGCGGTCGCGAATGCGTGAAATCGTTTCGTCCGGAATCATACGCCGCGTCTCTCGTTCGCCGTGTTGCGATCGACCGCGGCCGGCTCCGCCGGGTCGATGAACCTGCTCTTGCCGAGCGCGATCAATTGCTGCGCGAGGTGCTGGAAACTCGACCCGAGATAGGAATGGCCGAGAGTCGCCTGGGCGCGCCGCGGCATGAGCGGCGTCGATACGAGAAAGAGCACCGCGAGGCCGATGAGCGCCGCGCCTTTGCCGGCGCCCACGAGCACGCCGCCGATGCGATTGATTCCCTGAAGGAACAAAACGCCGGCCGAGCGATGGAGCAGCCAGCCGATGAGGTTGAAAGCCAACGACACGAGAAAAAAGATCGCAACGAAGGAGGCGGCGCGAAGGAAAATGAACGATGTCTTCCAGCTCTCAGCCAGCCAAGCGGCGAGACGCTCGTCGTAGCGCGCGGCCAGGAGGAAGCCGGCGACGAGCCCTACGAGAGAAAAGATTTCGCGGAAAAGCCCTTTGAAATACCCACGGAGTGCAAACAGAGAGAGCGCGGCGATTAAGATCAGATCGACGGTATTCACATGCAGGTCAAATCCAAGCCGTCGCGCAGAGCGGATGAAGCGCGCTAGCTCAACATTTCTTTGGCCAGCTCGCTGACGCGCTTGCCGTCAGTCCGGCCGGCAACCTTGGGCATCACCTGCTTCATCACCCGCCCCAGGTCCTGAATCCCCTTCGCGCCCACTTCGTCGATGGAATTCCGGATCGCCGCGCGCACCTCGTCCTCGTTCATGGCCGCGGGCAAAAAACGACGCAAGACGGCGAGCTCGGCCTCTTCCTGCTGAAGCAAATCGTTCCTTCCGCCTTTGCGGAAGAACTCGATAGACTCCTGCCGCTGCTTCGTGAGAGACGCGACGGTCTTGAGTATCTCTTCGTCGCTGAGCTCCCGGTGTTTATTGATCTCTTCGTTATGGAGAGCCGATGATAAAAGTCTCAGCGTCGAGAGCGCGACCCGGTCGCCGCTCTTCATGGCGGTCTTGATCCCGTCCTGAATGTCGGCTTTGAGTCCCACTCCCGTGACGCGGCGCCCTGGCGCGGCGTTTAAAAGTAATGGCTGCGCGCCCTGCGCAGCGCTCTTTTCTTCGCCGCGATCGCCTTCTTCTTGCGCTTCACACTGGGCTTCTCGTAGTGCTCGCGTTTGCGCAACTCCGCCAAGATGCCGGCCTTTTCGCACAGCTTTTTAAAGCGCCGAATAGCGCTCTCGATGGATTCGTTTTCTCTTACGCGTATTCCGGTCATTAAGTCGAATCACCCCCGCTCCACGTACCGCTGCGTGATTCCGTTTAAGCGTGACAATTCTATCCGATTCACGAGCCAAGTCAAGGACGTTTACGTCCGTGCCGCAGGAGAATTCCAGCGGGTGCAGGCTTTTCCACTGAGAGGCGTCGAAGATCGGTTCACACAAGCGAAAGCGCATCAGCCGGACGGTCTCGTCTGCCGCAGCTTCCAGAATTTCTCCGGATAATCGGAAAATATGCCGTCGACGCCAAGCTTTAAAAACTTTTCCATATCGCGCACTTCGTTGACGGTCCAGACGAGCGTCTTGAGCCCGATCTGCGCGGCGCGCTCGACGACCGGCGGGGTGGCGAGCTCCTTTTGAATGTGCAGCGATTCGGCGCCCAGCTCGCGGGCGAGCTGAAAGGGATTGTCTTTGTTTTCGCGGCCGTGCAGGACGCCGATCCGCGTATCCGGCGCGAGCTCGCGGATGCGGCGCAGCACGCGGTGGTCGAACGCGGAAAACACCGTTCGTTCGAGATAATCGTAGTGGCTGAGGATGAAAAGCAGCTTGAGCTCGATGCCCAGAATCCCGCGCGGATCGCCCTTGATGTCGATATTGATATCGGCCCGGCCGTCGACGATGTCGAGAAGCTCTTCGAGCGTAAGGATGCGCTCGCCTTTAAACGATTTCTTGAACCAGCCGCCGATGTCAAGTTTTTTGAGCTCCTTGAGCGTCCGCGAGCGGACGTGGCCTTCCGTGCGCGCCGTGCGCCGCAGGCGCTCGTCGTGAAACACGACCACGTGGCCGTCCTTGGAGAGCTGACAGTCGACCTCGATCATATCCACGCCGCTGTCGATGGCTTTTTCGATCGCCGCGCGCGTGTTTTCGGGACAAGTCCCGGAGCTGCCGCGATGCGCGATGCGGATGAATCCGTTCATGGCCGTTACATTCGCGGGCCCACCGCGTCGAGGTATTTCAATCCCGAGGCGGTGTTGAAAATCAGCGCGGTATCGGACGGGCCGATCCATCCGGCCTTCGTCAGCCGGCGCAGCGCCGCGACACACGCCGCGCCTTCCGGACACAAGAATAACCCTTCGAGCCGCGCGGCGAGCCGGATATCGGCGAGCATCTCTTCGTCGGTCACGGCGAGCGCCGTGCCGCCGCTCTCGCGCAGCACGCGGAGGATGAGAAAGTCCGCCACGGCTTGCGGAACGCGAAGCCCCGAGGCGATCGTCCGCGCGTCCTTCCACGGCTCGGCCGCTTCCTTGCCTTCGTTGAACGCGCGCACGATCGGCGCGCAATGCTCCGCCTGCACCGAAACCATGCGCGGGCGGCGCGCGCCGATCCAGCCGACGGCTTCGAGCTCGGCGAAGCCCTTCCACATGCCGATCAGCCCCGTGCCGCCGCCGGTCGGATAAACGATCACGTCGGGCAGCTGCCACTCGAGCTGCTCGGCGATCTCCAGCCCCATGGTCTTCTTTCCTTCCAGCCGATACGGCTCCTTCAGCGTCGAGACATCGAACCAGCCTTCCGCGTCTTTGCGCTCGGCGATCAACCGGCCGCAGTCGCTGATGAGTCCGTCGACGAGCGTGAGGCGCGCGCCGTATTGTTCCGCTTCGGCGACGTTGGCGCGCGGCGCGTCCTTCGGCATGAACACGTGCGCCTCGATGCCTGCGCGCGCCGCGTACGCCGCGAGCGACGCGCCGGCGTTGCCTGCCGACGGGATCGCGACCTTAGCGACGCCGAGCTCTTTGGCGAGCGACACCGCGAGGGCGATGCCGCGGTCCTTGAACGAGCCGGTGGGATTTTGCGCCTCGTCCTTGATCCACAGGCGCCTCAAGCTGAATTCTTTCGCAAGACGCGGCGTATCGAGCAGCGGCGTAAAACCCTCGCCGAGCGACACGCGGTTTCGGTCGTCGTTCAGCGGGAGGAATTCGCGATAGCGCCACAACGTCGCTTCGCGCCGCTTCAACGCGCTCGCGTCGAGCGCATTTTTGATTTTCGCCGCGTCGTAGTCGACCGTCAGTGGCGAGCCGCAGCGGCAGGTGTTGACGATTTTTCCGAGGGGATATTCACGGGCGCAGCGCGGGCAGCGGATTTTTGTCGCGAAGGTCATCGCACGCAGTCGCGGATTCGCATGCGCGCTTCGTCGCGCGCCTGCTCATGAAATCTTGTGCCTTATCGTTCGACTTTGCGCAAGTGGATGAAGAATTCTTTGTTGCCCTTTGCGCCGAGCAGCGGCGATTCGATGACGCCGAGCTGCTCGAAGCCGCAGGCCGAGGCCGCCGTCTCGATCTCGGCGATGACGCGCGCGTGCTCCGCGGCGCTGCGCACGACGCCTTTGCCGATTTTTTCCTTGCCGACCTCGAACTGCGGCTTGATGAGCGCCACGATCTCGCCGCCTTCGGCGAGCAGCGGAGCGACGGCGGGAAGAATCAATCGCAGCGAGATGAACGACGCGTCGATGGTCGCAAGCTCGGGCGCTTCGGCGATTCGATCGGCGCCCAGACGCCGGATATCGGTTTTCTCGAAGACGCGGACGCGCGGATCGGCTCGCAGCTTCGCGGCGAGCTGGCCGCGGCCTACGTCGATGGCGTAGACGCGGCGCGCGCCGCGGACAAGCAGGCAGTCGGTGAAACCGCCCGTCGACGCGCCGACGTCGAGCGCCGTCTTGCCTTCTACGGCGACGGCAAATTCGGCGAGCGCTTTTTCCAGCTTCTCGCCGCCGCGGCCGACATACTTGTGATCGGAGGTGAGACGGATCGCGGCGGCGGGATCGACCAGGCTGCCGGCCTTCGCCGGCGACTTTTCCGCGACGAGCACTTCGCCGGCGAGGATTCTGCGCCGCGCCTCGGCGCGCGTCGCGGCGAGGCCGCGCTCGACGAGAAGACTATCGAGGCGCGCGCGCTTTACGATGTCTCTTTTTTCCTTTTCCGCTCGGCGCGCATCATCTGCATCGCCGCCTGCGCGATGGCGTCTTTGTCGAACCCGCAAAGTTTTTTGAGCTCGTCCTGCGTGCCGTGCGGGATAAAACGGTCGGGCACGCCGAGGCGCCGCAGGCTCACGCCGGTGATGCCCTCGTCGGCCATGAGCTCGGCGACGGCGCTGCCGAAGCCGCCCGCGACGACGTTATCCTCGACCGTGATCGCGCGCCGAACGCCTGCGAGCACGGTCGATAGCAGTTCGCGGTCGAGCGGCTTGACGAAGCGGGCGTTGACGACCGCCGCGTCGATGCCGAGCGGCGCCAGTTCCTGCGCCGCCTTGAGCGCCGGCATCACGGTGCTGCCGATCGCCAGAATCGCGATGTCCTTCCCCTCGCGCAGCAGCTCCCCCTTGCCGATCTCGAGCGGCCGGATCTCGCGGTCCAGCTCGACTCCGAAGCCTTCGCCGCGCGGATAGCGAAACGCGATCGGTCCGTTATAGTCGATCGCCGTCTTCAGCATGCGCCGGAGCTCGTTCTCGTCCTTGGGCGCCATGACAACGATATTCGGCATCGAGCGCAAATAGGCGAAATCGAAGACGCCGTGGTGCGTCGGGCCGTCGGCGCCGACGAGCCCGCCGCGGTCGAGGGCGAAAACGACGTGAAGCTTCTGCAAGCAGACGTCGTGCAGAATCTCGTCGTAGCCGCGCTGAAGAAATGTCGAGTAGATGGCGACGACCGGTATCCAGCCTTCGGTCGCCATGCCGCCGGCGAAGGTGACGGCGTGCTGTTCGGCGATGCCGACGTCGTACGACCGGTCGGACAGCGCGCGCGCGAACTTGTCGATGCCGGTGCCGCTGCCCATGGCCGCCGTGAGCGCGACGACCTTGGGATTCTCCTTCGCCAATTCGATGAGCGCATCGGCAAAGATTTCCGTGTAGCTCGGGATCGGGCCTTTTTCCTTTTTCGCCTTGCCGGTCAGCACATGGAACGGCGTCACGCTGTGATACTTGATCGGGTCTTTCTCCGCCGGCGCATAGCCCTTTCCTTTTCGCGTCACGACGTGAACGAGCGTCGGATGCTCGATTTTCTGCACGTTCTGGAACGTTTGGATCATCTCGGCGATGTTGTGGCCGTCGATGGGGCCGACGTATTGAAATCCGAGCGCCTCGAAGAGAAAACCCGGCGTGACGAGCCCGAGAAAAGATTCCTTGAGCTTGCGCGCCACGTGGTAGAGGTTTTCGCCGACTTTCGGCAGGGTGCGCATGAGCGCGCCGAGATTGTGCTGCAGCCGGACGGCGACCTCGGTCGTCAGTTGCTTGCTGAGGAACGAGGAGAGCGCGCCGACGCGCGAATCGATAAAATGCTCATTGTCGTTCAAGACGACGATCAGATCCTTGCCGAGGTGCCCCGCCTGGTTCAGTCCCTCGAACGTGAGGCCCGCGCTGAGCCCGCCGTCGCTGATGACCGAAACGACTTTGTAATCGTCGCCGCTGAGCGATTTCGCCGCGACGATGCCGAGCGCCGCGCTGACCGAAGTGCCCGCGTGGCCGGCGCCGAAGACATCGTATTCGCTCTCGTCACGGCTCAGAAAACCGCTCAGGCCGCCGAGCTGCCGGATCGTCTGCAGCTTGTTGCGCCGCTCGCAGATGAGCTTGTGGGCGTAGGCCTGGTGCCCGGTGTCCCAGACGATGCGGTCGCGCGGCGTATCGAAGGCATAGTGAAGCGCGAGCGTCAGCTCGACGGCCCCGAGAGTCGAGGCGAAATGACCGCCGACCTCCGACACGACGGAGATGATCTCCTCGCGCACTTCCTGCGCCAGGGCGGGTAGCTCTTCGACGGTCAGTTTTCTCAGGTCGGCGGGATTGTCGATCGCATCTAGTAATTTCGACATGTTGGCCTCAGCTCCTGATGTCCTTATCGAGGGATTGCCGCTTCCCAGCTGGGGGCGCTTTCCCGGCCGCCGCCTCGAGCACCGCGCGCGCGATCGCGCGCAGTGACTCTGCTTTTCTACCAAACGGTTCCAGTTCCTTCAAACATTGCCGCAGCAGCTCGCGCGCCCGGCTTTTCGCGGCGGCGATTCCGACGACCGCGGGATACGTCGCTTTCTTCATCTCCTTGCCGTTCGCAGGCACTTCCGACACATCGGTAATATCGTCGGCGACCTGGAACCCCAGACCGAAGAACTCGCCGTAGCGGCTGATGCGCTTGAGGTCCTTGGCCGCCGCGCCGCCTAGAATCGCGCCCGCGCGGACGGACGCAAGGATCAGCGCGCCGGTCTTCCGCACGTGAATATACTCGACGGTCGCGACATCGGCTTCGCGCTCCTCGGCTTCGAGGTCCATCGCCTGCCCCCCGACCATGCCGGCGATTCCCGCAGCGCGGGCGATCTCGTGCGCCACGCTCAAGACCAACTTGCCGTCGCGCGCCTGCGCCAGGCGCGGATCGGTCATCACGTGAAACGCCTCGGTCAGGAGCGCGTCGCCGGCGAGCAGCGCGATGCCGTCGCCGTAAACCTTGTGCACCGTCGGCTGACCGCGGCGCAAGCCGTCGTCGTCGAGCGCCGGCAGGTCGTCATGGATCAGCGAATAGGTATGAATCATCTCCATCGCGATAGCGAAAGGCATCACGCTCTTCGCGTCGGCGCCGAAAAGATCGCCGGCCGCGAGCATCAAAATCGGACGCAGCCGCTTGCCGCCCGAAAACAGACCGTAGTGCATCGCCTTGTAAATGTTCCCAGAATGCCGGCCGGATTGTTTGAAATGATGATCGAGCGCGCGGTCGATGATCGCGCGGCGCTGTTTGAGATACTGCTCGATGTCGAAGGCAGACACGTCGTGAGTTTCTGTCGGCCATGGGCGGCCGCCTGGAGACGTTTCTGTCGTTAATGCTAGCATCAAGCGCTCCACCACTTCAAACCCGGGCCGGCCGGAACGGAACAGACGTCTTGGTCACGGCCGCCGTCGCTGCAGCGCCGCGAACAACGAGCCAGAGTGCGGCCGCGAGACTCGCAAAGCCGGCGGCGGCGGCGACCCAAGCGCCGCCGACGACACAAAAGCTCAGCGGCAGCGCGAGATTGACGCCGTAAGCCGCAGCGGCAAAAATCGCGCTGCCGCCGGGCTCCGGCCGCGTTCGATAGAGCACCGCCAGCAGCACCAAGCCTGTGACGCTCCAGCCGAAAAGATTGTTAAGGGGCATGCCGTAATAAGCGCCCCGTTCGGCCCATATCCAATAATGCGTCATCTTGCTCATCGCGGGATCGAGCGTCAAATCCCATGCGACGAGCAGCGCGGCGCCGGCAAAGACCGCCCGCCAGCCCGCAAAGCGCCGGCGGGCGACGATCCAGGCGGGCCACGCCATCGTAAACCAGCTAAGCGGAATGACCAGCGGCACGCGTCCGAGCCATTTCGGACCGAGCATCTCGGTGTAGGAATAGGCGCCGAAAGGAATACCGTAAGTCGTCCCCGCGAGCTCGCTCGCGAGGCTGATGCCGTAAACCGCGACGAAAGCCGTCGCGATCGCCCGTTTGCGGTTGCGTAGCAACGCTTCGCTTAGAACGGCGAGACCGCCGAGAACCATATTGCACACCGCAAAGCCGTGAAAGGCCCACGCGTAAAAGCGCACGCCCTCGGGCCCGAGCGCGATCAAAAGATCGGGTCGCGCGGTGAAAATCCCGTAGCCTGCGAGGCTTCCGATCGCGAATGCTAGTTGGAGCGCGAGAAGAGTCCATGGTAAAGCGAACATGACTTCACCTCATCAGATAATTTCACTACGTCGGGAAACCGCCACACGCGGCCAATCGGCGCCGTCGAGGCGGCGCGGAAAAGCCGCGCGGGCCTGAGCGCCAGGGCGACGGCGCGGGCTACCGCGGCGAGCTTTCTGCGCCGCGGCGTAAAAACCCGCTCATCCCACGCCGCCGGGCCGCGGCGGCTGACGAGCGTGCCGATATCGGCGTAAATGTATCTCGCGGCGCCGACGGCGACAGCGCAGCGAAAGCTCAAGGACCGCACGCCCACGTCGGCGGAGCGGTAGTAGCGCTCCGCTTCCATCAGCAGGCGCCGCGCGACGGCGGCGAGCTCGCCGCGGTAGCGCGGATTTCCGAGCGACAGTACCGGAATGCCGGCCTCCGTAAGCCATGCCCGCGGCAGGTAAACGCGCCCATCAGCCGCGTCCGCCACAACGTCGCGCACGATATTGGTGAGCTGCATCGCAATGCCGAGGTGAGCGGCATTTTTAAAAGCCCGCTCATCGCTCACGCCCATCACGTGAGCCATCATGAGACCGACGGTGCCGGCGACGCGATAGCAATAGAGCAGCAGATCGTCCAGCGTCTCGTAGGTCTCGCCGCGCGCGTCCATGGCCATGCCTTCGATTAGCTCGAGCGGGTAATGTGCAGGGATGCGGTAGCGGGCGGCGACGTGGCCGAGCGCGAGGAAGACGGGGTCGCGCTGCGGCTCGCCTGCGATTGCGGAGCGCGTGCCAGCGCTCAGTGCGGCAAGCCGCGCCGCTCGTCGCCCTGCCGTGTCGCCGCGGCGCTCGTCGATCTCGTCGTCGCAGTACCGGCACCAGCCGTAGAGAAAAAACACCGCGTCTCTGATATCGCGGGGGAACAATCGCGCCGCGAGCGAAAAACTTTTCGACCCGGTCGAGGTGATCGCACGGCACTGCGCGAGCGCCGCCGCCGTTGGCGCATCGAGATTTTCACGCATAGGAGAATTTGGTCCTCTGCGTCGCGCGCGCATTCATGGCGGCGAAATCGATCGCCACCAGCGCGGCGGTCGCTTTCGCCGAATTGACAACGCCGGGAACGCCCGCGCCGGGGTGCGTCCCGGCGCCGACAAAGTAAAGTCCGCGGATCCGCTTGTCGCGGTTGTGAACGCGGAAATAGGCACTTTGGTGAAGCCGCGGTTCGAGCGAAAAGGCCGAGCCGAGATGCGCGTTCAGCTCGTCGCGGAAGTCCTCGGGCGTGAAAATCCGACGAGTGGCGATCGCGGCCTTGAGGCCGGGCATGTAGCGCGCCTCGAGGTAATCGACAATCGTATCGGCGTATCTCGGCCCTTCGACGCGCCAATTGATGGGTAATTTCCCCAGGTGCGGCACCGGAGAGAGCACGTAGAACGTTTCGCAGCCGGGCGGCGCCAGCGTCGGATCGGAGCGCGAGGGCGCGTGAAGATACAAAGAGAAATCGTCCGCCAGCCGTCCGCGGCGGAAGACATCGCCGAGCAGGCCGCGATAGCGCGGGCCAAAAATGACGTTGTGATGGGCGAGATGCGGATAGCTCCGCCGTGCGCCGAAGTATAGAACAAAAAGCGACATGCCGTAGCTCATGCGCCGGAGCTTCCGCCGCATACGCGCGGCGCGCGATTCGCCGTCGAGCAGCGTCTCGTAAGTGTGAACGACGTCGGCGTTGCTGACGACGAGATCGCAGCTTTCGCGTTTTCCCGCGCTTCCGACCACGCCGGTCACGCGCCCCGCCTCGGTGATGATGCGGGCGATTTCGCTATCAAGCCGAATGTCGCCGCCCAGTTCCTTGAACAATTTAACCAAAGCCTGGACGAGCGCGCCGGTGCCGCCCTGGGGAAAAAATACGCCCCACTTACGCTCCAGCGAGGAAATCAAAGTATAGATCGAAGTCGTGGTGAACGGGTTCCCGCCGACGAGCAGCGAATGGAAGCTGAAGAGTTCGCGGAGGCGCTGGTGGCGTATACAATGCGAGACCATTCGATACACCGAGCGGTAAGCCTTTAGCCGGACGAGATCGGGCACCGCGCGCGCCATCGACGTCCAATCGACAAACGGCACGTGCGCGAGGCGCTCGTAGCCGGCGCGAAAAACCGCGTCCGAGTAATCGCGGAACTTTCGGTAGCCGGCGACGTCGCATGGGGAGATTCTGGCGATCTGCGCTTCCATGGCATCGGTATCGTCGGAGTATTCGAAGGCTAGGCCGTCCTGCCAAAAGACGCGATAGAACGGACGCACCGGCAGGAGCCGGACGTACTCGTCCATATTCTTATCGGCGACCGCGAATAGTTCGCGCAGGCAATCCGGCGCCGTAATGACCGTGGGACCGGCGTCGAACGTAAACCCGTCCTGCCGGTAGACGTATGCGCGGCCGCCCGGCAGATCGCGCTTCTCGAATATCGTCGTGTCGAAGCCCGCCGCTTGCAGGCGGATTGCCGCCGCGAGACCGCCGAAGCCGCTTCCAATGACCGCGGCGCGCGCTCTAGTCATACGCGAGAGCCACCTTTTGGCCGAGATCGCGCAGCTGCTGCAGCGCGTCGGAGCTGAACCTCAAGTCCGCCGCCGATTCTTCAAGAATGCCGCAGGCGTTCGCCAGAAATTCGCGCGCCTGCAGCTTGGCGCTCTCGATGAGACGGTGCCGCTCGAGCCACGCATTTAACGCGGCCGTATCCGGCAGCCGTTTGACACACGCGACGAAATCGGAAAATTGCTGCGGCGAAGACCCGCGCGCAGCGCAGGCCCATAGCCACGAGGGGCGCCGTAGCACCAGATCTTCATACTGCTTGGCGGGATCCCGGCGGGAACTCGCATTGACGATGTCGTCGAACATCTGCAGTGCCATTCCAAAGCGAAGGCCAAATTCTTCCGTCGGCGCCAGCTGGTCGCGCGAAGCGCCGGCCAAAATGGCCCCGACGCATACCGCGAGCGCAATGAGCGCGCCGGTCTTTAGCTCCATCGCGGCGAGACATACGTCGGCCGTACAGGCCTGCTGCAAATTATCGACGGCGACGCCGAGATCGAGCGCCTGACCATAATGCGCCTTCAGCAGCGTGCGGTAATAATACTGTCCGACGAGCAGCTCTTCTCCGGGAGTGAGGCGGAGCCGTTTGAAAATCTCGGCAGGCCAGAAGTATAGCCAGTTGCCGATATTGAGAGCGATCGGGAGGCCGTAGAGCCGGTGCAGCGCCGGCGCGCCGCGGCGGAAAAGGCTTCCATCCTCGATGTCGTCCACAATCAGCGATCCCGCGTGAATCAGTTCGACAGCTTCGCCGGCGAGCCAGCAGCGCCGGCGATGAGGCGCGCCGTCGGGATCACCGCCAGCGAGCCTGAAGCCGAGCGTCACGAGGCGCGATCGAAAGCGTTTCCCCCGTCGCGCGGCGAAAGCCTCAATCGGTTCGAAAAGCACGTCGTGGAGGACGCCGTCGAGCACGCCGTCAAGCGCCGCCGCGCGCGATACCGAGAGCAATCCGAGCACATCCGCGCGTGTCGGCAGGACGGGGCGGCCGTCCTCCATACCGAGCGTTCCCAGCTTTGCCGAACGGCGAAAACGACAGCGATCGGTCATTGATAATTTCGCTTCCATCAACGACTCCCGCGGGCTTTAACGTAATCGAATCCTGTCCAGAGGCAGATCCTGTGCGGCGGCGAGTTTGGCGAGCGCGCCGAGACTCAGATTTTGCTTTCCGAGCTCAAAACGTCCGGGTCGAGCCCCGCGCGCTCGGCGAGCTGCGGCTGCGTCAACGCCTTTTGCTGCCGGGCCGAGCGAATGCGCATACCGACCTGCCGCAACAAAGCTTCAAAGTCTCATCAGCCCCGAGAAAATCGACTTTCCAGCCGTCGAAGCGGAGCGCATCGGCGACCATCAACGAACCGAGAAAATGCCGCTCTCCTTCAATGCACGCGACCGCCGCCCGTTTGCCGTTCGGCGGCGGCGCCGGGTACGCGGCGCGAAGCCGCGCCATCTGCGCGAGCGTCGTCTCGGTCGCGCGGCGCTCGTGCCACGTTGATCTTCCGTGGTGCGAAAGCTCGCCGATTTCCACCATCGCCGGATAAAACGGGTCCTGATAAACCCTTATCAGATCGCCGCGACTGCGAAACACCCGCCGCGCGATTGAGGAGGCGCTCTCGACATCGCCGAGGACAAGCGCGCAAACGTACGATTGGATAAAGCGCCCGGGCTGCTTCACGGTGCCTCCTTCTATTGTGTTTATGTTGGATATGCTGATCATGAGCGGCGGACTCCCTCTCTTGATTCTCCAGTTGCTTGCGGGCGTCGTCCTGCTCGTACGGCTCGGTCGAAGGCCGCGGCGCCCCCTGCCCCTGCCAAAAGGCCTTACCCCCGGCAGCGCAACAGTCACAGTTGTGATTCCGGCTCGGAACGAAGCACCGCGCATCGCTGCCGCTCTCGCCGGCGCGATGCGCCAGGGCGGTGTGGTCGCGGAAATTTTTGTGGTGGATGACGAATCGACCGATGGCACCGCAGAGATCGTTCGCGCAGCCCTTGATCCACGCGTGCGGCTAATCGTCGGACGACGCGCGCCGGAGGGGTGGCTGGGGAAGTCGTGGGCGTTGCAGCAGGCTCTGCGTCACGTGCGAACCGAATGGCTGCTATGTCTCGACGCGGATGCACGGCCGGCCCCGGGCCTGGCGGCCGCAGCGCTGGCGGCCGCGTGCGGCGAGGGCGCCGACGCGCTATCCGTCGCTCCGCGGTTCATCGTCGAGACGGCGGGCGAGCGTTGGCTCCATCCCGCGTTGCTGACGACGCTGATCTACCGGTTGGGCGGCGGTGCAACGACCCCAAACCGCCGCGGCTTCGTCAACGGGCAATGCCTCCTGCTGCGCGCGGAGACGGTGCGGCGCGCGGGCGGCTTTGCCGCCGCAGCGGGCGCATTCGCCGACGACTTCGCTCTGGCGGCCGCGCTCGTTCGTTCGCGCGCGCGCGTCGCATTCCGCGACGGATCCGACTTTCTGGAAGTTAAAATGTACGGCTCGGCCGGCGAGACCTGGAGGCAGTGGGGAAGAACGCTGGCGCTGAACGAAGTGACGAAACCGACACAGCAGATTTACGATATCGGGCTGCTGGCGCTGACGCAGGCGGCGCCGCTGCCGCTCGCGGCAGCGCTCGCATGGAATGTAGGCCGCGCGGACATCCTCTCGGGCGCATTGCTGGCCGTCAACGGCCTTTTGCTGGCGCTTCGCTTCGCGGTCCTCGGGTCCGCGGCGCGTTGTTACCGGCCGGCGCGGGATGTTTATTGGCTGTCGCCGCTAGCGGATCCTCTCGCCGTGGTAAGGATTGCGGTTTCGGCTATATGGCCGCGGCGCGAGTGGCGCGGCAGACGGTATTCAAGGCCGCGGAAAACGGCGTGACACGTCAATCGCCGTTGTCCTTGTCGAGCTTATCAAGCTGGCGCAGCTGTAGCTTGCCTTCTTTATCCTTCATCAGCAGCTCGATCTTCTTCTCGACTTCGGTGAGCTTTTGATTGCAGAACTTCACCAGGCGGATGCCGTCCTCGAACGCGGCAAGCGAATCTTCGAGCGACAGCTCGCCCGATTCGAGCCGCTCGACGACCTTTTCGAGGTCTTCGATCGCCGTCTCGAATTTTTGCTTTTCAGGATCTTGCGCCATGCATTCCGCCTATTGTGAATTCCGGCTCGATTCCTGGAGCGCCAGCAGATCGAGCGGGTCGATGCGCGCGCCGTTCAAGCGCGCGCCCCAATGGAGGTGCGGGCCGGTGACCCGCCCGGTCATGCCCGCGAGCCCGATGACGTCGCCCTTCCGCACCGACGCGCCGGTGGGGACGCGAAACTCCGAAAGATGGAAGTACATCGTATAAAGTCCGCCGCCGTGATCCAAGACGAGGCTGTTGCCGCTGAAGAAAAGATTTTCTTCGAGCACGACACGTCCGTCGTTGGCGGCGGCCACGGGCGCGCCGAGCGCCGCCTTGAGGTCGACGCCTTCGTGCGGCGCGCGCGCGAGGCCGTTGACGACGCGGCGAAAGCCGAAGGCGGAATTCACCTTCACCGGCACCGGCGCCGCGAACGGCTCCTGCCACAGCCGCGTCGGGCTGCGGACTTTCCATAACGCCTTCAGCAAGGCCTGCTCTCTTTTGATGCGCTCGAGCGTTGCGGCGTCGAGCTGATCGAACGCGGGAGGGACGCTGATCTCCTCGCGCGGAAAATCTTTGCGCGTGACGTTGATCGCTGCCGTACGGCTCCATGCCTGTTCCGGAGTTCGTCCCGACACGGCGATCTCGACCTTGCCGGGCTTTTCGTCCATATCGATGCCGACGAGCGCCGCGTACGCGCTCGGCTCGGTCTGGAAAACCGGGATGTCGTCCGCGCCGCGGCGCGCTTTCAAATCCGCCATCGGGGCGCCGGAGATCACGACCTCGGCGACGCCGCCCTGTAACACCTGCGCCGGCCGGACGACGATCAGAATGTCTTCGGCGAAAGCCGCCGCCGGACAGAGAAGCGCGAGCGCGACGATCAGCCCGACAACCTTCATTCTTTCTCTTCGACGCGGCAGAGCGCCTTCCCGCGCGCGAACGTGACGCGGAGACGATCTCCCACCGTAAGCGCCGCGCTGTCTTTGACGATCGCCCCGTCCGGCACGGTGTGCGCGATGCTGTAGCCGCGCTCGAGCACCGCGAGCGGGCTGAGTCCGTTCAAGCGCTCCGAGCCGTGCGCCAGGCGGCGGCGAAAACGCGCGAGATGATCCTGAAAGCGTCGCGACAGGCTGAGCGAGAGATCGTCGACACGCTGCTGGTTCTCGCGCAGCCGCCGCGTCGGGTCGCTGAGCCTTTTCGCCAGGCGGGCG
The DNA here is from genome assembly GCA_021324155.1 of Pseudomonadota bacterium. Lineage (GTDB taxonomy): Bacteria > Desulfobacterota > Binatia > UBA9968 > UBA9968 > JAJPJQ01. Next base: position 43,733 of record JAJPJQ010000051.1, read on the forward strand.
AGCGCGTCGCGCTCAACGGCGAGACGGCCCTGCACGCAACGCAAAAAGCGGTTCGCGAGCGCATGAATCTGATCTTCGAGCTCTTCGCGCCGCGCCACGACCATCTCGGCGGCCGCCGTCGGCGTCGGCGCGCGATGATCGGCGACGAAATCGGCGATCGTGAAATCGATCTCGTGTCCCACGGCGGAGATGACCGGTACCGAAGCGGCGTAAATCGCGCGCGCGACGATCTCTTCGTTGAAGGCCCAGAGATCTTCGAGCGAGCCGCCGCCGCGGCCGACGATCATGACCTCGACGAGGCCCGAGCGCGAGAGATCGGCGATGCCCTCGGCGATCTCGGAGGCCGCGCCGTCGCCCTGGACCTTCACGGGCCGCACGATCACACGGCGCTCGGCGAAGCGGTCGTCGAGAATGCGGAGCATGTCGCGCAGGGCCGCGCCGTGGAGCGAAGTCACAATGCCGATCGAACAAGGCAGCATCGGCAGCGGGCGCTTGCGCTCCGCCGCGAAGAGGCCCTCCGCGGCGAGGCGCCGCTTCAGCTGCTCGAAGGCGAGATAAAGCGCGCCCTTGCCGCGCGGCTCCATGATCTCGACGTAGAGCTGCACGTCGCCGCGCGCGGCGTAAAGACTTACGCGGCCGAAGCAGAGAACTTCCATGCCGTCTTCGGGCGCGAACGCGAGGCCGTTCCCTTGCCGGCGGAACATCACCGCGCCGATCTGGCTTTTGTCGTCTTTTAGCGTGAAATAAAGATGGCCGGAAGGCGGGATGCGGAAGTTCGACATCTCGCCGACGACCCACACTTCGCCGGGCTCGCGCTCGAGCGAATTTTTGATCGACTGGGTGAGCTCGCTGACGGTCAGATAGGCGGGAATTTGATTGGCAAAAAGCGGCAGGTCGTCTTCCCGTCTCACCATACCGACACTATAAAGCAATTAGCCCTCCGAGTGGAGGGCTAATTTAAGATGCAGAAACTAGAACTTGGAATGTAGAATTCTGAATTCAGAATAACCGGGAATCCCGGTTCTCTATTCTGTCTTCTAGATTCTATATTCTATCTTCTGCCTTCAATCCGCTTTGTTGGTCAACACGAGCTGTTTGAAAACGTCCCAGCCTTTGAGCAATTCGAGCGCGCGTTTGAGCTGCGCGTCGTTTTCCGTGCCCTCCGAAGGAGGCGTCGGCTGGACGGTTTTGCTGTCCTCGTCGGGCGCCTGCTCGGGCTTGGAGTTCTGCTCCGGCGGCTTCGGCGCCTCCGGCTTGGTGTTCGGATTGCGCAGATGGCCGGGGAGATTCTCTTCCCTCAAGGACGGGCGGTTCTTGTCTTCCACCTTGGTCTCGGGAATCACGACCGGATTCTCGATGACGATGTCGGGAACGATGCCGGTGGCCTGGATCGAACGCCCCTTGGGCGTGAAGTAGCGCGCGGTCGTCAGGCGCAGCGCCGAATTATCGTCGAGCGGCAGAATCGTCTGCACGGAGCCTTTGCCGAACGTCTTCGTGCCGAGGATCACGGCGCGCTTGTGGTCCTGGAGCGCGCCGGCGACGATCTCCGAGGCGCTCGCGCTGCCGCCGTTCACCAGGACGACGATCGGGAAGTTGCTCCACGTGCCTTCTTTATGCGCGAAGTATTTCTGTTTCTGGCTCTCGAGGCGGCCTTCCGTATACACGATCATGCCGGACTCGAGGAACATGTCCGAGACGCGCACCGCCTGCGTCAGCAGGCCGCCCGGATCATTGCGCAAATCGAGGACCAGGCCTTTAAGCCCGCCCTTCTCCTTGCTCAGCGTCTCGAGCGCCTTCTGCAGATCGCGGTCGGTCCGCTCCTGGAACTGCGCGAGCCGGACGTAGCCGTAGCCCTCCTCGAGCACGCGGCTGCGGACGCTCTGCACGCGGATCGTGTCGCGCACGAGGTTGAAGTTCAACAGCTCGGCGATGCCTTCGCGCTTGACCGAGATGGTGATCTTCGTGCCCTTGTTGCCGCGCATTTTCTTGACCGCGTCGACGAGCGTCATGTCCTTCGTAAACTCGTCTTCGATCTTGATGATCTGGTCGCCGGCTTTGACGCCCGCCTTGTAAGCCGGCGTGTCTTCGATCGGCGACACGACCGTGAGCACGCCGTTCTTGATCGTGATCTCGATGCCGAGACCGCCGAATCTACCCTGCGTGTCCATCTGCAGGTCTTTGTAGAGATCGGGCGTGAGGAACGCGCTGTGCGGATCGAGCGAGCTGAGCATGCCGTTGATCGCGCCGGTAATCAGGTCCTTCGAGGTGACCTCGTCGACGTAGTTTTTCTTGACGATCGAGAGGATGCTCGTGAAGGTTTCGAGGTTCTCGTAGTCTTCGCGCGGGATCGCCGAAACGTTCGTGACCACCTGTCCGCTGAAGACGAAAACCAGCGTCAGGCAGAATAAAATCCAGATAAGCGACGACTTGTGGCGCGTGACCAACTTCATGAAAAAACTCCTAGCGAAAAAAGATGTATCGGTACTTTAACGCAAACAAAATAAAATTGCTAATCATTTTCTGAACCACGGACTGGGGTCGACGGGCTTGCCGTCTTTGCGGATTTCGAAGTAAAGACGGCTGCCTGCCAGCGACTCGCTGTCGCCCACCTGGGCGATCGGCTCCCCCCTGCGCACCGGCTCGCCGACCTTCTTCAACAGCTCGGCTAAGTGTGCGTAAACAGTATAGTATCTCTCGCCGTGGTCGATGATCATCATCTTGCCGTAGCCGGAAAATCGGTCGGCAAAAACGACTTTTCCGGCCTCGACGGCCCTGACCTCCTCGCCCAAAGGCGCGTCAATATCGATGCCCTTCCGGAACACCTCCGCCGGCACGTCCGGGTGGCGCGTTGCGCCGAATCCGCCCGCGAGCGTCCCCCGCACCGGGTAGTCGAGCTTCCCGCGCAGGGCATCGAAGTGTGTTCCCGACGGCGACGGCTTGGAGAGGACCGCGCGGCGGTTAAGCTCGTCCATCATCTTTTGCAGCCGGAGCGCCGCCTGCTCCAATTCCTTCAAAGCCCGCTGGTGGCTTTCCTTCTCGCGCCGCACCGACGCGAGCAGCACCTCTTTTTTCCGCCGCTCGGCGCGGATCGAATCCTGAATCGCGGAAAGATTTCTTTTCTGCGCGCTCGCCGCCGCGCGCTTTTCGTCCAGCTCTTCGGCGAGCACTTTCTGCCGCGCCGATTCATCGTTCAAGCGCGCGACCTGCGCATGATCGTACGCCAGCGTCGTCTCGAAATAGCGGCGGCGCTGTATGCTTTCGGCGGCGCCGTCGGCGCCGCTCAGGAGAACAAACGGGCTGCCGGAACGCTGCCAGCGGTAGAGCGCGACGGCGCGGCGCTTGAGCCAATCCCGGCGCGCAGCGAGCGAAGCGTCGATCGACCGAAGCTCCTGCTCTTTACGCGCGAGATCGGCGAGAATCGCTTCCAATAAAGCGTTGACGCGTTTCAGGTCCTTGGTTTTCCGGTCGAGGTCGGCGTCGATCTTCGCGAGACTGCCGAGAACCGATCCTTCCTTTTTTTTCGCCTGGCTGATGCCCTGGCGCTCGCGCTGTATCTTTTGTTTGACGCCTTCGAGCTCGCGCGCGGGCTGCGCCGCGTGAGCGAGCGCGGCCGCGAGCGCCACAAGCGATAGAGCTGTTACGATCCTGGTCATCGCCCGAGCTGCCGGCCGAGCGCGAAGAGACTCGCGGCGGCGCCGATCGCCGTCCCGACAATCAGGAGAACGGCGCAGCTCTCAATCGTAAGAAAGTGCGGCGGCTGCGCGTAGGCGATGCCGGTCGCGCGCGGCAGCGCCGATACGGCGAGAGAAAAAACGGCGGCGAGGAGCGCGAGCGACAGCGCCGCGCCGGCGAGCCCCTGGCTCATGCCTTCGATGAGGAACGGAACGCGGATCAGCGCGGGCGGCGCGCCGGCGAGCTCCATGACCTCGATCTCGTCGCGGCGCGCGATGATGGCGAGCTTGACCGAGTTGCTCACGATGAAAAGCGCGGCGACGGCGATGAAGCCGCCCAGAATCCACTTCGCCGCTGCGAGCGAGAGCGCGAGGAGGTCGAGCTTCTCCGCCCATTCCGCGGCGTAATCGACTTGCGTGACGCCCTTTTCGGCGCGCAGGCGCTGCGCGACTGCGGCGATCGAGGCCGGATCGCGCGACGGCGGCTTGAGGGCGATGTCGAACGACGCGGGCAGAGCTTCGGCGGGCACGCCTTCGAGGATTCCCGACTGCGCGCCGACGCTCTTCTTGAAGCTCGCGAGCGCTTCGGTCTGAGACACGAAGCGCGCGCTTTCGACTTCGGGATACGCGCCGATGCGCGTCGAGAGCGAGGAGACGTCCGCCGCGCTAAGACCGCCGTCGACGTAGGCGAAGATCTGAATCGCGCTGCCCCAGCCCTGCACGAGGCCATGAAGATTTTCCTGCAGCAGTAAAAAGCCGCCCAGCAGGAACAGCGTAAGCGCCACCGTGCCGGCGGTGAGCACATGAGTCCAGAAAATCTCGCGAAAGCTCTTCGCGACCTTGCGTGCAATGAAAGCGATTTGATTCAGAGCGCGGCCTCCCGCAGCCGGGCGCCGGGCTCGACGACGCGGCCATGCTCCAGGAGCACGACGCGCTGGCCGGAGCGCCCGGCGAGCGCCGCGTCGTGGGTCGCGATGACGACTGTAGCGCCGCGCTCATGCGCGCGTTCAATGAGGCTCATGGTCGCATCGGCGGTTGCGGCGTCGAGATTCTCCGTCGGCTCGTCGCCGAGAATCAGCGACGGGTCGTTGACGAGCGCGCGGGCGACCGCGACTTTTTGCCGCTCGCCGGCGGAGAGCATGGGCGGCTTTGCGTGGCGCTTCGCCCCAAGCCCGAGATCTTCCAGCAATGCGGCGGCGCGCCGGCGGCTTTCGCGCGCGGACACACCCGTCACTTCAGCCGCGAGCGCGACATTATCCAGAGCAGTCATCGACGGCAGCAGCTTGAACTCCTGGCAGACGAGACCGAGCGCGCGCCGGTGTGCCGCGAGCGCGCGGGAGGACAACCGCCGAAGGTCGCGTCCGAGCACGAGGACATCCCCGGCCGAAGCGCGCACTCCGCCGAACAGAATTTTCAAGAGTGTCGTTTTCCCGGCCCCGGTTGGGCCGTTCAAAAAGACGAATTCACCTCGATCGATGTCGAGATTGACATCGGCAAGCGCCGGACTTTCGGGCGAGTAGAGCTTCGAAACGCCAGCAAGCCGGATCATTCGCGATGGATGCTCCTCGTTCGCCTTGACATCGGAGAGGAGGGGCTGTAAAACGGTGATAACTCCAGCGGTTTTGCACCATTTATAAGACATGTTCAGACAACTTACAAGCCGCGGCGCAACCGCGCACCCGAAGCCCGCTTTCAATAAATTCCGAATCGTTTTGATCAAGCCGTCCAAGTACGACGACGACGGCTATGTCATCCGCTTTTGGAAAGGGGTATTGCCGAGCAATACCCTGAACGTGCTGCACGGGCTCACCGACGATGTCAGGCGCCGCCGCGCGCTCGGCGACATCGACGTCGAAGTCGTCACATTCGACGAGACCGCGGAGCGGTTGCCGGTGAAAAAGATCATCCGCTGGGGCCGCCGTCCGCTGACGAAGCTGCTCGTATGCCTTGTCGGCGTTCAGACGAATCAGTTCCCGCGCGCGCTCGATCTCGCCAAGCAGTTCCGGGCCGAAGGCATCGACGTCATGATCGGCGGCTTTCACACAAGCGGCACGGTTTCGATGCTGGGCGAGCAGGAGCCCGACATTCAGGAGCTTTTCCGCGAGGGGATCACTGCGATATCCGGCGAAGTAGAAGGCAAATGGGAAGGCATTCTCGCCGACTGCCTAAAGGGCGAGCTGAAGCCCCTTTATCACTACGCGCAGGATTTACAGAACCTGGTCGACATCGGCGAATCGCCGCTCCCGGTGACGAGCCCGAAGACGATGAAGCACTTTGCCCAGCCGGCGTTCGGCACCGCCGATACCTCGCGCGGCTGCCCGTTCGCCTGCTCGTTCTGCACGATCATCAACGTGCAGGGACGCAAGATGCGCGAGCGGAGTCCGGAGAGCATCGCCGAGTTGCTCAGAATGAATTACGAGCACGGCGTCAGGTTTTATTTTTTCACCGACGACAACTTCGCGCGCAAAAAGCTCTGGCGTGAGACCTTTCTCGAGATCATCAAGCTTCGCGAGCAAGGCCTCGACGTCTCCTTCATGATGCAGGTCGACCTCGCGAAAAAGCCCAAGGACTTCGTTCCGCTCGCGGCGAAGGCCGGCTGCACGCAGGTCTTCATCGGAATGGAAAGTGTCAATCCGGAGAACTTGAAGGCCGAGGGCAAGGCGCAAAACAAGGTCGAGGAATACCAGAACATCATTAAAGAATGGCACGACGCCGGGATCGTCGTGCACACAGGCTACATCATCGGCCTGCCGTGGGACGATACCGAAGGCGTCCGCCGCGACATCGACTATCTCATGAACACCATCGGCCCGGACCAGGCCTCGTTCTTCATGCTCACGCCGCTGCCGGGCTCGCAAGATCATAAAGAGATGAAGCAACGGGGCGAATGGATGGACCCCGACTTCAACAAGCGCGACTCCTTTCACGCCACGATCCATCACCCGCGCATGAACGCGGAGGAGTGGACGGCCGCCTACGACGAGGCGTGGCGGACCTTTTATAGCAAGGAGAACATGATCCGCATCCTTTCGCGCTGGAACCACAATCCGAAAGTCTATTGGAATCTCATGTCGCTGTTTTTTTGGTATAAGAATGCCGCCATCATCGAGAAGCAGCATCCGATGATTGCCGGCTTCTTCCGCTTCAAAGACAGAAAGGCGCGCCGCCCCGGCTTTTCGGTCGATTCGCTCCCGGTCCATTTATGGAAACGCGCCGGCGAGACCGCGCGCCTGTTTATCGCCTGGGCCAAATTCGTGAAGGAGATGGAGGAGGTCTGGCTTCAGACGCGCAGGAAGAGCGAACGCGAGGAGCGCTGGCTGCAGGAGATCCAGCGAATCCAGGGCGAGATCTGGCAGTCGCTTAAGATCGCCGAATGGCAAAAGCTCTACAACGGCGCGAAGGCGACGCTGCCTGAGAAAGCCAAGGCGCTGCTCGATCCGGTCGAGGAGCAGTGCTCGAAGATCATCACGAGCCGTAAGGAATTGAATGCGTTTCTAAGGCGCTGGGCGCGCGCGCAGAAGCGGCTGGCGAAGCTGCGCGGGTATCTGCCCGACACCGACGCGGCGCGCCGCGTGATCGACGAGATGTCGCACCTGCAAAAGAGCGCGTGGGCGGGCAGCAAGATCCAGGAATGGCAGCAGGCTTACTCGCGCCTGAAGCACGAGCTGCCGCCGAAGATCGAGTTGATCCACGTGAAATTCGACGCGCTCACGAACCGCGCCGTCTACTCCCGCCAGGATCGCCAGCGCTTCTGGGCGAATACGACGGAGCATCTGAAGAAGATGCGGCTGCGTCATATCCGCCCGTGGAAGCTTCTCACGAATTTTGCAAAGGATTTCGATCTGACGACCTCCTTCGCATCGACGTTCAAAGCCGCCGCGCGCGGAGATCGTTGAATTTAGTGCAGGGCGGCGCCCTTCTTTAGCTCCACCACCTGATCTCTAATATCTTCGGCATCGCTCGCGTCCGGCGCGAGTCGTAGGTACGCCTCGAAATCGTTGATCGCCTGCTGGAAGCATTCGAGCTTGAGATACAGCGTTCCGCGATCGCGGATCTCCGGCGCGGAGGCGGGATCGAGGATCACCAGGCGCTCGGCCGCGGACAGCGCCTTGACGAGATTTTCCTCGCTCATGTAGATGCCCTTCAGGTTGTTGAGCATGCGGTGGATGATCTGCCGGCTGGAGATGGGCGCCAGAAATTCCGGCCGCAACGCGATCTTGCCGTTGTAGACGCCGTCGAGGAGACGCTGCAGCTCCTCCAGCGTCCGCACTTCGCCGTTGTCGAACGGATCGATCACGATCTCTTCGTCGTCGCTCTCGTATTTGACCAGAAAATGACCCGGAAACCCCACGCCGTTGAGCGGCAGCCCCGCCCGTCGCGCGACTTCGATGTAGATCACAGACAGGGTGATCGGTATGCCCTTCTTGCGCTCAAGGACGTCGTTTAAAAAGCTGTTGCGCGGATCGTAGTAGTCGCCCCGGTTGCCGCGGAAGCTCTCTTGCTTAAAGAGAACATGATTGAGCGACGCGATCAGGCGGTAAGGATCGCTCTCGCCGCGGGCGAGATCGCGCACGCGGCCCGCGAGCTCGTCCAGCCGTGCGAGATACGTTTCCGGCCGTAGCGCCGGGTATTCGTCCTGCGCGATGGCTAAAGCCGCGCGTGCGAGGTCGAAATCATCGCCCGCCTGCGCGACGACCCGGCGGAAAAGCGTGTGGCGGTCGCTCCCCATCCATTTTGGCTTAGCGCGGCTCGGAAATGACGTCAACGAGCGCCGGGAGCTTTTTTTCCTGCACGATCTTGAGCGCGCGCTCGATCGCCGGGCGGACTTCCGACGGCTTGGAGATCGGCCCTTCGGCGTGGACGCCGAAGCCGCGCGCGACATTGGAGTAGTCGACCGCCGGATCGTCAACGTGCGTCCCGATGCCGGCGTTCTCGACCGGACGCTTGCGGAACTTGGCGATCTGGATGCCGTGCTCCTCGGAGTTGTAGAACGACTGGTTGTTGTGCATCACGATGAGCAGGGGAATGCGGTGCTTCGCCGCGGTCCACAGCGCGCTCGACGTCATCAAAAAGTCGCCGTCCGCCTGGATGTCGACCGCGAGTGTGCCGCTGTCCTTGAGCGCGAGCGCCGCGCCGATCGCCGCGCCCATGCCGTAGCCCAGGCCAGCCCCGCCGCTCGTGCCGAGGTGCTGGCGGGGCTTGGTGAAATTCCACAGTTTGCGCGCCCAGCCGTTGGCGCTGCCGTTGACGAGCACCCAGTCGTGTTTTTTGATCGCCTCGCCGATCTCATAGGCGAGAAAAGCGGTCGAGACCACCTGGGAGTCAGCCTTGCCGCGCGCTTCGGCCTGCCACTTGCTGCGCAGATCGTCATGGCGCTTTTTGATCTCGCCCATGCGCGCGTCGACGCCGCCTTTTTTACTGCCGAGCAGTTCGCGGCAGAGGCGCGTAAGCTCCGGCACTGCGACCGAGCTATCGGCGGCGATCGGAACATCGATCGCCTGCAGCACCTGATAATCACTGCACCAGCTGCGCACGAGCATGTCGGCCAGCGTGATGTGGATGATCTTGGCGTTCCCCGTCACGTATTCCGACACGCGGGTCGTGCGGTTGACGCGCGTGAGCGAGCCGTAGAGATCGATCACGTCGAGCGCGAGGATCACGTCGGCCTTCTCCAGCAATTCGCGCGCGCCGTCGGTCACATCGAGCGGATGGTTGTTGGGAAAATTCATCCGGTTGCCTTTGTCGACCACGGGAATCGCGAGCAGCTCCGCGAGCTCGACGAGCGACTTCATCGCCTCGGGCTTGCGGCCGTACATGTCGGCGATGATGAGCGGCGCTTTGGCGTCCACCAGGAGCTTCGCCGCGCGCTTCATCGCTTCGGGGTTCCCCTGCATCGGCGCGGGCGGCTCGTAGCGCGTCACGTCCGGCAATTCGAACGCTCCCGTGAGCGCGTCTTCCTGAAGATCGGCGTCGTAGTTGATGTAGACCGGCGCCATGGGCTCGGTCGTCGCGATGCGGTAGCCGCGGATGAACGACTCCGGCACGCTCGCAAGCGTGTAAGGTTGATCGTCCCATTTGACGTAATCGCGCACCTGATTTCCCTGGACGAGGGCCGTGTGGATCCAGTCGATCCGCGGCCGGCGCCGGGTCGTATCCATCGGCCCCGTGCCGCCCAGCACGATCACCGGCACGCGGTCGCACCAGGCGTTGAAGATCGCCATGCTGGCATGCTGGAGTCCCACGATGTTGTGAACGATCGACATCATCGGCTTGCCCTTCGCCTTAGCGTAGCCATGCGCGACCGCGACGGAGATCTCCTCGTGAAAGCAAAAAATCACCTCGGGCATGTAGTTGCCGCCGTAGTTCACGATCGAATCGTGAATGCCGCGGAACGTCGCGCCGGGATTGAAGGCGGCGTATTCGATCTCGTGCGCCTTCATCAGATCGACGATCACGTCCGAGCCGTATTCCGGCCGCTTTTTTTCTATCGGTGCCCTTTTTGCCACGATGCGTTCTCCCTTCTACCGTTGAACGAACACAATGATTTCACCCGCGGCGCGGATCCGATTGCGCGCGCGGGGCTTCCGTCCTCGCTAATTTTTGCGTTGCAGCAGCCCGCGGCGTGAGAATAATTCCAGAGTCTCAATCAGGTCGCCGTCGCGCGCGCCGATTTCCGAAGCCTTGTGCAGATCGAGAGCGGCGATCTCTTCGAGAATCCTCCGCGTCGCCGGCGCGACGACCGGCTCGAGGCCCGAGTGGCGGTAAGTCTCGGCCAGCTCGGCCATTTCCTCGGCGCGGCGGCCGGCGTGCAGCGTCAGCGCGGCGATACCGCCGCCGACTCTGTCGAGCAGACCCGGAAAGCTCGCTTCGTACCGCTTCATGATCGGCTGCAATAAATCAAACTTTCGCGCCCCGAGCAACAGCTCCGTGAAGAGCCCTTGAAGGCCTTTGGTGAGCCCGGCATAGACGACTTTGAAAGCCGAGGCCTGCCCGATCCTGGAGCCGAGAACCTCGACCTTTAGACCCGCTTCTTTCAGGGCCAGCATCTCCGCGGCGCGCGGTCCCGAGACATAGATCGTCGCGTTCCGGAGTTTCGACGCCGATCCGATGATAGAGCCGTCGACGAACGAGCCGCCGGCGCGCGCGATCGAATTGCCAGCGGCCTCCGCCGTCATCGGCGAGATCGCATTGGCTTCGAGGTAAAGACAGCCCTTGCGGCCGGATTGTGAGAACGCGCGGGCGACCTCCGCCGCCACTTTTTCCGCCGCCGACGGAACGACGATCGATACGACGAGCTCGGCTTGGCCTACGAGCTCAACCATCGGCACCATCCGGACGCCGGCATTTTCCGCCCGCTTGCGCGTGACCTCGCTGCGGCCGCCGGCCGCCGTCATCACCTCCACGCCGTGCTCTTTCAGCAGCCGCGCAAAGTGATACCCCATCTCGCCGATGCTTAAAATCGCGACGCGTTTGAATGCCATCTTCACACCTCGCCGTTGAGGACATCGATCATTTGTCTGAGCCGCCCGAAATTACGCCGGTTGAAAGGCACGAGAAGCCGCGGGTAGGAAAGCGTCGCCGGATCGTCGAGCTCTTCCGGCAGCGGCGGCGTCTCTTTGATGTCGCCAGTGAGAATATCGTGGAAATTTCTATTGAGCGCGGCGATAAGCGCGGGCGCGGGAGGCTCGACCAGGCGTATGACGAGCTCGCGCTTGACGTAACGATAGGAGTGAAATCTCCGATAAAAGCGCTTGATCTCCGCCACCGCCGCCGGGGCGTTATCGACAATGGTGAAAAAAGACAGGTCCTCCTCCGAGATGTAGCCGTCGGCGAGGAGGCGCTCTTTGACGAACGCGAGCCATTCGCGCCAATAAGTCCGGCCCGGGAGATCGACCATGACGATGGGAACGATTTGACTCTTTCCTGTCTGGGTCAGCGTGAGGACTTCCAGCGCCTCGTCGTGCGTCCCGAAGCCGCCCGGGAAGAACGCGAACGCGTCGCCTTCCTTGACGAACATGAGCTTGCGCGTGAAGAAGAAGTGAAACGGCATATGCTTCGCGTCGCCCTGAATGAAGCGGTTCGGCACTTGCTCGAACGGCAGTTTGATATTGACGCCGATGCTTTTCGCGCGCCCCGCGCCTTCGTGCCCCGCCTGCATGATGCCTTCGCCCGCGCCGGTGATCACCATGAAGCCTTCGTCGGCGATCAGCTGAGCGAAGTCGCGCGCGAGGGCGTAGTAAGGGTCGGTCTCGGCGATGCGCGCAGAGCCGAAGATGCTGACTTTTCGCACCGATCGGTACGGCGTGAAGAGCCGGAACGCGCGCCGCTCCTCGCGGAGGGAACGGACCAGGACTTTGAGATCGCCGCGGTCGAAATCGCGCCTGGCAAGATCGAGGACCATGTAAAGCATCTCGGCCAACAGATCATGGTTGGGGCTCGCGGGCTCTTCTTTAAGCCACGCATCGACCTCGCGCACGAGCTCGTTGAGGCTCAATCGCTTGCGTCTTGCCATGCCGTACGCTTATCGTCTATGGCACATTGATTGGCGAAAAAAAAGCATGTGAGCAGCCCTGGATTATCAGAATTCTGCGCATTCGGAGACCTGGAGACGTTATGAAATTTCACGACATATCGCTGAACCTGTCCGAAGATACCGTCCGCTGGGCCACGTCGACGCCGTTCGAGCTCGTCGGGCGCCGCCGCATGAGCCGCGGCGACGTCAACAATTCCTCCGGCGTGGCGATGAGTCTTCACGCAGGCACGCACATCGATGCGCCGTTCCATTTCATCGCCGAGGGCGACACGATCGATGGCCTCGCGCTCGAGCGCTTCATCGGGCCGGCGCTCGTGCACGCCGTCGACGCGGAGCGCTACATCGAGCCGCGGCATCTCCACGGACTCGACCTTAACGGCGTCCGCCGCGTGCTGTTCAAGACGCGGAACTCCGCGCTCCTGCGGCAAAAAAATTACGAGCCGAACTTCGTCGCGTTTTCCGTCGAAGCGGCCGAGCTGCTCGCGGCGCATGGACTCGCGCTCGTCGGGTTGGACTATCTGTCGGTCGCGCACGCCGGCGACGCGCAGGTGCCGGTGCATCGCGCGTTTCTCACGCGCGGCGTGGCGCTGCTCGAAGGCGTCGATCTGTCCGACGTCGCGCCCGGCCGTTATGAATTGATCTGCTTTCCGATCAAGGTTCGCGGCGCCGACGGCGCGCCGTGCCGCGCGGTGTTGCGGGAACTCGAATAGTCCCCGCCGCCGACATCCGTACGGATCGATTCAGCTTTTCTTTCCGCGTGGAAATCGCTTCGCGCGTTGGGTGCCCCTGAGCCGCGCCTCGCGATTTCGATGCGCGAAATATTCTTGACATCCGTCACTCTTTGGCGCATATCTGTGCCCCCTCGACGGTTGGAATTTCCGCGCTGGAGTAGAATGGAGCGAAAGGGAGCTCTAGGATGAAAAAATACGCGCCGCTGATCGTCTTAACTGTCGCTCTGGTAGGCTTCATTCATCCGGTTCTCGCGGCGCCGCAGGCGACCGGCGCCAAGCGCCCGCTGCTCGAAGGCGCGCCCGCGGACATCGTACCCTGGGTATCCGATCCCAATCAATCCGACACCTTCACTTTTCAGATTTTAACGACGCCGACCAACGGCACCGCCGCCGCGATCTCGTCGGGCACGGCGCTCGAATACACTCCGGCTTCGGGTTTCACCAGCGGGACAGATTCATATAAGTTCCGCGCCACCGATCAGAACGGTAATTTCGTCAACGGCAGAGCGCGCGTGCGCGTGTACGACAGCGTCGACAATCTTCCGACGCATATCTCGGCGCTGACGAAATGCACCCGCAACGGAACGCTTGCCGATGACGGGAGCGGCATGATCGGGGTGCGTACGAAATCGAATGACTGCACCTTCTACACCCGGCGGCGGACTCGGGTCGCGCCGGACGGCACACCGGTAACGATGGATTATTTCATCAATTGGCCGTCGGACTCGAGTGTGCAGCCCAAAGGCGTCGTCGTTTTGATCGGCGGCGGCGATTTCAATATGAGCTTTTCCGGCGATACCGTCAAAGGCGTTCCCGACGAGACCGGCGGAGGAAACTTCATCGTGCGCACGGCGCAGTTGATAGCGAACGCCGGCTACATCACGGTCGCGCTGAACAAACCCTCGGATCTGCCCGCGGCCGGCACCGTTTGCACCGGCGCTGCCGACGATCCTTGTCAGGCTCAGGCCGACCAGTACCGCGTGTCGACGAATCACGCCGTGGATATTTTGAAAATTTTGAACCGCGTCAATACGCTGAACCTGCCCGTTTTTCTAGCGGGAACGAGCAAGGGCGCGCTGTCGGCAGTCGCGCAGAACCTGATCGCCACCGGCATCTCGCTGTCGAGCCCGGTCACGAATAACGCGGGCAGCCCGACATATCTTTACGTCGGAGCTCCGGGCAATCTGGCAACGACGTTCGTCAAGCGGCCGGTCCAGGTGCTCTGGAATACGAGCGATCTCTGCGCCGCTTCGCCGCCGTCGGGTTCATCTTCGTTGTATTCCGTTCTACTGACGACCACAACTGCGTCGAGCGCGACCGTGAGCGGCGGACTCAGAGTGACAGCCGACGGCAACGGCCTCGACCCCGAGGATATCGGTTTTTGTAGTCCTTTCGACTACCACGGTTATTTCGGCATCGAAGATACGGCCGTTGGTATGATCACGGCGTGGCTCGATAGTCGGGTCCTCGCGCTCGGTGGCGCAACGCCGCCGAGCGCGCCGTCCGGGAAGGCTCCGGTAGCTTCCGGGGGCACGAGACAATTCAACCTGAAAAATATCACCGGCAATCCGGCGGGCGTCGTCTATGGGCTTTCGAACAGCGTCTCGAGCCTCGGTGGGAGCGTTACGATTGCCGGCGCAAAGGTAACCTATACGGCGCCGACGGGTGTGACGAATCAAACGGACTATTTCGTTTACACGGTCACCGGCCCGCAAGGCGCGGTGAACGCCGGCATCATCACTGTCAAAATCAATTAGTACGCTTCGCGGCGCAGACTTTGTTGCCGCCCGAAACGCTCATACCTTCCGCGTTCTCTCCTGTGCGATGCGGATCGGCGGCGTCCACGGCTGCTCCGCCCAGCCGACGCCGGTGCGGCGCACTTGCGCGTCGATGAGATAAGGCTTGCCTTCCTGGGTCGCGCGCTTGGCGCGCGCGAGCGCCTCTTTGAGCTGACCGGGCGAGCCGACGACCTCGCCCTCGACGCCGAATCCTTTCGCGATGTAGGCCATGTTCATATCGGGGTTGCCGAGATAATCGTGCATGAACTGGCCCGTCTGGACCATGCGGCCGCCGGGCGAATGGTTGATCGCGCGGCTGTGCGGTCCCGAGTAGGCATGGTTGTTGTAAACGACCGTGATCACCGGCAGCTCGAGCCGCGCCATGTTCCACAGCGCGGTCGGCCCGAAAATGAACGAGCCGTCGCCGACGAGACAAATCACCTGCTGGTTGGGACGCGCGAGCTTGACGCCCGCGGCGGTACCGACACCGGATCCCAGATGCGCGCCGTAATAGAAAAAAAGCTCGCGGCCGCCGAGCGGGTTAAACTCGAAGCTATGAAAGCCGATCGAGCCCGCTTCGTGGACGACGATGGCGTCTTTGTCGGCAAACTGCGCGACTTCATAGGTTAGGCGGTCGGCGAGCAGCGGGCTTTCGTTCCAATCGGGATTCTTGACGATCTGCGCGCGCAGCGTCTTGGCGCGCTCGCTGAACTTGCGTATATCGTCGGCGCGCTCTCTCGCCTTCTGCTTGATCGCGGGCGTGAGAATCCCCTCGACGGCGGCGATCAGATCATCGAGGCCGTAGGCGACGTCGGCGAAGAGCGGCGCCTCGGTCGTGATCACGTTGCCCATCGACACATTGTCGTTGCGCAGATCGATGAACTTGGCGTTGCGCGCGACGATCGGCGCAGGACCGTTGTGCTGGAGCTTGTTGCCGACATTGATGACGACGTCGGCGTCCTTCGGATAGGTGAGTGAATCGACGCGCGCGCTCGGAATTGTGCCGACCCACAGCGGATGCGATTCGGGGAAATTGGCGAACAGCTGGCGCACCTGCGTGACCGACATGCCGATCATCTCAGCCAGCTTCACCGCCTTGTCCACCGCTCTGGCCTTGTAAAGCTCGTCGCCGACGATCATCACCGGCGTCTTCGCCTCGACGAGCAGCTTCGCCGCCCGCTCGACCTCTTTAGGATTGGGCCGCACGCGTGTGCGCGGGTCGATCTTCTCCTGGGCGATAATCTCCGTCCGGACATTCTCGTCGTTCAAGTCGGCGTGCCAGGAGACGTAGGATGGGCCGTAGGGCGCCGTCCAGGCGGCCTTGAAGCCACGCCGGACGGTCTCGGGGATCATGTCGGCGCGGCGCGAAAGCCAGGTATATTTCGTGATCGGCTGGACCACTTGTTCCTGGTTCGCGACTTCTTCGAAGCCGTCGCGGCCCGAGCGGCGCGTCGAGTCGGTGCGGTAGCTGTAGAAGACGAGCGGCGTCTGCTCCTTGAAGGCGTTGAACATCTGGCCAACGGCGTTCGCCAGGCCGACGAAGCCCGCCTGCATCACGAGCGCCGGCTCGTTCGAGGCCTTCACGTAGCCGGCGGCCATCGCAGCGCCGGGTCCCTCGTGCGGCGTGAGAATATATTTGAGCTGCGGCCGATCGACGAGCGCGTCGTAGAAGTGCGCGTCCTCGCTCGCTGAGTTGCCGAAGACGTATTTGACGCCAGAAGCGACCAATTGCTCGGCGAACGCGGCGGCGCCTTTCCCCTGGAAGAGCTTGACGCCTTCGGGCGCAACACGCCGCGCCTCCTGCGCAAGCGCAACTTGATCGAGCGATTGGAGAATGGACTCGGCGGCGGCGAGCGTAAGGCCGGCCCGCGTGAGACCCTTAAGGAATCCGCGCCGCGAGACCGAATGCGACAAGTAGCGTGCGACCAGCTCTCTCATATAGGCTCCTATTTACCCTCTGACTTCGACGGCTTCGCCTCTTGCGGCGGAAGCGTCGCGAGATACGACGCCATTGTGTTGATTTCGTCTTCCGTCCAGAGCGCGCCGCGGCCGACCATGCGGTAGAGCGCGGCCTGCCAGCGCCTGCGATCCTGGCGCTGGTCTTTCCACATGCCTTCGTTGTGGCATTGAAAGCACTTCGACATGAGCAAATCCTTGCCCGGGCCGTCCGGCAGCGCAACGCTCTGCTCGGCGGCCGGGAGATTTGCCGATGCCAAGACGAATATACAAACGAATAATAAAAGGAGCCTGAAGAAAGACATCGCCGCGGCCCTCCTCGTCGGATGCCAATAGATAACGAGAAAGGCCGCAGCCTGTCAATTAGGAAATCGCCTTTCGAGGCGAGCCACTACATGACCGACAGGCTGCCGGGCGGCGATGGCGGTTTAACGTTAAACGCGGCGTTCACGGACTTGGCCGCAGTCATGGTCACGACGCAGGCGCCGGTTCCGGTGCACGCGCCGGTCCAGCCCGCGAATGTCGCGCCCGCGGCCGCCGTCGCCGTCAAAGCCACCGAGGTACCCGGGGCATAATTCGCCGAGCACGTTGAGCCGCAGTTGATGCCTGCGGGAGCGCTCGTGATCGTGCCGCCGCCGCTCCCGCTTTTCGTCGTCGTGAGGGCGAATGTCTGGGTGTTGAACGTCGCCGTGACCGACTTCGCCGCGGTCATCGACACCACGCAGGCGCCCGTGCCGCTACATGCGCCGCTCCAGCCCGCGAACGTCGAGCCTGCGGCCGCAGTCGGCATTAGCGTGACCGACGTGGCGTTATTAAAGTTCGCCGAGCAGGTCGCGCCGCAGGAGATGCCCGCCGGAGAACTTGTCACACTGCCGCCTCCTGTGCCGGCCTTGGTCAAGTTTAGCGAAAAGCTTTGCAGCGCGAACGTCGCCGTCACCGACCGAGCGGCGCTCATCGTAATAATGCAGGAGCCGGTGCCGCTGCATGCGCCGCTCCAGCCGGTCAAAACCGATCCCGCCGCCGGCGCCGCTGTCAGCGTCACGGACGTTCCGCTCGTATAGCTCGCCGAGCATGTCGAGCCGCAAGAGATTCCGCTCGGACTACTGGTGATCGTTCCCCCGCCGGCGCCGGCTTTGGTGAGCGTCAACGTGGAACCGGTCGTCGCGCACGCCGTATTCGTATAGCCGGAGTCGCCGACCGTGTTGTACGCGCGCACGCGGTAGCAGAACGTCGTCGCGTCGGCCAATCCGGTATCGGTATATGATGTGACATTCGACGCGACAATGCCGATTTGGGTGAACGGCCCGGTCGAAGTCGGGCCGCGCTCGACTTTAAATCCATTCTCGTTCCCGGAATTATCCGTCCAGCTGAGTTGCAGCTGAGCCGCGCTTACTTCGCCGTACAAAAAAAGCACGGTGAGCAATAACGGCGCGATGCGCGGCGTTGCGCTCCGCAAGCGATTCAGGATCCGCATTACTTCCTCCTCATCTGGACTTCGAAAGCCGAGGCGTAAATTTCATTCGCCCGCACGGGCGCAGAGCAAAGCTCGTGCCGCCGCGGCATGGGAAGGTCAATGAGAAAAAATCTAAGGAATTATTCGGCTTGTAATTTTTTAAGTCGCGCGTTTCGAAAAACCTTAGGTAGTCATTTTCATACAGTCCGATCCCGATTCATACAGCCGCGGGTCACAAACTGTGATCGAGAGTTCGTCTTCACCGGGGCAAGGCACGGTCTGCATCTTCCCTTTTTGGATTCATCTGATAAATCCCAAATACCCATGTTAGTCGGCATCCGTATGGGCAACAAAGCTGCAGCGGTCGCTTGGATTTTTTTCGGTGTTGTCTCCGCCATCTTTACCTCCGCCTGCTATTCCGTACCTTCCACGGGAATAACGTCGGGCAGAACCGGCCGTATCGAGCTGAGTGACGCCTTCAAAAACGGCGACGCACGGCTCGGGTGTCAAATGCAGTGTGCGGTCACCTGGGGGCTTTACCGCGACCGCGCGAAAGCCTTGTATAACGCGCGTGCCTGGAACGACCTCGCGACAAACGTGTTAAGAATCGGCTACGCCGACGATTTGTCGTACTTCTATCTCGGCAAAGCCGCGGAAGGTCTCGGCCATTACCGAGCCGCGGAGAACTACTATCGCCTGAGCCGCGCCGCGCCTTTGAAATGCGTGGATATTTTCGGGGATTGTTACGGCTTCGTCTTCCCGCGCGACGCGCGCACCGCCGCGCCTGCTATCGCCAGCAACAAACCGCCGGAGGTGAAGCGACCGAATCCGCCGCCGCCACCGCCTCCGCCCGTGCATGAGCCGAGCGTCCCGGCGCCGGAACCGCTAAACGAAGTCCAATCCGAGCATGCTCCGGTGGAGCCTCCGGCGAAGGAAGGCGGAGAAGCGAAGTATCAGGCAAGCCCCTCCGTCCGCGGCGACAGCCAGCGCGCTGCCGGCGCGAAACCGTCCGCGCCCGAAAAGCGCCCGGTTCAGACGGCGGCAAAAAAACCGCCGGCGGCGCGCAAGCCCGTGCAAGCGGCGGACGCCGGGAATTCGCACGCGGATGCGAAGCCGCCGCCCGAGCCGCCGCCTCCCGTCGCGGAAAAACCGACAACCGAGCCCCAGCCTTCGGCGCCTCCGCCGGTGTCCTTCGAAGAAGTGAACGACAAATTCGGCAACCATAGCCAGCTCACGGAAGCGCAAAAACGCGAGGAGTGGAAGAAATATCAGGGGCGCTGCGTTCAATGGGCCGGCGATCTGACATACGTCGGCGACAGTTTTCTTCGCGGCGTGACGCTGGGCTTCAAGCACGACCCTCGGACACTCACCTACGACGTGCTCGTCTCCGCGCCGGACGATCAGCGCAACTCCGTGCTGCGGATGAAAAAAGGCGGGCACTACACCTATCGCGGCACGCTGAAAAAATACGGCGGCGCGGTTCTGCCGATAAGTCTGAACTGGGGTTGCTCCACCGCGCAGGCTAAGCAGTGAGCGCGCAAACGCCGGGAAAATAGATTCTGCCGACTCGCGCGCAGGTTCTCACTTCCGCGGGAACAGCACATCCATCATCAATCTTTTGTGGTGCGCCGGCGTGCCGAGGTATTGATACATCGTGTGCGCGAGCACACTGTGCGCCATGAGCGGATGCCCGTAATCGGTTCCGGGTCCGGCGAACACCATATGCGCGTAGTTGCACGCGTGGTGATATCCTTCGCTGGCGATCGCTTTTGCCTCGTGAACGGTAGCCTTGGCCGGCTGGCCGGTGTCGAGCATCCAGAGCGCCTCGTACGCCGCCCAGCGCGCGGCGTCGAGATGGATCGAGATATCGACACAGTGGTCCTGAACGCGCTGGAAGCGGCCGATGGGCTGGCCGAACACCACGCGCGAGCGCGTATACTCGACAGTGAAATCGAAGATCTCTTGACAGCCACCCACTTGATAAGCGCATAGGACCGGCAGCGTTTTTTCCAGCGCCGCGTCGAGAACGCGCCAGCCGCTTCCTGCGGAAAGGACATTTTGGCTTGCGATGCGCGCCTGATCGAAAACGACCTCGCCGGCGGAGACGGTGAAACCGATCAGCCGATTGACGGAAACGCCGGCGCTTTTCCGATCGATCAGCACGAGCGCGATCTCGCCGTTGTCCGTGCGCGCGGCGACGATGAAATGCGTCGCCGCTTCCGCGTCGAAGACGAACCGCTTCTTACCGGTGAGAGTCAAACCGTCTCCGCTCTTCGCGAGACGCGTCTCGACGCTCTCCGGCCCCCACGCGGCCGCCGTATCGGCGAGCGCGGGCACTGGAATCATATTGCCGGCGCAGATTTGCGGCAGCCAGCTTTTTTTCTGCTCCTCGGAACCGCCTTCGAAAACGATTTGCGCGCCGAGCGTACCCGCGGAAAAGAGCGGCCCCGGCACGGGGCCGCGGCCAAGCTCCTCGAAGACGACCGCGCAGTCGGTGTAGCTCGCGCCCGCGCCGCCGTACGCCTCGGGCAGCAGCATGCCGACCCAGCCGAGCCCGGCCGCTTTGCGATAGATTTCAGGCCGGAACGTTTCCTTGAGTTGATACCATTGCGTCATCTGATGCGCGGGGACTTCCGCCTTGACGAAGTCCGCCGCGACCTTTTTAAGCATCTCCTGGGTTTCGCTCAGCGTTAGATCCATAAATCCCTCGCTCGTCGATGCGCTAAATCGTCTCCGGCGCCTTCTCTACCAGCGGCCTGCCGATGCCGACCCGGCGCGCGAAGACGAGCCGGTCGGTGTCGAGCGTGCCGCCGCCGTGGAGCTGTCCCGGTCCCGTGCGCACGGCGTACTCGAAATCCACCACCTCGTGGACCGAGAGGTCCTGAACCAGCGCGTCGATGCCCATGATCTGCTGCAGCCGGTCGCCGTTGCGAAGGCGCGCCATGCGCTGGAAATAACGCTGCTGCACCCCGCCGTACGGGTGCGGCTTGCGCGCGAAGCGATGGTAAAAATTCCGCTGGTTGAAGCGGCGGAGCGTGTTCAGCTCCAGCACGATGTCGGCGATCGTATCGCGGATGCGCTCGTCTTCGATCAGTTTTTGCCCCGCGATTCCGTTTTTCTGGCAGTATTCGACGACGCGCTCGACCAGCGGATCGACCCCGATGCGGCCGTCGCCGCCATGCTCGAGCTCGAGGTGCGTATTGGCGACTTTCCACCCGTTGTTCTCGCCGCCGACGAGGTACTTCGCCGGCACGCGCACGCCGTCGAAGAAAACCGCGTTCTTGATGCCCATCATGAGATGCATGTGCTGGATCTCGATGCCGGGAAGATTAGCCGGAATATGGATCCAGCCGAGATTTTCGTGCCGCTTCCCCTGCGGGTTCGTGCACACGAGCGTCCAGAGATAATCGGGCGGCACATGGTGGCCGACCATGACCTTTTGTCCGGTGACCACGTAATCATCGCCGTCGCGGATCGCCTTGGTCTGACAATTGGCGACGTCGCTGCCTCCCTGCGGCTCGGTCAGCACCTGCCAGATGGAGATTTCTCCGCGCGTCATCGGCGGGAGCAGCTCGCGCTTTTGCTCTTCCGTGCCCCACTTGAGCACGACCGGCGCGACGATGCGCGCGAGCGTGTAAAACACATGCGAGAGGTTGAGTCCGTATTTGATCAATTCTGTCTCGAGCACGATCTGATGGTCGATCGTGAGGCCTGCCCCGCCGTATTCTTTCGGAAACATCGGAAAGAGCCAGCCTTTCCCGCCGAGCTTGTTCGCGAGCTTGCGGCGGAAGCGGTACTCCTCCTCGTTCTCGCGCGTCGACCACGACGCCGACCAGCGGAGATGCTCGCCGCCGCGCATATTCTCGGCCATCCAGGCGGAAACCTCGCGGCGGAAATCCGCGAGCTCGGGCGGGTCTTCGTGCAGGTTGAAATCCATGTGCGTCTCCTTTTTCTCGACTATCTATATCACGCCGGCGGCGCGCAGCTCCGCGATCGCGCGCGTGTCGTAGCCGAGCCGGCCGAGGATTTCCTCGGTGTGCTCGCCCAGAACCGGCGCCGCTCGATAAAATTTCGGCGGCGTGCCGGTCAGGTCGATCGGACTGCCGACGAGATTGCTCGCGCCCATCGCAGGATGATGGATCGCCTTGGGAATTCCCATGTGGCGGATCTGCGGATCGTCGAAGACCTCGGCGATCGTGTTGATCGGCGCGTTGGGAATATCGTTTTCGTCGAGCCGCGGCAGCCAGTAGCTCCGCGGCTTGGCGCGAAATTTCTCGCGCAGAAATGCGACGATCTCGTTGTGCCGCTCCGTGCGGTGGCGGCGCGAGGCGAAACGGGGGTCGCCGATGAGATGATCGAGCTCGGCGGCCCGCAGCAGCCCCTCCCACGCTTTATTATGGCCGGAGAGATGGACCATGAACGGCTTGCCGTCGCAATCGAGCAGGCTGTAGATGCGGCCCTTGGGGAAATTCTCGCGCGAGACCGCCTCGCCGCCGTTCAAATAATCCGCGACGTGCGATTCGATGAAGGCGACGGCGACCTGCAGCAGCGACACATCGACGAACTGGCCCTGCCCCGTTTTTTGCCGCGCTAACAGCGCCGCCATGATTCCGTGGGCGGCGAAGATTCCGGCGGAATGATCGACGAACGACACGCCCGCGACCTTGGGATCGTCGAGGTCGGTGACCAGACTTATCATGCCCGAGAGCGCCTGGCCGATCGTGTCGAAGCCGGGCTTGTCGCGGTACGGGCCGCTCTGGCCGTAGCCGGAGATCGAGCAGTGGATCAATTTGGCGTTGAGCTTCGCGAGCTCCGCGTAATCGAGGCCGAGCTTCTGCCGGGTCGACGGCCGGAAGTTTTCTATGAGGATATCGGCGGTCGCGAGCAGATCGAGAAGAATTTTCTTCCCCTCGCGCTCGCGCAGGTTGAGCGTGATGCTCTTCTTGTTGCGGTTGAGCGCGCGAAAGCTCGGGCCGTAGCCTTCGTATTTCGGATTGCGGCCCCGATGCGTATCGCCCTCGCCCGGCAGCTCGACCTTGATGACTTCGCACCCCAAGTCGCCGAGGAGACTGCCGGCGTACGGACCGGCGACGTGCCCGCTGACGTCGATGGCCCTTGTTCCGTCGAGCGCACCGTTGATCATTTCATTTCTCGTAAAGCGTTTTAACGAGGCCGCTCGCTTCGATGTCCTTGAGTAGGCTTTCGTCGACGAACGATTTCGGATCCGCGGACCTCGCCTTCGGGTTCTCGACGAAGCCGAGAACGGTCTCGACGCCTTTCATCGAAGGATAAGGTATCGTCTCGTAATATTTCGCCGTCAGCAGATCATAGGCGCGCTCGAGGTTTCCCTGCTGCGCCTCCGTGATGCGGAGCTTTTTTTTCACGATTTCGAGGCTCTCGTCTCGGTGCTGCTTGAAATAGGCGATGCCTTCGAGATAGCCGAGGAGAAATCTTCTCGCACGGTCGCGTTGCGCGCGGAGATAACTCCGCGTCGTCACCATCATCGCGTGCAGATACGAAATGTTGAGGTCGGCGAGATCGGCGAGCGTCCGGTAGCCGCGGTCCTCGGCGACGAAAATCGAAGGAAGCGTCAACACCGCGCCGCTGATGCCGCCTTTGTCGAGGCTCGTGAGCATGTTGGGCGATGAGCCGACCTGAATGACCTGCACGTCGTTCTCCGTCATGCCCCAGCGGCGGAGGATGATCAAGAGCGCCGCGTGCGACACGGCGCCGATGCGCGTCACGCCGATCTTCTTGCCCTTGATATCAGCCTGACTTCTGATCTCCGGCCTGGCGACGAGCCGCTGGAGACCGCTGTTGATGACGCCGGCTACCATGACGGTGTCGCCGCCCCGCAGGTTGGAATTGATGACCGCATCGCCCGCCGCGGTAGCGAACTGGATATCGCCGGCGAGCAGCGCGCTGACGGCCATCGGCGCGGCGCCGCCGATGACGATGATCTCGGGGTCCAGACCGTGTTTGCGAAAAAGCCCTTTCTGCTCCGCCACCCACACCGCGCTGTGGATCGCGCTTACCGAGCTCAAGCCGAGGCGGATTTTTTCCTGCGACCACGAAGGGACGGCGGACAGGACCACCGCCGCCAGGATCGCCGCTATCGCGCTCGCTCGTTTCATCGGCTCGCCGCACGAACAGTCGAGAGTCAACGTTCTTATCGCAATCGAAATATTTTGCCAACGAGGATTTGAAGCCCTCGGGCGAAACGCCTATGGTGAGCGCTGCAAAGGGAGGACTCTATGGCGTTATTGCTCAAAGCGGAAGAATTGAAGGGGCTGATCTCGATCGAGGAGGCGATCGGCGCGGTCGAGCGCGGCTTTCGCGATCAGGCGCACCACCCGCGCTTCAGCCTGCCGCGTCAGCGCATGACCGCCGGCGACCGGCGCATCAATATCCATTCCGGCGGCTCGGTCGACCTCGGCATCGCCGGCACATTCATCCACTACGAGCGGCATCGCTTCACGAAGGCGGACCAGACCTACGCCGCCGCGGGAAAACGCGTGTATCTCGCTTACGACAGCGAGAGCGCGGCCCTGCTCGCCATCATCGTCGGCTGCATTCCGCTCTACGATTTCGACGACAACGACATTGCCACCGAGACGGCGATCACGAGCGCCGTCGGAACGAAGCGGCTCGCGCGCGACGACTGTCGCGTGATGGGCCTCTACGGAACGGGGCGACAGGCCCGGCGGCATTTAAAAGTCATGTGCACGCTGCGGCCGATCCGCAAAGTCAAAGTCTTCAGCCGCAGCGCCGAAAACCGCCGCGCGTTCTGCGCGCTCATGCAGCCGCACGTCGACGCCGAGCTCGTCGCCGCCGCCAGCCCCGAGGAGGTCGCCCGGGGATCGGATCTGATCGTCTGCGCAACGGGCAGCAACGTGCCCGTGCTGCACGGGGAATGGCTCGAGCCGGGTCAGCACATGACCTCGATCGTCGCGAGCAACAAAGAGATCGTTCAAGAGGGATTGCTCGACCGGCCGCGCCGCGAATTGGACGACGAGGTGCTCCGGCGCGCGGATGTCATCGTCGCTACCCTGCGCCAGCAGGCGGTCTATGACGAGCAGGGAGATTTCGTCGAGCCGGTCGCGAATGGAGTCATCGAATGGGACGAGGTCGTCGACTTGAGCGCCGTATTGGCGGGCGAGGCTAGCGGACGGACGGACGGCAACCAGATCACACTCTTTAAGCAGAACAGTGATCAGGGCGTGGGCTTCATGGCGCTCGCGCGGCTCGCGCACGACAAAGCGCGCGCGGCCGGAGTCGGCCGCGAAATTTAGAAAAATAGCCCGCGCGGCAGGCATCAGCCCACCGCGCCGGCTACAATCAATTGATCGATAATCCGCCAGGCGGGCTTGGCGGAGTCGTATTGAAAGCCGCTCCGACGGACTTCGCGGCGTCGACCGTGACGACGCACGCGCCCGCGCCGGTGCACGCCCCGCTCCAGCCCGCGAACGTTGAGCCGGATGCGGCGGTGGCCGTAAGCGTCACCGAAGTTCCGACCGTATAATTGGCCGAGCAGGTCGAGCCGCAGTTGATGCCCGCCGGGGAGCTGGTGATCGTTCCGGCGCCCGTGCCGCTCTTCGTCGCCGTAAGCGCGAACGTTTGCAGGTTGAATGTCGCCGTGACGGATTTTGCCGACGTCATCGAGACCGTGCATGCGCCTGTCCCGGTGCATGCGCCGCTCCAGCCGCCGAAAGTCGAGCCCGATGCAGCCGTTGGCGTGAGCGTTACGGAAGTTCCGCTGTTGAAGCTGGCCGAGCACGTGGCACCGCAATCGACTCCAGCCGGAGAGCTGGTCACATTGCCGCTGCCCGCGCCGGCCTTGGTGAGCGTCAGCGCAAAGGTCTGCAGGTTAAACGTTGCGGTTACGGATTGCGCCGACGTCATCGAGACGACGCACGAGCCCGTCCCGCTGCACACGCCGCTCCAGCCCGCGAACGTCGATCCGGACGCCGCTGTTGGCGTCAGCGTGACCGACGTACCGTTGTTGAAGCTTGCGGAGCAGGTCGCGCCGCAATTGATGCCCGACGGCGAGCTCGCCACGGTGCCGGTCCCCGCCCCGGCCTTGGTAAGCGTCAGATTAAAAGTCTGCAAAGTAAATGTCGCGGTCACCGATTGTGCCGCGGTCATCGTGACTACGCAGGTGCCGGTTCCGGTGCATGCGCCACTCCAGCCGGTGAAAACGGATCCCGCCGATGGCGTCGCCGTCAGCGTCACGGAAGCTCCCGCCGAGTAGCTCGCGGAACAAGTCGAGCCGCACGTGATGCCGGACGGCGTACTGCCCACACTGCCGGTGCCGTTGCCGGCTTTGGCGAGCGTCAAGGTCGCGGTCGTGGTCGCGCAAGCCGTATTGGTATAGCCCGAATCGCCGCCGGTATTGTAAGCGCGGACGCGGTAGCAGAACTGCGTCGCATCGGCCAGCCCCGTATCGGTATACGTGGCTACGTTGGTGAGGACCGTAGCGATCTGCGTAAAAGGACCGCTCGTCGATGCGCCGCGCTCAATTTTAAACCCGTCCTCGTTCGTCGAATTATCGGTCCAGCTCAACTGCAGCTGGGCCGCGCCGGCTTCGCTATGACAGAACGACAACGCGAATGCCAATAGCGCAACGCGAAACGTTTGCTTGCACAGGGTATGCAGGAAGTGCATCGGTTCCTCCTCACCGGACCACAAGCCGGCGTTCCGAAAATCTCGGGGAACCTTGAGCAAACGTTGTGCCGCGTAAAATGCCGTTAAGCGGCATAGAAAACAGCGTCAGCTGTTACCATGCGAGGGGCTTTTTACGACACGCTTTGTCAGGACTGCCGCTGATGCCCGCTGCCGCGCAATGCGATTCCGAAAAGAACATCGCTTTACCTTATTGCGCTAGCGAACGACACTCGGTGTGGACAACTGAGCTTACAAGTTGTGTACGTCGCGCCGCGAATTAGAATCGCGCCGCGTTGAGCGGAGGCTTGCTTTTATGGTGTATTCGGGAGTCCGGAAGCGGATTTCGAATCGGCACGGCGGGCGGGTTGCTGTGCGGAACCCTTTTACTTCCTATCGTGATAGCGTCTTAGCGCCCAGGGCTTGGTCGAGAAAACCGCTCTTTTCAAGATCGCGCAGGATCGTCTCGTCGACAAGCCGGTCGAGCTGGAGGTCGGCGATCTTGGGATTGCGCGCTTTCATGAAGCGCTGGATGTTCTTCAGTCCGTCGATCAAGACGAACATGCGCCGGTCGACGCGGCGGACATAATCCTCGTAGCCATCGCTGGCCGCGACCTGATCGGTCATGCCAAGCTTCTTGCTCATGAGCTCTATGACCGACGCCTTGTTCCCGGGGTTGAGGACGTATCCGTGCGCTTCGAGAAGAGACTTCAGCACATTCCGCACGGTGCCAAACTGCGCTGCGAGATAGTCGGACTTCACGATCAGGCTCGTGCCCACGAGAGGAATCTTTTCCATATCACCGATGAAATGGTAGCCCGCGCGTTGTAGCCGCCGGCCGAATACGCCGGCGAGCGACGCCGCCTGAATCGTGCCGCTTTCCAGCGCCTGGCTGATAACACGCTGATCGCCGAACGCGGCGAGGGAAATTTTGTCGCGCTCGGGGTTGAGGCCGACCTGCTCCAACCCGAGCATCGCCGCCATCCAGCCGGTGCCGCCGATGCTCGTAACGCCGATGCGCTTGCCTTTCAAATCGGCGGCGGTTTTAATCTCCGGCCGCACCACCAGATCCGATTGGATATGGTTGGCGAAGGCGGCGACCATTTTGAGATCGAGCCCGCCGACGGCCGCGCCGAGCGTGGCGGTGCCGCCGGTGTAGCCGAACTGAACGTCGCCGGTATTGAGCGTCGCGATCAGCGTCGGCGAGCCGGGAATGAAGATCGCGGCGGCTTCGATGCCATTGCGTGCGAAGAAGCCTTTTTCCTGCGCCGCCCACAGCGTCGTCGCCACCGAGCTCATCGAGGCATAGCCGATGGTAACTTTGGCGCGCCCCTGGGCGATGGCCGGCGATGGCAGAAGCGCGAGAAGAAAAGCCGCGACGCGCAGTGTTTTCCGCATCGCGAGGCGCCTACAAGCCGAGGCCAAGAAGCTGAATGGCGTTTTCGCCGAGCACTTTTTTCTTATTCTCCGGCGAGATCTTGGCGCTCCGCGCGACGGGACCCGTCACCTCGCCCGGCTTGGACGAATCCCAGTGCGGCGAGTCGGTGGCGAGCACGAGGCGGTCGCCGCCCAGATATTCAATCGCCCATTCGAAGAGACTGTCCTCGAACGGCTCGCAGCCGACGTAGACGCTTTCATGGAAGATGTCGCTCGGCCGGCGCTTCTGCCACGGCACGAGATGCGGCAATTTTTCCCAATGCTCGTCCATGCGCGAGAGCCACCAAGGCATCTGCGACGCCCCGGTCTCCAGGCAGACGATTTTCAGATCGGGATGCTTCTCCATCACGCCGCCGCAGAGATACACCATCAGACAGACCATCGATTCGATGGTGCGGCCGACCATGTGCGAAAAGAAAAAATTCTCCGCGAAGCGCTCTTGCCCCATCGAGCCGAGCTTGGTGTCGTGGAAAATAATCGGCGTTTTCGTTTTTTCGAGTGCGTCGAAGATCGGGTCGAAATAGGGGTCCCACCATTCTTTGCCGGGTATCGGGGTCGCCTTGACGTTGAGCGCCTGACTGCCGAGCGCGCGCGAGCGGTCGAGCTCCTTGACGGCTTCTTTCGGGTCCTGCAATGGGATCACGCCCGCCCACATGAGCCGCCCCGGCTGCTCGGCGGCGTAGGCGTTCATGTAATCGTTCTGCGCGCGCGCGTACGCGGCGGCGAGCTCGGGATCGTCGACGAACCAGAGCATGTCGAGGGCGGTCGAATTGGGCGAGAGCACGGCAACGTCGATACCGTCGAGATCCATGTTTCGCACGCGGCCCGCGGATGTGAGATCGTGCGGCTTCACCCATTCGAGCTTTTCTGCCTTCTGCCGGCCGAGCTCCGCGCCGATGAGGACGCGATTGCCGATGAGCGTTCTCCGCCGCTCGTTATCTTTCGTCGGCAGGCGGCGCGGGAGAAACTCTCTGTACCGGGGATCGATCGTCTGGCCCCAGTTATCCAGGTCGCCGACTAGATGGCTGTCCAAGTCGATCACCTTCATGCCGTCGATCGCCATACATAGCTCCCTTCCCGGCTTTTCGTATGCGCTTGCGAAGGCTAAAGCAAATGCCGACGCATTACTTATGTAGTGGTGCCCGGAGCCGGACTCGAACCGGCACGGCCCCTTCCGGGGCCTCGGGATTTTAAGTCCCGTGTGTCTACCAATTCCACCATCCGGGCGAGCGCTCCAACGCGTATCGCACGCGTCGGAGCTAGATTACCTAACGGGAATAAAAATGAAAACCGCGGCCGTGAGCCGGCCGCGGTTCGCGGGCGGAAGGTGCTACACAAATAAAGGCGCCAGCACGAGCGTGATGGTGGCGAGCAGCTTGATCAGGACGTGCAGGCTGGGGCCCGCGGTATCCTTAAAAGGGTCGCCGACCGTATCGCCGACGACGGCGGCTTTGTGGGTCTCGGATCCTTTGCCGCCGTATTTGCCCATTTCGACGAACTTTTTCGCGTTATCCCAGGCGCCGCCGCTGTTGTTGAGAAAAGTCGCCATGAGAATACCGGCGATCGTGCCAACCATGAGCAGCGCCGCGACGGCCTCGGCGCCGACGCCAAGGAAGCGGAAGACGATTCCAACCGCGACCGGCATGCCGATCGCCAGGACGCCCGGCGCGACCATCTCCTTGAGCGCGCCCACCGTGACGATGTCGACGCAGCGGCCGTAGTCCGGCTTGGAAGTGCCTTTGAGGATGCCCGGGTTCTCCTTGAACTGGCGCCGCACCTCGTTGATGACGTAATAGGCGGCTTTGCCGACGGCGCGGATCGCGAGCGCGGAGAAGAGAAATACGAGCATCGCGCCGAGCAGCCCGCCGACGAAGACTTCGGGCTTGGCGATGTTAACCGACTCGAGCTTCATACCGTAGTGCGCGACCTCGTCGAGATAGGCGGAGAAGAGCAGGAACGCGGCGAGCGCGGCGGAGCCGATCGCGTAGCCTTTGGTGAGCGCCTTGGTCGTATTGCCGACGGCGTCGAGCCGGTCCGTCTTTCTTCTTACTTCCTCGGGCTGCTGACTCATCTCGACGATGCCGCCGGCGTTGTCGGTGATCGGGCCGAAGGTATCCATAGCGAGAATGTACGCCGCCGTGCCGAGCATACCCATGGTGGCAACCGCCGTGCCGAAAAGCCCCGCGTGCGCCACGCCGCTCATCATCCCTAGATAATACGAGGCCACGATCGCGATCGAGATGACGATCACCGGGATCGCCGTGCATTCGAGACCGACAGCGACGCCGGTGATGATGTTGGTCGCGGGACCCGTCTGCGACGCCTCGGCGATCGATTTCACCGGCCGGTATTTGTACTCGGTGTAATACTGCGTGATGTAGACGAACGCCTGGCTCATCGCGATGCCGATGACCCCGCAGAAGAAAAAGTAAAGCCACGCAGAGGTTGCCTCGGGGTGCGCCGCCGGATCGACAGTGAGCAGCCAGCGCGTCGAGATGAAAAAGCCGACGATGGCGAGAAAGGTCGTCACGTAATAGCCGCGGTTGAGCGCGTGCATCGGGTCGCCCTGCTCGTCGGTCTTGACGACCATGACGCCGACGATGGAGGCGATCAACCCGAAGGCGCGCGCGACGAGCGGAAACAAAATCCCGTTGAGGCCGAAGTAGGGAAACAGACCGACACCCAGGATCATCGCGCCGATATTTTCCGCCGCCGTCGATTCGAAGAGATCGGCTCCGCGGCCGGCGCAGTCGCCGACATTATCGCCGACGAGGTCGGCGATGACCGCGGGGTTGCGCGGGTCGTCCTCGGGAATACCCGCTTCGACTTTGCCGACGAGGTCGGCGCCGACGTCTGCCGCCTTGGTGTAGATACCGCCGCCGAGCTGGGCGAACAGAGCGACGAAGGAAGCGCCGAAGCCGTAGCCTACGATCGTGAACGGAATCTTCTGCGGGTCGTGGCCGAGCGCGTTGAGGAGCGTGTAGAGCCCGCCGACCCCGAGCAGACTCATCGCGACGACAAACAGTCCCGAGACCGCGCCGCCGCGTAGTGCGATTTGCAGTCCTTCGTTCAGGCTCGAGCGGACCGCTGCGGCGGTGCGGATGTTGGAGCGGATCGACACCCACATGCCGATGTACCCGGCGACGACCGAGCAGGCAGCTCCTAGGATGAACGCGAACGTCGTCCAGAACGCCATCTCCAGCGGCGGCACCGGATCCGCAGGGCTCGGCGTGCGGACATAGCCGTAGAGAATAAAGATGAGCGCCGCCAGCACCACGGCGAGCGTCACGATGGTCTTGTTCTGCCGCGCCAGGAACGCTTCAGCGCCCTCCTTGATGGCGTTCGAGATCGCCTGCATCGCCGCCGTGCCGGTGTCTTTGCTCAAGACGTAGCGCGCCAAAAAGACGGCGAACAGGAGTGAGGCAAAGCTAACGAGAATGACGAATGGGATCATCGAGTTTCCTTTCCAGTAATGTCAAGCATCGGTCGGCTCTTCGCGGTCCTTGCGCCAGACGTAAGCGACGCCGATGCTCAGCAGATACAAAAGCAGCATCGGCGCGGCGAGCAGCGTCTGGTTGATGACGTCCGGGGTCGGCGTCAAAATCGCCGCGGCGATGAAAATGAGCACGATAGCATAACGAAACGACCGCCACATCAGACGGTAGTTCAAAATACCCAGCCGGACGAGAAAAAACGTGAAGACCGGCAGCTCGAAGGTGATGCCGAAAGCCAGGATCATCCGGAAAAAAAAACTGAAATACTCCGCGATGCGGATTTCGGGCGAGACTCCGATCGACTGGTATTGCTCGACGAAATAACCGAACGCGACCGGCAGCACGACCCGATAGCAGAAATACGCCCCGACTAAAAAGAAAGCCGTCGCGCAGAAGACGAACGGAATGACCAATTTTTTTTCTTCGCCGAGCAGCCCCGGCGCGAGAAAACGCCAGATCTGGTAAAAAATGACCGGCGAGGCGACGAAGACGCCGCCGACCAACCCCACTTTCATCTCGATGAAAAACGCCTCGGCGACGCCCGTGCCGATGAGACTCTGGCCGGGCTGCAAATTCTGCTTCAGCGGCGCGATCATGAATGCGAAGATCCTGTCCGACGCGACATAGCATATAATAAAGCCGACCGCGACGGCTGCGACCGACTTGATGAGCCGCCAGCGGAGCTCTTCGAGATGCTCCGTGAAGGTCATGTACGGCGTCGCGGCCATCGCGCAGGAAAAACGGTTCCTCTAATACGACAAAAATTATAGCTCACCACGAAGCGCGCGATCGACGATACGCGTGGAGCCGGCAACGGGGCAAAACTGCGCGCGCTGCGGCGGCTTGACACGCGATAACGTAGATAGGCGTTTCGATCGGCTGGCCTAGTTGCAAAAAAAGGGGAAGGATTTTGGAATCCCTTCCCCTTTTCGGTTGCCAAACCAATCAGGCGAATTGAAGCCTTACTTGCTCTTCTTCTCCGCCGACTTGTCAGGAGCCGCTGGTGTTGCCGGAGCCGCCGTCGTCGACGTATCCATCCCGCCTGGGGCCGGAGCCATCGCGCCCGGCTGTCCCGACGTATCAGGTGCCGGCGGCGCCGCTGGCGCTGGAGCCGGTGGAGGCGGAGGCGGTTCTTCTTTCTTTCCGCATCCGGCGAAAGCTAGAGTGAAGATAAAGACGCTCACCATTGACCATGAAGCAACTCGTTTTCCCATCCTTGTTCACCTCCTTTCCACAACTCAAGAGCCTGCTTGCTACGAATTTGTATTACACAAGATCCAAATTCTTGCAAGGGGGTCAGAATTTTACCATGACGTCCGACTCGGACGTCCTTCGACAGGCTCCTCCGGGACTACCGTAGGTTCGGTTTTCGGCAATGAATCCAATGCGGTAGGCGCCGAATCCTTGACCGGCGCCGGGGCCAGCGCGCGCCCCATGGAGACATAAGGAATTTTTGCGACCGGCGAACTCTCGAAAAGCGGCAGAGGATAGCGATCGCGGAGATTGACATCCATCCAGTTGATCCCTTCCGGGACGGCGAAATCCTCTTCTTCTTTGTCTGCGCTCGCCGTTTTCATGAACGAGAGCCATATCGGCAGTGCCGTGCTCGCGCCGGTTTCTTTATCGCCGATCGACCGGTGATCGTCGTAACCGACCCAAACGCCCGCCACGAGGCTCGGGTTATAGCCGATGAACCAGTTGTCGCGATAATCGCTCGTCGTTCCCGTTTTTCCTGCGATATTTTTTCCCAGCTTGGCCGCCGCGCGCGCAGTGCCGCTTTGGACGACGTTTTTGAGCATGTCGGTCATGACATAGGCGATTTCCGGCGAGAGCACCGGTTTGACGCTCGACTCGCTTTCTTCGAGGATGCTGCCGTCGCGATCGGTAACCTTCAGAATGAAGAGCGGCTCGGCGAGCTTGCCGCCGCCGGCGAAAACACCGAAAGCGCGGACCATCTCGAGCAGCGTTACGGAAGGCGAGCCCAGGGCGAGCGAAAGATTTTTTTCGATCGGGGATTCGATGCCGAGTTTGCGCGCCTGCTGGATCGTTCGCTCGACGCCGACGCGCTGCACCAGACGCACCGAGACGCTATTGAGCGAATGCGCCAATGCCGTGCGCAGCGTCACCGGGCCATGGAATTTATTGTCATAATTCTGTGGAGCCCAGACTTTTCCACCGGCTAGGCGGAACGAAAGCGGCCCGTCCTGCACGACCGACAATTCCGACAATCCCGCTTCCAGCGCCGCGGAATAGATGATGGGCTTGAACGAGCTGCCGGGCTGCCGCTTCGCCTGGAGGGCGCGATTGTACTGGCTCGTCGTGAAGTCATAGCCGCCGACGAGGGCGCGCACCATGCCGGTCTCCGGTTCCATTGCGAGCAGCGCGCCTTCGACCTCGCCTTCGCGCGCCGGAGCCTTCGCGCTCGATTTTTTCTTGACGCGCAACCGCACCTCGTCCAGCCCTTGCCGCACCGCTTTCTGCGCCGCGTCCTGTAGATTGGAATCGA
Source organism: Pseudomonadota bacterium (assembly GCA_021324155.1). Classification (GTDB taxonomy): domain Bacteria; phylum Desulfobacterota; class Binatia; order UBA9968; family UBA9968; genus JAJPJQ01. The sequence continues at coordinate 77,953 of JAJPJQ010000051.1, forward strand.
GCGTCGTATAGATGCGCAGCCCGCCCTGCAGCAGCGGACGGAATCCGTATTCATCACCTAGAACGCGACGCACGTGCTCGACAAAGTGCGGCGCGATCTGCGAATTGAGCGCCGGAGCGGGGTTCAAGCGGATAGGTGTCTGGAGCGCGTCCTGATAGACGGCGCGCGTGATGTACCCTTCCGCAAGCATGCGGCCGAGCACGTAGCGCTGGCGCTCGCGCGCGGCGAAAAAGTCGCGGTATGGCGAGTTGCGGCTCGGGGAGCGCGGCAGGCCCGCGAGCAGCGCCGCCTCGGCGATATTGATATCGCCGACACTCTTGCCGAAGTAGTCGCGACTCGCCGCCTCGATGCCGTAATTGCCGTGTCCGAAGTAGACCTGATTCAGATAGAGATAGAGGATCTCATCCTTCGTATGATTTTTTTCCACGCGATAGGCGAGGATCGCCTCGCGGACTTTTCGCGAGAACGTCCTCTCCGGCGTAAGAAAAAATCCGCGCACGAGCTGCTGCGTGAGCGTGCTCGCGCCCTCATGTACGCCGCGGCGCCTGAGGTTCTTGAACGACGCGCGCACGATCGCATACACATCGATGCCGCGGTGCACATAGAAGCGCGAGTCTTCCGCTGCGAGCAACGCCTTGACGACGTGCTTCGGAATGCGTTCGAGCGGTACGACGATGCGGCGCTGCAGGTAGAACTCTCCGATCGGCTTTTCGTGCATGTCGTAAACCGTGCTGACGACTGCGGGCTCGTACGTGGACGCGAGATCGAGCCGATCGGGCAGGTCGTGGCCGTAATAATAAAGAATACCGCCGACGGCGACCGCGGCGATGATTAGCGCAGCGCCGATAGTGTACAGAAAAAAACGCATCATGGCGTAATTCACCTCAGCCGCAACAATCTCGGATCGCCGGATTCTACCAAAAGAATCCGAAAAATATAATTGTTTTCTGACGTTCGGATTGCACGAAAATGAAGTTCGTCACCGACTTGTCAAGTCGGAAACCCACAAAAGCTGTGCATAACTTGTTGATAACCGCTCGCGTGCACGTTTCGTAAGGCTGAAAATAGCTTATCGGAACGAATTGCACAAAATCTTCGCAAAGAAAGAATTGTAATTTCAATAACTTGGCAAAATTTCGTGATTATTGTTACCGAAGTATGAAACGCCGTACAGCGACGTTTGAAGGAACCTTCATCCCCGCCGCGGCGCACAAAAACCGTGTCACTTCGCAGAGTTTTCCTTCGACGACAGCACTGCCGAGTCGCGTTGACTCCGTCGCACCCCCGTGATAAAGCCTTTGAAAACTTTGCGGAGGTTTCGTTTGGCTATTCATCAATCGGCGATCAAGCGCCACCGGCAGAGCCTGAAGAAAAGAGCGATCAACAAAGAGGCGCGTGCGAGGCTCCGAACACTGATCAAAAAAGCGCGGCAAGCGTTAGAGAAGAAAGACACCGAACAGATTTCCGCCGGGCTTCGCGAAGTCAGCAGCGCGCTGGGCAAGGCGGTGAGCAAGGGAATCGTGAAAAAAAATACCGCTTCGCGCTGGCTCTCGCGTCTTTCCCGCTCCGCCAGCCGCCCCGCGTAATCCACTCCCGCCGCGGCGCGGCGCTCAAAACAGCTCCACCAGGCGCATGTGCAGGTCGTGCGCCGCCGATTGTACAAGGCGGCTACGAGCCTCGTCCTTTTGTGTCTCGGTGAGCTGCACGTCGGTGAAGCGACGCAAGTCCGGTGACTGGTACCCGAGGGCGCGCGACTCCGGCGAGGTCGTAACGACGGCGGCGCGCGAGCCCGCGTACTGATCGATAAAGCGCGCGCCCTGCGTTCGCCACAAGAGCTCGTCCGGCGCCCTGCGCCGCAGGTTCAGGTCGATAACCAACAGATACTCGTATTGCAGCGCCTCGTCGTGCCGGTTGATGCCCACGACGCGACTATCGAACGTGCGTATAATGCCGCTGAGGATTGCATCGGCATCTTCAAGCCGATCGACGACGCGCAGCAGCCCCTTGCGATTGATCTCCGTCCTGAGCGCCATCGTCATTTCGCGGTCGATGCCGACCTCTTTCGTGCGATTGACAAGCGGATCGACGAACACCGTACGAACGTCGCTAGGAAAGGCTGCGCCGCGGCCGGTGAATTGATAGCCGCAGCCCGCCACGAGCGCGAGTAGGCAAATCTGAATTGCGACATATTTCCGGACGTGAAGCTTCATTTTCGACGAGACGCGGCTCCCGGCCGCTAACGCGAGTCGCTGCATCTCATCCCTCCAGCACGATGTTGACCAGCCGGCGCGGCACTTGGATGACTTTGTGAATGCCCTTGCCGGCGACAAAGCCCTTCACTTTCGGGTCGGCCAGCGCCATGGCTTCCACCGCTTCGCCGCTGGCGTCGGCCGGCACCGTGATCTTGCCCCGCACTTTGCCATTGACCTGGACTACGATCAAGAGTTTTTCTTGCTCCAGAGCCGCGCTCGAATAAGCCGGCCAGCCGACCTCGTCGAGCGGCTGCTTCTGCCCCAACGCGCTCCACAGCTCGCTCGCGACGTGCGGCACGAACGGATAGAGCAGCGTGACGATTGCCACGAGCGCCTCCTTTACGACCGCAGCACGTCCATCGAGTGACTCTTTCTGCGCGGCCGCGATGACGGCGTTCAGCAACTCCATGATGGCGGCGATGGCGGTGTTGAAATGAAAGCGCGTCTCGATATCCTCGGTCACTTTTTTGATCGTACGGTGCACGAGCCGGTTGAGATCCTTCAGATCTGCCGGGAGATCGGACGGCGCTCTCGCCGCCGCCAGCTGCTCCTGATTCTGCACGACGAAGCGCCACAGGCGCGTTAGAAAGCGGAACGCGCCTTCCACGCCCTGCGAGTTCCATTCGAGGTCTTTTTCGGGCGGCGCCGCGAAGAGCGTAAAGAGCCGCGCCGTGTCGGCGCCGTATTGCGCGATCAGGTCCTCGGGGTCGACAATGTTCTTCTTCGACTTGGACATCTTCTCGACCCGGCCTTTGATCGCCGGCCGGCCGCATTTGGGACAGCGCCAGCCTTCCGCCTCGGAGCCGACGAGCTCGCTCGGAAAGAGCCATTCGTGCTCCTCGCAGCGGTAGGTTTCCTTGCTGACCATCCCCTGCGTCAGGAGGTTGGTGAAGGGCTCATCCGCTTTCGTCAGCCCCAGGTCGCGAAGCGCCTTGGTAAAAAACCGCGCATAGAGAAGGTGCAGCACCGCGTGCTCGACGCCGCCGATGTACTGATCGACCGCCATCCAATAATCAGCTTCGGTCGGATCGAACGGCTTCGCGGCATAAGACGGCGACGTAAAACGCAGAAAATACCAGGACGAATCAACAAAAGTATCCATCGTGTCGGTTTCCCGGCGCGCCGCAGCGCCGCAACCCGGACAGGTCGTTTCGACGAACGATTTGCTTTCCGCGAGCGGCGAGCCGCCCTTGCCGGTGAACGGCACATCGCGCGGCAGCGTCACGGGAAGATCCTTCTCCGGTACGGGGACAATGCCGCACTTGTCGCAATAAACGATCGGAATCGGCGTCCCCCAGTAACGCTGGCGCGACACGCCCCAGTCGCGCAGCCGGTAATTAATTTTGGCTTCACCCAGACCGCCCTCGACGAGCCAATCGATGGCGCGCCGCTTCGCTTCTTCGACGTCGAGTCCGTTCAGAAAGCCGGAATTGATCTTGACGCCCTCGCCCGTGTAAGCCTCGCCTGTCCAATCCGCCGGCCGTTGGACGGTCTCGATGATGTCGAGTCCATACCGTTTGGCGAAATCCCAGTCGCGCTGATCCTCTCCCGGCACCGCCATGATCGCGCCGGTGCCGTAGCCTAACAGAACATAATCGGCGATGAACAAAGGTATCGCCACGCCGGTGAACGGATTGGTGACGCTCGAGGAAAGCCTCAGGCCGCGTTTGGGGCGATCTTCGGCCGTTCGCTCCTGCTCCGATTGCTTAGAGACCTCGGCCCGGAAAGCTTCGACCTGAGCCCGCTCGCCGGCATCGGCTACAAGCTTGTCGACGAGCGGATGCTCGGGCGCGAGCACGGCGTATGTCATGCCGAATGCCGTATCTGGACGCGTCGTGAAAATACGGACTTTCAGATCGTCGCGTCCGACGACGGGAAGATCGAACTCCGCGCCTTCGCTGCGTCCGATCCAGTTACGCTGCATCGTGACGACTTTATCGGGCCAGCCGGCGAGCCGGTCGAGATTGTTCAGCAGCTCCTCGGCATAAGCGGTGATGCGGGAAAACCACTGCTCCAGCTCTTTTTGCACCACCACGGAATCGCAGCGCCAGCAGGCGCCCTCGATGACCTGTTCATTGGCGAGCACCGTCAGGCAGGACGGGCACCAGTTGACGAAAGAGCTTTTTTTATACGCGAGGCCGCGCTCGTAAAATTTTAAAAAAATCCACTGGTTCCAGCGATAATAATCCGGCTCGCACGTCGCGATCTCGCGGTCCCAGTCGTACGACAGCCCCATGCGCTTGAGCTGCGTATTCATGTATTGAATATTGTCGCGCGTCCATGCCTCGGGGTGAATGTTGCGCTCGATCGCCGCGTTTTCCGCCGGAAGGCCGAAGGCGTCCCAGCCCATGGGATGGAGGACGTTGAGGCCGCGCATCCGTTTATAGCGCGCGACGACATCGCCGATCGAATAGTTCCGCACGTGGCCCATGTGAATGCGGCCCGAAGGGTACGGAAACATCTCAAGGACGTAATATTTAGGTCGCGCGTCGTCACGGACCGCGCGGAAGCTTTTATTTTCTTCCCAGACGCGCTGCCACTTCTCTTCGACCGTTTGCGGGTAGTATCTGTCGTCCATTGCTCGAAGCGCCGATCAGCTCGCCTTGGGACCGCTCGCGGCGGCGATTTTATCCAGAATGCCGTTGATGAACGTGGAAGAGTCGGCGGCGCCGAAGCGCTTGGCGATCTCGATCGCTTCGTCGATGCTCACGCTCACCGGGATGTCATTACAGCAAAGCAGCTCGTAGCTCGCCAGGCGAAGAATGACAAGATCGACTTTTGAGATGCGATCGAGCTTCCAGTTCTCGGCCGTCTGCTCGATGCGGCGGTCGATCTCCTCACGATGTTCGAGCACGCCGGCGATGAGCCGCCGCGCGAAGTCCTTGGCTTCAGCGCCACCCTCGAAATGGCTCAGGAACAAAGCCAGAGACTTCGCCGAGGCGTCGCCGGTCACTTCGACCTGATACAGCGCCTGCACCGCGAGCTCGCGCCCTTGTCGACGGGGTCCCATAAAAAACAGGCATTGGGGGATGGGAATTGGGGATCGAAAAAACAGATAGGAGACTTGGAATAGTTTCCGACGCCAAAGCCCCAATCCCTAATTCCCAACGCTTAAGTCCTTCTTCAAATTCGCCATCTCGATCGCCGTCAGCGCCGCTTCGAAGCCCTTGTTCTGGGTCTTGTCGCCGGCCCGTTCCATCGCCTGCTCGACGTTGTTGGTCGTAAGCACGCCGAACGAGATCGGCAAGCGGTATTCCAGAGTGAGTCCGCCGAGACCGCGCGTCACCGCGTCGGCGATATAGTCGAAGTGCGGGGTGTCGCCGCGGATGATCGCGCCGAGGCAGATGAGCGCGTCATGCTTGCCCGCCGCCGCTATCTGTTTGGCCGCGAGCGGAATCTCAAACGCGCCCGGCACGCGGATGACGTCGATGTGGTTCTCGTCCGCGCCGTGCGCCTTCAGCGCCTCGAGCGCGCCGTCGAGAAGCCGATCGGTCACAAAATCGTTGAAGCGGCTGACGACGACGGCGAACTTGAGGCCGCTGGCGTCGAGCCGTCCCTGGATCGCTTGCACCATGACGATGAGCGGCTACTTTCCCGGCTTGGACTCGAGCTTCGAAAGAAGATGACCCATCTTCCGCTGCTTGGTGCGGAGGTATTCGATATTCGTCGCCTGCGGTGCGACTTCGATCGGCACGCGCTCGACGACCTTCAGTCCGTAGCCTTCGAGGCCGATGATCTTCCGCGGATTGTTCGTGAGCAGGCGGATTTTTTGCACGCCGAGGTCGCGCAAAATCTGCGCGCCGATGCCGTAGTCACGAAGGTCTTCCTTGAAGCCGAGCTCGAGATTCGCTTCGACCGTGTCGAGGCCCTGGTCCTGCAACGCGTACGCCTTGATCTTGTTGGTCAGCCCGATGCCTCTGCCCTCCTGGTGCATGTAGACCAGCACGCCCTTGCCTTCCTGATCGATCATTCTAAGCGAGCGGCGGATCTGGTCGCCGCAGTCGCAGCGCATCGAGCCGAAAACATCGCCGGTGAGGCATTCCGAGTGCATGCGCACGAGCACCGGCTCGTCTTTGTGAATGTCGTTTTTCACCAGCGCCATATGCTCGTAGGCGTCGGCGGTGTTGCTGTACAGGATCGCCCTGTAGGCGCCGCCGTGAATCGTGGGAAAATCGACCTCGGCGAGGCGCTTAACGAGACACTCGCTTCGGAGCCGGTAAGCGATAAGATCCGCGATCGACGCGATCTTGAGCTTGTGCTTCGCCGCGAAGCGCTCGAGGTACGGCATCAGCGCGACCGAGCCGTCGTCTTCGAGCATCTGGCAGATGACGCCGCCCGGCGCGAAACCGGCGATGCGCGCGAGGTCAACGGCCGCCTCGATGCGCGCCGAGCGCACGAGAACACCGCCGTTGCGGGCCTGCACGGGAAAGATGTAACCAGGGACGGCGAGATCGCTGCGGCGCGTCTCTTTGGCGACAGCGGCGCGAAGCGTGCGCGCGCGGCTTGCGGCGGAAGCGGCCGAAGCGCCGTCGGCGCGAAGCGCGATCGAGGCGCCGAGCGAGCCCACGACCTTCGAACTGCTCTCCTGTAGCATGAGCGGGATACCGAGCTGCTTCATCCGCTCTTCCGGCAGCCCGAGGCAGATGAGACCGCGCGCATGAAGCATCATAAAATTGACGGCTTCCGTCGTGATCGTCTCTGCGGCGGCGCAGAGGAATCCCTCCCCTTCGGCGCTGTCGTCGTCGACGAGGATGATGAGCCGGCCGGCGCGGATCTCTTCGAGTATCTCTTCGATGGGAGAAATAGCCATGCTATATAAGCTTGAGACGCGATCGATGCGGACGAAGTGCAGCTATTCCCGCCGGAGCAGCCGCCGAACGTATTTTCCGATCAGATCGGTCTCGATGTTGACTTTAGCACCTACCCTAAGGTGGCGCAAATTCGTGTGTTTTAACGTAAATGGGATGGCAGCGATGGAAAAACGCCCGCGCCCGCACTCGTTCACCGTGAGGCTGATACCGTCGACGGCAACCGAGCCTTTGGCGACGAGCAGCCGCGAGAGCGGCGGCGAAACTCGGAAACTATAGAACGTATAATCCCCTTTGGTTTCGATTTTCTCCGCGGCGGCGATGCCGTCGATGTGGCCTGTGACGAGATGCCCGCCCAAGCGGTCGCTGAGCTTCATCGGCCTTTCGAGATTCACCGCCGCGCCCTTTTCGAGGCCGCCGAAAGTCGTCCGCTTCAGCGTCTCGGGCGATACGTCGACCTTGAACGCGCCGCGGCTTTTCTGGGTCACCGTTAAACAGGCGCCGTTGACGGCGATGCTCGCGCCGAGCTCCATTTGTTTGACAGAAAGTCCGGTGCGGACGACGAGAACACCCGCGCCGCCGCGCCGCTCCCAGCGCAAGACTTCGCCCACGTCTTCTATGATCCCGGTAAACATTCTAAGCCCAAGCGGATAACATGTCTTTCATTCTTACTTTTGACTTTTAATTACCGAGATATCCCGTCAGCAGAATATCGTCACCGATCCTCTCCACTTCAACGCGCTTAACCGGCCGGCTCTGGCTCATATCCTTGGTCCCGATCTCCGACAGGATCGGAAGCCCGTCGCCGCCGACGATCTTCGGAGCATAGAAGAAGGCTATCTTATCGACAACCTTCGCCGCTAGAGCGAGGCCGGCGGTGATCGCGCCGCCTTCGATCATGACGCTCACCATCTCCCGCTCGGCGATTTTTTTCAGCACGGCGGCGAAGGACATTTCGTCGCGGCGCGAAGGAATGCGCCAGACTTCCGCGCCGAGGCGCTCGAGACGCGCAGCTTTTCGCTGCGGCGCGCCGAGGTTCGCCACAACGATCGTGCTCCCCTGCTCCGTCAGCATGCGCGAGGTAAGCGGAATGCGTAGCCGCGGGTCGAGAACGATGCGCACCGGGTTGCGACCACCGGGAATTCGGCAAGTGAGCTGCGGGTTATCGGCAATCACCGTTCCGACGCCGACGACAACGGCGTCGTAGCGGTTGCGCAGCTCGTGCACGCGCCGCCGCGCTGCTCGCCCGGTAACCCAGCGCGAGCTGCCGTTCGCAGTGGCGGTTTTTCCGTCGAGAGACGCGGCGGCTTTTAATAAGACAAACGGAAGCCCGCGAGTAATATATTTTATGAATGCTTCGTTGAGTTTCCGACACTCGGCTTCCATAACTCCGGAGTGAACCTGCACTCCCGCCTGCCTAAGGCACCTGAAGCCTCGGCCCGAGACGAGCGGGTTGGGGTCCGCCATGCCGGCGACGACGCGTTTGATTTTCGCCGCGATCAGCGCGTCGGCGCAGGGCGGCGTCCGGCCGTAGTGGCTGCAGGGTTCGAGATTGAGATAAAGAGTCGCGCCGCGCGCCTTTCGCCCGGCGCGTTTCAGCGCATCGATCTCGGCGTGATCGCCGCCGGCGCGGCGATGATAGCCGCTGGCGATAACTTTGCCGCTGCGCACCAGAACCGCGCCGACCATGGGATTGGGGCTCGTCCGCCCGGAAGCTTTCTCGGCCAGATGGAGGGCCATGCGCATATATCGAATGTCGGCTTCATCGCTCAAGACGAATGGCTCTCCTGCTTTTTCGGCTTCGGCGGCTTGTTCGACTGGCCCTTGCGCTCCTTCAGCAGCTCTTCGAGCTCGACCATGAACTCGTTGATGTCCTTGAATGAGCGGTAGACGGAAGCGAAGCGGACGTAAGCCACTTCGTCGATGTCGTGGAGCTCCTTCATCGTCGCCTCGCCGATGACGGAGCTTGGAACTTCCTTCTCTGCGCGCTCCTGCAGGCTGCGCTCGATGCGATCGGCGACCGCTTCGATCGTGTTGATGCTGACCGGCCGCTTCTCGCACGCGCGCTTGAGGCCGTTAACGACCTTCAGCCTGTCGTAGCTCTCGCGCCGTCCGTCTTTCTTGACGACGAGCGGCATCGTCTCTTCGACGCGCTCGTACGTCGTGAACCGTCGGCCGCATTTCTCGCACTCGCGCCTCCGCCGGATCATGTTGGCGTCTTTGCTGAGGCGGGAATCGATGACGCGGTTCTCGGCTTCGTGGCAGAAGGGACACTTCATAAAGCGAGTTAGTGGGCAGTGAGTAGTGAGTAGTGCACGATTGGTTGTTTTCCACTCACTACTCGCTGCTCACTTTCCTTGCCGCAGACGGTTGGGATAAATCGGAAAGCTTCTGCACAGCTCGCGGACGTCGTCGCCGACCGAGCGCAGCGCCGCGTCATCGGAGACGTTATTGAGCGCGCGTGCGATGAAGCCGGCGATGGTCTCCATCTCTTTCTCTTTCATACCGCGCGTCGTGACCGCCGGCGTGCCGATGCGGATACCGCTCGTCACGAACGGCGAGCGTGCCTCGAACGGAACCGTGTTGCGGTTGACGGTGATGCGGGCCTTGTCGAGGGTTTCCTGCGCGACCTTGCCGGTCAGCTCGGACTGACGGAAATCCACGAGCATCAAATGGTTATCGGTGCCGCCGGAGATCAGTTTGAAGCCTTGCTTGACGAGCGCGGCGGCGAGCGCCTTCGCATTCCTGACGATTTGGCGCTGGTAATCTTTGAACTCCGGCGAAAGAGCTTCCTTCAGAGCCACCGCCTTTGCGGCGATCACGTGCATGAGCGGCCCGCCCTGGTTGCCGGGGAAGACCGACGAGTTGAGCGTTTTCGCGAACGCTTCGCGGCACATGATCATGCCGCCGCGCGGTCCGCGCAGCGTCTTGTGCGTGGTCGTGGTGACGAACTCGGCGTGCGGCACCGGCGACGGATGAACACCGGCGGCGACTAGGCCCGCGAAGTGCGCGATGTCGACCATGATGACGGCGCCGACTTCGTCGGCCGCCTCGCGAAAAGGACGGAAGTCGATCTCACGCGGATAGGCGCTGTAGCCGACGACGATCATCTTTGGCCGGTGCTGGCGCGCGAGCTCGCGCATGGCGTCGTAATCGATGCGCTCGTCCGAGCGGCGGACGCCGTACGGCACGACCTTGAAGAACTTGCCGGAAAAATTGACCGGACTCCCGTGCGTGAGATGGCCGCCGTGGGTCAGGTCCATGGCGAGAATGGTGTCGCCGGGCTGAAGCTGCGAGAAATACACCGCCATATTCGCCTGCGAGCCGGAATGCGGCTGCACATTGACATGGTCTGCGCCGAAGAGCTCCTTCGCGCGCGCGATCGCGAGATCCTCGACGATGTCGACGAATTCGCAGCCGCCGTAATAGCGCTTGCCCGGGTAGCCTTCGGCGTACTTGTTCGTCATTACCGAGCCTTGCGCCTCGAGCACCGCTTCGCTGACGGCGTTTTCGGACGCGATCAGCTCGAGGTTGTTCTCGAGACGCTCGGTCTCTTTTTCGATGGCGGCGAAAACTTCCGGATCGCTCTTTTGCAGAAACGACATGAAAAATCTTCCTTTACTTTTTATTCTTCTCTTGCAGTCGGGTTCCGAGCTGCCGCTCGACCTCGGCGATCTTGTCGACGCGCCGCTGATGCCGTCCGCCGGCGAACGGGGTCTCCAGCCAAATGCCCAGGATTTTCTCCGCCATCGGTGGCTCGACCACGCCGCCGCCGAGCACGAGCACGTTGGCGTCGTTGTGCTCGCGGCTCATCTGCGCGCCTTTCGGCTCGTGGACGAGCGCCGCGCGGACGCCCGGATACTTGTTTGCGACCATCGACATGCCGATGCCGCTGGTGCATAGGAGAATGCCGCGCTCGGCGCCGCCGCTGGCGACCTTCTCGGCCACGCGCCGCCCGAAGTCGGGATAATCGACGGAATCGCCGCCGTGCGTGCCGACGTCTTCGACGTCTACGCCGCGCGCGCGGAGCTTCTCGATCAGAAAATCTTTGAGCGCCACGCCGCCGTGGTCACAGCCGATGACGATCATCCGAGCGCTCCCTGTGCCGGCCGGGAACATGCCGGACGCTTGCTGGCTTTCAATAAAAGAAAATCGCAGGAGAATGGCGCCCGGCCATTCGTAGCCCCTGCGATCGCCTTTTGTAGGCTGCGGCGGGCGCCCGATGGCGAGCACCTCCGCGGCCGTGAATATCTACTTATGGGCTTCGATGTAGGTGATGACGTCCTGAACAGTCTTGATCTTCTCAGCGTCTTCGTCGGAGATCTCCATCTCGTACTCTTCTTCGAGAGCCATCACTAGTTCGACGATGTCTAAAGAATCGGCGCCTAGATCCTCGATGAACGAGGCATCGGGCGTCACCTCATCTTCGCTGACGCCCAGTTGCTCGCAGACGATCTCTTTAACTCTGGCCTCTACCGATGATGCCATTCGCTCACCTCCTCTGACCTTTCTTTACGCCATCAACAGTCCGCCGTTCACGCCGATCACCTGCCCTGTAATATATCCGGCTGCGGGGCTGGCGAGAAACGACACGACGGCGGCAACCTCAGCGCCGCTGCCGAACCGCCCCAAAGGTATGGACCGCAGAAATTTTTGCTTCAAATCCTCCGGAAGCTTGTCCGTCATATCCGTTTCGATATATCCCGGCGCCACCGCGTTGACGGTGATGCCGCGTGAGCCCAACTCCCGCGCCATCGCGCGGGTAAATCCGATGATGCCCGCCTTCGAAGCAGCATAAACCGATTGACCCGCGTTCCCTGTCTGGCCGACGACCGAGGTAATATTAATGATCCGGCCGTAGCGTTCCCGAAGCATGCCGAGGCAGACGGCCTTGGTGCAGTGGACCGTTCCCTTCAGATTGATGCCAAGAACACGGTCCCAATCTTCCGCTTTGAGGCGCACGAGAAGATTGTCTGAGGTCACCCCGGCGTTGTTGACTACAATATCAATTTTTTTGTGCTGGTCAACGACTTTTTTCACGCCGGAATCGACCTGTCGCTCGTCCGAGACGTCGAAGAGAGCCAGCTCTCCGGAGCCCCCGGACTCGACGATCGCCCTGACCGTCTCCTGGGCCGCGGCTGCATTGGTCGCATAATTAACGACGACATGCGCGCCGAGCTTCGCCAAGTCCAGCGCGATCGCGCGGCCGATCCCGCGGCTCGCGCCGGTGACCAATGCAACCTGACCTTGCAATATCATGGACGATAAGCGCTTATTGCGTTAAGCGCTGACCTTCTTCAAATCGTCGGGCGTCTCTATATTATCCGCCTGGAGCTTTGGGCTGATGCGCTTGATGAGCCCGGTCAAAACTTTTCCGGGTCCGATCTCTAGAACGCGCTCAGGAGCCACAGCTTCGAGGCGCTTTACCGATTCTTCCCAGCGCACCGGGCTCACCGCCTGCCGCGCGAGCAAGTCTTTGACGCGGCTCGCGTCCGTATTGATATCGGCGGTTACATTGGTGATGACGCCGATGGAAAACGGCTTCACCTCAATGTTCGCCAGCACCGCTTTGAGCCCCTCCGCAGCGGGCTGCATGAGTGCGCAATGAAAAGGCGCGCTGACGGGCAGCTCCAGGACGCGCTTCGCGCCGCGCTCGCGCGCAAGCGTCATGGCGCGGGCAACGGCGGCCTTTGCGCCGGCGATAACGATCTGCCCGGCGCCGTTGAGGTTTGCCGCGGAGACTACCTCACCCTGCGCGGCTTCCCCGCAGATCTTTTCGAGGTCTTCAGCCGTAAGCCCGAGTACCACGGCCATCGATCCTTGACCCGCGGGCACGGCCTGCTGCATGAGACGCCCGCGCTCCCGTACTACCCTGACGGCGTCGGCAAACGCAAGCGCGCCGACCGCGACGAGCGCGCTATATTCGCCCAGGCTGTGTCCGGCGACGCAGACCGGCTCGAGACCGTATTCAGCTTGCAGGCTGCGGAGGATGGCGATCGAGAGAGTCAGGATGGCGGGTTGGGTGTTCTCCGTGAGTTTCAGTTCGTCTTCCGGGCCGGCAAAGCATAGTTGCGTAAGCGGCGCGTGCAAGGCCTCCTCGGCTTCGGCGAAGGTCTCGCGCGCCGCCGCGAAGCGCTCGCAAAACTCCTTTCCCATGCCGACATATTGCGAACCCTGCCCGGGAAAAACGAAGGCGAGCTTAGACTTTGCCGCCACCCTTGGTCTCGCTTTCGGCGCCGGCTTTACCAGTGAACTTGGACTTCACCCGCTGCCAGATGCGCTGCGGCTCGGCAGGCGCGATAGCGCCGTCGGTCTGAACGAGCAGCTCCATAATACGGCGGTTGACGTCGTGCGCGACCGCTTCTTTCGCAACGCGGATCGCGTTTCTGATCTCTTTCTCGCCGGAGCCGCCGTGCGCGACGATCGCGATGCCGCTAAGGCCGAGAAGCGGCGCGCCGCCGTATTCGCGGTAGTCCAGGCGGCGATAGGCGCGCATGAGCGGACCGCGGCTCATGAGATAACCCACGCGGCTGAAAGCGGTTTCGTGAAACGCGTCTTTCAACATACGGCCGATGCAGGAGGCGAGCCCTTCCATAGTCTTGAGCGCGACGTTGCCGGTGAAACCGTCGCACACGACGACATCGACGCTGTCGTTGAAGATGTCGCGTCCTTCCACGTAGCCGATGTAATTGAGCGGCGTGCGCGAAAGCTCTTCGCTCGCGGCGCGCGTCAGATCGTTGCCCTTCGATTCTTCCTCGCCGTTGCTGAGCACGCCGACGCGCGGCTTGGACACGCCAAGAATCTGCTCCGAATAGATCGATCCCATGGTCGCGAACTGCACGAGCTGGCGGGGTTTGCAGTCGACGTTGGCCCCGGCATCGATGATCACGGTGCCTTTGCCGGGTGTGGGAATCACGACGGAGATCGCCGGCCGATCGACCTGCGGCAGCTTACCGACGACGAACATTCCGACTGCCATCATCGCGCCGGAGTTGCCGGCGCTGACGACCGCCTGCACCTCGCCGCGATTCATCAAATCGTAGGCAACCGCGAGAGAGGAATCGCGCTTGCGGATCGCGGCGCTCGGCGATTCATCCATGGCGACCGCTTCCGCCGCGTGGGCAATGCGCACCGCGGGCGCAAGCGAGCGATGCTCGAGCTTCGGCTCGATCGCCTCCTTGCGACCGACCAAGACGATCTCAACGCCGAGCTCACGAGCCGCGGACAGCGCCCCGGCGACGATGGCGTCGGGGGCGTGGTCTCCGCCCATGGCGTCAACGGCGATTTTCACCATACGCGGGAAGGATCAGCTCTCTTCGACGGGAAGCGCCTGTCTGCCGCGATAGTAGCCGCAGGCGGCGCACGCGCGATGCGGAAAAACGGCTTCGCCGCACTTGGGGCAACTCGTAAACTGCGGCGGCGTCAGCGCGTCGTGTGAGCGGCGCTTGTTCTTTTTGGTCTTGGAGGTCCTTCGCTTCGGAACCGGCATGTTGGTTTGTATCCCTTCTTTTCTCTCCGCGCGGGCGGAAGGAAAGGCGTATCAAAGGAGGGTTATTGATGCAACTTCATATCGCGGAAAACCGCCATCCGGGGATCGGCATGGGAATCGCCGCAGCGGCATTCGGCTTCGTTTAGGTCGGCGCCGCACCGCGGGCATAGCCCGTGGCATTCCTCGTCGCAGAGCGGACGCGTGGGCAGCGCCAGCAGCGCCTGCTCCCGGATCAGCGGCTCAAGGCTGATCTCCTCGCCGCGATAGAAACTGAGACCCAACTCGTCGGCGTTGAGCTCCTTGTTTTTCGCCGCTGTCGAATCCGGCGCGAGAACGAAATCGAATTCCTTCTCGAGGGGAAAGGAATAGCTTTTCAAACAGCGGCTGCAATGCCCTTCGACCACCGTCTCGACGCGGCCATGAAAGAAGAGGTCCGCGCCTGACCGATAATGTACGAGGTGGACGCGCAAGGGGTCGGGAAAGCTAAAATCCTTGTTCTCGCCGCTAAAAAGACGGTTCAGCTCGTCCGGAGTTTCGGCAAAATCGAGCTCTTTCGGAGTTTCGGTGATTTGGGAGATTAGCAACTTCACGGGCCTATTTATTTCTATAGTGATTGTGGCCCGATTGTCAAGTTAAAGAACGCCCGGGCGCAGCGAAAAGCACGTGAAATTCTGCGTACTTCGGACGATTTTGGCTATCCGGGGGGAAGCGGTTCGAGGGCGAGAATGCGCGCAAGTACGGCAAAGAACTTCTCGTACGGCGCGGCCTCCAAGACCGCCGTGACGTCATAGCGCGCGACGGCGCGGATAACCAGGCGATCAGCACCCGACGGCGCGGCCGTTACTGTAACGCGCATCAGATACTGGTCCGCTTTTACCCCGCTGACCGCGCCGGAAGCCAAGTCGGCACGGTCTACGATAAAATCGAGCTCCTGCAGCGCGGCGATCGCAGCGCGGAGCGCACTACGCATATCCGCGGTGGCGAACATCCGGCTGCGCCTCGCGGCGAGCATCGCGGCGCTCTCGGGCGGCTGTGAGAAATCGTGCAGGTCGGAAGTACAGCCGGATAGCGCGACGAGCGCGAGCGCCAAGCGAGCGATCCGCGGCAGCAAAAATCTAGACCTCATGCGCTTCGACGCCGGCGGCCTTGGCCAGCTTCGCGAAGAACTCAGCGTAGACCGCGGGATCGGTCACGAGCTCGGACTTGGAGTACGTGCCGTCGTGCTCCCAGACAACGCGCTGGAGCGTCACACGCACTACGACCGCGCCGGACGTCGCGGCGGGATGCGTCACAATCGACGCGCGCATCGATTGATCCTTGCTGAACGCCGTTCCCGACCCGATGCCGGTAACCTGCGAGAGCAAGGTCGTGGCCGCGGCCGTCGCGATATCGCCGATATTATAATCCGTGCCTTTCTTCGACGCCGCGAGCACGCCGAGCTCGTCGCTCCTGACATCCACCTTGAAGCCGAGCTCTTTCAGCACCGCCGCGCTCGAGGTGAGAAGCTTCGTCTCGTCGGTCGTGTCGAAGCTGCGGCTCTCGGCGCGCCTGCGCGCGGGATTTTCCTCGGCGAACTGCAGCGACTGCTTCGGGATCTCGCCCGGCATGCAGGCGGAGAGAAGCGCGAGAATGATCGCCGCGAGCCACCGCTGTCGCATCGGCTCGATGATAGCGCGCGGAGTGCGCGCGAAGCAAACCTGGGTGCCGTGCGCCACAAAAACTTGACAAAGAGTCGGCAACCCTTTACATCAATTGATCTTATGGTAGAGGTGCGCGGGCTCACGAAGTACTACGGCGACTTTCGCGCGATCCACGACGTCACGTTCACCGCCGAGCACGGCGAGATTCTCGGTCTGCTCGGGCCGAACGGCGCGGGCAAGACAACGACGATGCGCATTGTGACCGGCTTCATGCCCGCGACCGAGGGCACGGTCTCGGTCGAAGGCTTCGACGTCGTCAAGGAGGCGCGTGAGGCGCGCCGCCGCATCGGCTATCTACCGGAGAACCCGCCGCTCTATCACGACATGACCGTAAGCTCGTATCTCAAGTTCGTCGGCCGCATCAAGGGCGTCGCCAAGAGCGAGCTCGACGACGCGCTCGAGCGCGTGCTCGACAAATGCTTTCTCACCGACGTCGCCGATCGCATCGTGAGCCGCCTCTCGAAAGGCTACCGCCAGCGCGTCGGCCTCGCGGGTGCGCTAATCCACAATCCGCCGGTGCTGATCCTCGACGAGCCGACGATCGGCCTCGACCCCAAGCAGATCATCGAGATCCGCACGCTTATCAAGGAGCTCGCCGGCGACCGCACCGTGATCCTGTCGACGCACATCCTGCCCGAGGTCTCCCAGATCTGCAGCAAGGTCGTCATCATCAACGAGGGGACGGTCGCGGTCGAGAAGAGTCTGAAGGAGCTCGCGCAGGGCGCGAGCCTGGAGGAGGTCTTCCTCCGGTACATCTCGAAGGAGAGCGCGGCGGCGGCGGTGTGAGCTAGCCATTCGTTTCCGCATACCACATAATAAGCCTGAGCGACCGAATTGATTCGATGGCCGAACTTAACTTGAAACCTGAAACCCGAAACTCGAAGCTGTTTTTCTAATGCGCAACATCCTCGCCATCGCCGGCAAAGAACTCCGCTCCCTGTTCGTCTCGCCGATCGCATACGTCGTGCTGACCGGGTTCCTGCTGCTCGGCGGCTGGTTTTTCTTCAACATGCTCTTCCGCTTCAGCTATCTCCTTACCTTGTATACCGGCATCCAGAACGCCGGCGCGGTCCAGGCGCTTAACTTGAACGAATATGTGATCGCGCCGCTGCTCAACGACTTCACGATCGTCCTCGTGATCATGATTCCGCTCATCACGATGCGCGCCTTCGCCGAGGAGAAGCGCTCCGGCACGTACGAGCTACTCCTGACTTCCCCGCTCACGGTCGCCGAGATCGTCCTTGGCAAGCTCCTCGGCCTGCTCGCCTTTGTGGCGATCATGCTAGGCCTCACGGGCATCTACCCGCTGATTTTGATTTTCTATGGCAACCCCGAGTTGGGGCCGATTGCCGCCGGCTATCTGGGGCTTTTCCTCATGGCGTCGGTCTTTGTCTCGATCGGCCTATTCGCTTCGGCGCTCACCGACAACCAGATCATCGCCGCGGTCATCTGCTTCGTCGTGCTCTTGCTCCTCTATATTCTCTCGTGGCCGGCCGAGACCGCCGGCGGCGGCATCGCCGGACTGCTCAAATATCTCTCCGTCGTCGACCACTTCAACGAGATGGTCAAGGGCGTGATCGACACGCGCGACCTCGTCTATTTCCTGACGCTCCTGATCCTGAGCCTTTTCCTCACGCACCGCGCGGTCGAGGCCTCGCGCCAAGCTCAATGAGCAAGCTGCTGCAAATCTCCGGCATCATCGGCGTCGTCCTCATCGCGTTCGGCCTGATCGCGCTCGCCGTCACCGAGAACCCGGTCGATCCCTACGTCGTCACGCACATCATCCTCGGCGTCGTCTGCGTCGTCGCCTATCTCGTCACGCAAGGAAAAAATTTTCTTGCTTCCTTCGGAAAACGTTCGACCAAGTACGGCGTCAATGCCGCCGTCTACACGCTCGTCTTCATCGGCGTGCTTATCGTAGTCAATATTCTCAGCACAAAATACAACTATCGCTGGGATCTGACCGAATCGCAGGTCTACAGCCTTTCGCCGCAGACGGTGAAGCTGCTCGGCGGCTTGAGTCAGGACCTCGTCATCACCGGCTTTTTCGAAAAGGGCGAGAACCCGCGCGCGAGCGACCTCATCAAGAGCTACGCCTACCATTCGCCTAGAGTGAAATTCACCGCCGTCGACCCCGATAGACATCCCGAGCTGGTGAAGCAGTACAAGGTGCAGCAGCTGAACACGCTGCACATCGCCTACGGCAACGAGTCGACCAACATCACCGACCCGACCGAGGAGAGCGTCACCAACGCGATCATCAAGCTCACCAAGGCGACGAAGAAAAACGTGTTGTTCCTGACCGGCCACGGCGAGCCACGGCTCGACGACAAGGAGAGTCCGAACGGCTACGCCGCCGCCAAGGCCGCGCTCGAAAACGAGAACTACCAGGTGAAGGACATCCTGCTCTCGACGCAGCCCAAGGTTCCGGACGACACTTCGCTGCTTATCATCGCCGCGCCGGAGAAGCCGCTCGATCAGCACGAGACCGAGGCGATCGACGCGTATCTGAAAAACGGCGGGCGCATCATGGCGCTCATGCCGACGGCGCCGAACGACGGCGGCTTGAAAGCCTTGCTCAAGAACTGGTCCATCGAGGTCGGCGACGACATCGTCGTCGACCAGCAGATCCGCCTTTTCCAGGGCCCGACGCTCGGCGTAGAGCCTATCGCCGACAGCTACAACGGCGCGCACCCGATCACGCGCGACTTCAAAGAGCGAACGATCTTCCCGTTCGTGCGCTCCGTCCAACCGGTAAAGGGCGGCAGCGCCGAAGCGGCGACGCTCGTCCAGACAAGCGACACGAGCTGGGCCGAGAAGGACGTCGCCGGCGTCTTCAAGCAGGGACGCGCCGCGCTCGGCCCAGACGACAAGAAGGGTCCGATCTCGATCGCCGTCGCGTCGACGGCGAGCTTGAAAAAACTGGGCGGCGACAAGCCGGGCGATGCCAAGGTCGTCGCGGTCGGCACGGCCGCCTTCGCCAACAACCGCTACATCAATATCTTCTTCAACCGCGATTTTTTCCTGAACGCGTCCAACTGGCTCGTCGGCCAGGAGGAGATGATCACGATCCGCTCGCGCTCGATCCGCGCCTCGCGCGTGCAGCTCACCGAACGCGAGAGCGCGGCGATCTTCTACCTGTCCTTCCTTGCGCCCGAACTGCTCCTCCTCGCCGGACTCATCGTCTGGTGGCGGCGGAGATGATGCACCGCAACACGATCGCGCTAGCGGTTCTCCTCGTCGCGCTCGCCGGCTACTACTATTTCTTCGAGCGGGGGAAATCCGACACCAAGCCGAGCGACAGGCTGCTCAACTTCAAACCCGAGGACGCCGCCGGCGTCGCGCTCGATTTTCCCGGGCGCGCGATCGTGCTCCAGAGAGACGCGCAGGGACGCTGGAAATTGGCCGCGCCGCTCCAGGCGCCCGCCGACGAGCAGACGGTCGCCTCGATCGTCTCGATCCTCAGCACGAGCGATATCAAGCGCACGCTCGACAAGAAGCCGTCGCAGGAAGATCTCAAGAACTTCGGTCTCGCGCCGCCGACCGTCAAGGTAACGATCACGCTGAAGAGCGGCCTCACACTCCCCATCCTCAACGTCGGCGCAAAGACGCCGATCGGCGATTCCACCTACGCGCAGCGCGCGAACGATCCGGCGGTCTACTTGACCGACGGCAGTCTCTCGTTCGCTCTGGATCGCCAGCCCGAGGACCTCCGCGACAAAAGCATCCTGCCGCTGCCGCAGGAGCCGATCGCGCGCCTCGAAATCAACGCCGGCGGCAAGCCGCTCGTCCTGACCAAGGACGAGAAGGAGCAGTGGAAGATGGAGGCGCCGATTCAGGCGCCGGCGAACAGCGAAGCCGTGAACCAATACGTCTTCGGCCTCGCCCGCCTCCAGGCGCGGAGCTTCATCGACAACCCGTCGGACCCGCGGAAGTACGGCATGGACAAGCCCGCGGTCAAAGTCACGCTCGGTGGGGCGGGCGGTAAAACGCTCGCGGCGATCGAGGCCAGCAAAAGCGGCAACGCCTGGTTCGTCCGCCGCGACGGCGAGACCACGATCTTCGCGATCGACGAGAATTCTTATAAGTCGCTCGTCAAGCAGCCTGAGGATTTCAAAGCGCAAGAGAAGAAGCCGGAAGAGAAAAATACGGAGGAGAAGAAAGCGGAGAAAAAATAACGGTGCGGCACGCCCGTGCCTCGACTCCGGACTTTCACTCACGCCTCACCGCTCGTGCCTCGCGCCTTATGCCCCCTTGACCCGTTCCCATGGCGAAGGCTATAAACCAGGACGTTCCAAAAAAACGAGATGCGGTGCCTTGAAGCTGAAACACGCTGTGTTTTAAGCTTTATTCGGTATCGTTTACTTTCTCGCGGCAACCCGGGTTGGCCGCGATGACCGAGACGGACTAAGTGGCGGCGAAGAAAAATCCCAGAACAGAAATTCAGATCCAGGACGAATTCAGGAAGAAAAGAAGGCTCTTCCGGCTGCTGGTGGTTGGACTGGTGGCCCTCATGATCCTTTATGGACGCCTCACTTCAGTCGAAGACCAGGCGGCGACGGGCAGTGTTTTCACTTTAGGGTGCGTCATCCTGCTTGCGGCGGCGGCATGGGCGGTCTTCCGCTGCCCGAGCTGCCGCGCGTCCCTGCGGCAAAGTCACTGGCTTCCGTGGCGCCGGACGTTCTATTGCCCGCAATGCGGCGTCAGATTCACGGGCTGAGAACTCCAAAGAAGGCAGAAGGAGTGCTTCGGCAGAGCCTGTCCTGACCCTGTCGAAGGGCCGATTCTAACAAGGGCACGGCACGCCGTGGCCCTACGCTCCGGAAACAGAACCAGTCATAACAACTCACGCCTAATGCTCGCTATGGTATGATGCAGCTGTTGTGAAGAAACGGCTCGATAGACTCAACTTGATTTTGCTTTTAGTTCTTTTACTTTATTTCCTGTTCCGCTTCTTCGAACCGGTCACGATGCATTAGCAAGGACCGATGAGGGCCGATCTCCGCATTCACCCAATAACGATCTTTCTGTTTATTACCGCGGCGCTCTGCGCCTGCTCGCTGTTCGGCGGCGGCTCCGCAAAATACGATTTCATCGGCACGGTCGTCAGCATGAAGGACGACTTTCCGATTCCCGGCGTCAAAGTCACCGCCGCGTGCGAAAACCCGAAGCTCGACGCGAGCGAGACCACGACCAACGTCGACGGCAATTTCCACCTGGAGCGCGCGTTCGCCGGCGACATCGCCCGCTGCGACCTCGCCTTCGAGCATCCGAAGTACAGGAGCAGAGCGCTGCGCGTCGATGCGCGATTGGTGACCAGGGACGGAGCGAGCACGCTGTGGCGGATCAACGTCCGGCTCGAGCCGCGCTGATCACTCCGGCTCACGCCTCGCGCCTCACGACTCACGCCTGACTTAGATGGAATTTCACGAGCAATTTAAGAGCAAGCGCAGAAGCTTCCGGCTGCTGATCGCCGCCCTCGCCATCCTCCTCTTCATCCACTATTTCACCAAGCCGGTCGAGGAATCGCTCGCCGGCGTCGGCAACGTCCTCTTTATCGGCGGCCTGGTCATGATCGCTCTCTATTCGTGGCTCGTCTTCCGCTGCCCCAACTGCCGCAGTTCTCTGCCTCAGACCTTCGCGCTGCCGTGGCGCAAAGAATGCAAATGCCCGGAATGCGGGGAGAGATTGACGATTTAACCGGCGCGCCTCACTTCGCCGCCGCAGGCTTGCCCTTCATCTCCACCACGACGACTTTGAAAGCCTTATCGCCCACATTCTCGGGCAGAAGCTTGGACGCGGCGTCCCATTGAGTCGTGCGGCCTTGATGGTCGAGTCATGCGCCTTCCGATCGGGCATGGCGCCGGTCAGGAACACGACCACGCTCGCCAAATGTGAGTGCATCACCGAGTTTTCGGCGGGCGCATAGCTGACGCAAGCACCCGGACCTGCGCCGTTTTCGAGCTCCACCTTGTAATGTTTCGAGTCGACTTTTGCGGCGTCCTGCGCCAGCGCCGGTGCTGCTGATGCGCCCATCAAAAACACCGCCAGCACGAAGAGCTTTCGTCGCATGATTTCTCTCCCTAAATGGTTGGGGTCGACACAGCGGCGGCCTATGCCGGCGATCAAGCTGAGAAGTCTTAAGCTGTAGAACCCAAGTACCAACGGGCGAAAAATAGGAAGAAAAAAATGTCGGTGTTCTTTTCCCCCACCGCCTGATCGAAAATTTGGATTGGCATTATTTAAAAACTTGATTGATGCTTCCACGTTTCGGTAATTCTCGGAACGTCGAAAGATCGATGAGAACGTCCGATGGGCTAGAGAAGGTGGGAAAGATCGAGCCTGCCGATGTAGCGCATCGTGCAGCCGCGATTAAGCTTGCAGGAGTGTAAAAATCTGCCGGTAGAAAGTGTTGTCAGTGAACATCAGGCAACCCATGTACTCGCAGTCCTCATATTCCATGATGAGGAAAAAACGGTTTGACGGGTCGCCGCGAGATGGACTGATTTCGGTGACAATACCAACCTCGCCCTGAACGTCTCTTATATTCCCCCGTCGCGCCAAATTCATACCGGCGGCCAGTTCGCCACACCGGAACAGGACATAAGAGGATGGGGGCGCAGTTCCATGAACCCGGGGTATACCTTCGGACGGCCTTTGTCCGGGGATGGCTACTCGCGCCGTCCGACCGACCCTCCCGGTGGTGTTTCGCGCGGAGTTTTCCGCCCCCTTGTCCTCGGGGTGTTTTCCTGTACACTGTCGCATGGCAAAAATCTGGTTTGTGAAAGAAGGTACGTTTCCCACGCGCGGCCACAAGCAGGCGGATCGGAGCGTCGCCTGGTGCGTGCGCCACCTCGGCCTCGCGCCGAAGCAGCGGGTGTCGTCAGCGGGCGTGATCGGCGGCGCCGATCTCTCGGGCTTCAAGGCCGAGCACGGCCGCGTGGTCGTGAGCATCGGCCGCGAGGACGAAGAGCCCGCCACCATGGATTGGCCGCAGGGATTTTATCTTCTGGCGATCGATGCCGATACGGCGCGACAGGCGCTCGGCTTCACGCCGGGGTCCGAACCGATTTAGGCTCCCGCCGGGCGTTTCGCGAAAAGAACCGGAATTTTTAGACGAGCGCTCCCGAAATCGGGGGCGGCTGGACACTCAGCGCCGCACGGGAAGCGGAAGCGCCGTCGGCGCGGGGACATCGGGCTCCGCAGCCCAGCGGACTTTACCCGCGGCGATCTCGCGCAGCGCCGTGACGATGTCGCGGTTGTCGCATTTGAGGAGCGGGCTCGCACCCTTCAGGAGCTGCCGCGCCCGTTTGGTGGCGAGGCTGACGAGCTCGAAGCGGCTGGAGACGCCGCCGAGGCAATCTTCGATCGTTATTCTAGCCATGGTCCACAGTACGCCTCGTGTCGCGGGAACACAACGGCAATCTGGTTTATTTTTTAAGCGTTATTTGTCTATTTTTATGGTGTGACGAGAAATCGGTTCGGATTTTTTCCGGTCGCGGATTTTGCCGCCTGGATGATTTTTCGGTGCTTTATCTTGGACGATGTGCGTGCGATGGCCGAGCGAACAGCGGTATTGCGAGATGGTTTCCTCGTTTTCGGGGCTCTCGAGTTCCAAAGGCATGCCGCATTCTTTGCGGTCGATGATCGCGAGACATCTCTTCGTTTGCATGGGTTTTCAACCGCAAATTTTATCGCGCTTTACCATCTCACCCCGCAGCAGCGTTTATATTTCTTGCCGCTACCACAGGGACAAGGATCGGCACGGTTGTTGGGCGGGGCGCTTGCGCTCGGGCCCGTCGATAAAAATGC
Organism: Pseudomonadota bacterium; assembly: GCA_021324155.1. GTDB lineage: Bacteria > Desulfobacterota > Binatia > UBA9968 > UBA9968 > JAJPJQ01. Next base: position 102,014 of record JAJPJQ010000051.1, read on the forward strand.
GAAGGCTGGATGGTCCGAAGGAACGTCGTAACCCAAGGCGGCGTAGCAATTCAGATGATGGGTCGCCTCGGCCCGCGATCCCGCCCTCTGGTCCTTTTTGCTCGCGCTGTCACCCGACCTTGCGTCGAGCACGCGAACCGCTTCATGCAGCACCGCGACGCAGAGCTCTGTCTCATTTTCCCACAGGCTGGAGTTCCGGCGCAGAATGGTTATCGGATTCGTTGGCCCGCCCGCCCCGGTAAAAGGACCGACACCGTCCGCATCGGTTTCAACGTACCCCGTTCCCCGCACCGCGGCCACGAACATCGCCTTATCCAGATCCAATTCGTTCGGCTCTTTCAGCCGGCGATAGGCGGTGTGCACCGACGCGATCAATTTTTCTCGGCGCTCCGATGCGAGCGGATGCATGGTGATTTCTATTTCCCGCCCGTGCATGTCGCGGATCCGCGCGGAGCCGAAGTCAAGTCCGTAAGGGAAACGAACTGCTCGCAATTCGAGGCTGCCAAAGGCGCAGCGATCCGGATCCTTATCAAAGGTTTCGTTCGTGCGCTTTTCCAAAATCAGCACTCGTCCGAACGTCCTTTCATCCAAATCATTCTTAGTTCGGCCATGATAACCACAACGCCGGTGGCGAGGAGCATTGCCGCGGCAAGCTTCGGCCCCAGCGCAGCACTGCTTTGGATGTGCATCGTTATCTCCGGAAAAGCAAAAACGGTCATTCCGAGAACGGTGAGGGTAGCGCCTACCAGCATTTTTCGAGTGACATACATTGAATTTCTCCCTGCTCTTTGATCAATGGGCGGACCGAGGTTTTCCCAAGCGGGGCCCAAATGGTTTCCTTTTTTCAAAAAATCCTTCGCGCAACAGCTCGACAAAAGCCCGACGGGTGATCCGATAGGCATCTTGGCCATTTTCGGAGTATTGAAACGCCAGACCGCTCGCGATGGTCAGGAGCTTCCTGACACCAGCGTCGGCAATCTCGCCACGGGGGCTTGTTTTCCTTCGGTTCAATGAAATTTTTACGGCCGATTGCACGCGCGAGCTAACCTAGAGGATGAACGGGCGGGAGTTTGCCGCGCGGTAGCCGATGATCTGGTGGCGGCGCTCGCCGTGCATCGCCCCCGCCCCGGTATCCGGAGCGGCGCCGCACTTCGGGCAGCGCTTTTCTCGCGCCGCGGCGCCGGCGCGCTCGCGTTCGGTCAAAAGTAATTCGAAAGCGCTCTCACACTTGCGGCATCTGAACGTCCACGTCCCCGTGTCCATGGCCCAGTATGGGCTCTCGACGATCGATAAACAATACTTTGTCGGTAATATAATTAATGGCTCATGATATCGACGGTTTGGCGGCGCAGCGCGGCAAAAAAAGGGGGGCAAACCGACGGTTGCCCCCCTTCTGACTTTTAGCGCTGAGACTTTACCAGCGCTGGCCGCCGTTGCGGCTTCCGCCCTTGCCGTTGCGGCTGCCGCCGCCGTTGTCGCGGCGCTCCATCGGCTTGGCCTCGTTGACAACGAGCGTGCGGCCGTCGAGCTGCGTGCCGTTCAAAGCATCGATCGCGCTCTGCGCCTCCTGGCTCGTGGCCATTTCGACGAAGCCGAAGCCGCGCGATTGGCCGGTGAATTTATCGGCGATCAGGCGCGCGGACGCGACCGTGCCGTGCGGCGCGAAGACTTCCTCGAGCTTTCCTTCGGTCACCGAATAAGGCAGCCCGCCTACGTATAGTTTATTACCCATGTTCTCCTCCTATAAGAGAAACTGTTGATGTCTTTGACCCTGGAAGCTTGAGCTAAATGGAGCAGAACGGGCGTTGTAGCAGGCTCTGGTCGGTTTACCGTTTAGGCGAATTTCGCAAGGGAGAGACAGACGAGGCCTCGTTGCAGTAGATTCCGTTTTCAGGAGGCCTTTTACTGAAGTGGATAAGACATCGTATGGGTTTTCGCGCGCGTTGTCAACCGCCCGGGAAATAATTCGTGATTTATTTTCGCGTGAGCCCCGGCGCGCCGCCGAAAAACTCCATCGACGGCGTAACTGGCGCCGCGCTTTTCTTTCCCGCCCTAGCGCCGCGACGCGCTCTGCCGCGCGCCGTAACGGCGGCGCGTATATGCTCCGCGTCGAGATCGAGCGACTCGCAAAGCGCGACAAACGAGAAGACGCGATGCGACTTGCTGACAAACCAGCGAAGCGCCTCGTCCCTAAGCTCTGGGTGCTGCGCGTCGTCGAGGCACGCAAAGGCATCTTCTAGGACAGCGCAGAGGAGCGCAGTCTCCGGACAATCCAGCGCGCTCTGCCCGGAATCAAAAAACGGCGCCGGCGGGCGCGTCTTGAGCGGCTTCAGCCACGAGTGAGAATGTGCGCGCGCCCCGGCGGCTGCGGCTTTCGGTCGTCTACCGCGACGCCGCTTCATACTCCGCTCCGCGCTTTTGGCCGCGGCCGGCCTCTGCCGCCTGCCGCCAGCGCATCGTCGATGCTCGCCTCGGCGGCGCTCTCGCTCTCGCCGAGAACTTCGGCTATCTCGCGCGCCAGCAGGCGGCGTGCCTTTTCGAGCAGGCCGTCGCCGTTGAAACGGTTGATGCCGGCGATATCTGTAAGCAGCGCTATGAGTTCGGCGAGGTCGAGCGCCGCGCCGGAGGCGAAAAGCCTCGAGTGATCGTGCGCGCGCAGTTTCCCGTTGGCGGCCGGCCGCGGCGGCTGTGCAAGACGATCGAGCACTTCGGAGATCTCGGATTTCGTTACCAGACGCCGCACGCCCGCCACGGGCGCCCGGCCGAACGGTACAAAGAATTCGGGGCCGCCGTCACCAAGCGGAATCAAATGGTGAAACTTGGCGCGCTCGCCGCCGACCACTTTGGTGACGACCGGTCCGATGAGACAAGGACCCTGAAGAGGATAGCTGACTTTAGTTCCCTCGCTGAGCCGCATTTTGAAGTCTCCGTTTTGAAAACACTCGCCCCAAAAGCACAAAAAGGTGGTCGCCCGATGGATGTGCGACCACCTCCGGAATACCCGGCGCTCCAGTAGCGGGACGCTCGCCCGGGACGCCAGTCGCTCAGTATTATAGCAGAAGCCAGTAAATAAGATAGAGCGCGGACCGGCGGCTTATGGGACTGTTTTGCCCCGCTCCGTCGTCAAACCGCTGGTCCGGCGCGTCATCTGAAATTTCCGATGGCCGCAGGGTTATTTAAAAAATAAATGACCGCAGGAATTTCAAGCGAGCCATCTGTGTTTCGGGAATTGCCGAGACATCGAAGGATTAATTGACATTAAGCTACCGGGATTTCCTTCCGTTGGAATGATGGAACACGCGGTTAGTACGGCGACCCGTCCTTGTGTACGAAGTTCCACTTGCCGTCGACCATCAGCGCCTTGACGTCGTCGTCCGGATAGCTGCCTTCGTCGCCCGGAGTCCGGTCGCCGATCTCGAGGTAGACGACATCCTCGTCGGTCTCGTTGATAAGGCAGTGTCCGTTCCCGGTGCCCGCTTGGAACCCGGCTCACATTCCGGGCGCCAGGACCGTGCGCCCTTCGTCGGTATGGAGCGTCGGCCGCCCCTCGACAACGTAGATGAACTCGTCCTGCCGTGTATGCGCGTGGCGCAATGCCGAAGCCGCCTTGGGCGCGAGGCGAGTGAGATTGACGCCGAAATTGCTGAGGCCGAACAGGTCGCCGAGCGGGCGCTTCTCTCTTCCGGCCATGCGCGCGGCGAACGGCTCGGGATACGCCGAGGGCTTCGCGCGCGCCGGCGCGTCGGCCGCACGGATGGCGACGGGTCTTTTTTTCGCGGACATTCAGCCTCCTAAAGCTTGCCGTACTTATCGTTGAATTCTTCCTGCGTCATAGCGAGCAGCATGATGCCTTCGATGAAGCCGACGACGGCGGGTATGAAGGTCCAGAAAAAAATCGCATAGAGAATGCCCCAGCCGATCTGGCCGAGGTAGAACTTGTGGACGCCGAGAACGCCGAGAACGAGCGCGAGCAGGCCAGCGACGAGCTTGCTCTTGCCGTTGGGCGCGATGCCGGCCCAGGCATTCGGCGGCGGGAACTGGCGCACGCCGCAGCGCGGACAGATTTCGGCTTTCGCCTTGATGATCGCACCGCACTCCGAGCAGAACTTCTCGTCGGGGGCTTTGCGCGGCGGTTCCTCCACGATTTCGTCCTATACGCCGGCGCCGTGGGAATCAACGTCGCCGCGGCGGCTTGAAACAATTTCCAAAATACATCGCATCGTGATTGAAAGCGCTTTTAACGGTCTTATACCGCCGATAAGCATCATCGGGATCCTCCCCGTACTTGATTGATCCATCACAGGCAGCAGAGTTAGATTTTGTTACACCAATGATACAGATATATGTTTAGTCGCGCTCTAGAGGTAGTGTCTTGCCCAAGAAGTGCCACAAGAAGGCATGTCCATCAGATTTTACTTGACAGTGGCATAGGCAGTAAGGCAAACTGCCGCAAAAAAATTCTGTCCTTAAGGCGTAGGTGCTCGCTCTCTTAGAGTGCCGATTAGAAGGAGGAGGCTTTGGATGAAGGGTGCAGCTTTATGGGCGGTCTTGTTTGCAATGAGCCTGCTTTATGCGGCACCACGCTCCGAGGCGGCGACGGTCATCGCATGCCTGGCGAAGAACGGTATCGTCAGGCTCGTGGACGACGACACCGAGAATTGTAAGAAAAACGAGACGCAGATCGTGCTCGGCGTCACGGGACCGACGGGGCCCACGGGAGCTCAAGGCCCGACGGGCCCGCAGGGCCCGACAGGATCGCAAGGAGTTCAGGGCGTCACTGGGCCGACCGGCGCGACCGGCGCTCAGGGCGCAACCGGTTCCACTGGTCCGACGGGTGACACGGGCGCGGTAGGCCCGACAGGTCCGACCGGCGCAACTGGAGCTACGGGCGCCACTGGCCCGATAGGGCCGACCGGCGCTACCGGCGCCACCGGTCCAATCGGACCGACGGGACCGGTAGGCGCGACCGGGGCGACTGGACCGACGGGTGCGACAGGTCCCACCGGCGCCACGGGAGCAACAGGAGCAACCGGGCCCGCCGGCGCGACGGGTCCCACAGGTGCCACCGGCGCAACAGGTCCGGCCGGACCAACGGGAGCCACGGGCGCGACGGGCCCCACCGGGCCGACGGGTGACACAGGCGCGACCGGTCCCACGGGTCCGACCGGCGCGACGGGCGCGAACGGTATTAACATGACGCTGCTCACCGGCGGCACCGGCGACAATACTTTACTGCCGGATTCCACGGTCGCTATGTCGCCAGGAAACGGCAGCGGCTCGCCGGTCGGCATTCCGCTTCCGCCGGGAGTTCTCTCGAATCTGCGCGTCGCGCTGAGCGATGCGCCGGGAAGCGGGCAAAGCATGCTGATCATCGTGGTGATCGACGGCAGCGACTCAGACATCACCTGCACGATCGCTGACACGGCCGATACGTGCTCGGACCTGGTGCATATCGAGACGCTGAGCGGCGGCGAAAAGATAACCGTCGAGGCGCTGAGCAGCGACGCGGCCATTGCCACGAAAATCGGCTTCTCGCTCAGCTTCACGCAATAACAAGCCTGCCTTGAAAGCGGGCGGGCGCCGGCAACGGCGTCCGCCCGCTTTCTTTTTGCGTCCGCGGAGCTCTGCGCGCAAGGTTCGCGTTCGTAATCAAAATTTTTCTTGACTCGCTCGGGCGACAGGTTCACCCTGGGTACGGGAGGGCTTTGCTTGATGCGCAAACGAATCGGGAGACGATGGCTTTGTCTGAACCTGATTTCAAACGCTCACAGTCCGTTCCGCTTGACGCGCGCGCTGGCGCGCGAATGGCGCCCGCGCCGCTGGCGCTTCGATAAATAATCCCGCTACCGGTTCTAAAACTTGGGAGTCTTCGATGAAAGAATTGATGCGCTCGTGTGTTCTCGCGTCCGTGCTGCTCGTTGTGCTCGCAGGCGTCGCTTTCGCGCAGTACCAGGCGGCGCCGTACGGATCGCAGCCGTACAGCACGCCTGCGCCCTACGGGCAGCCAAACCCGTACGCGCCGGCGATGCAGCCAGGCGGTCTGATGCCATCTGCCACCTTCGCTGCGCTCGTCGCCGCGTACGAGGAGCACGCGCGCTACTGGAACAGCAAAGGCATGGCTCTGACGCCGCGCGAGCTACCTGCCAGATCTTGGGGCGTGCGGTATTCGCAGCCGAGCCCGGACCGCTTAAGCGTTTTGTTCCTTCCCGAATCCTCGTCGATGCGCGGCGGTGGCGTGGAGTACATTGTGGACTTGAGGACACTCCAGATCGTGGGGCGAAATTTCGAGCGGTAAAGGCGCCTGTCAGACGAGATACGGGTGGGCGTTTTTCTCCATGCGGTAGCCGATGATTTTGTGCCAGCGTTCGCCGGGAGGCGATCCTCTCCCGGCGTCGGGCGCGTGGTCGCACTTGGGGCAGCGCTTCAGCTTGGCCGCGGCTGCGGCGCTTTCACGCTCGTACAATGCTAATTCGAAAACGCTCCCGCAGCTCCGGCATCGGAAGGTCCAAATTTCTGTGTTCATGCTCTCGAATATGCTCCGCGCCGCGGAATACACAAGGTTTTTTGCCGAATCGTAACAAACAGTTCACGGGAACGACACGTTCGAGGCGCGCAGAGCGCTCGGCGTTCCTTTTTTGTCGGAATGTTAGGGTGCGTGATCGGAAATCGCGGAGAAGATGTCGGTCAGCGGCCGAGTTTGCGTCGTCCCTCTTCCAGCACTTCGGCGAAGCGCGCTTCGAGCGCGGCGTTGACGCGCGGGCAGTTAGCGACGACGGCGGCGGCCCAGTCGAGATATTCCTTGCGGCGCGCGACGTCCCACATCGTCGGCGGCGAGTGCGTCACGTCGACGACGTTGGCGATCTTGTCGCCGAGCTTGATCAGCACGGCGTCGGCCGCGAGGCCGTTCGCGTGCTCGACCTGAAGCTGCTTGCGCTCCGCTTTGCGGAGCGATTTGTCGTCGCTGACCGCCTCGACGAGCGCGCGTACGCGCGCGCCGAAGGCGGCCTCGAGCTCGGCAGGCGTCGTCTCGGTATCTTCCAGCGTGTCGTGGAGGACCGCCGCTGCGAGAATCTCGGGATCCGTCACGCCGCCGACTTCGGCCAGGAGCATTGCAACCGCGAGCGGATGGTTGACGTAGGGCGACGCCTCCTCGTCCTTGCGTTTCTGCGTGCGGTGCTTGCGCGCGGCGAAGTCCGCGGCGCGGAGCAGGAGCAGCGGTTCCATCCGCCGGATTGTCGCGGGCGCGGCGGCGATTGTCAAACGCGGCTCGACAGGTCTGCCCCGAGCGAAGTCGAAGGGCTCACCACGAACGGATTGCATCCGTTCGCAAGGAGCGCGTCGCGGCATTCACTTCAATTGTCCTGCGCTTCTTGAGTCTCGCCGCGCGTTCTGTTAGCGTTTTTTTACCGCGCCGTCATGAACTTTCCACCGCATCTCGCGCGCCGCTGGGGCGGCAAGCGCTACCACTCGCTCAACCGCGCGCTTAAGGATACTTTTCACGCGCGCGTTCATAAGATCGGTGTCCGCATGGACTTCACCTGTCCGAACCGCGACGGCGCCGTCGCCGTCGGCGGCTGCATTTACTGCAACAATGCGAGCCACACGCCGCAGGGCTTCCGCGCCGGAACGTCCGTGACCGAGCAGCTCGCGCAGGGCGCGGCGGCGCTCGCGCGCCGTCACCGCGCGGAAAAGTTCATCGCGTATTTCCAGAGCTACTCCAACACCTATGGAGCGCCGGAAAAATTGGCGCGCCTCTACCGCGAGGCGCTCGCTTTTCCCGGCGTCGCCGGGCTCGCCGTCTCGACGCGGCCAGACTGCGTCCCGGACGAGGTGCTCGATCTGCTCGCCGAGCTCGCTCATGGGACTTATCTCTGGCTCGAGATGGGGCTGGAATCGATGCACGACAAGACGCTCCGCTGGGTCAACCGCGGGCACGATCTTAAGGATTTCATCGAAGCGGTTGTGCGCGCTAAAAAGCGCGGGCTCCGCGTCTGCGCGCATCTGATCCTCGGCTTTCCGAGCGAGACGCGCGGCGAGATGCTCGAGACGGCCGGGCTCTTGAACGCCCTCGGGATCGACGGCGTCAAGCTGCACAATCTCCATATTATCCGCGACACGGCCCTCGCGGAGATGTACCTGCGCGAGCCATTTCCGCTGATGTCGCGCTCTGAATACGCCGATCTCGTGGTCGATTTTTTAGAGCGACTTTCGCCGGAGATTCTCATCCACCGCTTGTCGGGCGAGACCTACCGCGCGCTCACGGTCGCGCCCGAGTGGTCGATCGATAAGATCGGCACGCATAACGCGATCCAGCGCGCGCTCGAGGAGCGCGACGCCTGGCAGGGAAGATTATTCGAAAAAGTTTCACGTTTCGACTTTCACGGTTCAAGTTCGACGGAGGCGGCGCAGTGAACGGGAGCATGCGCCTGATCCATTCGGTGCTGCCGGCAACCGTCGACCTTCGCGTGACGATTCCGGAGAGCCATCCATCGGCGCGGAACCTCGGCGCAGAGCGCTCCGGCTCGGGTACGATCGTCGATTCCGACGGTTACATTCTCACCGTGCATTACATCACCGTCGGCGCGCGCTCGATCGTCGTCACCACCGCCGACGGCGAGGAGCTGCCCGGCACGCTGGCCGCCGACGACCAGGAGAGCGGCCTCGCGCTGGTGAAAGTTCCCGGCCGCGATCTGCCCTTCCTCAAGCCCGCGCCGCCGGAAAGCGTTCAGCTTGGCGCACCCGCGCTCATCATCGCGAGCGGCGGGGAAGGCCAGCGGCGTACGAGCGGCGGCTACATCACCTCGTTCGAGGGTTACGACGGCCACTGGGAATACATGCTGGAGAAGAGCATCCGCTTGACCGCGCCCAATCCCGGGATGGGTGGCGGCGCGCTGGTCGATTTCTCCGGCCGGTTGATGGGCGTCGTGTCGCTGAATCTAGGCGAGATCGCGAAGTGCACGCTCGCCATCCCGATCGAGCTTTATCTAAAATACGAATCGGAATTGAAGCAGTACGGGCGCGTGCGCAGCCGGCCGCCGCGGCCGTGGCTCGGCATTTATCCGCAGCACATGGGCGGCCACGTCGTAATCGCGGGCCTAGTCCCAGGCGGGCCGGGCGAGCAGAGCGGCCTGAAAGAGGGCGATATTATCGTGAAGGTGGAGACGCAGGAGATCCGCTCGCGCGCGGAACTCTACCGCGAGCTGTGGAAAAAGCGGCCCGGGGACCGCATCTCACTTAGGATTCTCCGCGAGGAGGAATCGCTCGAGCTCGCGATCGTCGGCGCCGATCGGCGCGCGCGCTACGGACGCTAGTCGTCGGAGCTGACTTTCTGAATTTCGCCCTTGCCGGTTACCTTGACGGACTGGGCGGGCAGGTAGGCGTCGGGCTCATACTTGATCATCGCTTTGTCGGTCCGCTGCAAGTCCTTCAACTTGACCTTCGAGCCGTCCTTCTCGATGTCGGTTTGATCGTCGACGCCGACGACTTCTTCGCGGATTTTGCCTTTGCGCTCGACCTGAAAGGTAATCGTGCGCTGGCCGACGGCGCTGATCACCGCCTCCACCTCGACGTCCTTGGCCTTTGCCTTCTTTTCCTTTTCTTCCTGCGCGAATAGCGAGCCCGCGAATCCCGCGAATAAGAGCGAAAAAACCACGAGCCATTTAGCGGTGTGCATCGGTCCTCCCTTAGCCGTTTCCCGTGTGAAGCGTCAATGGAAAGTAACGAAAGATGAGTAGAGAGTCAAGGCGCGGCGGCGCCCTTGACTATGGGTGGTAGTGCGCGGGAAACTTCATCCGGAACGTCGTGCCTTGGCCGAGCTCGCTCGCGACTTCGATCGTGCCGTGAAGCAGCTCCATCAGCCGCTTGGCGATCGCCAGTCCGAGGCCCACGCCGCCCAAACTCCGCGTCGCCGAGCCCTCGACCTGCCGGAACGGGTCGAAGATGTAGGGGAGCGAATCCTTCGGGATGCCGACGCCGGTGTCGCGCACTTCGACGGAGATTCCCGCGCCGCCGTTGTACGGGGCGGCGGTGACGCGCACCTCGCCGCGGTCGGTGTACTTGACCGCGTTGAAAATGACGTTGCTCAAGATTTCCTTCATTTTCATGCGGTCGCTGCTAAGCGTCGGCAGCTCGCCCTCGATCGTCCAGAAAAGCTCCACCGGTTTGCCGGAGAGGCCGACGCGGATGAAGGCTTCGAGGTCGTTCCAGATCTCCTCGAGGCGGAATTCCTCGGTATGGACGATGTACTGACCGGCCTCGAAGCGCGACAGATCGAGGAGGCTGCTCACGAGGCTCAGCGCCTCGCCGGAATTGCGCAGCGCGGTCTCGAGACATTTGCGCTGGCGCTCGGATAATTCTCCCAGGAAGCCGCGCAGGACGAGGTCAAGGTTGCCGATCACGATGTTGATCGGCGTGCGCATCTCGTGAGTCATCGTCGCCAGCACCTCGGCCTTGAGCCGCGCCGCCTCGGCCAACTCGTCGTGCAGCCGCTTCACCTCGCGAATGAGGCGCGCGTTCTCGAGCATTATCGCGACCGGGCCTGCGATCGCGCCCAGCATGTCAAGTTCCTTGTCGCCGAACGAGCCGGGCTTTTTGCTCACGATCTCGATGACGCCGGTAAGCTCGCCCCGGACTTTGAGCGGCACGCAGGCGATCGCGCGGGTCTTGAAGCCGGTGATCTGGTCGACGCGGGCGGAAAAACGCGACTCGCGGTTGACGTCGGAGACGACCATCGGCAGCCCGGTCTCGGCGACGAAGCCGGCGATCCCCTCGCCGCGCTCGAGCGCGATGTTTTTGAGCTGCTCAGCCTTCTCGCCGAGCACGATGAAAAAGCTGAGATTGCCGCTGGGACGCTCGATCAGCAGAATCGACGAGCCGTCGGCGCCCATGAGGCCGGCGGTAAAGCGCAGCGCGGTCGTGAGGACGTCTTCGAAGGCCATGGACGTCCCCATGAAATCCGCGATGTGGGCCAGAATGCGCACTTCGCTGTCGACGTCCACCGTAGTCTCCCTCTAAGCCTGTCCTTTGCCCAGTTCCTGCGAGCGGCGCGTCGCCTGCAGCACCGCCTCCATCACGGTGCCGCGGAGACGGCCTTTTTCGAGCGCGTAGAGTCCGGCGATCGTCGTACCGCCGGGCGAGGTCACTTCGTCGCGCAGCTCGCCCAGGTGCTTGCCGCTCTCGAGCGCCATGCGTGCGGCGCCGAAGACCGTCTGCAGCGCAAGCTTGAGCGCCACGTCGCGGCTAAGGCCCACCTGCACGCCGCCATCGGCGAGCGATTCGATGAAGAGAAATACGTACGCCGGACCGCTGCCCGACAGGCCCGTGACGGCGTCGAGATATTTTTCTTCGAGCGGAAGGCCCACGCCGAAGCTGTTGAGGATCGCGCCGACCTTTTCGAGATCGGCGGCCTCGGCGCTCGTCCCGCCGGCGTAGCCCGACGCGCCCGCCCCGACGACGCACGGGATGTTCGGCATGACGCGCACCACGCGCGCGCTCTTGGCGAGATTCTTTTCCAGCCGCGCGAGCGGCACGCCCGCCGCTACGGAGACGACGAGCTTCGTCCGGCCGACTTTCTTCGCGATTTCCTTCACGACCGAATCGATCACCTGCGGTTTGACCGCGAGAACCACGATATCGGCGAAGTCGCAGAGTTTGAGGTTGCTGGGCGTCGCTTCGACGCCCAGCTCCGCGGCGAGCGCCTGGCGCAGCGGCTTGCTCACGTCGCTCGCCATGATTTGCTCCGGCCGGGCGAGGCCGGCGCGCACAATGCCGCGCGCGATCGCAGCGCCGATCTTGCCGGCGCCGATGATGCCGATCTTTTCGTTGAGGGTTCGCGCCATCGGTCAGTCTAAAATATTAAGAGTCGGTGGAATTCTCAATACCTTTTTCCGAGCTTTTGGAGCTCGCGCCAGGACTCCCAGTCGTCGGGGCTCGACGCCAGCGCTTCGCGGAACTTCCGTTCGGCTTCCTTCACTCTGCCGACCTTCGCGAGTGCGATGCCGAGCTTGCGGCGGAGCTCGACGTTGGTCCGCTTCAGCCTCAGAGCGCGCGTGTACGCGTCCACCGCCTCCGGCCACGCATCCATCTGTCGGCACGCCTCGGCGAGCGCGATGTAAAGCGCGTCGGACTTTTCGCCCTTGTCCCTGGCGCGCTCGAGCAGCGTCCGCGCCCGGGGCGCGTCGTTTTTCTCCAAAGCCAGGCGGCCCTGCGCGAGCAAGACCTTCTGGTGCTCCGGCGCGAGCTTGCCGGCCTCGGCGAGCCATTTCTCCGCCTCGGCAGCGTCATGCCGGTAGAGGGCGATATTGCCGAGGCCAAGGTACGGCTGATAATCCTTGAGTCCGAGCTGGATCGCTTTCAAGTATACCTGCTGCGCCTCGCTCAGATAAAAGTCGCCGGAGAGCGCGAGGATCGCGCTTACGGTCTGAGGCGATCTCTCGATCGCCGCCATCGCCGCCTTCAGTGCCTCGGGGTTCTTCTCCGCCTCGAGCAGGATATGCGTCTTTAGGACGTAGAAATCGGCGCGGTTCGGCTCGAGCTCGATCGCCTTCTGCACCTCTTCGAGCGCCTTGGCGTGCCAGCTGTTCGCCTCGTGCGCCTGGGCGAGATAAAAATGGCGCAGAGCCTCGGGAATCGGCGCGTCGAGCCATGGCGCCGCGCTCAAGTACGGCGTCATCAGCTTCCTATTGAGTTCGGAGGTCGCCCGGCCGAGGCTCTTCGGCGCGGAAAACTCCAACTGCGCGCCATCGTCGGTGTTGAACGACGCGCCCTCCGCGAACGCGACGGCGCCCTGCCGGCTCATGCGGTAGAAGCCGAGCACGGCGTACGGGTCGCTGAGCCCCAGATCTTCGAAGTCGGATTTGAGAGTCTCGTTTTTCGCGTAGACTTCCTTCAGCTCGGGATAGCGGAACACCTGCTCCTGCATCGTGCCGACCATCAGGAAGTCGCTCTCCTTCATGCCCCACACGGTGACGTACGGAAACGCGTCGGTGAAAGTGTGGAAGACCATTTTAAAATCGTCCGGCGACATCGAATAGTTGTGGAACCATTGGGCGAAGACGCCGTCCGGCGTGAGCTTCGACTTGATCGCCGAATAAAACTCGCGCGTATACAGGTTCGCGATGCCGGCGATCCATGGATTCGACGGTTCGGCCGCAATGACGTCGTATTTTTTAGGAGTGGCGAGAATGTAGTTGCGGCCGTCGGTCGGAATCAGATGGACCTTGGGATTCTCGAGGATCTTGCCGTTCTTGTCGTTGAAGAAGGTCGTCGCCTCGCGCATCGCGGGCTCGATCTCCAGGACCTCGACCTCTTTGATTGGAAATGCCGAGACCGCGCGCGTCGTCATGCCGGTGCCGAGACCGATGACCGCGGCGCGCTCGCCGCCCTTCGGCCGGAGCAGCATCGGAATATATCCGGTCATGAGCTGGCTCAGCGCGTCGCCGTACGAGCCGTCGATCTTTCCGTTCGTGCGAAAGTACTTGTATTCGCTTCCCGCGCTCTGATGGACACTGACGGTGGCCGTCAGTCCCTCCTTATAATAGAGAATGTCGTCTCGGCGCATCTCCTCGGCGCGGAGCGAATCGGTGTGCAGGCTCTCATAGCGATCGCTGTAGACCGTCACACCGCTGGTCATGATGCTCCTGTCCCAGACCGGCGTGCCGGTATAGATGAGCACGATCCCGGCGAGCACGGCGGCGCCGATAGCGACGCGAGGCGTCTTCGACAGGCGCGGGTCGGCGACCATCAGCATCCAGCCGATCAACAGATTCAGCACGACCGCCAGCATGATCGAATTCTGCACGCCGATCAGCGGAATGAAGATGAAGCCGCCGGCGAAGGCGCCGATGATCGCGCCGACGGTGTTCGCAGCGTACGACGTCCCGACGCTGCTGCCGACGCGGTAGACGCTCTGCGTGAAGAGCCGCGCGACCAGTGGGAACGTCATGCCGAGCAGCAGCGTCGGCAGAAACATGACCAGCGCGGCGGTAAACACCTGGATTGCCAGAAAGAGGTTAAACGAATCGCCGAAGCCGAGCATTAAGCGGAGGAAGATGAGCGGCAGTTTGCCGAAGAGCGGGATCGTCGCCAGCGCGCTGAGCCCGACGAGGATCTCGATCACGCCGAACGTCGTCAGGCGAACTTCCCGGTCGCCCATCAGGCGGCCGTAGAGAAAGCCACCGAGCGCCAGGCCGACGAGAAAGGTGACGAGCATCGTCGTGAAGGAATAGATCGAGCTTCCGATGACGAGCGTGAGCGCGCGCGTCCAGGCGTTCTCGTAAACGAGCGCCGCCATGCCCGAGAGGCCGAAGGCGACCAGCAGGATCCATTCGAGCCCCGAACGCTCGGCGGCGATCTCGCCCGAGGGTGCCGCCGCTTCCACTATCGGTGCCGCAGCGGCGACGGCGCCTTTGTCGCGCAGCCGGTCGACCATGAAAATGATCAGTGCGATGGTGAGGTTCAACCCGGCGGCGATGAAAACGGTACGCCTCATGCCGAAGGTCTGAATGAGGTAATAGCCCGAGACCGCGGCGCCGAGGACGGCGCCCAGCGTGTTCATGCCGTAGAGGTCGCCCACGCGCCGTCCGATCTGCGCGTAGCTCCGGACGAAGAAACGGCTCAACACCGGCAGCGTCGCGCCCATCAGCATGGTCGGCAGAACGAGCAGAAAGAACGAGAGGACGAACAGCATGAGGTTGAACACGAAAGGCGCGGACTCGTTCAGATGGTACAGCGGGATGTAAATATGCCGGCCGGCGAGGAACAGCCACGGCACGGCGATGCCGTAGAGGCCGACGCCCGCTTCGAGGATGCCGTAAAGCAAGAAATCGTTCTTGCCGCGGTCGGCGATGCGTCCGAAGACATAGCTGCCGACGGCGAGACCGGCCATGAAAGCCGCGAGCACGGTGGCGATCGCGTATGTGGTATTACCGAAGATCTGCGTCAGCATGCGCGTCCAGACGACCTCGTAGATAAGGCCGGCGGCACCGGAGAGAAAAAAGCAGAGAAACGCTATCGTTAGCAGCGCGCCCTCGCGCGTGCGGCTAAATCCGCTCGGCATATCCATCCTTATAAAGGCCCTCCGGTGAAAGTATCCCGCACTGATATCAGCCCTATACTAAGGTGTAAAGAGAGCTCGAATATAGTCCGCTCGTCTCGCCGGTTGAAGGTAGAGGGCTTGTATCATAAAACGATTAGACGTTTCGGACGGCGTTTCATAGGAGGAAAGATCATGCCCAAGGACATGCGCACGTGGATCGACGAGCTCGACCGCGCCGGCGAGCTCATCCGCATCGCCAAGCCCGTGCACCCGCACACCCAGATGGGCGCCCTGCTCTACCAGTCGCGCGAGAAAGCGCTGCTGTTCGAGAACGTGGCGGGCTTTCCGAAATGGCGCAGCCTGGGCATGGCGCCGGCGAACCTCCGGCACGCGGCGCTCGCCTACGGCACGACCGTCGAAAAGCTTCTTCCGACGGCCGCCGAGCGCGCGCTGTTGCGCCATCCGACCGAATTGGTCCGCACCGGGCCGGTCAAAGATGTCGTTCTGAAAGGCGACCAGGTCGATCTGACGAAGCTGCCGGCCCATGTCGCCGGCAGCGAGGAGACGCCCTACATCGCCGCCGGCCTCATGATCGCGTGCGACCCGGACACCGGGGTGCGCAACGTCGCGTTTCACCGCCTGCAGATCAAAGGTCCGCGCAAGATGGGCGCGCTTATCGTGCCGCGCCACACGCGCGCGATCCTCAACAAGCACGAGGAGCGGAACGAGCCGACGCCGATCGCGATCTTCATCGGCCACCATCCTTTATATTATATGGCGGCGGCGACGACCGGCGCGTTCGAGATGGACGAACTCGAATTGGCCGGCGGCCTCATCGGCGAGCCCGCGCGCGTCGTCAAGTGCGAGACCAACGACCTCGAAGTGCCGTACGACGCCGAGATCGTTCTCGAAGGGCGCATTCTCCCCAACGTGCGCGAGGAGGAAGGGCCGTTCTCCGAGTTCCACGACTACTACGTCGCCGGCATGGGAAAAAATCCCGTCATCGAGGTCGACTGCATCACGATGCGGCGCGATGCGATCTTCAAGGCGATCCAGAACGGCTCGGAGGTCGAGGGCTGCGTCTTCCATAAAGTCCCCTTCGGCGTCGCCGTATACAATCACATCAAGAACATCGGCGGCTACGTCAACCTGCACAATCTTTTGGTGCTTCCGGGTCTGTTCGGCATCGTCGTGCAGATGACGCCGCGCTTCTACGGCGAGGCGAAGCAAGTATTGATGGGCGTGCTGTCAAGCCCGATCCTGCATCCGAAGGTCGCGATCGCCGTCGACGAGGACGTGAATATTTTCAACTATTGGGAAGTGCTGTGGGCGATCAACACGCGCTGCAACCCGTCGGAGGACATCACGGTCATTCCGGGCGTACGCATGCATCCGATGGATCCGACCGGCGACGAGCCGATCCCGCCCGGCGGCCCCTTCTGGCACCGCGTCGGCGGCAAAGTCATCATCGATGCGACCAAGCCGCCGCTCTGCGCCGGCGACGCCGCGCGATTGCCTTACCAGAGATTGAAACCGATGGGCTGGGAGACAGTGAAGCTGGAGGATTTTTTGCCGAAGTGAGGTTTATTACGCCCTCAGTTTTTTGTCTTATTGATCGTGTGTTCTGACTCGGTAACTTCTGCGATACGGCCGTCCTGAAGCCAAATCGCATCGAAGATATTGAACGCCTGCTGAGCCAGCGGCGTGCCGATGACCTCGTCTCGGCTTAGAGCTTTGCCGGCAAGCTTTTCTTGCGCGATCTTCCGGGTCCCGGCGTCGATGACCACCACGCCGAGCCCCGGCTGGTAGACGAGGGAAACTGCTTGCCGCTCGGCATCCTCTCTCCCTTCTGTCCATTTCCAAATGATAAGATCAAAATGCGCGCCGTGTTCGGCAACTTTGCCAAGCGACCAGTGCACATAATAAACGGCCTCTGCGGCATTGTCGCAATAAACATATCCCCAGACGGTCCGGCTATTCGTGCCGCAACAATCGCAGGGACCGAAGTCGTGACTGCCGCTTAGTTCTATTGAGCGTTCTGCCATTATTGTTCTTCGCTCAGATGCTTCAACCCCGCCGCATTCCGCTCCCAATTTCTTCCATCGAACTTCTCGACCACCAATTCCTTCGGCTGCGGGTCGAGGCAGCGGACGTTCACGTCAATGCCGTCGGGATTCGAGCGTGGGATGTAGAACGACTTCACGCCGCAGGTCTTGCAGAATTTGTGCTGCGCGACGCCGGTGTTGAAGGTGTAGGTCGTGAGGCTGTCTTCGCCGCTTAGAAGTTTAAACTTCGACTTCGGCACGATCAGGTGCAGGAAGCCGAATTTCGCGCAGATCGAGCAGTTGCAGTCCTGCGAGATAATTTTCTCCTGCGCTTCGACCTCGAAGCGGACCGCGCCGCAGTGGCAGGAGCCGCGGTAGATCATGGCGCTCAATTCCATCCTATTCGCCGGCGGTATCAAGCCGGCGCTCTTTGCGCATTTTTTGCCGCGGCGCTTTATCACTGCGGCTCTTGTGCGGGCTTTCCAGCTTGAGGAGAAATCGCTTTCTGTCCAAGCCGCCGCCGAAGCCGCAGAGATCGCCGTTTTTACCCATCACGCGGTGGCAGGGAACGACGATGGCCGCGGGATTCCTGCCGGTGCTCGTCCCGGCGGCGCGGATCGCGAGCGGCGCGCCCGCGCGTTCGGCCAGGTCGCTGTAGCTGACGGTTTCTCCGTACGGGATGCGCGCGATCTCGCGCCATACGCTGCGCTGGAAATCGGTGCCGGCCAGGCGCAGCGGCAGCGAGAAGCTTTTTCTCTTTCCGGCGAAATATTCCCGCAGCTGCTTCGCCGCCTCGCGTAGAACGGGGTGTCGCGCGTCGCGCGTCCAGCTGCTGCTCGCGGCCGGGAGTCGATCGCGGCCGGCAAAATAGACGCCGGTCAGAGCGCCGTCGTCAGCGACGAGCGTGAGATCGCCGACCGGGCTTTGAACGATCGAATAGTATTGCATGTCTTTTTGCTTCCTTGCCTCTATACGTTTCATCTCGGCTCCTTTCATCTTCTCAATATAGCCGGGATCGGCGGAATTGCTCGCCATTTTCGGACATGTATATTAAAATAATTTCGCTGTCCGAAAGCGGCGAGCGCTGCCGGCTCGCGCGATGTATGCTCAACGTATGAGACAGGAATCGAAATCGCTTTACAAGGCGCTGCTCTCCCGCGACCGCCGATTCGACGGGCTCTTTTTCGTCGGCGTAGCGTCGACCGGCATCTATTGCCGCCCGATTTGTCCGGCGAAGCCGCCCAAAGAGGTCAACTGCCGCTTTTACAACACCGCGCAGGAGGCGGAGCAGGCGGGATTCCGTCCGTGCCTGCGCTGCCGGCCGGAATTGGCCCCCGGCAGCGCGCCGGTGGACAGCTCGCAGCGCATCGCCCACCTCGTCGTGCAAAAGATCGAAGAAAGCACGGCGGACGAGAAAAGCGCGCTGGAAACCATCGCCGCCGATTTCGAGTTGAGCTCGCGGCAAATTCGCCGCGTTATTCGAAAAGAGCTCGGCGTGGCGCCGATCCAGTTGATTCTCACGCGCCGCCTGCTGCTGGCGAAGCAGCTCCTCACGGAGACGAAGCTTTCGGTCACGGAGATCGCCTTCGCCAGCGGCTTTTCGAGTCTCCGCCGCTTCAACGATGCCTTTACCAACCGTTATGGAATGCCGCCGACGCGCCTGCGCAGAAAGGCCGTCGAAGACGTGAGCACCGTCGACGGCGCGGGCACCTCGACCCTGCAGCTTTCTTATCGTCCGCCCTACGACTGGGCCGGCATACTGGCCTTTCTCAAGGCGCGCGAGATGAAAGGCGTCGAATGGGTGACGGAGGATTTTTACGCCCGCACCGTCCGGCTGGGCGACGCCAAGGGTTGGATCAGAATTACCCAGGGGGAAAAGAAAACCGCGCTGCTGCTGGAATTCACCCACAGTCTGGCGCCCGTGTTGCCGGCTCTCTTGAACCGCGT
The DNA here is from genome assembly GCA_021324155.1 of Pseudomonadota bacterium. GTDB lineage: Bacteria > Desulfobacterota > Binatia > UBA9968 > UBA9968 > JAJPJQ01. The sequence continues at coordinate 121,040 of JAJPJQ010000051.1, forward strand.
GCGCAACCTCTTCGATTTGAACGCCCGGCCAGAAATCATCTCCAGACATCTCGCCGGCGACGATGTCTTGAGCCCGCTGGTAAAAGCCAACCCGGGCATGAGGGTGCCGGGCGCATTCAGCGGCTTCGAAATGGGCCTGCGCGCGATTCTCGGACAACAGGTCACCGTTAAATCCGCGACCACCGTTGCCGGCCGCCTCGCCGCGGCGTTCGGCGATCCCATCGTCACGCCGTTCCCGGAGTTGAACCGCCTGACGCCCGCGCCGGAGCGGATCGCCGCGGCGCGCGTCGATCAATTCGCCAGGCTCGGGATCACCGGCGCACGCGGCAAATGCATCATGGGCCTAGCGCAAGCGCAGGCGTCCGGCCGGCTTTCGCTCGACAGCGGCAATCATCACAGTCCCGAAGCCACGATCGAGCGTCTGGTCGAGTTGCCTGGCATCGGCCGCTGGACGGCGCACTACATCGCCATGCGCGCCCTGCGCTGGCCGGACGCCTTTCCCAAGGAGGATATCGCCGTGCGCAATAATCTCGGCGGCGTTACGTCCAAACAGGCGGAAGCGATGTCGCAGGCGTGGCGGCCGTGGCGCAGCTACGCTGTCCTACATATATGGAGACATCCGATGCAGCGGGCCAAGGAAACAAAACCCGCCTGATCGCTGCGCTTATCGCCGCTCCAGCTCCTTCAGCGCCTGGCGCGCGAAAGAAAAGTCGCGGATTTCGTCCAGCGGCCGTTTTTTGTCGCTCAATCTCTCCATCTGAAATTCCAGCTCGGCGTCGGTCATCTGGCCGTCCTTCGTGAGCGCCTTGAGCTCGAGGTCGTAGGAGCGCGCGGCCGCTTCGGCGCTTTGCGGCACCGCGGCCATCATGACGCGGATGGTCTCGTCGCGGTGCTCCTCGATGAAGCGGTTCGCCTTGAACATCGCCCGCAGCGTGCGGCGGAGCACCTGCGGGCTTTCTTTGATGAAGCGGTCGGCGGCGAACAGACCGGATGCCGGATTGCCGATTTCCGGCGGTCCTGAAATCGCTTTGAGACCCATCTTTTGCAGGATGACATCGTGCGGCGGCGAGACCGCGACCGCCTGCACGGCGTTGGTCAACACCGCCTGCGCGCGCAGCGTCGGCTCGCCCACGGCAATCGCCTGCACCGTATTCGGATCCAGCCCTTTCATGCGCATAAGCTCGCTCGCGATAATGTGGTCGCCGGCATTCACGCCGCTGACGCCGACCTTCTTGCCCTTCAAGTCCTGAACGTCCTTGATGACGTCCGGACGGACCATCAGAAAATAGACGCCCTTCTTCAGCACGACAAAGACCGTTTTCATCGGCAGCCCCTGGACGATGCCGCGAAAGGTGCTGAAGAACGAGGTCGTATACGTCACGTCGCCGCCGAGCACGGCGACCGCGCCGAGCCGCGGGTTGATCTGGATCAGCTCGACGTCGAGCCCTTCTTCCTTGAGAAAGCCTTTCCGTTCAGCAACGTAGAAGGTCGTGGCCGTGTTGCTGCGGCTCGAAATCGCGATGCGGATCTTCTGCGTCTGCGCGTGCGCCGCGACGGCCCACAACGCGACGAATAGCACTGTCAAAGCCAGCATGAGTCGGATATTCAGCGCATTCATTTATTTCCCCTGTCTCATTTCACGATAGACAGCGTCGATGAATCCTGCCTTATCGAGCTCGGCGACGAGGCTCGCGTCGACGACGTCGTCGGCGCCGATTTGCGCCACCTTGGGATTGAACTTCGCGAGAAAAGTAATCAGCGCTGCGACGCCTTCCTTCGTCGGATACGGTTTGCGGATGCTCGTCGCATACCCGCGGAGCGCCTTGTACGCGTCCTCGGTCTTGGCGGCATCGTCGAACTTCAAATACTTGCCGAGAACGCGCTTCACTTCCGCGCCGTTGCGCTCCTGCGCGATGAAGGCGATGCCTTCGACGATGCCCTTCACCGCTTTCAGCGCCGTGTCGCGGTGCTTCGCCAGGTAGGCCTTGCTGCTGTCGAGCGACTCGTGCTGGTAGGGAATGCCTAGTTTTCCGAGATAGCCGAGGTCCTTGTAGCCTTCTTTGACCATGAACGTGACGAAACCGGGGTCGACCAGCGTGGCGTCGATGGAGCCCGCGCGCATGCCGGCGACGCGCGTCGTCATCGTGCCGCTCTGCACGAACGTGATGCCATCGCGCTTGGGGTCGATCTTGAAGTGCTCCAGCGCGATCTCGACCGCGGCGTGCGACGAGCTGCCGATGCGACTGACGCCGATTCTCTTTCCCTTGAGGTCGGCGATGTCCTTCACCTGCTTGGTCGAGACCAGGTTGTATTCGAGCGAGTTCACCAGCCCCATGATGATCGTCTCGCCCGAGCCCGACGCGTTCGAGATGATCGCCGGCGCGCCGGCGTTGTCGGCGATGCCGATCTCGCCCGACGCCAAGGCCTGCGACGTCAGCGTGCCGCTCTCGATCAGGATGATCTCCGCGTCGAGGCCATATTTCCTGAAGAACCCTTTCTCACGCGGAATCCACAGAAACGCCGTGCTCGGACTAAGCGCGGAGTAGCTCAACCGGATCTTCTCCTGCGCCGAGACAAGGCGGATGGAACCGGCAAAAAGCGCGACCGCGAGAACGATCAGGGCGGTCGCTCTCAACAGCGTTCTCATGGCTCCCTCCTCGCGCGCTCGTCGCGTCTTCATCTTGGTGCCGGCATTTCGACTTCGAACCGGACAGCGCGGCTTAGTTACAACGTAACCGAATAGATTTCGATACTCGTAAAATTGTCGTCTCTCTCGGTCCAGTCAAAACTTAGATAATAATGGAGATAATCGAGCGCCTGCTCATTCGAGTCGAACAAACCGTGTTCGTTTAACTTGAAAAAGTGATCTCGAAACAGCATCCCTTCAGGGTCGGTCCCGTGCCAGATAGGAATGAACAAGGCGTCGCAGATACAACTAAAATGGTCCGAGCAAAAGTATGCGACGTCGCAGCCGAGAAACAGCGCGCCTTTTGGAGGCAACGCAGGATCTCCAAACTCTTTGCCGAAAATGACCTCGTACTTATTCTGCCCACCACCCAACGCGTTCCAAACACACTCAATATCGTTCGCTGAAGTAACCCAGCCGTCTTCACGTCCAGTGCTCAACTCGATCTTGTTCAGCAGTGCCGTCGCTTCGCTCGCTACGGAAGGCGTGCCCGCTTCGGTAAAGAATTTAGCTTCCTCGTACGACAACGCTCGAAGCGGATCTCGATTAATCCCTCGATAGCGCGGAAAATTTGGCGGAAGTATTGCACGGCTCTTATGTGGAACACCGTAAATCGGCTTCGTCGTATTAGGGTTATTGTCGTATCTTCCGCTTCGAAGCGCCGCGTCGTAGAGCAACTCGAAACGAGTGGCTATCAAATACCCTGATGCCATTACTCACCTAACATCTACGGCTACGGCACGTACATCCCATCGATCAGCCCTGCCGCTTCTTTCGGGAACATGCCGAGATCGACGCCTTCGCGGAGCCATGTTTTCTCGCCTTTGAGCGTCGCGGCGTCGGGCCAGGTGAAATCGGCGGGCAATAAAAACATCTTTGTCCGCGGCCAGGCCGCGGCGATCTCCTCCGGTTTTTCCAGGCCGAAGAACTGCTTCGCGTATTTTTTGAAATGCCCCTCGTCGCTTTGTAAGCCTTTATATGCTTCCGTCCACGCCGCCCGGAGATGCGGAACCATCGCGCCGTTCTCTTTCACCCATGGCTCCAGCGCGGAGAGCCAGATGACCGGCAAGACTTTGACGTTCAGCAACCGCGACAGCTCGTCTCGGAACCCGAGGATCGTCTTATACTTGCCGCCGCTCACGAGGCGCGACACGTGCGCCTCCCAGAGCAGCCCGGCCTCGACATCGCCTTTTTCCAGCACGGCGACGATCGCCGGCGCGCCCAATTTCTTCAGCTGAAAATCTTTCTCGATATTCATGCCGCGCTTGCGCATGATGAAATCGAAAAGATTGTAAAGCGTCGTAACTTCCGCGGTGAGCGCGATGGGCTTGCCCTTCAGGTCTTCGACTTTGTTGTACGGCGAATCGCTTCTGACGACGACATACATGTGGGTCGACTGGTACGGCTGCACGAGACGGATCGGCACGCCGGCTTGATTGGCGCGCAGGCCAGCCTCAGGCGTCATCAGGCCGACCGAAATCGCCTTGATGCCGAGCAGCCGCTGGATCTCCGGCACGCCCGCCCAGCGCGGCTTCATCACGAAGCCGTTCTTTTTATCCAGGCCTTTGTCGAGAATGTACTGCCCGCCGAGGCCGAACAGCCCGTCGTCCGGCAGGCCGATCTCAATCGTCGGCGGTTCGGCGGCGTGAAGATTCACGGCAAGAATACACGTAGCCAACATACCGACAAGTATTTGCATTCCTCTAGCCTCGCGCCTCACGCCTCGCGCCAGTTTTATCATGCATCCTCCTGCCCGATGAGTTTGAGCACGATGTTCAGCAACGTCTTCTTAAAGCCGATGAACTCCGCTTCGTCGGGGTCGCGCGCGCTAGTCGGCAGCGGATTGTCCAGCACCTCGACGATGCGCGCGGGCCGCGCCGAGAAGATCACGATGCGGTCGCCCATGTAGGCGGCTTCTTCGACGTCATGCGTGACGAGCAGCGCGGTTTGATTCAAACGCGCGCAGATATTGAGTGTGTCGCGGCGCAGTTTGCGCGCGGTCAGCTGATCGAGCTTGCTGAACGGCTCGTCCATCAACAAAACCTCGGGCTCGATCGCAAGAGCGCGCGCGAGCCCGACGCGCTGGCGCATGCCGCCGGAGAGAAACAGCGGATACTGCCGGCGGAATTCCGCGAGGCCGACCAGGCCGAGATACTTCTCGAGCCGCGGCTTCCATTCGTCGCGCGGCACGCTCATGCCTCTGAACGCGAACGTCAGGTTGCCCTCGACGCGCTTCCAATTCAATAGACGGGGATCCTGGAATACATAACCGAGTTTCAAGTTTCTGGTTTCGGGTTTCAGGTGCGGATTAGAAAAAACCTCCGTTCCGACAAAATTTAAACTTGAAACCTGAAACTCGATTTTCCCCGCATCGAGTTTCTCCAATCCAGCAATCGCATTCAGCAGCGTCGATTTGCCGCAGCCCGATGGCCCGAGCAGGCACGTGATGCCGTTGTCGCGCGCCTCGAAGGTGACGCCGTCGAGGACGCGCATCTCGGCGCCGTCCTCGCGGACGAACGATTTGAACGCGCGCTCGACGCGGACCGTCGCCATTATCTCCTCCACGCCTCCGCGCGCGGTCGCCAGCGCGTCACGCTGCGCTCGAGCCAGCCGATCAGGCCGAACTCGATGAAGACCATCACGATAAGAAATGCGATCGTCCACGCGAGCACCGCTTTCATCGAGAAGGTGTTGAACCCGCGTACGACTCGGTAGCCGACGCCGTTGCTGAACCCGAACATCTCGACCACGACGACAACTTTCCACGCGAAGCCGAGGCCATACCGGATCGCGGCGAGGATGTGCGAGATCAGCTGCGGCATGATGACGTCTACGATCTTCGACCACGCGCTCGCGTGAAAGACCGCGCTCATGTCGAGCAGCTCCTTGTCGATTGCCTTCGTCCCCTGCCAGATGCTGATCGTGAGCATCGGCAGGATCGACACCGCCACCGCCGCGTAGGCGCTGTGCTCATTGAGGCCGAAGAACATGATCGCGAGCACCGCCCAGATGAGGCCCGGCACCGTGAGACCCAGCACGACCGGCGGCTCGAAGAAGCTCTCGATGGCTTTTACCGTTCCCATGAAAATACCTATCGGGATGCTGAGGACGATCGCGATCGCGAAGGCGACGCCGACGCGCCTGAGCGTCGCGCCCATTTCGATGAGAAGCTCGCCCGACTGTATGATTGCGCCGACCTCGGCGAAGGTCTCGCGCGGATTCGGCACGAGCGTCGGCGGGAAAAACAGGCTCAGCACCCACCAAATGAATATTAGCGTGAAGATCGAGGCGGCGCGCAGCGCGATGTCCGTGAACGTCTCGCGCGCCGGACGGCGCCGGCGTGCCGTCACAGACGCGGCCGTGTCGCCGTCGGCTTCAAGCGGATCGTCGCGCGCGGCGGGCCTGTTGTCGACGGAGTCCATAGGCATTTCTCCGCGGGCGCGCTCATCCTATGCCGCGTTCCAAAAGCTGTCAACGTAACGCGTGCGCACGAAAAGTCCGCGTAGCGGCGGCTCAACCGGCGCCCGCGTTCATTGACTTTCGTGCCGAATATGATAAAGAAAATCCTTCGTTACGCGTCATTTTTGACCATGGTGAGCGGCTGCGAAGCCATGCGAAGCGGCTGCGCCGGCCTGAGATCCGACGCCAACACATAACACGTTTCTGGAGGGACAATGAGCAAGCCCATGGAGAAAGTCTCTGGGGCCCCTCGCGCCGAAGCCATCCGCGACCTGCGCAGCGCGCTCGAATGGCTGAGGGAGCAGGGCGATCTGATCGTCACCGACAAAGAGGTGAACCCGGACCTTGAGATCACCGGCATCCAGAAGCAGCTCGACGGCGGCTGCCCGATACTCTTCAACAACATCAAAGGCAAGCCGCACCATCGCTGCGTCACCAACCTCTTCGGCGACATGAACGTCATCAACAAGATGTTCGGTTGGAAGGACCACGCCGACCGCACGCGAAAGCTCGCCCACGCGCTCACGCATCCGTTGAAGCCGGTAATCATCGATCAGAAAGATGCGCCGGTCCAGGAAGAGGTTTACGAGAAGCCCTCCGACGCCAACGATTTCGTCGTGCCTATCCGCCATACCAATATCGAGCCGGAATTGACCGTCGGCTCGGGCAACCGGCTGATCTCCGGCGAATACTTCGACGGCGGCACGGACCTCGGATACAACCGCATGAACTTCCGCTGGGGCAACGTGGGCACGTTCCAGATTTCTCCCGGCTCGCACATGTGGCAGGTCGTGAGCAAATATTACAAATCGAACAAGCTCGTGCCGATCACGATGAACTTCGGCCTCCCGCCGTCGTGCACGCTGATGGCCGGGGCGGGCTTCGACTACGTCATCCTACCGCAGGGCTGCGACGAGGTCGGCAGTGCCGGCGCCGTGCAGGGCTCGCCGGTGCGATTGGTCAAGGCGCGCACGGTCGACGCGCTCTCCGTAGCCGACGCCGAGGTCGTGCTCGAAGGCTACGTCAATCCGCGCGACCGCCGCTTCGAGACGGCCGAATCGGAAAAGGCCGGCGTCCAGGGCCGCTTCCACTTCCATCCCGAGTGGGCCGGCTACATGGGGAAAGCCTACAAAGCTCCGACCTTTCATGTGACCGCCGTGACCACGCGCAAGCGCGAATCGAAGCCGATCATCTTCCCGCTCGGCGTGCACACGCTCGACGACCACAACATCGACACCACCGTGCGCGAGGCCGCGATGTTCGAGCTCTGCGAGCGCATGCAGCCCGGCATCATCATGGACGTGAACATTCCGTATTGCATGACCGACTGGGGCGGCGCGATCATTCAGGTGAAAAAGCGCAACAAGATCGAAGAGGGCTGGCAGCGGAACTTTATGGCGGCGATCCTCGCGACCTCTCAGGGCTCGCGCCTCGTGATCGCAGTCAGCGAGGACACCGACCCATACGATATGGACGACGTCATGTGGTGTCTCACGACGCGCGTCAATCCGAAGACCGACATCATCAACCCGCTGCCGGGCGGCCGCGGCCAGACCTTCATGCCCGCCGAGCGCATGACCGCCGGCGAACGCGAGTGGACCGCGTCGAACACGATGTTCGAAGGCGGAATGGGCATCGACGCGACGGTGCCGTTCGGGTACGAGAGCGACTTCATGCGGCCGGTTTATCCGGTCGACAAGGTCGATCTCAAGAAATGGTTCAGCGACAAGGACATCCAGAACGCCAAGTCGCGCATGCAGGGCTGGGTGCATTCGCTCGCGCGCACGGGACGATAAACACGGAAGCGCTTGCGGTACCAGCGAGAGGAACAAAAAGGGCAGGGCCGCATCCCCTGCCCTTTTTTTTGAATAGTTTTCACGAACTGCATGGCTGTCGGAGATAAAAATCAGGGCCTCCTCTCCCCCTTTCGCGTTCTCGATCTTACCGACGAGCTTGGATTTCTCTGCGGCAAGATCCTCGGCGACCTGGGCGCCGACGTGATCAAGATCGAGCGGCCCGGTGGCGATCCCGCGCGGCGGTTCGGCCCGTTCTACAAAGATCAGCGCGATCCGGAAAAAAGCCTCTACTGGTTCGGCTTCAACAACAATAAGCGCGGCGTCACCCTCGATCTCGAAAAGAAGGAAGGACAAGATCTTTTTGCCAAGCTCGCGGCGAAAGCCGATTTCGTAATCGAGTCGTTCACGCCGGGCTGGCTCGACAAATTCAACATTGGCTACGGCGCTCTCTCAAAAAATAATCCCAAGCTCGTCTGGACTTCGATCACCCCGTTCGGCCAGACGGGACCGTACGCCAAATTCAGCGCGTCGGACATCGAGATCATGGCGCTTGCCGGCTGCATGTCGCTCACCGGCGATCCCGACCGGCCGCCGCTGCGCGTGACGTTTCCGCAATCCTATTCGTGGACCGGCTCGTACGCCGCCGTCGGCGCGCTGACTGCGCACTATCACCAGCAGCTCACCGGCGAGGGACAGCAGGTCGACGTCTCGGCGCAGGCGACTCTCCTCTGGGCGTTTTCGCACGCGCACGTCTTCTGGGACTTGAACCGCCATATGGAGAAGCGCGCCGGCTCGTTCATGACCGGGCGCAGCATCACCGGCGCGAAGATGCGCGTCTTCTGGCCGTGCAAGGACGGCTATTTGAATTTCATCATCTACGGCGGCGAAGCCGGCCGGCGCACGAACCAGGCGCTGGTCGAGTGGATGGACAGCAAGGGCGTCGCGCCGGATTTCCTGAAGCAGAAAGATTGGAAGACCTTCGACATCGCTAAGGTGACGCAGGAAGAGATCGACCGGATGGAAGCGCCGATCGCAGAATTTTTCAAAGGCGTCACCAAGGCGGAGTTTTTCAAGGAAGTCGTCAAGCGCGAGATGCTCGGCTATCCGGTCGCGAGCGTGAAGGAGATTTTCGAAGACCCGCAGCACGCCGCGCGCGAATTCTGGCGCGAGCTGGAGCATCCAGAGCTGGGCGTCAAAATAACTTATCCCGGCCCGTTCGCGCGCTTCACTAACGGCGCGTGCGATCTCTGGCGCCGTGCGCCGCTCATCGGCGAGCACAACGAAGAAGTGTATTGCGGGGAATTGGGGTTATCGAAGTCGGAGTTGGGTAGACTACGTCGGGAAAAGATTATCTAGCTCGGAAATACCTCCGGGCTTCTGGATTCTGGATTCTGACTCCTGAATTCTTGCTACGGTTATGGATGCTTTAAAAGGAATTAAGGTGATCGAGTTCGCTGCGTTCGCGGCGGGGCCGGTGGTCGGCAAGCATCTTGCCGATCACGGCGCGACCGTCGTGCATATCGAATCCAAGGTGCGCCCCGACGGCTTTCGCGCGCACTATCCGCCGTACAAGGACAACGTCCACGGGCTCAACCGCTCAGGACTGTACGCGCTCTGCAACAACGATAAGCTCGACATCACGCTGAATCTCAAAAAAGCACCCGCAGGGACAGAGCTGGCGAAAAAAATCGCCGCGTGGGCCGACGTCGTGATCGAGAACTTCAGCCCCGGCACCATGGGTCGCCTCGGTCTCGGCTACGAGGAATTGAGCAAGGCGAATCCCGGCCTCATCATGCTGTCGAGCTCGAATCTCGGCCAGAGCGGGCCGCACGCGCACCACGCGGGCTTCGGCTCGCAGCTCTCCTCGCTCGCCGGCTTCACGCACCTGACCGGCTATCCCGGCGGCTCGCCGCAAATTCTTTACGGGCCTTATATCGATTACATCGCCGTCGCGTACGGCGCCGTGGCGATCCTCGCGGCGCTCGATTACCGCAGACGCACCGGCAAGGGCAACTATATCGACGCCGCGCAGTACGAGACGGGGCTGCAATATCTCGCGCCGATTTTATTGGACTACAAAATCAACGGCCGCGTCGCCGAGCGCAACGCCAACCGCAACCCGCACGCGGCGCCGCACGGCGCCTATCCGTGCAAAGGCGACGACCGCTGGTGCGCGATCAGCGTGAGCAATGACTACGAGTGGCAGGCGCTCGTGAAGGCGATGAAAAATCCTTCGTGGGCGAAGAAGTTCGCGACATTCGAGGCGCGCAAGGTGAACGAGGACGAATTGGATCTCCTCGTCGGCGAATGGACGCGCGGCTTCGAGCCGCGGGAGCTGATGGAGACGCTGCAAAAGGCCGGCGTCAAAGCCGGCGTCGTCAACCGCATGTGCGACGTCTACGAGGACCCTCAGTTAAAGCAGCGCCCGCAGTGGGTCGAGCTCGAGCATCCGGAGATCGGCAAAATGCATTACCAGCGCCCGCCGTTTCTTCTGACGAAGACCCCGCCCGGGCCGGCGAAGCGCGACCCGCTCCTCGCCGAGCACAACGAATATTTTTATTGCGAGCTGCTCGGCTTGAGCGAGGAAGAATATAAAAAGCTCGTCGACGAGCAGGTCATCTACTAAATCGTACGCAGACATCACCTTCTATCTTGACTCTCCGCACGGATTCGGCGTAATAGGTGCCGAGTTCGTCGCGTATCCATCGCTTCCACAATCGGAGGAAACTCGCATGGAATGGAAAGAAGCGCTTCCGCTCGTCCAGGACAATCATACCGGCATCGCGGTTTCGATCGACTCGAAAGGCCGCGCGCACGCGACGGTCGTCTCGACCGGCATGCTCGACGGCAAGGTCGGCTTCGCCTCTCGCTCGTGGGCGGTGAAGACGAAAAATATCGAGCGCACCGGCCGCGCCGCGCTCACCGTAATCAAGCTCGATACGCGACGCTACGTCACCGTCGAAGGACCGGCGTCGGTCGAGCCGTGGCAAGACACGCCGGCGCACATCAAGCGGCTGAAAGATCTCTACACGTCGATGGGCCGCGCGCCGAAAAGCGACGAAGAATTCACCAAGCAGATGCGTGAGGAGCAGCGCAATATCATTCTGGTAACGCACGAGCGCTTTTACGGCAGCCTGAAGGCTGGCAAGTAGCGCTAATTCCGGACCGAAAAACGCCCAGAATCCGGGGCATTTTTCGCACGAAGAAATTTTTTTATTGTTGAAGCGCGCGCGGCTGTGCTAAAAGGTCGCGCCATGAGCAAGACACTGAGGCTCGACATGAACGAGCGCGAGCGGCGCATCGTCCGGAATGTCGAGGACTACGGCTGCCATATCGCGTTCATCCGCGAAGCCGCCGGCCTGGCGGGCTTCGCTTATTCGATCGGCCTTTACCAAAACTTTCGCCATCCGGAGATCATTCTCTTCGGGCTGGACACCGAAGTGATGACGCGGACGATCAATCAGCTCGCGCAGCAGATCCGCGGCGGAAAAATGTACGACGCCGGTTTCGATTACCCCGAAGTGCTCGACGGACTCGAATGCCGTTTTCACTACGTGCAGAACCATTGGCAGCTTCTGTTCGCCTCGGTCGCGCGCTGGTTTTACGAAGCCGACGACGTGCCGTTCCTCCAGTGCATGTGGCCCGATCAGCGGAAAAAATATCCCTGGAGCGCTTATTATCGCCCCGATCGGCTGCCGGAGCAGCCGTGGCTCTTCCGCGAAGACGCACGCGATGCGGGCGTGGAGGGCTTCATCCAGGCAACCTACGGCGATGAAGGCATCGACAGCGTGCTCAAAATCTTCGACGAGCGCGCCGCAGGCCAGACGCTCACCTCATCGTGTGCCAAGCATCGCTACGATCGCCTCACATGGCCGTTCGAGCGGCCGTCGCGCATGCGGGTCTTCTCGCATGCCGATCTTCAGCCGGAGAAAATCCTCGCCGTCTTTCACGAGGACGACGGCAGCTGGTTCGTCATGTCGCGCGCGCAGGGCGAGGACGAAACCGCCAGCGAATTGTGCCTCGGCTGTCTCGCCGCCGCCGATCCGTCGCTCGCCGAAGTCGCTGACCTACCGCGCGGCTGGGCCGCGCGCCGGCCGAGTCCCTCCGACACTTGGCGTCGCCGGCCTGGCGACTGATCTCTCCCGGTTGAATTTGCCACGCGCAAGCTGCTAAAAACGGCTTCAGCGAACGTTCGAGGTATTCGCCATGAAGCTCGCGCCCGTCCTCGTCGTCATTCTATTATTCTTCACTGCTTTCCCAGCGCACGCGCTCGAGAACGTCCGCGTCGCCTATCCGTCGATGAACACCTCGGTTTACTGCCTCATCATCGCGCAGAAGGAAGGCTATCTTAAAGAGGAAGGCATCGATGTTCAGATCTTGAGCATTCGCGGCGAGATCGCGATCCGCACCGCGCTCGCGGGCGAGATCGACTTTTTCACCAACGCGGGCAGCGCGCTCGCCGCAGCCGTCAGAAACGTGCCGGTCAAGATCGTCACGGTCTTCCAGGACAAGCCGTCATGGGACCTGATCGCGCTGCCGACGATCAAGTCGATTTCTCAGCTCCGCGGCCAGAACGTTGCGATCATGTCGCCGGAGGGATCGCTCGCCGTCGTCGCGCGCGAGATCTTGAAGAAGAACGGCCTCGACCCGGGGAAGGACGTAAATCTCGTCGTTATGGGCGGCGACGAAGTGCGCTTTCCGGCGCTCAAAGGCAAGGCGATCCAGGCGACGCTGTTCAATACCGGCACGAGCATCGTGGCGCAGCGCGAAGGCTTCACCAAGCTCGCCTCCGCCGGCGACTACGCCAACCTCGTCCAGGGCGGGCTCGCGACGACAGACGAGAAGATCAAGCAAAATCCGGGAAAAATCTTTCGCTTCATCCGCGCGAGCCTCAAAGGCCTGCGCTTCTTCGTCGAGAAGCGCGAGGCGGGAATCAAATACATGATGGATGCGCTGCGCCTCTCGGATCGCGAGACGGCGAACGCCATCTACGACATCGAGTCCAAGCTCGTGCTGCGCGAAGGCGCTAGCCCCGACAAAACGCTCCAAACGATGATCGATGACATGCGCAAGACGACCAAGACTACGCGCGAGATCAAGACGACGGAAATATTCGATTTAACTTTCGTCCGCAAAGCGGCGGAAGATCTGAAGGGCTGGAGACCGTAATTAGCACGAAAGGACCGACATGGGCTTTAACGATTTAAGAGACTTTCTGGACGCGCTCGACGAGCGCGGCATGCTGCGCGTCGTCGAAGGCGCGGATTGGAACCTCGAGATCGGCGCGATCTCGCAGATGATGCAGGAGACCCCCGAGAACCCCGTGCTCTTGTTCGACAAGATCCCCGGCTACCCGAAGGGCTTTCGCGTTCTCACCAATATGCTGAACAGCCCGAAGAAGCAGGCGCTGGCGCTCGGGCTCCAGCATAACCTGCCCGATCTCGAGATCGCGCAGCTCATGAAAGAGCGGCGCAGGGAGACGGCGTCGATTCCCCCGCGCGAAGTTTCCACCGGACCGGTCATGGAAAATCAGGACCGCGGCGACAAGGTCAATATTCTCAAATTTCCAACGGCGAAGTGGCGCACGCTCGAAGGCGGACGCTATATCGGCACTACCACGCTCGTGATCAATCGCGACCCCGACGAGGGCTGGGTCAACATGGGAACGTACCGGCAGATGATCCACGACGAGAAGACCGTCGGCTTCTTCGTCGAGCCGCACCATCACGGCATGATCATCGCGAAGAAATACTGGGCGCGCGGCAAGGCCTGCCCGGTTGTCGCCGTGTACGGCCAACAGGCGGAATTGTTTCTGGCCTCGACGGCGAGTTCGCCATGGGGTAAATCCGAGCTCGACGTCGCCGGCGCGATGGCGGGTCATCCGATCGAGATCGTCAAAGGGCCGCTGACAGGCTTGCCGATCCCCGCTAACGCCGAGATCGCAATCGAAGGCGAGGTCCCGCCTCCCGAGGTCGATTCGCGGCCGGAAGGTCCCTACCGCGAATGGCCGGGCTACTACAGCCAGGAGCCGCACCCGCAGCCGGTGATCCACATCAAGGCAATCTACTACCGCAACGACCCGATTCTAACCGGGCCGCACCAGAACAATCGCAACATCAGCGTCGGCCCCGTCGCCCACGCCGGCATTGCCGTCTGGGAGGCGCTGGAGAAAAGCGCCTTGCCGGGCATCCGCGGCGTCTGGGCGCACGCCAACGGTCTATTCATCGTAATCTCGCTCAAGCAGGCCTTCGCCGGCCATGCCAAGATGGCTCTGCTCAACGCCGTCGGCGCTCGGGGGTCGAACAGCGCCTACCGATATTACGTGGCGGTTGACGAAGACATCGACCCGTCGAACCTGAACGACGTCCTCTGGGCAATGACCACCCGGTGCCTGCCGGAACAGCAGATCGATATCGTTCGGGGCACGGTGAGCACCCGCGTGGACCCGATCATGAGCCCTCAAAAGCGTGATACCTGGGATCTCACCTGCGGCCGCGTCCTCATCGACGCCTGCAAGCCTTTCGAGTGGATGGATCAGTTCGGGAAGCACATGACCTTCACGCCGGAATACGAGAGGCAGGTCCGGGAAAAATGGAGCTTCTTGGTGAAGGACGGCAGGGGAAAACACAAGTAATGGTATCGACATAAAATCATAGCCCCCATATAACGAAATTCTCTAGCCCGCCGTCTTGACAAACGTTTTAGCTGCTGGTACTCTCCGGGTACCTAAACCGCCCCGTATATGTTCCCTCCGGGCGGGGCCTCGCAGCCATGCTATTCGGAAACGAAATTTCGTCGCTGTCGAGATTCGAGCGCAGAGTCGTCGTGGCCCATGCGGTCGTTTTGGGCCTGTTCGTCCTTTTCTTCCCGAGCCGTCTTTTCAACCCGGGAAACCTGCCTGTGCTGGAGCGCCAGGAGCGGCCCACCCCCGAGCTCCTGAAGATCTATTCGATCCTGCGGTCGGGCATGGGCCAGGCGAGCGAGAGCGCCGTATGGGCGGTATCCCGGACCATCATCCAGGAGAGCCGCCGGCACTCCTTCGACCCCCTATTGGTTCTGGCCGTGATCGCGGTCGAGAGCAGCTTCCAGCACACGGCGGAGTCGCCTGACGGGGCTCGTGGGCTGATGCAGATCCAGCCTTACATCGCCGGCGCGCTGTCGGAGCAGCGACGCTCGCTTTACGGCGACAAGCACGCGGTCGGCGCCCCCGACCTCGACAACCCGATCGTCAACATCAAGCTCGGGGTCTTCTATCTGCATTCCTTGTGGACGAACTTCCGCGACATGAAACTCGCTCTCACGGCCTATAATTACGGCCCGGGGAATGTCCAGAACCGCATCGACGAGGAACAGGAAGTCCCGCAGGAGTACGCGTCGAAGGTCCTCTCCACCTACCAGGGGTATCGTCGCACTCTGCACCGCTCCCGCTAAGCGAAGCTTTCCGTTCTCAACTCTCGCTCACGTCCGCGACCTGTGTTAGTAATCGAGCGACTGCGGTGAGAGAGTTTTTGCAAATCGTCCTGAGCGACCCGGCGCTGGCCGACATCTCTCGGCATGCCGCGGAGTCGTTCCCCGAAGAGTGCTGCGGCGTCGTCCTGGACTACGGCGGGCGCGACGAAGTGCGCCGGCTCGAGAATATCCAGAACCGGCTTCACGCGCTTGACCCGGAGACTTATCCGCGGCTCGCGACAATCGCCTACGCGATGGATCCCAAGGAGCTCGAGACGGTACTGGATCGCGCGGCCGTCGCGGGCGGGCGCGTCAAGGCGTTCTATCACTCGCATCCGAACCACGAAGCCTACTTCTCCGCCGAGGACAAGGCGTTCGCGATGCCCTTCGGCGAGCCGACGTTTCCGGACACCGCGCAAATCGTGGTCTCAATCTACGACCGCGTGGTCAAGCGCGTCGCAGCGTACCTTTGGGACGCCGAGCGGCAGGACTTCGTCGAAGCCGCGCTCAGGAACTCCGCCCGATGACGCCGCCGCGCGAGGGCGCCGTCGACGTGCGCGGCCTCACGATTCATTACCTCGAATGGGGCGACCCTGCGGCGGAGCCGCTGCTCCTGATCCACGGCTTTCTCGACCATGCGCGCAGTTGGGAGCGCTTCGTCGCCGCGCTTGAGACTCACGACGCGACGCCGCGGCGCATCATCGCGCCCGACTGTCGCGGGCACGGCGACAGCGCCTGGGTCGGCGCCGGCGGTTATTATCACTTTCCCGACTATATCTGGGACTTGAATACACTCGTCGAAGTTTTGCGGCTCGACCGTTTCGCGCTCGTCGGCCACTCGATGGGCGGCACGATCTCGTTCATTTACAGCGGCACGTTTCCCGCGCGCGTTAAAAAGCTCGTCCTCGTCGAAGGCATCGGGCCGCTGCCGGCCGCGTTCGCCGAGGCTCCGTCCCGCATGGAGCGCTGGATCGCGGAAGTGAAAATGGTGCCGCAGCGGAAAATCGTCGAGTACCCGAGCCTCGAAGCGGCGGCGGAGCGGCTGAGGCGGAAGAATCCGCGCCTCGACGCCGCACATGCGTTGGAGCTTGCGCGCGGCGGCATGCGCCGGCTCGCGAACGGCAACTGGGTGTGGAAGTTCGATCCGCTACATCGCACGGCTGCGCCGCAGCCGTTCTACTCGGCCCAGGCGGTGGAATTTTTCCGGCGCATCGAATGCCCGGTGCTCGTCATCAACGGCGCGGAGAGCCATCACACACCGCGGCCGGATATCGCTGAGCGCCTCGAGGCGATCCGCGACCGGCGCGTCGCGTCGATCGCGGGCGCCGGCCACATGGTGCACCACGACAATCCCGCGCGACTCGCGGAGCTCGTCGCCGGATTTATTCACCGTTGACGCAAAAATGGAAGATTGTTATCTTCCAACTGTGAGCGAGAGAAAGCGACTGTTTTTGAGCGTGGGCGACGAAGTCACGCACCAGAGCTACCAGCAATGGGGGCATGGCCTCGTGGTGGAAGTCATGACTTCATCGGTGCCCGGCGGCACGTGCCTCGCGCGCGTGCGTTGGCAAGACGGACAGGTGCGCACGTTCAATAACGATATGGACAACCAGAGCTGCTGCTATTATTTCGGCGTGCGGCGCTATTGGAATCCGAAGCACGCCGGCGACGCGTTGAAGGCCAAATTTTTCTCTCTCAAAGGATAACCGCAATGAAGAAAATCACAGCCGTGTTTGCCGGCCTGACCGTCGCAATCGCCCTGCTCGCGCCGCTCTGTGTTCGCGCCGCCGATCCTGTCGAAACCGCCGGAGTAGCGGTTGGCGTCACGGCAGGCAACGCCGTCGTCGTGCCCATGAAGATCATCTCTGTCGGCACCGGCCTTATCGCCGGCGCGTTATCTTTCGTTCTTACCGGCGGCAACGCCGATCTCACCCGGCAGATATGGAGCGACGTCACCGAGGGCCCGTGGTACGTATCACCCGCGCTGGCCCGCCGAGCGATCGGCGAGCGTCCCGAGCTGGAAAAGAAAAAGGCCGGGATGGTCGAAGCCACCCCGGCCATGGAAGCGCAGCCGGCGCCCGCCGATTCTCGCAGCGGTCAATAACTACGCCGCGAGATTTTTCTTAAAAAAGTTTACCGTTCTCTGCCACGCGTCTTTCGCCGCGTCCGCGTTGTAGCGCTCGGCGTTCGTGTTGTTGTTGAACGCGTGCTTCGCACCCGGATAAACTTTGATGTCTGCCTGCTTGCCGAACTTGGCGAGCGCCTGCTTGAGCGGCTCGACTCCCGGCATGATGTTCGGATCGTCCTGGGCGTAGTTGCCCATCACGGGACACGGAATGTTCTGCACCTGATCCAGTGGGTCGGGATTTCGGCCGTAGTAGACCACCGCCGCGTTCAAATCCTTGCATTTGGTCGCGAAGTTCAGCGACTGGCCGCCGCCCCAGCAGTAGCCGACGACGCCTACTTTTCCGTTGAGGAAGTTTTGCTTCTTCAAATAAGCGACGGCACTCGTGAGGTCTTCGACCACCATGTTGCCGTTGATCTTCTTGATCGCCTCGATCGCCTCCTCGGGAGTCTTGAACTGATCGCTGCCGCCGATGCGCGACATGAGGTCGACGGCGAGCGCGGCGAACCCTTCCTTCGCGAAGCGCCGGGCGACGTCCTGGATATGCGGCACCAAGCCGCGATTTTCATGAATAACGATAACCGTGCCGAGACTCTTGCCGTCTTTGGGACGCGCGAGATACGCCTTGACCGGTCCGGCGCTTCCGGGAAAGGTCACGTTCTCTGAAGTCAAAGCCGGGTCATTCGGCTGAACGATGTTGCCTTCCGACATCTTTTTTCCTCCTTTCGGTATTCGAATTGAAGCTGATGACAGTTTCCTTATCTGAAAACCACTATTGAATCCAGACGAGACGGCGCGAAAATGATGGCGCCGAGCGCCGCGTTCCGGCAGCCGTCTCCCCTCCCTTTTTACGCGGCGAAGGGAAATTTTTCCGGGTGGTCGCCGCGGCCGGCGACGCTTCCTCCGCGGGAATATTCGTTTTTTGATCCTGCGGCCGTTGGCATATTTCTTGGTTCAATCATGAAATAAACGCACTGCGGCCTCGCTGCAGCGCCTGAACACGAGATAAAAAAAAAAGGAGGCTTATATATGCTTAACTGGGCAGTCACGTTTCTGGTTATCGCGTTGATCGCCGCCGTCCTCGGCTTTACGGGCATCGCCGGCGCCGCCTCGCAGATCGCGTGGATTCTCTTCGTCGTTTTCATCGTGCTGTTCCTGGTCAGCCTGATCGCCGGACGCGGCCGCGGGCCTCTCGTTTGAGGTGAGCGCGCGCACGGGTGGAGTTGAGGAGGAGGTAAGATGAAGCCTGTCACGATTATCGGCATCATTCTAATTGCACTCGCCGTCTTTTCGTTCGCGTATCAAGGGATTCCGTTTAAGACGCGCGAGAAGGTCGTCGATCTCGGACCGATCCAAGCGACGGCGGAGAGGGACAGGAGCATTCCGCTGCCGCCGATCTTCGGTGCTATCGCTCTGATCGGCGGGATCGTTCTCATTTACTCGGGCACGAGACAGCATTAGCGACTCGCGGGAGCCGAACATTCTCCGGCTCCCACTTTTCCGCCACCAACCCACAAACAACCGCACACGCCCCGGAGCCGCGATGGCGGTTCCGGGGCCTGCCTATTTGTACTCCTAAAGTCTGATAGGTTTATTTCAATCAGTAATCCACCCGGATTGACCGACAGCGGCTAGACGCTAACAGTAAAAAAGGAGACGGCGGCTCCTAATTTTACCAAATCTCAGAAAGGAGAATGTGATGAGACAAAGCACAGCGCTTGTTGGTATCTCTTTGTTGGCAGGGGTGATGGCTCTTGCCGGCTGTTCGACGGCTTCCGATTCGGGACGGCGGGGAGGCGCGGCCACGGGCAGCATTCAGAGCGGAGACGCGCCCAGTGCGCCGAGCCGCAGATCGGGTAGCTCCGGCGGTGGCGAAGGCGCCGGCGTCGGTGGCAGCAGCTCTGAGAGCGGCGGCGGACAGAGCGGTGGTGCGTCCGGATCGGGAAGCGGCGCGGGTGGTGGTTCGGCTGGCGACTCCGGCGGTGGCTCCGGCGGCGGATCGGGTGGTGGCTCGGGCGGCGGGGACGGTGGTGGCGGTGGCGGAGGAGGAGGTGGCGGCGGCGGTGGAGGGGGCGGCGACAGCTGATCCCGTGCGCGAAAGGAGAGTGTGATGAAACGAAGCAAAACGCTGACAGGAATTTCTCTGTTGGCTGCAGTGATCGTCCTGGCCGGCTGCGCGACTCACTCCGATTCCAACGGCTCGGGTGGCGCGACGACCGGCAGCGTGCAGAGCGATGACTCGTCCAGTACACCGAGCGGAAAATCCGGCGGTCAGGCCGGCAGAAGTGGATACGGCGCAGGAGGCTCTGGGTACTGATTCGACGCCCAGGTCGGAGTTTCAAAACGGGCGGAAGCATCGGCTTCCGCCCGTTTTCGTCTCATCGAGTTTCGGTAACGATACATGAGCCAAACATTCCGCGCCACAATAGTTATCGATCGTCAATGAAATCCCTGTACCAATTCGGGTTTTTGCCCCATTGGCCGGGTCATGCCGCCAGACTACCCTGTGGGCTGGGGTATTTCCCAATGGAGGCCGCGTGTCAATTCGTACTGTACCGGCAATAGCGCCGCGCAAGCGCCGACATACTGCTCGCCGAGGGCCACAGATCGTCACACTGGGCGATCTCGTCTTTGCCTTGACCGAAGAGACTCGCCGGTACGTAAGCGACGATGAAGAGGTGTACCGCCTCGTCGCCTACATGGTCACGGACATTCTCGCCAGATCGGAAAAGCGTAAAGCAGCGAAACATTGGCACTGACGCTTTAAATGAGGAGGAGCGGATGGTGAGGCGAAAAACGATCGGAGCCGCCGCCGTGCTGTTCGCCGGACTTTTGCTCTCGGAGGACGCCGTGTGGGCCGGACCGCCGACGCAGCAAGTCCGCTCAACCGTCGAAAGCGTTCAAACCACTCTCCTTAAGTCGCACGCGCGTCAGGATTCCGAATCCAAGAAGAAAAAGCACGACACCGCGATCAAACAGATTATCGGACGGCGCTTTAATTTTTCTGAAATGGCGAAGCGCGCGCTCGGCTCATATTGGGAGCACCGTAGCACGCGCGAGCGGAGCGAGTATATAGAACTCTTCACCGACGTCGCCGGCGACGCCTACTTGGACCAAATCGAGCCATTCGCATCGGAAAGAATCCTCTACCTGCGCGAGAACCGCGACGGTGATTACGCCGAAGTCGCAACCAAGGCACTCGGTATCAAAGGCGATGAGCTGGACATGAACTACAAGCTCATGCGTTCGCGCGGCGGCGAATGGAAGGCCTATGACCTCGTCATCGACAATGTCAGCGTGGTCAACAACTACCGAGCGCAATTTGCGCGTATCATGACTCGAGGATCGTTCGGCGATCTGCTCGCGAAGCTGCGCGACGCGCACGCCAATCAGATACTCGCGCGAAAATCGCGGCCCGATCCGACGTTGCTATCAGCGTGGATTTTGGCGCAGGCGGCCCCCAACCGCCCGCGGTGACATAAATCCAGTCCCCTCTCCCGCAAAATCTCTGCACGGGATACAAGTAAAAAGGCCAAGCCGCCTTCTCGCGACGCTTTTGCGCCGCGGCTCACGGCGGGCCAAAACACCGCGAGCTTACTATCATGTCCCAGCGATATTTCGTGCCGGTCACCGCGATGCTCGCCTTCATCTCCTTCTGGCGGGCGGCGGCGATCGTCTCGCCGATCTAGGCTCGTCCGCCTACTAGGTCGGCGGCATCGCCGAGAAAGCGATCGGCAAAACCGCGCCCTGTTCATGCTGACAATCATGCTTTTTTCCTACGCCATGCGCGCGGTATACACCGAGAGCTGCCGTATGTTCGGTGCGCGGCGGTGTCAACCGGGTCGTGCAAGAGGGATGGGCAGCGTCGCCGCGCTCGCTGTCTTCACGATGTCCGAGCGGCGTTTTCGTGAACGGCGGGAAGCACTCCCACGCGACCCGCACGATGAGTTGCAGGAGGCTGAGATCGAGCGCTCCCGGTGCGCGATGCCCGCGGATATTTCCTGCTAGACGCTCCGCGTCAGGCCAGGCAACATTCCGGTCGCGGTGCAAACCCTCGATGATATTGAAGAGCTGCGTTCCGTGCTCGAGTCAACGGACACAAGAAAAACGACGTCGTCGTATTCGCGATCGAACCGCCCGGCGGCAGGACGGGCACCGGCAGCGAACGGTCTCGCATTTTCAGCCGCGCGGTGCACCTCGCGGAGAAGCCGGCAAGCTCGTGCAGTTGCTCGCCGTCGGGCATGACGATCCTTCCGAGGCGGGCCGCGAAGCGGCGGACAAGCTCTCCTCGGCGCGCGGCCTCTCCGCATCGATAGGAGAAGCGGTGGTCGCCGCCACGAAGCAAGTCGCAGCTGCAGAGCGCAACCGCGCGGGTTCCCACTCGGACTCCCCCCCGACTAGAAGCTGCCCGTACACTTCCCAATCCAATCGGCCTGGGCTTGCCTCTATCTTCTGAGGGATTTCCCTCAAGAAATTATGTGTCACCCCGCGCGCTTTAGGAGCACGATCGGGCTCAATCCAGATTTGTTCCTAAGGAGTTCTGTTGTTGTCCCGGGCATGTTCCATCGCACGGCGCGCGCGCAGCGGCATTTTTTTCCTGGCGCTTCTCGCGATTCTCGCGCTTTCTTACCGGCCACCCTTCGCTCAACTGGTGCCGCCGCTCGCGACGCCGCCGCTCGCGCTGCCCGAGATCAGCCGTCCTTCGGCGAACGGCCGGATCGTCTTCGTTCCATCCGGCGGCGATCTCCAGGCCGCGCTCGACGACGCACGACCGGGGGATATCATCACCTTGGAACCGGGCGCAGCATTCGTCGGCAACTTTACGCTTCCACGCAACACCGGCGCCGACTGGATCGTCATTCGGACTGCGGCCCAACAAAGCCTCCCGCCCGCGGGATCACGCATCGCGCCGGCGGACGCGCGGCCTTTGCCTAAGATCGTCACGCCGAACTCCGCCCCGGCGCTTACCGCCGCCGCCGGGGCGCACCATTTTCACCTGGTCGGCCTCGAGATCGAGTCCGCTCAGGCGGCGCGTCCGCTCGAAGCGCTGGTCCGCATTGGGAACGGAGCGGCCGAAAAGCCGACCGACATCATCTTCGATCGCTGTTACATCCACGGCGATGCGGCCGGCGGCGTTTCGCGCGGCCTCGCGCTCGACGGCGAACGCATCACGATCGTCGATTCGTATGTGTCGGACTTCCGCGATGCCCCGGCGTCGTGGGCGGTCTCGGCCGACGGCCGCGGCCCGTTCAAGATCGTCAACAATTATCTCGCCGCGACCGGAGAGAACGTCGTCATCGGAGCGACGGCCGATGTCGTTCCCGCAGATATCGAGATCCGCGGCAACTATTTTCACAAGCCGCTGGACTGGAAGCGCGATGCAGACACAGCGAGGAATTTCCTAACGCTCAATAGCGCCGAGCGCGCGTTGATCGAAAACAACGTCTTTGAAAATAATTGGAGTCAAGAAGCAGCGGGCTTCGCCGTCGTTTTGGCGGCCGGCGAAGACGGCATGGGGTCGACGCTGCAGGATATCACTTTCCGCAAAAACCTCGTGCGCCGAAGCGGCGCGGGCATCGCGGTCATGGGGCAAACGGCGGATTTCCCCGGTCGGCAGACGCGCCGCGTGCTGATTCAGGACAATCTGTTCGAAGATATCGGCGGCGCGATGTGGGGCGGGAGCGGCGTGCTTTTTCAAGTCGTCGGCGTAACCACTGACGTCGTCATCGATCACAATACCGGCCTGCAGAACGGCAAAGCGATCATAACCGACGGAGCGACGCACTCAGGCTTCGTTTACCAAAACAACATCAGTCTCGACAATCAGACTGCCGCCGCGCTCGGCTACGGGGATGCGTGGAGCGCGCGCTTTCCCGGCTACGTCTTCGCGCGCAATGTTCTCACCGGAGGGAGTCCATCGGGCTATCCAACGGAAAATTTCTTCCCCGCTTCGGCCGATACCGTCGGCTTCGTCGATCGCGCCAACGGCGACTACCGCCTTTCGTCGACGAGCCCGTACTACAACGCCGGCACCGACGGCGCGAACATCGGCGCGGATTACGATGCTCTCAAGACAGCTGCGTTCGCCGCGGTCCGCGGCGAGCGCAGCTCCTAAAGACCCGAGCTTCTCCGCCGTCTGCGGACGCGCGCGCCTGTCGCGACAGCACCTCAACGACACGACACGGCGCGCTTGGCGCTTCAAAACTCGCGCGCGTTTCCTAGCGGCCGGCCAGGCCGACTTTCCGGCGCGCTGCGCGCGACTTGACAATCAACACGGGACAAGGCGCGTGGCGGACAACTTTTTCCGCCACGTTGCCGATCAGCAGACGTTTGATGCCGGTCCGGCCGTGTGTCGCGAGAACGATTAAGTTGACGCGCCGCTCCGCGGCCGTATCGAGGATCGCGTCCAGCGGGTCTCCACTCTTGATGATGTATCTAACCTTTGTCAGCGCCGTCACCCAATCATGCGCGAACTGCTTGAGCAGCACCGCCGAGTGCTCCTCGGTTGCGGTAACGATCTTCGCGCGTTTCATGGGCTGGCTTCGGTAGAGACCCAACAGGGCCGGATCGGCCTGTCCGATCGAGCTCATGTAGAGCTCGTCGAACGGATTATCGATTGCGTGCAGGACGTACAGCGCTGCCTTGCTTGCCGCCGCAACTTTTACCGCCAGCTTCAGGCCGTCGAGAGAGAACCTCGAAAGATCGACGGGGCAAAGAATTCGCTTAAAGTCCAACGCCATGGCCACCTCCTCAACAAGTAATTCGGACCAAATTTATACCGCAATAACTGCTTTGCAAAGCGGGCCGGATTGTAACATGTGTGGGGATTAATCCTGATTTGACCGGTGGGATGCCATTCGCGATCATAATTTGGAGGGCGCATGAAGCCGATCGTAGGAATTTTCATCCATCGCCGCGACGCCGAAGCCGCCGTCAAAGCTCTTCGGAGCCAAGGAATAGCCGAGCGCGACATTCACCTACTTTTCCCGGGCAGGCCGGAAGACGCCTTACAGAGCTTGCCGACCGACGAGGGAGAGCAGCCGGGGATGGGCGAAGCCGTCGGAGCCGTCGTCGGCACAGGCCTGGGCGCATCGGGCGGCGCATTTCTTGGCGCGATCGCCAGCGCGTTGATTCCCGGCATCGGGCCGGTCGTCGCGATCGGCGTCGCGGGCGCGGCCCTACTCGGTATCGTAGGGGCCGTCGGGGGAGCCGCCGCCGGCGGTGCGCTCGAAGATGCGCTCTCCGACGGCATTCCAAAAGACGAATGGTTCGTTTACGAAGACGCGCTCCGCCAAGGACACGCGATTGTCGTAATAGCCGCGGACGATGATGAGGAAGCGGAAGCGGTGGGCCAGACGCTCGCCCGTCATCATGCAGAGACTGTCGACGCTGCGCGCGAGCGCTGGTGGATCGGCCTTAGAAGCGCGGAGGCGGAGCATTATCACAACGGCGATTTCAAATCAGTCGAGCCGCGCTTTCGCCGCGGCTTCGAAGCGGCGCTCCACCCGGAGACCCGGGGCCGTCCCTATGAGACAGTCACTGCGCTGCTTCGCCAGCACTGCCCCAACGAATATCAGGATCCCGCCTTTCGCGACGGTTATCGCCGCGGCCAGGAATACTGCAACCAGCGCTAGCCTCTATGCACCCGGGGAAACCTCGATTGACAACCCGGATGTCCGGTGTACTTTGAAAACGCCGGGGAGGTGCGCCGATGAGCGACTTGGACAAAAGAATCGTCGAGGACGAAGGCATCGTCGTGGAGATCATCGGCACCGGGCCGCGCTTCGACTTCGAGCAGATTCTGAAATTGCTCAAGAAGGCGAACGACCTTGGTCTGGAAGGCCGTCGGCTGATCAAAGTCGAGAGCATCGGCAAGCCGCGCGATGTAACGCTCGGGACGTTCATCTACCGCTTCATCACAGAAAAATCCTGACGCTGTCTTGAAATTATTCCGGCGAGCGTTAGGAACAAAAGACGACAGGAGGAAGACATGAACAATCAACAACAACCATTTCTCACCGACATCAAGACCCTGCGCGAGCGCGCGCGTCAACACATCCAAGACGGGGCCGTGACGGAGGGCTATCGCGCCGATCGCGCCACGGTGGTGAAATTGCTCAACGAGGCTTTAGCGACCGAGATCGTGTGCACTCTACGCTACCGACGACATTACTTCATGGCGGCGGGAATGGACTCGCAGGCCGCAAGAGACGAATTTTTACAACACGCCAACGAGGAGCAGGGTCACGCGGATCAGATCGCAGAGCGCATCGTACAGCTCGGCGGTCAGCCGGATTTCAATCCTCAGGGGCTGCTGACCCGCAGCCATGCCGAGTATGTGGAAGGCAGCTCACTGGAAGAGATGGTTAAGGAAGATCTGGTGGCGGAAAGAATCGCGATCGACAGCTATCGAGAGATGGTACGTTACCTGGGCAACGACGATCCCACGTCGCGCCGGATGATGGAAGGAATTCTTGCGGTCGAGGAAGAGCACGCCGACGATCTCGTCACACTGCTCGAGAAAATGCATTGACGCAACGGTCCGAGCCGAAGCTTCAGGAAAAAACAACGGCGGCTTAGGCATGTGACGCGCGGCATGCTTGCCGCCGTTTTATGCGCTTCACTCAGCGCACCTTTCACTTCGCTTGCGCAACAGCCACGATAGCGGAAAGGTCTCCTGCGAGCCGAAGACAAAGCATGCGTCTTTCGGCGCGTCGGTTTGGATCTCCTGACACTCAGTGCACAGATAGGCTGTGACTGATCTTCATTGAAACCTCTTTGTTGAAACTTACTTCCGGGCAGGCCGGAGACCGCCCTGCCCGGAAAATCAAAAACTATTTCGCCGACTTGTCGCGCGAGCTCGGCGCATTGCGGCCGCTCGACTGGTCGCTGAAGGAGCCGGTGTCCGTGCCCGTATTCGTTGTTGTGCCGCTCGAGCCCGAGCCACGCTTGGGATCGCGCGAGCTCGGCGCGTTGCGGCCGCTCGACTGGTCGCTGAAGGACCCGGTGTCCGTACCCGTATTCGCTGTGGTGCCGCTCGGGCCCGAGCCACGCTTGGGATCGCGCGAGCTCGGCGCATTGCGGCCGCTCGACTGGTCGCTGAAAGACGAAGAACTGCCCGCGTCTGAGCCCGTCTTCGAAGCGCTTGATTTTGCTGAGCCGCTCTTGTCCGCGCCCGTATTTGAGGAACTCGATTTTTCCGACCCGCTCTTATCCGCGCCCATATCCGAAGAGCTCGATTTCGTGCTCTTCGAAGCCGACGAGCCGCTGGACGAGCTCGCCGACTCCACACCGAGCGACTTCATAGTCGCGGAATCCATGCTGCCGGTCGCCTTCATGTTGTTGGCGCTCTGGTATGCCTTGATCGCGGCTTTCGTCTTCGGCCCCATACGGCCGTCGATCGGGCCGGGGTCCTGTCCTTTGTCTTTCAAGGCTTGCTGGACTTTCCTGACATTCTCACTGCCGCCGCCGCTCGCTGCGCTCTTCGCGGGAGCCTTGCTCTTGGTTGTATCCGACGACGACATGCCTGCATCCGAGCCGCTCTTCGTCTGCGCCCATCCGTACCCGGCGAACAGCAGCATGCCGCTGAGTACCAGCGCTGAACCGATCGAAAATTTCTTCCTCATGTCTCTTCCCCTCCCCTGCTAAGATTTTGGACCCGTTAAAATATACTGCAGTATGCCAGCGGCGACAATAGTCCCCGCCAAGCGGAAAGTCCGTCGTCGAATGGTCAAAAAAGACCGCATCGCGGCTGCTGAGATATATCAGGTTCTCTGCCCGGCTTGCTTTTTATCGATGTCCTGTACGCGCAGGCACTGATCGTTGGCGCAAACCCACATCCGGCCGGTCAACCGGTCGATGCGGTAAATCGCCGAATAATCGTCGTCAGTAAGCGCGATGACGTCGTATCTCGCGGCCAGGGCGTGAAAGATGATCGCAAGCGCCACGAGCAAAAGACCCCCGAGGATTTTATTTTCCATGAATCCGCCCCCTTGTAGGTGAAGATAAAGATTGACCCCAAGTTAGCTTTAGAGGACGAGCGGATGCAACTGTCGGAAATAAATGCCTAACGACGGATGGTGGGGCCGCGGCGGACGACTAAGCGTCAGTGCGTGGTTCTCGAATCGTGTCGTTGCTTGTTTAATAGATCCGCCACCATATAGGCGACGACGCGATAAACTTCCCTCTCATCATGCACAAAGTGAGACGTTTCGTCTGTGAGCGCGGCGATGAGCTCGCCGAGCGTGCTGTTTTCAGTATTCGCGTGGATATCAGCGGGATTCTTCATGACGGTCTCCCCGGGATTTTTCCGCTACTGTACGCAGCAATACCCGAAGCAGCCAATCCGGGAAAACCCCGACTTTCAGCGTGAAAATACCCTACACCGGTGAAGAATAGGGCTTTAACGCGCTATTTTACGACTTTATCGGCTTTTTTGCAGCAAGGAGAAGGCGGAGATTCGTCATTTACAGTTTTACTCAAGTGGCGGCGTGCGCGGCGAAGGTCGCCGAATCCTCGTTGGTGATCTGCAGGCGGAAACCGCTCGGCTCCTTGAAGTAGGTCGCGAGCTGCTCGTCGCGCCGCCCTTCCCGCTCGCCGTGCTCGTCGCGCTGCTCGATGCCGGCTTCCTGCAGCCGGCCGACGATCGGATGGAAATTGTCGTCGCTCACGTTAAAGGCGAAATGCCGCCCGCGGTAGGTCGTGCGCGTCGCCTGCGAAAGCTCGGCGACTTTTTCGAGCACGATACTCTGACCGCCCGGCACGCTCATGATCGCCAGTCCGTTGTCGCGTTCGCTTAACGGGAATTTGAGAAAGTGCGTATAGAAGCGAACGCTGGCGTCGATGTCGAGCGTGTCGAAATGGAGATGATCGAGCTTGACCGGTCCGGCGCCCTCGCCGCGGAACAGCTCGAAAGTGTTGTTCTCCGTGTCGGCGAAGGCGATGCCCTCGCGCGCGCCGCAGCCGCGGCGGCTTCCTTTTTCGATCGGCCGCGTGCGCGCGCCGACAGAGCGCAGACGCCCGACTATTTTGTCGTAATCGCCCGAGGATGCGACGAAGCCATGCCGCGGAAAGCCCTTGAGCTCTCCCGGATCCGGCATGGTCGCGCTTTTTTGCGAGAACAGGCCGATGTGATTTTGTCCGAACTTGACAAAGGCGCGGGTAACGCTCGGGTCGCTGATGCGCTTGAGCAATCTCGCGCCCAAGACTTCGAGGTAGAAATTTTGCGCGCGGTCGGGATCGACGACCGGCACGACGAAATGATCGAGGTGATGGACGACGCCTGCGGCTTGGCTTGACATACTCCTCCTCCTTTGTATGTACTACGTCTGTATTACAGCCATATTAAGACGGGTCTTCGCGAAACAACGCCATCCGGGCGGACGGCAAGTGGACGAAGACGGTTCCTTTCAGCGCTTCCCTATCGGACATTGCACGCGCAAGCAAGAGCTTGCCGTTGACTTCGATGTCGTACAAAAATTCGCCGCCGGTAAAGACGGCCGAGCGGACCTCGCCGACGAGCACATTGTCCGCTTCCGCGCGAGCGGCGGAAAGTTTCACGTCCTCGGGCCTGACCCCGACGACGATGCGGCCCGGGGCGGCACCGTCGACAGCAAGCCGCAACGCGCCGATTTCGGTTTCCACCACGCCGCCGCGCGCTTCGCCGCGGAGCCAGTTGATGGCGCCGAAAAATTCCGCGACCCGCGGGCTCGCCGGACGGCGGTAGAGTTCGTCCGGCGCGCCGGCTTGCAGAATGCGTCCATCCGCCATGACCGCGATGCGGTCGGCGAGCGTCATCGCCTCGACTTGATCGTGCGTCACGTAGAGCACGGTGACGCGCAATTCGCGCGCAACCGCCTTGATCTTGACGCGCACCTCTTCCCTTAGCCGCGCGTCGAGATTGCTGAGCGGCTCGTCCATCAAGAGCACCTCGGGATCGATCGCGAGCGCACGCGCCAGCGCGACGCGCTGCTGCTGTCCGCCGGAGAGGAGCGGCGCGGGCCGCGCGGCATACTCTTCCATACCGACGAGCTTCAGCGCATCCGCGACCCGCTGGCGGACGCGCTCGCGCGCGAGGCGCTTCTTTCCCTGCGTCAGCGGCAGCGCGACATTCTCGAAGACCGTGAGATGCGGCCAGATCGCGTAGGATTGAAAGACCATGCCGACGCCGCGCTCCTCGGCGGGCACGAAGAGCTTGCGCTCAGAAGAAAATGCCGCGTGGCCGCCGACCTCGATCTCGCCGCCGTCGGGACGCTCGAGGCCGGCGACCGAGCGCAGCAGCGTCGTCTTGCCCGAGCCGCTGGGTCCGAGCAGGACGAAGAATTCCCCGCGCGCGACGTCGAGATCGACTTCGCGCAGCGCATGCACGGCGCCGGAAGCGCCGCGGTATGTCTTCGAGAGTTTCGCGACGCGAATCACGCCTTCAATCCTTCCGGCGCGAGGCGCCGGCCGAAATACCAGTACGCCGCGACGAACGGCAGCATGAAAACGAGTCCCATCGCCGCGCCCGCGGCCGCGCGCGTAAACGACCCCGACTGCCACAGCCCCCAGATCACCATCGGCAGCGTGACGTTATCGGGCGTCACCAGCAGCGAAGCGATCGTGAGCTCGCGGTACGTGAGCAGCGCGATCCAGAGCCATCCGTTCAAGAAAGCCGGCGCGAGCAGCGGCACGAGAATCCGCGCCAGCCGCCGGAATAGCGCGATGCCCATCACCTGCCCGGCCTCTTCCAGCTCCGGATGGATCTGCGCAAGCGCGTTGTTGAGCATACGCGTGCCGAAGCTCGTGCGCTCGAGCACATAGACGGCCAGCAGCAGAAACACCGTGCCGTAGATCGGCACGAAATCGCGCAGGACGAAAAGTGCAACGTAAGCCGCGCTCAGCGCGAAAATAATCCCCGGCACCGCATGCGGCAGAAACGCGACCGCGTCGAGCACGAATCGGCCGCGCGCCTTCGAGCGCACGACGATCCAGGAGATCGCGAGGCTCAGCGCGAGCACGAACGTCGAAACCGCGGCCATTAAAAATGCCGTGTTCTTGAGGCCGTCGATCAGGTGCGGCCACGGCAGGCCGCGGTAATTGACGAGCGAGAGATTGGCGAAGGCGGCGGCCGAGGGAAGCTGGAAATAACGCAGCAGCGAGCTCCAGACGAGCGTCAGCAGCGGCAATAGCTGTCCGATAAATAGATAAACCGACAAAAACATCCAGGCGAAGAAGACGCCCCCGCGGCCGAGCTCCGTCTGCCGCGGCCTATAGGAGCGGCCGGTCACCACGGCGAAGCGATGGCCGTGGCGCAGCACACGGAAATAAAGCCACGAGAGCGAGCCGGCGAGCGCCATCACGAAGACGCCGAACGCGGCGGCGAGATCGTAGCGCGGCGCGCCCTCGTTCGGATGGACCTGCGTGTAGATGTACGTGCTGAACGTAAAGACGCGATTCGAGAGGCCGATCACCGCCGGCACCTCGAAGGCGGCGAGACCTATCGTGACGATGTAGATCGCGGCCGCGAGAATGCCCGGCCAGGCGAGCGGCAGCGTCACGCGCAAGAACGCCCGCACACCGGCGATGCCGTGCACCGCGGCGGCTTCCTCCAGCTCGGGATTCGCCGAGCGGAACGTGGCGGCCGTCCTAATGAACGCGAGCGGGGCAAGGCCGAGCCCCTGCACGAAGCCCATGCCGACAGGCGACGCGATGTTGATGCGCCACTCCGGCACCACCATGCCGATCGCGGCGTTGACGAGACCGATGCGCGGGTGGAGCAGGAAGACCCAGCCCATCGCGCTCAAGAATCCGGGAATCAAAAGTCCGGCGGTCATGAAAGTAAAGACGAGCCCCTTGCGCGGCAGCGTCGTGCGCTCAACGATCCACGCCGCCGGCACGCCGAACGAAAGCGCGGTCAGCGTCGCGATGGAACAAAAGATCGCGGTGTTGAACAGCGTGCGGTAGGAAAACGGATCGGAGAACAGCGCGCGGTAGGCGCGCAGGCTGAAGACGGCGCCGGCGTCGGTGTCGGCGCGAATGCTGACCCATACCGGGATGAGAAGCAGGCCGACGATCGCGGCGGCGGGAATCAAGGCGATCGCGATAAGGACCGAGCGCTGGGTGGGCCTACTGAATCTCATATTCAAATCTCAAATTTCAAATTGTGAGGTATGAGATTTGCCATCTGAGATTCCGCGCGCAGCCCAGCCTAGCGCTGCTGCAAAATCTTTTGGAACTCGTCGCGCCGCTCTCCCAGCATCTTGCCGTTCTTGATCACAAACTCGGCGGTGAACTCCTTCAGCTCGATGCCCTGCGCCTTAAGCTCCTTGTATTGCTTGTTCGCCGGGGTGCCTTCGATGAGATGGGCGGTGGCGCCGATGGAATCGAAGCGGACCTTCTGACCCTCGGGTGTGAGCAGATAGCCGGCGAAAAGCGTCGCCATATTGGGATGCGCGGAATGCTTGGGCACCGACAGATACCAATAGCCGACGATCGGCACATCAGTCAGAATGCGCGCGTTGACGGGCATCCCCTGGCGCTGCGCCCGCTCGGCCTCGTAGGTGCCGCAGTTGAGCGCCAGCATGACGAATTCGCCGCTCGCGATCCGCTCTTCCTCGCCGCAGCGGATCAGCCCGGCGACGTTTTGCGTGAAGCGCTTGAGGAACTCGCGCGTCTTCTCCATACCGATGACCGACGCCAGGCGGTCGAAGCTCGCGGCGTACGGGGTCGACGCGATCCTGCCCTTCCACTTCGGGTCGAGAAGATCGTTGAGCTGCCGCGGCAGCTCTTTTTCCTGCAGCGCCTGTCGGTTGTACGAGACGCCGATGTAGCGTGTCGCCTCGCGCAAAAGCCGGCCGTCCATTTCGACCATCGGCGCGGGAATATTCGGAAAGGCCTCGCGCCAGTTGAAATTCCTGAGCGCGTCGGAGCGCGTGAGCTCGACAAAATGTGATTCCGAGCCGAGATACATATCGCTCGCCGACTTTTGTCCGGCCTTGTATTCGTCCGCAATGCGCCGCGCGAGATCCGGCATCGCCGGGCCGGGAATAAACTTGATATGGACGTTCAGGCCGAAGTGCTTGTTGAAGCCGTTCTCGAGCTTTCGCTGCGCTTCGGCGTCGCCCCAGACGCCGCCGCCGCCGAGCAGCGTGAACTCTTTCTCGGCCTTGGCGGCCGCGATGAGCTTCTGTAGCACCGCGGGCTCTGCCGCAAGCGATATCGCCGGCCAGAGAAACAGAACCGCCGCTAGAATGAATGTTTTTTTGCTCATAACGTATTCCTCAATGAACCTCGATCGCGCGGATCGGCCGCTTGCCCAGGCGGCGCGGCCCGTTCGCCGTGCATGCGACGCAGTCGCCCCAGTAAAGGCGCTTGTTGCCGTCGGGCGTCGCAACCGTCGGCTTAAGAATAAAGACCGTGTTCTCTTCTAGCCGCCAGCGCGCATGCTCGTCGCGCGTCGAGCGCGCCGAGACCGGCGCGTCGTCGCCGAGGCCGCGGCCGTGAAACAGCGGCCGGGTGACGAACGTCGAGTGCCTTTTGCCCCAATTAAGACAAAATTCGTTTAGCTCGCCGATCGTGATTCCCGGCCTGAAGACATCGTAGGTCGCCTGGAGGATTTCCTCGCACGTCTTGAAGATATCGCGCCAGACTCGATCGACTTTGCCGATGAACATCGGCTGCACGCCCTGGCCGACATAGCCGAGCCAGCGCGCCTCGATCTCGTTCATCACGATGTCGCCGTTTTGCAGCGGGCGCAGCGTCGGCAGGATGTTGTTACCGTGCGGCTCGGGACCGGCGGTCCATTGGAGCATCGTGGGCAGCTCGCCGCCCTCCTTCGTCATGGCGTAGATCATCGCCGCGTAGACCTCGCACTCCGGCACGCCCGGTCGCGTGGTCGCCGCCATCGCGTCGATCGCCTTCTCGACCAGCTCGACCGCTTTCGCGAGCGCGTCGATTTCCTCTGCACTCTTCACGTAGCGCGCGCGCTCCAGCAGATCGGTCGCGTCGACAAAGGTCGCGTGCGGGAACGCCTCCTCGATCGCACGCATCGTGCCGTAAGGCATGACGCCTTCCGGCGCGCGGCTGATGTTGTAAAGGCCGGCGACGCCGATGCGCGCTCGCTCCATTTTTAATTCTTTCAGCCGCTCGACGATGCCGCGCCCGAAGTAGCGGTTGCAGTTGCGGACGTCCGTGACCCAGTCCTGGAATCCGAGCCAATAGTGAATCGGCGGAATTCCCATCGCAATCGCGGTGACTTCGCCCTCTAGCGGAAACACCGCCGAGGCCTCGCCGCAGTTGCCGCCGATGCCCGTGAGATAGCGCGTATTCGCCTGGAAATGGTCCCAGTGGCCGGTGTTGACCGCGGTAACGATCGCGTTGAGACCCGCCTCCGCCATTAGGCGGCGCACGAGCGCCCAGCGCCGGTCCCGCTCAACGAGCGAGAAGCGCGGGACAACGAGCCTTTCGACTGCTTCCACGTTTTACGCGGCGATTAATATTTCGACTTTGCGCTCGCCGTGATCGCGATAGCCGTCCTTGGTCACGACAAGCGAGGTGCCGCCCAAAAGAGAGTCGGGGCCGTCGCGGTTCACGACGGTCGGCGAGATGCTGTAGATCATCCCCGCTTTGAGCATGTAATTTCCCGCGCCGCCGAGGCCGCCGGCCTCGGGCGTGGGATCGGCGATGCGGAACGATTGGCCGGGAAACTCCGGCACGTCGATGCCGTACTGATGGATCTGCGAGTGCGGAGATGATTTGAAGCCGGTTTCTTTGCAGGCCCTCTGGTAAGCCGTGATGAGGTCGCGCTGCGTCGCGCCGTCCTTCACTTGCGCGAGCACGGCTTTACGGATCGCGATGACGGCGGAAAACATTTCGCGATACACCGGTTTCGGCTCGCCGAAGGATATCTCCTGATCGCTATGGCCGGCGTAGCCGACGTACTCCGCGTGCGCGGTGAACGTGCCGATGTCGCCCGGCTGAATTTTTCTATCGAGGCACAAGTCGGCGAGGATCGGGTTCTGCGCCGGCACCGGCCCAAAGTTGAACGACAGCGTCGATTCGAGGTCACCGCCCGCGTCCCACATCGCGCGGATCGCCTCCTGTACGACCTGCTTTCCGGTCATGCCGGGCCGCGCGACTTTTTGGACGTGCTCCATCGCCGCATCGAAGATCCGGTTGGCGCGGTCGATCAGCGCGTTCTCCTCATCGCTCTTGATCGTGCGGACTTCCGAGAAGATTTCCGCGACGTCGACGATCTTCGCATTCGGCAGCATTTTCTGCAGCCGGTTGTATAGTTTATAATCGATGCCGCCGGCGAGGCCGATGGTGGCGTTCTCGTAGCCCAGCTCTTTGATCCGGTCGATCACGGCCAAGGCGTCGAAGCCGGGCTTCAAATCGGTTACCCAGTCCTGCGCGTCGAGCAGCACGCGCGGCGAAATGTCGATGAGATGCCGTCGATTGACGATGACCGCGAGCGGCCGGTCATCGGCGGGAAGGATCCCGAATAGCTCGCCTTTGACGCCGTTGCTGAGATAAAAAAGATTCGTGCCGCGCACGATCGCGCAATCGATCTTCTTCTCGCGTAGCTCTTTGCGGATCGCGGCGTACCGGCGGTCGCGCTCCTTGACGGAAAGTTCCGGAGCCTGCATAGAACCTCCTGATTTTTACAGCGCGATCTCGCGCCCAAGCTTTCGCCGAACCGCCTCGTCGTAAATCCACTGGGCAAACGCCATGTCACCGAAGCCGCCCTGCGATTCTTTGAAGATGGTAATTTCCTTCGCGCTCTGCCGGCCGGCAGAGCGGCCGACGATGAGATCGCCGAGCTCGGGGACTTTATCCCACGAAGTCTTGCCTTCGGCGACCAACTCGACGATCGGCATCGGCCCGGATCGGTCCCAGTAGTTTTTTTCGTGCTCCCGGCTGCCGACGATGTAGCGGTCGGCGCGGAGGTAAAGCTCCTTGCTGAGCTCGCCGGGCTTGCCAATGCTGGTAAGATGCGTTCCCGGCGCTACCCAATCCGCCGGAAAGACCTCGGTCTGCGAGCTCGTAGAGGTAATGATCAAATCCGTATTTTTCACCGCCGGCTCCGGTCCGTCGGAGGGGACGAAGTCGATTTGCAGATCCTTCGCCCCGCGCTCGCAAAAAGCTTTGCGCCGCTCGACGTCGCGGCTGGAAACAACGACACGCGTAATTTTTCGCACTGCCGCGAGGCCGCGAACGAGACCGAGCGCGTTACGGCCGACGCCGAAAAGGCCGACCGTGTGCGCGTCCTCGCGCGCGAGGCGGCGCGCGGCGGCCGCGATCGTCGCCGCGGTGCGCATCGTGCCGAACGGATAGCCCATGAAAGAGAGCAGTTCGCCGCTCTCCGAATCGAACAGCAGCGCGTACATGCGGTCGCCGCCGGAGAGCTGAACGTTCGGGCCCAGACGGATGCCGACGCGGCGTGATTTGATCAGCGCGCCGGAGACGACGCGGAGCGCCTGCTTTCCCTGCACGTGGATGTGATAAGGCGCGTGCGCCGTCACCTGCCCTTCGGCCTGATCGCGATAGGCCGCCTCGGTGAGCTCGATCGCTTTCGGCAAATCGAGCAGCGGCTGCGTTTCCTCGCGCGAGAGCAGAAGCGGCATGCCGACCTCCTATCACCCTACTTTGTCACGAGCAACTTGAGCTCGCGCGTGCCGAGCCGGCGCGCGCCGCGCTCGGTCACGACGACCGTGTCGCCGATGCTCGCGCGCCCCTTGCCGCTCGTGGCGCGCACCTGCGGCTTGAGGATAAACACCATGCCGGTCTGCAATTCGATCTTGCGAAAACGCTCGAGATCGCGGTCGCCGAGCAGCGCGGGCCCGTCATCGCCGAGGCCCCGCGCGTGCATCACCGGATGGCTCCAGGAATACTTTCCGCCGCCCGCGCGCTCGATCGTCGCGGTATACATGTCGAACAGCGCGCCGAAAGTCGCGCCCGGCCGCATCGCGGCGAGAATCGCGTGAAAGCATTCGGCCGACAGCTCGACCATGCTGCGATATTCCGCCGCCGGCTCGCCCAGCGACAGAGGCGCGACCGCCTGCGCGGCATAGCCGGCGATCTTGGCCTCGATCTCGTTGACGATGCGGTCGCCGCCGGCTAGCTTGCGGCTGGTCGGCACGAACGAGCTCTGGGCGATCTCCGGTCCGCTGCCGATGAAGAACAACGTCGGGAGCTCGCCGCCGCCGGCTAGCATCGTCTGCGTCATAGCGGCGTAAAGATCGCGGTCGGTGATGCTCGGCCGCGCGGTGTCGCGCATCGTCGCGATCATGCGCTCGATCAGCGCCGCCGAGCGTTCGAGCAGCGCGATCTCCTCCGCGCTTTTGACCGCGCGGACCTGCTGCATCATTTCCGTTGCATTGACGATCTTAGCGCGCGGAAAATGCTCCTGGACTTTTGCCACCGTCGTATACGGGATGATTCCCTCTGGTGCGCGAAAGAGGCCGGAGAGACCGGAGATGCCGATCGTGCCGCTGTCGAAGCCGAGCTCTTTAAGCCTTTCGATCGCGTTCTCCGCCCACTGGTTACGGCCGTCGCGCACATCCCCGACCCAGCGCTGCACGCGCTTCCACCAAGCCGCGCGGTTGAAGACGTAGGCGGTCGGCTCGCCTTCGCGCGGAAAAACGGTGAAGATTTCCGTCGCGAAGCCACCGATCGAGCTCAAGTAGCGCGAATCGGCCTGGAGCTGCTCCCAGCGGCCGCTGTTCGCCGGCAGCAGGAGAACGTCGATGCCGCGTCGCGCCATCTCGTCGCGGACATTGCGATACCGGCGATCTCGCTCTTCGAGCGAGAGCTGAGGAATCAGATCGGTTTCCATTATTCCACGCTAAAGCTCGTCTTCTTCCCGGCCGAGCTGTTGAACGCCTTCGGATGAATCATATGGCGCGTGTAAAAAACCATGCGGAGAAATCCTTTGCCGCCGTTGATGCGGTGCGCGATGCCGCGCGGCACGTAGGACATCTCGCCCGGGTCGAGCTCGACGATGCCCCACTCCGTGTCGTTCGCCGCGTGGCCGCGGAACTGGAACCAGACTTCGTCTTCATCGAGGCCGCGGTGAAAGCCGCGCTGCTGCCCTTCGAGGTTGTAGACGTCGATGCGAAACTCGTTACCGTTGTAGAGCACCGGCGCGCGCGCTCCGCCTTTGCCCGTCATGCCGGTGAAATAGTCGAACGCGCGGAGCTTCTTGACCCCGCGCCCACCCTCTTTGACGCAGCCGACAAGCTCGGCCGGCAGGCGCTCGATCCAGAGATCGGACGTCGGGTCCCAAAAACTAATGTGCTCCAGCAGCCGTCCGTTTTCCTCGGCGCCCGCGCCGTTGTGCGCCGACAGCGGCTCGGAGTGCGAGACTTTGAAGCGAGTCTCGGTGAGCGGCTTATCGGCGTCGACCCCGAGATTCACCGCCTCCTTCGACATCGCGCGCAATCTGAGGCATTCGCCTTTGCCGGTCGTACGGTGCGCGATGCCGGCGGGAATCAATGCGACCTCGCCGGGCTCGAGCTCGATCGAGCCGTATTCGCTGTCGATTGCCGAACTACCCGAGAATTGAAAGAAAATGAGATCATAGTCCGCCGCACGCGTCAGTCCGGGCTCGCACCCTTTCACTTGCTCCGCCGCGATACGCAGCGTCTCGCCGTCCCAGACGAGCGCCTGCGAGCCGCCGGGGTGGCTCTCGAGCAGGTCGAAGACGCGGATGCGCGGCATCGGCCGCTGTCCCGCGCGCACCGTGCCGATGAGCCCGTCTTCGTCGCGCTCAACCCAGATGTGCTCGTCGGGGTCCCTGTGAGTCATGAACTCGCGCACTTTGTTGCCCATAAATCCTCCCCTAGGATTGAAACAATTTCTTGATCCATCCCGACGCGTCGAGCTTTTTCAGCACGCCGCTCTCGATCATCTTCGATGCCTCTAATTTTTTAATCTCCGGCTGATCTTCCGCGAGCATTTGAATCTGCTCCTGGAGCTTTGTAGACGACACGTACGGCGGCAAGTCGGTCTTATAGGTGAGACTTTTCCACGCGTCCTCCAGCTGCTCGGCGTCGGAGTTGCGCGTGTACTTGCCGATGATCGCCATCGCCTCTTTCTTGTGCGTTTGAATGTAGCGCACCGAATGAAGCCACGCGCGCGCCATGTTGTCGACGATCATGGGCTTCGTTGCGAGAATTTTCCGCGTCGTGATGAGACAGCGGACCAGCGCCGGCACCTTCAGCTGTTCGATATCGACGAGCCGGCGGTAGCCTTCTTTCTCCAGCGCCAAATTATTCGGCGTGTTGAGAATCGTCGCGGGCACGACGCCGCGCCGGAGCGCCTCCATGCGCTCGGGCTGCTGGCCCGTCTGCACGAAGCGCACGTCCTTTACCGGAACCCCGCTACGCTTCAGCACCTCGCGCATATAATAATACGGCTGATCGCCCGGGCGGCTGATGCCGACGGTCTTGCCGCGGAGCTCCTGGACACTCTTGATCGACGGATGCGAGAGCACGACGTAGTCGAGCACAATGTTCGAGAGGCAGCCGAGCAGCACCACATCGCCGCCGTTGGCGGCGTACGGAATATAGGTCGACGCGCCGGCATGGATGAAGTCGATCTCGCCGGTAACGAGCGCAGCGGAGGTCGTCACCGTGCCGCGCATGTAGACTACACCCGCGTCGAGGTTGTACTTCTCGAAGAGCTTCGCTTCTTTCGCAACCCAGAGCGGTGCGTAGCCGCCGGAGATGCTCGTGTAGACAGCCGTTGTCTTGTCGGCCGCGGCGGTAAGACGCGGCGCGGCGAGTAACGTTAGCGCGAGGATAATGAGTTTACGGCGCATCAGCGCGTTCCCTTCACCGCCTCGTCGAGAACCGAGGCGTCGATCATCGATTCGGGCTTGAGGTTTTTCACCGCCGGCACCGTCGGGACGAGCGAATCGATCGCGTAGCGCAGCCCCTCGATCGGCAGCGCCGGCACACTTTCCAGCAGCTGCCCCGAGTTGAAGCGGTAGTTCTCGTCCAAAATGTCGCGGTCCTTCAAGCGTAAATATTTCGCGAGCACCTTCTTGCTGAACTCCGGATCCGTCTGAATCTTCTTTACACCCGCCATGAGGGCGCGGAAATACTTGACCAGAGTGGGGCGGCGTTCTTTCAGCGTCGCGCGGCGGACCGCCATCGCGTTGCCGATGACGGGAAACCCGAGCCCTTCGAGATCGAGGACGGTCTTGAAGCCGGACTTTTCGAGAATCAGCGCGTTCGCCGGGTTGACAATCGTCGCGGCGACGCGCCCGCTCTTCAGCGCGAGCACGCGGTCGTTTTGACCGCCGACGGCGACGACGCGGATGTCCTGCTCGGGGTTTATGCCGAAGCGCTGCAGCGCAAGGCGCATATAGAAGTGCGACACGTCGTGGATGCGCGCGACACCGACGATCTTGCCCTTCAAGTCTGCGGGTTTTTCAATCCCGCGCGCGGCGACGATGCGGTACTGCATGCGATTGTAGATGCTGCCGATAAACATCAAGTCGGCGCCGCCCGCGACGGCGCTGATGACCGCGTGCGGGATGCAGTAGAGCAGATCTACGTCGCCGGCAATCAGCGCGGCGACCGCCGGCTGCCCTTGTATCGTAATCAGCTCGACATCAAGCCCTTCGCGCTGGAAGAGGCCGGATTCCTGCGTCACCCAGAGCGGTATGATGGCGCCGCCGATGTAGCAGTTGCTCACGCGGAGCTTTTCCGCGGCATTCGCGAAAGTTGTACTTAGGATTATGAGGAAAATGAACGGAAAAAACTTAGAGACAAACGAAATGCAGGGACGTTGGGAGAGAAGATGCATCGATTCCTTCCACGAGCCGGAAGGAATCTAACAAACGGAACAGAAAGGCGTCAAGCTAAGCGGCGGTCGATTCGGAGCTGGAGGACTTGCTTTTCGATTCTTTCTTTTCGGCCGGCTTTTCCTTCGTCTCCGATTTGCTTTCTGAAGACGATTTGCTGTCGGATTTCGACTCGGACTTGGATGAGGAGCCATTATCCGACTTCCCCTTGCGGGCGTAATCCGTGATGTACCAGCCGGTCCCCTTGAGCTGGAACGATGTATTCGAGATGAGCTTCTTAACCTTGCCTTTGCAGGTCGGGCAGCGGCTCAGCGGCTTCTCCGTGATTCGCTGGGTGGTCTCGAAATCGCCGCATTTATCGCAGTGGTACTCGTAGATCGGCATAAAAAAGGCACCCGATTTCCGGTGCTTATATAAGATAATCATAGCCAAGCGGGTTGTCAATCGGCGCGGCGGGCAAAGGCGCAATCGCCCGGAACGCCTAGACTATTTAATGCCCAATTCGTCGAGTACGCCTTGCAGCATGACACCATTCAGATCGCAGGGCGTGACCGCACAATATTCGAGGCCATAGCCGACGCGCTCGTCGACGTAGCCCTGCTCCAGCATGTATTCGAGAACGCCCCGGACGATCGAGGCATGCGAGGCGGTGCCTTCGTGCTCTTTGAGGTCGGCTTCGTAATGGGTGGTGTAGTAAACGACCTGCTTCAGGTCGAGATTGTAGTTTTTCATCAGGGCATCGCGCCAGTCCTGCGAGAAGTAGCCCATCGCCTCTTCCCAGACGACCGACGCCCAGTAGTCCGCAAGCGCGCCGTCCCACACGACAACCTTGTGGAAATCTCCGAGAGCGCGCGCGGCGGGAAGCTGATGCGTATCGAGGACCTCACGCTCGGTAAGGCCAAGCGCCTGGCCGGTCCTAACGAGAATGAGAATATGTCCCGGCGGCTCGGGCTTGCCGAACTCGTCTACCAGTTTCGAGGCGAACATGCGCATGAGCTTCAAATCTTTTTTGAGGAAATCGACCTGCTTGTAATAGACGGCGAGGCCGAGCGTGTTGATCGTCAGCACGAAGCTCGCCCAGTTGCGGTAGTAGAGCTTGAGAGCTTCCCTCGGCAGGGTGCCGTCTTTCAATTTGCGCATGAAGAGGCTTTCGGTGACCTTCTCCTTCCAGCGCGCGTGCATTTTTTCATAAAGATCGTCGACGATCTTCTTCGCCTCTTCATGCGACATCGGTTTGCCTTCGAGCATATCGACTCCCGATTTACTTAGCCGGCGCGCGCTTTTTGACGGCCTTTTCGCCGGTCTTATAATGTTCGCCTTTGAGCGCGAGCTCCGCTTCTTCTTCGTCTTCCGCGGTCCACGCACCGAGATTGTAACCGTACCACGGCTCCTGCGGCTTGAGCTTCGGCAATTCGAGCCGCTCCCAGAGCGTACGCGCGCGCTCCATAAATTCTTTTTTCGGCAGCGACACGGGAGGATAATCCCATTTTCGCGTCGCATCGATCAGGATCGCCGAGCAGCCGTGCATCTCGTCCATTCCCATCTCCACCTTGCCCGGCGGCGCGGCGGAGGGATCCATCGACGGCGTGCGATTGCGGATGATGAGCGTGTCGCGGTGCGGTTGCATGCGAAACGCCAA
This sequence comes from Pseudomonadota bacterium, assembly GCA_021324155.1. Taxonomy (GTDB): domain Bacteria; phylum Desulfobacterota; class Binatia; order UBA9968; family UBA9968; genus JAJPJQ01. The sequence continues at coordinate 162,986 of JAJPJQ010000051.1, forward strand.
GCACCAAAAGAGCGAATCGAGGTTACGCGGGTCGATGTCCTCGTCGACGGCGATGACGATCTTGCCGGTGCCGGGATGGTAGCCGACCATGCTGTGGAGCGCCTGCCAAATGTGCGCCTGATTCATCTTCTTCATGCGGATGACGCAGATCTGGCGCACGGCGATCGAGTGGAAAACGACTTCCACGATGCCGGGAATGTTGCATTGGTCGCGGAGAAAGCGGAGATAGTTGCCTTCCGCCGCGACCTGGCGCATCACACTCGATTCGCTCGGCGGCAGCTGGCTCACGATGCAAGCGAACACCGGATTTTTCCGGTGCGTGATGCATTTCACCTCGAAATACGGGTTCAGCATCTTCTCGCCGATATAACCGGTCGATTCGCCGAAGGCGGCCTCGGGCTCGATCCATTCGGTCGAGATCTCGCCTTCGATGACGATCTCGGCGCGCGCGGGGACGAGGATGTCGACGGTCTTGCAGCGCACGGCGTCGATCGGCGCGCCGGCGAGACCGCCGGCGATGTCCAATTCGCTCACGTTGAGCGGCACGCGCGCCGGCGCGGTGTAGGCGACCGGCGGCGGCGCGCCGATGACGAGCGCCGCTTGGAGCGGCACGCCGCGCTCGCGGCATTTGCGCCAGTGATAGCCGCCGTGGTTGCTGGAATTTAAAAACACGCCGGTGCGCGTCGGGCTTTTGATCTGTCCGCGATAGTTGCCTATGTTGATCTTCCCGGTGTCCGGGTCTTTCGTGAACCAGTGCGACGCCGTCGTGTACGGCGCACAGTCGAATCCCGGCGTCGAGATCGGAATGGGAAACTCGCCCAATCCGCCTTTTTCTTCCAGCGCCGCGCCGATGTGGACCTCTTCGTGCACCGGCGCGTTATCAATGATATTCGGCGCGATCGGCGAAGCTTCTGCCTTCGTCCAGCGGTCGACGATCTCTTCCGGCTTGCACTGCAAACCGAAACCGTATATCTGCCGCGAAGCCGCGAGCGCGCCGACGAGCACGGGGATGTCGTATTTCCGGCCTTTCACGTCGGTCACGTGCGTGAACAGAAACGCGCGGCGCTCCTCCTCGGGTAGGCCGCGGAACTGCCAGCGCACAAGCGGCATCAGCTCGGTATCTTTATTGATCGCCTCGTCGATTTTGACGAGCAGCCCGGCTTTTTCGAGCGCGGCGAGATGCTCCCTGACGTCTTTGAAGTAAGCCATGCGAGATTTTCCGTGCGCTACCTGCATAGCAATAAGGTCTGGGAAAGTAAATCGCGATTGACGCGCGAGGAAAAAGACTTTACGTTCACCGCGTGAATTTTTCCGGCGCGTTCTTTCTCGGCCTGCTTTTGGCTTCGATTCCCGGACCGACAAGCATTCTGATCGCGACCGAGACGCTGCGCCATGGCGCGAAAGCGGGTTTGCTTACCATGTTGGCGCCGCTCTTGCTCGACATGCTCGTCATGCTCCCGCTCGGCATTCTTTTACAGGCATGGCTAAGCGACGCGGCGAACGGTATCGGCGCCATCGCGCTCGGCATGACCGGAGCGGCCTTTCTCTTCTGGCTCGGCGTGCAGTCGATCCGCGCCGGCATCGCGCATGTGCAGACGATTCGGACCACCGGTGCGCCGCCGATAGCCAAGAGAGATCTGTCGCCTTTCATGAAAGGATTCATCACGCACGTCGCGAGTCCGTATCCCTACGTCTGGTGGGCGACGGCCGGCGGCGCGTTCGTCCTGCAAGGCTACGCGCGCGGCGGCATCGCCGGCGCGGCGCTTTTCCCCACGGGCTTCTGGAGCGGAACGACCTCGTTTACGTTTTTGCTGATCTATCTCGTTGCGCACGGCAAGCGCCTAATGCCGGCGCGCTGGGAGCCGTACCTGCATCATCTCTCCGGCGTGCTGCTGATCGGCAGCGCCATTTACTTGGCCGTGCGCGTGTGGCACGGTCTATTCTAGACGATGTGGAACCGCGAACGCAGGTCAACATGCTTGAAGCAAGCAGCACCGGCGCGCCGGATCGCTGGCGAACGGCCTGGAGCATTGAGAATACCGGCGATTCGCCGCTGGAAATTTTCCGCGCGCGGCTGCCGCACGGGAAATTTCGCTCGGAGGAGAAAGTCTTCGCGCCGCCTGTCGCGATCGCGCCGCGCGGAAATGGGCGGATTGAAATAGAAGCGCGCTGCGGCGAGGCGCCCGGCGCGGAGGTCGAAAACGGTTTTCTTATCCTGCGCGCTGCCTACGGAGGTGACCAATGGCTGATTTTGGCGCGGCTTAGAATACGAATAGATCCGCACGGCACGCCGGCAGCGGCGACGGAGCTAATCTCGATCCAGCGAGTGGGTTTTTCCGAGCCACGGGCGGGTTAATAGGATGATGACAGACAAAGAGAAATTGATTCTAAGAAAGCTCCGCGGCTGACACAACAATTGAGGCCTCGGCTTCGAGGAGACCACGGGCATGGTCTCGAATTCCCTCGATATGAAGCTCGACGAGCTGCTTCGGACATTGAAGCGGATGACGAAGGATTACGCTTACGACGCGGAGTATCAGAAGCTGCGGGCCGAGCTGCCGCCGGACTGGCCGCTATAAACAATGTTGAATGATGAATTTTGAGTTTTGAGTTTCAATCCAAATGCAACACTCAAAATTCAAAATTACTTCGACAGCCGGACTTTCGGCTGCCGGAGTGTCAGCGGCTTGGTGCCGCTCCAATATTCCCGTTTCCCGGTCATCGCCTGAACGTGGCCGTCCCATTCGAGGCAGAAAGCCGTAATCCCGAGCTTGACCGCGCGGCGAACTTTTTCCTGCGTCTCGTCATCCTTGGCGAAGCGTGCGAGCGCCTCGATCTGACGCGCGCCGTGGCCGACGTCCTGCTCGGCGTGGAGCCGGTAGGTCTCGGCAGCGCGCGGTGAAAAATTATAATGCTCCGTGAGCTCGCGGTAGACCTTGCCGGACGTCTTGTCCGGCCCGCCGAGCTGGCTCTCGACGAAGCTCAGCATCGCGACGCCTTCGAGCGCGGAGCGCCGCTGGCAGCAGCCGATGATCGCCTCGATCGCCGCCGCCGTGCCGGGCGCTGGCTCCGCCCGGTCGGCCTCATCGCGCGAGATGCCGCCCTCCTCGAGGAATTGCAGCATGATGTCGACGTGCGTGCGCGGGCCGGAAAGCTCTTCCATGAAGTTTTCCAGCACCGTGCCCATAAGGCCGTAGTCTTTGGACGCGACGGCGTTGACGGCGATGTAGCCGAAAAATATCGGATTCGTGCGGACGCGGAGATAATGCTGGACCTCGCCCAGGATGATCTGCTCGCGCGTCCAGCGATGTTGCAGGATTCCTTGGAACCACGGATGCTCGCCCATGGGCGCCTCGTCGGCGTAGCCCCAGAGCTCGCGGATGAATTCGTCTGACATAAGACAGTTTCGAGATTCTGGTTTCGAGTTTCGAGTAAGAGCTATTTTACCACTCGTTGCGGAGGCGCAAAGAACCTCCGTCTCGAAACCCGGAACTCGAAACCCGAAACTTTATTTTAGCGGAACCGTCATAAACACGTGCGGCTCGTTACCGATGACGCGGGAAATATGCCCCTTGCCGGTCAGGTCTTCGGCGAGCATAACGTCGCCGGCTTTGAACAGCCGAACACCGTCGGCGCACTCTATCTCCCACCTTCCTGAGAGCGAGACGACGTACTGACGGCGCGGGGCGGGATGCCAGTCGATCACGTGGCCGACGGGCGCGCTGCGGAACACGACGCTCGATGCGTTTTGGATCTCAGTCGTCGCGATGCCGGCGCCGCTAAAGCGCGCCTCGATCTCCTCGAAGTGCGATTTGCCGTCGCCGCCGGCATACAGTCGCACGATTTTCATTCGCTGGCTCGCTCGGCCTGCAAAGTCACGTGCGGCCCGCCGAACGCTTCCGAGCGGTTGCCGAAAAGCACGAGCGGGTCGCTCCCTGTATTGGTGATCTGATAATAATCTTTTGCAGGGAAGAACACGACGTCGTCTTTTGCGATCGGCCGCTCGCTGCCGTCGATCCCCTTAACGACGCCGCTCCCCTCGATCACGAGAAATGTCTCGGGTGAGGCGTGATAATGCATGTCGGTTCCGTCGCCGGGCTTGAACCAGAGCATCCACGAGCGAAAATTGCTCGCCTCGAAGAGATTGATCTTCCGCCGCTTGCGCTCGTCGGTCTCTTCGATTTTGCGCTTCAAGTTGATGAAGTCCATGGGCACGCCTCCTTTGGCCGGATTCGCCCGGCTCGGACTTTTTATAGCGGATATCGCTCAAAAGCAAAACAGGGCTCTTTGAACGATGCCGAGACGACGCTCTGGTTTTGTTTTCGTCAACGGGTTGCTGTAAGGTGGGTCATTTTATGGAAATAGTTCTCGCAACATTGTGGATTTATCGCGTGGCATTTAAGCGCACGTTGCAGCTCTTGAGCACAAACCTGCCGGTCATTTTCGCGCCGCTAATCTATAGCGTGATTCTCTCGCTGGTAACGACGTTATTCAGCGGGCTCTGGCTGATCGGCGGCATCATCGTCACCGCCGTGACGGCGGCCTGCGCCAGCTCGGCGCTCTATTTGATCGAAAATATCGTGCGCGCAGGCAAAGTGAGCGTGGGCGATTTCACCAAAGGGTTCTCGGTTTACATCTGGGATATCCTCACGATCGCCTTCATCTTGTGGATTCCCATGATGCTGCTTTCCGAAGTCGCCGCGTCTTCGCCGCAGGGGCCGGTGATCATTCTCTTCGTCGAGGTGCTGCTCTATGTGATTCTGAACCCGGTTCCCGAGCTGATCTACCAGACGCGTACCTCCGGCGTCGCGCTGCTTTCGGCAAGCTACGAGTTTATCGTGGAAAACTGGATCGAATGGTTCGTGCCCAATGTGGCGATCGGTATCGCCGCCTACTGGCTTCTGATCTGGCTCGATGTTCCTGCCTCTTACCTGCCGACGTTCTTCCGCTTCTTTTTGCGCTTCGCCGTCTTCGGACTGCTGCTTACGTTCTTGATGATTTTCCGCGGGCTCGTCTTTTCGGAGCTGAACGGCACGACGCGGCGGAGCCGGGCCTATCGCTATCGCGCGCGTTCGGACTGAAAATACCGATTACTGCTTTTCTGCGGGTCTTCTGAAGCAGATGCGCTTCAAGAGATGATAGCCCTCGTGCCCCGCGAGGAAGATTCCGAGCGCGAAGCCGCCCCAGCTGAGCAGCGAGGCGACCACAATCGCCGCCGCCTTCGTTTGGCCGGAAAACGGCAGGAAAAGAACAATGATGAAGTAAGCGATGTAGACGGTGAAGCTCACTGCGATCAGCGAGACGCCGATCACGAAGCGCGTCCGTCGCGCGGTTTGTGCGCGTTCGGCGGCGAGTTCGTTCCTCTCCATGTCCATATTCGGCAATAGTTTAGCATATTCGAACGCTTTTCTCCTGCTTGACAGGTGAGCCGCGCTCATCTTTAATCAAGCGGAATCCAATGAAGCTCTATACGTTTTTCCGCAGCTCTGCCTCGTACCGCGTGCGCATCGCCTTGAATTTAAAGGGGCTCCCTTATGAGCCCATGCCGGTGCATCTCCGCCGCGGCGGCGGCGAGCATCTGGCTCCCGCCTACGTCGCGAAAAATCCGCAGGCGCTGCTGCCGGCGCTCGAAGACGACGGCCGAATACTGACGCAGTCGCTCGCGATCATCGAATACCTCGAGGAACGCCACCCCGAGCCACCGCTCCTGCCGAAGGAGCCGGCCGACCGCGCGCTCGTGCGTTCGATGGCCCTCGCCGTCGCCTGCGAGGTACACCCGATACAGAATCTGCGCGTGCTGAACTATTTAAAGAGCGAATTGAAAGTGTCCGACGACGCAGCGATCGCCTGGGCGCGCCACTGGATCGCGCTCGGCCTTGCGGCGCTGGAGGAGATGATCGCCGCCGGGCCGCGGCGCGGCGAGTTTTGCTTTGGCGACGCGCCGACGCTCGCCGATATTTGTCTTGTGCCTCAACTCGTTAATGCGCGGCGCTTCGGCTCGGATCTCTCCGGCTATCGTAATCTCCTCCGCATCGAAGCCGCGTGTGTTAAAGTCCCGGCCTTCGTCAAAGCCGCGCCGGAGAATCAGCCCGACGCGGAGCCATAGGAGCCATCCATGGAATTCACCGGCATCTACTGCGCCAACATCGTGCCGTTCACGCCCGACGGGAAGTCGATCCGCTTTGACGAGCTCGAGCGGCTGTATATCGACTTCAAGGAGAACGGGGTCTCCGGCATGGTGTGCAACGGCCACGCGGGCGAAGGCGAGCTTTTGACGCGCTCGGAAAAGCTCGAAGTTGTCAAGCTCGCGCGGCGCGCGCTCGGCAAGGATTACCCAATCGTGGCCGGCGTGCACGCGCTGCCCACGTGGGAATTGATCGAGCAGGCGGAGGAAGCCCGCGAGGCGGGCGCGAACGCGGTCATGCTCTGCGCGCCGCCGCTGTTCGCTTGGCACGCCGACCGCCATCCGGAATTCGGCATTAACCAGGTGCGCGCGGTCGCCGAGGCGCTGCCGGATTTGCCGATCGTGCTGTTCCAATACTCGCCGAACAATCCGTTCTATTACAAGCCCGACGTGCTCGCGCGCATCTGCCGCGAGATTCCGCAGGTGCAGGCGATCAAGATGGCGACCAATGTCGACGTGGCGCAATTCGAGGAGGAAGTCCGCGCGGTGCGCTCCGTGCACCGAAAGGTTTACCTGCTGCCGGCGAACGGCCGGACATTTTACTACGCTTTTCAGCTCAAGCCGGACGGCGCGCTTTCGGGCTCGGCCAACTTCGCGCCCGCGCACGACGTCGAGCTTTTTGAAGCCGCGACGCGCGGCGATTTGAAGCGGGCGAAAGAATTACACGACGAGATTTTCCCGGTCTTCCGGCTCGTCTATCGCGACCCGTATGTCTATCTGCACATCCGCTACAAGTATTGCGCGTGGCTCCTGGGAAAGATCTCCAGCCCGGCGGTGCGCTCGCCGCTGACGCCGCTGCCCGAGGACGAAGTGAACGGGCTGAAGGAAGGGCTGCGCGCGAGCGGTTTCGAGCTGAGGCTGCGTTAGTCGTTTCATCCGGGCCGCTTTACCAAAAACTTTACCTCCGCGCGACCGTCAGCGTGGCTTTTTTCACGACGCCGCCGTAAGACGCCGTGATCGTCGCGGAGGTCTTGCCGCCCGACGTTGTCGTCACGGTGAAATTGGCGGTTGACGTCCCGGCCGGAATCGTCACGCTGCTCGGCACCCTCACCCGCGATGTCTTGCTGCTGACGAGATTGACCACGACGCCCCCGAACGGCGCTTTGCCGCTCAAGGTCAACTTCCCCTGCGAGCTGCCGCCGCCGACGACGCTCGTCGGATTCAAGGTGAACGAGGAGAACACCGGGGGCTTGAGCGCGAGCGGCGCCGATTTGCTCACCCCGTTGTAGCTCGCCGTGATCGTCGCGCTGCTAGCCGTACCGACCGGCGCGGTCGTCACGGTGAAATTCGCCGTGGTCGCGCCGCCGCTGACCGCGACGGTCGCCGGCAGTGTCACGGCGGAATTGCCGGTTGTGAGATCGACGATCAAGCCTCCGGCGGGCGCGGCCGTGGTGAGCGTCACCACCCCGGTCGCGTTCTGCCCGCCTGTAACTGTGCCCGGGCTGACCGAGACGGCGGCGAGCGCCGCGTCCGTCGTCGTCGATGACCCGGAAGCATTGTAACCCAATTCGATTACTTCGAAATCGCTTGCTGTCAGCGCCGAGAACGCGGGATTCAAGATGCCGTTGTTCCAGCGCGTGTCGTACGTGCCGGTGATGTACATGTCCGAGCCGTTGTCGGCGACGATCAGGCCGTATTTCTGCATCGCGCGGAATATCTTCTGCGCGCCGGGATCGCTCGTCCGCTGCGTCACGTCGACGCTCGCCTTCAGACGCAGGCGCGCGCCCATCGGCAGCGCGCCCGTGGTCGAGCCGGCGCGGTGCGAGGCGGGATAGACGTAGCCGTTGGTCGAGCGCACGGTCACGCGCAGCGCATGGCCGATGTCGGTAATGCTCGGATCGTAAACCTCGTCATAGCGGATCAGCCCCGGCAGGATCGCGAGACCCGCCGCATCGGCCGAGGTCCAGGTGTCGGGCCGGCGCTCGTTCGTATTCATGTCGAAGAACGCGCCGGAGCCCCCGAACCATTTTTTCAGCGTCTGATCGTAATAAACGTTGTAGACCTCGTAGAGATAATTGCGGTCGGCATCGACGATGATCAGGTGCCGGTCCCCGTCGTCCCTCTGATCGACGTTGGCCGGATCGCCGCCTTCTACCCAGAAAGGCTGCGTCTGCGCGGCCGCCGGAATTGGATAGAAAGGAAAACTTTTGTCGGTCGCGTGATCGACGCCGTCGCTCTCGTCCGAGTAGAGGAAATCGACCGCGACGAGATCCGCGCTCGTCACGCCGGTGACGACGGCATACGGCATGCCGTAAATCGCGTTTGGGTGCTGCGGGTCGCCGGCGCTGCCGCCGAGATCGGGATGGAGCTTGCGCGTGCCGCCGTTATTGATGAACGAGATGTATTTCGACGAGTCCCTGTCGACCGGCCAATTACTGATGTCGAGGTTCCACCAGTTGTCCGCCGGAAACAGCGGCAGCGGATCGGGCAGCGGCCCATTGCGCGTGCCGGTTATCGCGCCCGCCGGCGCGGTCATTGCGAAAACAAGCAGCAGAGCGAGCGCCACGGTGCGGCGGATAAATGGGCGGAATGCGCGAATCATGGGGAAGGAAACAGCAAGCCGCGTGCCGGAGCCACGCATTCTCTGGCACAGGAATAATTCGGACGAGCTTAGGAAAACCGCGACATTTCTAGACGCCAGGCGTGCCGCGTTGCGGCATCGACACGCGATAACCGCTCTTTTTCCTTCATGCGGCGGGTTAATCCTGCAATTGGGGGACTATTGACGCTGGTGCGAATGTTGCCCTATTTTGCGGAGCCAAAGGAGCGGGCGATGCGCAGATCATTACTTTCGTTTCTAGTCGTCGCGGTCCTCGCGGCGGCGTCGAATGTGTGGGCGGCCAAGGTCTCGATCCTCGTCGATCTCGATCCGAACAGCGCCGATCAGACCGTCATCGTCGAGACCGTCACCGCGGACGCGAGTGGATTGCTCTACGTCTGCGACCGCGTCACCGGCAACGTCATCCGCGTCGACCCGAAGGCCCCCAAGCCTGTCGTGGTCGGGCGCATCGAGGCGCGCGAGATGGACGGCAAGAAGGTGCGCGCCGATTCGTCCGGCCTCGTCTTCAGCCGCGAGGGCGATCTCTACCTAACGAGCGGCGCGTTCCGCGAGATCGTGCGCATTAGGAAAGCCGATCTGAATCCGGCCAAGCCGGGCGAAGCCGAGACCTTCGCCACCGGCACCGAAGGCGCGAATGGCATCGCCTTCGACAAGAACGGCATTCTCTACGTCTCCGGCGGTCGTAACGGAAAAATCTATCGCATCGGCAAGAACGGCGGCGCGGCCGAGGATTGGGCGCAGATCGAGCTCTTCACGCGCACGCTGCCCGACGGCAAAACCCAGCAGGCGATTCCTGCCAACGGCATGGTTTTCGACAAAAAAGGCGAGACGCTCTACGTCGCCGATACCGCCCGGGGCGCGATCTGGAAAGTTTCGGTGGAAGCGGACGGCAAGGCCGGTAGGCCGGCGCTGGTCGCGCAGAGCCCGCTGCTCGAAGGCGCCGACGGGCCGGACTTCGATCCGCAAGGCCGTCTCTGGGTCGCAGCCAATGAGCGCAACGCGGTCGTCATGGTGACGCTCGACGGCAAGGTCGAGCAGATCGCCAAGAACGACAGCAAAGGGCCGCTCGAATTTCCCACGTCGGTCGTCTTCGTCGGCAACACCGCCTACGTCAACAACTTCGACACGCCACGGCGCGACAACCTCGCCGCCGACGGCAAGACCTCGCTCGACGGCATCGGCGCGTCGATCGTGAAAATCGAGCCGTAAGGTTTAGAGAAATATATGGCCGACGAGATCCAATTTCGCATCCGCCATACGATGCTGCCGGTCGCCGACATCGACCGCACGGTTGATTTCTACACGCGCCTGCTCGGCATGGATATCATGCGCATCCGCGAAGAGCCGGCGAAAAAACTGCGCACGTACTATATCGGCTACGGCAGCGAGGATGACGGGCCGGCGTTGGAGTTGATCGAGACCGGCGGCGGCAATCCGGATGCCAAAATGGCGCCGTGGAACGGCCACGTCGCGCTCTACGTCTCCGACCTGGCCAAGCTCGCCGAGAAATTAAAGGCGGCGGGCGTCAAGTTTCTCGCCGACCCGTGGCACAACCGCCCCGGACAGCCGGATCTCATGGCCTTCATCCAGGACCCCGACGGCTACACCGTCGAGTTGACGGAGCGGCATGGCAAAACCGGGCCGCCGGTGAAAAAAACGCCATCGTAGGGGTTTCAAACCCGACCCTACATCGGAAACGATCCGCGTTTAACTACCCGCCATCTTCTCGACCAACCGCCACGCCAGTCCCGAAACTATAAAAAGATAGAGCGAGAAGAGCGCGACCGTGATCAGGAGATTTTTCTTCCACTCGCGGCTGAGCGCAATGCCGAAGGCGATGCCGATCAAAAAGCCGATGATATGCGCGGCGTAGGCCACGTTGTGCTGGTAGCCAGGAATGCGGCTCGGCGCGTAGACGATCGCGACGTTGTAAAAAAAGTAGATTATCGCGGCGAGACCCTGCGGCATGAGGAAGAGAAAGGAGAATCTCAGCGGCGCGATGAGCATGACGCACGCGGCGACGGTGAAGATCGCCGCCGACGCGCCGAGCATGCCCGTGCCCGGCGGCATAAACGGCAAGCTGAAAAGAAACGCGAGAACGCCGCCGCAAAAAAACACCGCGAGATGCTTGATCGCGCCGACGTGCCGCTCCAGCGTGTTGCCGAAGACGAAGAGGAACAGCATGTTGCCGAAGAGATGCAGCGGGCTCGCGTGGACGAAGAGCGCCGGCAACAGCGTCCACGGACGGCCGTGCGTGAGATTGGTCGAGCTGAAAATCAGCGCCCGCTCGGCGAGCGCCGGCTGCTGCTGCCACGCCCAGACGCTCGCGAGAATGCAGGCGAGAATCAAAAAATAATTGACGCGCATCTAGACCGTGCCGAGCGCGCGGGCGAGGTTGGTCAGCATCTCGATGAAGTCGTCGAGCGAGTTCTGCCGCGGCGAGGCGCCGAGATGCGGCGTGATCACGACGTTCGGAAAGCCGAGCAGCGGATCGTCGGCGCGCCCGGGCTCGTCGTACGGCACGTCAAGGCCGAAGCCGCCGATTCTTCCCGACGCGAGCGCATCGAGCAAAGCCGCGCGGTCGATGAGCAGCGGCTGCGAGATGTTGATCAGCAGCGCGCCGCGTTTGAGGACACTCAATTCCCGCCCGCTGATAATACCGCGCGTGCTCGCGGTGTCCGGCAGATGCAAGCTCACAACGTCGGATTGCGCCAGCAGATCGTCGAGCGTCGCATAACTCGCGTGATAGTCGGTCTCTTCGCGGCCGGAAAGCCGGTGGCGCTGCGTGTAGACGATGCGCATGCCGAAAGCATGCGCGCGGAGCGCCATCTCGCGGCCGATCTCGCCCATACCGACGATGCCGATCTGCCTGCGGTAGAGTGTGAGCGTATTGAGCACGCGGCCCCAGTTGCCGTTGGCGGTGTGCGTGCGGTCGAAGACCGCCGGGTCGTAGCCGGCGGCCTGGAGCTGCTCGACGCTGATGCGGTTGGCGCTCGCGTGGATTTTGCGCGCGAGCGCGAGCATCAGCGCGAAGGCGTGCTCGGCGGTCGCGACATTGGCGCGCCGCTTGAGCGTGAGCACGCGCACGCCGGCGCGCTCGCAGGCGGCGCGGTCTATCGAGGTCGTGACCGCGCCGTATTTCTGCACGATTTTGAGTGCGCCGTCCGCCGCGGCGATCTCCTTCTCGCCGACGGCGAAGCTTTCGACCGCGGCGACCGTCGCGCCCGCGAGATTCGCCGTGAAGTCCGCCTCGTCCTTGACGAGCCTGACTTCGGATGGATAGAGCGACCCGACGTTTTCGCGCAGGCGCGTGAGCCAGCCGGAAAAATCCGGCAGATCGTGCGCGACGAAATGCGCGAACGCCGCCGTTCGCGCCGGCGGCGTCGCCGGGTCGAGAATGATCTGGAACAGCCTTATCCAGGGATCGTCTTCGACGGCCAAAATCATAAAAACCGTTTCAGGTTTCTGTTTCAGGTGTCATGCAAAAACCCGGAAATCGTCTCTGAGAATTCCCTACGTGAAACTTGAAACATGAAACTAGAACTCCGCTTTATTCTGGATCGACTTTCAGCGCGTTCAGCACGCGCGTGAGCATGTTGTAGGCACCGACGAGCATCGTGAGCTCGACGATCTGGCGCTCGCTGAAATGCTTTCTCGCTTCGGCGAAAACGGCGTCCGGGACATCGATGTCGCGGGTCATCGCATCGGTATAATCCAGCAGCGCGCGCTGCCTCGCGTCGAAGGCGCCGGAGCCGCGCCAATCCGCGAGCGCGTCGATCTGCGCCTGCGTCAGCCCTTCTTTCAGCGCGTACTGCCGCGTGTGCGTCTTCAGCACGTACTCGCAGGCGTTGAGGATCGCGATGCGCATGATGACGAGTTCCCGGCACGCGCCGTCGATCTCGGTCCCGAAGCGAGCCGCCTGGTTGAGGTTGAACCATGCCTCGGCGAGCGGCGGGCTGTGCAGCATCAGGCGATAGATGTTGATAAGCCGGCCGCGCGCGCCGCGGATCTCATCCACGAGCGAAGCGATGTCGGGATTATTTTCATCGATCGGCGGAATGCGCGCCATGTTGTTCTCCGCGCCAAAGCTTATAAACCCGCGCCTGCGCTTGCAAGAAGCTGCGTTGACTCTCTTGCGCCGCCGGTGTTACATGCGCCGTAGAAGGGAGAAAAAGATGGCGCTTCATGCAAAAAGGCAGGACGTCCCCGAGCGCAGCGCGACGCGAACCGGGAGCGAGGGCGAAGGCTCGATGGTCTCCTTCAAAGGCTACGGCAACGAGTGCAGCCTGATGGTCGCGACACGCGGCCCCGGCTATCACACGCGCCCGCACGTGCACGAATCCGAGCAGATCAACTACATCCTCGAAGGCGAGATCTGGTTCTTCGTCGAGCAGCAGGGCTACCACTGCAAGAAAGGCGACTTCCAGCGCGTACCGGCGAACAAAATCCATTGGGCGTGGAACCGCTCCGACAAGGAAGCGGTCGTCGCCGAGGCGCACGCGCCGGGGCTCATCGGCGAGCGCGCCGGAGCCGGCGCCGTCGCGCTGTTCGACGAGGGCGAGCGGCCCGCGCTTCGCAATCCCGGAGCAAACCGCTACGTCGACTACGACTCAGCCAACGTCGAGGCGAAATACAAGTAGCATGCGGATCCGCTTGGCAATTTTTTTTCTGCTGACGCTCGGCGTCGCGGCGGCTCGCGCGCAGGAGCCGATGCGCGTGCGCTACGGCGTCACCGCGTCGATCGCGCATCTGCCGGTCGTCGTAGGCCGCGACTCCGGCATCTTTAAAAAGCACGGCTTCGACGTCGAGGTGATCCACATCCGAGGCGGTGCCCTCATCACGGCGACGATCATGAGCGGCAGCGTCCAGTTTTCCGGCGCCGGCGCCGAGTCGGTCGTCGCCGCGCGCATCGAGGGGGGCGACGTGGCGATGATCGCCTGCCCCGTAGATCAGGATGCGGTTTACTTAATAGCGCGGCCGGAGATCAAAACCGCCGCCGATCTCAAAGGCAAGACCACCGCCGTGACACGGCTCGGATCGACGACGCATTTCTATCTCCGCGCGGCGCTCAACCAGGTCGGACTCGACGAGAAAGATCTCACGGTTCTCCAGCTCGGCGCGGGCGGCGAGATCGCCGCCGCGATGCTCGGCGGCCGCGTTACGGCCGCGGCGCTCACGATCCACAACGCCTACCCGTTTATGCAAATGGGCTGGCCGGTCCTGGCCGATTTATCGAAAAGCAATTTCATCTATCCGTCCTCCTGCGTCGCCACCAGCCGCGCCCTTATCAAGAGCAGCGGCCCGATGGTCGAGCGCTTTCTTCGCGGCTACACCGAGGCGATCCGCCTGATCAAAAAAGATACCGCCTTCGCCGAGCGGACGATCCGGAAATGGCAGCGCGAGACCGACCCGCTCGTCGTGAAAAAAACCATGGACGTTTATGCGGCGCTTTTCAAAGCGACTCCCAACGTTCCCGACAAGGGCATTGAGGCGGTCCTCCGGGAGCTCGCGCGGCGCCGGCCGGTGCCGAAGGAATTTCAGAATCTCGAGCTCTATCGCGATCAGGCGCCGCTAGAGCGTGTCGTCCGCTCCGGCTGGATCGACCAACTGTATAAATCTTCATGAAGCGCATCGCCCTCGTTATCGGCTCGATCATTCTCGTCGTCCTGCTTCTCGCCGCCGTAGGATTTCATTTCGCCGTCGCGAAGCTCAAAGAGCGCGTCGTCGCAACGCTCGGCGCCGGCAGCGAGGTGAAGCAGCTGCGCGTCCGGTGGAATGCGATCGAGCTGGTCGGTCTCGCCGTGCCGGGTCCCAAAGGCTGGCCGACCGCGCGCACGCTCGAAGCCGAGCGCATTAAACTCGTGCCGAGTTTAAGGAGCCTGCTTTCGAATGATCTCAAGATCGCGTCGATAGAGATCGAAAAACCGTATCTGTCCGTCTACCGGACAGCGGGCAAAGTCGCGCTGGTTCCGACGGTCCTCCACGCGGGCGAAAAGCCCGACGAGAAGACCTCCTCGCGCACGGTGACGATCGACCGCCTAACCGTGCACGACGGCGTGATGGACATTTACGACGCCACCGTTGCGGCAAAGCCGCTAAGGACGCGCCTCGAAGCGATTCAGGCCACGGTCAAAGGCGTCGTCGCGCCGGCGCTCAGCGACAAGGCGCAGTTCGACATCGACGGGGTCGTCAAAGGCGCGCGCCGCGACGGCAAGGCGAAAGTCACTGGCTGGGTCGCGCAGCACGGCCGCGATTCCTCGTCGGATATCGTCATCGAGGGCGTCGACCTCGTCAGCCTGCAGCCTTATCTCGCGCGCAAAGGCGACGTGCGCGTGGAGCGCGGCAGGCTCGACCTGGATTTGAAATCCGAGGTGCGCAACAACCAGCTCGACGGCAAAGGCAAAGTCGTCCTGCGCGATTTGCAGCTTGCGCAGTCCGGCGGTTTCATGGGCACGTTCATGGGCGTGCCGCGCAACGCGGTGGTGAATTCGCTCAAAGATCACAACGGCGCGATCGATCTCGATTTCACGCTCAAGGGCGACATCAGCCGCCCGAACTTCTCGCTCAACGAGCAGCTGTCGACGCGCATCGCCACCGGCCTCGCCGGCTCACTCGGCGTATCGGTCAAAGGATTAGTCGAGGGCGTCGGCGGCCTCGGAGAAAAAGGCGTCGAAGGCATCGGCAAGGCCGCCGGCGGCATCGGCTCGACGATTAAGGATATCTTCAAGTAGGAATTGGGGGTTGGGGATTAGGGACTAGGGTTAAGAAGTTGGCTCAAATATCCCGACTACCCGTCTTTCCCCCAATACCCAATTCCTGATGCCCAATGCCTGCTTTCTTCGGAGCCTGCACGTTCATGATCAGGAACGCGGAGGCGAGCAGCGCGCCGACGAAGACCGTAAATGAAAGCGTATAGCCGCCGGTCAGGTCGAAAAGAAAGCCGAAAAACGGCGCGCCGCAGGCGGCCATTACGTTCGTGAGAAAGACCCCCATGCCGCGCACCGTCCCGAGTGAGATCCGCCCGAAGAAATTCGCCCATACGACCTCGCGCAGGACGAAGCTGCCGCCGAGACCGATCCCGTAGACGAAAAATCCCGTATAGAGCAGGTCGAGCCGCGCGGACGTGAGCGCGACGATAATCCCGACGGCCTGGATTAGAAATTGCGCCATCGCCGCCTTGCGGATATCCATGCGCTCGGCGACAAGCCCCCACAGAAGCGTCGAGGCAAGCTGCGTGAGCGCGACCGTGCTCATGACGGTCGCAGCGGTGAGCGCCGGATGGCCCAGGTCGGTGACAAAGGAAAAAATATGCAGGTTCAATCCCGCGATGCCGATATTCGCGATACCGAACGTGATGCCCAGGAGCCAGAACGCGCGCGTGCGCAGCGCCTCGCCGCGCGTCCACGGCACGTCGGCGTCGGCGACACCCTGAACTGTCGGCGATGCCGCAGCGGGATCTTTTTCCGCCGGCGACGCCGCCTCGCCGTCCGGCCTGAGCCCCATCTCCTCGGGACTGCTGCGGATAAACAGCAGCGCCGGTCCGACGACGAGCAGCAGCGTGAAAACTGCGAACAGCGCCCAGCTTTGGCGCCAGCCGACGGATACGAAGAGCGCCGCGGCGAGCAGCGGCATCGTCACCTTGGCGACGCCCGTTCCGAGATTGGCGATCGCGATCGCGCGGCCGCGCTTGCGCACAAACCAGCGCGCGATGATCACCATCACCACCACCGATCCCATGAGCGTATCGCCCGCGACAACGAGCGTGCAGCGAATAAGAAAAAACTGCCAGAACTCCTGGACGCGGCTGAGCAGGAAATAGCCAGCGGCGGCGATAACGGCGCCGGCGACGATCAGCTTGCGGCCGCCGCGCCGGTCGACAATCGGGCCGACGAGCGGCGCCATCGCCGCGCTGACGATAATCTCGCCGGTGCGAACGAGCGAGAACGCGCCGCGCGAGACGCCGAGGTCCTCGGTCACCGGCTTTAAGAAAATGCTGAGCGTGCTGGAGAGCGAAAAGACGCCGGCGATCTGCGTCAGGACGCCGACGGCAACGATCCACCAGCCGTAGAAAATGCGGCTGCGCGGCTTTGAATAGATGTTGAGGTCCACTCGGATGTATCTTCCAGCGTTTTGCTTACCATGAAAAATCGGACCGTGACAAAGC
This sequence comes from Pseudomonadota bacterium, assembly GCA_021324155.1. Classification (GTDB taxonomy): domain Bacteria; phylum Desulfobacterota; class Binatia; order UBA9968; family UBA9968; genus JAJPJQ01. The sequence continues at coordinate 179,894 of JAJPJQ010000051.1, forward strand.
TTGACGCGCTCGGCGATTCGGGATTAGGAATTGACAGTTATCCCGTTCGTTGGGTGTTTTCGCGCTACCCGATCACAAGGAGGCTGCCATGCCGATTTGTTTATCTCCCGGAGGTCAGATGACAATCGTTGGCGACACGCGGAGCGATCACGATATACTCCTCGTTGGCACCGTCGACGGCATATTTGAATTCTTTAGCGACGATGGCGGACCTTGGAGCCAGGGCGGTCATTTTCTTCCCGGCGAACACATCAGCGCGATCATCGAAGAGCCGTCGACCAAGACGCTACTCGCCGGCACTTTCGGCTCGGCGCTGCACGCCTCGACCGACGGCGGCAAAACATGGGAGCGGCGCGACAACGGCCTGCGCGGCATGGAAATTTATGCGCTCGCCGCGCACAGCATCGGCGGCCGCCCGCGCGTTTACGCCGGCACGCAGCCCGCGCATCTATTCCAGAGCGATGACCTGGGAAAAAGCTGGAGCGAATTGAGCGCGCTGCGCAATGTGCCCGGCGTCGACAAATGGACCTTCCCCGGGCCGCCGCACCAAGCGCACGTGAAAAGCCTCGCCTTCGATCCCAAGCGGCCGGAGACGATCTACGCCGCGGTCGAGGTCGGCGGCTTTCTAAAGAGCGAAGACGGCGGCAAGAGCTGGCAGACCGTCGATGGGCTCAATCCCGACGCGCACCGCGTGCTTACGACCGCCGAGCCCGGCAAAGTGTATCATGTCATGCCGACGACCAACTGCGGGCCGGAGACGACGGCCGGCGTTTGCGTGAGCGGCGACAGCGGCAAGTCGTGGACGAGCCTCACGCCGCGCGACTTCCGCATCGGCTACGTCGATCCCCTGCTCGTCCATCCGTTCAAGCCGAATCTCATGTTCGTCGCCGGCGGCAAGACCGGCCCCGGCACGTGGCGCAAGCTGCACACGGCGGATTCGCGCATCGCGCGCAGCCGCGACGGCGGCAAGACCTGGGAAGTCCTCACGAACGGTTTGCCCGAGCACATCCGCGGCAATATCGAGGCCTTTACAATTCACGCATGGCCGGGAGGTTCCATTTTTAAAGGAGGATGTGAGCTGTTCGCCGGCACGACCGACGGCGAAGTCTTCTACAGCGACGACGAAGGCGACAGCTGGAAAAGGATCATCTCCGGCATCGGCGCCGTCTCGAAAGCGCACCACTACCAGAATTTGCAGGAGACCGCGGCCTAAAAGACATTTCTCCACAGGCGGAGAGTGATATCCCGGAGTGATTCTTCGCTGCGCTCAGAATGACAAAAAGAACGTCCGCAAGATGTATGTCATCCTGAACGAAGTGAAGGATCTCTCCGAGGCTTTGTGTAGTTTTATTTTCTGCCGTAAAGCCTTTCGATAAATCCGCTCTTCTTGATCTCCTCCATCAAGCTCGTGTCCATGAATTCTTCCGCGCGGATGCCGCGCGCCTTGGGATTCGGGAGAAAATCGAGCGCGGTCTGGATGCCTTTGGGCTCCGGCAGCGGATATTCCGCCATCGCTTTCGCGAGCCGGTCGTAAAGCGGTCGCACGACCTGCGGGTCGCTGTTGCTCTCGCGCAAGACCGCCATCGCCGCATCGGGCTTGCTCTTGAAGATGTAAATCGTTTCCGTCAGCGCCTGGAGAAAGCGCTTCACGTTTTCGCGCTGCGTCTTCAGCAGCTGGCCGGAGACGACGACGCCGTAGTTGGCGTAGTCGATCGGGAGCTCGGATAAGTCCGCCAGCACGCGGCAGCAGCCGGTCTCGACGACCTTCTGCACCTGCGTCGAACTCACGAGCGCCGCGTCGACGTGTCCCGCGACGAGCGCGGCGATGCGCGTCGGCGTGTTGCCGGACTGCAGGAACGCCATGTCTTTGTCGGGGTCGAGCTTCCAGTAGCGGAGCGCGACGCGCGTGATGATGTCCGAGCCGGAGCCGAAGCGGCTGATCGTCACGCGCTTCCCTTTCAGGTCCGCCGGCGTCGCGATCGATTTCTGTACCACGAAGAACGGCTCGAGCCGGTTGATCAACACCGATATCACGCGCAGATCGCGCGCGCCGGAGACGCCGAGCGCCAGCATCGCCGTGACGTCAAAGCCGGTCAGGCCGATCTCGCCCGACGAGAGCGTCTGCGCCATAAGGTTGCCGCTCGAGAGATAGACCGGCTGCACCTCGAGGCCGTGCTTGCGCCAGACATTCGACCTGGCCGCGAGCTTCAGCAGGTCGGCGCCGACGCCGGAGCCGCTCCAGCCAAGCTTTAGTACCGGATCGGCTGCAAGGCCGGGCGCCGCGCAGACAAGCAGGATCGCGAGTAACACCATCAACTTTTTCGCCATGGTACCTCTTCGCCCAGCAAAATTTACAGCCCGGCTTTTCTTATAACAGCTTGCATCGACTTTAAAGACAACTCGCCCGTTCGTATGGGTTTTTACCCGAATTGACAAGAAGCCGCCTTCTGCTACTAATTTTGAGCTATAGCGAGCCGTTGCTTTTGACCGGCTCGTCCGTGAGACTTCCTCGGATGCCTGAGGAACTCGTCCGTATTGGCTCACACTTAGGGCGCTTTTCAGCCCGAACGGGCGAAGCTATATTCAACCCACTTGCCCAGTCTCGGTGATTGTATTCGTTAATAAAAAAACGATTTTTCTGGTTTGTAACCGATCATTTTCCCTTGCAAAGCTCTTGATAACCATGGTAGCTTGCGCCGGGTGCGGTAGAACGCGAAATCCGCTTTCAACGGGATTGAAGTATGACAAAAATGCGGTCATCTCACCGAACGGCGCGAAAATCATGTCGCGCGATTGCGGCAGCGCTCGCCGCGCTGTTTTTCTCCTCGATCATCGCCTCGACTAAAGCATCGGCCGAAGTTTACGGCGGCTTCTCTCTCGGCACGGGCGAAGAATTCAACGACAATATCTTCTTTCGCACGCAGCCCGGCAGGAATAATGTCAAAGACTGGATCACGCACATCGTCCCGACATTTACCCTGCTTTATGCCACGCCCGGCGATCCGACACCGGTCTTGACCGCGACGCTCGCCCCGGAAGGTCAGATCTTTGCCCGCAACGCGACGTTCGGAAATTTCGGCGACAACATCGCTTTCGACTCGGCTTATACGTACAAAGCGGCACCGCAGTTTACGGTCAACTTCACCGAGAACTTGAGACGGACCGGCCTGACGCGGACGATCGGCCTCGATGCTATGGGACCGCCGCCGCAGCTGCCCGTCACACCGACCGATGTACCGACGCTCGGCAGCTTCGTCCCGCTGCCGCTCGCTCAGGCGATCCAGACGCTCGTCATCAGAGGACGGAATTTCACCAACGCTTTCACGATGCAGCCGGTCTATCAATATTCGCCGACGCTCACTTTCTCGGGTGGCTATTCGATGGGCTACTCGAACAATAGGGACGGACAGGACTTCAGCCACTCCGCCGGCGTCCGCGGCGTTTATAACTGGCGCCAGGAGCACAACCTGTTCGCAGGTTACACGGTCAACGTCTTCGACTCCGGCGGCAAGACCACCGTCGTCCACAGTATCGATATCGGCGACGATTTTTTCAGCAACGCGAGAATTCGCCTCTCGCCGACATGGACGCTGTCGGGCGCCTTCGGACTCGCGTTCAACCAAGGCGGCACCGGCCCCACCGTCGTGACGAATGTCAGCGCGGTGCTACAGAAAGTCTGGCAGGACGCGCTGTTGAATCTGTCTATACGCAGAGGTCTCACATCGAGCCTGGGCCTTTTTTCCGGACCGACGACGGCGACGACCTTTTCCGCCGGCTACGGCATCCGTATAACCGATCGGCTCACTGGACTCGCGGGCGCAGACTTCTCGCTGCTCGGCGACAAGAGCGAGACCGATATTCAGGTATTCCGCGCCTCCGCGGGACTCCAGTATTGGATCAATAGCTGGTTGTCTTCGAACCTGTGGTACAGCCGGCGCTGGCGCAGCGCCACGCCGAGCGCGGTCAACGTCCCGGCAGGACGTGCTGCTGGCGACAGCGTGCTCGCGTCGATTACTGCGCATTTCGATATCTATCCGAATCCCGGCCTCGCGATCGGAGGCATCAACCGGCCGCTGTTCGCGCCCGGCGGCGCGCCGACTTACGAGCGCACCGAGCTCCAGCAGCCGCTCCGTCCTGATCTCGGCCGGCCGGAGCTCCAGCAGACACCGCAGCAACAGCTCAGGGAGAAACCGGCGACTCCGCCGCCTCCACCGCCGCCGAGCACAACCCCGGACACCCAGACACCTCCGGCGCGTTAGTAAACTTTTTTCTAACCTTCGGCGATTTAAAACCGCGGCTGGACGGCTCTTCGCAAGCCGTCTATCCAGCCGCGTTCACACGCTTTCTCTCCGAGCACTAACCGGCTCTCAATAGTCATCGATCGACACAAAAGGAGGATGTATGAGGAATGCAAAGTTTCGCTTTATTGTTTTGGGCCTGCTGTTCGCCGCCGGCTGCGGGACGCAGCAACTGCGCTCCCGGGAGTATAGCCTCGCCACGGACACGCCGAATCCCTCGAAGCCCGCCGCCGACGCGTACGTGATCGGCACCGGCGACGCGCTCGAAATCATCGTCTGGAAGGAGCCCACGCTTTCCGGGCCCGTGAAGGTGCGACCCGACGGCCTGATCACGCTGCCGCTCATCAACGAGGTCCAGGCCGCCGGCAGGACGACGGCGCAGCTTAGACAGGCCCTCGAGGATAGGTACAAAAAATATGTCCAGGCGCCGAACGTGACAATCCGCGTCACCGAGATCACTTCCAGCGAGGTCTTCCTCGTCGGACAGGTGGCGAAGCCGGGCGCCTATCCCTCCACCGGCCACGATACCGTCTTACAGCTTATCACCCGCGCGGGCGGCCTCACGATCTTCGCCGACCGCCACAACGTCAAGGTCGTCCGCCGCGAGAATTCCAAAGTGCGGGAATATCTCGTCGACTACGACGCGATCATCAAGGGCGATTTGAAGCAGGATATCGTGCTTAGGGCCGGGGACCGTGTGATCGTCGACTGACGCTCAGCGGCGCTGGTGAGAAAAAGCGGCTGTTTCACCGCGACCGGGTTCGCTCGGCGCGGAGGGGGCAGCCGCTTTTTTTATTTTTTTGTAGTTATGAGGTTATAAACAGTCGCGGGTGAACAAGCTGTTCAGAGCCGCTTTCCAATCTCCCTCAACACATCCTACCCGGCTTGTCCACCACATCTCCACAGGTTACCAACAGCCTTACCTGGACAACCCCAGCTCCTTGCGCACCCGGTCGAGAAAGCTGTAATCCACCACCTGACTGACGCTCACCGGACGGGTGATCTTCGCGCTCTCGCGCGCAAGGTCGATCAACACCTGCACCGATTCCGGCTTGACGACCGCGTCTTTGGTAAGGACGCGCGAGACGTGGCGTAGCGTCTCGCCGGCCATTTTGCGGTCGCTCATTTTCCATTGCTTCATCAAAATATCGATCACCGCCTCGCGGTTCTTCGGGTCGTTCACGAACATCAGCCCGCGGAGCGTCGCGCGCACCATCCGGTAGACCTCGTCGGGATTCTCGCGGATGCGCTTCTCCGACGTACCGAAACCGTTTTGCGGAAACTCCACGACGTCGCCGAGGAAAAGCAGCTCGTTGTATCCCTTTTCCTGAGCGATGATGTTCTCGGGCACGGAGAGCAGCGAAGCGTCGACGACGCCCGATTCGAGAACGGCGTAGCGGCTCGCGGCGCTGCCGGCCATCGGCAGGACCGAGACGTCGCGTCCCGGCTCTAGCCCGATATGCTTCAGCGCCTGCGTCGCGAGCAGCGTCGCGGATCCTCCCGGCGAGCTGCCGGCGACCTTTTTGCCCCGAAGCTGCTGCGGGTCTTTGATCTCTTTTTTGCTGATCAAAAACAGCAGCGGCTTGGACACCGTGAAAATCAGCACTTTCATCGGCTGGCCGTGCACCGCCGCGCCGATCGTGCCGGTGACCGCGCCGTTGTAGTCGAGATCGCCGTTCAACACCGCTGTGCTCGCCAGGTTCGCGGGCATGAAAACGATTTCCAGATCGAGGCCTTCGTCGCGGAAAAAGCCGCGGTGCTGCGCGGCATAGATCGCGAGAAACGAAACGTTCGTCGACGAACTGCCCATGCGCACCTTCTTCAAGCTCTGCGCGTGAGCATCCGACGTGAAGCAGGCGATCGCGACAAGCGAGACCAGCAGCACTACGGCGGCGCAGTTTCGAGTTTCGTGTTTCGGGTTTCGAGTCAAAGACCTGAACACCGTTGTACCCTCCTCGTTGGCAAAAAACTCCTGCCTAGAAACTCGCAACTCGGAACTTGAAACTATTTTTCAATCCGCCGCCGCCCACATGACGCGGTCGGCGGGCAATTCGATCGCGAGCTCGCGCCAGCTCTCGCCGCGGTCGTCGCTGAAAAGAATTTGCCCCTTGCCGCCGCTGCCCGAGGCATGGCCGCGCGCAACGAGGCCGGTGCCGGCGAACAGGGAATTCTTGTCGTGCGGGTGGTGCATCAGCGCCCAAAACATCGGATCGCAGTCGTCGGGAAGTCCTTTGACGACCCGGCGCCATGATTTCGCGCCGTCGCCGCTCTTGAAGAGCGCGGCGCGAGCGCCGCGCTGCTCGCGCCGCCAGAAGCCCGGCGACCCGTCCGCTGTGGCGACGAGCATCTCCGGCGCGTCTCCCTGCTGCGGAGGCGGCAGGAAAAGAAAATCGTGGAAATAATTCCGCGTAAGGCCGTTTTCCGCGCGCACCCAGCCGTCCTCCGGCTTGTCGCTGGTGAAAAAACCGCGCGCGCTCGCGACGAAGTAGCGGTCGAAATGCGCGGGCAGATTCGCTATGACATGGATATCGAGGTAATCGATCCCTTTGCTTACGTCCTCCCACGTCGCGCCGCGGTCGAAGCTGCGCACGATGCCACCGTGCTCGATGCACAGATAGATCGTGCGCGGGTCGTCGACATGGATGAAAATATTGCGCACATGGCCCTGGTGCGGCGGCTGCGGGAAGCGCCAGTTCTTCTTCACTTCGTCGGGAAGCGCTTTCAGCGCAGTCAATTCCTTCCAGCTCTCGCCGCCGTCCTCGCTGCGAAAGAGGCCGACGGGCTCGACGCCCGCATAGACAACGTCATCGCTTGTCGGATCGACGGCGACGGCGCGGATGTCGCCTTCGAGCACCCGCTTCCATGTTTGTCCCGCGTCGATCGTGCGGTAAAGCCCGTCGTGCGTAACACCGACAAAAACGCGCTCCGGACGATCGTGGCAGCCGTGGATTGAATCGATAATGCCGTCGCGGAACGCGCGGCTCGTTTCTTCCCATCCGCCGCTTAGTGCGCGCCAGACGATCAGTCCGTGTTGAGTGCCGGCGTAAAGTCTTACTCCATCGGTCATAAAAAAATCCTCGAAGGAATTGGGGATTAGGGATTGGGAATTGGGGTTTAGGAGTCGCAATTCCTAATTCCCAATGCCTAATTCCTACGGGAAGAGTTCCACCCTTCCCGTTCCCGGCTGCCTATCCCAGCGCGCCTCGACCGAGGAAAAATAATTCCACGCGCGCTCCGCGCGCCGCTCGAAATCCATTTCCGCGTTGAACGCGCGCGCCTGATCGAGCGAAAGCGGGTCGACCTCTCCCAGCGCCGCGGCCTGGAGCGTTTTTTTTGCGTCGTCTTCCAGCACGAGCGCAGCGTAAAGCACCTCGGTCAAATTCCTTCCCACGACAACGGTGCCGTGCGCCCGGAGCAGCGCCGCGCGCTTGTCGCCGATGATTTTGACCAGCGCGCGGCCGCGCTCCGGCGTCGTGACGAGCTGCGCCTCGCGATAGAGCGGCACACCGTCGCTGAAAAGCGTGCCCTGAAGCGTCACGGGCTGGAACTCGCGTTTGGCGATCGTGAACAGCGTCGCGTGCGGCGGATGGAGGTGCGCGACGGCGAGCGCGTCGGCGCGCGCGGCATGCAGTGCGGTGTGGATCGGCCACTCGACCGGCGGGCGGCCGCTGCTCTGCGGTTTGCCATCGAGATCACACGGCACCATGTCCTCGGGGCGGAGCTGCCCCTTGTCCGAGCCCATGCCCGGCGTGATGAAGAGGCGCTTTTTCTCTGGATTATAAACGCTCACATGGCCGAATAGGCCGAGCATGCCCTGCATCGCGAAGATGCGCGCGAGCTGCGCGAGTTTTTCCCTGGCTTCGTCCTCGTTGAACATCGCGCCTCCCTAATCGAGCTGCGCCCACTCGCTGAATTCTTCGAGCCCGAGCTTCTGCAAAGTATCCATGAACGGCCGGCCCGTTCGCTCGTGCCGGCCCGACAGACGGTAATAATCGAATACCATCTGCGGCATCCATTTGCCGATGGTGAACCCTTTGAACTTACCGTCCGGGATCGGCTCCAAGAATCTTTGGCCCACCTGCTGCCAGTCGTGATCGGCGACCCAGCCGCGCTGCGTGCCGAAGATCGTCTGTAGGATCATGCTGCGGTGGCCCGCGATCATGCCCTCGTCGAGATCGAAATTCCATCCGGTCGTCGCGCTCAGCGAATCGGCGACACTCTTTAACCCGTCGGGCTTCATGTGCATCTGCGCGAACCAGCAGCCGCCGGTGACGCCGCAGAACTGGCGATATTGCTCGGAGAGCACCTGCGACCAAGGCCAGCCGGTCGGATCGTCGCGGTCGAGCGGCCCCCATTTTTCCCGGTAGGCCAGATCCGGCGGCGGCTTGGCGCTGCCGCCGCCTTGCGGCTTCATGCCCCCGGAGGCGACGATCTCGCGCAGCATTTGCCCGAAGTGCGGCCGCCAGTCGTGCAGCGCGGGCGTGCCTTTCTTCGTGTGGACGAGCCATTTCGGCGCGTCGCCGCCGATTACCGACGCGACCTGCGTCGGCCCTTCCGCCAGCAACTCGCCCCACTTCCCTTCGCGGCGCGCGGTCATGTCGAGCAGGCGATCGATCGTCGCGACGTTGCCCCATTCGAAGGCGAGGCCGTCGGTGTCGCTGGGACCGATGAGCCCCTTTTCCCACGCCTCGAACGCGACCGCCGCACCGCACGAGAAGTGGCTGCACTCGATGCCGAGGTCGTTGATCTTCTCGGCGAGATAAAGGACTTCGTTGCCTTTCACGCCGAGATTGAAAAAGGTATCGAGCCATTCGCTGCCGGCGTTGAAGTGGCCCACGGCGCCCTTCTTCGGCCCTTCCATCACTTCGACGTCCCACGGGCAGAGGCGCTGACACTGGAAGCACGGGCGCAGCGTAATGCGGTTCTGGTCGAAGCCGCGCGCGTGGTCCTCGATCAGCGAGCTGCGGTAATTCAAATTCGGCAGCGCATGCAGGTCCTCGGCGTGGCCGGCGGTCTTTTTCTCGTCGACATTGCGCACGACCAGCGTCTTGCGCCAGCGAAGCCCCGCCTCGATGAGCTTTGCCTTGTCGTGCAGCGGCGGTCGCTTCGTACCGTAGACCACGATCGCCTTTAGCTTCTTCGAGCCGAAAACCGCGCCGGCGCTGTGCGCCGCGTTGTGGTTGTAGTCGTTGCACAGCATCGCGGCGCGCACGAGATTCTCGCCCGCGGGGCCGATCGTCATCACTCGCGCGTCGGCGATGCCGACCTCTGCGCGCAGCAAATCTTCGGTTTCTCGCGCGCCTTTGCCCCACACGCGCGAAGCGTCGCGCAATTCCGCATTGCCTTCGTTGATGAAGAGATAGACCGGGCGCTGCGACGCCCCTTGAACGATCAGTCCGTCGTAGCCCGCCGCCTTGAGATAGACCGGCCAAAAGCCGCTCGACGCGCCGCGGCCGAGCGTATATTCCGTCAGCGGGCTCAAATACACGGCCGTGACTTTCGTGCCACCCGGCGTGAAGCCCGTGCCGGTGATCGGCCCGGTCATCATGACGACTTTGTTTTCCGGGCCGTACGGCGCCGCGTCGCGCGGCAATTCTTTCAAGAGAATGTAAAGCGCGAGCGACTGGCCGCCGACGAATTTTCTCAAGACCGGCTCCTCGGGCAAATTCTCGTCGGTTAATTTCCCGGTCGTGAGATCGACGCGCAGGATGCGCCCCATGTAGCCACCGGGAAGCCTGGTCGTGCGCCGCGCGGGAAAAAGCTCGCCGTTGAGCATGGCAAATACCGTTAGGCGCGCCGTGGCCAGTAGCGATAGAGCAGCCGCTTCGGGTGAACGACGGCGAGATACAATGCGCGAAGCTTGCCGGGAATGCCGCAGCGCGGCGTGAAAAGGTCCTTCAGCATCAGTCCGAGCGGAATTTTGTGCGCGGGATATTTAGTCGGCAGGATGAATTTGAGGCCGTAGGCCGCCTTGCCTTCTTTCAAGACCATCACGACCTGCGTGCCGCCCGCCTCGTTTTCGCCGTAGGTCTCGCCGCCGACTTCACTCGCGCGCGCGTGCGCCTTTGCGGTCATATCCTCCTCGAGGCCGAAGTCGAGCGCGCCGACCGGACACGCCACAACGCAAAAAGGACTTTTTTCCTCGCTCACGCGCGGCGCGCACATCGTGCACTTCGACGCCTTCTGCGTGACTTCGTCTTTCGAGATCACACCCCACGGGCAGGCGTAAACGCAGTATTCGCAGCCGATGCATTTCACCGGGTCGATGACGACCGGCCCCTCGTCGTACTTGGTGATCGCCTCGACCGGGCAGACCGCCGCGCACATCGGGTATTCGCAATGCATGCAGCTGTTGCGCGCCCACAATGGCGACAGACCTTCCAGCACGGGCGGGTCCATCTGGATCCAGTTGCTGCTGGAGAATTCGTACACCGATGTGCGCGGATGATCGTGCCAGTCCTTGCACGCGTGCACGCACTGCCGACAGCCGATGCATTTCGTCGCGTCGAAGAGGATCGTCCGCGGTTTGCCATCGAGGAGCCTGCCGGTTGGAATGAGATTGCCGTACTTTTCAGACATGAAAAACCTATTCCGCTCGAGATGCTACAACTTATAGTTCCGGGCGCGAAAGAGAGTCAAGCGGCGGGTCGTTTGACATCCTCCCGGGACTACGCGAGAAAAGAGAATCATTTTCACACCGGAGGATTGATCCATGAGCGACAAGAAAAAGCTGCGCGTCATCTACCGCTCGAACGCCCATTCGCCCTTTTGGGTGGTCGCGGACAAGTCGGGCCTGTGGGGCGAGAACGGACTGGAAGTCGATACGAGCCCTCAGCTCGTGCGCGAGAAGGCCGTCGAGTCGCTCAAGAAAGGCGCGGTCGACGTGATCTCCGGCAATCACCACAATCTTTATTCGCGGAACGCCAACGGCGAAGACTTCCTCCATCTCGCGCAGGCGGCAAACACCTGGACCGACAACTTCATGGTCGTCTCCGACGGCATCAAGAGCGTGAAAGACCTGCGCGGGAAAAAGATCGTCGTCGACAAAGTCAGTTCTCATTCGGGCCTCAACGTCTGGCTTTTTTTGCGCCAGGAGGGACTCGACGTCGACCGCGGCGACGTCCAGATCGAAGGGCTGGACGCTTCTTACGAAGACCGCTGGAAAAGCGTGCTCGACGGTAAATACGACGCCACGTTCGTGTGCATTCCGCACGACAAACGAGTCGTCCAGGCAGGCGGGCGCGTCATCCCGGTGCGCGTCATGCCGATGGTGCGCGGCGTCACGTTAACGACGACAATGAGCTTCGTGCGCAGCCACGAGGAAGAGGTCCGGCGGCTCGTGCGCGGCATGGTCGACACGATCCATTTCTTTCTCACGCGCAAGCAGGAGACGATCAAGATTTTGAAGAACCATCTGCCGGCGGCGCTGCCGATCAAGAACGATCAGGAGCTCGAAGCGCTCTATGGCGAATGGGCCGGGTCACTCGAGCGCAAGCCCTATCCTTCCCTAGAAGCAGTCGCGAACGTTTTCCAGCTCGCGTGCAGGAGAAATCCCGAGATACGCGGGGATTACAACCCGATGGCGATGTGGGACCTGCACTACGTCCGCGAGCTGGACGAGAGCGGGTATATCGACAAGCTGTATCAATAAGAATACAGGAGCCAGAAGCCAAGAGTCAGAAGCCGGGAGTCATTTTGATTCTCCTTCCTTCTGGGTCCTGGATTTTGGAGTCTATCTTCCTGCTCGTTCCTACTTTAGATATCCCTTCTCCCGATAAAATCTTTCCGCGCCGCGATGAAGCGGCACGTCGTAGGGAGCTTCTTCGTCGTCGGCGCAGAGCTGCGCGAGGTCGAGGGGCTTGTAGTTGTCCGTCGGGATCAAATCTCTTCTGCGCTCCATCGTCTCGCAAATCGCGTGCGCGACGTCGTCGCGCAGGTCGGCGCGCACGATCATCGGCCAGCCGCTGAAGTCCAGCGTCGGCAATTCTTCTTTAATTCCTGGGAATTCGGCCTTCGTCATGCGCGCGGCGCGGTAGCCGAGCGCGGCCATGTGCTTTAAGACTTTACCTTCGATCGGCAGAAAGCGAAATCCGTTCTCCAGCGCGGTGCCGGACCAGGACTTGATGCCCTCGTCGAAGACGGCGTCGACCGTGCCGTTCTCGATGCCCTGGCGGCGCGCCGGATCCGTCGGCCGCATCGTCGGATGAATCTCTCCGCCCCAGCGGCGGATATCTTCCAGCGTAAAACCTGCGGCGCGGAGCACTTCCGCGACGGTGAACGCCGTCGAGTCCTCCTTGCGCGCGGCCTTGTCGGCGCGCCGAATCGAGACTTTCAGCGGGTAGCGGTCTTTTTTTATCTGTTCGAGCGAAGTAATGCCGGTCGATTCCCGCACAGAGAAGCCCATCACATCATACGAGGGAAAAACCGCAAGCGCGCGTAGCGGCAGCTTCTTCGCGAACATGCCCCTGCCGCGATAAGCCATCGTCAGCAACACAGAAGGGTTTACCCACGCGAGCGAGAACTCCCCTTCCGCCACGCCGCTGATCGCGGCGAAGCCGCCGGTCGTGAAGCCGAGCCGGATGCCTTTGGGATCGTTCGGCTTGGGCGTAAGCGTGAGCTTGAGGGCGTTGCCGATCGGTGTATCGGTCTGCAGCACGCCCTCCGCGGCCTTCCAGGATTCGGTCGCTAGCGAGCTGTCGAACATCCCGGAAGCGATCTCCAATAGTCCGCGCGCGCGCTGAATGCCGGCGTTATAACGCTTGCCGGTCGTCGCGCGAGCTTCGGGATGCGGCATTCTTTTCACGGCATCCTCGCTCAATCGAACAGCTTGCGCGCGAGCTCGGCGGCCGCATCGCGATACTTCGAGATTTTTTCTTCCGACTGGTTCTCGAGCTTGGGATATTCCTCCGGCTTCAGCGTATCCTTCGCCGGCAGAACGCCGAACTCTTTGAGCCACTGCGTGTCGACATCCAGGCGGCGGGTCGCCTGCCCCATCGCGCGCGAATACGTCTCCTGCCCTTCCTTGCCGAGGAACCAGTTGATGAACACCTTCGTCGCATTCGGATGCGGCGCATTTTTGATGATGCTCACGTTGCCGCTACCACCGCTGACGTAAGTCTCGTCGCGCGGCGTGTGGACCGAGCGGACAGGCAGGCCGGCCTTCGCGAACGGCAGCAGCGAATAATAGCTCAGCCCCATGACCACCGCAATTTTTCCCTTGGCCACATTCTCCGCCAGCAGCCGCTGATCGCGCCCGAGAAGCAGTTTCTGCGCCGCGAGTTTCCGCAAAAAGTCCTCGCCTTTGAGCCGCAGCAGGAAAGACCACATCGATGAGCCCGCGCCGGGCGTGCGCGGATCGAGATAGCCGATCTTGCCGGACCATTTGGGATTCAAGAGGTCGTTCAGCGAGCGGATCTCGTCGGGCTTGACCATATCGCTGTTGCACCAGATGTTCTCAACCTGGTACGCCTGCGACGCGTAGATAAATCGTTTCGCATTGTCCAGCCAGATGTGCCCGTCCCACCACTGCGCGGGATCGTTGACTTCCTTCAGCATTATCGCCGGCGGCAGCGGCGCCAGAATGCCCTCGGCAAGCAGGCCCGTGATCAGCGATTCACCGCCGCCCATATGGAGGTCGAATTCGCTCACGCCGGACCGCGCCTCCTGCTGGATTTTGCCGACGATCGAGGTGGATCGCCCAACATTGAGCTCGGCGTCGATGCCGAAGCGCTGCTTAAAGTTCTTCTCGATGCCTTTCCTGAGATCGGCGCTCGCCGGAACGGAGACGACGACCTTGCCTTCTTTTTTCGCCGCCTCGACGGTTTTTTCCCAGTCGGCGGAGGCGGTCGGCTTGGCTGCGGCGGCGAACACGGGCGGACGTTGTAAAACCGTCAACGTGACTAAAAAGACAAGAGTCGGTAAGATTTTCATTAAGTATCTCTTTTGTCTGCAGACACCGTTGGAACGCACGTTGCTTGACATATAAATCCGCCGCGGATAAGTCAAGGAAGTTAGCTTGTATTTCTGGCTTCAGGCGAAAGGATCGACAAAATGGCGAACGTCGCAGTCGCGAACGAGTCCAATTTTGACCTCCTTGAATCCTACTTCAAGAAGTACCCGGACGTTCCTAAAGAGACCACCATCAAGCAGCACCTGCTGAGCCTCGGCCACTGGTTCAGCGACGCCGCGCTCAACGCCGCCGAAGGCGCGCTTGTCAAGTCGTATCGGTTGTTTTCCTACGATCTCATCCCGATGTCCGCCTTCAAGCGCAACGAGCACCGGCGCGTGCCTGAGCATTTCGTCGTGATGGGCGGGCCGTACAATCTCGCCCCGGTCGCGATTCAAACTTCGCTGTCGCCCGATTCGCCTTATCTCATCGACGTTGTCGACGGGCGGCTCGTGCTGACGACCGACGGACACGTGATCGCCGACATCCGCTTCCCGAAGACGCCGACCTATTATGCAGGCAGCCTGCCGGACGGCACGCCTTATCACGAGATCGTCGCGTTCGCGACGTTCATAACGATATTCCGGAACTGCCAGTACTGGGGCGCGAAAGAAGAGTGCAAATTTTGCGACATCAACGAGAACGCGCGCCAGATGAAGCTGTCGCGCGATTTCACGCTGAAGGCCCCGGTAAAATCGGTCGCGGATGTCGTCAAAGTCGCCGAGGCGGTGACCGCCGACGCCGACAAGCACAACGTCGCGCGGCCGGGCTTTCTCGTGAGCGGCGGCACGATCACGAAGACGCTGCACGGAAAAACCGAAACCGAATTCTACGGCGAGTACCTGCGCGCGCTCAAGGCGAGCAACGGCAAGCCGCGCATCACCTTCGAGGTCAACGCGCGCCCGCGCGAGGACATGCAATTCTATAAAGACGCCGGCGCCGACGCGATCCATTTGAACATGGAGTGCTGGGACAGGAAACTGTTCGAGTGGATCAATCCCGGCAAGGCGAACCGCATCGGCTGGGACAACTGGGTGCGCTGGATGTGCGACGCGGTGGAAGTCTTCGGAACCGGGCTCGTGCAGCCGAGTTACGTCGCCGGCGTCGAGATGGCGCGACCGCACGGCTTTAACTCGATCGCCGAGGCCGTCAAATCCACCAGCGACGGCTTCGAGTTCCTCATGTCGCGCGGGATCTTTCCGCGCCCGCAGCAGTGGCGGCGCGAGCCGGCGACGGCGTTGGTGAAAGAAGCCGAGCAGCCGCCGGTGCCGCTCGACTTCTATATCCTGCTGATCCGCAACTGGTACGAGACCTACGACAAGCATCGCGCGATCCTGCCGAAGTTTGGCACGCGCAAGCCGGGCTTGCTGCCCGAACGCAACCTGCTCGGGCCCGTCCACGGCGCCTACGGCGACTTCGCGCTGATCGTCGACAAGCTCCATCCCGCCGACGTTCTCGACCAGATCAACCGCAACAGCGTGCCTTACGAAAACCTCGAGGTGGACGCCCGTGTTTCATGACATTTCAACCGCGATGCAGCAGATGATGAAGTCGCTCGAGTCGCTGAACGAGCGCAATCAGTCGGGCATTCGCAGCGTCGACTCCGACGTCGCGAGGCTGCTGACGATGCTCGCGATCACCGCGCCCGAGGGCGCGTGGCTCGAGCTCGGGACGAGCGCCGGCTATTCCACATTGTGGCTCTCACTGGCCGCTAAAGCCCGAGGGGTTACTATCACGACGGTCGAGCTCGACGAGAAGAAAGTCGCGATGGCGCGCGAGCACTTCGCGAAAGCTGGCGCCGGATCGATTTTGCAATCGGTCCACGGCGACGGCCTCGAATACGCCGCACGCTTCGACAAAGTCGGGTTCTGCTTCTCTGATCTCCAGCCGCCGGAGCTGAACGGGGAAGTCTACGATAAGATCGTGCCGCGCCTCGTGCCGGGCGGCTGGCTCGTCGTCGACAACGTGACCTCGCCGCGGATGCAGACCGATCTCATCAAGCGGGCGCAGCAAGACCCGCGGGTCGATGCCGTGCTCCTGCCGTTCCCCAAGGGCGACCTGATTTGTAGAAAATGCTGAGTAAAACAGAATATAGAATTTAGAATTCAGGAGCCAGAAGGAAGACTCGAAAAGAATCCGATTCCGAGCTTCTGAATTCTATATTCTGGATTCTTGCCGTTTATCTCGCCCCCGAAAAAATCTCTCTATACTGATTGCCGATCGCGTTGTAGCGGCGGCCGATGTCGAGGACGTCGGGCGGCATCCGGAGGTCGCGGCCCTCGAGCGTCTGCGCCTCTTGCGATTTGACCCGGCTGCTCGCCGGCATGCGGTTGGTCGAGGCAATGAGACGCTGGCCGGCGTCCGAGAGTAGATAATCAATGAACAGCGCCGCCGCGTGCGGATGCGGCGCGCCCTGCGCCAGGAACAGCATACTCGGGCTGAAAAAAAGCGGCTGGATCGGCGCGAACCAGAGCGGCGCGCCGTGGGTGGCGAACGTGAGCACGGAATTGAGGTTCGTCTCGACGGTCATGTCGAACTCGCCCGCGGCGATGAGCTGTGTCCCGAGCCGCCGGCCGCGAAAGTGGCGCGGCTCCTGCGCGCTCAGCTGCTTCATGAAGCGCAGCCCGGCTTCTTCGCCTAGATATTGCATCATCGTGCCGAACCAGACATACGACTGGCTATCCATCGCGAGCTTGCCCTTCCAGCGCGGCTTCAGCAGGTCTTCGATTTTGGCCGGAGCCTCCTCTTTTTTCACGAGCCGCGTGTTATAGGCGGTGGCCATGACGTTTGTCATGTAGACGGTCCAGTAGCCGTCCTTGTCCTTGAAGGCATCGCGGAAGTTCTGCCGCTCGGGCGAGCGGTAGCGCGCATAGATTTTTTTATCCATGAGCGCCAGCATGCCGAGCTGTCCGCTGTCGATGATGTCGGCGAAAGTTTTGCCCGCGCGCGCTTCGGAATCGATGCGCGTGATGATGCCCGCGCCGGAAACGCGCACCGAATTCGCTCTGATGAACGGATATTTTTTCATGAAGCCGTCGAGCAGCGTCTGCGTCGCGGCGAGGTCGAGGTTCCCGTAGGCGGTCATCTCGCCCTCTTTGCGCGCGGCCTCGACGAGCTTGGCCTGCCGCTCCGCGGGGGGCAGCGCGTCGAGCCAGGCGAGCTTCGATTCCGTGCTTTGGGCGTGAAGGCGAAGCGAAGTGGAGAGAAGGAGCAAGAGAACCGCGCCGGCTTGCAGTCGTCCGCGCATGAACCGATTCCTCTTAAAGGTATCCCTTCTCCCGGTAATACTTTTTCGCGCCTGGATGCAGCGGGATCGTAAGCGCGCCGCTCTCGCCGCCGCGGCAAAACTCTTCCATCGTCAGGCTGCCCTTGTCGAGGCGGTCCGCCTCGATATCCTCGTGGCAGCGGTCGACCGCGCGCGCCATGTCGTAAGCGGTCTTCGCCGGCAGATCGGCGCGGCAGAAATACAGCCAGCCGCTGAAATCGACCGTCGCGATGTCTTCGTCCATCGCCGGAAAGGCGTTCTTTCCGAGTATCGCGCCGCCGAAGCCGAGGCGCGACATTTTTTTCAAGACGTCGTCGCGGACCGGCAGGAATTTCATGTCCGCGGCGAGCCCCAGCGCGCCCCACGTCTTGATGCCTTCGTCGAAGACCGCCTGAACGCCACTCTGTAAATGCTCGCGGCGCGCGGGATCGCTCGGGCTCTCGACGCGCAGCACCGTGCCGCCCCATTTCTGAATATCGGCGAAACTCATGCCGTAGGCTTTTAGCACTTGGCCGATGACGTAGAGCGTCGCGTGTTGCTCCGTGCCGGCACGCGTCGAGACGGTGAGAGGAATTTTTCTCTGCGCGATCTCGTCGAGCGACGAGATGCCCGAGTCCTTTCTCACCGCGAAGACTAGCCGGTCCCACGAGGGAAATACGCCGATCGCGCGCAGCGGAAGCTTTTTCTTGTACGGCCCGACGCCGGCCGTCGCCATGCGGGCGAGGCCGGCGGGATTGGCGATGCCGAAATCCCATTCGCCGCGCGCGACGCTCAGCGGTATCGCCGTGCCGCCGAGGCGGGAATCGCGGAAGCCGAGTCCCAGGCGCACCTCGGCGTCCAGCGGCATCTTGGCCGAGCGGTAAAGCGAGCGCGCGACGGCGATTGCGATTTCCGCGCGGCGCGACGTCGTCGCGATCGAGACGAGCTTTTTCTCTCTCACGAAGCGGCCCGCGATTTCGCCGGCGCCAGCTCGCGCCCGAAGAATTCCAGCGTGCGCTTCCATGCCGCCGCGGCGGATTCCGCCCGGTACTTGTCGCCGTGCGGGTCCATGAACGCGTGGCCGGTCTTCTCGTACGAATAGAATTCGTGCCGCTTCCCGAGGCGCGTCATCTCGGCGTCGAGCTTCTTGATGTCCTCAGGCGACGGGTTCTCGTCGTCGAGGCCGAAGTGGCCCATGAGCGGGCAATGGATCTCCGCCGCGCGCTGATACGGCGACGGGCCCTCGCCCCACGGCTCGAGCATGTTGCCGCCGTAGAAATCCGAGCCGGCCTTGAAGCGCGGCCCGGCCGAGGACATCAGCAGCGTCACACGCCCGCCCATGCAGAAGCCCATGATCGCGAGGCGCTCGGGATCGACTTTGGGGTCGCGCGCGAGATAATCGGCAGCGGCGTTCACGTCCTGGATGACGAGCTTGTCGCGCAATCGCGCGCGCCGGGTCTTGGCGTCGTCGCGGCAGTCCGGCGGATCGCGGTGGTAGAGCTCCGGCCCCGCCGCCACGTAGCCCTCTTTAGCGAGCCGCTGCGTCACTTCCTCGATGAATCGGTCGACGCCCTTCTGCCCCTGGATGACGATGACGCCGGGGAACGGCCCCCCGCCTTCCGGGCGGCTCACGTATAATCGCATCGTGCCGTCGGGCACCTTCATCGATTCCCATCCCATAAAGCACCTCCAATCCGCTTTAACGTTTACGCTCCATTTCTTCTTTGACCTCGGCGGCCAGCCGGAGATTGAGGAATTTCTCCGTCTGGACATCTTCCTTTATTTTAAGCGGCGCCTTGACGTCAAACTCGATGACGTTCTTGAGCCCCTGCGCCGACGGCACGCCGGGAACGCCTTCCGGCAGCGCCTGCGCGAAGCGGCGGATGCCTTCGACGATCATCGGACGCGTGAGCTTCCCGACTGGGAGCTTTTTGATCGCGATGTCGGCCGCCTCCTCGGGCTTCTCGCGGATGAAAACCAGGGACCGCATCATCGCGCGCAGCCAGCGCTTGATCTCGCCAGGCCGCTCGGCGATCTTTTTATCCGTCGTGAGAAATCCCTGAAATGGATAGGGAAATAAATCGCCGATGAAGGCCAGCGTCCGCAGCCCCTCGCTCTCGCCGAGGATCGCCTCGTCGCCGTTGACGACCGCTGCGTGGACCGCGCCCGATTTGAGCGAGAGAAAGGTCGTGAACGTGTTGCGCGACGGCATCGCGACGCGCGTCATCTCGCGCGCGCCGACGCCGTGCTTTGCCGCCACCAGCGTGATCAGCGTGTCTTGCGTGTCGCCGATCGTGCCGACGGCGATGCGCCGCCCCTTCAAATCGGAAATCTTATGCACCTCGGGTGCGCCGAGCAGATACCATGTGACTTTTTCGGTCTGAAACATGACCGCCTTGATCGGCGCGCCGCGGAGCGCCGCGCGCATGCCGCTGCCGCCGGCGCCGCTGTAGTCGACCTCGCCGGACACGAGCGCGGCGATCGCCGTCGAACCGGGAATAACGATCGTCTCGTTCTCGAGCCCCTCGTCGCGGAAAAATCCTTTCACCTCTGCGACGGGCACGGATAAATAATTCAGCGTCGCGCGCGGCGTGATCGTCCGGACCTTCTCGGCCGAGGCGGTCGCGGCGATGAGGCTCAGTAAAAGAATAACGAGCAGCGGTAGCGCCATCTATTTCGTCCTCTCCCGGCGAATCTCCTCGAGCAAGCGGAAATCGACCATTTTCGTGAGCGGTATCTCACCCATGCCTTTTTCCGTCCGCCGGATGATATCTGCGTGCACCTTCATTGCCGCCTCGCTCGCCGCACCGTCTTTGCTGATCGAGCGCAGCACCGACGCGTAGGATTCTTTCGCCACCGTGGGATCGAGCTTCCATTCACGCTCGACGATTGCGACCGTTTCGGCCGCTTGCTCGCGCGCGAAGATAAGGGCGCGATAGAGTGCGCGCAGTAGGCGCTTTACCTGAGCGCGTTCACTAGATAATTTTTTCTCGGTCGTAGCGAAACCGTTGCTCGGGAACTCGATCGCGTCGCCCAGGAACAAAAGCTCGTTGAACCCCTTTTGCTTCAATAGCACGTTGTCCGGCGGATTAGCGATAGTCGCGACGACCGATCCGGACATGAGCGCCGCAATGCGCGTCGACGGGAGCCCGATCATGATCAGCACCACGTCGCGATGCGGGTCGAGGCCGTTCTTGCTCAGCGCGACGCGCGCGGCGAGATCGGTCGTGCCGCCGAACCGGCTGATGCCGACGTATTTGCCTTTGAGCTCGGCGACCGAGCGGATCGACTGCGCCGACATGAGAAAATAATTCGGCAGCGCCGCGCCGAAAAAGATCGTCTTGATCGGCGCGCCTTTGGCGGCGAGTCTCAGCGCCGAGTCCGCCGCGCCGTGATAGTCGATTTCGCCCTGGAAGAGCGCGTTGTGGGCGATGTCGGGAAGCATGAGGACGACTTCGAGATCGATGTTCTCATCTTTGAAAAAGCCGCGGTTGAGCGCGACATAAAGCGGCAGGTAGCCCAGCGACTTCGACGGCAGCGCGAGTTTTACGCGCTCGGCGAAGGCGATTTCAGGGAGTGAGATTAAAAGAAGTATCAGGAATGCCCGCAACGGGGTGGCTTTGAACATCGGAGCGAATGTTGGCAGGTAGGCCGCTTTACGTCAATACAAAGCGCTACTCTCTTAAGTAGCGTTTTTTCCCGGAGAGAACTCCGACTATAGCGGTTTTGAGAGCCTCAAGTCGGGGATGTACCCAAGTTTCCAAAGCAACCAAGCCGCCACCCATTCCGCCTCCGATTACCTCACCGACATGATGTCTTTCGAAGCAAACGCGGGACATATCCCAATCATTGTTGGGCCACTCCATTTCATCGATATCCCTCAGAAGTCTCCGCAGTGTTTCCTCGGAACATGCAACGTCCGAAGCCCTGGCGACGACATAAATTTCTCCACCTTCATCACCTTCCAAAATAACTACACCGTCCGCATCTCGTTGTGCCTCGGATAATGAGGCGAACGTGTGATGTTCGACGCCGTCAGCTTCGGCAATTAAGCTGAGCAGAGGACTGTCGATTTCTTTTTTCGACATTACTATCTCCCCACTCCCAGCTCCTTCTGCACTTCCCGCAGCACGGAGAAGTCCACGACCTTATTGATCGGCGGCGGGTCTTTGAGCTGCATCGGCGCGGTGATCGTAAGCTCGATGTTTTGCTTGAGCGATTCCTCGCTCGCGCCGCCGGGATCGCGCGGATCGATCGCGCGCACGGACACCGCCGACGCGCTCTCGGCGACGTCGCGCGGGTGCTTGAACTCGCGCATCGCGATCTTGATCGTCTCCTCGCGGTTCTTCAGCATGAGCTGGAGCGAGCGCACCATCGCTCGCGTCCAACGCTTGATCTTGCCGCGCTCGTGTGTGAGCTTGGCTTCGCTCGTCGCGTAGCCCGCCCACGGCCACGCGCCGATATCGGCGAGCGACGCCAATTCGGTAAAGCCTTTTTTCTTTAAAATAAACGCGGCGTCTGGATTGAACGCGCGCGCCTGGATGATTCCCTGCTGCATCGCCTGGACGGCGGTCTCGGCGCCGCCGGCGGAAAAATAGGTCACGTCCTTTTTGGGATTCAGACCGTAGTGCTCGAGCACCATCGCCGAGGCGATCTCGGTGCTGCCGCCGGGCGCGGTGATGCCGATCACTTTGCCCTTTAAGTCCTGTACGCGCTTGATCTCGGGCGCGCCCACCAGAACGAACGTGCAGCGCTGGTGCGTGAAGAAGATCGCCTTCAACGGCGCGCCGCGGGTCGCCGCGCGCATCGCCGAGCCGGCGGCGCCGGCGACGTCGATCTCGCCGGCCATGAGCGCCGTCACCACGACGTTGGTGTTGACGACGAGCCACTGCACGTCGAGCCCTTCGTCCTTGAAGAAGCCCGCGCGCATGCCGACGAAGAGCGGCAGGTAGCCGTAGTCTTTGGTCGAGAGCGCGACGCGGATGCGCTCGAGCGCCGAGGCGGCGCGGGCCGGAGCGGAGGCGAGCGCGACAAGCGCGAGCGCGGCGGCGAACGCTGCGAGAAATTTCATGCAGCCTTTAGTGCCGCGCGGGAAAGTGGAGCTCGAGATAGTTGCCCTCGGTATCGAACATATAGATCGTCTTGCCGCTCTTGCGCTCGACGATGCGGTGGAATGTGCCAAGCTCCTTCGCTTTCCTGAGCGCCTCCTCGTAATCGCGCATGTCCATGTCGAACGCCTGGTGCGCGATGCCGTCTTGGTCGAGCGCGTCGCGTTCGAGCGGCCGCGGCCGCTCGAACAGCACGACGTCGCTATCGCCGCAGCGCAGCCGGTCGAGGCGCTGGTACTTGCCGTGAATCTCCAGCGCGTCGGGATTGTTGGGATTGCCGCCGACGCGGTCCATGAACTGCAGGCCGAGCACGTTGACGTAAAAATCGCGCGCGCGGTCGATATCGTCGACCGGAATTCCGACGTGATACAGGCTGGTTACTTTCATGAGCGCCTCCTATTGTTTCAAGAACAGCTTGGCGTATTCCTTGCGCTTCTCGGCGAAGCCGGCGGTGTCGAGCTCGTCCATCTCGATCTCCTGAATGTTATCGGCGCCGTCGAGCGGCGGGTAGATTCCCTTGCGCGTAACGAACTCGCCGAGCCGCGCCATGCCCTTCATGCTCTCCTCGCCGAGAAAAAAATCGATGAACGCTCTCGCCGCATTCGGCCGCGCCGCCTTGCTGTCGACACCGATGTAGTGGCCGTGCCCCAGCATCTTGGTCTCCCGCACGTAGTCGAGCGGCGCGCCCTTCTGCGCGAACGCGACGACGTACTTCAAATAGCTGATGCCGAGCGGCGTCTCGCCCGTCGTGACGCGCTCGGCGGCGTTGAGCACGCCTTCGACGATCGCCGGGCGCGTCGCCGCGAAATCGCGAATGAATTTCTCCGCCTTGTCCTTGCCCATCAGCTTGTAGAGGCTCGCCGGCCAGCTCGCGGCGATGACGCCACGCGTCGGGTCGGGCATGGCGACCTTGCCGCGAAACTCGGGCTTGAGCAAATCTTCTAGCGACCGCGGCGCCGCCTCGGGCTTGATGATGCTCTTGTTGTAGATCACGCCGACGACGCCGGTGCGGTAGCGCGGCCCGAGCACCGGATGAACGATGTCCGGCGCGAAATCCTTGCTCGCGGGCGAAATGTATTTCTGGAAGACGTTTTCCTTCAGCATGATCAGCATCGGCGTCGAGTTGGTCACGATGACGTCGGACTGAACTTTATTCGAGCGGTGCTCGCCGATCGCGCGGTCGGTCAGCGAAGCGGCCGACGCGCGCCAGTAATCGACGGCGATGCCGGTTTTTTTCTCGAAGGCTTTCTTGATGTCGTCGAAGATATCGGTCTCGAGCGAGCCATAGATGACGACACGCCCTTCCTTCTTGGCGTCGGCGAGGAGCCTCGCGTCCTGCGCGAAGACGATTCGCGGGAGACAAAGAAGGAAAGCGGCGATCGCCGCCAAAACGCGCAAGCTCATGTCATTCCCCGCCCTGCGCCCATTCGTCGAACTCTTCCAGACCGAGGCGCTGCAGCGTGTCCCTGAACGGCCGGCCGCTGCGCTCGTGGCGGCCGGTCAGGCGGTAGTATTCGAAAATCAAATCGGGCAGCCACTTCGCGATCGTGAAGCCCTGATATTTTCCATCCGGGATCGGCTCCAGAAATCGCGGCCCGACGTTCTTCCAGTCGTCGTCGGCGATCCAGCCGCGCTGCGTCGCGAAGATGCTCTGGAGCATCACGCTGCGATGGCCGGCGGCCATCGCGTCGTCCATTGTAAAATTCCAGCCGGTGACCGCGTTCAGCGCGTCGATGACGCAGGTAAGGCCATCGGGCTTGTGGTGCGTCAGCGCGAACCAGCAGCCGCCGAAAATACCGGTGAACTGCCGGTATTGCTCCGACAGCATATGCGAGCGCGCCCAGCCGTCGGGCGCGTTGTCGTCGAGCGGTCCCCATTTTTCCTTGTCGCGCAGGTCCGGCGGCGGCTTGGCCGAGCCGCCGCCCTGTGGCTTCATGCCGCCGGAAGCGACCAGCTCGCGCAGCATCTCGCCGAGCTTCGGACGCCACTCGTGCATCGCCGGCGTGCCGCCTTTGGTGTGCACCGCCCAATTCGGCGCGTCGCCGCCGATCGCCTCGGCGGTCTGCTTCGGCCCTTCGGCGAGGAGATTGCCGAGCCAGCCCTCGCGGCGCGCCGCCATGTCGAGCAATTTCTCCACCGCTTCGGCGTTGCCCCATTCGAGACGCAAGCCGTTCGTCTGCTCCGGGCCGAGCAGCCCCTTTTCCCATGCCTCAAAGGCGACGCCGGCGCCGCACGAAAAGTGGCTGCACTCGATGCCGAGGTCGTTGATCTTCTCGGCGAGATAGAGCGCCGCGTTTCCGCGCACGCCGAGATTGAAAAACGTGTCGAGCCATTCGCCGCCCGCGTTGAAACGGACCGTGGTGCCTTTGTAAGGGCCCTCGCCCAGCTTCGCATCCCACGGGCAGAGCCGCTGGCATTGAAAGCACGGGCGCAGCACGACGTCGTTCTTGTCGAAACCCGCGATATGGCTCGGGTCGAGCTCGGTGCTGCGCCAGTTGTAGTTATTGAGCGCGCCCCAAGCGTCGCCGTGGCCGTACTTCGTCTTCTTTTTCTTGACATCGTGCGGTTGCAGGACCGAGCGCCAGCGCTGCCCGGCGTCGATGAGCTTTGCCTTATCGGCGAGCCGCGGGCGCGCCGTGCCGCTGACGACGATCGCCTTCAATTTTTTCGAGCCGAACACCGCGCCGCCGCTGTGCGCCGCGAAATGATTGTAGTCGTTCGCCAGCATCGCCGCGCGGTTGAGATTTTCGCCGGCCGGCCCGATGCAGAGGACGCGCGCGTCCTTGATGCCCACTTCCTCGCGGAGCGCGTCCTCCGTCGCGCGCGTGCCGAGTCCCCAGACTCTGGAGGCGTCGCGCAGCTCAGCGACGCCGTCGTGGATGTAAAGATAGCTGGGGCGCGAAGCGGCGCCGCTCAGAATGATGCCGTCGTAGCCCGCGGCCTTGAGATAGGTGCCCCAAAAACCGCTCGTCGCGCCGCGCCCGAGCGAATAGTTCGTCAGCGGGCTCAGATAGACGGCCGTCATCTTGGTGCCGCCGGGCGTGAAGCCGTTGCCCGTGATGGGCCCGGTCATCAAAACGACCCGGCTCTCCGGGTCGAAGGGCTTCGCGTCGACCGGCGTTTCTTTGAGCAGGATATAGGTCGCGAGCGCCTGGCCGCCAATAAATTTTTTTAAGACATCGTTTTCCGGCAGGTTCTCGTCGCTGAGCTCGCCGGACGTGAGGTCCGCGCGGAGGATTTTCCCCATATAGCCGCCGGGCAGCGGCGTGCTCCGCGTCCGCGGAAAGAGATCGCTCATCGCAACTGAAAATAGGAAAACAGAGGGGTGGCGTCAAGGGCGCGCAAGCCACGAAGCGAGGGGGCATGGGGCGTGAGTAAGATACGGAGAAAATCCCCCCGAAGCTAATCTTTTATGTCGGCTCGCGCCTCGCGGCTTGTTTAGGCCAGGGACGCTCTCGCGGCATCCAGGCGCAGCGCCTCGACGCGCGCGCGCTGATCGGACGCGCGCGCCGCGAGATCGTCGTAGTCGACACCGCGGAGGGCCGGCGCCGCTACGGCGGCGGCGCTGAGCGCCTGCCAGAGCGCGAGCTTCCCGTGGATGCCGAGCGCGACGGCTTCGAGACTCTCCAGACGCCGCAGCGGCCCGCTGCTTTTATCGTCCGCGCGCATTTTGAGCCGCGCGCCTTTCTCCGCGATCCACGCGCTCGCCTTCCGCGTAGCGCTCTCGGCGACGCCGAGCTCGCGCATCAGCTCTCGCAGCTTGTTTCGATCTTCCTCGATTTCAGCGCGCAATTCGGCCAGCGCCGGCGCGATGTCCTCGGCCGTCGCTTCGAGGTCTTCGAGATGCTGGATTGCGATGGCGGCGCCCGCCAGGTGATCGTTCAGATAAGTCGCTAAATGTTCTTGCGCCATAGCCCCTCCCGCGGAGGTTCTATGGAAAGTGTAGCACCGGCAGGCGAAACGAGAAGGCGTGTTATTTATTATCCATCCAGGAGAATGCGATACGAGCCGTGGATCGCCTGTAGCCTGTCGCTTTTCGCGTCCCAGACCGACAATTCAAGCTCGCGCAGCCGCGCGGCGCGTTCTTTCACTTTGTCGGTTCTGCGAAGCTCCGGGTCCGTGACTAATGCGTAGGCGCGATCCAGAGCGATTTTACGATATCCGAGGGCTCGCCTGCATAAACCGGCGCAGCCATCAAATATAGCCCGAGGAGGATGCGGGACAAGCGAATAAGCTTCATTGCCGAAGCCTATTAACACAGGGAGGAGTAAATCGGCAACCGCTTAAAAGACGGTGAAATTTATTTTTTATTACGCTTTGATCTCGATCAGCACCGCCTCCGGATCGGCGCCGTAGCGCCATGGGAGGCCGACGCTGCCGAGGCCCCGCGAGACAAGCAGGAGCGACGAGCCAAAGGCGTAAAGCCCTTCGTCGAGGCAGAAGTGGCTCTGGCGGACCATCGGCGGGCCGTATTTGAAGCGGATCTGCCCGCCGTGCGTGTGGCCGGAGAGAATCAACGGCACTTTGCGTGCGGCGGCCTGGTAGAACAGATCAGGATGATGCGCGAGCAGCAGATGCGGCGTTCCATGCGCAGTCGTCATTATATCCCAGTCCGGCTTTCCCATGACGTAATCGTCGATGCCGCCGAGGACGAACTTGCCGTGGCCGTGGCGCACCTCGACCGCGGCATTTTTGAGCGTGCGGATACCGATATTCGCTAGCCGCACGCGGATCTTGTCCGCGTCGCCGCCGAAATAATCGTGGTTGCCGTGGCAGTACCACGCTCCGAGCGGAGCTTGCGAAAGCGGCGCGAGCGCGGGGATGAAGCCGTCCAAATCGCTCGCCTGCGCCGTTACGATGTCGCCGGCGATCGCGACGAGATCAGGCTCGAAGTCCATCAGGCCGTCGACGATATCTGCGACGATCTCCGGCTTCAAAAACGTTCCGGTGTGAATGTCGGAAAGGAGCAGCACGCGTAGTCGCGGCATCTCTTTCGGCCAGCCGAGCGGCTTGAGCGACGCCTCCGCGAGGCCGAAGCGGCGCGGCAACAGCCAGGTGTACGGGTGCCAAAGGCCCAACAGATGCGGAAAGACATAGCGCGACACGTAGCGGTCGATCGCGCGCTCGAAAATCTTGAAGAGGCCTTTGTTCGGATCGAGCCAGCGGCGCTCTCTTCCGGTCATCAGCTTCGGCGGCTTGAGCGTGCGGCGGCGGGTAATGCGAACTGTACGGTGGTCTTCCTTCTCGGGGAATTTTACTGCGAGCTGGTCGTCGACTCTCATCTCAGCACGATTTTGCCGCAAATCGGCCGGTGAGACAACGGGGTAAAAGGGAAAAAGTGGTAGCGTGGACGATTTTTTTCGGCGCGCAGCGTGCGCCTCGGGAAAAGTCGCTCCCTGAAGTGCTCAATTAGTGCTTTTTGTGCCCAAAAGTCTTCTCGTAATCTCTTTGTAACGATTCTGGAATAAATTCGCTTTCCAGCTTTCTTATCTTGCCGATGCCGATGAGCGGCTCCTGCGCCCGCGGCACCACGCCCCATTTATTTTTCTGCGCGCGCGCGTTCCATTCCTCCACCGCGGCGGGGCCTTTTTCTTTGAAGTCGTGCATCAGCTCCCAGGTCGCCTGGAGACCGTTCGCGGTCGTGAGGCTCGGAAACAGCACCGCGGCGGCGCCCAACTCGCAGAATTCCTCCAGCGTCGGCGACGGCGGCGGCCCGTAGTACGGCGCGATCACGGGCGCGGGAATGCGCCTGCACGCTTCTTTGATTTCTTCGCGCGTCCGCAGCGTGTTCACCCACACGGCGTCCACTCCGGCCTTTTCCACGTAGGCGATCGAGCGCGCCATGGCGTCTTCGAAATCGCCCTGCTCCGAGCCGATGGAGTCGCAGCGCGCGACGACGACGAAGTCGGGATCGAGCTCGTTGCGCGCCGCAACCGCGGCGCGGTACTTCCCGATCGCCTCGTCGACCGAGATGAGCCGCCGGCCGGCGAGCGTGCCGGATTTCTTCGGCGCCTCCTGGTCCTCGATGTGTAGCGCGGCGGCGCCGGCGCGGATGTATTCCTGCACGGCGTGGTACGCGCTCACCGCGTTGCCGTAGCCGGTGTCGGCGTCGGCGAAGATCGCGATGTTGGTTCCGGCAGCGAGCCGGCGCGCAGCTTCGACCATCTCGGCGAGGCCGATGAGGCCGACGTCAGGATAGCCGTAGAGATAGGCCGCGATCTGCGAGCCAGCCATGAAAAACGCTTCGTAGCCCAACGCTTCCGCCATGCGCGCGTGCAGCGGGCTGAAGCCGCCGGGCATCACGAGCAGCTCGGGAGATTTCAACAATGCGCGAAAACGCGCGGAGGGTTTGATTGTCATAGGGGCGAAATATCAAGGCAAGAGCCGAGAGGCAACAGGCGTGAGCCGGAAACGAACCCCTAAGAATATTCAGCGTAGTTTAGATATTCTGGCAAGATACAGCTGATTTCTTCATCGCGATCGCGCTTCAGCCTTCGCCGATGCGCCGGATCGCGATACCGAGCGCGCGCGACGCATTGCCTTCGAGGATGGCGCGGCGCTCGTCGGCGGTGATGGCGAGCTGCGCGATACGCGCGACCGGATCGAAATCGCCCATCGCCATCGGGTAGTCCGTGCCGATTACGACGCGGTCGGCGCCGACTGTGCGGACCAAATACGCGAGCGCAGCGGCGGAATGAACGATCGTGTCGTAATAGAATCGCGCGAGATATTCCGAAGGCTTCTTGTCGATGTGTTTTCTCAATTCGGCGCGCACGCCGTAGGCGTGATCGAGCCGCCAGATGTTGAACGCCAGCAGGCCGCCGCCATGCGAGAGACAGAGCCGTAAATTTTGATACTTCTCGAAAAGTCCTTTTAATATCAGACGCTCGATCATGAGCGTCGTCCGATACGGGAACTGAACGACGTTTCCCAGCATCGCGTTGACCGGATCGTCCATGTCGATGCCATCTTCCGTCGGGTGGACGAACAGCAAGAGGTCGAGTGCTTGCGCCGCCTCGAAGAACGGCTCGAAAACAGGATCGTCGAGCTGCTTGTCGCCGACCGCCGTCCCAATCTCAAGACCCTTAAGACCGATGCGCTTCGCGTGATCGGCGACGGCGATCGCTTCGCCCACGTCCTGCAGCGGCACGCTGCCGAAGCCGACGAACCGCTCGGGATATTTTCCGGCGACGGCGCGGATCGCCTCGTTCTGAAGCCGCGAGAAATATCCCGCAGCGGCTGGGTCGTCCCAGTAAAACAGCATGATCGGCGAAGGCGAAAGCGCCTGGAGATCGATCTGCATGCGGTCGAGCTCGCCGAGGCGCACGGCCCCGTCGTACATGGCGGCGGTGAGATTCGCGCGAACTCCGCCGCCGGACTTGATGGTCAAGCGGCCGCCGGCGAGGTCGGCGGTGGGCGCCTTGTCGCGGAATTTACTCGCGCTTTGAAACGCTTCGATGGGGAAAAAATGCGAGTGCAGATCGATGTTCATGCGAGTGGTTTACGCGCGCTGCAAATTCGCCTGGAAGAAATCGAGCGTCCGCGCCCACGCCTCCCTCGCCGCCTCGGGATGATAGCGCTCGACGTTATTGTCGCTGTGAAAACCGTGCTGCGCGCCGGGATAGATCTTGTACGTGTACGATTTGCCGTACTTCTTCATAGCCTCGACCGTGCCGGGAATATCCTGGTTGACGCCGGGATCTTTCTCGCCGTAGTGCGCCAGCACCGGCGCCTCGACCGTTTTCACGCGGTCGAGCGGCTGCGGGCTGCGGCCGTAGAAGACAACCACCGCGGAGAGGCCGCGCACTTCCGCCGCTGACGAGAAGGTCATCTCGCCGCCCCAGCAAAAGCCCACCGTCCCGAGACGGTCGCCGCGCACATACGAGAGCGAGCGGAGATAGTCGCAGGCCGCCGCCGAGTCTTCGGCGACTTTTTGCCATGGCGCGAGCTCGCGAATATTCCCCAGGCCTTCGCCCTTAGGATTCACCTTGGCGGTGCCGCCCTGGCGCGACAAGAAATCGACCGCGAGCGCGGCGTAACCGGCGCGCGCGAGCCGACGCGCGACGTCGCGCGTGTACTCATTGATGCCCTGATTCGCATGCGTGATGACGACGCCGGGAGTTTGTCGGCTCCCCGGACGCGCGAGATAACCGGAGATCGGTCCGACCTTGCCTTTGAACTCTACGTTCCCCGCCAAGACTTGGACTTTGCTCCGCTCACGGACGCCGTCTGCGCCCGCCGCGCAGCCAAAGAGCGCGCCAGCCGCCGCGACGCCGCCCGCGATGCGGAAGGTTTTCAGCACGAATTCGCGTCGGCTGATTTTGCCGTCGCGATAATCCTGAATCAGCGCTTTCAGCTCCTCACTCATTTCTCCTCCCTGTGAATCAGCGCTTCTGCCCCTGGAAAGCGTCTTTCCCGTTTAGAACCGGCTTAAAATAGGCATATCGCCCGGCGCGGTCAATACGTATTTCTATGAAGATTTGCCGTGCCCGAGCGTGGGCGCCGAGGAGGATTCCGGCGATTGATCTTTGAGGCATGATGGCCTAGAATTAAACGCGATAGAATTCTTCCTTGTTGGACAGCAAAGACGAAGCCCCGCGGGACTTCCTATCGCGTTCGGGGCTTTTTTTATTTCGCTAAACAAATCTCAGGAGGGAAACGCCATGACGGGACGCGAGGTGATCAAGGAAAACGACGCGATTTTACGCGGCATCGTGCGCAGCATCGACAAGAACCTCGACTACTCGACCGTCGAGGCGCCGCAAGCCGAGACGCCGAGATTCACCGTGCAGCTTTCGCTTCGCGGGCGGCGCGCGACGGTGTCCCTCGCGCTCGACGATCTCATCGCCGCGGCGCAGGATGTGGTCCGTCGGAACGCTATCCGCCAGAAGATTAAGAGCGTCCACGACCACATGATGGATACTCATGTCGTGGACGTCATGGGCAACAAAACGGCGCGCATGCTGAAGGAATCGGCGGCGAGCCAGGAGGCGTTCCAGAAGCCCAGCTTTAACCGCCGGTCGCCGCGGCGCTGAACCCGCACATCGCGCAATAAAAAAGGCCCGGATCTCTCGATCCGGGCCTTTTTGTTTGGTCTGTGACTGTTCTAACGACCGCCGGGGCCGCCGCGATCACCCCATTCACGCAGCGACCATCCCGGACGCTGACGCGCGCAGAATTGCCGGTCGGCGTCGATGGTCCGGCGTGACCCTTCGATGTCGGCAGTTACGGAAAAGCAATGATCACGGTTGCGCAGCCGGTAGCCTTCCGCCGGCTGCATCTGGATCTCATTTACGCCAGGCCGCAGCATATAGCGCGCGCGCCCGACGAGCTCGTTGCTGTCGCGGATTTCGATTTCAGTCTCGCACGAGCGATCGCCGTCGAGACGAACCTTCACGATCCAACTGCGCACCCGCTGCCCCTGGACGACGGGATCGGGCGACATATCCAGGTCCTGGATGCGCAGCCGATCACCCCGGCGACAGCCCCCGCCACGGCCGTAGGGCTGCGCACTGGCGTCCGACGCGAAGCCGATCAGCATCAACGCAGCGAGCGCGCCGAATAACGTGGTCTTCCACCAACCCATATATTACCTCCTTAGCTACCGCCCTAGCGTTTCTTGGGCCGCCTGCGGCAGTTTGTCGAGTCGATTTTTGACGGCATATATCGACGCCCCCTAACGGCAATAGTTATACCGGCAATAACCGCCATGGCCGTAATACCCTCTGTGATAGCCTCCGCGGTCTACCCAGATGCAGCCCGCGAGCGACCCTAAGAGAGCAAACGTCAGAAGCGCAGTCGCCAGCTTTTTGGCTTTTGCCATTGTCTTCACCCCCCTTCAGCCGTTTAGACGAACGTAGCGGCTAAAAGTTTAATAGCTTGAAATTAGTAGTTTAGGTCCAATAGAAAAAGGCCCGAGTGGCGAAACTCGGGCCTCGGCGTGATGTAAAATTAGCTAGCAATCGCGATAGTATCGGCAGTCACGATAGCGATATTCGCCGGGGCTATGGAACCTAACGGGGCTTTGAAACGTAACGAGCGGGTAGGGCCCGCGCACGGTATAATAGCAGCCGCCGACCGAGGTCCCCAGAAGCGCCAGAACAGAACCCGCGAAGAGGAGTCTTTTAAGCTTGTCCATCCACGCTCTCCTTTCTGGCACTGATTAGACGACGGACGCGCAAGATCGTTTACTCGTTATTGAGGAAAATTCGCTACCTTGCGCGCGTCGCCGGTCAGCTCGAGAATATGCATTCCGGTATTGGCACGATCGACGATGTAGATGTATCCGCGCTCGTCCACCTCGACGTTGTTGGTTTGGATTGCGACTTTACATGCCTCGCCGCCCCCCGTCGCCGGCACGCACCGTTTGTCGGTGTGCTCGGTAATCGCCGGTATGTAGTAGCCAATCTCTTTTGGCCGATAAGGGTCGCGCACGTCGACGGCGCGCACGCCGGCGTTGAAATACGTGATAAAGAGAATCCGCTTGTAATAAATCGGCGTGAACGACTCATTGCTCGAATGCGCGCCGAAGCGTCCGCCGCGCGCGCAGAAATCTCCGCTCGCGTCCAGCACCTGGAAATTCGAGACCGAAAACGGCCGCGATTCTTTCGTTATGTCGACGAAAAAGACCATCTGCCGGAATTCGCGGCATTCGTTTTGCGTCGACTCGTTCACAATCGCGACGAAATCGGCGCGCTGGCCTTTGCCGCTGCGGGCGAACTCCGAAATATCCATGCCAAGGAGCGGAAATGCAGTGTGCGCGCCGGTCGGCGGATACAGATCGAGGCGCCCGATCTGCGCGTAGAGGATATTTTCTACCGTCGGCGCGAACGGGTCGCGGGCGTTGGGATCGCCTTTGATGAGCTTGTCGCGGTCGACGATCTGTAGCGTGCCGCTGCCGGCGGTGCCGTAGCCGAAATAAACGCGGTTGCCGAGCCGGATCGGCCCATGGAGCGGCTGCGGCGGCTCGCCCTTGGAGCCGGGCTCGGCGCCGACCAGGCCGTAATCGCGAATGAAGCGCGGTTTCGCCGGGTCGCTGAGATCGAAAATTTTGACGCCGCGGCTGCGCCAGCCCTCGTCTTTTTTGTACGCGACAAGATAAGCAATTCCGGTGTCGCACTCCCACCAGTTTTTGTGTGTGCTGGTGAGCTTCGAGAGCACCGTGGTGACGAGACTAGGCCGCGTGGGATCGGTCACATCCCAGAGCTCCTGGCCTTGATTGCCGAGCGTGCGGAGGAGAAAGAATTTCGAGCGATCGGCGCCCGGCAGGCCACCGCATACGCGAGACATCTGGGCTCCTCCGGCCTCTCCGGTTCCTTCCGCGGAGCCGGGGATGTGATGCAAATAGCGCGGCTTGGCCGGGTCCGTAACGTCGAGGATCGACGTGCCGTTCGGCTCATTCTTGCCGGTCAGTGGATTCAGCGCGCTGCCGCCGTGATGGCCGATATACGCGATCCAGCGACTCCCCTGCTGCTGGATGACCGGCTGATATGCGCTTCGCGCCTGAAGGTCGTCGGCGCCGACAAGACGCATATTCTGAGTCTCGGCGGGTCGGCTCTTTTCCGCTGCCGAGGCAGCGGGCCCCGCCAACGTGACCAAGCCGACGACGACAGCCGGAGCATGCAGGCGCAGCGCCCGCGACGAGACACGATTCATCGCCTTACCCTCCCTCACGGCTTTTATCGGCCGAGAAAATAGGGCAACTCAGGCAACGCCGTCAAGGTATGTTTTTAGCCGCAAACGGAGCAAGCGGAGGAGCAGGATGAACAAAAAAGGACGATTCGGAACCAGCCAGCAGCCTATTTACAAAGTGAATACCGTCGCACCTTGGCCGCGAACCTCGATCGGGTCGAAGTCGCGGAGCTCGCGAATCTCGATCGTATCCTCGACGAAATCACCGCCAGTGACGTTGCTCAATAGCTCGACGGCTTTTTCTTTGGTCGGCTGCGCCGAAGATTCGGCGAAGAGCGTCCGGGAGACTTTGGCTTGTCCCGCTTTAACGCGAAATTTAAGTACGTAAACCACGACATTCCTCCTTAAGAAAGAGCTATAGGTTTCTCGGGCCTCTTTCTAGCTTGGATTGCGTTTCGAGCCGGTCTGCCTACCGTCCTGAGGCCGAACTTTCACCCGCCCCTCAATGGCTCTCAGCCATCCCAACACGACGAGCAGCGAACCCAAGACAATAATCATTTCGGTCATCGCGACCTCCGTCATCCTTCTGACCAATTTCGTTCAGCAATGAATATGCCAAGCGCATGATTGTATGGAACTTTAAAAGTTTTGCCCAGGTGAGCGCCTTCGATGACATAAACCGGCATATTCCAATTGATTCGACGAACCAAATTTCGTTCCTATTCATACTACGAACGAGCCCGGGGCAATCGTCGGTGGGAAGTAAAAATGACAGAGTTACCTAGAAGCTCCAGACTGCCTATGCGCTGTAGCTTGTCGCGCGGGAATGAGCCTCGACCGGTTGGCGTTCTACTTCTCGACCGTGACACCCGCCTGCTGCAGAACGGAGCGCATTAAAACAATCTGCTCGTCGAAGAACGGACCTAGAGCCGCGCTTTTGAGAAAGACGTCCTCGACCTGATTCTCTTCCAGGTATTCTTTCCAGCTGCGAGTAGCCGCTAGCCGGGCGAAAAAGTCCTCCCAATAAGCGACTACCTCGCGACCCACCCCCGGAGGGGCCAGTATGCCGCGGGCATTCGCGATGATCGGCATCTGGATTCCCTGCTCCTTGATCGTCGGGAGATCCGGCAAAATCGCCAGCCGTTTCTCCGTAAAGGCCGCGATCGGCCGCATCTTTCCGTTGGCGATGTACTCGTTTACATCCTGCGGCTGGGGAATGATGATCTGCACGTTGTTCGAGAGCAGATTTGCAATCCGGTCCTTGATCGCGGGCGTCGATACAAAAGTCCACTTCGCGCCGGTCGCGCTCTGGACAAGCAATCCCGTCAGGCTTTCGATGGCAGTCGCCGAGCCGCCCGCCTGCTTGAGGGCCATGGGATTTTTCTTCGCCGCGGCGACGAAATCGTTCATCGTCTTGTACGGCGAATCGCCTCTGACCACTGCGATCGTCGGCTCGAGCACAAGCCGCACGACCGGTGTGAGATCTTTGACGCTGTACTTCGCTTGCTTGCTCGTGAGCGGCGTCGCGACCCAAGTATTAGTGAAGACGGCGATTGTATGATCGTCGCCTTTCTTGGTTACGAGGTATTCCATCGCCTCGATGCTCGCGCCGGCAGTCTTGTTCACGACGCGCAACGACTGATCGAGCAGCTTCTCTTTTCCGATCATCTCGACCACCGCGCGAGCGAAAACGTCGGAGCCGCCGCCGAGCGCGCTGTGCACCACGATCTCGACCGGGCGCGTCGGGTGAAAACTCTGCGCTCCGGCTACGAAAACTTGACAGAG
Organism: Pseudomonadota bacterium; assembly: GCA_021324155.1. Classification (GTDB taxonomy): domain Bacteria; phylum Desulfobacterota; class Binatia; order UBA9968; family UBA9968; genus JAJPJQ01. The sequence goes on from JAJPJQ010000051.1 coordinate 215,906, forward strand.
AGACGCGATGTAACATCCGGTCGCGCAGAGTGCGTGCCGCGTAAATCTCATCGGCATTCCTCCTTCGGCGCTGCGGGCTTTTTCGCCGCGCCGAGAATCGCCGGCATCGGCAGCTCCACAGCGCCGTTTCTGAGGTACAGGCCGCTGGCGTTGCTCATCATGGTGCGGATGCTGCGCAGCGCCTCCGGTGTCTGATGCCGCAACAATCCGGCGGTACGCACCGTCGCCGTTTGCATCGTCTGAAACAGCGCATCGACAGACGGCAACCGCCACGTCTGGGCAATTTTTTTCACCGCCGCATCCGTAAATCCCGCGGCGGCGAGCGACCGCGTGCTCTCCGCCCAGTCGCTGAAGCGAAAGAACGGCGGGCCGTCCGGCAGCGCGACGCGCATATCCCCGTGCGTCAGGATCGCGCCGAGTGTAATGCCAAAGCCCGCCGCCTCCTGCGGCTTCGCCCAGACGGTGAACGCGAAGCGTCCGCCCGGCCGGAGCACCCGGCACGCTTCGGCCAGCGCCTTGTCGGGATCGCCCAGGTGCAGCAGGCCGAAGTTCATCGTAACCGCGTCGAAGCTGCCCTCCGCAAACGGCAGCGCCTCAGCGTCGCCCTGCTCGAAATTCACTTCCGAATATGTCTGCTGCGCCGCGGCGACCATCGGCGCGGAGAAATCGACGCCGGTCACGATCGCCCCGCGCTGTGCCGCCGCGCCCGCAACGTACCCGGGACCGCTCGCAACGTCGAGCAGGCGGATGCCGGATTCCGCGTTGACGGCGTCCAGCAAGGGCCCGATCGACTGCTGTGTCAATTCGCCGAACGCGCCGGCGTACTCGTCGGCGACACTCTCCCAGCCCGCCCGCTCGAAGTCTTTGAAGCTCTGGGACATGAGGTGAAAAATAGGCAACGGCGAACACGACGTCAAGAACTGCTGTGATTACGCTCGATTATATGTCGCGTGAATTTTATAGGAGCCCGGCACGTCGAATGTGAACGATGGTTGAACGCCGGATGAAGGCTGTCGACGGGAAATCCAAGGACAGCAAGTCCAAGGATTCCAAGTCGACCGACGCCCCGGGCAAGTAACCGCTATTCTCAGAGCGAAAGAGGCGGCTCCCTCCGCCGCCTTTCTCGCTAGATTTCTTCAATCGATGGTCGGCGCGCTCAGCTCCACAATTGTTTGCTCGCGATGCGCGCGCCCTCGGCCATCGCTTTGAACTTGGCCCATACGACGGTTGGATGAATTTCTGGTTCAGCGGTCGCCTGCGAGGAGAAGCCGCAGTCGCTGCCGGCCATGACATTCTCGCGCCCGACGATTTTGGCGTAACGCACGAGTCGCTCGGCAACGACCTCGGGATGCTCGACGATATTCGTCGTGTGGCTGATGACGCCGGGGATGATAATCTTTCCTTCCGGCAGCTTGATAGTTTCCCACACGCGCCATTCGTGCTCGTGGCGCGGATTGGCACCCTCGAACGAAAACGCGCCGGCTTTGACGCGCAGCATGATATCGGCGATGTCTTTCAACCCGAGGTCGTGAATCCGCGGGCCGATGTTGATGCCGTAGCAAGTGTGGAAGCGGATTTTCTCCGGCGGAATGTCGCGCAGCGCGTGATTCAGCGCTTCGACGCGCAGGTCGGCCCATTGGCGGCTCTGCTCGACGGACTTGCTGGGATTCGCGTTGTAATACGACACCAGGCGGGGGTCGTCGACTTGCAGCAACAAGCCGGCCGCGACGATCGCCTGATACTCCTCGCGCATCGCGTCCGCGATCGCGTAAATGTACGCCTCATCGTTAGGATAATATTCGTTCTTCCTTTGCGCCTCGATGTTTCCCGGCGAGGTCGAAGGCATAAACGCTTCCTCGACCTTCACGCCGTTCAAAGCAGCCTTGAAATTTTCGATGTCACGCTTGAGCGTCTCGTGGCCCTTGTAGGTCACGGGGCCGGTACAAAACAGCCCACTGGTGGATGAGACGGACTCGCCGCGCAACCGCGAATACCATGCGTAATACTCGGGAAAGTCCGCGATCTCGCGCGAGGCAACCCACGGCCCGGCGCGCGGCGGCGCCGGCCGCTGTTCGAATCCGGTGAGGCGCTCGCCGATGTAAGTGACGAAGCCGGGTTTCCCCTGCTCGCCGTCGCTCACGACATCGACGCCCGCCTCCGACTGGCGGCGCACGACGTCATTCACGGCACTGCGAACTTGCGCCTCGAATACCTGGCTGTCGTAGGGCCGGCCGCTCTCCTTGGCCGTCATCGTTGCGATCAGGTCCGCCGGCCGCGCCAGGCTGCCGACGAAGGTGGTCAGGATTCGACCGCTGCTCCGTTTCATTTTGGATCCTTTCCAGTTAGTTTGCGCGCGGGCGCGCGCCGCCTTTGACGCATAGTCCATCGCGCGCTGCGGGTCAATGTTGACCGCCGCTTGACCCTTTCGGCTCGGGGATAGTAGACGACGACATGCCGGCCGTTCGGCTGATCACGTTGACGAGCGATCTCCGGGGCCGCGGCGCAAAAAAGGCGGCGGGAGTCTTTTCTTGAACAACGGAACGGGCCGCGCGATAGAAGCCTTGCTCATACCGCGCCGTCCGCGCATCGCTACTGGCGGACTAGCTTACCACGTGCTCAACCGGCGCGTCGGCCGGCTGCGGTTGCGCGCGAATTCCGCGTTCGCCGCAACCATACCTACGAGTGAAAAGAGGAGCTCACCAGTACATTGCGGACGCTTTTCCGGGCATAGGGCGGCGCTCTGCGGCCAAAGACGAAGTGACGCGTCTGTGTGGAGCGGGTCAAGGAGGAGCGGGGCATCCTAAAAAAAGCGGCAGTGTACTTTGCCAAGGAGCTCAAGAGAAGTACGCGTTTATTGGAGGCTCAGAGGGAAGCGGAGCCGCAAGGGAAGTCTTTACCTCTTCACTTCAACAGCGATCCGAAAGTCGGAGACCCGAGAGTCGGGCCGTCGAAAGCTTCAGGTGACTATGCAGACCTCCGATGACGGCCGCCCGCTCCATCAAAGCCGTCAATTGTCCTTCGTGCGCCACCTCGAAGAGCAGAATGGACGCGAGACGCAGCTGATTTTCTGCAACGTAGGCACGCAGCTGCTCGTCGCTCCCGATCTTCCAGATGCGTCCGAAAGCACGCATCACCGCAAGGACAGTAGGTGCTACGTCGGAAAGACCGGCTGTATCGAGGAGCTTCGGAAGCGACTCTGGCGATTCTTCATGAACCAAAGCGGTTAACCTTAACGCGATGATTTCCGCATAGTCCTTATCGGCGGCCGTCTCTACGCGCCGGTAAACCTCGCCTATATGCTCGAAGAGTTTCACCGGAAATTTTCCAAGCCGACTCCCGGCGGCGGCGCTGGCGATACTCGAATACGAGCCGGGTCGCGAAATCAGTTGTCGAAGGTCCGAATCACTCATGCTGGTAGAAAGTTGGGATCGGTGAGCTGACCCGCATATCTAACTTAACAACTTCTTTTCTAAGATTGGCTTGCCTGTTCACTCACTGCCACCGCCGGAAAAGACTCCCGACCCCTTAAATTCCGTTCAGGATTCGACCGCTGCTCCGTTTCGTTTTGGATCCTTTTCAGTTAGTTTGCGCGCGGGCGCGCGCCACCTTTGACGCATAGTCCATCGCGCGCTGCGGGTCAATGTTGACCGCCGCTTGACCCATTCGGCTCCGGGATAGTAGACGACGACATGCCGGCCGTTCGGCTGATCAAGTTGACGAGCGATCTCCGGGGCGCGGCGCGGCTCGCGCGATCGCTGCCGGCGTTTTTGCGCGCGCGCGTCACGGCGCGAGACGCCGAAGCGGAGATCGAGCGAGGCGTCCGAGAACGCGAAAAACGTCTTCTCGAATCCGCGCGCGATTGGATCTACGGCAACTCCGACAGCCCCTATCTCAAACTCCTAAAGCACGCCGGCTGCGAGTTCGCGGATCTCGAGGCCGAGGTCGGGAGCCGCGGCCTGGAGGCGGCGCTTGAGAATTTGGCGCGCGCAGGCGTCTATCTCACCGACGACGAGCTTAAGGGGAAAAAGGAAATCGTGCGGGGAGAATGCTCCTTCCGCGTTCGCCCGGCCGACCTAGAGCTGCCGGACGCGCCTGCCGGCTTTGCTGTCGAGAGCAGCGGCACCGGCAACCGTCCAGTGCGTTCCCAGATCCGTCTCGACTATCTCGCGGCCCGAGCGTACATAACGGCCGTCTTTTTCTCCGCGCACGATCTTTGGGCCGCCTCGCACGCGCTTTACGACGCGATTCTTCCGGGCGGCGGCGGAGTGAACAACCTGCTCGTCTATGCGAAATTGGGCATCAGCACCGATCGGTGGTTCGCGCGTAAGATTCCCGCCGACAATCGCCTGGCCGCCTGGTACCATTACCTGCTCACGCAGCTGATCGTGCTCAACGGTAATTGGTTCGGCCCGGGCTTTCCGGCACCTGAATTCACCGATATCGCCGACGCGCCGCGCATCGTCCGCTGGGCTGCCGGGAAGCGCCGCCAAGGGACGCGCTGCTGTATCACCACCGCCGCCAGCAACGCGGCACGCATCGCGCGCGCGGCATGGGACATGGGCGAGTCGCTTGCGGGCGCGCGATTCATCGTGAGCGGCGAGCCGTTCACGGACGCGAAGCGCGCTCTGATCGAGCGCGCCGGCGCCTTCGCAACATCGCGCTACGCGTACGGCGGCGGCGTCATGGTCGGTTACGGCTGCGGCGCGCCGGTAGCCGGCGACGACGTCCATGTCGACGAGACCAGGCTCGCGCTCATCGAGCATCCCGCGCCACTCCCGGATATCGACCCTGTAATCCGTCCGCTGCTTTTGACCACGCTGCACCCTTCGGCCGGCTCCCGCTTTCTGCTCAACGTCGCGAACGGCGACTACGCCGAGCTCGCGCGAAGGAGCTGCGGCTGCGCGCTCGAAAAGAGCGGCCTTACGCTCCACGTCCACGAAATCCGCAGCTACGAGAAATTCACGAGCGAGGGAATGAACTACTTCTACGGCGATCTGTATGAATTCTTCGAGCGCACGCTGCCCGCCGAGTTCGGCGGCGCGGCCGGCGACTACCAGCTCGTGGAAGAAGAAGATGAGACGGGTCAAACCCGCCTCACGCTGATGGTCCACCCCATGATCGGCACCTTCGACGAGAGCAAGCTGCTGCTCCGGCTTCAGCGCCGGCTGGCCGATGGCTCTCCCGCCAACCGCTTTCAGGCCGAAATCTGGCGTCGCGCGGGGACCTGCAGGATTCGCAGGGAGGCGCCGCGCGCGAGTCCGCGCGGCAAAATTCTGCCGCTGCAATTCAGGCGCTGAGCCGCGCGTTAATTTGACACGGCGGCTTAATAAATTTATACATAGTTATCTTTAAGGGCGATGGGGTTCGCCAGCTAAACCATTCGCCGCGGTTCGCGAATTGATGACCCCTACTTCAAGGAATTGGAGTAGGGGTCTTTTTTTTGGAGGTGGTAAATGGCTCAGATCGCAGCGGTAGGCGTGGGGGGTTTTCTCGGTTCGATACTTCGGTATCTTCTCAGCGGATGGGTTCACCGGACGCTGGCGAGCGATTGGTTCCCCTATGGCACACTCGCAGTCAACGTCATCGGCTGTCTGCTCATCGGATTTTTAGCGGGAGTGGAAGAAAAACACGCCGTCTTCACGGCGGACGTTCGCCTATTTATTTTCATCGGAATCGTAGGAGGTTTTACTACATTTTCAGCGTTCGCGTATGAAACCGTTCTGTTAGCGCGCAATGCTCAACTGCTGACTGCATTCGCGAACGTGCTTGTCGAGCTTACGGCGGGATTATTCGCGGTCGGCATCGGTCACTGGCTGAGTCGCTTTTAGACTGAATGCCTCAAACTTCGCGGCGCGCTGTAAGCGCTGCGCTTGACCGTGCCCCTTCGAGAATAGTAGACGAAAGCCATGCCCAAACTAACTTTGAGTTTCGCCTCCGCCTACAACGACCGCGTCGAGCCGCTGATGGACGGCACCGTCGAGGTCGAAGGCATGGAATTCGTCCCGACGCATTCCGGCCCGAGCGAGACCTTCTATCGCCAGCTCAAGTTCTTCGAGTTCGACGTCTCCGAGATGTCGCTGTCATCGTATATCATCGCCCGGGCGCGCGGCGTCGACATGGTCGCGATTCCCGTCTTCCCGAGCCGCCGGCTGTTTCATACGGAAGTCGCCTACAACGCCGATTCCGGCGTCAAGGCGCCGGGCGATCTCGTCGGCAAGCGCATCGGCGTAGCCGAATACCAGCAGACCGCCGCGCTCTGGACGCGCGGCGTTTTGGACCACGACTTCGGCGTCTCCCAGTACAAAGTGCACTGGTATATGGAGCGCACCGAGGAGCTGAGCCACGGCGGCGCGACCGGTTTTCAGCCCCCGGCGGGCATCTCGTTCCAGCGCATCCCAACCGACAAGAGCCTCGCGTCGATGCTGCTCGCGGGTGAGCTCGATGCGGCAGCCGTCGTCGGACCGTGGACGCGCGCCGAAAGCTTCGTCGACCGCTCGCGGCGCATTCCCGGCAGCGGCGATTGGAGCAGGATTAAGCTGCTGTTTCCCGATAAGATCGCCGAGACCAAGCGCTTCTTCCATACGCACGGTTTCCTGCCCGCGAACCACACCTATATCGTCCGCGGTTCGATCTATCGCCAGAACCCGTGGATTGCGATCAATCTCTTCAACGGCTTCGTTAAGGCCAAGGCGCTCGCGGCGCAGAAAATGATCGACCGCATTCCGTCCGGGCTTTTCTTCGGCAAGGAATATGCCGCGATGACGCGCGAGGTCGTCGGCGACGACCCATTCGCCTACGGCATCAAGGCGAACCGGAAGATGCTTACGACTCTGATCGACTATTCGCATGAGCAGGGGCTGATCAAGGACAAGCCGAGGATCGAGGAACTATTCGCGGAATCGACCCGCGATTTATGATCCGGATATTGGGGGCTTTAAACCCGCCCCTACATTAGGAATCGCTGGTCAAATCACAAACCAGCGCAACACTCGTCGAGCGATACTGCAATGACGGGCGTATCTGAGATAGGGGCGACCCGCGAACCGTCGACAACGGATCAAAAGATCTTCATTCGTAGGGCCGGGTTTCAAACCCGCGCGTTTTTCACAAAGTCCAGATATCATACAGCAATTCCATCCGTCTGAACGTATGCTTGCGCGTTAATTCCTGAAGCTCGGGCGACGTGATGTATTTCACGGCGATCTCCTCGGCGAGGCTGCCGTGATCTTCGTCGGCCTCCGAATGCACGGTGAAAAACCGCACATCCTCGGGATCCATTTTATAATTCTTGATGAACCCATGGCCGAGCGCCGCGGCTGCCGGTCCAAATGTTCCTTCGGCGCCGATCTGGATCGCCATGACGACGAACCACGGCAGCGTGTGGATGATGAGCTCGACGTAATAGAGATGCGCCGCCGTCGACGGCGTCAGCTCGGCGTTCTCCAGATCGCTGCGCTTTAGGCCGACAGACTCCGCGAAGCGGATCGCGAGCTGATTGTGGCCGGCGGTGCCGGTGTCCATTCCGCGCGTCTCCTCCTCGACCACGCCCCAGAGCTTCTGAGCGATCTCGGGATCGGTGCAGGCGAGATAGCGCAGCATCGCGATGCGCGGCACGGTGGCGCGGAACTGATAGTCCTGAATCGCCCAGGCGCGGATTTGCTCCATCGTCGCCGTGCCATTGCACACCGCCTTCAGGAACGGATGCTTGATGCGGATTTTTGGAAAAGCCTGAATATCTTTTTTAAGCTGCTTGACGAATTCTGCCGATGAAAGCTCCTGGGCCATAATTCCTCCTAAAAACGTTTCACGTTTCGCGTCGCAAGTTTCACGTACCGGAGCGCTCTCTGATTTCGACCTGAACCTGAAACGTGAAACCTGTAACCACTTATTTTTTTAACCGGCTGACATAGTATTCCCAGCCGCGCTGCGGGAAGCGCTCGTCCGCGCTGAAGGTCTCCAGCTCCTCGGCCGTGAGCCAGCGCGGCTCGCCGTGGAGCAGCGCCAGATGCGCGAGCTCGCCCAGCTTGGCGAGGCGGATCGTCCGCTGCACCGACTGCTCAATCGTCTCGCCCACCACAGCGTCGCCGTGCGCGCGCAGCAGCACCGCCGGGCCTTTGCCCAGCGCTTTGGCGAGCGCGTCGCCGCGCTCGATCGTACGCACCAGCCCGGCGGCCTCGTAGAGCGGCAGGCCGTCGGCCGAGAGAAATTTCCCATAGTGGTGCAGCAGCTTGAGCTTGATCGGCAGCACGCTGAACAGCGTGCTCCAGACCGAGTGCGTGTGGCAGACGCTCATCACATCGGGACGCGTTTTGAAAATGCAGGCGTGAATCGGCCATTCGTTCGGCGGCGTCTTCTCGCCGCCTAGATGATTGCCGGCAAAATCGAGCATGCAGAGCCGCTCGACGGTCGCAAGACCGGGGCTCACATTGGCGATCGTGAAAAATGCGTCGGCGCCGGGGACGCGCGCGCCGATGTGGCCGTAGCCGTCGGTGATGCCTTCGTGATCGAGAATCCGGCACGCGGTTACGAGGGTTTGTTTGACTTTGTCCAGCGCGGGGTCATTGAACGAGACGGCCATCGGTCCTCCATTGTTGTACGCGTTCATATCTATGCGTCCCGCCCGGATACTGTCAAGACGAGTTGATTGGGTTTGTAGGGTTGATTGAGTTGTTTGGGTTGAATTCGATAAGGCGAAACCAGAACAAACCGATAGACCCCTCGCGCCGCGAAGGAAATTTCGGTCTTGCAGGGTATGAGATTTTCACTTTAGAATACGCCTGACCGTCGTCGAGGAGGGCAATATGAAAAAGCTCACTGTCGGCATCGATCTGGTCCCGCTCACGCGGCGGCAACTCCTGCGCGGCGCAGCTATCGGCGCCGGAGCGGCACTGTTACCCTGGGATGTCGCCCGCGCGCAGGCAACCAAGCTCCAGGTCGGCACGATCAAGATCGGCGACCTCTCGCCGTTCTTCATTGCCCAGGAAAAAGGCTACTTCAAAGAAGCCGGCCTCGACATCAACCCGGTCGCGATGGTCGGTGGCGCGGCGATCCAGCCTGCGCTCGCCTCCGGCGCCCTCAACATCGGCTGGTCGAACGTCGTGTCGACGTTCCAGGGCCACCAGGAGGGCTTCGACTATCGGTTCATCACGAGCGGCGCGCTCGCTAAACGCGGGACCAACGAGGTCTTCGGCGTTCAAGTCGCGGCCGATTCGCCGATCAAGTCGGCGAAGGATCTCGCCGGCAAGACCATCGCAACCAACACGATCGGAAACATCACGCAGGCGATCGGCTCGCATTGGGTCGACAACAACGGCGGCGACTCCTCGAAGCTCAAATGGGTCGAGGTGCCGTTTCCGAACATGGAAGCGGCCGTCGTGCAAAAGCACATCGATGCCTTCACCGCCGTCGAGCCGTTCGTGACCGTGCCGTCGCAGGTGAACAAAAAAACCCGCGTGCTCGCGCGGCCGGCTGGGGGCATCGCGCCGCGCTTCATGATCGCGTCGTTTTTCGCGAGCGACGCGTGGATTCAAAAAAACGAAGGCACCGTCAAGGCCTTCGTCGGCGCGCTCCACCGCGGCATCGATACGCATAATGCCGATCTCGATGGCGCGAAGGTCATCATCGGCAAACACACCGGCTTATCGCCCGATGTCCTGAAGGTCATGACGCTGACCGCTTTCGAAAAAAAGCTGCTCGAATCCGATCTCGAGCCGATCATGGATTTGGCGCTGCGGTACAAGCTGATCAACAGAAAATTCCCCGTGCGTGACGTGATAGCGAAGTTCGCGCTCGCGTAAGCCAAGCCGAAGGAGCATGCCTATGCGCAAAACGCTAATGGGACAACTTCGAACCGCGGCGTTCTTCTTGGCGGTTTTCTTCGCATCCGCTTCGACGCAGGCGCAGACCCCGCGCTCGGTCGGTATCGGATCGAATCCCGCCGGCACGATCTACTATGCGCTGGCGAGCGGCCTCGCCAACGTCGTCACCGGCGCCGCGCCGTTCCAGATGACGGTGCAGCCCTACACCGGCAGCAGCACTTATCTACCGCTCCTCGACAACGGTGAGCTCGAGTTTGGCATGGTCAACGCTGTCGACATGGCGCTCGCCTACAACGGTCCCGACCGCCTCAAGATCGGCGGCCGGAATCCTTATCCTTTTGCGCCGAACACGCGGCTCATCATGCGCGGCACGCCGCTTCAGAGCAGCCTCGTGGTCCGCAAAGACGCGCCGATCAAAAATATTTACGACGTGAAAGGCAAACGCGTGACGGGCGAATACCCGGCGCAGCTCGCCGTCTGGTACAACGTCTTCGGCTCGCTCTCGAACGCGGGGCTCACGTGGAGCGACGTCAAGGTCGTGCCGGTGCCCGCCGTGAACGAAGGAATGGACGCGCTCATCGCCGGACGCGCTGACGCATCGACGCATGCGATCGGCTCGGCGAAAATCAAGGAGGCGGATGCCTCGGTCGGCATCCGGTACATCTCGCTCGATTGCTCGCCGCAGGCGGAAGATCGGATGAAGAAAGCGGTGCCGGGCTACTACCTCGCCCATCTCAAAGCCGGCTCGTCGACCGGCATTCTCGAGGACATCTGCGGCTTCGCCTACGACATTTACATGATCGGCCACAAGGGCGTGCCCGACGCCGTCGTGCAAGGGACGCTAAAAGCGATCTGGGACAACGTCGCGAAGCTCCCGCCGCTCCATCCGAACTTCAAGGACTGGACGCGCGAGCGCGCCGCCAGCGCCGATGTCACCATGCCGTACCATCCGGCCGCCGTGCAGTTCTATAAAGAAAAAGGCGTGTGGAACGCCAAGATGGACGAGGCACAGAAAAGATTGCTGGCGGTCAATCAAAAATAACTTTCAAGTTTTTAGTTTCGAGTTTCACGAAAGAGCATCGATGGTCAACTTGGAACCTGAAACCTGAAACGTTTTTTTTAGGCTTTAATTGAGCGACGATTTCGCTATCGCCTCGAAATTTCGCAGCCCGACCGGTTTTCCCGGCGCGCTCGGCCGCTTCTTTCTCTGCAGCATCACGGTCCTGGGCTCCTTCTGGGGCATGGGGGTGCAGCATTATCTCCCATGGGCCTTTTTCAACCAGCAGTATCTCGGGCTTTTTTTCGCACTCGCGATGGCGAGCGTTTTTCTCCTCGTCAAGGCGCGCGCGAAAGACAGCGCGACGGATGTGCCGTGGCACGATTGGCTGCTCACGGCGGCAGCGCTCGGTACCGGCGGCTACGTCGCCGTCATGTATCCCACGCTCGCTTACCGCCTCGGGGTGCTCTCACCGGATCGATGGATACTCGGAGGCATCGCCGTCCTACTCGTGCTCGAAGCCGCGCGGCGCGTTGCCGGCGGCACGCTGGCATGGGTAGCGCTCGGCTGCGTCCTCTACGCGAACCTCGCTTATCTGTTCCCTGGTCTGCTCTATGCGCGCGGCTCTTCGTGGGCGCGCATCGCGAGCTACTTGTATCTGGATTCCGGCGGCATTTTGGGCGTGCCGCTCGACGTCGCCGCGACCGTGCTCGTCGCCTACATTTTTTTCGGGCAGGCGCTGTACGCCGTCGGCGGCGATAAATTCTTGATCGATCTAGCGCTCGTCGCGATGGGCCGCTACCGCGGCGGCTCCGCCAAAGTATCCATCGTGTCGTCGGCTCTTTTCGGCATGGTCTCAGGCAGCGCGGTCGCGAACGTGGCGGTGAACGGCGCGATCAGCATCCCAATGATGAAGCGCTCCGGCTACGCCGCGCACATGGCGGCGGCGATCGAGGCGGTGGCTTCGACCGGCGGACAGATCATGCCGCCGGTCATGGGCGCGGCGGCGTTTTTGATGGCGGAATTCTTGAACATCAGCTACGGCCAGGTCGCACTCGCCGCTGCGATCCCCGCCTCCCTCTATTATCTCGCGCTCTTCGTTCAGGTCGATCTCGAAGCGGCGAAGAAAGGTCTCGCCGGTCTTCCCGCCGAGCAGGTTCCGCGCCTGAGAAATGTCATGCGGCGCGGCTGGGTGTTTCTGATTCCGCTGGCCGCGCTCGTCTTCGGGCTCATGATCGCCGATTGGGACGCCGGCAAAGCGGGCATGGCCGCCGTCATCACCGTCTTCGCCGTCGGCGCGCTGCAAAAGGAGACCCGGCCGACGCCCGCAAAAATTCTCCGCGCGTTCGAGGAAACCGGCCGCACGATGCTCGACATCGCCGCGATCGTCGCGCTCGCCGGCGTCGTGATCGGTGCACTTCAGCTCTCGGCGATCGCCTTCAAGCTCTCGATGCTGCTCGTGAGCATCTCCGGCGGGCACGCGCTGCTGCTGCTCACGCTGACGGCCGTCGGCTGCCTGTTTCTCGGGCTGCCGCTGCCGACGACCGTGGTTTACATCATGCTGGCGGTCCTCGCCGCCCCCGCGCTAGTGCAGGTCGGCATTCCGCCGCTCGCGGCGCATCTGTTTCTATTTTATTTCGGCATGATCTCGCTAATCACGCCCCCGGACTGTCTGCCGGTCTACGTCGCCGCGGCGATCGCCAAGGCGGATTTCTGGAAAACCGGCTGGCTCGGCATGCGCCTCGCGATTGCCGCCTATATCGTGCCGTTCATCTTCGCTTTCCATCCGGCGCTGATCCTGATGGGGACGGTGGCGGAGATCGTTGTTTCCGTCGTCGCCGCCTCGATCGGCGTCTTTTTTCTCGGCGCGGCGTGCGCGGGCTACCTGTTCCGGGCGCTTCCGTGGTGGAAATGCGGCCTGTTCGGCGCCGCGGCGCTGCTGCTGCTGCTGCCGAAGTGGAGCGGCGCAGCGCTCGCGCTCGACGCCGCCGGACTTGCGCTCGGCGTCATAATTATTCTATGGGAATGGAACCGATCGGCTGCCGCCGCGACCCGCCCGGAATCCGCCCAGCGGCTCGAGAATCTCGGATCCGGCAAAACATAGCGACGATTCTTAACGGTATCCGGATTACACATCAGGCGATGATAGATCTTAAGTGTCAACCGCTGCGTAAAGCCGACTTTGAAATATGGCTTCAGATGGGCCGGAAACTTTGGCCCAAATACGGCAATCTCCGGCGTGATTTCGAGAGAATTTCGAAATTGTCGTACGAGAAGGTTTTCATCTGCTGGGCGGGCAAAATTCCGGCTGGTTTTGTCGAAGTCTCGCTGCGCAGGGATTACGTCGAGGGCGCGAATTCGTCGCCGACCGGATACCTCGAGGGCATTTTTGTCGAGAAACGATTTCGCAAGAACGGCGTCGCGCGCATGCTCGTGCGCGAAGCCGAAGCGTGGGCGAAAAGTAAAGGAGCCACGGAGTTGGGTTCCGACACGCGGCTGAGTAACCGAAGGAGCCAAAAGTTTCACAAGGCGCTCGGCTTCATACAAGTCGAAAAGAATGTGGCATTCATAAAGGAGCTGTAAACAACGTCCTCGCGCTCCGTAGAATGTCGGCATTAGGGGAATAAATGAAATTCGGCATTTTTAACATCGGCGATTACCATCCGCAGTCGAGTAAGCCGATTCCCGATTATTACGACGACATGCTCGAGCAGGTCGAATGGGCCGAGCGCCTCGGCTACGATGCGTTCTGGTTCGGCGAGCATCACTTCGATTTCTTCGGCGTCGTGCCGGCACCGCCGGTGATGATGGCCGCCGCGGCCAAGCGCACGACAACAATCCGTATCGGCGTCGCGGTGGCGCTGCTGCCCTATCACAATCCGATCACGATCGCGGAAGAGTACGCGATGGTCGACATCTTAAGCCGCGGCCGGCTCGATTTCGGCGTCGGCCGCGGCACGCCGCCCGAGCTGAAAGGCTTCGGCGTGACCGAAGACAACCGCGACAAGGTCGTCGAGGCGCTCGAAGTCGTGAAGATGGGCTGGCGCGACAGCAGAATCGAATTTCACGGCAAGTACTACAATATTCCCGGAGTCAACCTGAACGTAACGCCGGTGCAAAAGCCGTGGCCGCCGCTGTACTTCGCCGCGCTCAGCCCGGGCTCATACGAGGTAGCCGGCGAGAAAGGCTACCCGATCCTCGGCATTCCCTACGCGAGCTGCACGGACATGGCGGACGTGAAGCAAAAACTCGCGTTCTACAAAGACCGGCTCGCCGCGCACGGCCACGATCCGAAGAAAATCGATATTGTCGAATGCTTTCACACCCACGTCGCGATGACCGAGAAGGAGGCCGACAGAAACGGCCGCGCCGGGCTCGTCCCCTATCTCACGGCGCGCAAGTCGATCCGGCCGCGCGACTACGACGAGCTCTACCGCCAGCGCATGATCATGGTCGGCGACCCTAAGCACTGCGCCGACCACATCGAGGAGGTGCGCGCGGCGGGAAGCAATTACGTCATGTTCCTGATGAACTTCGCGACGCTCGAGCAGGAAAAAATCCTCGCGTCGATGGAGATCATGGCAAAAGAAGTGCTGCCGAAGTTCGCGGGAAAATAAAGATAAGCTGCCCTACCATACGAACGGCACCAGCCGGTAGCGCACTTTTTTCGTGTAATCCTCGTAGCCCGCGAGTTGGCGCGTGAGAAACCGCTCCTCGATGAGAATTCTCACGGCTAATATCGCGAAGGGCAAGGCGGCGAAAATCACCCCAGCATAGGATTCGAGCCACAGCGGCATGCCGATCATGAGGAGCACGGCGCCGGTATACATCGGATGCCGGACGATCGAGTAGACGCCGGTGTCGATCACCTTCTGTTGTCTTTCCTCCTGATACTTCACGACCGGAGCGGCGAAGGCGTTTTCTCTCATCGCCAGCGTCATAATCCACCAGCCGATGACGAAAAGAGCCAGACCGAAGCCCGCGGCGATCGGTCTAGGCTGCGGCAACAGATGGAACCGAACGACGTCAAGACGGATGAAGATCATCAAGGCGAAGAAGGCGACGAGTAACAGCGATACGACGATCTTGTCCGCGAGCGGTTGCCCCTTTTGCACCGGGGGCTTAAAACGCTCTCGCATTAGGGCAGGACTCGCTCGATAGACGACGGCCGTGCTCCACGCGCAGCCGACGAACACGACCGCGACGAAAATCCACGCGCGCGGCCAGTCGAGCGTCCCGGCCGGAAGAAACAGCGGGAGAGCGAAACAGAGGACGGCGATGACGACGCCGAAGATGAGCTTGGAGGTGGACACTGCGTTTCGTATTCGATTGCCGCTTAAAGCATGCGGGAATGAACGCGAGTAGTCCAGACGCGGCGTTACGAGGGCTTCAGTTCGTTTCGTTCGGTTCCGTCACCGTCCGCTTCCATCTTTACATAAACCGTCCGGGTCGGGAACGGCATCGCGATGCCTTCGCGCGCGTAGCGCGCATGCAGGCGCTTGATGAACTCGTGCTTGAGCACAGCGGCGTCGGTAAACTCGCGCGCGCGGAGCGCGACGGTGAAGTCGACGCTCGATTGCCCGAACGCGTGAAAGCGAATCTCCGGCGCGAAGCTGGCGATGCCGCCGGGAACGGTCTTCATAACCTCTTTGGCGACCTCGGCGGTGACGCGCTCGACCTTTTCGAGGTCGCTGTCGTAGGCGACGCCGATCCCGACGGGAACGACGAGCTCGCGGTCCGGCAGATGATAATTCGTGATGTTGTCCTGCACGAGCTTGTTGTTCGGCACGACGACCATATTGTTCGGCAGCATGCGGATGCGCGTGCTGCGCCAGCCGATGCGCTCGACATAGCCCTCCTCTCCGCTTTGCAGCCTGATGTAATGGCCGATGTCGACCGGCCGGTCGACTTTAAGGTAGAGGCCGGCGAAAAAATTCCCGAGCGTATCCTGGAGCGCAATCGCGACCGCGAGGCTGCCGATGCCGAGTGTCGTAAGAATCGGCGTGAGCGAGACGCCGAGGTTATCGAGCAGCAGCATGACGCCGACGGCGACAAGAATGATTTTCAGCACCACCTCGAGCGGTCCGCGGATGTTGCCGAGGCCGTAGCGTGTGCCCGTCGTGCGCAGCAGGAGCAGCGCGCCTTTGCTCGCGAGCACGATCGCGAGCAGCAGGCCGAGCGTGGACAGCAGCTGATGCAGCGCCGCTTGCGCTTTCGCCGGCACCGGCGCTGCGTCGGCGACGAATAACAGCGCCAGCACGATCAGCAGCGGATAGAGATAGCGGTCGAGCAGCGGATACAGACGCTCGTCCACGGCCGTCCGGCGCAGCGCGCGTCTCACGAGCGATGAAATCAGGCGGCTTAGAATAAAGGCGAGAACCGCTGCGGCGGCGACGGCGACCGCAGCGAGGATCCACGGATTTTCCGGGAGGGCGATGTCCGCCATGGCCCCGCTTATAGCAAAATCGGCGCGTCCGAAGCCAGCGCCGGCGTCGCGGCGCGAGGCCTCAGGGATGCTTCCGCTTCACGAAATTTTTCTCGGCGATCGCGACGACGATGAGCACGAAGGAAAGAAAGCGCACGAAATAGAAAAACGGCCTATCTTCGTTGGGATTCCCGGTCAGCGCGAGCGCCGCGCGGTTGACGCCTTCGATGCCGAAGGACATCGCGAAGTAAAGAAAGAACCGGTCGCGCGTGTGTTTCCAAAAGCGCAGAAAAAAAAGCGCCGCGGTGAGCGTGGCCATGACGATCGCGCCGAGCAGCATGAGATCCATTGCTCCTCCTAATCGGCGTCCCAGATGAGGCCGTAGAGCAGAACGACGACCGACGCGAGCGCGACGACCAGTCGGTAGGTGAACAGATCGATATCCGCGCCGAGGATCAGCTTGTCGACTACGAGCAGGCCGTTGTTCAACGCAAGCCCAGCGAAGCAGACTCCGCCCCAGAGCAGCAGCCGATATCCGCTGCGATGGAAGGCACGCAGCTGCAGCAGCGCGCAGAGCGCGGCGGTGAGAGCACAGAGGGAGTAGAAGAATCCTGCCATTAGTCGTCCTTCTTTCGCAGTTTGAACGCGTCGGCAAATTCCTGGACGCGAGTTTTCGACTTCGAATGGATCAGATTCGTCACCGGCACGATTTGCTTGGCATAGATATCGCATAGTCGGTCAATCATTTTGCCGACCTCCGACAAGCCGGGCTGGTATTTATATGCGTCGGGATCTCCCGTTTTACAAAGCGCCAATCCCTTCGCCGATAAGGCGGCGAGGATGTCGACGGCATCTTTGACGTTTAGGTACAGCCGCATCGAGAGCTCGCGCGCCGTCCACTCCCGGTCGGGCGCGTTTCGCAACAGCAGCAGCGCCTCGAGCTCAGCGACGGAATCGATTTTATCGGTCACGAACTGAGCAACGTCGTCGGGGATGAATTTTTGATCCATGAAACACGACGCGATACGCCGCGGCGGCGCAAATGCCGCGGCATATCGCACGATATGTTTGTAGAGCCGGGCGGGCTGCGGTGTTACGCGCCGGCTCTCGAGGATTGGACGACGAAGCGGTCGCGGCGGTTCCGCTGCCAGCAGTCGTCGGTGTGATCGCGGCAGACGGGCGTTTCGCTGCCGAAGCTTGTCGTGGAAATTCTGTCGGCGGAAAGCCCTAGGGACATAAGATATTCTTTCGCGGCCTGCGCGCGCTTCTCTCCGAGCGCGAGATTGTATTCCGTCGTGCCGCGCTCGTCGCAGTGGCCTTCGACCGTCACGCGTACGCCGGGATTGCGCTTCAGCCAGTCCGCGTCGCCTTTCAGCGTCTCGCGCGCGTCCGAACGCAGCGTGTAGCTGTCGAAATCGAAGTAGATTTCTTTCAGCGGACTATTATTCGGCGTGATGGGCGACTGCCCGCGCTGCAAATCGCCGAGGCTCCCCTGCGTCTGCCCCCGGCTCGGGACCGCCGACGACGAATCCTTTCGGCCGGCCATGGAATTGCCAGCGAGCGTCGGATCGTCGCCTTTGGCGGTTTTCGAGCAGCCGGAGACGATCCATACGGCCGTCAAGAGGACAAGCGAAATGACAACGAGGCTACGCAGTGCTTTCATCGTCAACCTCCTTGAGGCGTCTTTATACGACTAATTATGCATATTTGCAAGTTAAATTGAGCTAATTTCTGCAAATATGATTCTTAAGTCGTATTTCAGCGGGAAAAGTCCAGAGTCGCATGGTTTTCTCCGATGCCCCGAATACAGGAAAATAGCTGCTATAAATCTGAAGCCCGCAGAGTATGCGGCTGGGAGACCGAGGGGGCGGCGAGGGCGTAAAAAGGAAAATGGTGGTCGCAGTAGGAGTTGAACCTACGACCTCGCGCATGTGAGGCGCGCGCTCTAACCAACTGAGCTATGCGACCACGAGAGAGAAACTTCTAACATCTTCACCGGGGCCGTTCAAGGAAACGGTCACTTGCCGGGCGGGAAGCTCGCGCTCAGGTATTTCGTAATCTTCTCCGCCTCGTCGGGGAAGATCTGCGCGCCGCGCGCGAGCATGTCGTTGACGCTGCGCTCCCATTCCTGCGGCGTCTTGCGCGACTGCACGACCTTCTGGAGGTTGTGGCAGCCGGTGCAAAGCTCTTTGGTCTCCTGCTGTCCGTCGCCGGCCGGCAGCATCGCCACCCATGCGTCGGCGGACCAGAGGAGCGCGATCGGGGTGAACAGTCCGGTGACAAAAATCAAAGCTGCGAAAATTCCGCGCATCAAACCTCCGAATAGCTTTCAGCAATCAGCTATCAGCAGTCAGCTAGAAAAATCCGTCCCGGATTTCCCGAGCTGAAAGCTGATCGCTGATTGCTGACGGCTTCTTACGCCTTCTTCGACCTCATTTCGGCGATTGAGACCTTTGGATACCAGTTCATGTTCGCGCCCTGCCCGGCCTGGGCGACCAGCACGTCGAGCAGGTAGGGCTTGCCGTCGCGCGTGGCATTGACGGCGCGCTGCATCGCGGGCTTCAAGTCTTTCGGGTCGGCGACAACTTCGCCCTTGATGTCGTACGCCTCGGCGATCTTGGCGAAGTTCACGTCCGGGTTGCCGAGGTGGCTCAGCATGTCGAGCTTCTTCTCGCGCTGGTTCTTGCCGCGCGTCCACATGCGGTTGCGCGTCTCGTTGTAGCTTCGGTTGTTGAAGACGACCGTGATGATCGGCGCCTCGTGGCGGCGCATCGGCCAGAGCGCCTCCGTTTGGTTGAAGAGCATGCCGCCGTCGCCCTGGAGCGCCCAGACCTGTTGATTGGGCTTCGCGAGCTTGACGCCGATCGCCGCGGGCAAGCCCCAGCCGAGGCATTCGCCGGTGGTGCGGCCGAGCTGGGTTTTGGCGCCGTAGCCGATATTGATGTGGTCCATGCACTTGTTGCGCTGTGAGCCGAACTCCTCGACGATGATGGCGTCCTTGTCGGCGATCGCCTCGATCTCCTTGCCGACGCGGTCCCACTCGATCGGCTTGTTGTCCCAGATTTTCTTCGCGTTCGCCTCGCGCCCGGCGCGGAGCCGTTCGGTGAACTTCTTCGTCTCGTCGAAGCGCGCCTGACGAATTTTTTCGATGCGGTCCTTCGTCGCGACCGCCTTAACGGCGTCGATCAAGTCGCGCAGCGATTCGCGGACGTTGCCGACCAGCGCGTCCTCGATGGCGATCCCGTCGCCGAGGTGGCGCACGTCGGTGCCGGCGACGACCGCCGGAACTTTTTTCTCCGCCACGAAGCTTTCGTTTGCTTCGTCCCACCGCGCCCCGATATTCATAAAGAAGTCCACGTTCTGCGGATACCGGATCTGACCGCGCATCTGGCCGAGATAAAGCGGGTGCTGGTTCGGGAAAACCTGACAGAGCTGGCCGCGCTCGAAGATCGGAACGCCGAGCAGCTCGACCAGCTCGACGATCTCTTTCTGCCCGCCGCTCTGATAAACCTCGGGGCCGATGTTGAACAGCGGGCTCTTCGCCTCGACCAGCATCTTCGCCGTTTTCTCGACCGTTTTGGCATTGGGCCGCACGTTCATCGGCACGTCGAATGTGCCGGGCATAAAAATTTTCGTTTTGGCCTTCATCTCGAACATGACGTCGCGCGGGAACATCATATAGGTCGGACCGGAAGGCAGCGTCGACGCCACCTTGAACGCCTTCGCCGTCCACTCCGGCACGCGCGCGACCTCTTTCGGAATCCAGCGCCACTTGGTGTACTGCTTCATCGGCTCGAGCATGTCCTCGAGGTCCTCGTGGCCGTCGCGTCCGTCTTCCGTCGTGTCCGCGCGGTCGACTGCGATGACGAGCGGAATGCGGTCTTTCATCGCGTTGTAGATGTTGCCCGTCGAATGGGCCGCGCCGACGCGGCTGTACATGCAGAACGCCGTCTTGCCGGTCGCGAGCGCGTAGCCGCTCGCCATCGCCACCACGTGCGCCTCGTGCGTGGCGAGCACAAGTTTGAGCTTGGGCCGGTCGATGACGGCATCGCAGAGCGCGCCGAGGCCCGAGCCGTTGCCGACGAAGAGGTATTCGTTGCCGGTCTGGAGCAGCTGCTCGGCGAGCAGCTCGCCGCCGTTGCCTTCGAATTCTTTCCAGTATTCTTTGCCGGCGGTCTCGGCGTGCGCCACCGGCGCGAGATTTTTGAGAATCGATTCCGCCGCGGTCATCGTGAAGCCGGCCGCGGCCATCGCCTTCAGGAAACCGCGGCGGGAAAGACCGAGGTCGAGATAATCTTTAACGAGCGCGCGCATGGGGCACCTCCTGGGAAGATTGAGTTGGTTTAGTCAGTTTTTCTTCTTCGGGATCAGCTCGACGATCAATCCATCGGGGTCGCGGAACTTGATGCGCCCCCCGGCGGTCTTTTCTATAACAGGCGCGCCCAGTTCGGCAAGCAGCGGCACGAACGATTCGACGTCGTCGACCTCCATGCCGATATGATCGAACGGCCCCGGCGGCGCCGCTTCGGGCTTGTCGTACTGCGTGAACGTGAGATCGATGGCATCGTCTTTCAAGTGCAGCGCCATATGGTCGCGCACGCGATGCGTGCCCGTATGCTCGAAGCCGAAAAGCCGCTGGTAAAATGCGCGGCTCTTTTCCAGATCGCCGCTCTTGATCGCCAAGTGCGTCACTTTGCTCATGTCATCTCCTCTCGATCCTGTTAGTGCGCCGCCTCGAGCTGCTTGATAAAACCGCTTTTTTCCAGCTCGGCCAGCGGCTGGAGCGAAAAAATTTCCTCGGCCTTGAGCTTGCCGACCAGCGGATCGCGCGCCGCCATGATGTCGATCGTCGCCTTAGCCGCCGTCAAGTCGCCGACCGGTCGCAATCCCATCTGATGCTGCGGGTGCGTCTTGTAAATCACTTCCAGCGCCTCAGCGTCGGTTAGGCGTAAGAAGTCCTTGAGATAGGCGAGGCTCTTGGCCTTCTCACGGAGAAAGAAGCGCGCGCCTTCGATGTAGGCTCTCAAAAAGCGCTGCACCGTGTCCGGTTTTTTCGCGACCCACGTCGGCGACGCGACGATGGCGCTGCCGAAGAACGGCAGCGTGGGCATATCGAGCACGCGAAAACCCATGCGCCGTGCGTAATACGATTCGCCGGACGACAGCACGGTCGCCTCCAGCGCGCCCTTCTCCAAAGATATGAGCCGCGCCTGGCCGACCTGGATAATCTGAATATCCTTGTCGGGGTCGAGGCCAAGCCGCTGGAATAGATAGCGCACCATCAGCTCGGAGATGCCGCCGAAACGGATGATGCCGACGCGCTTGCCCTTCAATTGCTTCACGTCCTTGATCTCCGGGCGCGTCACGACGTCGTAATCGAGCGTGTTCGACTGCGAGACGAGAAACGTGAGCTTGACGCCGTGCGCCATCGCCTGCAGCGCGGCGACCGGCGCGCGCAGATCCAGGTCGACGTCGCCGTTGATGAGCGCGCTCACCGCCGCGGGACCGCCGGTGATGAGAATGATCTCGGTATCGAGGTTGTATTTCTTGAACAGCCCGGCGCGGTCGGTCACGTAAGTGACGATCGCCGTATTGCCACTGACCGAAGCATAAGAGATGCGGAGCTTTTCAGCCCCCGCCGGAGCGGCTAGGCATAGGATGAAAACGAGGCAGAGCGTGCGCATCTATTGCACTACGAACTGGAGCGTCTCGTTCCGTTCCTTCTGTTCTTCGTAGAGCGCGGTGAAGCGCATGCCGATTTTGAAATGAGACCGGTCGGGGACGCCTTCGATATCGGTCGCATTGGAGATCCTCAGCGCGAGCGGCTTGCCGTCTTCCGTCGAAACCGTGAGATAGCGCCCTTCTTCTTCGATCTTGTCGATCTTCCCTTTCACCGTTCTCTCGTTGACGGTCGTAATTTCGGGACCTTCGCCGCGGAGCTCGCGATAGATCGTCGCAGCGATGACCGGGTAATGCGCCTCGCGGTCCCAGCCCTTGTACTCCTCCATGCGGAAATTTTTCCGGATCGCTTCGAGCGGCATGCCCTTTTCCATCATTGCGCGGACTTTCTGCCGCGCGATGACAAGGTAGTCGATCATCGCCTGCAGATCGGTCGTGCCCATAAGCGGCCCGTGCGCCGGCACGATGACCTTGGGCTTGAGAGCGATCAGCGCTTCGAGCTGCTTCATCATG
The DNA here is from genome assembly GCA_021324155.1 of Pseudomonadota bacterium. Classification (GTDB taxonomy): domain Bacteria; phylum Desulfobacterota; class Binatia; order UBA9968; family UBA9968; genus JAJPJQ01. The sequence goes on from JAJPJQ010000051.1 coordinate 238,338, forward strand.
CCGACGGTCGTGCCGTGGCTATAGTCGGGGCGGATGTCGGGATGGCGCTCTTTGTAGCCGGCGAAACCGGCATGGAGAACGCCTTCCTCAGGCATCCAGACTGCGATGTCGCCGGGATTGTAAGCGTCGTCGACGTAGATCAGCTCCATCGTTTTGCCGCCCAGGCGAAGCGTCATGCGGTCCGTAAACGTGAGCGCGGCGTCGAGCGGATGAAAATTTTTCAGCGCCTCGCTTCGCTCGGGAAAGCGCTTGCGCCAGGTATTCACCTGGTATGGCTTCCAGCCGGCCCACTCCTTCGCGGTGCGCGCGTGCAGCACGACCGTCGCGGGCGGCGAGAAGAGTGGCGTGCCGCCGATGTGATCGCCGTGATTCTGCGTGATGACGACGTAGCGCACCGGCTGCTGCGTCACGGCCTGAATGTGCTTCTGGATGTTCCGCGTCTCGGGCTGGTTATTGCCGGTGTCGATCACCACGACGCCTTGCGAAGTCACGACAATCATCGCGTTGGCGTCGTTGAGCTTGCCGACGTACGCGTAGACACCGTCGGCGAGCTTTTTGAATTCCGCCTTGTCGGGCGTGATGGCGTGGACGGGCGTCGCAAACGCGGCGAGCATCACCGCGGCGAAAAAAGCTTTTCTCACTCTAGTTTCCCTTGACTGCGCGGTACGCCGCCTCGATGTTATTGGGGAAACGATCTTTGCCCTCCCAGTCTTCGGTCCCGGGAACTTTCAATTCCTTCTTGATCTCGTCGAGCGATTTGCCCTGCTTGACCATGGCGGTCACGCCCTTCATCAGCGCATCGTAATAGTTTTCCATGTCGTCGAGGATCTTCGCCGTACCCGGAACGCCGTGGCCGGGAATCACGACCTCGGGCTTGAGCGCCTGCATCATCCTAATCGCGTCGAGCGTGTCCGGGATGCTGACGAACGGACGGTGATTGCCGAAGCGCTTCACGCCCACTGACGCCGCCGTGAACAGCACGCGCTCTTTCGGCAGCCAGATCGCCGTGTCCGCCTCGCTGTGGACGTTTTTCAAATAGTAAAGCTCGAATGTGCGCTCACCCACAGTAAGCGTCATGCGGTTGCGGTACTCGACGTGCGGCGGCACGAGGCGGAAGCCCTTGAATGCATCGCGCATCTCGGGGGATTTTGCCGTCTCCCGCTCGATGCGCGCCGGACTGAAGGATTCGGACTGTTTCATCGACGCGCTCGCGCCGCTCGCCGCAACCACGACGGCCGGCGGCGAGAACACGAAATCGCCCATGACGTGGTCCGGATGTGGCTCGGTATGGATGACGAAGCGCACGGGATCGGAACCGAGCTTTTTGACCGCCGCAGCAACAACATAAGAGTCTTTCGGGCTCTGGCCGGCGTCGATAAGGACGACGCCGTCGCTCGTGCGTATGATCGTGCTGTTGGCCTCGTTGAGCACTGCCGCGTAGACGTAGATGCCATCCTTCACCTGCTTGAAGTGAGGCCCGAGATCCTGCGCCGACGCCGGCGCGGCGAGCCAGAGGCCCAGCGCCGCGAGATAAACAGCGAGAGAAAATTTGGTTTTCATCGAACGCCTCACTTCCCTTGCACCGCGCGGTAAGCCGCTTCGATGTTGCCGGGGTATCGTTCCTTCGTTGCCCACCCGTCGTACTCGGGCATTTTGACGGTCTTTTGAATTTCGTCGAGGGATTTTCCCTCGCGCGCCAGTTTGCCGACCCGCTCGAGCAGTAGAGCATAGTAGCGCTCGGAATCGTCAAATATCTTCGTCGTTCCGGGAATGCCGTGTCCGGGAATGACGGATTCCGGATTGAGCGCCTTCATCATTTTCGCCGCTGCGAGAATATCTGGAATGTTGACGTTGGGCCGGAAGACGTTGAACTGCTCGACCACGACCGCCGAGGCGGAAAAGAGCACGCGCTCCTTCGGCAGCCAGACCGCAGAGTCGGCTTCGCTGTGGACATTTTTCATGTAGTAAAGCTCAAAAGTCCGCTCGCCCACGTTGAGCGTCATTCTGTCGCGGTATTCCACGTGCGGCAGCACCATGCGATAGCCTTCGAACGCCGCGCGCATCTCGGGCGACGACTCCGCGAGCTTGCGGTTGCGGTCGGGATCGGCTTTGTCGCGCGCGAGCATCGATTCGCCCGCCCCTTTCGCCGCGATGATCGTCGCCGGCGGCGAGAAGACGAAATGGCCCGTCGTGTGGTCGGGATGCGGCTCGGTATCGATGAGGAAGCGAATGGGCAGCGGCGTGATTTTTTTGACCGCGTCGGCGATCGCCCTGGAATCCGTCGGATTATGCCCGCTGTCGATCAGCACGACGCCTTCCTGCGTCACGACAATGCCGCAATTGGAGTTGAGGTTTTTGCCGACATAGACGTAAATGCCGTCCTTGAATTTTTTGATCTGCGGTCCCAGATCCTGGGCCGGCAGCGGCGCGGCGATGAGCCACAAAGCCACGGCGAAGAGCGCGGAGAAAAATTTGAGCTTCATGAGCTCCCCTCTCACTTACCCTTAAGTGTGGCGTAGGCGACATCGATGTTGACGCCCAGGCGGTCCTGGCCGGCCCACTCGGCGTACTCGGGCATTTTGAGCTCTTTTTTGATCTCGTCCAGCGATTTCCCCTTTTTCGACATTTCGTCCACGCGCTTCATGAGCAGCGTGTAGAAACCTTCGTACTCGTCGAAAATTTTCGCCGTCGTGGGCTGGCCGTGGCCCGGAACGACGACCTCGGGATTGAGCGCGCGCATCACCTTGTAGCCTGCGAAGACGTCGTTAAAGCGGACATGCGGGCGAAGGTTGATCATCGTCTTGACGTTCGCCGCCGAGCCGGCGAACAGCACGCGCTCCTTCGGCAGCCAGATGATCGAATCGGCCTCGCTGTGGACGTTCTTCAGATAGATCACCTCGAAGGTGCGCTCGCCGAGCTGAATGGTCAGCCGATCTTTATATTCGATCTGCGGCGCGATGAACTTGTAGTTCTTCACGACCTCGGCGACGTCGGGCGACTGCTTCGCAAGCGTCTCGGCCCGTTTGGGATCGAGCCCTTTTTTCATGCCTTCGGCCGCGCCCTGCGCATTGAACACGACCGCCGGAGGCGAGAACACGAAATGATTCCAGGTGTGGTCGTTGTGCACTTCGGTGTCGACAAGAAAGCGGATCGGCTTGTCGGTGACTTTTTTTACCGCCGCCAGCATTTTTTTCGAATCCAGCGAGTTGTTGCAGCTGTCGATCATCAACACACCGTCATTGGTGACCACCATGCTGCAGGTCGTTGTTGTCTGATCGGGAGCGAACGTGTAGATGCCGTCTCTCACCTTGTGAAAGCCGGGGCCGAGGTCCTGAGCGTTAGCGGTACGAGGAGCCGACGTCGGCGGTCTTTCGGTCGAGCAGCCGACGGCGAATAGAAAGGACGCGGCGCAAGCCGCAAAGAGCTTGACTCTCATAGGCGCCTCCTATAAGCGAATGTCCGCGCTGCAAGCTACTAGGAAAGCCGGGGCGGGTCAATGCAGCCCGCGTTCCCTTAAAGGACCCGAAGTTTCTTACTTAAAATCGGGTTTCTCCTTCATGTAGAACTTTTCCAGCGCCGGCCGGTAGCGGTCCATAATTTCTTTATTCAAGTGGATCGGCGGCTTTTGATCGGGCGGCAGGAACGATTTGTATTGCACAGCGCCGATCTCCTTTTTGAACGTCTCTTTGGCTTGCGCCACCAGAGCAGGATCGGCGAAAAAATCCACAACGGAAGCCGCGAGCGCCTTGGCGCCGACGACCGCGCCTTTATGCGCTAGCGACGTGGCGGGCGCGACGCCGGCAGCCCAATGGTGCGCCGGAATGCCGGGGATATTGGACGGGAAGGACACCCGCCCCGTCGGAACGATCCACGTCACCTCTCCGGAATCGTTCGACGACGCCGTCTGGCGCGACTCGCGAAGCGCCTCGACCTTGTGATGGAGGCCGATCACCGGCGCGCCCTGCTTTTTTTGTAGTTCCTTGGCGAGCGCTTCCTCCTCCTCGCTCCACTTCGGCATGCCGATGAGCTCCATGTTTTTCTGCGTTACTTCGGCGAGCGTCTTATTGCCGCGGGTCGGCCAGATCGCGCTGAAGACCTGAAAGCTCCACTGCGTGCCGGTCATGAGCGCCGCGCCCTCGGCGATCTTCTTCGCCTTATCGAAGTTCGCCTGCGCGCGCTCGATCGTCGTCTCGCGGAAGAACCACCAGATTTTGGCCAGCGGTGGGATGACGTTTGGCTGATCGCCGCCGAAGCTGATCACTCGATGGCTCCGCTGCGTGGGCTCCAGATGCTCGCGCAGCTTGTCGAAGCCGATGTCCATCAGCTCCGCCGCGTCGACGGCGTCTCTCCCATGCCATGGCGCCGATGCCGCGTGCGAAGTCTGCCCTTTGAACGTGAATTCCGCCGAGATGAGCGCGTATTGGCGGACACCGTACTCGGTCTTGAGCTCTTCGCCGACATGATCGTGAAACGCTATGTCGACGTCTTTAAAGTAGCCATCACGGACGAAGTACGGCCGCGGGATCAGAAGCTCCTCGGCCGGCGAGCCGAAGATCTTGAGTGTCCCCTTGAGCTTGAATTGATCCATCGCTTTTTTTATGGCGAAAGCCGCGCCGATCATAACCGCCGCGTTCGTGTTGTGGCCTTCGGCGTGTCCCGGCGCGCCTTCGACCATCGGCTTGTGGTCGGTGACGCCGGGCGTCTGCGAGTTCCCCGGTGTTGTATCGTACTCGGTATGGATCGCGATCACCGGCGCGCCCGAACCGTATGTAGCCATGAACGCGGTCGGCATGCCGGATATCCCGCGCTCCACTTTGAAGCCGCCCTTCTCGAGAATCCCGGTCATGAGCTTCGAGGTTTCGAACTCCTGCATGCCCAGCTCGGCGAAATAGAAGATGTTGTCGCCGAGAAGCGCGATCGCCTTGGCGTTCTCGTCGACCGATTTGAAGACGACTTCTTTTTGCGCCGACAGATTCTGCGCCGCGGCCGGCACGGCGCCGAGAATCCACACGGCGAGCGACAACAGGGCGGCGAGTCGGAGCGCAGTTTTGCGGTTGGTGAAAAACATCCGTGACCTCCGTGAGAAAAATTACCGCGAAGGTAGTAAACGGACGCGGCCGATGTCAAGGGAGGAGAGTGTGTTTCAGCGCGCTCCGAGAAGCTTGCGGACGCGCTCGGCCGCCTCTTGCCTGCCGGTCGTGATCCACTGCCATTCGGCTTCGTCGAAGTAGCGCACGCCGGCGCGCGGAATAGCCGCGGGGTTCAGGAACGATTCGTCCACATCGCGCCGCAGAGTCGGCGCGCCGAAGCCTTTGGAATAAATTCCCAGACCCTCTTTGGAAACGATCCAGTTGGCGAACACGAGGGCGGCATTCGGATGCGGCGCGCGGCCGGCGACGGTCAGAAGCCATGGCGAGGCGTTGATCGTCGGTGCGATCGGCGGGAGTTCAAAGATTTCTTCGATCTTGAATCCCTCCTGCTGAAGTGGCCGCACGTTGTCCTCGTCGCAGTTGAGACATATCGGATGCGTGCCGCGGGCGAGCCAGTCGGCCATCTGCCTGCGCTCGCGACTTAAGGCCGGCTTCTGATCGCGGAAGAGCCTGACTACGAAGTCTTCGCCCATCTGGAGCAGGAAGCGGCCCGCTTTGTTGGCGCCTGCGCCCACCGTCGCGGGGTCCTCGCTCGCAATCTTGCCGCGCCAGCGTGGCTGGAGCAGATCCGCCGCTGTGCGCAGGTCGTCGGGCCTGACGTAATCCCTGTTGATGTGGAACTGGCTTCTGACGCCGCTGAACGGACGAAGCACATAGCGCTCCTCGGGATCGGCGAACCAGAGCTTACCGTTTTTCCACCTCGACGGATCGGTAACCTCCGGCAGCATCAGCAGCGGCCTCAGTGGATCGAGCATCCGCTCCTTGTAAAGCACCTGAGCGGTCGTATCCGGACCGGCGAGGAAAACGTCCATGACATAAAGGCCGGCGTTGCGCTCGTTGCGGACGCGCGCGGCGATCTCGCTCGAGCGGCCGGCGACGAACTCGACCTGAATGCCGAAGCGCGCGGCAAAGCGCGGGATGATTTCCTTGCGCATCACGGGATCGGGAAAGCCCGCGACGACAACCGATCCTTCCTTTTTTCCCGCTGCAACGGCGGCGTTCCAGCTTTTCTCCCAGTGAGCGGTCTGAGCAAAAGCCGGCGGCGCCGCAAGGAGGCCGATCAACAGAAGGCGCAGCATCGCGAATCCTAACCCAGCGGGATCACCCGACCCGACCGCAAGACGCTGAGCACGGTCGGATCGAAGACCTGCCGGCCGTTATGATCGGCGTCATCGAATCGAAAACGTCCGGTCGCGCCAGCGATTTCCGCTCCCGACTCGAGATCGTCGAGCGCGTGCGCTAATTTTCCTTCCGCGCCTGCGAGAGCGTCCGCGAGCAGCATCATCGCGTCCCAGCCGAAGCCGTGGTTTGCAGTCGGCAACGGGACGGCGCCAGCGCCGAGAGCGTCGACGAACTCCGCTTCTTCCGCGCTGCGCGGCGCGCCGCGCCGGAACATGTCGACGAAGTAGAAGCCTTCGGCCGAGCCGCCGACTCGCTCGATAAAACTCGGGCGCAGCAAAGAGCGTCCGAGCAGGAGCGGCATGCGCGGAGATATTTGCCGCAGTTTTTGCGCGAGCGGCAGCGCGCGCGTTTCGTCGGAAAGGACCAGATACGTGAGTTCCGGCCGCCACGAGCCGATCTCGTCGGGCCAGTCGGGCCGCGCGGCCGACACGGCGCACACCACCGCGCCTGCGGCGGCGAGAAACGAGGCGGTGTTGTCGGCGACGCGCTTTTGGAATTCCGTCTCGTCGTGAAGCAGGAAGACACGCCGGACACCGGCGACGCGCAGCAATTGGTCGGCGACGGACGCTGCGGTCATGCGCGTCGGCACGCCGATGTGAAAAACCGTCCGGCGGTTTTGCCGGACCGCGGGATTGTTGTTGGCGACGAAACAGAGAAAATTAAATTCTTCGGAAAGCTCGCCGAGGCGAGTCGATTCGGGAACACCTGTCGCGCCGACGACACCGTCGATCCTGCCGGCGTCCGGCGCGAGCGTCGAAGCGAGATCATCGAGATCACCGCGGCGAAACGTCTTCCTTTCGATCTCGACGCTTCGCCGCCGGGCCGCGAGCGTCGCGCCCAGCGACTGATCGACCGGCGACGGATCCTCGCCGGAGGGCCGGACGAGCAGAATGCGTAGCTGCGGCATCGCGAATACTTATTTACTCGAACCGTACAACCGATCGAAGAATCCTTCTTGCTCCAATTCCCGAACCAGGCTGGCATCGATCAAATCTTCGGCCTTTTTGCCTTTGACACCAGGCTTCGCGCCGAATTCTTCGAGGCCAAGGCCGACCGCCTCAGCCTTGGGAAACGGCTTCTGCGGAATCGCGCCGAGCACGTACGTGCGGTACATGAAATCGAGCAGCGCCGGATCGCGCACGCCGATGTATTGGGTAAAAATGCGGTCCGCAGCCGCGCGGTCGCGGCGCGCAAGCGCGGTCGCGTCGCACATCGCCTTGAGGAAATTTTTCACGGTCGCGCGGTCGCGCCGAAGCACCGCGCTCGCTACCGCGAAATCGACGCCGGCGCCGATGTAGAGCTTCAGGCTCTCGTTGTCGGCGAGCACGCGGACTTTATCCATCTCGCCGCGCCGCTCCAGCTCGAAGAGATTATCCTCGTTGCTGGTCGTCGCGTCGATCTTGCCGGCAATGAGCGCCTTCAGACGCTCGACGCTGCGCCCGCCGATCGGCACAAGCGTGACGTCGCGCTCGGGATCGAGACCGACGCGGAGAAGCGCCTGGTGCGTAATTCTGTCCTGGCTGCTGCCGAGCTCGCCGGTGCCGACGCGCTTGCCTTTGAGCTGCGACGGCGCGGTGATTTCCGGCCGCGTCAAGAGCTTGAGAACGCTGTAACCTGTGTTGGCGATGAAGCCGAGAGCGGCGCCATCGCCGATGGCAGAAACAATGTACGGCGCCGTTGCGGCGTACATGTCCGCGTCGCGGCGCGCGAGCGCCGCCAGCAGCTCGTCGCTCGACGCCGGCTCCTTCAATGCGACGTCGACGCCGTATTTCTTGAACAGCCCGGCGTCGCGCGCGAGCCAGAGCGGAAGCTTCGGCGGCCGCGGCGGGTAGGAAACGATAGTGAGGTTTTTCTCCTGCGCCCACGCCGGATGGATCAACGCGCAAAACAAGATCGATAGGAGGATCAAACCGCTTTTCATTGCTGTTTCGGACTTTTACGTTTCACCTTGCCTTTTATTTCCCCGCTTCCTGCTCGGGACGGTCGACGATCGGGCGCGGGATGGGATTCTTGTAATCCGGATGAAACGCGAGGTCGACCGGCTTGCCGTCCATAAAGAATTTCTCGACGCGCATCGTCGCCCGGATGTCGTTGGCGACATCGCCGTTCACGATGACGATGTCGGCGACCTTGCCTTTCTCGACGCTGCCGTAATCTCTTTGACGGCCCCACGCCTCGGCGACGTTAAGACTGACGCCCTCGATCGCCTGGATGGGCGTGAGACCCGCTTCGACGGCCATCTCGAGCTCGGCGTGCAAGCCGTAGCCGGCGAGAATCGCATCGGGATCGGAGCCCAGATGAATTTTGCCGCCTGCCGCGACGAAGCGGCGGGCGAACTCCTGCACGTTCTTATATCCCTGCTCGAGCCGAGCGCGTAGCTCCGGCGGAGCTTTGGCGAAGAGCGAGTAAAGCTTCTCGACGTCCTTCGGAATGTAGGACGGAAGATAGCGAAGGTTGGGATCGTTCAAGAGCGCGGCTTCCTCTTTGCGCATGTCGGCGCCGCGGCGGGCGATCGGCCGGTACGTCGTGCCCCAGGTCGGACTCCAGTGGACGTTGCGCGCGACCATCGTCTTGATGAGCTTGTCGAACTGGTCGCGCTCCATGAACGAGAGCGCTTCGGCGGTGCTCATTTTTCCGGTGATGCGCGCGAAGTCGATCTCTTTTTTCTTTTTCGGGTCCGTGATCGTGGTAAACAGCACAGACCACGCGTGCTCGACGGACTGATAGCCCGCATCGGCCGACACATAGATATCCAGCGTATGGCCGATCACCGGCTTGCCGGCGCGGTGCGCCTCCTCGGCGGCCGCCTTGGCATCCTGCGGCCGGAGCCGCTCGAAGAGCTTGAAGCCGTCGACTCCTTTCGCGATTGCGGCGCGCACCGCCGCGCGCGCCTCCTCTTCGTTGTTGACGAACGTGCTCATGCGCTGACGCCGCAGTCCGCCCATGCCCTCCGGCGGCGGCCCATCGATCACGTTACCGTTGGCCCAGACGCGCGGGCCGCGGATGGTGCCGTTCTTCACCCCCTCGCGCTGCGCAATCACCCAGTCGGTCGGATTGTTCGAGATCGTCGGGCATGTGGTGATCCCGAAATGTAGATAGATCTCGCCCATCCAGTCGCGTAGGTGGCAATGGCCGTCGATCAGTCCGGGCAGGATTGTCCTGCCTTTGGCATTGATCACCTCGGCTCCGTCGGGCGGCTTGACCTCGCCGCGACGGCCGACGTCGCGGATGCGGCCGTCCTGGAACACGACGACGGCATCGGCGATGGGAGCGCGGCCGGTGCCGTCGATCAGCGTGCCGCCGTCGATGACGACCGGGCGGTTTTGCGCTGTCGCGTTCGCGGCGGCGAGCGCGAGCATTGCGAGCGCGAAAAAATAGATTTTCATGCGTCCTCCGTTGGAAACGGTCTAAGCTAACGCAGGACGAAGCTCGGCTGCAAGGCCGCAGCGCGTTTTTGGACGCAAAAAGAAAGGCGGCGCCGCCCGTTGCCGGGCGACGCCGTTGTGGTGAGTTATGGAGCGGAAGTTATGGGAAGGAGACGAGCGGATTAGCCGTAAATATCCATGCCGTTTGGAGCGTCGGAAAATTTGCGCCTACCCATCGTGGACGGCTCGATCGCAGCGCTCGCGTCGGAATACTCGACGTCCAAAAATTCGGCTTCGTCGAAGTAAAGCTTGTCGCCGTCGATGCCGCCGCCCGGATAACTGCGCTCGAATTGCACGAGCCAGCTATGGCGCGACTGCGGGCGATACTCGACGACCGTTCCGTCCTCGAGCGCTCGCAGCCAGTGCTGTGGTTTGATTTTGACCTTCGCTCCGATTCGTACTTTCTTCATTGTTGCCTCAACCTCCAGTGCGAGCCCGATGCCGTTTCGTGACTCCACCTCATAATTTTTATATTTCTTGTCCCCGCCTAACGGCGCGCGCGTCGCCATTGGCGAGTTCGACGTCACGGCCCTGGTTGTCGACAATAGAGAACGCGATCAATTCGGTCGGAGTGCAGCGAGTGCCGTCGCAGTTCGCGCTGAACAGCGCGACGGCATAAAACTGCTTCTCCGGGTTCTGGAACATCGCCAGCACGTGCGTCGCGTCGACCATGACCGCGCTGCCGGGGATCAACTGAAAATCCTTCAAAACCCCGCCCATCGTCTGTGCCTCCGGGACCTCGGGCGAAGACAAGCCGGGGGTTTGGCCCGGCTTGTCTTCGTCTTCATCGGTGCCCGGAGAAGCCAGCGCAACGAGAAAGATAAACACGGTCGTCACGCAGACGAGCGCGGAGACTAATATCTTCCAGCCATCCTGAAGTTTTGCGCCGGGTGTCATGTTCGCGCCTCCATCGGAGCTACCCTTGTGCCTTGAGCAACGCGCATGCCAGAAGAAAGAAGCCGGAAAGTAAATAGATTTCTCGCAGCCGGGCGGCCCGATCACCCGTAAAAATGTGAATGCGGGGAAATTTTTACTAGCCGGTCAGAAGAGCACTGTTACAGGCGGATGACGGCTAGCGAGGCTTTACCGGAGGGATCGAGAGTTATTGGGGTTTTTCACCCGAGACGAGCGCATACGGGAAGCTTCCGCTCACGTGCAGCGCGTCGCCGTGCTTGTGCCAGGTGAAATAGGTCGCTTTCAGCCGCTCGGCCAACGCCGGCGCCTCGGCTTCCAGCTCGGCGGCGATCTCAAGCCAGTGCGCGCCGGTTGGAATACCGTCCATCCCCTCCTGGTCGAAGGTGTAGGTAACGACCCTGGCGCGGGCGCCGCGATAGCCCGCTTTCAGCAGCAGCCGCTGGATGCCGCTCGCCGTGTGAAAGCGGAAATCCTGGCCGTGGGTCCGGCGGAAGACCTCGTTGACTTTAGCGTCGAGAGCGGCGCCGAGCGCGTCGGTGGACTCTTTGAGGACGGGGTCGAGAATCACGAATTTGCCGCCGTTACGCAGGACGCGCAGGACCTCGCGAACGACGCGCTCGGGATTGCCGAAGTGATGCAGGCTGAAGGAGACGAAGGCCCGGTCGAAAGCATTCGCCTTGAACGGCAGCGCGTCGGCCTCGCCGGCGCACTGGCTGTATGCCGGAATGGGCTCTTCGTGCCGGTGTCCGACCTCGAGCATCGCAGGCGCCTGGTCGACGCCGACGATGCGCCCGCCGTGAAGCCGCTTTGCGACCGGCCGGGCGGCGCGGCCGGTGCCGGTCGCAACTTCCAAGACTGATTCCTCACTTCCGAGCTCCAGCATTTCAGCGAGCTTCTCCGCCAGGTCGGCGCGGATCTCCGATTTGCGCCGGTCGAATTCCGCCGCATGCTCGGGGTCGTGGAAACGGGTCTTATGTTCGTGACGGCCGCCGCGATGCTCGTGGGAATGACTCGGGCCGTGATCGTGCTTGTCACCTTCGCTCATTTCGCCATCGTCTCGATCGCCTTCCATTGCGCATCGCTCACCGGCATCACGGAAAGCCGCGGCAGGCGCACGAGATCGAAGCTCTTCAGTTTCGGATCGGCCTTGACCTCGGCCAGCGTCACCGGCCGCGGCATCGCCTTATCCGCCTCGATGTCGAAGACGAGCAGCTTGGAGTCTTTCTTCGCGGGATCGGGATAGGCATCGCTCGCCGCGCGCGCCAGCCCGACGACCGCCTTCTCGTCCCCGGTGTGGTAAATCACGATCGCGTCGCCTTTTTTGATCGCCGCTATATGCTTCAGCGCGAGGTTGTTCTTGACGCCGTCCCACATCGTGCGCTTGTCTTTTTGCAATTGCGCGAACGAATAGGCGGACGGTTCGGTCTTCAATAACCAGCGGTTGGCCATGACCGGTTTTATAGACCGCGCAGCACGGCAATACAACGCCTTGACTGTCCGCGCGCTTCCGAAGTATGCCACTTGTGGCTCTATGACATTTCCTTACCGCTGCCTGACCATTCTTTCCTGCGTTCTTGCGCTTTGTTCATCGGCGTTCGCGGCGGAGCGCCTCCGCGCGTCCTACGCCGCGCCCAACGCGAGCCAGTCGCCGCTCTGGGCGGCGCAGGCGCGCGGCTACTTCGCCAAATACGGTCTCGAAGTCGATCTCCTCTATATCAGCAGCGGCTCGCTCAACGTCCAGGCGCTCGTCGGCAACACCGTGCAGTTCGCCGCCGGCGGTCCCGCCGCGCTCGAGGCGCGGCTGCGCGGCCCGAAGCTCCTCACTATCGCCAATCCCTTGAACGTGCTCGCGAGCAACCTGGTCACGATTCCCGAGATCAAATCGATCGCCGACCTGAAAGGCAAAATCGGCGGCATCTCGCGCTTCGGCTCGTCGACCCATCAGGGCCTGCGCTATTTATTCAGAACCAACGGCCTTAGCGTCGAGAACGATCTCAAGATGCTCCAGCTCGGCGGCGACGCGAGCCGCCTCGCCGCGCTGAAGGCGGGGAAAATCCAGTACACATTCCTCGGCGCCGCGGCGAGCGAGCAGGCGCGCGGCCAAGGCCTCAAGGTCCTCGCGACCGCGCGGCAGATGAACATCCCGTTTCCGTGGACCTCGGTCGTCGTCAACGAGCCGTGGCTGGAAGCGAACCGCGACACGGCTTACAGGTATGTAAAGGCAGTCACTGAAGCGATCCGCTTCATGAAGCATAATCGCGCCGAGAGCGAGAAGATGATCGCCAAGTATATGCGCATCGACGATCCGCGCCTCGCCAGCGTCGAGTACGAGTTCAACGTCGGACTTTTTCCCGACCTCCCCTATCCGACGCTCGACGGCATGAAGCTGATTCTGGAAAATCTCGCCGCCGAGACGCCGGAGTTCGCGCGCCATAAGCCGGACGAGTTCGCCGACTCTTCGCTGGTCGAGCGGCTCAAGCGCGAAAAGTTTGTAGAAAGCCTGAAATAGCCAGGAGGAGCCATGGCCAAGTTCAAAACCTTCAGCAAAGTTCTGCCGGCGGCGAATCTGCCGATGATGCCCGATCAATCGATCGACGCGGAGGCATACCGCAAGCATCTCCGCTGGCTCACGACACACGACATCGGCGGCCTCGTGATCAGCGGCCACGCCGGCGAGCTCGAATCGCTCACGCCGAAAGAGCGCATCCAGGTCGCCGAGATGGCGCGCAAGGAGATTCCGGATAATTTCCCGATGGTCGTCGGCTGCACCGGCCTCAGCACGCGCGAACTGGTCGAGTGCGCGAAAGACGCGAAGGCCGCCGGCGCGGACGGATTGCTCGTCATGCCGATCCCGCACTTCGCCTTCGGCGCCGTCGACCGGCCGGAGCTGATCGTCCCCTGCTTCGAGGAATTGGCCGATAAGGTCGACCTGCCGATGATCGTCTTCCGCTACGGCGTGAAGACCGGTTTAATGTATTCGGTCGAAGTCCTTCTGAAAATCGCCGAGAAAGTCCCGCAGGTGGTCGCGATCAAGGACTCGTCGTTCGACTACGAAGAGGCCTGGGTCGCGTTCCAGAATTTCCCGCGCAAGATCAATTTCCTCGTCGCGCACGGGAGCCTGTTTCTCATCCGCTTCGCCACCTCCGACGGCGCGGTCAGCTCGTTCTCCAACGTCGCGCCGGAGTTCATCACCAAGCTCTACGAGCTCGCGCACTCGGGCAAGATGGAAGAAGCGACGAAGCTCTTCAACAAAATCCGCCCGCTCTCCGACGCGATCTATCACAAGACGCCGCTCATGCAGCACTGGGTAGTGGAAAAAGAGGCGCTCACGGCGCGCGGGCGCTTCCCGCGCTCGACCGTGCGGCCGCCGTTCCAGCCGCTGCCGCCGGAGCACATCGACGGCATCCGCAAGGCGGTCGCGGCGGCGGGCCTCGCGCCGCTGGCCTAGCGGCGCATGAAGGAATTGAAAAACGTTATCCTCGGCGGGCTCTGCGCCGCCGCCGTTTTACTTCACGCGGTGGCCGACGCGAAGCCGGTGACGTTCGCCTACCAGACGCCGACGCTCGGCAGCACGCTGCCGCTCGTCGTCGGCATCGAATTCGGCTACTTCCCCGCCGAGGGACTCGACGTCAAGTCGGTCTTCATTATCGGCGGGCCGACCGCGACCGCCGCGCTGATCGGCGGCGACGTCGACTACGCGCTCATCGCCGGCGTACCCGCCGTGCGCGCGATCGCCGCGGGCGCGCCGCTCATGATCGTCGGCGGCATGCAGCCCTACATCGATTACACATTGATGGGCGCGAAAGGCATTGCGTCGCTGAACGATCTCAGGGGCAAAGTCGTCGGCGTCACCGGCGCGGGCGGCATCGCCGAATTCGCCTCGGTCGAAGGGCTGGCGAAAAAAGGCTTCGTGCGCGACCGCGACTACAAAGTTCTCTACGGCGTCGGCAACAGCCCGGCGCGCGCGCAGGCGCTGGAAGCGGGCCGCATCCAGGCGTCGCCGTTTTCTTTCATGGAAAAGATCGAGCTCGAGCGCAAAGGATTCCCGACGCTTTTCGACATCGGCGAGGTGGTGAGCAACTTCCCATTCGTCGTGATCGTATCGACGCGCAAGAAAGCCGAGAGCGACCCCGACGGCGTCGTCGCGCTGCTCCGCGGCCTCAAGCGCGGCATCGACGCCTTGAAGACCGATCCGGAAAAGGTCATCGCGATGGTGCTCAAGAAAAATAAGTACGGCGACGCCGCGACCGTGCGCAAAGTCGTTGAGCACTTCGCCGGGGCCTACTCCGTCGCGATCACGCGCGAGGAGATTGATGCCGTGATCAGCGCCGCGCACATCGAGGCCGAGGCGAAGAAGCTCGGCGGCGCGGATAAATTTTTCATCGGATCGTTTTCGGCGAAGGCGCTGGGAGTGGGAAAAAAATAGAGAATGGAAGGCGCCGACCGGGCTCAGAGCCTCTCAATGGGTTCGCGCTTATTCTTTCGCCTATAATCGAATGCGCGGCCTTTTCGCTCCGAACGGCGCCCGCGATCGGGAGGATGAGAGGCGCAGGATAAGGCGGTGGACGTCCAACACTGAAGTTTCTACGCTACTCGGCCGAACGGACCGTAAGGAGATATAATGGCGCGTGAACTTGATTTGACCTTCTCCCTCGCCGACTACGACCGCACGCGGCCGATTCTCACCGGCGCGGTGAAAGCGGACGGCATCAATTTCCAATTCCGCCCCGCGGTTCCCGGCGAAGCGTGCCTCGTGCCGGTTTACGAGCAGTTCGACATCGCCGAGATGTCGCTCTCGTGGTACACGATGGCCCGGCTGCGCGGCGAGCCGGTGATTGCGCTGCCGATCTTTCCCATGCGCATGTTCGTCCAGCCGTATATTTTCTGCTCGGCGTCGGCGCCGATCCGCGCGGCGGAGGATTTGCGCGGGAAAAGAGTCGGCATGGACCAGTACCGCCTGACGGTCGGCCTCTGGGCGCGCGGCATCCTGCAGGAATTCTACGGCGTCCGCCCCGGCGAGATGGCATGGGTCGCCTCCGAGCCCGAAGGCGCTGGCTTCGAGCCGCCGCCGGACGTGCGCATCGAGGTCGGCGCGAGCAACGTCGAATCGCTCCTGCTCGACGGCGCGCTCGACGCGCTGATCGCGCCCAACGTGCCGCAAAGTTTCCAGCAGCGCGACCCGCGCATCCGCCGGCTTTTCGCCGACTGCCGCGCGGAGGTCGTGAGCTACTTTCGCAAGACGAATATTTTTCCCATCACGCACGTGGTCGTCATGCGCGAGGCGCTCGCGGCGGAGCATCCCTGGCTCGCCGCGCGCCTGGTCGATACCTTCGAAGCCGCCGAGAAAGCCTGCCGCAAGGCGTATGCCTATCCCAAGCGCCTGGCGCTGCCGGCGGCGGTGCTCGTCGTCGAGGAGGAGGAAGCGGCATTCGGCAAAGAGCCGTTCAAGCACGGCCTCACGGCTGACAATCTGCTTGTGCTCGAGAAGTTCATCCAGTACGCTCATGAGCAGGGGTACATTTCCCGCCGTCCGAAGCCGACCGAGATGTTCGCCGCCGTGGAAAATTAAAAACATGTCCAGCTTCGCCGATTTCTGCGCGGACTTTTTCGCGCGCTACTTCGAGCTTCACCCGACCGAGGCGATCCACTACGGCGTTCCCGGCTACGATAACCGGCTGAAGGACTACACCGACGAGGCGTATCGCGCGGAGAAGGTCTTCGCCGACGAGTCCCTCAAGCGCCTGCGGCAGGTCTCGGTCAAGGGCCTCAGCCCCGACGAGTTGCTCGACTACGCGCTGCTGGACGGCCGTCTCACGATCGACAACTACGAATTCAAAAAAGAGGACTATCGCCTCAAGTCGCCGGAGCAGTATCTCTCGACGTCGCATTTCTACATTCTGACGGTCAAGCCGACGAACGACGTCGCCGGCAACCTGCTCGCGCGTCTGGAGCGCTCGCCCGCCATTATCGATCAGGGCATCGCCAATCTGAGCCGTCCCGAGGCGAACCCGCCGCGTCTCTGGACCGAGATCGCGATCGAGTCCGCCAAGGGCGGGGTGACTTTTCTCGATAATCTCTGGAGCATCCCGCGCGTCAAGGAGACGACCAAAGACCCCGGGCGCTTCAACCGCGCGGTCGAGAGCGCGAAGGCGGCGACGCAAAAATTTCTTGATTTCCTCGAGCGGAACCTGCGGCCGCGAAGCCGCGGGGTCTACGCCGTCGGCCCCGAGCACTATCACCTGCTGCTCAAGAAAAAACACTTCTTGAGCATCGACGCCGCGCAGCTGCTGGCGCAGGGCGAGGCGCTGTTCGCCGAGACGAAGAACCAGCTCGCCGCGCTCGCCGAGAAGATCGCGCCGGGGAAAGGCATCGAGGCGGCGGCGCGGCAAATCCAGGACCGTCATCCGCCGGCCTCCGAGCTGCTGCCCGTTTATCGCAAGGCGATGGAGGCCGCGCGCGCGTTCGTACGCGATCAGGGCCTCGTCACGTTTCCGCCGCGAGAGGAGCTGCGCGTCGTCTACACGCCGGAGTTCGAGCGGCACGAGATGCCGTTCGCCGCGTATCTCTCGCCGTCGCCGAAGGACAGCGAGCAGATCGGCTATTATTATGTCACGCCGGTCGAGAGCGACGACCTGCTGCGCGAGCACAACTACACGGGCCTGGAGAATACCTCCGTTCACGAGAGTTATCCCGGCCATCACCTGCAATTCACGGTAGCGAACTCGATTCCCGCGGCCTGCACGCTGCCGCGCCTGATGAACGAATCGTCGGTCTTTTACGAGGGCTGGGCGCTGTATTGCGAGCAGCTCATGCAGGAGCAGGGTTTCTTGAAGACCGAAGAGCACCGCTTCGTCATGCTGAAGGACCGCCTGTGGCGCGCGCTCCGCATCATCATCGACGTGAAGACGCAGACCGGCCGGCTGACTTACGACGAGGCGGCCGATCTGATGGTGCGCGAATTACAATTCCCGCGTCAACAGGCCGAGGGCGATTTGAATTGGTACAGCCAGTCGCCGTCTGTCCCGATGGGCTACGCGCTCGGCTGGTCGATCATCAACCGCATGCGCGAGACGGAAAAAGCCAAGCACGGCCCGCGCTTCGATCTCCGCGCCTTCCACGACCGGCTCCTGAGCGCCGGCAGCATCTCACTCCCGCTCGTAGAGAAAAGACACTTTTCCGAGTAAGTTTCGGTTTTCGCGTTTCGAGTTTCGTGTCGCCCGGAATCCGAACCCGGAACTCGAAACTGGTCGATAATTTCTCGGAGCTCAGGTATAGCAACGACAATGGCGAAAACTAAAGAACGCCCGACTCAACCATTGTTGGGCGCGCACATGTCGATCGCCGGCGGCGTCCACAATTCTCTGCTCGAAGGCAAGAAGGTCGAGTGCCAGGCGATCCAGATCTTCACGCGCTCGTCGCGGCAGTGGGCCGTGCGGCCGTACGAGAAAGAAGAGATCGCGCTGTTCCATCGACACCGCAAGGACACCGGCATCGGCACGGTCGTCGCGCACGATTCCTATCTCTTGAACCTGGGCTCGCCGGACGCGGCGCTGAGAAAAAAATCGATCGCGGCGTTCATCGACGAGCTCATGCGCTGCGAAATGTTGGGCGTCGCCGCGCTGATCGCGCATCCCGGCGCGCACATGGGCGCGGGCGAGCTTCAGGGCATCAAGACGATCGCGCGCTCGCTCGACGAGGTCCATAAATCCTGCCGCGGCTTCAAGACGAAAGTCGCGCTCGAGATCACCGCCGGACAGGGAAGCTGCCTCGGCTATCGCTTCGAGCAGATCCGCGACATCATCGACGCGACGAAGGAGGGCGAGCGCCTGCGCGTCTGCTTCGACACCGAGCACGCGTTCGCCGCGGGCTACGATTTCCGCACCACGAGCGGCTACGCGGCGGTGTTCGACGAATTCGACGAGCTCGTCGGCATCGAGCGCCTCGCGGCGTTTCACCTGAACGATTCGAAAAAGGAATTGGGCTCGCGCGTCGACCGCCACGATCACATCGGACAGGGACAGCTCGGCGTCGAGGCGTTCCGGCTGATCCTGAACGACCGGCGCTTCTTCGGACTGCCGATGTGCCTGGAGACGCCGAAAGGAAAAGATTTGAAAGAAGACCGCGAGAACCTGACGCTGCTCAGAAGCCTGATCGGGCGCGCCGCGCCGCCGGTCATCCCGCCGGGATCGAGATCCCGGGAAAAAAGTACTGCACGACCAGCCCGATAGCATAGCCGAATAGCGACGCGGCGACCGCAATAACAAAAAATTGCGCGCCCGAGGCGAAGAGCGGCTTCGCCGCGAGACGGCCCTTGAAGACGCCGACGGAAAAAAGCGTCAAGCCGGCGAGCGCGATCGAGACGTACAGTGCTTGCAAGCCCGATAGCAGCAGATACGGCGCGAGCGGGATCGCTCCGCCCAGAACGAACGAGAGACCCATGACCAGCGCCGCCCGGACCGGCCGGTTGAGCTCGGCGGTTCCGAGGCCAAAAACTTTTTCCTGAAACGTCCGCAAAAACACTCCCTGCTGCTGTCCCAGCAGCTTGACGACGCGGTAGCCCTGCTCTTTCGTCATGCCTTCCTGGCTGAGCGCATTGAGCAGTCCTTCGGCGGCGATATAGGGCTCGGCTTCCGCCAGCTCGGCCGCGTCTTTAATCTCTTTATCGAAGATTTCCTTTTCGGCGTTGGAGGAGAGATACGATCCCGTCGCCATCGATACGGCGCCGGCGAACATCGCCGTCAGGCCCGTGATAATCACGACCAGATTATTTTCGGTCGCGCCCTGAATGCCGGCCAAAAGACCGACCGTGCTCATGAGCCCGTCCTGGATGCCGAAGACGAACTCGCGCACGCGCGCGCGGCTTTCGATGATCTCGCGCTTGCGTTGGATTTCGTCGAGGGCCATAAAAAATAGTTTCGAGTTGTGTGTTTCGAGTCTGATCGTTTACCGCCCGATTTGTGACCTGTATTCTTTTACCGCCTTTACGAAATTAGGTATCTTCTCGGGTGGGATGTCGTCGTATATGGGAATATTCTCATTTGCTGCTTCACGACCCCTTATTGGATTCGGTTCCAATTTAACGACGCCGAGCAAAGGACGATTTCGCCGCTCAGCCATGTCCTTCTCGTCGGCGAACCATCCCTTAAAAAAACGGTATCGTGGCTTGAAAATTGTGAAAACTGGGAAGTCGGTATTCGAGGGAGCGCGCCGCTCGATCTCCGGCGCGTTCACAACGAAGTAGCCTTGGTCGTCGGTTAGTACTTCCACCGCATCGTAAAATTGAGTGTTGGTTTGTACGACGGCATATAGCTCGTAATACCAAGCCGCGACCACTGCGGCTCCGCGGATGGGCAAGTTGGTTCGCGCATCCACCACCTGACCTCGATACGGACCTCGTGTGCCCCAAAGAGAATAATCGCCAGTCCTTCTCGCGGCGCAACCGGACGATATTGGAAGCAAAATCAAAAAAAGTAAGAAGATCTTGATAGTCGATTGCATGTACTTGAAGTCAGTATTTTAAATTCAATTCCCCGGTATTTTCGCCCGGCCGCCACTCCGCCGGGCAGAGACGGCCGGTGCGGAGCGCCTTGAGCACGCGCAGCGTCTCCTCGACGCTGCGCCCCACGTTCATGTGGCTCACCATGAGATAATTCACTTCGCGCGCGGGATTGAGAATAAACGTCGCGCGCGCGCTGACGCCCTCCTTCTCGATGAGCACGCCGTAATCGCGGCTCATTTTTTTCTCGACGTCGCTGAGCAGCGGAAAGTCGATGCCGCCAAGCTCGTCGATCCACGAGCGGTGCGTCTCGATCGGATCGACGCTCGCGCCGAGCACCTCGGCCTGCTCGACGCGAAAATCTTTCGCGAATTTGCTGAAGCCCGTCACCTCCGTCGGGCAGATGAAGGTGAAATCCGCCGGATAGAAAAACAGCACGAGCCATTTGCCCGGAAACGACTCCAGTGAGTAATTGGCGATCTTGCCGCCGAGAATGCCCTGGAGCTTAAACTCGGGCGCCTTCGAACCCATCGCGACCATATTCTCTCCTCGAAAACGGAAGTCGAGAAATTTCTTAATCCGGCAGGTTGCGCCAGAGGGAGAAGGTCACGTCGTCCCGCTCCGCCGCTTCGGCCGTGAACCACGGCTCGGCCGACTCGCCGCCCTTCAACAGTCCGAAAAAGTAAATCCGCAGCATCTGCTCGATCAATTGCGGCAGCGGCAGGTCGCGCTTCGGATGATACCAGGTGTAGATCCAGTTCATCATCCCGAAGAGCGCGAAGGTCGCGGCGCGGATGTCGATCACCCGGCCGCTCTCGCGTCCCTGCACCTCGCCGATCAGGTCCATCAGGATCTTGACGTAGCGGCGCTTGAGCACGAGCATCTGCTCCTGGAATTTGCCCGTGAGCGACTCGTCCTCGTGCGCCATAACTTTCATTTCGTGCATGTTGTGGAGAAAAAAGCCGAGATGATTCTCGGCGAAGAGGCGGACGCGAACGCGCGCGTCCTCATCGGGGTTCACCGTCTCCCAGCGCTGTAGCAGCGTCAGGATGCAGCGCTCCTGAATCAGGAACAGCAGCTCTTCTTTCGTCCGGAAATAATAGTAGAGGCCGGCGAGGCTCATGCCGGTCGCGCGCGAGATATCGCGGATCGATGTGCTGTGGAAACCCTTCTCGGCGAATATCTTCGCCGCGCACTTGAGGATCGTTTCGAGCTTCTCGTCGTAGTGGCGCGTAGGAGTATCGCTGCGGGTCGCCATGACGAATCATCTTCGCAAAGGGACAATGGGGTGTCAATCGAAGCTGAATATGGGGCGGTCGCATGCCTCGCAGCACAGGCGATTAATGCTTCTTCCACGGCGTTGTGCGAAGTATACTGAAGCATGCGCCTTCCCGTGAACCCGCCGGTCTTGCCGATGCTCGCCAAGCGTCTCTCCGAATTGCCCGCGGGCGACGGCTGGATCTTCGAGCCGAAGTGGGACGGGTTTCGCGCATTGGTGTTTCGCGACGGCGACGAAGTTCTGATTCAGAGCCGCGACGAGAAATCGTTCAACCGCTACTTTCCCGAGCTGATCGACCCGCTGCGCGCGCAGCTGCCGGCGCGCTGCGTGCTCGACGGCGAGATCGTCGTCGTACAGGACGGCGCGCTCGAGTTCGACACGCTGCAGCAGCGGATTCATCCCGCCGCGTCGCGCGTCAAGCTGCTCTCGCAGCGAACTCCGGCGTCGATCGTCTTCTTCGATCTGCTCGCCGAAGGAGATGAGGATCTGCGCGAGACGCCGTTCGCGGATCGCCGGCAAAGGCTCGAAGCGCTCCTTTCGTCCGCCGCGCCGCCGCTGCACTTGACGCCCGCGACCCGCGATTTGAAAACCGCGCGCGACTGGTTTCGCCGTTTCGAGGGCGCCGGCCTCGACGGCGTCGTCGCCAAGCCGGTTGCGGGCATTTACGAGCCCAATAAGCGCGCGATGCTCAAGATCAAGCACGAGCGCGAGTGCGATTGCGTCGTCGCGGGTTTTCGCTGGCACAAGAAAGGCGCGCGCACGATGGTCGGCTCGCTGCTGCTCGGTCTCTACAACGACGCCGGCGCGCTGCAACACGTCGGCGTATGCGCGAGCTTTACCGAAGCCAAGCGCCGCGAGCTGGTGGAATTTCTCGCGCCCTACCGCAAGAACGCGCTGGCGGATCATCCGTGGAAAGATTGGGCCGAGCAGGAATCGGGCGACGGCGACGGGCAGCGCATGCCCGGCGCGCAGAGCCGCTGGAGCGGCGGCAAGGACATGTCGTGGGAGCCGCTCCGTCCGGAGCTCGTCGTCGAAGTCGCTTACGACCACATGCAGAGCGACCGCTTCCGCCATACGGCGCAGTTTCGCCGCTGGCGCACGGACAAGAAGCCGCGCGACTGCACGTACGAGCAGCTCGAAGTCGTCGCGCCGGAAGAGCTGGCGGCGATTTTCGCGCGCGGCCGCTGAAAGAATTTCGCTAGCGCCGATGCCGCGCGCGCCCGTCGCGCCACGCGCGCGTGGGATCGTCGTCGGGGTCCGGCGTCTCCTGCGGCGGACGCAGGTCTTCGGGCACGTGGCGCAGATTCACCCGGATGCGCGTCCAGGTCGACGACCGGCCGCGCATCGAGTCGACCAGCACGTCGTCGGCGGCGAGCAGCGCGGCGGCTTCGGGATGTTTGTTTTTCCACCGCTCCAGGCCGGCGCGCGCCGCTTCCTTATCCGGCGAATTCGCAATCGTGACCAGCGGCGCTTTCGCGCGCGGCTTTTTCGCCGCGGTGTTCTTTGCCGCCGCGGCGCGGGCGCGCGACGGCGCGACGCGCGGCGCCTCGCCTTCCATCTTGCGGAAGTGGGGCGGCCAGGGCGCGTCGCCGAGGCCGTCGGCCTCGTCTTGTGCCGCGAGCTCCAGCAGCTTTTCGAGCGAGCCCGGCGCTTGATCCATATCCGCGTGCGGATCGCCCAATTCGGCCAGGCGCCGCGGCACCGTGAGCACGGTGAAATCGGCCGGATCGCAGTCGGCGACCTCATCCCAATGCAGCGGGGTCGACACGCGCGCGTCGGCAAGCGGGCGCACGGAGTAGGCCGAGCAGGTCGTGCGGTCCTTCGCGTTCTGGTTGTAGTCGAGGAACACGCCGTGGCGCTCTTCCTTCCACCATTTGGAGCTCGCCAGCGCCGGCGCGCGCCGCTCGATCGCGCGCGACAGCGCGAGCGCGGCGCGCCGCACTTCGACGAAGCTCCAGCGCCGCTCGATTCGCGCGTTCACGTGCATGCCGCGCGAGCCGCTCGTCTTGGGCCAGCCGCAGAGACCCATCTCCTCGAGAAACGCTTTCACCTCGAGCGCGACGCGGCGCACGTCGTCCCAGGCGACGCCCGGATTGGGATCGAGGTCGACGCGCAATTCGTCGGGATGGTCGAGATCGCCCGCGCGCACCGGATGCGGATGGAGCTCGATGCAGCCGAGGTTAACGATCCACGCGAGTCCGGCCGCGTCATCGACCACTATCTCCTCCGCCGTGCGGCCCGATGGGAACGACAGCGTCACGGTGCGCAGCCACGGAGGCCGCTGCGCCGGAGCGCGCTTTTGATAAAACGGCGGCGCATCGGCGCCGTCGACGAAGCGCTTGAGCACGAGCGGGCGGTCGCGAATCCCGCCGAGCGCGCCCGACGCGACCGATAGATAGTAGCGCACGAGATCGAGCTTTGAGAGCTTGGTCTGCTTTGAAAAATAGGCCTTGTCGGGGTTCGTCACGCGAACCTCGCGCCCGTCGATCGACAGAATCTCGGAGGTGTCTTTCATCCTAAGAATCCGGCCAGCGGTCCGCCAATTATGGCGCAGGCCCTTTACAGCTTAGCAATTTTGCTTCATGCACCGAAGGCCAACGTTTCAAGACACAAGCACACCAGAACGACGCCGCACGACGGATCTGAAACTCACCCAAGAATTTGCTAAGATCGCAAAACGCCGAATGCCGAGTTACTTAGAAAGAGCGCGGCCCGGCCTGATTAATGTGACAAGCTCGTCCCTGTTCTGCAACGGAGCCGCGATGACTACTATTAACATCCCCCGCCGCACAGGTTGCCGGAATTGATCACCGCCCGCACCGAAAGACGGGCCGCGCGGCGGATTTTTTTCGGCTGGTACATGGTCGCCGCGAGCGTCGTGGCGAACACGATCTTCTCGGCCGCCTACTTCCAGGGCTTCGGCGTTCTCATTCTTCCGATCGAGCGCGCCTTCGGCTGGGACCGCTGGGTTATCTCGGCCGCCATGTCGCTGCGCCAGCTGGAGTCCGGCATCGTCAGTCCGGCCGTCGGCTTCCTGCTCGACCGCGTCAGCGGGCGTAAGTTGATTTTCTGGAGCGCCGTCATCTCCGGCGCCGGCTTCATCGGCCTCGGCTTTACTAGCGGCGTGGTCACGTTTTTTATTTTTTTCGTGATCATTTCGCTGGGCGCATCCGGCGTCAGTCATGCGGTCACCTGGCCGGTGATCATCTCGCGATGGTTTCGCCGCAATCGGGGCCTGGCCACCGGCCTTGCGGTGACCGGCCCGATCTTCGGCTCGCCGTTCGTCATACTCAACACGCAAATCGAGGAGGCCTACGGCTGGCGCGTTGTCCTCTTCGCCTACGGCGCGCTCGTCCTCGTCATTGTCACCCTAATCAGCATGCTGGTGCGCGATCGACCGGAGCCTTACGGTCTCACGCCCGACGGTGATCCGCCCGAGGGGGGCGCCGCCGCGCAGCGCCTCGCCGGCGCGCCGTACAAGCGAGCGGATGCGGGACTGACGCTCCGCGCGGTGCTTCGCACCAAAGAGTTCTGGCTTTTCACGGGCTACTTGTCCGGCTGCTTTGCGGTCAACTCCGCGGTCCAGGGCCACATGATCCCCTACCTGCAGCAAGACATCGGATTTACCGCGGCCTGGTCGGCGGTGGTCATGTCCATCGTCTTCACCATCAGCTCCATCGGACGTATCGGCGGCGGTTATCTGCTGGACCGGATGGACTATCGCCTCGTTCTGGCCGCCGTCGCGGCGATGATGGGTTTGTCGTTGTTGTACCTCCAGATGGCGGAAGTAAAGACGATCCCGGGCACCTTGCCCTTCGCGCTTTTGTTCGGCGTCAGCTTCGGCTGCCTCGTACCCATGCGCGGCACCGTCGGCAGCCTCATGTTCGGCATCCGCGCTATCGGCGGCGTCTTGGGTCTGCTGCAGGGCGGCTCGATCGCCGCCGGGGTCGTCGGCCCATTATTCATGGGAATCGTCTTCGACCTCCACGGCAGCTACTCCGCGGCTATCTGGGGGCTCATCGTCGTCAGCGCTCTCATGGTGCCGGTGTCGCTGGCCATGGCTTCGCCGGCCGAGCTAGCCAAGCGGATCGAGCGGCAGCGCATCGGCGAGTAACCAAAGCGGACGTTTCGATCGACTCGGCGGACGAGGTCGTTCATAGGCCGAACAAATTCGCCCATTTGATTCGGTTCTCCCAGGGCTTTCCGAGCATCCGAGCGGGCAGAATCGCTTCAACTACCCGTCCGTTTGGTGTATAGCTCTCGCATACATGAGCTACGAAAACATTCTCGTCGACAAGAGCGGCGCGATCGGCATCGTGACGCTCAACCGGCCGCAGCAGCTGAACGCGCTCTCGTACGGGCTCGTCAAAGATACCGCGCTTGCGCTGGAGGAATTGGACCGCGACCCGGAGATCCGCGTGATGATCGTGACCGGCGGCGAGAAGGTCTTCGCGGCCGGCGCCGACATCAAGGAGATGGCCGATGCGGGGGCGTTCGACGAGCGCGTGCAGGGACGTCTCGCCTACCGCGATCGCATCAATAAAATCACCAAGCCGATGATCGCCGCGGTAAGCGGCTACGCCCTCGGCGGCGGCTGCGAGCTCGCGCTCTCGTGCGACATCATCATCGCGTCGGAGACTGCGCGCTTCGGCCAGCCGGAAATTAATTTGGGCACGATTCCCGGCAGCGGCGGCACGCAGCGCCTGACGCGGCTTGTCGGCAAATACCGCGCGATGGAAATGGTGCTCGCGGGCGATTTCATCGAAGCCGATGAAGCGAAGCGGCTCGGCCTCGCCAACAAAGTCGTGCCGGTCGAGTCGCTAATGGACGAGGCGAAAAAGCTGGCGCAAAAGATCGCTGCGAAGCCGCCGCTCGCGGTGAAATTCGCGAAAGAATCGATCCAAAAGGCGCTCAACACCCCGCTCGACGAGGGCCTTGAGTTCGAGCGCAAATCTTTTTATCTGCTTTTCTCCTCGGAGGACCGCCGCGAAGGCATGAAGGCGTTCCTCGAAAAGCGCAAGCCCGAATTCAAGGGCAAGTAAGGAGCGCCGTGGCGGATTTCCAGAACATTCTCTACGCGAAGCAAAACGGCGTCGCGACGATTACTTTCAATCGCCCCCAGGCGATGAACGCCTTCACGATCGAGATGAACGGCGAAGTCCAGCGCGCGCTGAAGGACGCCGACGAGGACAAGAGCGTGCGCGTCATCGTGCTGACCGGCGCGGGCCGCGCATTTTGCGCCGGACAGGATCTCAAAGGCCGTACGCCGGAGAAAAAAGGCTCGCTCGGCGAATCGCTGCGCGAGCGCTACAATCCGATCATCTTGAGGCTCCGGCGCACGGAAAAAATCTCCATCGCGGCGGTGAACGGCGTCGCCGCCGGCGCCGGATGCAACCTTGCGCTCGCGACCGACCTCCGCGTCGCGTCGGAAGATGCGACCTTCGTTCAGGCGTTCTCTCGCGTCGGGCTCGCGCCCGACTGCGGCGGCAGCATCGTGCTGCCGCGGCTGGTGGGCTTCAGCAAGGCGATGGAATTGTTATTGTTGGCCGAGCCGGTCGACGCGCGCGAAGCGCAGCGCATCGGCCTCGTCGCCAAGGTCGTACCGGCCAACGAGCTCGCCGCGACGGCACAGGCCGTCGCCGAGAAGATCGCCAAGGGACCGCGCAGCATCGGGCTCATCAAGCGCGCGGTCAACCGCGCGATGATGCGGGATCTGGCGGAACAGCTCGAATACGAGGCTTATTTGCAGGAGATCGCCGGTAAGAGCGCCGACTACGACGAGGGCGTGCGCGCGTTCTTGGAAAAGCGCGCAGCGACGTTCACGGGGAAATAGCGTTTCAAGTTTCGGGTTTCAAGTTTCAAGTAAAGAGCCTCCGCCACGTGAAACCTGAAACTTGAACAAAAACTTTGATGAGTGACAAAAAAATCCAGGTAGGGGTTTTGGGCGCCGGCACGATGGGCGCGGGGATCGCGCAGGTCGCGGCGCAGGCGGGCTACGAGACGCTCGTCTACGACGTCTCGCAGGAATTCATTGACCGCGGCCTCGACCGCATCAAGCAATTTCTCAAAGGCGGGCGTGAGCGCGGCAAAATCACCGCCGAGCAGGAATCTGGCACGCTCGGACGCCTGTCGTCGTCGCTCAAGCTCGACGATTTCGCCGGCTGCGGGCTCGTCGTCGAAGCGGTGCCGGAAAAGCTCGAGCTTAAGCGCGAGGTATTTCAGAAACTCGACGCGATCACGCCGGCACAGGCGCTGCTCGCGACCAATACGTCGTCGTTTTCCGTAACCGCCATCGCCGGCGCAGCTAAAAAGCCCGAGCGCGTGCTCGGGCTGCATTATTTCAATCCCCCGCCGCTGATGGCGCTCGTCGAAGTCGTCCAGGGCGAGCGGACGAGCGCCGACGCGGTCGAGCGCGCCGCGGCGCTCATGCTCGACATGGGGAAGACGCCGGTGCGCGCCAAGGACACGCCGGGGTTCATCGTCAACCGCATCGCGCGGCCGTTTTACAACGAGGCGCTGCGCATCCTGGGCGACGGCGACGCGAGCGTCGAGACGATCGACAGCGTCATGAAAAGCGCGGGCTTCCGCATGGGCCCGTTCGAATTGATGGATCTTATCGGGAACGACGTCAATTTCGCCGCGACCGAATCGCTGTATCATTCCTTTTTCGACGACGCGCGCTTTCGCCCGAGCCCGATCCAGCACCGGCTGGTGCAGTCGGGCAATCTCGGCCGCAAGACCGGCCGCGGCTTCTACGACTATGGCAAAAAATAGCGTCATCGTCGTCGGCGGCAGCCGGCTCGCCGAGGAATTGATCGGCCTGGCGCAGGCGGCAAATTACGAAGCTAAGCTTTACCGCGACGCCGATGCCGCGGCGATCTCGAGCTCCCTCATCGTCGAAACTCTAGCCGACGGCGAAGCCCGCAAGCGGCAAATCCTTAATAAGCTCGATTCGGGCTCACCGTCGGCTGTGATCCTGACCTCCTGCATCGGCTTCTCCGCCACACGCATCGCGTCGTGGACGATGCGGCCCGAGCGCGTCGTCGGCTTTGCGACGTTCTATCCCTTTAAGGACAAAAAAGTGGTAGAGTTAACGAAAGGTTTGCGCACAGATGATGCGGCGGTAACGGAGGCGGAACAGTTCTTCCGCTCCCTCGGCAAGGAGCCGACGCGCGTCAAAGACGCGCCGGGGCTCGTCTTCCCGCGCATCTTGAGCCTGATCGTGAACGAGGCTGCGCGCGCTTTGGACGAGGGCGTCGCGCAAGCGGCGGAGATCGACACCGCGATGAAGCTCGGGGTCAATTATCCCGAGGGGCCGCTTCGCTGGGCGGACCGGGCCGGCGTCGACGAGGTGCTCGCGGTCCTCGAAGGCTTGCACGCGGAGACCGGCGACGACCGCTACCGGCCGGCGCCGCTCATCAGAAAGATGGTATTAGCGGGCTTTTTGGGAGAAACCACAGGCAAGGGCTTTTACGAATACAAATAAGAGAGGTGAGGCGTGAGGAGTATGGAGTTTACCTCCTAAGGCTTACTCACGGCCCACTGTTCACTACTCACTATGAAGGAAGCCGTCATCATCGATGCCGTGCGCACGCCCATAGGGCGCCACGCCGGCATCTTAAAAGACATCCGCACCGACGATCTCGGCGCGAACGCGATCGCCAAGCTCGTGCAGAAGACCGGCGTCAAAGGCGCCGAGGTCGAAGACGTATTCTTCGGTTGCACGAATCAGGCCGGCGAGGACTCGCGCAACGTCGCGCGCACCGCTTCGCTGCTCGCCGGCCTGCCGATGGAAATCCCCGGCTGCACGGTCAATCGCCTCTGCGGCTCGGGACTCGAAGCGATCGTACAGGCGGGCCGCGCCGTCGCTGTGGAAGACGGCGATCTTTTCATCGCGGGCGGCGTCGAGAGTATGACGCGCTCGCCGTGGGTGATGATGAAGGGCGCCAACCCCTTCCAGCAGGGGAACACGACGCTCTTCGACTCGACCGTCGGCTGGCGTTTTCCGAATCCGCGGCTCGGCGAGCTTTATCCGCTCATCAGCAACGGCGAGTCGGCCGAAAATATCGCCGAGAAATACAACATCAGCCGCAAAGACCAGGACGCCTGGTCGCTAGAGAGTCATCGCCGCGCGGTCGCGGCCACGGAAACCGGCCGCTTCGCCGAGGAGATCGTCCCCATCGAAGCGCCACAAAAAAGAGGCGAAAAAGTCCTGCTCGCCAAAGACGAAGGCCCGCGGTCCGACACCTCGATGGAGAAGCTCGCTGCGCTGAAGCCGGTCTTCAGAAAGAACGGCAGCGTTACTGCGGGAAACTCCTCCCAGATCTCCGACGGCGCCGCCGCGCTCCTCGTCGCGAGCGCGCAGAAGGCACGCGCGCTGGGCCTCAAGCCGATGGCGCGGATCGTCGCCTCGGGCGTCGCCGGCGTCGATCCGGCCTACTTCGGCACCGCGCCCGTGCCGGCGACGTTAAAGGCGCTCAAGCGCGCCGGGCTCAAAATCGAAAACATCGATCTCTTCGAGATCAACGAGGCGTTCGCCTCGCAGACGCTGCACAATATCCGCGAGCTGGACCTCGATATGAGCCGTGTCAACGTCAACGGCGGCGCGATCGCGCTCGGCCACCCGCTCGGCTGCAGCGGCGCGCGCATTATGACGACGCTGCTCTACGAGATGAAGCGGCGCGGCAGCCGCTACGGCGTCGCGACGATGTGCATCGGCGTCGGCCAGGGAATCGCGGCTGTCGTCGAGCGCGTCGCATAGCTACTCTCCGCGTTCAGAGGCTGTTCCTGCGGCATGAGCCGTAAAATCATCGCGCTCTTCGCTGTCGCCGTCGTCATCCTCCTCGCCGTCCTCGATTTTTCCCTCGACGCCATCGTCCGGAAAAACCGTACGCGCATCCAGCAGGACATGGAGCGCGCGATCGGGCGCGCCGTCACGTTCAGCGAACTCAACGTGAGCTTTTGGGGCGGACCGGGCATCGCCGCCACTGACTTGAAAATCGCCGACGACGCGCGCTTCGCCGCGACGCCGATCGTGCAGGCAAAAAAGCTGCGCATGCAGCTCCGCTGGCTGCCGCTCGTGTTGGGACGCCTGCGCATCGAAAAATTCATCCTCGAAGAGCCGGAAATCCAGATCATCCGCAACGAGGCGGGATTGCTGAACCTGGCCGTTCTCGTAGCGCGAGAGAAGAAGCCTGCTCCGCCACCGCTCGCATCGGACGACACCACAAAAGAAAAGCGGCCCGCGACCGCGCCGCGGCTCGCGATCAGCGATATCCGCATCCGCAACGGCAGTATCGATTACATCGACCGGGCTTCGCGCCAACCGGTGGAGGTGCGCGTGCGCCGGCTGGATTTAACCGCCAGCGGCGCGCTCAACGCGGCGGCGCGCGTCAAGGTCTCGGGCGAGATGTTCGAGGACGGCCGCGTATTCACGATCGACGGTAAGGCCGGACCATTTTGGGGCAGACCGTGGATGCAGGTCCCGGTCGACGTCAGCGTTCGCTGCGATGCGCTCGGAATCGACCAGCTCGCGCGCGCGCTGCCGCCGCTGCGCGCATTCCTGCTGCGTTACCTGCCGACGAGCGGTCCCGTCACGATCGCGTCGCGTGTCGCGGGCACGATCGAGCGGCCGCGCATCTCCGGTATCGATCTGCGCGGGCCGTTTTTCGGCGCAACGGCGAACAACGCGATCGTCAAGGGCGACATCGATTTGTCGCGCGGCGCGTCGTGGCAGGATGGGGACATCAACCTGCGTGCGACCGTCGAGCCGCTCGCGCTGGAACAACTGAAAGCGGTCCCCGCCATCTCCCAGGCTCTGCCCTCCCCGCTGCTCGTGCAAGGGCCCGTAAGCCTCTCCGCCGATATTGACGGCACGCCGGCGGCGCTCAACGTCCGCGCCGCGGGCAGGGCGACGCGCAGTGAGATCGTCTATGGCGATTGGTTCAAAAAGAACAAGGACGTCCCCGCCGAGCTCTCGATCGATCTCCAGCGGAATAAGGACCGGATCGTATTTCGCGACGCGATCCTCGCGGTCAACAACGCGAAACTGAGGTTTTCCGGCGTTCTTAACGAACAGCCCGAGCGTCAGCTCACGGTAACGATCGGCGCCGAAGCGCTCCCGCTCGCCGAGTTGGATGGCCTTGTCCCGCCGCTCGCCCGCTACGCATTCGGCGGGAGCCTCACCGCGCGGCTCGCGCTCAAGACCAATATGGCCGTGAATTCCGCGTTGGACATCCGCGGCGGCGTGACCCTCGATAAGGTGCAGGTAAAAGAGCGGCGCAGCGGCCGCGGTGTCGAGCGCGCGACCGGTCAGATCGTCTTTCGCGGCAAGGATGCGCGCATCGACCGGCTGCTGCTGCGCGCTGGAGACTCGGATATCGTCGCCGCCGGCACCGTGGCCGACTTCATGCGGCCGGCGCTGCGCTACTCGCTGCGATCGGCGAAGATCGATCCCGGCGATTTCGGCCCTTCGACGGCTTTCAAACGCGCTCAGCTCCGCTCGGTGGCGAGCACCGGCGAGCTCGGGATTCAAAACGGCAAGCCCTGGCTCCGGGCCAATATCGCTTCGGGCGAAGGCACGCTGTCAGACATCCCGTACCGCAGCCTGCGGGCGGAAATCGTCTGGAGCCCGCAGAGTCTCGCGTTCAAGAATGTGATGCTTCAGGCGCTCAACGGAACGGTTCGCGGCGGCGGGTCGTGGGAGACCGCGGCCGATAATTCGCTGCGGCTCGGGCTCGAGCCGAATATCGACTCGGCCGATCTGCGCGGACTCTCGAAGGGTCCGCTCTCGGCCGTGGCAGAACTTCTCGAGGGCCGGCTTACGCTCAAAGGAAAATTCCGCGCCGACGGCAAAAACGTGTCGAGTCTGCCGCAGGGGCTCGCGGGAGCCGGCGAGGCGCAGGTGCGCGGCGGCGTGCTGAAAGACATCAATCTGCCGCGGCTCGTCCTGGCGCAGCTCGGATTGCGCGGCGCGCCGCGCCGGATGGCGCCGCGGATCGCCGCGCTGGCGGAGGGTAAACACATGCCTTTCGAATCGCTGGCCGGAAATTTCAGCTTGCAGGGCGGCCGCGCGTACAGCAAAAATCTTCTCGTATCCGCCGCCGATTATACGGCAAGCGCGGAAGGACACGTCGACCTCGATAAAAGCCTTGAATGGGACGGAGTGTTGACGTTCTCTCCGGAGTTCGCGCAGGACCTTGCGCGCGAGCTTCCCGATGTCGCGGCGATGGTCGACGCGAAAGGCCGGCTCGCCGTGCCGTTCAAGCTGCGCGGAAACCTGAGCCATCCGCGCGCGACGGCGCCGACGACGAAGGCCGAAGCGCCCGCTAAGTGAATCTCATGCGCTCTAACAACTCCCCCAGGCCTGCCCTCTTCCAAAAGGAGGGGGAATACGAAATGGATCTTCTGCCAAAAAAATCCTTCGCCCTCTCCAGGTGGGAAAGGGCTGGGGTGAGGGTTTCATGAATCTGCACGAAATTTATTTCACCATCCGGCCGGAAGACATCGCGTACGTAAAATTCGTGCTCGAATCGTACGACGGCGTGGGCATCATCCGCACCGTCGACCGCAAGAAGGCGGTCATCGTCGCGCTCGTCGTCGATGACTTTGTCGCCACGGCGCGCGCGCTGTTTGCATCGCTTAAGGGCGAAGTGGCGATCGTCGAAATTCCACGCCCGGCCGAGATCGGCGACGACTGGCTGATGCAGGAGCTGTCCGAAGAAGGTTGAAGGGTTGAAAGATTTAAGGGTTAAATACAAGAGGCCATGGCGATGAATCCCTGTTTTTACCTTAAACCCTGCAGCTCATAAACCCTTAAACCCAATGTCATCGCTTCCAGACCGCATCGTCTCCTTTCTCGCCAAGCGCCCGCGCCAGCGCCTTACGCCCGCGGAAATCCTGAAGGGAGTCGGCGCGGCGCGCGGCGAATTGAACGAAGTCGTCGACAGCCTGCGGACGCTCGCCAAGGAGGGCCGCGTCGTCCGGCTCAAGAAAAATCACTACGCGCTGCCGAGCGCCGACAACTGCCTCACCGGCCGCGTGCACGCGCATCCCGACGGCTTCGGCTTTCTAATCCCCGACGATCGCGACAAAGAAGACCTGTATTTGAGCCGGCGCGAAATGCGCCGCGTGATGCACGGCGACCGCGTCATGGTGCGGGTCGAGCGGCAGCGCGGCCGCATCGAAGCGCACGTCGCGCAGATCCTCGAGCGCGGGCAGAAGCGCCTCGTCGGCACATACGAGGAGCACAACGGCCAAGCCTACCTGATTCCAACCGACCCGCGCATCGCGCCCGCGATTCCCCTCGCCCGTTCATCCGAGCGGCCGGAGAAAGGCGCCGTCATCGCGGCCGAGATCACACGCTACGCCAGCGGATACTCCGCGCCGGAAGCGGAAATGCTGGAGACGCTCGGCGATCCGAACGACCCGGAGATCCAGGCGCGCGCGATTATTTTTCAGTACGCACTCGCGACTGCATTCTCGCCCGCGGCGAAGCGCGAAGCGGAAGGCTGCGCGAAGACAATTCCTGAAAGCGAGCTCGCAGATCGCGTCGATCTGCGCTCGCTGCCGATCGTCACGATCGACGGCGAGACCGCGCGCGACTTCGACGACGCCGTCTATGTCGAAAAACAGGACGGCATCTACCGGCTTTACGTCTCGATCGCCGACGTGGCGCATTATGTCAAGCCGGGCTCGGCGCTCGACGAAGACGCCTACGCGCGCGGCACCAGCGTCTACTTTCCCGACCGCGCCCTGCCGATGCTCCCGGAGGAGCTTTCGAACGGCATCTGCAGCCTAAACCCGAACGAAGACCGACTCACAAAAACCGCGCTGATAGAATTCAATGCGCGCGGCGGAGTCTCGAAGACGCGTTTCTTCAATTCGATCATCCGGAGCCACGCGCGCATGACCTACACCGAGGTACGGCGGATTCTGGTCGACAAAGACGCCGAATCCCGCGCTCGCCGCAGCGAGCTCGTCGCCGGCTTCGAGCGCATGGAGGAACTGGCGCTGCTGCTCTACGCCGAGCGCCGCGCGCGCGGCACGCTCGACTTCGACCTGCCGGAGGCGGAGATCGTCCTCGACTTACAGGGTAATCCCGAGAACATCGTGCGCGCCGAGCGCTCGATCGCGCACCGCATCATCGAGGAGTTCATGATCGCCGCGAACGAGGCGGTCGCGCGGCATCTGAAGGAAAAAAATCTCCCGCTGCTCTACCGCGTCCACGAAGGGCCCGACCACGAGGCGTTGGAAGAAGTCGCGCCGTTTCTCGCGACGCTCGGCTACCGCCTGCCGCTCAAGCACGAGCGCGTCCAGCCCAAAGAGCTGCAGAAAATAATCGAGGCCGCCAAAGGCAAGCCGGAGGAGAAAGTCGTCAATCACGTGCTACTCCGCGCGATGAAGCAGGCGCACTACGCGCCGGAGAATATCGGACACTTCGGCCTCGCGTCGCTCTGTTATACGCATTTCACCTCGCCGATCCGGCGCTATCCCGATCTCATCGTGCACCGGATGCTCGACGGGGCGCTGAAAAACCGCAAGCTCAAGGCGAACGAGCGCGAAGAGCTCGATCGCTACATGAGCGAGGCGGGAAAGCACACTTCCGAGCGTGAGCGAGTCGCGATGGATGCGGAGCGCGAGATGGTGGATCTCAAGAAGGCGCAATTCATGATGGACAAGATCGGCGAGCAGTTCGCCGGCGTCATCGTGAGCCTCGCCAACTTCGGCTTTTTCGTCGAGCTGGAGGATTATTTCGTCGAAGGACTGGTCAAGCTCTCGTCCTTAAACGACGACGACTATCATTACTACGAGAAGGAATACCTCATCAAAGGCCGGCGCCACGGAAGAAAATTCCGCCTCGGCGACCACGTGCGGGTGAAGGTGCTGCGGATCAACGCCTTTCGCGCGGAGATAGATTTCGAATTAATGGAAGCGCCGGCCGCGAATTCCAAAAGGTAGGAGCGGTTCCCGAACCGGCCCTACGAAGACCGAACTCCGCTGTAACGAGAATTCGGGGCGACATCTCTTCCGGCATTCCCGCGAAAGCGGGAATCCCCAGGTTTTTTCCGGACTGACCCGATTAAATAGCATTAAGTGTCAAAATCGAAATCTCTGGCGGCACTAAAAAACGCACCGGTATGATGCTGGTACCCAAGCCGGGTGTCACAAAGAGATGCCTGTTCTGTTCGATGATATGACCGAGGGCAAATCTTTGGCCGAACCTTGAAGGGACGATCGGCCGGCCGATGCCGGGAATATAAACCTGACCGCCATGCGTGTGTCCCGCGATCGTCAGTGACACTCGATCGGGAATTTCCGGAAAAACGTCGGGGTTGTGGGTGAAAAGAATGACCGGCGAGTTCTCCGGTACCGCCGACAATGCGGCACGCACATCATGAGCACCCTTCAAAAAATCGCTTACACCGCCGATCCAGAAAGAACACGCGCCTGAACCTGTTTTCTCAGCGGTATCTTCGAGTAACGGAATATCCGCAGCTGTAAAGGCCTCGCGGAGCCGATTCACGCCCAGCTTCCTATCATGGTTCCCCAACACCGCATACATTCCGATCTTGGGTGAAATATTTCGCAACCGCGCAGCGATCTCTACCGGATCTACGAAATGTCCGCCGAGAACGTGGATGACGAAGTCACCGGCGAGAAGAACGATGTCCGGCCGCGCATTCTGAGTAAGACGGATGATCCTTTCGAGCTTCGAGAGGCCGTTGAAAGGCGAGCCGACATGAAGATCGGCTAACACCGCGACTCGAAGGCCCGAGCAGGCTTTTGGCCAATTCGGGATGGCAATCGCGTATTCTTTCGTACCGATGCTGGCGGGCTCGAGTACGAACGCCCACAAAAAAAGCGCAGCTGCTAGAAAAAGACTAAGAACGATAGTGCGGCGACGCCATGCACGACGCGTCATTCGTATCTCAGCGCCTCGATCGGATCCAAGCGCGCCGCTTTCCGCGCCGGATAAAATCCGAAGAAAATCCCCACGCCGGCGGAGACCAGCACCGCGATCAGGATGACTTCGGCGCGGACGAGCACCGGCCATTCCATCACGCGGTGAATGATGTCGGAGCTTGCGATGCCGATGCCGATTCCCAGCGCGCCGCCGATCGCCGCCATCACCAGCGCCTCGACGATGAATTGCAGTAGAATGTCGCGGCTGCGCGCGCCGACCGCCATGCG
>JAJPJQ010000009.1 GCA_021324155.1 Pseudomonadota bacterium
CAAAAGCGGAGATAAAAGACGCCGTCACGTTCGAGGCGCGCCCGCGCCTTGCTGCGTGAAATACTTCCTCGACAACTGCCTCTCTCCCGATTTTTCCAAAGCTCTAACGATACTCAACGCACCTCTCCATAAGAGGCCGGACATTTTGCATTTGTCCGAGTTGTTCGAACGCAATACACCCGACGAGCAGTGGATCGGCGAGCTCGCGAAAGATGGCGACTGGATTATCATCTCGAGTGACCCGCGGATCGCTCGAGGTAAAGCCGAACGGCGAGCGTGGCGCGAGGCGCGACTAACAGCCTTCTTTTTTGCGCCAGGCTATGCGGATAAAGGTTACTGGGTTCAGGTTGAAGAACTCGTTCGGTGGTGGCCGAAGATCACAGATAAAGTAAAAACTGCGCCCAAGGGATCTGGCTACCTGATGCCTTTTAAGGGCAAGGAATTTCGCGATCTTTATTAAATATCCCGCGGCGCCGGCCGCTTCGGCTCCAGATCCTCGGCGGAAAACTTCGACGAAAATTTCCGCGCCTCGTCGAGCACGGGGGCGATATCGCTGTTGATGATCCTGCCCGCCTTCGTCCGCACGCGCGCGACGTAGGCGATCGAGGCGTAAAACTCCGACGCTTCGTTCGCGGAGTAAAGATTCCAGGCGGCCTGGCCGAGCTGCCGCCCGCCGGGCTCAAGATCGGCGACCCTCGTGAAAGACAGCGTCTTTATATGAGATCCCCAGACGTCGAACAATAAAAACCGGATTTCCAGGGCGGCGATCGGCTCCTGCGGAGTGACGTGGATGTCGGATTTGTAAAGATAGTCGCGGCCGACGCGCTCGGCGGTGACGCCGATCTCGTATTCGAGTTTGACGGGTATGCCCGTGTGATGGATCACAATCCATTCTCGATGAAGCGCCGAATCCTTATTGAGCACGGCGGCGCCAGCGACGTCGATCTTCATCGGGCCGCCGTCGCTCCGCGTGACGGTCGCTTTCTGAGCCGCCGCCGGCGCGGCGAGTAAGAGCAGCAGCGCCGCAACTATATATAGACGCCTCATCGCGTGCGCTTCAGCTTTTCGAGCTGCTCTTCCAGATCATTTATTTGACGCTGCTGTGTTTGAATGATTATGACGAGCGCACTAAGCATCTTCTTCGTGCTGTCGACTATATCGCCCTTGAAGTCGATTTTTTCGATCAGCTCCAGCGATCGATTGACCCTACTAGATAGTACGCTCACGTCTCGCCTCCAGCTCAGTTCCTTCTTCTCGGCGGCAGAATCTGCACGACCTTATATTTGTAGAGGATCTCTTCCTTCTTGAATGTCATCGCCGGCACGCCGGGATTGACGGATTCGAGCGTCACCATGCCGGCTCGCTCACTGTAAATTTTCCAGTACGCCTCGAGCGACTTCACTCGGCAGATAATCATGTCGCGGTTGACGACCTGCGCCTTCGTGTCGGCGACGATCACCGTGCCTGGCGCGAATGGCGGGTACATCGAATCGCCGCGCACCTCCAGTCCAAAAGCGTTCTTGTCTTTGAGCCATTCCGGCCTTTCTATTTTATATAAACCTTCACCGACGGGAAAACCGGCGTCGGTCCATACGATGTCGAGCTTGCCGGCCGACACGTGGCCGAGCACGGGTAGTAGCTCCCGTTTCTCTTCCTGCGGGACGCGCACATAAGGAACGGTGAAGTCATAAGGGACCGCGCCGCCCTCCTGTGGCTGATATTCGGGTCCATACATTAGCCAAAATACTCCGCGGCCGGCCGGATCGAGCTCCGCGATCTTTATCAAAACTTGCGGCTGTCGCGGCACCCGTCCGCCCTCGTATTGATGGATCGCCGGCTGCGAAACGCCCACGAGGCGAGCGAATTCCGCCTGCGTCCGATCACCGCGTATTTCCGCTATGCGCCTGCCCAGGTCCCGCCCTTTTATTCTGATCGTTATTTTTTTGCTTGACACAATATTACGATTGTTATAATCTCCGTTTCCGATGGCTAAACTTTCGCCAACCCGAGGCGCGATTCCCCGGAATCGGACGGAGCTCAAGAAACTCCGGCGGGCCGTCTGGCTACGCATGATCGAGCTCGAGATCGGGACGCTCAGCAAGTTGGCGGAGCATCTGGAGCTCAAGCTCTGGACGCTCTCTAAAACGCTTCTCGGCCGCAGGGGAAACCCGGAGGTGCTGAGGGTGCTCGTCCGATTCGCCTATGGCGAAAAAGAAGCGTTGCCACCGAGGGCCGCCTAGCTCTGCATGCCCGCCAAGGTTGATGTCGGAGCGGGCGGCCTTCCCAATATTGTGGAGGTTAATCGAATTCATGCGCGCGAGCAAACAAAAAAAAGAGGGGTCACGCAAGCTTTTTTTTGACCTCGCCGACAACTCACTCAGTTGTGGATAACCGGCAAAAATACTGAATCGACAACCAGTAAATCACCCGAGACGGATGAGGCGGATGAAGGACGAAGAGACGACATTTAAGATCATCGACGCATGCGTCCCACGCGGCACGACCGAGAAGCTCGCGCAGTCAACCTCGCGCACCAACGAATCGGTCAATGTCTGGCGGCGTCCCCGTCGCATGGGCGTGGCCGGCCGCAATAAATTCAACCCTCTCGATCTCGTCGAATTAATACAGGATCACGCCTTCGCGCACGCGCCGTTAGAGTCCCATCGTATCCATCAATATCTTGAGCGGCGCTTTAAGAGCTTCTTCGCGTCGATTTACGGAGAAAAACGGACGCCATTCACGCCCGAGGAGCGCGACCGCGAGGTCGCCGACCTGGCGAAGGAATCCTCCGACGTTATTGAAGCCGTGCTTTGCAAAGCCACGCCCGAGAACGTGCGCCGGGAGGCCGAG
This sequence comes from Pseudomonadota bacterium, assembly GCA_021324155.1. Classification (GTDB taxonomy): domain Bacteria; phylum Desulfobacterota; class Binatia; order UBA9968; family UBA9968; genus JAJPJQ01. The sequence goes on from JAJPJQ010000009.1 coordinate 2,851, forward strand.
GAGCTAAAGCGCAAGATCGACGAGATAGTCGCTCGCATCGAGCTCGGGCCGAAGCCGCCGGAGAATAAGGTCATAGATATGCCGCGCGTCGCAACCGGAGGCAAATCGTGAGCGTCTGGCTCTCCATAGAAGACGTCGTCGGTCTTGGCTATGCGCGGCCGACTCTTTTCCGACACCTCGCGAAACTGACCACGCGCCCCGGCCCGAAATCCGCCAACGGCAAGCCGCGGCGTGAAATTTCACTCGAGTCTCTCCCGCTGGAGATTCAGGCGAGGTTTTACAAGCGTCAGAAGGAATCCGCGTTGGACGCCTCCGGCGCGGAAGGGGAGAATAACGCGTCCGCGGCGCTCGCTGCCGCCATGCCACTCCATCAGCCTCTGGCGGCGGCGCTCTCCCCGATCAATCTGCTTGCCGAGCTCAGCGAAGACGAGCTCGCGGAGCTGACCGAGCTCGCCGAGCAGGTGAAGAAGGCGAAGGGCAAATCACACAAAGAAAAAATCTGGCACGCGAAGAAGCTCGGCGTCCACGTCGCCACGCTCTGCCGCTGGATCAAGGCGTTCGACGCCGAAGGCCTGGCCGGCCTCCTGCGCAAGCAGCGCCAGGACCGCGGCCGCTCGCGCGTTGCCGACGATCAGGTGATCGCGAAGATCCAGGCCGACTATCTGAATCCATATAAGCCGACGGCGCGGCAGGTCTACCGCGCGATCGCGCGCGACTATGCGCTGTCGGCGTTGAAACCGCCGAGCTACACGTTCGTGCGCCGCGCCATCGACGCGATCGATCCCGATCTCGTCGCCAAGCTGCGCGACGGCGAGCGCCGCTTCGACGACAAGTTCGCCTACATCTCGCTGCGCAAGAAGCCGGACCGGCCGCGCCTCTGGGCCGACGCCGACCATCACCCCTGCGATCACTACGTCGTCTTTCCGAACGGCGACATCGGGCGGCCGTGGCTCACGGCGATTCAAGATCTCTGCACGAACGAAATTCTCGGCTTCCATATAACGCGCGAGAAAAAGACGACCTATCCCGGCGCCGTCGCGATCGGCCTGGTGATCCGCCAGGCGGTGCTGAAAAAAGACGACGCGCGCTGGCCTTCCTTCGGCATCTTCGATCATTTTTATCACGACCTCGGCAAAGACTTTCGCTCCGCGCACGTGCGCGCGATCTGCGCGGAGTTGCACATCGATGTCGTGCCGACGCGCGGCTATCACGGCAAGTCGAAGCCGATCGAAAGATGGTTCGGCATCGTGGAAGATCAGACGCGCCATCTGCCCGGCTACTGCGGCAACAAGCCGGACAACAATCCCGAGCGCCAAAAGCTCAAGCCGGAGGCGCTCGACCCTAAAAAGCTGCTCACCGTCGATCAATACGCCGACGCGATCAAGAACTGGATACTGAACGACTTCCATCACGCGTCGTCGCGCGCGCTGAACGGCCTGAGTCCTCTGGAAGCGCTGGGCGCGCACGCGAGGAACGGCTTTGTCGCGCGCGAGGTGCGCGACGAGCGCGTGCTCGACCTGGTTTTGATGCGGCGTAAGGGCGCGCCGGCGAAGGTTCACAACTTCGGCATCCAGGTTTTCAACCGCTACTTCATGGCGCCGGAGCTCGTGCCGCTGATCGGCCAGGCGGTCGATATCTGCTGGGACCCGGAGCGCATCGGCGAGATCCTCTGCTATCAGGGCAACCGCTTTGTCTGCAAAGCCGGCAATAAAGAGCTGCTCGAGTTCGGCGCCGACGAGGAGATGCTCAAGCGCGAGAAAGAACTCAAGCGCGATCAGAAGCGCGACGTCGAGGCGCGTTATCAACAATTGTTGATGCGCGCGCAGTATCCGAATCCGATGGCGCGCGCGGCGGCCGAGAGCCGCATGGAAAAAGTTCTCGGCGAAGAGCGGCGGAAGATCGCCGTCAACGCCGAGCCCGAGGGCGTGCCGGTCCTGCTGCCGAAGTTTCAGCAGGCGGCGAAACAGCTAGCGGCCCCTACCGCCAGAAGCGGGGCAAAACTAAGACGGGCGGGGGCCGGATCGGCCGTCGCTCCTCTGGCGGAACAAACGCCGCGGTCGAAGCAGCCGTGGGAAGTCGACGACGCGCTGCCGACCGCGGCGGATATTTTCAAGCGCGAAGAAAAGGCCGAGTGGGAAAAAGAGCTGGAGGACGAATGAGGCTCAAGCCTTCCAGGGAGCGCCCCTTCAAAGTTTTTCCGGGCAATGGCCGTCGACTCATAGCATTCGGCGGCCTGGGGCCGGCGAAGGCCGCGGCCGATCATTACGCCGGACTTTACAACACGCTCGTCGAGGTCTGGGTCTGGCGTAACAACCACTATGAGACGGTCTATGCGGCAAAAGCGCCGCGGCCGCCGGAGATTCGATGACCATCGAGATCTCTCGGAAGCGAACGAAATGCGGACGCTGGAAAAAGATCGGACGCGTGATTTTTCAGGGATGCGGCAGCCTGCCGTTCAAGAAAGCAATCGCGCCGCACGGCGGCCCGTATCACGGCATCTGTCCGCGCTGGCGCTGGATCGAGGTGAGCAATGTCTGAATCTTTAGCGCCTTGGAGAGAAACCGAGCTCGCGGAGCGAGCGTATCTCGACGAGATCGTCGAGACCGTCTGTCTGGTGCGCCGTTATGAGAAGCGCGGCGACGCGGCTGAGGCGGCGCGCATGCGCAGCCTGCTCGATTCGAAAATCGACGCGCTGCCTGTCCGCGTAGGCAAACATTTCCCAGCGGCGCGGTGAGGTTTTTATGGAGCAGCAACGTTTAGAAATCCCGACGCAAATCGACGGCGACGGCTTCGGCGAGAGCAATCCGTTCCGCATGAAAAACGGTGTCTGCCCGACGTGCGGTCCTGAGAGCGACGTGCTGCTCTACTACTGCTGGCCGTGCGGCGGGCATTTCTGCTGGGACCATTTCAAAGAACATCGGTGCTGAAGGAGCGATCATGGCTGAGGCAGCAACACAACTCGAAAATCTAGACGAGCGCCGCGCGGCGATCGAGGACAAGCGGCGCATCAGCAATGCGGTGAGCTGGGCTTCCGCCTGGGTCGACGAGCACGATCTGGAGATCATTGCGTTCTCTCGCGCGATCGGCCTGGGCGATAGCGGCCGGACGCTGGTGAGCAAATTCCTCTCCGGCAAGCTCGAAAGCGATCCGACCACGGTCGTGCTCGCGATCGAGCAGTTCCGCGCCTCGGTCGAAGGGCCGGAGGGAATCAGCGCCGTCATCGGCTTTCGCGAGACGAAGAGCGCGCGCATGGTCTGGCAGGCGGCGAACAGCGCGCGCGAAGGCCACAAGATGGCCGCCGTCGTCGGCTACACCGGCTTCGGGAAGACGGAGGCGCTGCGCCAGTTCCAGCGCCAGACGCAGCACGACCGCAAGCCTCCGGTCCGCATCATTACCTGCAACGTGCTCGTCAACGCGCCGTTCATGGCGAAGAAGCTCGCGCTCGAGCTCGGCGTGGTCGAGAAGGGCGGCGAGCCGGCGATGTGCCTCGATCTCGTCATGAAGCGGCTGCGCTCGCACCCCGAATTCTGGATCGTCGACGAGGCGAATTTTCTCCACGAGCGCTGCCTCGAGGTCCTGCGCAATATCTACGACGTCACCGCGACCGGCATGCTGCTCGCCGGCACGCCGACTTTCCTCGGCACGGTAAACAACCGCCAGCACGCGCCCGGCGCCGCGGCCGCGGGCGGATCGCCGGACGGGCCGCTCGCGCTCTTCGCCGACCGGATCTTCACGACGTATCTGCCCGGCCTCGCCGACGACGAGGTGATCGACATCGCCGAGGACGTGCTCAAGGCCGAGCTCGCCGATCAGGCGATCCAGCGGCTGATCGTCTACGTCAATCACAACATGCGGCGGCTGACGCGCATGCTGCTCGAGCTGCGCGAGATCCGCAAGAAATCCGGCGCGCGGAGGATCGACGAGAAGATGATCGACGTCGCCTGGGCGAAGCTGCAGCACGTGAGCAAATGAACAAAAAGGACCTCATACAGGCGCTCGTCGACGACTGCCGCACGAGCCAGACGAAGGTCGAGGACTTTCTCCACGCGCTCGCCGATCAGTTCGCCGACGCGCTCGGCCGCGGCGAGTACGTCAACATGCCCGGCATCGGCCAGTTTCATCTCTACGCCGCGCGCCAAAACGGAATGATCTACTACCACTCGGCGCAGGCGCTGCGCGACCGCTTCAAGCTGCGCGAGAAAAAAGCGCCGGAGGCCGCGCCGGATACGCTCTGCCCGAAGTGTCGAAAACGCCCGCGGAAGATCCTCAAGCAGTGCAGCGCATGCACGCAGCAAAAATACCGGGCGAAAGCGAAAGGGGGGAAATCATGAATCTCGCGACAGCTTATCTCTGCGAGGGGTGCGGCAACATTCAGGACGGCGCGAAGCGCGGCGCATGCGAGGGGTGCGGCTCGGAGAAGGTCGTGGCGCTCGCGTGGCGTTTGCGCGACCGCATCGAGCTCAAGCTTTGGCAAGATCCGCTGACGCGGCGGTATTGGCGCGATTACTATGGGGCCGACCGCCAGCAGTAGGAGGAGCCATGTCCGTCTGGTTTATTGCGGCGCTTGCCGTTCCCTGCGTCATCGTCGCCGCGTGGCTGATCCGCGACATGAAAAAGTACGGCCGTCCGAAGGAAAGAATCTGATGTCAGTCACGACGCTCGAGAGAACCGCAACCGTGGCGCTGCAGCCCGGCGCCACCGAGAATCCGCTGGCGAAGAAAAACGAGTTCACCGGGATGATCTTCTGCCCGCTGAAAATGTCGGGCATGGCGATCATGGCGTGCTGGCAGCATCAAAAAGACGACGGCTGCGGCTTTCGCTGCCCGGCGAAGGTCGGCCGCGGCGACGTGCTCGCCGTGATAACCGCAGCGACGCAGGACGAGAACGCCGACGAGAATACGATTCCCGCGCCGGCGCGCAGCACGTGCCCCGTCTGCGGCGGCGTTAAAACTCCCGAAGCCAAGCGCTGCATCCACTGCCGCGGCCGCAAGCTGAGGACCGTCCGTGCTTAATCAGCAATTCACCGCGCGGGCGGCGCTCGTCGTCGACGTCCGCGGCGCGATCGATATGCGCGAGATGATGCGCGTCAAGAGCATGATCGACGAGGCCTTCGAGCACAATCCGCGCGTGGTGCTCGCGCTCGCGGCCGTGGAGGCGATCCAGCCGATGACGATGGGCCTCCTGCTCGGCTCGGCGCTCAAGCTCAGGAAGATCGGCGGCGATTTGAAGCTCGCCGGCGTCTCGCCCGAGCTCGGCCTCACGTTCAAGCTCTTCGGCATCAAAAGCTTCTTCGAGGTCTACCGGACCGTCGCGGAGGCGATCGAGAGCTTCGATGAGGCGTGGGAAGGAACGGAGCAATGAAGCCGTCGATGACCGAAAAAGAAAAAACGCGCCACGTCGCGCTGCTGAACAAGTGCTTCGAGATCATCAAGAAGTTGTACGCGAGCGATGCTTTTTGGGGGCCGCTCTATCAGTGGATCAACAGCCGGGTGAAGCATGGAGATCCTCTCGATCTTATTTACCTGTGCCTCAAGGAGATCGAGAAAGAGGCCGGCTTCGATCACAAGCCGATCGGCTTCTGGCCGTACATGAACGGGATTCGCGCGCGCATCATGCGCGAGATGGACGCGAAGGAATCGCGCGCTGGGCGCGGCCGCTCAGTCGAGACGCTCGGCGCGATCATGGACCGGGCGGCGAAGGAGAAGAAAGCATGAGTGCTCGCATGACCGAAGAGCAGAAGCGCGTCGTCGGCGCGTCGTTCATCCTCGGCGCGATTCTGGGCGCCGTTATCGTCGCCGTGGTCGCCGTCGGCATTGCGATCTGCCGCGCGGCGCCGCTGCCGAGCGAAGAGCCCGGCGCGCCGTCGGTCGTAATTTGGAAGGTGGGGAAAAATGGAAACTGAAAAATTCGAGACGTGGGCGATCCTTGAGCTGTTCGGCCATCAGCGCATCGCCGGCAAGGCGAGCGAGGCGACGATCGGCGGCTGTGCATTTCTCAGAATCGACGTGCCTGAGCATGCCGGCCGCGAGGCGTTCACGAAATATTACGGCAACGGCGCGATCTATTCGATGACGCCGGTCACGGAGCAGGTAGCGCGCGCCGCTCTCGAGCGGATCGAGCCGGAGGCAGTGAACGTTTACGGTATGCGGCTAATAGAAGCGCCGCGTCCTGGAGACGATGAAGAGTTTTAAATGGCTGACCGCAACGAAAAAGTCTGCGTGCGCGCGATGATCCTGCACGTGCGCGAGAAGGCGTACCGGATTCAGGCGCCGTGGCAAAAAGACTGGATCGCGTTTTCCGTGACCGACCCCGAGGACCACGCGGCGATCCGCCAGGCCGCAGAGGGCGATTTTCTCGACATTCGCATCCCGCGCTGGATCGCGGAGCGATTGGATTTGATCGGCTGATGAACGCTTCAGCTTTTTTGAATGTGAACGACCTGGTGCATTCGTTCGAGCCTCGACACGTCGCCGCCGATCGCGTTGCAGTGAGCGCACGGCGTCTTATAGGGCTGGTCGCTGAGATCCTCGAACGAAACGTCCTTGACCCGGAATTCGCGCCGACAAGAAAAGCATTTGAGATCGACGATGAAAGAATTGTCCGCCATGTTGTCCTCCCGTGTTGTCGTTTGCGGACTAGCAGCGCGTTTATCTCGCAATCGGAACTCGTTTTCAAGGTGTCCGCCGCTTCCGTGGCAGAGGCGGAGAGAGTGAAAGGTTCCCGACCACGCCGGGCGGCAGCTCCCGCCAAGAGGTGAGCAGAAGTTGAGAGCTAAAATGCAGGCAGCAGCCAATAGGCAGCAGGAATCCCAGTTAGCGCCGTTGAAGGATGCGATCGGCGATCTAGCCGGCGCCGATGTCGCGCTCAAGCGCATGGTCGGACTCGAAAACGAGATCGACTGGCTCACTAGCAAATACGAAGAGCGGATCACGAAGCTGCGCGAGGATCTCGAAAAGGAAGTTACCGCTCGCCGCGAGCAGATCGCGATCTGGCACCGGGCGCTAAACGGCTTCGCCCGCAAGCACGACGACGAGACGTTCCAGATTTTCGAAAAGGGCCGTCGCAGCGTCGAGCGGACCTTCGGGACGTTCGGCTATCGCTGGGGAAAATGGACCGTCCGTTACACGGTGAAGGCGGAGACAGTCGTCAACAAGTTGGAAGCCGACGGCCATGCGGACCTCGTAAAGGTCACGAAGCGGCCGCTCAAAAAGAAACTCGTCGAGTTCAGCAACGACGTGCTCGAAAAGTGGGGCGCGCGGAAGACGCGGAGCGAACGCTTCTTCGTCGACCTCAAGCGCGAGGAGGTGAAATCGTGATCGTGCTCACGCCCGTCGAAGTCATGCAGCTCACGCTCGCGCGTGCGCGGCAGAAGTTCATGGCGGAATACTGTGACGCCCGCGGCTGGAACGGCCGCGAGCTCACCGTCGACCAGCTGCTCGAGATCCGCGCGCAGCGCGGCTGGCAGGTGCCGGAGGTTCGATGAAGCTGATCAATAAGCTGCTCTCTTACGAGAAGATCGACGGCGACGGCCGCTGCGCGATTTACCTGCACCGCTGGACGCTCGCCAAGACGCGTTGGTTCACGGGCTACCTGCATCACTTCGTCGGCAGCGATTGGGCGCGCGACCCGCACGATCATCCGAAGCGTTTCATCAGCATCGGCCTTTGGGGCGAGTACGACGAGCACGATCATTCGGACCTCCAGCGGCCAGTCGTGCGCCGCTTTAAAGCGCCCTGGCTGCGCAGCTGGCCGGCTTCCTATCGTCATCGCATCACCATGACGCCGCGCGGCTCGGCGTGGACGATCTGCATCGTCGGCGAGCCCGTTCGCGAGTGGGGATTCTGGTACAAGTCACAGCGCTGGATCAAGTGGGACGATTATTTGGAATCCGCCGGCAACGAAAGGAAGGATTGTTAGTGAAACGCCGCGCGTCGAAGAAAAAGCGCAAGGAGACCGGGCACGAGATGCGCTCGATCGCTGCCATATTCGAGCGCGAGCAGCGCCGTTGCGTCAAGAGTCGCGCCGGGCGCCAGAGTCTCAGCTGTCGGAAGGCGAAACGATGAGCCGGTCAATCCCGTAGCTTTAAACTTACGATGTCATGCCAGTTGAACACTTTGCCCGCTCGGCCTGGATCGTTCGGCGCGACATTACAGTGTGGACATCGGAATGTCTTCGTATGCTCTAAAATGCTTACGTCCGGTTGTATCGAAACATCGAACTGGCGGGCGCAGTTTCGGCATTTGAGAGTCCAGACGGCGGCTTCCACCCCGTCGTTTTTATTTCAGCCGGTTGCGCCATACAAGGGTCGCGGCTCAACTGCCTGCGAGCGCCCGACACTCGTTACAAACCTGACCGCGCGGCGGGAAGTCGATCTCCACGTACCCCTCGTGCGG
>JAJPJQ010000043.1 GCA_021324155.1 Pseudomonadota bacterium
ACCGCGGTCGCGCTTCGCCGAAAAAGGCTTGTCTTCATTGAGATTTCCCGCCTATTCCCGTGATCTCGCGCGACTTCGCGACTTCGCAAAAATTTCGCCCCCTGACAGAGTTCTTTACACTTGGACATTTGGTGGAGGCGGGGGGAATCGAACCCCCGTCCGAAAACGCTACACCAGCGAGAACTACATGCGTAGCCGGTTTATTAAGTCTCGCCCTTTGGCCGCCAATCGGCAGGCTGCCTCAGGACCAGCCGGTTTGGATCTCGGCCTTCTCCCCTCCGGCAGGAGAGTCGGCCCATCCCACTAATTGACGCCCTATCCGATCCCGTGGGAGAAAACCGGTAGGACGCTAACTGCGGTTAAGCAGCCAGTTTGTACTCGAAATTGTCTGCAGTTAAATGCAGCCTGTTTGTTTAACGGGATGAACAGGACCCCGGCATGCCTCCCTGACTTGACGTCCCCGTCGAACCCACATCGCCCCCGTACTTGTTAATATAAGGTTTCAGGTCTCAGGTTACAAGTTTCCCGGCAAAAAGCCTCAAAAATCGGCGATTTGCGAACTAAAGGATCGGCGCGGACCAGATACTACGATCCTGAAACTATTTATTTTTTAGCGCGCGTTCGACCTCGCGCTGCGACGCCTTCTTACGCAGCGTCTCGCGCTTGTCGTAGAGCTTCTTGCCGCGCGCGAGCCCCAGCTCGACCTTGGCGCGGCCGTTTTTAAAGTATAGCCGGAGCGGCACGAGGGTTAAGCCGCGCAGCCGGGTCTTGCCGGCCAGGCGCTCGATTTCCTTTTTATGCAGTAGGAGCTTGCGCGTGCGTGTGGGCTCGTGGTTGAACTGGCTCGCGGCGAAGTAGGGATTGATGTGCGCGTTGATCAGCACCGCCTCGCCGCGGACGATGCGCGCGTAGCTGTCGGATAGATTCGCCTTTCCGTCGCGCAGCGATTTCACCTCGCTGCCGACGAGCACAAGCCCCGCCTCGTAAGTCTCCTCGATAAAGTAGTCGAACCGCGCGCGGCGGTTGACGGCGATATCTTTTTCATCTTCGGCGCGCGGCATAAGAAGGATGATCTTAAAGGCTGAGACGGGCGCGAAGCAAGGCGGGGAAAGCTCGACCGGCGATCCAGCGAAGCGCCGATCATCGCAAAAATAGCCGCCCCGGGGTCAATCCCATCTGCTCCAGGGCCTTGTAGCCGCAGAGGCCGAACGGGTTCGCCATCGTCTCCTGCATCTCGAAATGGTTGTAGCCGTTGCCGAGCAGGAACTCGATCGGCTTGCCGGCGGCTTTGACCGCGGCGGCGAACTCGCGCGTCTGGCGCTGGAACTCCGGCGTCTCGAGCGTGCCGTGCCCGACGATGAGCGGCGTATGGAGCTTGTCGAGATGCCGCTGCGTGCTGAGCTTCTCTTCGCTCTCGTCGTCGAATTTGACGTACTGGCCGCGCTTGGAAAGCCGCACCGCTTTGAGGTCGAACATGCCGCTGATGAGGATCGCGCCTTTGAGCACGTTGCGCGGCAAATCGAATTCTTTCTCCCAGTCGGTGATCGTCACGGTGCCGCCGAGATGCGCGCCGGACGAATGTCCGGCGAGATAGATGCGGTTGGGATCGCCGCCGAAGCTCGCCGCGTTTTTACATACCCAGGCGACCGCCCGGCGCACCTGGTCGGCCATCACCATGAGATTTCCGCCGACATCGGTCACGGCCGCAAAGTCGGGGACGACGAAATGCGCGCCGGCAGCGGCATACATCTCCGCCATGTAGGAGGATTCGCTCGCGCGGCCGTTTTTCCACGCGCCGCCGTGGATGAAAATGCGCACCGGCGCATTCGCGCGGTCGGTTTTATAGATGTCGAGCTTCTCGATCTCGGTCGGCCCGTAGGCGGCGCGCTCGGGCTGGCCGAGTCGCTTCAGCGCCCGCTCGCATGCCGCCATGCGCCGCTTGCGGATCTCGTCCCGGTTCGCCGCGTAGACGGCCTGGTCGTAGGCGTCGTCGAGTTCCTTCTGATCCATGTCGAGCCACACGATCGGTCCCTTGGCCATTCTCTTCTCCTTGTCTCGTTCTGCTGCGTTATTTTTCGTAAAGCTTTTTAATAAAGCCTTCAGCCTCGAGCTCGGCAACGATGCTGGCGTCGATAAAATTTTCGGGCTTGAGTTTGTCGGCCTGGGGGAGAGTCGCGGATAATTGTTTGAGAGTGAACTCGATTGTCTTGGGATCGGGCGAGGGGTTTCGCTCCAGGGTGTCTTTATAGAGATCGAAGGTCTTGTTCAAGATTTCTTCGTCTTGGGTTTTCAAGTACGTGCGCAACACCTTCGTCGTAAAGCCCCGATCCGTCTTCGCCGTCTTGATCCCCTCGATCCAGCCTTTCATGAAACGCTTGACGATATCTCTTTTGCTTTGCAGGTACGCTTTGGTGACGATGATGGCGCCGTTGGGAGAACGGATCGGCAGTTGGCTGAGCTTGATGACGGTATGGAAGCCCAATTTTTCCGCCTGAAAGGCGGTGTCTCCCGTCAAGATGGCGCCGTCGACCAGGCCGCTCGTCATCGCGCCGAGCCGCTCGGGCAGTCCGCCCGATTGAATGATGGTCACGTCTTTGTCCGGTATGAGGTTGAGATGACGCAGCGCTTCGCGCAGCGCTTGATCCGACAGCGATCCGATGCGGTCGCTGCCGATTTTTTTCCCCTTCAGCTCTTCCGGCTTGGTAATCTTCGGGCCGGTCATGATTCCGTGCAGCAGGCGGTTCGTGACGACTCCGATCGCCACGATCTCCGCGCCCCGGCTCCAGGCGGTCAGCGCCGGGGTAGCGCTCATGTTCGCTATCTCCACTTGCCCGGAAAGCAGCGCCGGCAGGACGACGGAGCCGGACGTGATGTAAATCGGCTGGACATCGAGCTGATATTTTTTGAAATACCCGCCCTGCTGGGCGATCCAGAGCGGGCTATAGTTGGGAGAGAGCGCGGCGTACGGAACGTTCAGCGTCTGGGCTTCCGCCGTCGCAGCCGAGAGAGCGAAGACAAAAAACAGCGCGGCGAAAAGTTTGGTGAGACTTGTCGGCATTGCCTTCTCCTATGTTCGGAGAAAAAGAACGCTCTTACCCGACTATCTCTGGAGGCCTTCGGCGGCTCTTCTTTTTTGCGTAAAGAAAATCTCCTCGGAGTTGGCGACGGTCACGTTGAAATTATAGGCCGTCGAACGGAATTGCCTGAGCGCCATGGCGTGGCCTTCGGCGCTTTTGGCATGGATGCAATCCTCCGGCACCACGGTGAAATAGTTCCTGATGTGAAAGCCGATGACCGCGTGATACACGCAGTTGTTCGAGCCGATTCCGGTGACCACGATCGTGTCCCGGCACGGCCGCAGGTCGAACTTTTCCAAAACCGAATCCATCGACGTCTTGAAAAAGCAGTCGTGGGAAGTCTTCTGCACCACGGGCTCGCCGGGCAGCGGCACGAGCTCGGGGACGAAATCCACTGCGGGAGTGTTTTCGAGCAAGGCATACTTCCGGCCGAAGACGGTAAACTCGGGATGGTCTTTGGATCGCACCGATTGCACGTGAATGACTTTGCCGTCGGCGCTGCGGAATCGATCGAGCAGGCGGCGGATCGACGCGATCGTGGGTTTGACGGTCGGGCCATGCCCCTCGCATCCTTCGGCCTGCATGTCGACGATGACCAAAGCGCTCGATTCCGGAGTTAGCTCAATTCTCTTTTCGTTCATTGCGCGCCTCCTTTGCCCGATAGCCCACATCCTCGCCTCCATAAGAGCGGAATGAGTGAGGATGGCCGGTTACAGCTTACTGCATAGACGACCCGCGGATCACCGGTCCGTGACGTCGATCAAAACGCCGTCCGGGTCGGCCATATGAAATTGGCCGAGCGGGCATTTGGCGAACAGTTTCAGTCTCGCCTCGCCCTCGGGGCCCGCGTCGGCGCCCGTCGGATTCGGCGCCATCACCGCCCGTTCGCGTTTCACTTTTTCGAGCTCGCTTTTTACCGCCGCCACGCTTTCGACCTTGAAGCCGATATGATCCAACGCCGGTCTTTCGATACCGGTGCCGGCAAAATCCGTTATGTCCCACGGCATGATGACGAAGACGACCTTGCCGTCCGACAGGTAGAAATTGGGATCGTCGGCGGGCTTCTCCATTTCGGCGAGCTCGAAGACGTTTCGGTAGAACTTCGCCAGCCCGGCCGGATCGACGGCCCGCAAGGCGAGGTGTTTGACGTGACGTTTTTGCTCCCGGTCCGCCTCGACGTAGGCGTCGGCCCGGTTTTCCATATTACTTTGGGAAAGATCGAAGACGTTGCCCGCCGGATCGTGCGTGCTGACGCCGGCGAAGGGCCGGGTGCTCGGCCGCTTCAGGACTTTGATCGATGGATAATCCTTTTTTAATCGATCGTAGACCGTGTCCATGTCTTCGACCTCGAAGCCGAAATGATCGAGCCCCGCCTGCCGGCCGGCCTTCCCTTTTCGCGGGTTGATATTCATGCCGACATAGCCGTCCCGAACGACGACCGCCCCGAACGGCCTCGCGTTCTGAGACGGCTTCATGCCGAACATGCCTTCATAAAATCTTCCGAGCAGCGTGTACTGATCGCTCACAATGGCGACGTGCTTGAGCTTGGCGAACATCTTCGTCCCTCCTTCTTTGTTCCGGGAATATGCGAATGCGAAATTTTTGTCAAATATCGTTTCAAATAAGTTCCTTATAAGCCCTCTATGCGCCACAACAAGGCCCCCTTGTCAGCCCTCGGCAAGCCTGCTAAGCCCATTTTAGGAATTCGGTCGAGACCAATTAACCAAGAGGAGGAGGATATATGATGAAGTTGCTAGGCGTGTTGATGGTTTCTCTGTTCCTGGCGTCGGCGGCCGCCGCGGCGGGCCCGAAGGACTACCAGGTTACCGGACCCGTTCTCAACGTGACGGACGACGTGATCACGGTGCAAAAAGGCACCGAGAAATGGGAGATCGGCCGCGACAAGTCGACCAAGATCGATGGCGACTTGAAGAAAGGCTCTAAGGTCACGATTCACTACAACATGACCGCGACCAAGGTCGAGGTCAAAGACGCCGGCAAGTCGAAGACCGACATGAAGTCGTCGGAGAAGAAAACCAAGTAGCGATTCGACTCGCTGCGATTGGAAATTAAAGGCCGCTTTCGGTCATCGAAAGCGGCCTTTTTTCGTTTCGGGTTTCGAGTCGGGAGCGAGTCGAGTCTTGTTCTTGCGCGAAACTCGGAACCAGAAAGTCGAAACTATCGGCTCAATACCCGCGCCGCGGCGCGTCGAAGGCGGCTTGCAGACAGACGCCGTGCAGATCGACGGCCGTGAGGCCGCAGTATTCCAGCGTGTAGCCCGGCCGCGCTTGCGCCATGCCGTCTTCGATGAGCGTTTTCAGCACCAGGCGGCGAAAGCTGCCGTGGCCCATCACGCCCTCGTGCTCTTTGAGGTCCGCCTCCTCGTGGGTCGAGAAGTAAACCGCCTGCTCGCGCGTGAGGCCGTAGTGCGTCGTCAGCGCCTTGAAAAAATCCGCGGACCAGTAGCCGGTCTGCTCTTCGGTGGCGCCGGCGGCGTAGAACTCGGCCATCGTGCCTTCCCATAATAGCGAGCGCTTGAAATCGAGCTTGGCGCGGAACTCGGCGAGCATCGGCGCGAGAAATATCTCGTCCTCGCCGATGCCGAGTGCCTTCGCAGTCTCCACCACGACGTGTACGTGTCCCGGCGGCTTGGGGTGGATCAGCTCGTCGGCCAGTTTTTCCGCCATGCGCGCCATCAACTCTTTGTGCTTGCGGAAAAACGCGATGTGCTTGTGGTAGGACGCGGCCTCGACGGTGTTGATCTCGATCGTATACGAGCCCCAGTTCTGGAAAAAGATTCTGAGCTGTTCCCGCGACAGTTTGCCGGCGCGCAGCTGCTGCATGAACGGCGACTCGGTCACGCGCGCGCGCCAGCGCGCGGCGACTTTGCGATAGTGCTCCTGAACGAATTGATCGGCGTCGTGGCTCGATGTCATGACTCCTGCTCCATCATCTTATCCCCAACTCGTGATTCACTTCGCGCTGGAGCGAGAAGTCGAAAATCTTCGCGGCCGCGACCGGCTTCGGCAGCTTCAGCAATTCCGCGTCGGCCTTAAGAAACTCATCGACCTCTTTATCGGAAGGAATGCCCTGGGTCGTGAACGCCGCTTTCGAAATTCGGTACGACTCGAGCGCGACGGGATATTCGACGCGCTGGAATTTGGCCAGGATCTCGCTCGTTCCCTGCTCGTTTTCGAAAAAATACCGCCCCGCTTTCGCCCGCGCGCGTAGAATGCGCCGCAGCAGGTCGCGGCGCTCGGCCAGAAGCTTGTCCGTCACCGCCGTGCCGTTCTGCAGGTTCACGTCTTCCAGCGCCGAGCCCAGGACCGTCATGTGGTATTTGTCGCGCGCAAGAATGACCGTCGGCGGCGACAGCGCGGCGGCGTCGATCGCTCCGGCGACCAGGCTTTGCAGCTGCGCGGGCACGTCGCCGCCGACGATCACGGTAACGTCCTTCTCCGGGTCCAATCCGCCCTTGCGCAGCAGGCGCGCCGCCGCCGTGTGCTGCGAGCCGCCCAGCGTCGTCGTGCCGAGCCGGGAATTTTTCAGAGCGGCGATCGACTTGATGTTCGGCCGGGCGACCAGCCAAAAGAGGTTGCGCTTTAGACTCACGGTAAGAGTTTTGAGCGGCAGATCGGTGCGCTCCATTGCCCGGATCACGGTGCCGACGCCGTTGCTCGCCTGTACCTGCCCGCTCAAAGCCGCTGCCATGGCCACGTTGCCGCGGATCTGGACCAGGTCGACCTCGAGACCTTCCTCGCGAAAAAATCCTTTCTCTTTCGCGATATAGAGATCGATCGACGCGATGCTGCGGCTCGGAATCGAAAAGACGATTTTCTCGAGCGCCTGTCCCCACGCCGCCGCGGCATGCACGAGCAAAATCGCAGCGAGCAGAAAACCGCGGTGGAAAAAAAATTTATCCATGTGTGTTACAGCCGCCTTTACTTCGACGCGACGAGCGTTGGCTTGTTTTCGGCGGGGCTGATCATGCCGCCGGAGACGATCAGCTTGAACGCCTCTTCCGGCGTCATCTGGAGCGTTATGACGTCGCGCTCGGGGACGAGGAGATAAAAACCGGCGGTCGGGTTAGGCGTCGTCGGCACGAAGACGTTCACGAGGCGGTCTTCGGAGAAGCGTCTGAGCTCGCCCGCCGCGTACCCGGTCGCGAAGCCGACGGTGAAAATGCCCTCACGCGGAAATTGGACGAGCACGACGCGGCGCGTGCCGTTCTCCTGGCTGAAGATATGCTCGACGAGTTTGTGCACGGCGCTGTAGACCCCGCGGAAGACCGGGATGCGAATCAGAAAACCGTCCCACGCGGCCAGCGCACGGCGCGTCACGGCTCTGGTCGCGAGAAAACCGAGGAAGACGACCAACGACAGCGTGATGATCGCGCTGAGGCCCGGGATCGGCAGGTAGGTCCTCGGCCGGGCCATTTCGGGAAGCACGTCGAGAAAGCCGTCCATCACGCGAACGATCCAGCCGAGCAGCCAGACCGTGATGACGAGCGGGAGCACCACGAGGAGACCGGCGAAGAAGTAACGGCGGAGGCGTTCCTTGAATTTTTGCATCAAGATCGGCGCGTAATTTGAATGGAAAAGCTTACCTTCACTACGTCTTCAGCATCGCGTTGTCAATCAAACGGGCGGGTCCGACGCGTACGGCAAGCGCGAGCAGCGCCGCGTGCTCGATGCGCGGGATCTCCGCAAGCGTCTCGGGGTCGCAGATGCGGAGGTATTCGATCTCCGCGAGCGGCTCACCCTCGATCTCAGCGCGCGCGGCGGCGGCGACGCGGCCGGCGCAGCGCTCGCCCTGAGCGACCAATGCTTCCGCGCGCTTCAGCGCACGGAATAGCGACGGCGCCGCCTGGCGCTCGCGCGCGCTGAGATAAGCGTTGCGCGAGCTGAGCGCGAGGCCGTCGGCGTCGCGCACCGTGGGATGACCGACGATCTCGATATCGAAATTCAAATCCTTTGTCATACGGCGAATCACCTGAAGCTGCTGATAATCCTTCTCGCCGAAGACCGCCGTGTGCGGGCGGACCATGTTGAAGAGCTTGGCGACCACCGTCGCCACGCCGCGAAAATGGCCGGGACGGAATTCGCCTTCGAGCAGCGGCGCGAGGCGCTCGACGTCGATGTGCGTCTGGCAGCCGTCGGGATAGACCTCGGCGGCCGACGGATAAAACAGCGCGTCGACGTTTTCGTTTTCCAGCAGCGCGCGGTCGCGCGCGAAATCGCGCGGGTAGGCGGCGAAGTCCTCGTCCGGCGCGAACTGCGCCGGATTGACGAAGATCGAGACGACCACGCGCTCGCCGAGCTTTTTCGCGGCGCGCACGAGCGCCAGGTGCCCGTCGTGCAGCGTGCCCATCGTCGGCACGAAGGCGATGCGCCTTCCCGCGCGGCGCGCGGCGTCGGACCAGACCTGCATCTCCTTGACCTTCTCGATGATGCGCATGGCTTTCAGCAGTCAGCGATCAGGAGTCAGCTAAAATTCCGGAGCATCTCAGCTGAAAGCTGACCGCTGTCTATTTAGTGAAACGAATGCTCCTCGTCCGGAAAGCTGCCGTCCTTTACCTCGGCGATGTAGCGCTTGACCGCGTCGGTCATGATGCCCTTAAGATCGGCGTAACGCTTGACGAACTTGGGCTGGTACATGTCGAAGAGCCCGAGCATGTCGTGCACGACCAGCACCTGCCCGTCGCACTCGACGCCCGCGCCGATGCCGATTGTCGGTATCGTGAGGCGGCGCGTGATCTCGCGCGCGAGATCGACCGGAATGCCTTCGAGGATGACCGCGAACGCACCGCCCTCCTCGACCGCGAGCGCGTCGCGCACGATGCGCTCTCCCGCCTTCTTGTCTTTGCCTTGCACTTTGTAGCCGCCAAAGCGGTGGAGCGACTGCGGCGTGAGGCCGACGTGGCCCATCACGGGAATGCCTATGTCGACGATCGCCCTGATCGTCGCCTGCATCTCGACGCCGCCTTCGAGCTTCACGGCCTCCGCGCCCGCCTCGCTGAGAAACCTGCCGGCGTTGCGCTTCGCCTCTTCGATGTTCACTTGATAGGAGAGAAACAGCATGTCGCCGACGAGCAGCGCCCGCGCCCGCCCGCGCGCGGCGATTCGCGTGTGGTAGAGCATCTCCTCCAGCGTCACGGGCAGCGTGGTCGCCTGGCCCTGAACGACCGAGCCGAGCGAGTCGCCGACGAGCAGGATATCGATGCCGGCGTCGTCGAGGATGCGCGCGAACGAATAATCGTAGGCGGTGAGCGCGGTGATCTTGTGACCCGCGCGCTTCATCTTGATGATCTCCGGCACGGTAACCTTTTGCGCCATCGCGTCCCCCTAAAATAAAAAAGCCTTCCGACCGGGCGGAAGGCCATTCGACCGGCGAATCCGGGCCGGGCAAGCCAAAGCCTCCCCGCCGCGATCGCCGTTTTTTCCTGGCTCCGTCTCGGTCCAGTTACCTGGATCCAAGCGGTATGTAGTGCTGCGTGCCGGAACCCATGTTGTTGATTTCGCGTACCAAGTCAGCCAGATCCCGGCTGCTCGCAACGAAATCGATCTCGGATGTGTTCACCACCAGAAGCGGGCTCTCGTCGTAGTGGAAAAAGAACTGGCTGTACGCCTGAGCCACCTCGGTGAGGTATTCCAGGGTCACGCTGCGTTCGTAGGATTTATCTCTCTTTTTGAGCCGTTTGTAAAGGATATCGGGCCGCGCCTGCAGGTAGACGACGAGGTCGGGCTTCGGCAGCCGGATGTCGAGTAACTGGTAAATCTGCTGATAGAGCGCGAGCTCGTCGGCGTTGAGCGTCAGCGACGCGAATATCTTGTCCTTGGCAAAGAGGTAATCCGAGACGGTCGCCTGCGAGAAGAGGTCCTGCTGGACGAGATCGTGCTGCTGGCGGTAGCGGTTGAGGAGAAAAAATAGCTGGTTCTGAAAAGCGTAAGTCTCGCGGTCCTGGTAGAACTTGGCCAGAAACGGATTGTCTTCGACGCTCTCGAAGAGCGTCCGGGCCTGGAATTCGGCGGCGAGCAGCTTCGCGAGGCTCGATTTTCCGACTCCGATCGGCCCCTCGACGACGATGTACTTCTTGGCCGCCATCCCAAGCTGGAAACGTACAATAAAGACACGGGCGATGTCCACCAAATTTGCTAGACAACGCCGCGCGCTTGCGCTACTGAATGGCGCATAATGAACCGGCTCTTCGCCACCAAGCCTCTTTCGCTGCTGCTGGAGGAGATGGCGGGAGAAAATCGCCTGCGCCGCGTGCTCGGCCCGATCGAGCTCACGAGCCTCGGCGTCGGCTGCATCATCGGCACGGGCATTTTCGTCCTGACGGGAATCGCCGCGCACGACAAGGCGGGCCCGGCGCTCACGCTGTCGTTCGTGATCGCCGGCGCCGCCTGCGTTCTGGCCGCGCTGTGCTATGCGGAGTTCGCCTCGATGGTGCCGGTGGCAGGCTCGGCCTATACCTACGCCTACGCGACGCTGGGCGAGCTGTTCGCCTGGATCATCGGCTGGGATCTGGTTCTGGAATACACGATCGCCGCTGCGACCGTGGCGCACGGCTGGTCGCATTATTTTCAGGATTTCATCGGCATCTTCGGCCTGAAGCTGCCGCACGCGCTGACGAATTCTCCCTTCGATTTCCAGCCGAGCAGCGGTGCGTTCGTCTCTACCGGCACGGCGATGGATTTCCCATCGCTCGTCATCGCGGCGCTCGTCACCGTCATCCTCGTCATCGGGATTCGCGAGAGCGCGACGCTCAACTCGCTGATCGTCGCTCTCAAAGTCGCCATCGTGCTGTTCGTGATCGCCGTCGGCGCTTTCTACATCGATCCGAAAAACTGGACGCCGTTCGCGCCTTTCGGCTATACCGGCGTCTCGTTTTTCGGCCATACGCTCTTCGGACAAAGCGGCGCGGGCGGCGAGCCGCTCGGCGTGCTCGCCGGCGCGGCGATGATCTTCTTCGCATACATCGGCTTCGACTCGGTCTCGACGCACGCCGAGGAGGCGCGCCACCCGCAGCGCGATGTGCCGATCGGCATCATCGCGTCGCTCCTTATATGCACGGTGCTCTATGTCGGCGTCTCGGCCGTGCTGACCGGCATGGTGCCGTCCGACAAGATCAACATCGACGCGCCGGTCTCCGACGCGTTCCGGCAGGTGGGCCTCCCGTGGGCGCAATTCCTGATCTCGCTCGGCGCGCTCGCCGGCATCACGTCCGTGCTGCTGGTTCTCATGCTGAGCCAGCCGCGCATCTTCCTTGCGATGGCGCGCGACGGGCTCGTGCCGCCGCAGATATTCGGCGCCGTGCACCCGCGCTTCCGCACGCCTTATAAATCGACTGTCTTGACCGGCATCGTCGTCGGCCTCTGCGCCGCTCTGATCCCGCTCCGCGTCCTCGCGGAGCTGGTCAATATCGGCACGCTGCTCGCTTTCGCGATCGTCTGCGCCGCCGTGCTCATCATGCGCAGAAAGCAGCCCGATGCTCCGCGGCCCTTTCGCTGCCCGCTCGTGCCGCTGGTGCCGCTCCTCGGCATCGCGCTCTGCCTCATTCTGATGTTCTCGCTGCCGGCGGAAAACTGGCTGCGGCTTTTCGTCTGGCTCGGAATCGGCCTGGTAATTTATTTCTTTTACGGGCGCCACCACAGCGTGCTCGCGCGGGCGCGCGGATACAACGCATGACGGCGACCGCCCGCGAAATCATCGGGCAGATGATCATGATCGGCGTCGCCGGCGAGGCGCTCACGGCCGAGGAAAAGGCCCTGCTGAAGAATTATCCATTCGGCGGCTTCATCCTCTTCGCCCACAACGTCAAAGAGCCGCAGCAGATTCTCGCGCTCTGCCGCTCGCTCTGGGAGACCAAGCGCGAGCTGCCGCCGTTCATCGCGATCGACGAGGAAGGCGGCCGCGTGCACCGGCTGCCGCCGCCGTTCACGCACTTTCCGCCCGCGGCGGCGCTCGGACGAAAGGGCAACGCCGACACCGCCTATCGCGTCGGCCTGGCGATGGCGAGCGAGCTCAAGGCGGTCGGTATCAATCTCGATTTTGCGCCGGTCTTCGACGTTGCTTCTAATCCCAACAACCCCGTCATCGGCGATCGCGCCTTCAGCGGCGATCCGGAAGAAGTCATCCGGCTCGGCTGGGAATTCGCACGCGGCCTGCGCGAAGGCGGCGTGATTCCTTGCGTCAAGCATTTTCCCGGCCACGGCGGCACCGACGCGGATTCGCACCTCGAGCTGCCGGTCGTCACCAAGGATATCGAAGACCTCGAAGCGACCGAGCTGCCGCCGTTCGTCTACGCCTGCGGCAAACGCGTCGAGGCGGTGATGACGGCGCACGTCCTCTACCCTGCACTCGACCGGCAGTATCCGGCGACGCTGTCGCCGCGGATCGTCGGCGAGCTCCTGCGCGGCGGGCTCCGTTACGACGGCGTCGTCTTCAGCGACGACCTCGAGATGCAAGCGGTCGCGTCGACGTATTCCGCCGACGAATCGGCGCGGCTGGCGGTCGCCGCCGGCGTCGACACGCTGCTGTTCTGTCACGATACGGAGCGCGCCGCGGCGGCGCTCGATTTTCTCTCCCACGAGAGCGAGCGCGACTCGGATCTGAGGCTGCGCATCGCGGAAAGCTGCCGCCGCATCCGTAAGCTCAAGAAGCGCACGCTCACCCGCTTTTACGCCGCGAGCGAAGAAGAATTGAAAGAGATTCTCAGCGGAGCGAATCGAAAAATCGTCGGGGAGATTCAGGGCAGCCGGTAGGCGCTGTAGTCGATCAGCTTCTTGACATCGTGATGGAGCTCGCCTTCCCACTTTTCGAGCACGAGATCGGCCGGACATTTTCCCCGCTCGACCAGACCGCGCAGCGGCCTTAAGTAAATCGTCTCGTCCTCGCCGGCGTCGTTGAGCGCGGCCTGGCGCTTGAGCCCCTCCCACGCGATCGCGATCAATTCCCGCGCCAGGTCGGCGGCCGAAAATCGGCGCGCGCGCGCCGCGAGCGCGTAGCGGTGCGAATCGTGGTAGAATTCCATGCGCTCGTCCCACGTCCAGCCCTTCACGAGATCCCACGCGCCGTCGAGACAATCGGCGTCGTAGAGAAACCCCTTGATCAGCGCCGGCAGCGCCGGCATCAGCTCGGGCGGCTGGCTGTCCGCCGAGCGCGCCTCCATATACTTTTTTATCCTCACTTCGGGGAACAGCGTGGTGAGGTGAAGGTCCCAATCCTCGATCGTCGCCTCGTGGCCGTTGTGGCCGTGGTTCCAATATTCGCGGAACGTCATGCCGGTGAAGTCGATATAATCGGCGCCGCGCTTGATGAAGTACATCGGCACGTCGAGCGCGTACTCGACGTAGTGCGCGAACGAAACCGCGGGATCGAACGCGAAGCGCAGCATCCCCGCGCGCGCTTTGTCGGTGTCGGTCCAGATGTGCCCGCGAAAGCTCTTGTAGCCGGTGATCTGGCCCTCGACGATCGGCGAGTTGGCGAAGATCGCGGTCAAAAGCGGCGCGATGCCCATCGCGGTGCGAAACTTCGCCATCGCGTCCTTCTCGCTGCTGAAGTCGATATTCGCCTGCACCGTCGCGGTCTGCTTCATCATGCGCTGGCCGAGCGTGCCGACCTTCGGCATGTACGGTCCCATGATGCGATACCGTTTCTTCGGCACCCACTCGATCTCGTCGAGCCGGCTGAACGGCTGGATGCCGAGGCCGAGATATACGACGCCCATGCGCGTCGAGATTTCGAGCAGCTCGCGGATGTGCTGGGTAAACTCGCCGTACGCGCAGTGAATGTTCTGGCACGGCTCGCCGGAGAGCTCGATCTGGCCGCCGGGCTCGAGGTGAATTTGCGCCGGGCCGCGGACGAGCGCGATGATGTGGCCGTCTTCCTCGGCCGGCTCCCAGTTGTATTCCTCTACGAGTCTCCGGAGGATCGCCTCGACGCCGGCCGGGCCCGAATAGGGAATCGCCTTCCCTGTGTCGCGGCGGATGCCGACTTTTTCGTACTCCGTGCCGACGCGCCACGCGGAGCGCGGCTTGGCGGCGTTGTGGAAGTACGCCTCGAGCTCGTCTGTGCTACGCGTGCGGGACATAAGCGCGAATATTTTGGGAGAACGGCGGCGTGATGACGCCTTTCTCCGTGATGATCGCCGACACCAAGTCGTGGTCGGTGACGTCGAATGCCGGATTCAATACCTGGACGCCGCGCGGAGTGATCGCGCGGCCGAAAATATGCGATACCTCGCGCGGGTCGCGCTGCTCGATCGGAATCTCGGCGCCCGAGGAGCATTTGGGGTCGATCGTCGAGGTCGGCGCGGCGACGTAGAATGGTATATTGTGCCGCTTCGCCAGCACGGCGATGAGGTACGTGCCGATCTTGTTGGCGACGTCGCCGTTGGCCGCGATGCGGTCGGCCCCGACCACCACCGCGTCGACCTTGCCCTTCTGCATCAGATAGCCGGCCATGCCGTCGGTGACGATCGTGACGGGGATCTTGTCTTTCTTGAGCTCCCAGGCGGTCAGCCGCGCGCCCTGCAGAAACGGCCGCGTCTCGTTGGCGAGCACTTCCACGTTTTTGCCGGTCTCTTTCATGGCGCGGATAACCCCGAGCGCGGTTCCGTATCCGGCCGTCGCGAGCGCTCCGGCGTTGCAGTGCGTCATGATGTGCGTCGAGGCGCCGAGCAGCTTCGCGCCGTGCTTGCCGAGCTGCCGGTTGGCCGCGATATCCTCGTGATAAATCTTCAGCGCTTCGTTCTTGAGCATCTGCTTCACCGTCTCGATGCCCTGACTGCGCTTCTCGGCGTAGACGCGGCGCATGCGCTCGAGCGCCCAGAATAGGTTGACGGCCGTCGGCCGGGTTTTCGCCATCGTGCGAAAAATCCGCTCGACCTCGCGGTCGAAATTTTTGTCCTTGACGCCCACGGCGCCGAGTGCGACGCCCATCGCGGCCGCGACGCCGATCGCCGGAGCGCCGCGCACGACCATGTCGCGGATCGCCTGCGCGACGGCTTCGTAGTCGCGGTAGACGCGATAAATCTCCTTCGTCGGCAGCAGCCGCTGATCGAGCATGACGACATGATTATGATTGTCCCAGCGAATCGTTTTGACGGCCATGGCCACGCTTTCTATTTACGGGGAGGCTGAGTATAGTAAGCGGATACAGGAAGCTCAAGGGCCGATGAGCCTTCATACGTTTCTCGGTTATCTCACGGGACTTTATTTTATTTCGCCGGACCTCGATGCGACAACGCTCCTGCGCACCGCGGTCCTCGTGCATATCCTCGACGCCATTCTTTGCGGCATGATCGCCGGCTCGAGCGGGCGCAGTCGCAGTCTGTGGACGGCGGCGGGCCTCTGCTTCGGCATCTGGGCGCTCGCCGCGATTTTTCTCCTGCCGGCCAAGCGCGCGCGCGAAAAAACGCGCGAGTCTCAGTCGTCCTGCGCGATCACGTAAGCGAGCGCGTTCGCGTCGGTGTGCGTGATCGAAACGAGCAAGCGGCGGATACCGAGCTCACGCGCGAAATCGGCCGTATGGCCGTGCAGCGCGATCTCGGGCTTGCCGCCGCGCGCGCGCGTCACCTCGATATTCGCCCATCCGACTTTTGCGCCCCACCCGGTGCCGAGCGCTTTCATCGTCGCTTCCTTCGCCGCGAAGCGGCCGGCGTAGCTCTGGTACTTGCCTACCCCCTTGCTCTCGCAGTAGCGAATCTCGCTTTCCGTATAGACACGATCGCGAAAGCGCTTGCCGATCGTCTCATCCTCCAGCGCGCGCCGAATCCGCGGCACCTCGATCAAATCCACCCCGACGCTCACGATCATCCGATAAAGTCTGCGCCGCGGACCGGCAAGAGTCAACGGACCGCGGGTGCGCGAAATGCCGGCGTATTATGTGCCGGCCAAACTCGCATTGTCGATCACGAACCGGTAGCGCACGTCGTTTTTGATCATGCGCTCGTAGGCTTCGTTAATCTGCTGGATCGCGATCGTCTCGATGTCGGCGACCACGCCGCGCGTGGCGCAGAAATCGAGCATCTCCTGCGTCTCGCGGAGCCCGCCGATCGCCGAGCCGGCGATGCGCCGGCGCTCGAAGACGAGCGGCGTCGCGTCGAGCGGCGACGGCGCGGGCAGTCCGACGAGCACCATCGTCGCGTCGCGGCGCAGCAGATTCAAATAGGCGTTGTAGTCGTGCGCCGCCGAGACCGTATCGAGGAGTAAGTGAAAGCGGCGCGCGTTTTGGTCGAAGACCTTGGGATCGCGCGTCGCGATGAAATCGTCCGCGCCGAGGCGCAGCGCATCCTCGCGTTTCCCGGGCGAGTGGCTCAGCACCGAGACCTTCGCGCCCATCGCCTTGGCGAGCTTGACGCCCATGTGCCCGAGCCCGCCGAGCCCGATGATGCCGACTTCCTGCCCGGGCCCAACCTTCCAGTGGCGCAGCGGCGAATAGGTCGTGATGCCGGCGCACAGCAGCGGCGCCGCGCGGTCGAGCGGCATACGGTCGGGAATCTTGACGACGAAGTCTTCGTTCACGACGATGCGCGTCGAATAGCCGCCGTAAGTCGGCGTCTTTTTGTCCTGCTCGTAGCCGTTGTAAGTGAGGCTCCAGCCGCGCTCGCAGTATTGCTCGTCGCCGGCCCTGCACGGCTCGCATTCGCGGCACGAATCGACGAGACAGCCGACGCCTACGGTGTCGCCGGCGCGATATTTTTTCACCTCCCCGCCGACGGCGGCGACGCGGCCCACGATCTCGTGGCCGGGGACCATTGGAAATATCGAGTTGGGCCATTCGCCGCGCGCCTGGTGAATGTCCGAGTGGCAGACGCCGCAATAAACGATATCGATCAGCACATCGCGCCGGCCGGGCTCGCGCCGCTCGATCGTATAGGGCGCCAGCGCGCTCGTCGCAGTCAGCGCCGCGTAAGCTTTAGTCTTCATGCTGTTCTCCTTCTCCGGCTTACCCAACGTTTTCGGCGTTTACAACTCACGGGCTTTACAAACAGCGTTGCAATGCTTAAATTTCGATCCCCAAAATTGGAGGATCAATGAAACCAGCGCTTAAATTAATATCTACAGGCACTTTCGCGGAGGATACCCGGCCGGCGCCGGCGTCCGACGCCGAGCTGCTGGACGCGTACTCGAACGCCGTCGTCGCGGCGGCGGATAAAGTCAGCCCTTCCGTCGTCAAGATCGAGATTCGGCACGGCGGTAAATCGGGAGCCGGGCGGCGGCCGGACCTGGCTGGCAGCGGATCGGGATTCATCTTCACGCCCGACGGTTTTATCCTGACCAACAGCCACGTGGTCCACGGGGCGAGCCGGATCGAAGCCGCGCTCTCCGACGGACGGCGCGCCGAGGCGCGCCTCATCGGCAGCGACCCCGACTCTGACCTCGCCGTCGTCCGCGTCGACGCGCCGGGGCTCACGCCGGTCGCGCTCGGCGACTCGCAATCGATCCGCGTGGGGCAGCTCGCGATCGCCATCGGCAACCCGTACGGCTTTCAATGCACTGTGACCGCCGGCGTCGTCAGCGCGCTCGGCCGCTCGCTGCGCTCGAACTCCGGCCGGCTGATCGACAACGTGATCCAGACCGACGCGGCGCTCAATCCCGGCAACTCCGGCGGCCCGCTCGTCAACTCGCGCGGCGAGGTCATCGGCGTCAATACGGCGATCATCCTGCCCGCGCAGGGCATCTGCTTCGCGATCGCGGTCAACACGGCGAAGTTCGTCGCCGGCCGCCTGATCCGCGACGGCAAGATCCGCCGCGGCTATATCGGCGTCGCGGGGCAGAACGCGCCGCTCCACCGGCGCATCGTGCGCTTTTTCAATCTGCCGGTCGACGGCGGCGTTCTCGTCGCGACGGTCGAGCCCGGCAGCCCGGCGCAAAAAGCGGGGCTGGAAGTGGGCGACGTGATCGTCGCGTACGGCGGCGCGCCCGTCGCCGCCATCGACGACCTGCACCGGCTGCTCACCGATCAGGCGATCGGCGTGGAAACGCCTTTAACCGTGATCCGGCGCACCGAGAAGCTGGAGCTTCGGGTCGCGCCGGCAGAATCCCGCAGCTTCGGCGAGCCGCGCTAAGGCGCGGCCCGCCCGCGGGTTTACCGTCGGCGCTTTCCCTGCTACAAATTCCCTGACGTGCGGGCGCTGAGCGCATCGGTTGTTTTTGTATGCCTTGCGGCGCTCTCCGCCTGCTCCCTCACACACCCGTCCGCGCCGAGCGAGCCGGGGCCGCCGCCGGCCACGAAAAAGCTCAGTCGTCCCGAAGATCTTTCATTTCTTGGCGTGGAAAAGGGCGTCGCCCACCGAGGCCGCATCGTTTATATCGGCGTCTACGGCGGCCAGGTCCCGACCTGGGAAGGCGCGCGCTATTTCATTCCGAAAGACTGGCCGCCGTATCAGAAGCTTAGCGGCGAAGAAGATCTCGGCCGCGTCGCGTACCACGATTCGCTCATGCACGTGCTCGCGCTGGAGATCGCGCGCCGTTTTCCCGACAGCATCACGTTGATGATCAAGGGCGACAGCGATGTCGTCGCCGAGGTCGCGCGCTATCTGTACGCGCCGGGAGATAAGCTGTATCTCGTCGGCCACAGCCAGGGCGGCGCGGTCGTCGCCGACGCGGCGGTCGCGCTGCGCGACGCGGGCATTCCCATTCAAATGATCGCCGAGATGGAAGGCTTTCTCGCCTACCGCATCGTCCCGCGTAACGTTGTCAGGGCGTTCAACTTTTACGTGCCGACGACCTTTGCGATCTGTCCGGGCCGGGATAAGCTTGAGGCGGAGGACCCGGCCGCGACTCGCATCGACAATATCGCGGTCCCCGATCCGTGGGGACCGTTCAACGGCCCTTGCGCGCAGCATCGGAACATCGACAGCGATCCGCGCGTGTGGAAACCGGTGCTTCAATATATATTCGAATCGGCCGGCCGGCCGCCGGACAGTCCATTCCAGCCGGCGAACGCCGGCGGTAGTGCGCGATGAACATAGGCCGGGTGCGATCGCTTAGCTAATTGACGGCGGCCGCGCCGTTGCGCTGTTTTTGTTTCGCCGCGTGCGCGAGGCCCCACGCGTGCAGCGCCTCGATGATCGGCTTCAGCGCCTTGCCGGCGGCTGTGAGAGAGTATTCGACTCGCGGCGGGCTCTGATCGTAGGCGACGCGCGCTAAGATGCCGTCGCGCTCGAGTTCGCGCAGATGCTGCGCCAACACTTTTTCCGAGATGCCCTTGAGCGCGCGCCGCAGCTCGCCGAAGCGCACGGTGCCGTCGCACAGCTCGCGCAGGATCATGAGCTTCCACCGTCCCCGGATCGCATCGACGGCGAATTCCGCCGGGCAGCCGACCGCTTTTTTGCTTCTGGTACTCACCTGAAGGTAAGCACGCACTTTTGCGTGCGTACTTTACAATCCGAACTATCATTCCTACCTTTAACTCTCAATCGCGGTCTTGCGCCGCGAGAAGGAGTTTACGATGACGGATAAAATCTCGATCGCAGAAGATAACATTCGGAGAATCCGCCAGGCCTGGAAGAGCCAGCCGACGCGGGAAGGCGCCGGCGTGCGCCTGAAGCGGGCGTTCGGTTTTAACGAGACGCCGCGGCTCGACCCGTTTCTGCTGCTCGACGCGTTCCATTCCGAGAACCCCGACGATTATCGCAAGGGCTTCCCGTGGCACCCGCACCGCGGCATCGAGACGATCACCTATATCCTCGACGGCGAGGTGGAGCACGGCGACAGCATGGGCAACCGCGGTTTGATCTCCGCCGGCGATGTTCAATGGATGACCGCCGGCAGCGGCATCATCCATCAGGAGATGCCGAAGGGCGACGCCAAGGGCGAGATGTGGGGCTTCCAGCTCTGGTCCAACCTCCCCGCGCGCAGCAAGATGATGGACCCGCGCTATCAGGAAGTGAAGCAGAGTCAGATTCCGGTCGTGAAGACGCCGGACGGCGCCACCGTGCGCGTGATCGCCGGCGAGGCGGCGGGCGCGCGCGGCCCCGTGCGCGAGATCGTCACCGATCCGCTGTTTCTCGACGTGACGCTGCCGGCCGGAAAATCGTTCGTCCAGCCGGTCCCGGCGAACCACAACGCGTTCGTCTACGCGATCGACGGCGAAGGCTATTTCGAGCCGCGCGAGAGCCTCGCACGCGAAGCGCCGGAGCGCTACGGCGAAGGCTCGCTCCTGCTCTACGGCTCCGGCGACGCGATTGAAGCGAGCGCTGATAAAAAACCCGTTCGCTTCCTCCTCGTCGCCGGCAAGCCGCTGCGCGAGCCGATCGCCTGGTACGGCCCGGTGGTGATGAATACCCAAAAGGAGCTCGAGACCGCCTTCGATGAATTCGGCAAAGGCACGTTCGTAAAGCACGGCGAAAGCCGCAACTAAAGGAGACACGATGATCACTATCCGCCGCGCCGGCGAGCGCGGGCGCACGCGCTTCGATTGGCTCGACAGCCGGCACACGTTTTCGTTCGGCGAGTATCGCGACCCGCGCTACATGGGCTTCCGCGCGCTCCGCGTCATCAACGACGACCGCGTCGAGCCCGGCGAGGGATTCGCGACGCATTCGCACCGCGACATGGAAATCGTCACCTACGTGCTCGACGGCGCGATCGCGCACAAGGACAGCACCGGCACGAGCACCGTCATCCGCCCCGGCGAGGCGCAGCGCATGAGCGCCGGCACCGGCATCAGCCACAGCGAATACAATCCGTCGAAGAGCGACCGGGTGCGCTTCCTGCAAATCTGGATTCTTCCCGAAACGTACGGGTTGGAGCCCGAATACGAGCAGCGCTCTTTCGACCTCGACAAAAACCGCGGCCGATGGCTGACGATCGCCGCGAAAGAGCCTCGCGACGGCGCGGTCAAAATCCATCAGGACGTCGAAGTCGCAGCGGCGCGCCTCTCGCCCGGGCAACAGGCGACGTACCGTGTGAAGCCCGGTCGGCACGCCTGGGTGCAGGTCGCAATCGGTAGCGCGACGTTGAACGGCGCGGCGCTCGCCGAAGGCGACGGCGCGGCGGTGAGCGACGAAGAGATTGTGGAAGCGAAAGCGACGGAGGAAGCCGAGCTCTTATTATTCGACCTTGCGTGAAGGAGACCAGAAGCCGCGAATTCCCTAATCGAGCTGACAAAACCGAAGAGTGCTTCGACGGGCTCAGCACGAACGGAGTTTTTTTCTATCCGTTCGCCGTGACTGTCGAAGGCTCCGATTGTCGAAAGGAATCTGCCATGGACCTGCTCTTCTCCACCGACCCTGTTCTCTCGCTGTTTATCCTGCGCGTCGTGCTGGGGATTATTTTCTTCGCGCACGGCGCGCAAAAAGTGCTCGGCTGGTTCGGCGGCCACGGCCTCAAGGGAACCATCGGATTCATGAAATCACAGGGCCTGCCGACGCCGATCGCATACATGGTGTGCTTTTTCGAATTCCTCGGCGGCCTCGGGCTCGTCGTCGGCCTGCTCACGCGGCCCGCGGCGCTTGCGATCGCCGTCGTTATGATCGGTGCGATCGCCACGGTGCACGCGAAGAACGGCTTTTTCATCAATTGGGAGATGGAGCCCGGCAAAGGGCACGGCTTCGAGGCGAACCTCGCGTATCTCGCGATGGCCGTCGCGTTGATTCTCGACGGCGGCGGCTGGCTCGCGCTCGATCAGCTGATCGCGCCGTAAGATTTTACGTTGACTCGCGGGTGCGGTTCGCGTAAAAATCTCCGCATGGAGAGAATTCGTTTCGCAATCCCGCAACTGGTTTTCCTTTTAGTTCTAAGCTTTACCATTTTTGCCGCTTCCGCCCTGACTCCGCCCGCTGTCCGGGCGCAAAAAGGGCGCATCAAGGTCGCGACCCAGACGCCGCTCTCGGGCGAGCAGGCCGCACTCGGCGAGCCGATCAAGCTCGGGGCGCAGCTCGCGGTGGAAGAGGCGGTCAAGCGCTTCAAGGCGCTCGGCTACGATCTCGTCCTGGTGCCCTACGACGATCAGGCGAAGCCCGAGGTCGGCGTCGCCAACGCGCGCAATCTCGCCTCCGATCCCGACGTCTTGCTGGTCGTCGGCCACTTCAACTCCGGCGTCGCGCTCCCCTCCTCCGACGTTTACAAAGATTCGATGCTCGCGATGATCTCGCCGGCGAACACGGCGACGGAGATTACCGACCGCGGCTATCCCAACGTCAACCGCGTCTGCGGCCGCGACGACATCCAGGGGCCGCTCGGCGCGAAGTTCGCCGCGGAGGACTTGAAGCTCAAATCCGTCTACATCATCCAGGACAAGACGCCGTACGGGCAGGGCGTTTCGACCAACTTCCGCGACCAGGCGAAGAAGCTCGGCATGCAGGTGCTCGGCTTCGAGGGAACGGAAGAGAAGACCAACTTCGGCCCGCTGATCATTCCGCTCAAGGCGAAAAATCCCGACCTCATCTACTTCGGGGGCATCTTCAACCAGGGCGGACTGCTGCTGAGACAGCTGCGCGAGAAAGGCGTCAAATCGGCTTTCATGGGTCCCGACGGCCTCGACGACCCCGAGATCGTGAAGATCGCCGGCAAGCGCATCACGGGCGCCTATTACACGACGGTCGCCGCGCCGGTCGGCTACAACGCCGAGTCGGCCGCGTTCGCCGCCAAGTTCAAGCAGCGCTTCGGCAAGGACGTGCAGTCGTTCGGCATCTACGGCTACGACGCCGCATCCGTCGGGCTCAAGGCGATCGAGAACGCGATCCAGGAGCTCGGCGGCAAAAAACCGACGCGCCAGCAGGTCTCGACCGCTGTGCGAAAGATCAAGGACTTCAAAGGCATAACCGGCGATATCAGCTTCGACAGCAAGGGCGATCCGGTGCACGCGAAGTATTTCGTCCTCAAGTTCGAGGCCGGGAAATATCCTGGCAAGGTCGTCAAAGTCCTCGAACAGTCCGCGGGCGCCAAGCAAAGCTAGTCCGCTTGATGAAAAAGAAAATCCGCGTCGCCGTCCTCTTCGGCGGAAGATCCGCCGAGCACGAGATATCGATCATCTCCGCTAAAAACGTCGTCCAGGCCATCGACAAGTCGAAGTACGAAGTCGTCCTGATCGGCATCGACAAGGCCGGACGCTGGTATCGGACCGACGACGCGAGCGTGCTCGAGCGCGCTGACCGGCCGAAAGCGATCCGCTTCGCGCGCGACCAGAACGCGCTCGCGCTGGTGCCGGCGAACCGCGCGAAGCAGTGGCTCCGGTTGGCGAATAAGAAAAGCGAGCGGCCGGTGGACGTCGTCTTCCCGATCCTCCACGGCACTTTCGGCGAGGACGGCACGGTGCAGGGGCTGCTCAAGATGGCGGACATCCCGTTCGTCGGCGCCGGCGTGCTGGGCTCGGCGGTCGGCATGGACAAGGACGCGATGAAGCACCTGCTGCGCGACGCGCGGATTCCCATCGCGCGCTTCTTAACCGTACACGAGCCCAGAGAAACCGATTTCGCCTCGGCCGAGCGCGAGCTCGGCACGCCGATCTTCGTCAAGCCCGCCAACTGCGGCTCGTCGGTCGGCATTCACAAGGTCAAAAACGAAAGAGAGTTCGACGCGGCAATCAAGGACGCGTTTCGCTACGACCGGAAAATTCTCCTGGAGGAGTTCATCCAAGGCCGCGAGATCGAGTGCTCGGTGCTCGGCAACGAGGATCCGATCGCCTCGCTGCCGGGCGAGATCGTCACGCGCCACGAATTCTATTCGTACGAGGCGAAATATCTGGACGAGAAAGGCGCCGTGCTGAAGATTCCCGCGCAGCTGCCCGAGCCGGTCGTGCACGATATTCAGCGCATCGCCGTGAAGACGTTCAAGGCGCTCTACTGCGAGGGCATGGCGCGCGTCGACGTTTTTCTCCGCGGCGACCGCGAGGTGATCGTCAACGAGATCAACACCATTCCCGGCTTCACCAAGATCAGCATGTACCCCAAGCTCTGGGAAGCGACCGGCATCGGCTACACCGAGCTGATCGACCGCTTGATCCAGCTCGCGATCGAGCGCTACGAGCGAGAGAAGAAGCTCAAGACGAGCTTCGATTTGTAAGCTTGTCGTCTAATCGCTGTCATCTCTTTACTCCCTATTTCTTCATCGTAGTTGTGTAGCGATCAGCGCGGCGCGAGTTTTCGGGCGTCTCGGCTCCCGGCGAAAGCCGTTGCCCCTCGAAGCCGACAGCCGCTAGCGTCCCGCCTCGCGGTTTTTGGTTCATGCCTCTAGAGCCTAATGGCTTATCCGATTCGCTGATGATGCCTATTAAAAATTTTTCTTGACAGCCCCCCCCCCGCGCCCTGTTAAGAGCGGCGGCGTCAAGCCAACGTTTGCTCGCAGCGCGGAGGTCAGGATGGAGACAACTAGCAGTGTAAATAGGGTCCGTGGAGAAACTCTGTTCAAGAGCAACTTTAAAGTAATGTTTTTTATCGCCGCTGCCTTAGCTGCGGCCCTCATTGTCGTCGAACAAGCCTTGCCACAAACAACCGACGATTCAATAAGCCAAGCAAGCGATTCTAGCGCGGCGATGTCAGTGACCGACGCTACTGTCGATGCGGTTGAAGCTGCTCCCATAGGCCCACCAAAGAAGCAGAACCAGTTACAAGCCACAAGTCTTAATGGCGCGGCCGCTTTAGGAGGAGGCGATTCGGCAGTTCCGGGGGTTTCGGAACGAGTGCCTGGCATGGCGAAGGTCGGGAGTAGTGGCGCAGCTTCTTACGCCATTCCCATTACTATACCCCCGGGTATCGTTGTCCCGCAGCTTGCTTTCGCTTACGACAGCCAAGGCACAAAAAACAGCGACGGTTCAAACGGTCTACTGGGCATGGGCTGGTCGCTGCAAGGTTTGTCCGGCATCCAGCGCTGTCCCAGAACGGTCGCACAGGACGGCTTCCGCGGAACTATCAATTACGATACCAATGACAAATTTTGTCTCAACGGCGCTCGGTTAATGCTGATTAGTACCAACAAGACTTACGGCCAGGACGGAGCCGAATACCGGACGGAAGTCGATAACTTCATCAAGGTTATCTCCTACGGGCAAGCGGGCAACGGACCGGCTTTCTTCAGAGCGTGGACGAAACAAGGCGAGATGATGGAATTTGGCGGCAATGAGAGTTCCGATCAAGGCCGCATCGAAGCGCAGGGGAAGACGAGCGTCCGCGTTTGGGCATTAAGTAAAATGCAGGATGCGAAGGGCAACTATTTCACCGTCACCTATTTCGAAGACAACAACGCCGGGGAATACCGCCCGACGCGCATCGATTACACGGGTAATACCGGCATAGCCACGACACGGCGCGTGGAGTTTGCCTATTCGCCGGACGTAGGGTCTCGAAGCGATGTCACGCTGACTTACGTCGGCGGGTCGTTAATAAAAGTAACGAAGCTGCTGACAAAAGTGCAAACCTTTGCTCCACCGCCAGCCGGCGGCACAGCGGAACTCGTACGCGAGTATCGTCTCACCTATCAAGTTGGAACAGCTACAAAGCGTAGTCGTTTAACGAGCATCACCGAATGTGCCGCAGATAGCAGCTGTTTGCCTCCGAGCATATTCACCTGGCAAGAAGGTGGGGATGGGAATTTTGTAAATTCATCTATGGGGGATTCATCTTTTGGTTGGAATAACAACCAAGTATGGATGGCCGACGTTAACGGCGACGGCATCATCGATATAATCACTAATAATAATAATCAATTGATCACCTATCTGTCTCAACCCAATGGAACGTACGCTGTCGCGCATACCGCAACGCCATCGCCGTGGGCCAATAGCACGGTCCGTGTCGGCGACTTCGATGGCGACGGAAAACAGGATTTGGTCTTCGCCGCGAGCGGCCAGCTACGGTACCTCTTCTCGCAAGGAAACGGGACCTACAACTTAGTGACACAGAACAAGCCGGCCAATTGGTCGGATGGCAATGCCTGGGCGGGAGATTTTAATGGCGACGGTCGCACGGATCTCGTAAGTCACAACAACGGCAAACTAATCTTTGCATTCTCGAACTTTATAAATGGCGCCGGGAACTTTACGAGCCCCTCGCCGGCTCAGAACGTTCCGCCGACCGGAATGGATAGTAGCAAGACTTGGATCGGCGACGTAAATGGCGACGGAAAAGCCGATATTATCACCTACTCCGGCAATAACCTGACCAGCATTTACAATATTTCAGACACAAACGGCACCTATACTTGGACGTCCGATCAGCCTGCGGCCGGCTGGGGCGATTGCTTGAACAGTTCTGTCGGGATCACTTGCTGGGTTGCCGATTATAACGGCGATGGCAACGAAAGCTTCTTGGGGTCAGGAAAGCTTCTTGGGGTCAGGTCTTGGATCTTGAATTCCCCACCTCCCGTGATAGCTGCTGCGCATGGCCCGGCCGCTGCGCATCGAATATCCCGGCGCGCTCTATCACATCACCACGCGCCGCGTCATTGTCCTCGCCGACGCAGAGGACTTGGCGCGAACGCCTGAAATCCCAGGCTAAACAGTCCGAAACCAGAAGACGCTTGCCGGTTATCTCACCTATGTCAGAGCTGAAACTTTAGTCCATCTGCCTCCGCAAGAACGTCGGCACGTCGAACTTGTCGTCGTCGTCCTGGAACTGCATGGCGGTGCTGCGCTGCTGCTCGGCGGGCTCTTCGTCGCGCTTGCTGCGCTGCCAGGTCGGCGCGTCGAGGTCGTCGACGATCGTGCCGAGATGGACGATCTTCTTATTCTTAGGGATCGCATTCGCGCTGTTGAAGCTCGCGAGCGTCGGCTTTCTCTGCTCGTCGCGCTCGCCGAAGCCGGTCGCGATGACGGTCACGCGGATCTCGTCCTTCATGCGCTCGTCGATGACCGCGCCGAAGATGATATTCGCGTCCTCGTGCGCCTCTTCCTGAATCATCATCGCGGCCTCGTTGACTTCGTGCAGGCCCAAGTCGGGGCCGCCGGTGATGCTGATCAGCAGGCCGCGCGCGCCGTGGATCGAGATGTCTTCCAGGAGCGGGCTCGAGATCGCCTTTTGCGCCGCCTCGACCGCGCGGTTCTCGCCCTGCGCCGTCGCCGCGCCCATGAGCGCGAGGCCCATCTCCGCCATGACGGTGCGTACGTCGGCGAAATCGAGATTGATGAGGCCGGGCGTGATGATCAGGTCCGAGATGCCGCGCACGGCCTGGAGCAGGATGTCGTCGGCCTTGTGGAACGCCTCGAGCATCGTCGTCGTGCGCGCCGCGATGCTGAGCAGCCGCTGGTTCGGGATGACGATGAGCGTGTCGACGTTGGCCTTCAAGTCCATGATGCCGTCGTCGGCCTGGCGCATGCGCTTTTTGCCTTCGAAGAGGAACGGCTTGGTGACGACGCCGACGGTGAGCGCGCCGACCTCGCGCGCGATCTTCGCGATCACCGGCGCGCCGCCGGTGCCGGTGCCGCCGCCCATGCCGGCGGTGATGAAGATCATATCCGCGCCGGTGAGATATTCGCGCAGCTTCGCCTCGTCCTCCATCGCCGCGCGCCGGCCGACGTCCGGGTTCGCGCCGGCGCCGAGTCCCTTGGTGACCTGCTCGCCCAGCTGAAGCTTGACCGTCGCACGGTTCGCCTCGATCGCCTGCGCGTCGGTGTTGGCGACGATGAAATCGACCCCGTTGAGCTTGCCCGCGATCATCGTGTTGACCGCGTTGCCGCCGCCGCCGCCGACGCCGATCACCTTGATGCGCGCGCCCAATTGTACGTGCTCGACTAACTCAAACATGACGCCTCCTTCTCCTTTGCGCGGGCCGCTCCGTTGCGCGCCCGGCGATGTTTTTGTTCGAAGCCCTCGCCCGCCATCGTTAAAAAAATTCGCTCAGCCAATCCGTCATTCTCCCCTTCACCTTGCCGAAAACGTTGTTCTCGCGGATGCGGAAGAAATTCTTGTCCTGCCGGTTCATGCCGTAGAGCACGAGCCCGACGCCGGTCGCGTAGATCGGGCTCGCGATCACGTCGGTGAGCCCGTGGACGTGCATCGGCAGGCCCTGGCGCGCCGGCATGCCGAGCACTTCTTCGGCCATCTCGATCATGCCGGGAAGGAGCGTCGAGCCGCCGGTCAGCACCACGCCCGAGGAAAGGCTGCCCTCGTAGCCCGACTTGACGATCTCGCGCCGGAACAGCTGGAAAATCTCGTCGAGGCGCGGCTCGATGATCTCGCAAAGAATCTGCCGCGTGACCGTGCGCGAGCTGCGCCCGCCGACCGACGGCACTTCGACGCGCTCGTCGCGCGTGACCATCGACGTGCGCGCGTAGCCGTAGCGCTGCTTGATGCGCTCGGCCTCGGCGATCGGCGTGCGCAGGCCGGCGGCGATGTCGCTCGTGAGATGATTGCCGCCGATCGCGAGCACGGAGGTGTGCTTGACCGTGCCGTCGTGAAACAGCGCGATGTCGGTCGTGCCGCCGCCCATGTCGACGAGCGCGACGCCGAGCTCTTTTTCCTCCTCGGTGAGCACCGCCTCGGCCGAGGCGAGCGGCTCGAGCACGATATCGGCGACGTTGAGCCCGGTGCGGTTGCAGCATTTGACGATGTTCTGCGCCGAGGTGACCGCGCCGGTGACGATGTGGACCTTGGCTTCCAGGCGCACGCCGGACATGCCGAGCGGTTCCTTGATGCCGTCCTGATCGTCGATGATGTAGTCCTGCGGCAGGATGTGCAGCACCTCGCGGTCCATGGGAATCGCGACGGCCTTCGCCGCGTCCATCACGCGCTCGACGTCGCGCTCGCTCACTTCTTTGTTTTTCACCGCCACGATGCCGTGGCTGTTGAAGCCCTTGATGTGGCTGCCGGCGATGCCGGTGAATACGGAATTGATTTCGCAGCCGGCCATCACGCCGGCCTCGGTCACCGCCTTCTTGATCGATTCGACCGTGCTCTCGATGTTGATGATGACGCCCTTGCGCAGGCCCTGCGAGATGTGCGAACCCACGCCGATGATCTCGACCCCGCGCTCGCTCATCTCGCCGACGACCGCGCAGACCTTCGAAGTGCCGATGTCCAGACCGACGACGATGTTGTTTCGTTTTGCCATGATGCGGTCTTCCTCCCCCTTTCAGCTCTTTCGCATCCGCGCGACGACCTGATCGCGAAAGCTCAGGTCCAACAGCGCGAGGCGGTCCTCGCTGCCCTTCCAGAGCGCGAGCACGCGGCGGAGCCGCTTGAGCTTGTCGTCCCAGTCGCCGCTGCCCATCGCGATCGCCATGCGATAGCCGACGGGATAGGCGACGAATCCTTCGCGCGGCAGAAAGCGGATCTCCGAGAGCGCGAACGGCTCTTTGCCGATCAGCTCGTTCAGTCGGAGCGCCTCGCGGATGCGCTGGCGCGTCGTGAAAGCGGCGGGATATTGCAGATCCTGCGCCTTCAAGCCGGTCAGCAGCGGCAGGTCGGTGCGCTCGCCGGACTCGACCGGCTTGAAGATGTAGCCGTCGCGGTCGACGTAATACAGGCTTCCCAGAGCCGCGATCGCCTTGGCGTCGCGCTCCTCGACCTCGATCACGACACGGCGCGGGAACTCGCGCCGTACCAGCACCTGCTTCACCCACGGCAGGCGGGCGATTTTCTTCTCGATCGCCTGCGGATCGACGCGCCAGATGCTCATGCCGTGGCTCAAGCCGGCGGTCTCGACGATCTCGCTGCCGCCGACCTTGTCGCCGGCGGTCACCTTGATCTCGCGCACGGAGAAAATCTCGTTGTCGATAAAGCTCGTGCGCATGCGCCACGCCGCGCCGATCGCCGCTTCCCAATCGACCGAGACGAACAGCGCGGCGAGGGCCACGCCGAGCGCCATCTCGATCAGCAGGCGAATCCACCGGCCGTTGCCTTCGGCCTTCTTATTTTCGCGCGAGGGAAAAAATTTCATCGTTTACCAATCGCCTAAAAAACGCACCTCGGGCACAAGCTCCACGCCGAATTTGCTTTTGACTTCCATGCGCGCGCCGTCCATCAGCGCTTTCACGTCGGCGGCAGTCGCGCCGCCGTGATTGACGATGAAGTTCCCATGGCGCTCGGAGATCTGCGCCTGGCCGACGCGCCGGCCTTTCCAGCCCGCCGCCTCGATCAGGCGGCCGGCGAAATCGCCCGGCGGGTTGCGGAACATCGAGCCGGAATTGGGAAAGCCCGCGGGCTGGCTCGATTTCCGCCGCGTAACGAGCTCGCGCACTTTGGCGCTCAGCTCCGCCGCGTCGCGCTTCTCCAGGCGCATCGTCACCGCGGTCACGATCGTTCCCGGCGGCAGATTGGAATCGCGATAGCTGAACGTCATCTGATCGCGCGTGAACGCGACGGCGCCGCCCGACGGCGTCGCGCCCTCGACGCGCTCGACGATCTTTTCCATTTCCGAGCCGTAGGCGCCCGCGTTCATGTAGAGCGCGCCGCCGACGCTTCCCGGTATGCCTTCGCCGAATTCGAGTCCGCCGAAGCCGCGGCGCGCGGCCTCGCGCACGAGCTGCGTCATCGCGTACGCCGCGCCGACCTCGACGAACGCGCGGTCCGCCTCCTCCCGCCAGGCGGCGCGCTTGAAGTCCTCGCCCAAACGGATCACCGCGCCGCGCACGCCGCGGTCGCTCACGAGCACGTTGCTTCCCTTGCCGAGGAGGCAGAACGGCACGCGATGCTCGCTCAACGCCTTGAGCGCCTGCGCGAGCGCCGGCCGCGCGTCGACGTCGAGAAAATAATCCGCCGGCCCGCCGATCTTCATCGTCGTGTAGCGCGCGAGCGGCTCGTCGATTTTCACTTTCAGCCCCGCGATCGTAGAGAGCGTCTGGTGCAGCGGTGATATTTCTTGCGTCATTGCCGCGAGCATTTA
Source organism: Pseudomonadota bacterium (assembly GCA_021324155.1). GTDB lineage: Bacteria > Desulfobacterota > Binatia > UBA9968 > UBA9968 > JAJPJQ01. Next base: position 30,848 of record JAJPJQ010000043.1, read on the forward strand.
GTTTTTCTAGAAAAGACGAAGGGCTTCCTCCGAGCGTTTAGCTTGAAACCTGAAACGAGAAACCTGAAACTTCATTTGCTCAGCTCCTGCACGAGCTTTTCGCCGACTTTGTAAATGTCGCCGGCGCCGAGGGTGAGCACGATGTCGCCGGCTTTGAGCTGCGGCAGCAGACGCGCGACGATCTCGTCCTTCTCGGCGTAGGCGACGTCGAGATGGCCGCGCAGCTTGATCGCCTGATACAGCGACTTCGCCGACACGCCGTCGAGCGGCTCTTCCCCGGCGGAATAAATATCCGTCAGCACCACGCGGTCGGCGTTGTCGAACGAGATCAAAAACTCGTCGAACAGGTCGCGCGTGCGCGTGAAGCGATGCGGCTGGAACAGCACGGTGAGCGGCCGCTTCCAGCTGTCGCGGATCGCCTGGATCGTCGCCTGCACCTCGACGGGATGGTGGCCGTAGTCGTCGATCACCAGCACGCCGCGGGCTTCGCCTTTGATCTCGAAGCGGCGCTGGATGCCTCCGAACGCTTCGAGGCCCGCGGCGATCTTCGCGAACGGGATCTCGAGCTCCTCGGCGGTCGCGACGGCGGCGAGCGCGTTCTGCGCGCTGTGCCGCCCGGGCGAGCGCAGCTTGATGCGCCCGCGCGGCTTGCCCGCGCGCGCGACGGTGAATTCGACCTCCATCGGGCGGATGTCGACGTCCTGCGCCGTGTATTCCGCCTCGGGCGAAAAGCCGTAGGTGACGAAGCGCTTCTTCACTTTGGGAATCAGCGCGCGCACGTTCGGATGATCGAGGCACAGCACGGCCAGCCCATAGAACGGCACCTTGTTGATGAACTCGAGGAAGCTCTCGTTCAGCCGCTCCATGTTCTGATAAAAATCCATGTGCTCGCGGTCGATGTTGGTGACGACCGCGATCGTCGGCGAGAGCAGCAGAAAAGTTCCGTCGCTCTCGTCCGCCTCGGCGACGAGGAACGTGCCCTGGCCGAGGCGCGCGTTGCTGCCGAGCGCGCGCACGCGCCCGCCGATCACCATCGTCGGATCGAGGCCGGCCTCGCTCAAGACCGCGGCGATCATCGACGTCGTCGTCGTCTTACCGTGGCTGCCGGCGACGGCGACGCCGTATTTCATGCGCATCAATTCGGCCAGCATTTCGGCGCGCGGAATCACCGGAATGTTTTTCCGCCGCGCCTCGACGACCTCGGGATTCGTGTATTTGACCGCCGTCGAGATGACGACGACGGACGGGCCGCCGCTCAGGTTCGCCTCGCGGTGGCCGAAGAAAATCTCCGCGCCGAGCGAGCTGAGCCGTTCGGTCGCCTCGCTCTCGCGCAGCTCCGATCCGGAGACCTTGTAGCCCAGGTTCAACAGGACCTCGGCGATGCCGCTCATGCCGATGCCGCCGATCCCGATGAAATGGACCCGGTGCTTTTTCTCGAACATTGCAAAGACTTCTCAAGAATATAGAATTCAGAAGTCAGAATTTAGAATCTCCTCCCTTCTGAGTTCTCGCTTCTATATTCTGTATTCTACCTTCTGCTTTCTCCCGTCAGCGCATAGCTTTCTTCGACGATCCGCTCCGCCGCGTCCGGCCGCCCGATGCGCTTCGCGGCCGCCGCCATCGCCGCGAGCCGCGCGCGGTCTGCGTACAGCGCGCGCACGCGGGCGGCGAGCTTCGCGCCGTCGAGCTCGCGGTCGAGGATCATCTCCGCCGCGCCTTTTTCCACGAGCTCCTCGGCGTTGAGCCGCTGGTGGTCGTAGACCGCGTACGGATAGGGGATCAGGATCGCGGGCTTACCGAAAACGGTGAGCTCGGCGATCGTCGCCGCGCCGGAGCGGCAGATCACGAGATCGGCGCGCGCGTACGCTTGATCCATGCCGTCGATGAACGGCACGACCACGGCCTCGAAGGGCAGCTCGGCGTACGCCGCGCGCACTTCTTCGAAATCCAGCTTGCCGGTCTGGTGGAGTATTTTGAGCGACGACTGCATGTCGCCCAACTGCTTCAGCATGTCGATCGTGCACTGGTTGATGCGGCGCGCGCCCTGGCTGCCGCCGAAAATAAACAGCATGAATTTTGTCTCCCTTTCGACTTCCGGCAGCGCGCGCCAGCGCACCGGGTTTCCGGTCTCGACGACGCGGCCGCGTGGAAAATATTTCGCGCTGCCTTGATACGATGTGAACACGCGGTCTACGATTTTTCCGAGCATCTCGTTCGTCAGCCCCGGCCGCAAATTTTCCTCGAGGATCGCCGTGCGGACGCGCCGCGTCTTCGCGGCCAGCAGCAGCGGGCCGGATGCGTAGCCGCCGACGCCGAGGACGTAATCGGGCCGGAAGCGGCGGAGAATCCCGAGCGAGCGCAGGAAGCTCGCCGGAATCCCGTACAATCCTTCGAGCACCCCGCGCACGCCTCTGCCCTTTAACCCTTTCACCGGTATCAGCTCGAGCGGAAAGCCCGCCGCTGGAACCGCGCGGACCTCGATGCCCTGCGCCGTGCCGACGAATAAAATCTCGTTCATCGCGTCGCGCCTCTTGAATTCCTGCGCGACGGCGAGGCCGGGGAACAGATGTCCGCCGGTTCCGCCGCCGGCCACGATAACGCGCACTTCATTTTCTCCCGCGCGACAGGCCGAGCAGCATTCCCGCCTCGACCAGGTTCACCATCATCGCCGAGCCGCCGTAGCTGATGAACGGCAGCACCAGGCCTTTCGTCGGCATGAGCCCCATGACCACGCTCATATGAATCAGCGCCTGAAGCCCGAGCAGGGTCGTGAGCCCGAAGGTCAGATACTGGCTGAACGGCTCTTCGATCCTGCTCGTGAGCTTGAGGCCGCGCACGATGATCACCGCGAAAAGCGCCAGCACCCCGAGCGCGCCGAGGAGTCCCATCTCCTCGCCGATGACGGAAAAAATAAAATCCGTGTGCGCCTCCGGGAGATAAAACATCTTCTGCCGGCTCTCGCCGAGGCCGCGGCCGAGCAATTGACCGGAGCCGAAGGCGATGTATGACTGAATAATCTGAAAGCCGCTCTTCGAGGCGTCGCGCCACGGGTCGAGAAAGGTCATGAGACGCCGCAGGCGGTACTCCGCGCCCATGATCGCGACGGCGACGACCGGCAGCGCGGCGAGGCCGAGACAGGCGAGGTGCGACAACTTCGCGCCGGCGATGAAAAGCATGAGGATGAGCAGCAGTCCGAGCGTCACCGCCGTGCCGAGGTCGGGCTCGAGGACGATCAAGCCGATGAAAACGCCGCCGATCACGAGATGCGGCACGACGCCGAGCATGAAGCTTTCCATCTTGTCGGTCTTCTTCGCCAGCGAGCGCGCGAGGTAAAGCAGCAGCGACAGCTTCGCGAGCTCCGCCGGCTGAAACGCGAAGCCGCCGAGAATGAGCCAGCGGCGCGCGCCGCCGCGCGTGCTCCCGATGCCGGGAACCAGCAGCAACACCAAAACCAGCAGGACGGCGCCCATCAACGGATAGGCGAGCTTGCGGTACACTTCGACCGGCATCGCAGCGGCGATCAATAGACCCGCGAAGCCGATGCCGGCCGCGATCAGCTGCTTGCGGAAGAAGTACGTGCCGTCGCCGAAGCGCTCCTGCGCGTAGATGTAGCTCGTGCTGAGCACCATCGTGATGCCGATGGCCAGCAGCGCGGCGACGGTGAAGAAAATCCAGCCGTCGACCGCCATGCCGTCCTTCACAGCTCTTGAACTAAGGACCGAAATTTTTTTCCCCTTTCGGTGTAATCGTGGAACTGATCGAAGCTCGAGCATGCCGGCGAAAGCAGCACGACGTCGCCCGTGCGCGCCGAGGCCGCGGCCTCGCGCACGGCCGCGTCGAGGTCGTCGACGACCACGGTCGCGGTCAAAGCGCCGAGCGCGGCGCGAATCTTTTCTTTCGCGGCGCCGAAAAGAACCAGCTTTTTAACCGTGCGCCGGATCTCGTCCGCGAGCGGCGCATAGTCGCCGCCCTTATCGACGCCTCCCGCCAGCAGGATCACCGGCGCGGAAAAGCCGGCAAGCGACTTGATCACGGCGCCGACGTTCGTGCCCTTCGAATCGTTGTAATACCGGACGCCGTCTTTCTCGCGCACGAATTCCAGCCGGTGCTCGAGCCCGGCGAAGTTTTCGATCGCGCTCTGGATCGCGGCGCGCGGCACGGCCGCCGCCTTTGCCGCGGCGATCGCCGCCATCAGGTTTTCCACGTTATGGACGCCCTGAATCTTCACGCGCGCCAGCGCAAAGCGCTCCTCCGCGTCCGCGCCGCGCCAGATAATCTCGCCTTTGGTCGCGTAGACGCCGTCTTCGACCGGCGACCAGCCGAAGGAAACGACGCGCGCGCGGATACGCTGCTTCGCGTTCCATACGAGCGGGTCGTCGCGGTTGAGCACCGCGACGTCGTCCGCGTGCTGCGCGCCGAAGATGCGCTCTTTGGCAGCGCAGTAATCGCCGAAGCTCGCGTAGCGGTCGAGATGGTCTTCGGTCAGGTTCAAGAGAATCGCGATCCGCGGGCGGAAATCGCTCACCCATTCGAGCTGGAAGCTGCTCACCTCGACGACGCCCCAATCCCAATCTTTGCCCGCGAAGCCGATGAGCGGCGCGCCGATGTTGCCGCCGACGAACGCGTTCGCGCCTGCGGCCTTGAGCATCGCGCCGATCAGCGACGTCGTCGTACTCTTGCCGTTCGTGCCGGTGATCGCGATGAGCGGCGCACGCACGAAGCGATAGCCGAGCTCGATCTCGCTTAGAATATCGATGCCGCGCCGCGCCGCGGCTTGCAGCAGCGGATTTTCCTGCGGCACCCCCGGGCTCGGGATCAGCAGATCGATGCCTTCGAGCCATGCCGAGTCTTCCCCGCCGAGGCGAAGGCGGACCGGCGCATCGCCGAGCGCGGCGATTTCGCCGCGGAGATCGGCCTCGCTGCGGCGGTCGCTGACGGTGACGTCGGCGCCGCTCGCGGCGAGAAAGCGGGCGGCGGCGATGCCGGTGCGCGCGAGCCCGAGCACCATCACCTTTTTGTCCTTGACGTCCATAAAACAGCGAGCGGTGAGTCGTCGGCAGCGAGCAGTGAAAACTCTCTCCGCCCCGACAACTCACAGAATTCTTTGACCACCTCACTCCTCACGCTTCACTCCTCACTATCTGAGCTTCAGCGTGCTCAGCGCGACAACCGCGCAGATGATCGAGAGTATCCAGAAGCGCACGATGATCTGCGGCTCGGGCCATCCCTTGAGCTCGTAGTGATGATGAATCGGCGCCATGAGAAATACGCGCTTGCGCCGCAGTTTGTACGAGGCGACCTGGAAGATGACCGAAAGCGCCTCGACGACGAAGACGCCGCCGACGATCACCAGCAGAATTTCGTTTTTGGTCATGAGCGCGGCGATGCCGAGCGCCGCGCCGAGCGAGAGCGAGCCGACGTCGCCCATGAACATCTGCGCCGGATAGGCGTTGAACCAGAGAAAACCGAGACCGGACGCGACGATGGCGGCGCAGAAGACGCTCACCTCGCCGACGCCGGCGACGTATGGGATCTGGAGGTACTCGGCGAAGTTCTTGTTGCCGGTCAGGTACGCAATGAAGCCGTAGGTCCCGGCGCTCACCATGATCGGACCGATCGCGAGTCCGTCGAGGCCGTCGGTCAGGTTGACCGCGTTCGAGGCGCCGACGATCACGAACATCGCAAACGGGATGTACCAGACGCCGAGGTCGGGATGGAGGTTCTTGAAGAACGGCACCGCGAGGACGCCGCTGAAAAACGGCTGGCGGTAGAGAATGACCGCCGCCACGAAGGCGACTCCCATTTGCAGCATGAATTTGGAGCGCGCGCTGAGGCCGTGGCTCGATTTGCGCTTGAGCTTGAGCGAGTCGTCGACGAAGCCGATCGCGGCGAAGCCGCCGGTCACGACGATCGCCAGCGTGATGTAGACGTTGGTGATGTCCGCCAGCATGATGGTCGAGAAAAACAGCGCGAGGATGATCAGCACGCCGCCCATGGTCGGCGTGCCGGCTTTGACCGCGTGGCCGGCAGGGCCGTCTTCGCGGATCGGCTGCTTCATCTGCATTGCGGAGAGCGAGCGGATCAGCGCCGGGCCGAAGATGAACGAGATGAGCAGCGCCGTCAGCGCCGCGATCGCGGCGCGGAACGTGATGTAGCGAAAGACGTTGAAGCCCGAGTAGGTCGTATGCAGCGGGTAGAGAAAATAATAAAGCAAGTTTATGCTCCGCGGGCCTTCAAAGCGCCGAGAATCTTTTCCATGCGCATGCCGCGCGATCCCTTGAAGAGAATCCAATCGCCCGCGCGGATTTCTTTTTGCAGCGATGACGCGATCCCGCCGTGCGTTTTGCCGACCGCGACGCGGTCCGACGCCATGCCGGCCGCCAGCGCGCCTTGGCGCACGAGGCGCGCCTGCCTGCCGAAAATATACAGGCGGTCGATGCCGCATTCGGCCGCCTGACGCCCGACCTCGAGATGACGCCTGCGCGTCTCGCCGCCGAGCTCCAGCATGTCGCCGACGACGGCGATTTTGCGGCCGCCGTTCATGCGAGCGAGCGTTTTCAGCGCCGCTTCCATCGACGCGGGGTTCGCGTTGTATGCGTCGTTGATGATGCCGAGCCCGCTCCAGCGCTCGACCGCCATGCGCATCGAGAAAGGCCGCACCGCCTCCAGTCCGGCGCGGATGGCGCGCAAATCGACGCCGGCCGCGTGCGCCATCGCCGCGGCGCCCAGTGCGTTGACAAGGTTGTGATCGCCCGGCAGGTGGAGACGGACGCGAGCGCGCTTGCCGCCGATGCGCAGCACGAAAGCGGTGCCGCCGTCGCCGATCGGCCGCGCGTCTTCCGCTCTGATTCCTCCCTGCTTGCCGTAGGTGATTTTCTTTCCCTTGAGCTTCGCGCCGATTTGCCGCGTCCTCGGATCGTCGAGGTTCACGACCGCGACGCCGCCGCGGCGGAGCCCGCGATAGATGGAGCCCTTCTCGCGCGCGACCCCGGCAACGCTCTTGAGGCCGCTGAGATGCGCCGGTCCGACGGAAGTGACGATAGCGACGTCGGGCGCGGCGATCCGCGTCAGACGCGCGATCTCGCCGGGATTGCTCGTGCCGAGCTCGACGACCGCGGCGCGGTCGCGCTCGGAAAGCCGCAGCAGCGTAAGCGGCAGACCGACGAGATTATTGTAGTTGCCCTCGGTCTTCAGCACGCTTCCGCTCGATTTCCTGCCGTTCAAGGTCGCTCTTTCGAGAATCGCCGCAACCATTTCTTTGGTCGTCGTCTTGCCGTTCGAGCCGGTGATGGCGAGCACCTTCGGATTCAACTGCATCCGCCGGTAATGGCCCAGCGCGCCGAGCGCTTCGAGCGTGTCTTTGACGCGCACGACCGCCGCGTCTTTCGTTTGCGCGAGCGGAACCCGCTTATGGACGATCAGACATGCCGCGCCGCGGCGCGCGGCGTCCTTCGCAAAGCGATGACCGTCGAATTTCCGCCCCTTCAGCGCTACGAAAACCGAATTCGGCGCCACTTTCTTCGAGTCCGTCACAACCTCGCCGAAAGCGGCGCGCGCCGCCGGCCGCATCAGCTTCCCGCCCGTCGCCGATAAAATCTGCTGCAAAGTCCACGACATTTTGATCGACTCCGTTCATATGAATTCCTCCTACAAATTCCTGAGGACTGGCAATTTCTCGATCTCTTCCTTTGCGACCGCGCGATCGTCGAAATGGATTTTCTCCGTCCCGAGGATCTGGTAATCCTCGTGGCCTTTGCCCGCGAGCAGCACCAGATCCCCGGCGCGCGCGAGCGTCAGCGCGGTCCGGATCGCGGCGCGCCGGTCGGGCTCGACGAGGTAAAAACCGGTTTCGCGTGTCGCGTTTCGAGTTTCGAGCTCGGAAATTTGAGCTTTCTCCGCAGCGCTCTTTTTCGCCCCTGCTTCGACCTCTTCGAGAATCTTCATCGGATCCTCGGTGCGCGGGTTGTCGGAAGTCAGAACTGCAACATCGGCTAGACGCGCCCCGGCTTCGCCCATCAGCGGGCGCTTGCCGCGGTCGCGATCGCCGCCGCAGCCGAATACGGCGATGAGCCGGCCGGGCGTCAGCGGTTTCAAAAGCTTCAGCGCGCGCTCGAGCGCGTCCGGCGTGTGCGCATAATCGACGAGCACGGTGACGCCGCGGTCGTTCTCGACTTTTTCGAGTCTCCCGGGAACCGCCTTCAACGCCGCGATCCCGCGGGCGATCGCATCGGGCTCGATGCCCATCGCGAACGCCGCCGCCGCGGCTGCGAGAATATTTTCCAGATTCGTCGCGCCGATGAGCCGGGTGGAGAACGCGATCGCGCGATCGCCCATCTGCAGCTTGCCTCTCAGACCGTCGAGATCGCCGCTGATATCGACGGGATGCACGTCCCACTTCGCGTCGCGCCCGTAGCTCACGGTGTCGAGGCCGAGCGCGGCGCTCTTTTCCAGCAGCTCGGGTCCGCGCGGATCGCTGCCGTGGATGACGGCCGATTTTTTCTTTTTGCCGCTCGCGGGCAGATAGTCGGTGAAGAATTTGCTCTTGCTCGCGAAGTAGCTCTCCATATCTCCGTGGAAGTCGAGGTGATCGCGCGTGAGATTCGTAAAGATCGCCGCATCGAAGTCGATGCCGCGCACGCGCTCGAGCTCCAGCGCGTGCGACGAGACTTCCATCGCGACGCTCTCGACGCCGGCGCGCGCCATGTCGGCGAGCAGCCGGTGAAGATCGACCGATTCCGGCGTCGTGTGCGGCGCCGGGAGAACGGAGTCGCGGTAGCGGTAATTCACCGTGCCGACGACGCCTGTGGCCGCGCCCGCGGCGCGGAAGATCGATTCGAGGATGTAGGTGACCGTCGTTTTGCCGTTGGTGCCGGTGACGCCCGCGACACGCATGCCGCGGCTCGGATAATCGTAGAAGCGCGCCGACCATCGGCCCATCGCGCGCCGGACGTTGCGCACGCGAATCGCCGCGGCGTTCCCCGGACGCGGGACCGGCCGCTCGGCGACGACGGCGGCGGCGCCGCGCGCGAGCGCGTCGTTGATGAATTCGTGCCCGTCGCTGCGGGCGCCGGGAACCGCGAAGAAAACGAAGCCGGGCTTCACCCGACGCGAATCGTACGCGAGCCCCGCAACCGCGCGCGCCAGATTTCCATCCGTCTGTTCCACTTCGCCCGCTTGCAGGAGCACGTCCAATTGCATCGTTCAGCCCTGGAGATTGAGAGTCAGCGTCCCGTTTTTATTCCATGCCGCGCCGGGAAGCGGCGATTGCTTCACGACGTAGCCGTTGCCGTGCATCTCGACTTTGATGTTGAGCGAGCGCGCTTTTTCCACCGCCTCGCGCAGGCTGAGCCCGATGAAATCCGGCACGTCGGCATTGTTCTCGCCGCGCGCGACCCGCTCGCTTTTCGGCGGCAGCTTGAGCGCCGCCTCGTGGAGCAGCGGCGGCGGCGCGGCGGGCGCGGCCTTGTCGGGCGCGACGGCCAACCGTTGAAGCGTGGCGGCGGCGATGTTGCGGAAGGCCGGCGCGGCGACGGTACCGCCGTAGACGCTGGTCTCGGGCTCATCGAGGATCACGGCCATGACGAGCCGCGGCTCGTCGGCCGGAACGAATCCCACGAAGGATGCGACGCGTTTTTTCGTGTAAACGCCGCGCTCGGCCTTTTGCGCCGTGCCGGTCTTCCCCGCGACCTCGAAGCCTTCGACGCTCGCCAGCACTCCGGTGCCGCCTTCGTCGGCCACGCCTTTCAGGATTGAGGTCAAGGTCCGCGCGGTGGTTTCCGAAATCGCGCGGCGGACGACGTGCGGCTGATTTTCCCACAAGAGGCGGCCGTCAGGGCCGGTGGCGCGCCGGACGACGAACGGCCGCATGAGAATGCCGCCGTTGGCGACCGCGCCGTACGCCATGACGAGCTGCATGGGCGTGACCGAGATGCCCTGCCCGTACGCGTGGGTAGCGAGATCGATGGCGGCCCATTTATCGGGCCGTCGAATGAGGCCCGCCGCTTCGCCAGGGAGGTCGACGCCGGTAAGCTGGCCGAAACCGAACTTCTCGATATATTTCGAGTAGCGCTCTTTGCCTAACTTCTCGGCCACTTTCGTCACGCCGATGTTGCTAGAATATTGGATGATCTTGGCGAAGGGAAGCCAGCCGTGCTCGTGCGTGTCGTGGATGATCTTGCCGGCGTAGGCGTACTTGCCGTTTTCGCAGTAGAAGAGATCCTCTTTTCCGACGACGCCCTCTTCGAGCGCGGCGGCGGCGAGGATCGTCTTGAACGTCGATCCGGGCTCGAAACTGTCGGTGACCGCGCGGTTGCGCCACTGGTTGGACGACTGCCGCGTGAAGTTATTCGGATTGAAAAAGGGATAATTCGCGAGCGCGAGAATCTCGCCGGTGAACGGCTCGACGACGATCGCGATGCCGGCCTTGGCGCGGTACTTCGTTGCCGTCGCCTCGAGCTCGCGCTCCGCCAGATGCTGGATCGACGTGTCGAGCGTGAGCTGGAGGTCCGAGCCGGGAGGAATCTGCAGCGTCTCGACGCCCTGCACGAGCACGCGGCGGCCGAGCGCGTCGCGCTCGACGAGCGACGAGCCGCTCTCGCCCCGCAGGTAGCCGTCGTAGTGGAGCTCGACGCCTTCGAGCCCTTGCGAGTCGCGCCCGACGAAGCCGACGATCTGCGCCGCGAGCTGTCCTTGCGGATAGTAGCGATTCGGCTCGACGTAGACGCCGACGCCGTCGATGCTCAGCGTCGCGACGCGCTCCGCTTCTTTGGGCGAGACCTGGCGTTTGAGCCAGACGAAGGATTTTTCGGAGGCGAGCTTCTGCGCGATGTCGGCCGAATCGGCGCCGAGCGCCTGCGCGAGACTCGGCGCGATGCGCTTCGGCTCCTTGATGCGGCGCGGCCGCGCATACACCGATTGGCCTTCGAGAGACAGCGCGAGCGGCTCGCCCGCGCGGTCGAAGATCGTGCCGCGCTTGGGCAGCACGATCATCTCTTTCAAGTGCTGCTTCTCGCCCAACTGCCGCAGCTTGTCGCCGTCGAGGATCTGCAGCTGGAAGGCGCGCAGCGCCACGGCAACGAAAAACACGACAAAGAAAATGCCCGCGGCGCCGAGACGGAGCCTTACGCCGGCGAACGAGCGCCTCATCGCTCTCATGGCAGCACCACTACCTGTCCGCGCTGCGGCTGGGCCATGCCGAGACGCGCGCGCGCCATCGCTTCCAAGCGCTGCGGCGAAGTCAGCGTCGCCAGCTCGACCTGGAGCTCGCGGTTTTCCTGCTCGAGCTGTCGTTGCAGCTTCGTCGCCGTCGCGAGCGCGTAACCCATGTGGACGACCTGAAGCCGAAGCCATACGTGCAGGAGGGCGACCGCCACGAGTCCCGTGCCCAGCAGCGCCGGCAGCAATAAGCCGTTTCGCGCCGCGCCGCGGAGCGGCTCGGCGGCGCGCGGTCGGAGAATACTTAGGCCCCACATCTTCTTGACCAGCGTGAGCGTCATCGCATTAAAGCCGTTCGACGGCGCGGAGCTTCGCGGAGCGCGCGCGCGGGTTGCGCTCGACTTCCGCCGCCGAAGGCACGCGCGGCCGCGGCGTAAGCAGATTCACTTTTTGACTCCAGCCGCAGCGGCAGACCGGCGTTCGCGGCGGACACAGACAGCTCCGGCTCCATTTTCGGAATGCCTGCTTCACCATGCGGTCTTCGAGGGAGTGGAAGGAGATGATCGCCAGCCGTCCGCGCGGGCGTAGGAGTTCGTAGCCCTTTTCCAAAAATGCCTCCAGATTTTCGAGCTCCCCGTTGACCGCGATGCGCAGCGCCTGAAAGGTTTTCGTCGCGGGATGGAGGTGCCCGCGTTTTCCCCCTACCGCGCGCGCGACTAATTCAGCGAGCGCTTTCGTCGTCTCGATGCGCCCGCGCCGCCGCTCTTGATCGATCGCCGCGGCGATGCGCCGCGCGCGCGGCTCCTCGCCGTAATCGCGCAATATCCGCGCCAGCTCGGCGACGGGATACGTGTTCACGATCGTCGCCGCGTCGACCGGACGGCGCCGGTCCATCCGCATGTCGAGCGGCCCGTCCGCCTGAAAGCTGAAGCCGCGCTCGGGCGCGTCGATGTGGCGCGAGGAAATGCCCAGGTCGAGCACGGCGCCGTTGACGCGGTCCCAGCCGATCTCGCTGAGCGCCGCGCCTGCGTCGCGAAAATTCCCGCGCCTGAGGATCGCCCGCGCGCCGAAGCGCGCGAGCTTCTGTTCCGCCGCGGCGAGCGCCTCCTCGTCCCAGTCGAGTCCCAAAAGCGCGCCGTCGGGTTCGCTCCGCTCGAGTATTTTTTCGCTGTGCCCTCCGCCTCCGAGCGTTCCGTCAAAATATTTTCCCTGCGCCCGCGGCTCGAGAATCCCGGTTACTTCGTCGAGCAGCACCGGCGCATGCGCATACTCCATTAATGAAAGGTGCCGTCTCCTTCCCAGTCGTCGTCGAAGCTGTCGATCGCGTCTTCGAGCGTCGTGTAGTCTTCGAAAAATTGATCCATGCCGACGACGCGAAAGATGTCGCGCACATAGGGCGTCATGCCCGCGAGCTTCAAATCGCCGTTCAGATTGCGGAGAACTTTCAAACGCTCCAGCAGCACGCCTATGCTGAGATAGTTGATGTGATCGACGCTGCGGAGATGGAGCACGACTTTCGTCTGCTCGCGCTCGATCAGCGACCCGATCACGGCCTTGATCCGGATCATCTCGCGAAAATCGATGTCGCCGGCGATATCGATTACGGAAACGTCCTGGATGATTTTTCGCTGCAGCATTCCCCTATTCTCCTTCTGCCCGCGCGCGCCGCGCCGGGCGGTTGACTTAGAGTCCCAAGTCGCCGAGAAAATCAGGATCCTGCATCAACTTCTCCTCGGCCTCCGCAAAAACTTTCTTCCAGGTTTCCTTGTCCCACACGCGAAACTTATCCAGCACCGAGACGAGCACGACGTCGCGCTTGAGATTCGCGTACTCGCGCAGCAGCGGCGGAATGAGAATGCGCCCCTGCTTGTCGACGGCGCACTCGCTCGCGCCGCCGAGATAATAATTTTGAAACGCGATGATGCGCCGGTCGAAGCGCGGCTTCTTGCGCACCTCGTCCTCGAAGCGCACCCACTCGTCGAACGGATAGACGTCGAGGCAGCGCGCCTGCTCGACGACGAAGTTCGTGATCACGATGCGATCGTCGCCTTTGCCGAGCAGCACCTCGCGAAATTTCGCCGGGATGCTCAAGCGCCCCTTGTTGTCCAGCGTATGTTCGAAGCTGCCGCGAAACATAATTCGACCGAGAATCGCTCAATTTCAATTTTGCTTTGATGGAGGGACTTGATGGGCAATTATCCCACTTTATCCCACCAGACGGGTTTATAACGTCCTGTTTACCGTCTGTCAATAAAAAAATAGGGCAGGAAAATCGCGGGTATCCGGGGCTAATGACAATATACGACAAATAGTGCCAAATAGGCAAATTTTTTCCAGAAACCGCAATATATAGGGGAAGAGGTTTTGCCTGTAACGGCCTCGGCGGAAGTTGGAAGCGGCCTCGAGAGATACCCCCGGACCGGCCGCCGCATTCGGCATACCAGGGGCAGGATTTGATGTGGGTATTAGGTAGCGAAATCGGGCTAAAGCGGATCGGTAAGCCGGATTCTGTGATGGCGTCTAACGACGCCACAGCGATCATTCATCTTGCCCTGCGATTGCTCGCAGGGTCGAGCGACCTTACCCGAGGGCTATGGGCGGACCACCCAACCCTCCTATTTGGTCTTGCTCCGGGTGGGGTTTGCCATGCGCCCGCCATCACTGGCGGGCCGGTGAGCTCTTACCTCGCCTTTTCACCCTTACCCGCTTGCGCGGGCGGTATGTTTTCTGTGGTACTTTCCCCCGATCACTCGGGGCCGCCGTTAGCGGCCACCCCGTCCTATGGAGTCCGGACTTTCCTCTCCCTCGCGGGAGCGATCGCTCGATCCGCTTTAGCCCGAAATTCTATTTTAATTCTTCCCGCGCGCCTCGTCTATCCCGCGGTTGGCAAGCTTGTCGGCGATCTTGTTCTGCTCGCGGTAGACGTGCCGGATGCGATGAGAGTCGAAGCGGCGCAAAAGCTCCTGCGCCTTTTTATGCAGCTCGATCAGCCTCGGCTCTCTGACGCGGTAAACGCCGGTGAGCTGGCGCACGAGCAACTCCGAATCGCTCTCGACGCGCAGCTTCGCGACGCCCAATTTGATCGCCTCTTCGAGGCCCATCAGGAGCCCCGCGTACTCGGCGACGTTGTTGGTGGTTTTACCCAGATAGCGCGAGAGCTCGCGCACGGACTCGCCGTCGGGATTGAAGATGACCGCGCCGCAGCCGGCCTCGCCGGGATTGCCGCGCGAAGCGCCGTCGACCATCAGCAGCCATTCCCCTGCGGGAGTGTCCGCCATGGAGTTACGCGTGCTTGCCGTCTGTGGGTTCCGCGGGTTTGTAGTAGAGGATGCGGTGGCAGCTCGGGCAGAGGTTCAGGCGCTCGTTCTTGCGGATTTCGTTCGCGAGCTGCGGCGGGATGTTCATGTAGCAGCCCTGGCAGATGCCGTCGGTCACGCCGACGACCGCCGTGCCGCCGCGCGCGCGGAAAATCATCTCGTAGCGGCCGATGAGGTCGCCGTTGAGCTGTGCCGCGATCGTCTGTCTGCCGCTCGCGGTCTCGGCGACCTGCTTGTCGATCTCGGCGACCTGCGCCGCGAGCGCGTCCTTTTCCGCTCCCCACGCCTCTTCGAGCGTCTTCAATTCCGCTTCGCGCTCTTTGAGCGCCGCGCCGCGCGTCTCGAGGTCCTCCATGATCGCGATCAGCTCCTCCTCGATGAGGGAGTTCTGCATCTTGATCTGATCGACCTCGTGCTGGAGCGCCTGCAGCTCGCGGATGTTCTTGATGCGCGTCATGCGCATCCGCTTGTCGGTGGCTTTGCGCCCCTCGTCCTGGAACTGCGCGTCTTTTTCGCGGCGGAGTTTTTCCTTCTCGTTCCATTCGGCCTTGAGCTGCGCCACTTCGCGGCGCTTCTGGCCGATCTCGTTTTCCCGTTTATCGATCTCGTCGGTGAGGGATTTTTTGGCTAGGTTTTTATCTTTGATTTCGCGGTCGACGTTCTGAAGCGACGCCAGGATCTCTATTTGCTCGCGCAAGGCCAAACCTCCGCCGGTCTGAAAAAAAAGATGCACCCCTGAGGGTGCATCTCGCGGCCGGCTGTCACATTCCAGCTTCCGTTTTGTATACCGTGTTTCACTGTGGTGGGGTACTCTTTTATTACTTATATCCATTTAATCCGGTTGTCAAAGAGGTGGCGATTAAAGATCATGCGACAATGGCGCTGAAACGCTGGAAAGCGAGCGCGCGCGAGTTAAAGACGCAGGGTTACGCGCTCTATTTCGCGCTCAAAGACCCGCGCGTGCCGTGGTACGCCAAGCTTCTCGCCGGCTCGGTCGTCGCCTACGCCGTGAGCCCGATCGATCTGATCCCCGACTTCATCCCGGTGATCGGCTATCTCGACGATCTCGTCCTCGTTCCCCTCGGCGTCGCGCTCGCCGTCAAGCTGATTCCGCCGGACGTCTGGTCCGAGTGCCGCGCAAAAGCCGCGCGCGCGGCCGCCGAGACGAAATTTCTCGGGTGGATCGGCGCCGCGGCGATTATCATCGTGTGGATCGCCGTGGTTGCGCTCACAGTGCGGAAAATTTTCGGCCGGTGAAATAAAATCGAAGAGCGCTTCAGGCACGGCACGCGGATCGCCCTACTCCTGACTCCTCACGGCTCACTGAAAGAATCCCTCTTTCTCCAGCTGCTCGATCACGCTCGGGTCGATGAACTCGCGCGGCTTGGCGCCCTTCACGCGCGCGTCGGTCGCGCCCAGCTGATCGAGCACGGTCTGCACCGACTGCGTCGTCGGCGTGGGCTTCATCTTCACGTAGGGCGCGTAGTCGTCGTAAGTCGCCTCGAGCGTCGGGCGGCTGGAGATCTTGGTGTACTTGGCGATCACGCCGATCGAGAACTCGCGGTCGGCCTTGAAGCGGCGCGCGCCGTCGATGTACGCGCGCGTGAAGCGCACGACCGTGTCGCGGTTCTGTTTTAAATATCTCTCCGTCGTCGCGATCGCCGTCTGAGGGTACGGGACGTTGAGCGTCGCCATGTTGACCAATTCTTTCATGCCGAGGCGCTTCGCCTCCGCCGTCGCCGGCGAGGCGATCACGCCGCCGTGGATCGACCCCGCGCGCAGCGCCGCCAGCGTCTCGGCCTGGCCGCCGATCTGGAAAATCGTCACGTCCTTCATCGGGTCGAGGCCGTAGTGCTGGAGCACGTAGCGGAGCGAAAAGTCGGTCGCCGAGCCGAAGCGGCTCGCGCCGATCTTCTTGCCCTTCAAGTCCGCAACGGTTTTTATCTCCGGCGCGGTCATCAGCGAATAGAGGATCGTATCGAAGATGTGCGCCGTCAGCACGATGTCGGCGCCGCCGAGCCGCGCCGCGATCGCCGACGGCCCGCCGACCGTCACGATCGGCGTGTCGCCGCCGAGGAGCGACGTCACCGCGCGCCCGCCGCCGGTGAAGAGCAATTCGACGTCGAGGCCGTGCTTGGCGAAAAGCCCCGCCTCGCGCGCCACCCAGCCGACCGCCTGCGTCCCGCCGATCGAGGCGTAGACGACGTAGAGCTTGGCGGCGTGGGCGGGAGCGGCGAAGAGCGCGAGGAGGAAAACGAGGACGATTACGAAACGGAAACAGAGGATGAGCATGCGACGGTAATATTATAGTCGCACGCCGCGGACAAGTGGGGCCTAACGTACGGAAACAAAAAAGTAGGGGCGGTGTAGCGAAAGATGAAAAAACCGGCGCGGAAAGGTGAAAACTTTTCGCGCCGATCTTTCGAGGCTGTGGAATGGGGCATCATTTCGCCTTCTGAACAGCCTCCAAGACTGCGCTAAAAATATCGCCAGCGGCTTTACCAAGCTTTGTGCCGTTGCCTGTGGTTAGAACCCAGCTCGCGTTCATATCGCTAATCTGCCCTAGAATGGCGACCGTTATGTCGCGAGCGATTGCGGCATGCCGAGCTTCAGTATTCTGGCGCTGCGATCTTCCCATGGCGGCTCGTCGGGGTGGTTCGAGCGCGAGCAGCGCCGCTGCGTCAAGAGCCGCGCCGGCGCGAGAGTCTCAGCTGTCGGAAGGCGAAACGATGAGAAGCGGTCAGTTCAAGGGCGGCAACTTGAAATCCACGATGTCATGCCAGTCGCCCGCATTCTGCGGCGTAGCCTGGCATAGCGGGCAACGCAGCGTCTTGGTGTGGGTAAAAATACTCTCGTCGGCTTTCACCGGAACGTCGAACACGTTGCTGCATCCGCGGCAATGGAGAATCCAGACCCCCGCTTCCATTCGCCGCAGCTTAGTTGAATCGGTTGCGCCATACAAGGGTCGCGGCTCAACTGCCTGCGAGCGCCCGACACTCGTTACAAACCTGACCGCGCGGCGGGAAGTCGATCTCCACGTACCCCTCGTGCGG
>JAJPJQ010000020.1 GCA_021324155.1 Pseudomonadota bacterium
CCAACGCGATCTTTTTTCGCGGCAAGCGCAGCGGCGCTTCGGGCCGCGATTGGAGCTACGCCTTCGCCGGGCCCGGCGCCGGCGGCGGACCGACCGCGATCGCGGTCCTCGGCGACGTGCTCGATCTTGCGCGCGATAAATCGCGCGGCGGCTTCGTACCGCTGGTAAAGCCGGGCAAACTATCGATTCAAGCCGAAGACAAGATCAGCGCGGGTTTTTATCTCCGCTTCATCGTGAAGGACCGCGCCGGCATCGTCGGCGATATCTGCCAGACCCTGGGGGAAGCTGGCATCAATATCTCCGAGATCTGGCAGCTCAGCCACAGCCGCGACGAGCTTCAAGCGCTCGCGTCGAGCTATCGCATCGCCGGCGCTCCCGAGACGATCCTTCCGTTCGTCATCACGCTGGAACGCTCTTCCATCGGGCAGATAAAGAATGCTATGAAAGTGATCGGTCGGCGGGACTACATGCTCGCCGAGCCGCTCTGGTTTCCAATCTGGAATTAAAGTGAAGTCGAGAGAAGCGAAGATGGCGAAGCCCGGCGCGGCGCCGAAATCCGGGACCGCGTGGCCGGGCGTTATCCGTTACTACCGCGAGTTTCTGCCGGTCGAAGACGAAAACTCCATCATCACGCTGCTCGAAGGCAACACGCCGCTGGTCCGCTGCCACAACCTCGAGCGCGCGATCAATCCGGACATCGAGCTTTACTTGAAGCTCGAAGGCATGAATCCGACCTGCTCGTTCAAAGACCGCGGCATGACGATGGCGATCACCAAAGCCGTCGAAGAGGGCAGCAGGGCGGTGATCTGCGCGTCGACGGGCAACACGTCGGCGTCGGCCGCGGCGTACGCGGCGCGCGCGGGATTGAAGGCCTACGTCCTCATCCCGCAGGGAAACATCTCGCTCGGCAAGCTCAGCCAGGCGATGATCCACGGCGCGAAAGTGATCGAGATCGCCGGCAACTTCGACGCCGCGCTCAAGATGGTGCGCGAGATCGCGAAGAGTTATCCGGTAACGATCGTCAACTCGGTCAACCCTTATCGCATCGACGGACAGAAGACCGCGGCCTTTGAGATCTGCGATCATCTGGGCGCAGCCCCGGATTATCACTTTCTTCCGGTCGGTAACGCCGGCAACATCACCGCCTACTGGAAAGGCTATCAGGAATACAATCGCATCGGGCGCATCTCCGTGCCGCCCAAGATGATGGGCTTTCAAGCGGCCGGCGCCGCGCCGATCGTGCTCGGGCGCGTGATCGAGAAGCCGGAGACGATCGCGACCGCGATCAAGATCGGCAATCCCGCGAGCTGGCAGTCGGCGGTCGCCGCGCGCGACGAATCCGGCGGCGTCATCGAGAGCGCGACCGACGACGAGATCATCGCCGCGTACAAGCTGCTCGCCAACTGCGAGGGCATTCTCGCCGAGCCGGCGTCGGCGATTTCCGTCGCCGGCCTGATCCAAAAACAAAAGCAGAAAATTTTCCGCAAGGGCGAAGTCGTCGTGTGCACGCTCACCGGCCACGGCCTGAAGGATCCCGATACCGCGATCGGGCAATCGGACAAGCCGATGCGCATCGCCGCCGACATGAAGCATTTGAAAGAGCTCTTCGAGCGCGAAGCCGCATCATGAAATATATCATCCTCCAGGGTGACGGTATGGCGGACTGGCCGCTGGAAAAATACGGCAACCGGACGCCGCTCGAAATCGCTTCGACGCCGAACATGGACCGGCTCGCGTCGCGCGGCGTCTTCGGCCTCGCGCAC
This sequence comes from Pseudomonadota bacterium, assembly GCA_021324155.1. Classification (GTDB taxonomy): domain Bacteria; phylum Desulfobacterota; class Binatia; order UBA9968; family UBA9968; genus JAJPJQ01. The sequence goes on from JAJPJQ010000020.1 coordinate 1,764, forward strand.
ACGATTCCCGAAGGCTTTCCGCCCGGCAGCGACGTCGGCAATATGAGCATCCTGGGATACGATCCGGCGATCTATCACACCGGCCGCGCGCCGCTCGAAGCGGCGAGCGTCGGCATCGATCTTTCGCCCAAAGACATCGCGTTCCGCTGCAACCTCGTAACGATCGGAAAAAACGGCGCGAACGAGATCATGGAAGATTTCACCGCCGGCCACATCACGAGCCAAGAGGCGGCGGAGATCATCCGCGACCTGAACCGCGAGCTCGGCGGCGGCGGCATCGAATTCTTTCCCGGCGTCAGCTACCGCAACTTGATGGTCTGGCGCTCCGGCAAGGAAAAGATGGATACCACGCCGCCGCACGACATCACCGACAAGGAAATCGCGCCGCACATGCCTTCGGGCGACGGCGCCGAGCGTCTGACCGATCTCATGCGCCGCTCGCGCGAAATTCTCGCGGCACATCCCGTCAATAAAAAGCGCGAGAAGAAAGGCGAGCGCCGCGCGACGACGATCTGGCTCTGGGGGCAGGGCAGGGCGCCGGCGCTGCCGACGCTCAAGAAGCGCTTCGGGATCGACGGCTCGGTGATCTCGGCCGTCGACATCATCAACGGCCTGGGCGTCTATGCAGGACTGGAGCGGATAAAAGTTCCAGGCGCGACGGGGTTTTTCGACACCAATTATAAAGGAAAGGGTGAATATGGGGTCGCGGCGCTCGAAAAGAAGGATTTGATTTTCATTCATGTCGAAGCGCCCGACGAAGCGGGCCATATGGGCGACGCCGAGAAAAAGATCGAGGCGATCGCGAACTTCGACGAGAAGGTCGTGGGGACGGTCGTCGATAAACTGAGCGGCCGCAAAGATTGGCGCCTGCTGCTCCTGCCGGACCATCCGACGCCGATCGCGCTCAAGACGCACGTCGCCGAGCCGGTGCCGTTCATTCTCTACAGCGCCGCGGACGAGGGCGCGCCGAAGCCTTTCGGCTTCAACGAGCGCGACGCGGCAAAGAGCGGCGTCGTCGCGCCGCGAGCGTTCGAGCTGATCGAATCTCTCATAGGAGGGAAAAAGACGTGGACCGAAACCTCGCGCTAGAAGTCGTGCGCGTGACTGAGGCGGCTGCGCTGTCCTCCGCGCGCTGGATGGGCAGGGGCGATGAGAAGGCGGCCGACCAAGCTGCGGTCGACGCGATGCGAAAGGCCTTCAACGGCGTCGTCATCGACGGCACGATCGTGATCGGCGAAGGCGAGCGCGACGAGGCGCCGATGCTCTACATCGGCGAGAAAGTCGGCAGCGGCGATCACGCGCCGGAGGTGGACATCGCGCTCGATCCGCTCGAAGGCACGACGATCTGCGCCAACGGAGGGCCCAACGCGCTGTCGGTCATCGCGATGGGCGACAAAGGATCGTTTCTCCATTCGCCCGACACCTATATGGACAAGATCGCCGTCGGGCCGGTCGGCAAAGGCGTCGTCGATCTCGACAAGAGCCCGACGGAAAATTTGAAGGCGCTCGCCGAGGCGAAAGGCGCGCGCGTCGAAGATCTCACCGTCATTATTCTATACCGCCCGCGCCACGAGGCGCTGATCAAAGAAGTACGGCAGGCGGGCGCGCGCATCCGGCTCATCGGCGACGGCGACGTCTCGGCGGCGATCGCCACCACCAAGGCCGAGACCGGCATCGATCTTCTGCTCGGCATCGGCGGCGCGCCGGAAGGCGTGCTCGCTGCGGCGGCGCTCCGCTGCGTCGACGGCGACATGCAGGGGAGGCTCAAGTTCCGCAACCCGCAGGAAGTCGAGCGCGCGCAGGCCATGGGCATCAAAGACATTCACAAAAAATTCTCGCTAGAGGAGCTCGCCGGCGGCGACGTCATGTTCGCCGCGACCGGCGTCACCGACGGCGACTACCTCGAGGGCGTGCATTTCTTTCCCGGCGGCGCGACGACGCATTCCGTCGTGATGCGCTCGAAGACGCGCACGATCCGCTTCACGCAAACGACGCATCGGTTCGCTTTCAAGCCGCAATATTGACGGCCGCTCAGCGGCCTCAGGCATGCTATTGGAGTAAACCATGAAGCGCCCCGCACTCATCGCCGCGATCTTGCTTTCCATCGGCTTTGCCCCGTCAGCCGTCGGGGCGAATCCGTATCTCGCCAAGCCCGGCGAGACGCCGGTGAGCATCCGCATCGCGACCTGCGCCGTCTCCGGCGGCTTCGTTCATCTCTATACCGCGATCGACAACGGCCTGTTCGACAAGTACGGCATCAAGGCGAATCACATTTACGTCCGCGGCAGCGGCATCTCGCTCACCGCGCTCGCTTCCGACGAAATCCAGTTTCTTTTCTGTGCCGCCGACGGGACGATTCCCGGCATGGCGACCGGCATCGACGGTAAGCTGATCGCCGCGCCGCTCGTCGGACTCCCCTATGTGCTGCTCGCGCGGAAGGACGTGAAGCGCCCCGAAGATTTGAAGGGCAAGAGCATCGGCGTTACGCGCCCCGGCGATTTGAGCTATCGATTGTCGCGCGCGCTGCTGAAAAAATTCGGCCTTACCGAAGAGGACGTGAAGCTGAGACCGATCGGCGGCAGCCAGTCGGAGCGCTACAACGCGATGGCGCAGGACGTCATCCAGGCGATCATCGTCACGCCGCCGCTCGACGTGCGCGGAAAGCGCGACGGCTTCAATCTGGTTTACAATCTCAACGACCTCAAGCTTCCGTTCATCTACAGCTCCGTGCACACGAATTCGAAAATGATCCAGGAGCGACCACAGCTTGCGCAGCGCGTCGTCGCCGCTTTCGCTGAAGCCGTTTACTTTGTCGAGAAGAATCCCGACAAGGCGAAGGCATCGGTCAGCAAGGCGCTTAAACTGAAAGACGCCGAGGCGCTGCAATCTTCTTACGATGCCTACGCCAAGGCGATCGTCAACCGCCGATTGCTCGTCCCTGGCGACCAGGTCGCCGACGCCGTCGAGTTGGCGAAAGCGGAGACTGCGGTTAGAAAAAAGCCTAGCGAGATCTACGATAACCGCTTCGCGGAAGACTTGGAAAAGAGTGGCTTCTTAAAAGAATTGTGGGGCGGGAAAGTGCCGTAAGGTTAGTCTGTCTGCTTTTTGCGAACCCGCAGTTTGTCGTCCACTATATAGGTTTGGTACGCCGCTTCGGTGATCCAATCTCTTCCTGAGCGGTAGCCGCCGTTTTGTTCCGCGTACGCGGCGATTGTTTCCCAAGTTAAAAGACAGTGGTCATGATCGCCGTTGTCGGGATATTTCTCGTGCGTCCATATTCGTGAAGTGTCTTTGACCGCCTCAAGTTGATCAGGTGTCCACCAAAGACGGTGGAGATACAAAGAGCCGATGTCAGGAAGTTTCCCATTGTAGTTATACGTTTCGAATGTAAGGACTTTTCCGTTTGCTGCTTGTAACTTGTGAAATTCGATAACTTGCTTTCCCGGATCACCCACGACATAGAGTCCACTGGGTGCTAACGGTCCCGGGTCAATAGATGACACCTCCAAAATAATAGTTACGATGTCATTGCGGCGGCTAATGTCGATGACTTTAGCTTTCGGCTCTTCGTAAGGCTTATAAGACTTCATAGGTCAGCGGTGGCGGTTGGCCCCGTTGTACGCCTTTATCACCGCTTCCACCGTCTCGAAATCCGCCAGCGTTCGTAGCGACGCGTACGTGGGGAAGATCATCGGCAGCTTTCGCTCGGCGTAAAGCTGAAGCGCGCGCTCGGGCGCGATCCAGAGGCTGTCGGCGACTTCTTCGGAGCGCTCCAGCGGCGTTTGTCCGCTTGGCAGCAGCGCGACGAAGAAGCGCGTATCGAAGCGCATCGCGAATTCTTCGGGCGTGAGCCAGTGGGAAAAATAGAGCAGGGCGCCCGCGTCGCAAGATAAATTCTGGGCCTCCAGCATAGCAGCAAACGTGGTCTCGCGCCGAACGATGCGACGGCGCTCGCGCTCCAGCTCGGACTTTTTCGTCTCTAGCGATGCTTCTCCGGCGCACAACAGCACGCCCACCTCTTCGAAGACCTCGCGCATCCCCGCGACCCAGTGGCCGAGAGCAATCTCGGGCTTGAGATGCGCGCCGAGAATGTCTCTGGCCACGTTTGCGGATAATCCGCGGCAGCGCTTCTGGATCTTGTCAGAGCAGTCGTCTTTCCTGACCGTTCCGCCGGGGAAGACGTACGCGCCGCCGAGGAAGTCCATCGCCTCGGGCCTGCGCGTGAGAAAGACTTCGATGCCGTTCTTCTCGCCGGAGCGCAAGAGGATGACCGTCGACGCGCTTCTGGGCGCGGCCGCGGCGCTCATGAAATCTCCAGCGACGCCGCTGATTGAAAATCCGTCCGGCATGGCGGACCCGGAGCGTGATAAAAATAGAATTTACGGTCGATGGTCGAAAGGAAAATGATGCTTGACGAGACCGTGCCGTAATCCGCATCCGGCGTGTGCACGCAGAGAGCGCCCTTCGCGTCGCCGGTCTCGATCGGCGTATGGTCACCCAGAACTCCTCGTAAAATGTCGACGGCCGCATCCAGTCCCCCAGGTTGAACCAGCGAAGGCGCGAGCGCATCGCCCGCGGCTGCGAAGATCTCGCGCGCGCGATCGAGCTTCTTGCCGTCTTCGCCGGTGAATGAAGTATTTCCGAAGACATGCAGGCCGGGCGCGAGAGGACGGCACTCGATGTCGGTCGCATTGTATGCGGCGAAAGCGCCGTCCGCGCTCGCGGCCAAAAGGAGGAATGCTTGATAGCGGCCGGCGTCCTCGTACGGAAGCGCCGCCTGCGCGTCCGCCAGCGACGCCGCTTCCAGCATATCGAGGCAGAGCAGCCCTCGCGAGCGCGGCGTTGTGCCTGCATCCAGTTGAAGTCTTCGGTTGACGATTCCGGCGGCGATGCCGCGCGCGTTGACGCCGAGCCACGTTCCGCCGGCGACGAGATCTTTGCCGGCGACGATTTTGGGAATTTTCGGCCAGATCTGCGGCGCCGCCGTCGCGCGCGAGAAATGTTCGTCGCGGTTGGCCGCGATCACGAGCGGGTAGTTTTCGAATTGGCGGAGATATAGCGCGAGCGTGCACATGCGGAGGCTTGAGAGAATGGAGCGGTCCGTCAGGCGGCGAGCACTTCGCCGCAGCGCCCGCAGGTGCGGAGCTTCGCATCCGAGCGGATCTTCTCGGTCGCGGTCTTGACGGCGTCGCTCGGATCGTCGAAGCGCACGGTCATGTCGTAGAGCTTCTCGCCGCAGCTTTCGCAGAACCAGACGAAATGATCCCGCTCTTCCGGCCCGCGTTTGCGCTCGACGACGAAGGTCCACGAGCCGTCCCCGCGCCGCGGCGAATGCGGCACGTTTGCGGGCAGAAGGAACATCTCGCCGGGCTTCAACACGGCGATCTCATGGTTTTTGCCTTGCATGTAGTGGAGGTTCAGCTCGCCTTCGAGCTGGTGAAAGATTTCATCGCCGGGGTTGATGTGAAAGTCTTTGCGGCTGTTGGGTCCGCGGGTGACGAACGCGATGAAGTCCGAATCCTCCCAGATGACGCGGCGCTGACCCCAGCTGCCGCGGTTCTCGTCGATCCACTGCTTCAGATTGAAGTTCTTCAGATGAGGAAACATGTGGGCCTCCCCGCGCTCGGAGTATAGGTTCGGCACGGCGGCGAATCAAGCCGCGCCGTATGGACTTGCGCGATGGAATATTATAGCAGGCAAACTGCGCCGAGCGATGTCCGCGGGAGGATTCGATGAAAAGCGCGCAGTCACATATATTCGAATACTTGCTGGCGATCCTTATCGTCTTCGCTGCGAACGCGGCTTTGGCGCAGGACTGGACGGCGAAAGCGCGCGAAGAGAAGTCGCTGGTGGTGTATCACACGACCAATGTCCCCGACACACAGAAGATTCTCGACGGCTTCCGCAAGCGCGCGCCTTATTTGACTGTCGAGCCGTTCCGCGCGACAGGCGAAAAATTAATTCAAAAAATCGCCACCGAGGTCAAAGCCGGCCGCAACCTGGCGGACGTCTATATCATCAGCGGGCTGCAGGCGTGGCAGCTTAAGGACGCCGGCTACATCGCGCCGTACGCCTCGCCGGAGCGCGAGCGCACCAATCCCGCGCTGAAGGATCGCGACGGGTATTGGTCCGGCATCTACTGGAACCTCGAAGTCCTCGGCTACAACGCGAAACAGGTGACGCCGCAGGACGTCCCCAAACGCTGGGAGGATCTCACGCGCGCGCGGTGGAAAGGGCAGATCGGGCTGGAGGAAGAGGACGTGCAATGGTACGCCTCGATCCTCCAGCTCATGGGCGAGGAGAAAGGCAAGGACTTGATGCGCCGCATCGCGCAGCAAAACCCGCAGATCCGCCGCGGCCACACGCTGCTCGGTCAATTAATGGCGGCCGGCGAGTTCGCGCTCGCGCCCACGCTGCGCGTCCACGAGGCGGAGAGCCTCAAGGGCAAAGGCGCCCCAGTCGAGTGGCACGCCATTGAGCCGCTGGCCCCCAATCCGCCGGTCTGCGTGATGCTGCCGAAGAGCGCACCGCGGCCCAACGCCGCGAAAGTTTTTATCGATTACATCCTCTCGCGCGACGGGCAGGATATTTTCCGCCAGATGGGGCGCAACAGCTCGCGCGTCGATCTCGAGCAGCCGATCGCGCGCGTGACCAAGATCAAGCTCATGGAGATGGATTGGGAGCGCGTGCAGAAAAATTACTCGCGCTACGCGCAGGAGTTCAGGGATACCTTCGTCGCCGTCGCGGCGCGCTAGTTTCGGTTGCGGGTCCGGGGCGAAAGTTGTATTGAAGCCGTTGGGGATTCCCATCTTTCCAAGGAGGGCGCCTACCATGCTGACCGAACATCATGCGCAGGGGAAAATCTTTTGGCCCGACGGCGCGCGCCTCGCGGTCGCGCTGACCTTCGATTTTCAGGGCGGCGAGGACGTGAAGCCGGACAAGAACGGCAAGATCAATCACGAAGAATACACGCAGGGCGAATACGGCCCGAACACCGGCATTTGGCGCATTCTCCGCATCCTCGACGAGACCAAGGTCAAGGCGACCTTCATGACCTGCGGCGGCATCGCCGAGCGATTCCCGGAGGCCATGGCGGCGATCGCGCAGCGCGGCCACGAAGTGGCAGGCCACGGCTATCACCACGAGGTCGCGCGCGATCTGACGCGCGAGGAAGAGCGCGACGTGATCCGGCGCACGCTGGAGATGCTCAAGACGCGCGCGGGACGGCGGCCGATCGGCTGGCGCTCGTGCACGCAGAGCCCGAACAGCATCGAGCTGCTCATGGAGCAGGGCTATCTCTGGAACAGCAATTCGTTCTCACACGATCTGCCCTTCATCTGGAGCGACGGAACGCGCGAGATCGTCGAGCTGCCGCGCCAGCCGTTCGGCGATGGCCGCACCTATGGCCACCGCGATTCCGGCAACCCGAACGACGCTCTGGTCGTCTGGAAGAGCTTCTTCGACGACATTTACGAGGAAGCGGGAATTTCGCCGAACTTTTGCACGTTCCAGTTCCATCCGTATATTTCCAGCCGCTTCGGCCGCGCCGCCGCGCTGAGGCAGCTTATTCAATACATGAAGTCCCACGAAGGCGTCTGGTTCGCGACCGGCACGGAAGTCGCCGAGTGGTGGCTCAAGCAGGGCTTCTCGTCCAAGCCGCAGGCGCGGGCGGCGGCGGGCGCATAACGGGGGAGAGCGGATGGCGAAGGTCGAAAAGAAAATCAATCACGCCGAAGGCGGCGTCGCCTATCGCGGGCTGCGCGATTGGATCGAGCAGGTCGAGCGCATGGGCGAGCTGGTCAAGATCAACGGCGCCCACTGGGACCGCGAGATGGGCGCGACGACGCAGCTCCTCACCCAAACCGCCAAAGGCAAAGCGCCGGCGATTCTCTTCGACGAGGTGCCCGGATATCCCAAAGGATACCGCACGCTTTACGGCCAGTTCTCCTCGCTCAAGCGCGTCGCTATGACGCTCGGCCTCCCGCTCGAATTCGAGCACAAGGCCGATGTCGTCAAGGCCTATCACGAGCGCATGCAGAACATGACGCTCTTGAAGCCCAAGTTCGTCAAGGATGGCCCAATCCTCAAAAACGTGCTCGAAGGCGATAAGGTCGATGTGCTGAAGTTTCCCGTGCCGATCCATCACCAGCAGGACACCGCGCGCTACATCGGCACCGCGGACATGTGCATCACCAAAGACCCCGACGACGGCTGGTATAACTTCGGCGCCTATCGCTGCCAGGTGTACGACGAGAAGACGATCGGCTGCCAGATCACCGAAGGCAAGCACGGCCGCATCCACCGCGACAAATATTTCGAGCGCGGCCAGAGCTGCAAGTTCGCCATCGTCTGCGGCCAGGACCCGCTGCTCTATCTGCTCTCGTCGAGCCCGCTGCCGCGCGGCGTTTCCGAATACGATTTCGCGGGCGGCATCCGCGGCGAGCCGGTGGAAGTCGTCAAAGGCCCGTATACCGGCTTTCCGATTCCCGCCGACGCCGAGATCGTCGTCGAAGGCGAGGCGGTGCCCGGCAACGTCAAGCCCGAGGGGCCGTTCGGCGAATGGATGGGCTACTATTCCGACGACGTCGTGCCGCGGCCGTACATCGACGTGAAGACGGTCCTCTACCGCGACAATCCGATTCTTACTTGCGCGCCGCAGCACAAGCCCGTCGACGAGACCGGATTGCTCAAAGGCATCGCGGGCGCGGCGGAGATCTGGCAGGCGCTCGAGGCCGCGGGCCTGCCGGAGATTCTCGGCGTGTGGAATCACGAAGGCGGGCCGGCGACGCGCTTCACCGCGATCCAAATCCGCCAGCGCTATCCCGGCCATGCGCGCAACGTGCTGCACGTCGCGTCTAACTGCGCCGCCGGCGCGTATAACGGCAAATGGACGGTCGTCGTCGACGACGACATCGACTGCTCCGACCTCGATCAGGTGCTGTGGGCGATGTGCACGCGCTTCGATCCGATGACCGACATCGATACGATCCAGCGCGCCTGGTCTTCGGGACGCGACCCGATGTTTTTGCCCGGCAACTTCAACAATCGCATTCTCATCGACGCCTGTATGCCGTACGAGCGTAAGCTCAAGGGAAAATTTCCCATCGTCGTCGACGTGGCCCCGGAGATGCGGGCGCGCTTGAAAGCGAAATTTGCAAAAATCCTTCAAGGCGTTTAAATGATGCTCAAAGACGAGCGCTTTCAGGGACTCTTCGTCCCGCATGTGACGCCCTTCCTGCCTTCGGGCGCGGTCGATATCGCTAGCCTGGAACGCCTGACGCGCCACTTCGCCGCCATCCCCGAGGTGGCGGGTCTGGTCTCGTGCGCGCGCATTGGCGAAGGCCCGGTTTTGCGGCCGGAGGAAAAGCGCGAGGTCTATAGAATCTCAGGCGATGCTGCGCGCGAGGCAGGTAAGGTGCACATAGCCGCGATCGCCCCGCAGTCGACGGACGAGGCGATCGCGATCGTCCGCGACCTCGAGCACCTGCCGGTCGACGCGGCGATGATTTTTCCGCCGCTGCTGTTTGCCTGGGGCAAGGTCGGCGGCGAGCTCAAGCGCCGTTTTTTCGAGGACGTCGCGTGCGCCTGCAAGCTGCCGGTGGTGCTCTTTCAGATTCCCGTCGCGAGCTATCTGTACGATCCCGAGACCGTCTGCCGCATCGCTCGCCTGGAGAACGTCGTCGCGTATAAGGAAGCTTCGTTTAACATCGATCTTTTCACGGAGACGATGCAGCGCTTGGCGGCGGAGGGGAGCGGCATGGCCGTGCTCACCGGCAACGATCGCTTCGTGGCGGAAAGCTACGGCCTCGGCGCCAGCGGCGCGCTCATCGGCGTTTCCAATCTCGCGACCGCGCGCTGGGGCGCTATCGACAGCGCCGGCCGCGCCGGCGATCAGCTCGCAGCGTTGCGCGTGCAGACCGAGCTGGCGGAGCTGAAGGAGCTCGTCTTTGCCGAGCCGATCGTCGAAGCCGTCGCGCGCATCAAAATCATTCTGCGCCACGAAGGCCTGATCGCAAGCGCAACGGTGCGCCGGCCGCAAATCGGCGTCACGGCCGAGGAAGAGAAAGATCTTCTCGCGAGCTACGGCAGGGCGCTCGAAAACGCCGCGCGCGCGAGCGCATCCGGCCGCTCATAGTCTCTTACTCCGCTTTTCCCGTCAGCTTTACTTCCCAATCGAGATAGCGGCGCATCGCGTCTTTATCGCCGGTCACCGACGCCGAGAGAACGACATCGTTCGCCTCGGCGAGCGCTTTTGTGAGTCCGGTCTCCACCGGTTTGCCTCGAGCGATCCAATCCTTGGTTCCTCCGGCGAGGACCCGCACGTTTCCATAACCGATGTCGGAAATCGCCGCCGCGGCGAAAATCGACTGCCGCTCGTCGGCTGCTGTAACGACAATAGGCAGGCGCATTTCCGGATAGTGCTTGGGCAGAATTTCTTCGAGCCAGCCGCGCGACAGCCACACCGCGCCGGGGACGTGCCCGCTCGCGTATTCCGTGCTGAGACCAACGTCGACAACCAGGAGGTCTTCGCCGCCATCGATCGACTCCGCGAGCGCGCTGCCGGAAATAAACGCGATGCGCGCGCGCGCTTCATCCAGGCCGAATACGCGCTCGCTCGGCCGACCGGTTTCGAGATGGCGGCCCGACCGCATCCAGCCTTCGGTTCCGTCCCGAAGGACGAAAACGTTGCGAAAGCCCATTTGCCGAAACCAGTACGCCGCCATGACGGCCCGCGCCGTTCGGTCGCAGGCGAAAATAATGCGCGCGTCGCCCACGGCGATGTGATCGTCGGCGCACTGGACCGCCTGGCCGCCCGGCACATTGAAGAATCCGGGGATGTGGCCCGACAGGTATTCGTCGAGCGAGCGGACATCGATCGGATAGACTGTCGTGGTTTTGACGGCGGTCAAGACCTCTTCAACCTGAGCGACGGAAATAAAGGCGATCTTTTCTTCTTCGGCGATACGGGACGCGAGCTGCTCGGCCGCGGCGCGGCTCGACGGTGACGGCGCACGCGGGCTTCGCTGCGGCCGCTCCAGCTCGTAATCCGCGAGCACCCAGCCCATGGTGCCGTTCCTGAGCGCGCGCACGTCTTTCACGTCTAGGCGACGGAGCGCCTCCGCGCCGACGATGCTGCGCGTGCGTCCGGCGCAGTTGACGACGATGGACGGGCGCGAGTTTTTCAGCTCCTCCGCCCAAAGAATCAAATCGCCTCCCGGCACATTGACGGCGCCGGGAATGCAGAAGCGCGCGAATTCTTCCGGCGTGCGGACATCGAGGACCAACGGCTTCGCGCCGCGGCGAACGCTCTCGGCGAGCTCCTGCGGCGTCGTTTCGGGCACGCGGCGCTCCGCGTGAACTTTCTCCCCGAACGCCTTGCTCGGAACGTTCACGCCCGAGATGGTGGAATAGCCGCACTGCGACCAGGCGGCGAAGCCGCCTCCCAAGATCGCGACATCGTCGCAGCCGGCGCGGATCAAAGCGACCGCCGCGCGGTCGTCGCGCGCGCCGCCGTCGCCGGTCACGATCACCGGCACGCTTTGCGCCGGAAGCAGGCGCGCGAGGCGGAATTCGATGTCGCGGCGCGGGAGCGAGGTGCTGCCGGGAATGTGGCCCTGATTGTATTCGCCGCGCTCGCGGACATCGAAAAGCGCGACCGCTGCTGCCTCGTCGAGCCGCTGTTTCGCTTGCGCGGGGGAGATATGCCGGATCGCCATGGAGATACACGATCATAAAATGCTGCGGCAGCGTTGCCAAGCGATCTTCGCTTGTAATATGGTTTTCGAGAGCGAATCGGAGGAGAGCATGTCATATACGAGCTGGCGAGGAACCGTAGGGCTCATCAAGCCGACGCACCGCCCGGGGTCGCTGGAGGAGTTCATCCGTCTGCTGCCCGAAGGCATCGGCGTCCTGCCGACCTACGTCGGCTTTAAGCGCGGCGATGCGGACGAGTTCCGCGGCGCGCTCGCGGCCTACGAAGAACGGGTGCAAGAGCTGGCGACGCACGGCGTCGATTTGATTCATCCCGAAGGCGCGCCGCCGTTCATGGTGCACGGCTTCAAGCGCGAAGCCGAGATCACCCGCGAGTGGGAAAAGAAATACGGCCTGCCGATCGTTACCGCGAGCCAGACACAGGTCGAGGCGCTGCACGCGCTTAAAGTGAAGAAGTTCGTCGGCGTGACGTACTTCACCGGATCGATCAACGACATGTTCGCGGCATATTTCCGCGAGGCCGGCTTTACCGTCGAGGCGATGGAGGGAATTCCGGTCGCATTCGAAGACGTTGGCCGGCTGTCTTCACAGGAGGTCTACGCGCACACGAAGAAAGCCGTTCTAAAGCATCCCGGCACCGAAGCGATCTACATGCTCGGCTCGGGCTGGCGCACGCTCGATATCATCCACGTCCTCGAAGAAGACCTGCAGATTCCCGTCATCCATCCGGTTCCCACACGCGTCTGGGCCGTGCAGAAGCGCCTCCACGTCAATCAGCCGGTCAAAGGCTTCGGCCGGCTGCTGGAGGCAATGCCGTAAAAAGCACGTTCAGATCGCGCTTTACTAGGGGATTTCCCCGGGTCGGCGTCAGGTAAATACCCCATTGTTAAAAAAGTCCTCGAGTCTATAGACTTAAGTTCATTTTTCCGCTTTCTATTAGAATAGACGGAACTTTTTCGCTAGTCTCGTTGAGCCGTTCGGTACAAACGACCAAACCTTGTGTCCCGTGAGGCGGACGTCAGTATGAAGCGAGCGTTCAAAAAACTAACCAAACGGCAGCTTGGAAACGGCGCCTCGCGTAGTCGCGCACCGCGGCATGAACAATTAGAGAAAGCGCCGACAGGCATACAGGGGCTGGACGAGATCACTTTCGGCGGTTTGCCGAAAGGCCGGCCGACACTTATTTGCGGCAGCGCGGGATTCGGCAAGACGCTCATGGGCGTCGAGTTTCTCGTGCGGGGCGCGATGGAGTACGGCGAGCCCGGAGTTTTGATGGCTTTCGAAGAGACGGAAGCTGAGCTGGCGAAAAACGTCGCGTCGCTCGGCTACGACTTATATGATCTCATCGAGAAGAAGAAACTCATCATCGATTACGTCCACGTCGAGCGCAGCGAGATCGAAGAGGCCGGCGAGTACGACCTCGAAGGTCTTTTCATCCGGCTCGGCCTGGCGATCGATTCCATCGGCGCCAAGCGTGTCGTGCTCGATACGATCGAGGCGATTTTCTCCGGCTTCCCCAACGCAAATATCCTGCGCGCCGAATTACGCAGGCTGTTCCGCTGGCTCAAGACGAAAGGCGTCACGGCCGTCATCACCGGCGAGCGCGGCGAGGGCGCGCTCACGCGCCATGGACTCGAAGAATATGTCTCGGACTGCGTGATCCTCCTCGACCACCGGGTTAACGATCAGATGTCGACGCGGCGCCTGCGTGTGGTCAAGTACCGCGGCTCGTTGCACGGCACCAATGAATATCCGTTTCTCATCGACGAAGAGGGCATCTCGGTTCTGCCGGTTACTTCTCTCGGTTTGGATCACAAGATCAGCTTTGAGCGCGTCTCGAGCGGCGTTCAGCGCCTCGACGCGATGCTCGGCGGCGGATATTATCGCGGCTCGACGATTCTCGTGTCCGGCACCGCCGGCACCGGCAAGTCGAGCATGGCCGGTCATTTCGCCGAGGCCGCTTGCCGCGCCGGCGAGCGCTGCCTGTACGTCGCGTCGGAGGAAAGCCCCGATCAGATCATGCGCAATATGCACTCGATCGGCATCGACCTCGCCGGTTGGGTGAAAAAAGGGCTGCTCAAGTTCGACGCCGAGAGGCCGAACATTTACGGCCTCGAAATGCATCTTCTCCGGATCCATAAGCTGATCAGTCAGTATCAGCCTCCCGCCGTCGTTCTCGACCCGATCACGAATTACCTCGCCGTCGGCGATCAGTTGGAAGTCAAGTCGATGCTGATCCGACTGATCGACTTTCTGAAAAGCAAAGGCATCACCGCCGTCTTCACTAGTCTCACCCACGGCGGAGACGCGATGGAGGGTACCGTCATAGGCGTGTCGTCGTTGATCGATACCTGGCTGCTGCTGCGGGACATCGAATCGAACGGCGAGCGCAACCGCGGCCTCTACGTCATCAAGTCGCGCGGAATGGCCCACTCGAACCAGATCCGAGAATTTCTGCTCACGTCCAAAGGCGCGCAGCTGCTGGACGTTTACTTGGGAGCCGAGGGCGTGCTGACCGGCTCGGCGCGCGTGGCGCAGGAGGCCAAAGAAACCGCCGCGGCGATCCTGCGACAGCAGGAAATCGAGCGGAGACAGCGCGAGCTCGACCGCAAGCGCGCCGCCCTGGACGCGCAGATCGCGGCCTTGCGCGCTTCCTACGAGGTGGAAAGCCAGGAACTGGAAATGGGTTTGGCCGAGGAGCGGCTGCGCGAAGAAAAGCTCGCGGCGGATCGGCTCGATATGGCGCGTATTCGCCGCGCCGACGACGAGAACGGCCGGTGGAAATCGAAGAACAACCGCAAACAATCGTAAAGGAGCTTTGCATGCACGCAGCAAAAGAAAAAACGGCAAAATCGTCCGACGAGATATGGGAGCTGCGGCTCTATGTCGCCGGGCAGACGCCGAAGTCGCTCGCTGCGTTCGCCAATCTGAAGAAGATTTGCACCGAATATCTCGACGGTAAATACCGCATCGACGTCATCGACCTGCTGGAAAATCCGCAGCTCGGGCGCGGCGATCAGATTCTCGCGATCCCGACGCTCGTGCGAAACCTGCCGGAGCCGATCAAAAAGATCATCGGCGACCTCTCGAACACGGAAAAAGTGCTCGTGGGCCTCGACATTCGCCCCCGGAGCAATCCATGAGCAACTCCAAAGTCCGCGTTGAGAAGGAATACGGCGCGGACGTCGACGGCGCCGACGACACGTATGTCCTGCGCCTGTATATCGCCGGGACGACTCCACGGTCGACGCGGGCCGTCATGAATATAAAGGAAATCTGCGAGAAAGCCCTGGCCTCCCGCTACGATCTGGAAGTTATCGACATCTATCAGCAGCCGAGTTTGGCGAAGGACTGTCAGATCATCGCCGCGCCGACGCTGATCAAAGAGCTGCCGCCGCCGCTGCGGAAATTCATCGGCGATATGTCGAATACCGAAAAGATCCTGCTTGGACTCGACTTAAAGCCCAAGGAGCATGTCTGAGATGGCGAAGAAGCAGGACGAGCTAGAATCGCTTCGCACCCGGCTTAGCGAAGCCGAAGAAACGCTCGAGGCGATTCGCAGCGGCGAGGTCGACGCCCTGGTCGTCGGCGGGGCCGAAGGCGACCAGATCTACACGCTGCGGGGCGCCGATCATCCTTATCGCTTGCTGCTCCAGGAGATGAACGAGGGCGCCGCTACTCTGACGCCCGAAGGCACAGTGCTCTACTGCAACAAGCGATTCGCCGACATGCTCCGGCGGTCGATGGAGAAGGTCATCGGCTACGGTCTGGATGAATTCACCGATTTCCGGTCGCAGACGCTTTTGGACGCGCTGCTGCGCTCCGGAAGACACATCCGGGTCAAAGAAGAAATCGCCTTCACCACCCCGGAAGGCCGCGTTCCCGTCTACTGCTCGATCGGCCCGCTCCATCTCGACGATCTCCATTGCCTGATCCTGATTGCGACCGATCTCACCGAGCAGAAGCGAAGCGAGGAGATTCTCGCTTCGGGCAAGCTCGCGGGCGAGATACTGGAGCACGCGGTCGATGTCATCGTGGTCTGCGACGAAGACGGCGAGATAACGCGCGCGAGCCGCGCCGCGCACGAGCTCGCCGGCGTGAATGTCCTCCACAGGCGATTCGACGGTGTTTTCCGTCTCGTTGAAAAAAACGGCACCGGCTTGAGCTGCTCGGTCGCGACCGACGGCGCGGTGCGAAACGGCACGATTATCGCCACGTGTCTCGAGGGCCGGATCATCCAAGGCGCCGAGGTGGAATTTGTCCGTGCGGACGGACGGAAGTTCGACCTGCTGATGAGCGCCGGACCGCTACGCGGCTCGAATGATGAGGCGCGCGGCTGCGTCTTTACCCTAACGGATATTACGCGTCTGAAGGCAGCCGAGGAAGAGCTCAAGCGCAGTCAGGCGCAGCTCTCGGCCGAGCTGTCGGACACCAAGCTCTTGCAGGGTATCAGCGCGGCACTCGTCCAAGAGGAGAACGCGCAGGGTCTCTACGAAAAGATCCTCGAAGCCGCCGTCGCTATCATGCGGTCCGATTTCGCGAGCATGCAGATACTCCATCCGGAGGGCGGCAACGGCGGAGAGCTGCGTCTACTCGCAAACCTGGGATTCAGTTCCGAAGTCGAGAAACTGTGGAAATGCGTTACTATAGATTCGGAAAGCAGTTGCGCCGCTGCGCTCCGCGTCGGAAGTCGGGCGATTATCACAGATGTCACGAAAACCGACTGGCTGCCTGCTGCTTCCCGAGACGCTTACCTTCAGAGCGGCATCGTGGCGATGCAATCGACGCCGTTGCTCTCGCGCGCTGGCAGAATTGTCGGCATGATCTCCACGTACTGGGCGAAGCGGCACGAGCCGTCGGAGCGCGACCTGCGCTTGTTCGATATTATCGCGCGGCAGGCGGCCGATTTGATCGAGCGCAAGCGCGCCGAGGAAGCGCTGCGCGAGAGCGAGGACAAGCTCCGCCGCCAGGCGCGGGAATTGGAGCAGCAGTTGATCGCATCCGGCCGGCTTGTGGCGCTCGGGGAACTCACCGCCTCCATGGCGCATGAGTTCAACAATCCCCTCGGCATCGTGCTCGGATTCGTCGAGGATCTGCTGATGGACAAGCCGCCTTCCGACCCGGAATACCAGGCGCTGAAGATCATGCAGGAAGAAAGCAAGCGCTGCCAAAAACTCATTCAGGATATGATGCAATACTCTCGCCCGCGGTCGATGGAAAAACGCCGATGCGACGCCGGCGACGTCGTCGAAAAGAGCCTGCAGCTCATCGCGACTCGTCTAAGCAAACAAAAAGTGGAGTCCGTGAAGGAGATTCAGCCCAACCCGCCGCCGATCGAAGCCGACCCGCGACAGATCGAGCAGGTGCTGGTGAATCTATACTTAAACGCGATCGATGCAATGCCGCATGGCGGGAAACTGACGGTTTCCGTCGCCAGCGGCGGCGAATCAACCCTGGTAATCGCCGTAAGCGACACCGGAAACGGCATCGCTGAGGACGATCTGCCGAAAATCTTTCAGCCGTTTTACAGCGCGAAGAAAAAGAGCGGCCTCGGCCTCGGCTTGCCGATCTGCCGCCGGATCGTCGCTAATCACGGCGGCAAGATCGAGGTCGAGAGCAGCCCCGGCGCGGGAACAACGTTTCGTGTTTCGCTGCCGGTACAGGTGGACGCTGCCGTTAACAGCCAGTCGGCGGCATGAACGCAAGGAAGGACGACATATGGCGATTCCAATCCTAGTCGTTGACGACGAGCCCAACTTCCTCGCGCTGATGACGTCGGCGCTCGGGAAAAGGGGCTTCGACGTCAATACCGCCGCCAATCGGGCCGACGCGCTCAAGCTGCTCGAAAGCGAGCTTTTCGATTTCGCGTTGATCGATCTCAAGCTCGGCCCGAGCGACGGGATCGAGCTGCTGTCGGAGATCAAGCGGCGCCAGCCGCGCCTTCTCGCGATCATGGTGACGGGATACCCCACCGACGAGAGCCGCGCCGAGGCGCAAGAGATCGGCGCGTCGGCGTATCTCAGCAAACCGGTTGGATTGCACGAACTATTTCAGACGTTTCAGAATGTCCTGACGCACCGCTGAAGCAGCGGGCGCCGAGCCTACACCTCGACGAAAATATCCTTCACCGCATCCCCCGTCAGCTGCTTGACCGTCGTGATTCGGTCGCTGAACTCCTTCAGCGTTCCAAGCGAGCTCGGTCCGACGTCGATGAGGATCGAGTAGAGCGAAAAGCCCAATCGCTCCTTTTCTTTGCGGAAATTCTCCGCCCATTCCGGCGCGACCTGGCATTCGCCGTCGGTGATGAAGACGATGTCGCCTTTCTTGTATTGGGACTTTTTCAGGCAATCGAGCGCGGCGTCGAGCGGCTTTTGAAAATCGGTCCCGCCGCCCGGAAAGTACTCCGCGAGATCCATGACTTTCGGCATCTCCGCCTCGTAGCGGTTGCGGACGTTCAAATCGAGGACCTGGAGCGGCATGTCCTCCGACGAAAAGCAGATCGAGCGGAACAGCCGCCGCTGGCGCCGCGCGATCTCGAGCAGCGTCAGCGTCACGGCCTTGGACCAGATCTCCTTATCGCCCGCCATCGACGAGCTGCCGTCGAGACACACAATCATCGGACCCTTGCCTTTTTCCTCGACCCCGCGAAGCGAATATTGCAGCAGCTCCTGATCGAGGAACCTTCGGGCGAAGTCCTTCCGCAACAGCGGATGCGTGAGGCTCAGAAGCTCCGGCGGCAAGAGGCGATGGACGAGGTCGCCGCGCTCGACTTCGAGGACTTCCTCGCTGGCGCGCTCGAAAATCTTTTTGCGCAGCGCGAGCGCGTTGAATTTCATCCGGCCGATCATGCGGCTCAGTTTCTTGAGCTTCTCGTTCCCGGCGAGCCGCTTGCCCAGCTCCAGCTTCTGTCCCGGGGGCGAGCGATAGCCCGACCCGAGGCCGGAGCCCCATTCCTCGGCCTGTTCGGCCGCGTCTTCCAGATTCTCGGCCGCTTTGATCGCCTCGGCCTGGAAGCGGCGCCCAACGTCGGACTCTTTTTGCCCCAGCTCCTCCTGCAGACGCTGCGCTTTCTGGCGCAGGAGCGCCTCCGCGCCGTCCATCTCGCCCTCGAGCTTGTCCTTGGCGCGTTCGAGCAGCTTGCCGATTTCCTTGTCGGCCTGCTCGGCGGTGAGCTTCTCCGCCTCGGTGAACTCGTTCTGCTTCTCGGTGAAAATCTCTTCCTGCTTTTGGATGTCCCAAAGGTCGAGCATCTCGCGGCGCGTCAATAATTTCTCGGCCTTCAACAGCGCGATGAGACTTTCGCCCAGGAGCAGCGTGCAGAGTCCGGCCTTGGCCTCGTTCAGCGTCGTCATCTCGCGGAGAATCGCATAAAGCTCGCCCTGTCGCAGCGCGCTCAAAAATATGCGGTTGAAGCGCGCGCTCGGCGGCATCTCGCGCTCCGCTTGCACGACGACGTTGTTCTTGAAGAGCACGCAGAAGATATCCTGCAGCAGCGAATCGAAATGAGGCAGGAAGGTGGAGCCGGTCTCTTCGATCGAGCGCAGCGACGGCGCTTCCGCGCGCAGCGTGCCGAAGACGCGGCGATCGTATGCGTCGCTCTCGATCCAGCAGGTGTTTTGCGGCAGCGGCTGGAGGACGCGCGGCTTGGCGGCGGTTTTCTTTCTTTTCGGCGGCATGAGACCTTTCGCCGTCAGTGGGGATCGGATGTGCGGAGCATTTCTTTCTGAATCTCTTCGATCTCTTCCTTGATCGCGCCGGCGCGGTCGACGGGCCGGCCCATCTCCTTCGCTTTGTCCATAATCTGGTCGACGCGCGCGAGGATGTTCTTGAGCTTGGTGTGCACTTCGATGAAGGCGCGGGCGCGCTCCTCGTTGGTCGGCCAGGGGCGCAGCGCGGAGTCGCGCACCTCGCGCGACTCGTAAAGCAGCTCCTTGATCTCTTCCTCGTAGCCGAGCAGAAGCTCGCGGATCGCCCCGCGTACCTCTAGTTGCTCCTGCGGATCGCGCCAAAGCACGTGCTCGAGGAAATAGAGGTCGCCTTCCTTGACTGCCTTTTCTCCTGACAAGTAGGCGTGGGCCTGCAACAGGTTGAGCGACTGGTGGTAGCGCCGGTCGGAGGCTTCGAGGTTTTTCCGCTTGAGCTCGCGCCGGATATCGGCGATAGCGCGATAGATATGGCTCGGGATCGGCAGGGTCCGCGTCTCGTTCTGCATCTGCCGCAGCTCTTCGAGCGTCAGCGTCGTCCGCTCGGGCGCCGCGCCGGCTTCGAGCATGCGGAGAAAGCGGTAATCTTCCGAGATATAGTTGACGACGAAGCGCAGGAGAAAGCGGTCGTAAAGCGCCAGCAGCTCGTCGTCCTCCGGCAGCTCGTTGCTCGCGCCGAAGAGCGAGAGCAGCGGCACCTTGACGATCTCCTTGCCGTTGTGAAAGAGCCGCTCGTTGATCACCGTGAGGATTGCGTTGAGAATCGACGAGTTCGCCTTGAAGATCTCGTCGAGAAACGCGATATGCGCTTCGGGCAGCTTGCGCGCGGTCACGCGTCGGTAGTCGTCCTGCTCCAGCGCGCGGAGGCTCACCGCGCCGAAAATCTCTTCGGGCGTCGTGAAGCGCGTCAGCAGCCACTGGAAGTAGCTCGCGCCTTCGATGCGGCGGCAGAGCTCGTCCGCCAGCATCGACTTCGCAGTGCCCGGCGGGCCGATGATGAGCACGTGCTGCGCGCAGAGGAGCGCGGAGAGCGCGCCGTCGATCAGCTCGCCGCGCTCGAGGAACGTCTGCTTCAGCTCCTCGCGGATTTTTTTGAGTTTCTCCTGGGCGGTCATTCAGTATCATAAAATATCAAATGGCCGCTTAGCTGACAACGTGCGCAAAACATGCGCGGCTCTGCCGTGGTATTCGAATCGCCGTCCGTGTTAAATAGAACGCATGAATCGCGACGCCGTTGCCCGCCAACGAAGCGCGCTCGCCGACGCCGGCTTGGACGCGCTCATCTCCATCAGTCCCGAGAACGTGATCTATACGACCGGCTTCGGCGTGCCGTCGCAGCCGTTGATGCGCTGGCGCCATGCGGCGGCGATCGTGACGGCGGAGGGCCGGGCCGCGATGCTCGCCATCGACATGGAAGAGACCACGGTGCGCAGCGATCCCGAGATCACGAACCTGCGCGTCTATAAAGAATTCGTCGACGATCCGATCGACAAATTGGCCGAGCTGTTGATCGAGCTCGGGCTGGAGCGAAAGAATATCGCCATCGAGCTCGAATATCTGCCGGCAAGGGACTTCCTGACGCTTCAGCGGCGGCTTCCCGGCGCGAAGATAACCGCCGGTGACGCGATTTTATCCAAGCTCAGACAAATCAAGAGTGAAGCCGAAATCGGTCTTCTGCGCTTTCTCAGCCGCATTACCGACTCGGCGATCGGGGAGACACTGAAAAGCGCGCGCGCCGGCATGAGCGAGAACGACCTCGCCGGCGGTCTTCTGACGCGCTTGTTCGCCGCCGGCGCCGAGAATTTCAAGCTCATGATCATCGCCTCCGGCGAGCGCAGCCAGTATCCGAACGTCGGACCCACCGCGCGCACGCTCAAGGCCGGCGATCTCATTCGCATGGAAATCTTCGGGCAGAAAAACGGCTATCTCGCCGGGATCTGCCGCACCGCCGTCGTCGAGGGAGCCACGCCGGAGCAGCAGAAGATCTGGAAAAATTTGATCGAGTGCAAATATCTCGTCATGGACATGATTAAGCCCGGCGCATCGTGCAAAGAGGTTTATCGCAAGTTCCTGGAGCGCTTCGGCGCGCTCGGCTTCGAGCCGATCAGCTTCGTCGGCCACGGCCTCGGGCTCGCACTCCACGAAGAACCGTATCTCGGCCGCTACGGCGATGAGACGCTGCAGGAGGGCATGGTCGTAGCGATCGAGCCGTTGGTTTACATTCCGGGACGCTTCGGCATGCAGAATAAAGACATGCTGGTGGTCGCTAAGACCGGATGCGAGCTTCTGTCGGATCAAACCAATACGGACGAGCTGCTGACCGTCGGTTGACGCTATGAAAATACAAAAGATTGAAACGATCCCCATCCGGCTGCCGACGCGGCGCGTGCATCAATGGTCGAGCCTCACGACGCCGATCGGCGTCTACGCGATCGTCAGGGTGTACACCGACGATGGAACGATCGGCTACGGCGAGTCGCCGGCCCTCAAGGACTGGGGCGGCGATTATATGAAATACTACGGCGAGACGCCGCAAACGACGAGTCATATCATAAACGATATTCTCGCGCCGTCCTTGATCGGCCGCGACCCCTGCGCGATCGGCGAGCTGCATGCGATCATGGACCGCGCCGTCAAGGGCTATCCGTACGCGAAGGCGGCGCTCGACATGGCGCTCTACGACGCCGCCGGCAAGGCGCTCGGCGTGCCGGCTTACGATCTGCTCGGCGGCTGCTATCGCAGGCGCATTCCGGTCGCGCACAGCATCGGTCTCATGGAAATCGACAAGGCCGTCGAGGAAGCGCGGCAGGTGAAAGCGGAAGGCATCAAAACGATCAAGCTGAAGGGCGGGCAAAAGCCCGAGCGCGACGTCGAGCTGGTGCGGCGCATTCGCGACGCGGCGGGGCCGGACGTGGAGATCACCGTCGACGCGAATCAGGGCTACGACTCGCCGAAAACGGCGATCAACGCGATCCGGGCGATGGAAGAGTACCGCCTGCTATTCATGGAGCAGCCGGTCGAGGGGCTCGACGCGATGGCGCAGGTCGCGACGAGCGTGAAAACGCCGATCATGGCGGACGAGAGCGCGTGGACGCCGCAGGACATTTACGACATCGCGCGCAAGAAAGCGGCGGACATTATCTCGCTCTACACGACGAAACCCGGCGGGCTTTACAAGGCGAAAACCGTCGCGGCGGTAGCCGAAGCCGTCGGCCTGCGCTGCAATGTCAACGGCTCGGTCGAGACCGGCGTCGGCAACGCGGCGAATCTCCACCTCGCCGCATCGACGGCGGTCGCCTCGCTCGGCTGTGTCGTGCCGGTGTCCACGCCCGCAGGCAAAGCGAAGGGCATCGCCGGTATTTATTACAGCGACGACTTGATCGTCGATGCGTTCGCGTACGAAGACGGTTATGTGATCGTCAGCGACAAGCCCGGTCTCGGCATCGAAGTGGACGTGGAAAAGTTGAAGCACTACCGCATTGATTGAGCGGCAAGCGCTCGGACTCATGAATATACAGACGATCGCGATCCTCGGCGCAGGCAACGGCGGGCTTGCGGCCGCGGCCGATCTGACGCTGCGCGGATTCGAGGCGCGGCTTTACTCGCGCTCGGAAAAAACGCTCGCGCCGGTCCTCGACTGCGGCGGTATCGAGATCGTCGAGGGCGGCAAGAAAAGCTTCGCGAAAATTTCTCTCGCGACCACACGCATCGCCGAGGTCGCCGCGGGCGCCGATGTCGTCATGATCGCCGCACCCGCCCTCGCGCACGCGGGACTCGCGGCGGCAATTGCGCCTCATCTCAAGGCGGGCCAAGTGGTGTTCCTCAATCCCGGCCACACAGGCGGCTCGCTGCACTTCGCGGCGGCGCTGCGGCGTCAGGGTGTGAGCGCCACCGTGTGCGAGACCGTAACCCTGACATATATCTGCCGGAGCCTCAGTCCCGCGTCCGTCGAGGTCTATCGCCGGACGAAGAAGCTGCGCTTCGCGGCGTTCCCGGGAAAATCGACGGCGGACTTGGCGCGCGCGTTGACCGCGCTTTATCCTGACGTCGTGGCGGCTGAAAATGTGCTCGAGACGGGGCTGTCGAATATCAACGCGATTATGCATCCGGCGGGCATGATCGCCAACGCCGGACGAATCGAAGCCGGCGCGCGCGATTATTACTTTTACCGCGACATTACCCCCGCGGTCGCGCGGGTGATCGAAGGCGTCGATCGCGAGCGGTTGCGCATTGTCGAGCGGCTCGGCTTGGAGCCGCGGCCGTTCGTCGAGCTGTTTTATCGCGCGGGGCTTACCTCCGAATCCGCCCGCGCGTCCGGCTCGGTCTATGACGCGATGCGCGAAAGCGAGCCGAACCGCACGATCAAAGCCCCGGCGACGCTCGACCATCGCTACATGCACGAGGACGTCGGCTATGGACTCGTGCCGATGGCCGACATCGCAACCGGGCTTGGCGTCGCGACGCCGGTCATCGACAGCTTGATCGCTATCGCCTCTGCGATGAACGGCATCGACTACCGCCGCGACGGGCTGACGCTGGAAAAAATGGGGCTCGCCGCCGTCCAGCCGGGGAATTTCTCGGCCTTGCTGCGCGAAGGCTTTTGAAGGGAGAGCACGATGAGAGTCGGACTTTGTTTCGACGGATTTTATTCGATTACCGAGATGGTGGAGCTCGCGCAACTCGCCGATCGCATCGGCATGCATTCGATCTGGATGTCGGATCATCTATGCTTTCGCGACTCGGTCGCGTCGTCTATGGCTTTTCTCGCGAAGACGGAAAGAATCCTCGTCGTACCTGCGCCGCTGACGCCGTATTCGCGGCTTCCGATCATCTCGGCGATGGCGCTCGCGACCATGGACGAGTTCGCTCCAGGGCGCGTCTGGGCGACGACGGGAACCGGCAATGCGGCGGCGCTCGCCGAGGCCGGGGCGCAAGTCGCCCGTCCGCTGAAGACGATGCGCGAGTACATGACAGTTTTGCGGAAATTTCTCAGCGGCGAGACGGTCGATTTCAAGGGCGAGATTTTCAACGTCAACGGCGCGAAGATGGCCTTTACGCCATCCGCGCCGCTGCCGATTTATATGACCGCCGTAAAGGACGGCATGCTGCGCCTCTCCGGCGAGATCGGCGACGGCGCGCTGTTGTCCGCCGGTTGCGCGCCGGCGTACATCGCGCGCTGCGCCCGCGAGGTGCGTCGCGGCGCCGAACGGCGCGACTCCGCGCTCAAAGCGCCCGACATCGGCGGGTTCATCGCGACCGCCGTTTCCGCCGACGCGCGCGAGGCGATCGACGCGAGCAAGAGCTTTCTCGCTTATATCTTCCGCAACAAGCATCACGCCGAGAACATCCGCGCCGGCGGCGGCTCTGTCGATCAAGAGGGGCTCGCCGCCGCGATCGCTCGGCGCGATTGGGAAGGCGCGAAGAAGTACATCAGCGACGACGTCGTGCGCGCGCATTCGATTGCCGGCACTCCCGCGGAATGCGTGCGGCAACTGGAAGCGTTTGTCGCCGCGGGTCTGGATCTGCCGATCCTCCTGCCGATGGGGACGCCCGAAGGCAGAAAACGTGCGGTTGAACTGGCAAAACGGCTGTAATAATAGAGAGCTTCGAATGGAATGGAGAAACTGGAGGGTTCAATGAATCTACGCGCGAAGGGCGGATGGGTTCTTTTGCTTGCCGGCGTGTCGCTGCTTCTAATCGGCGGCCCGGCGGCGGCGCAGCCGGTCAACGTCGATGCCGCGAAAAAGGAAGGGCAGGTCGTCGTCTACGGCGCGCAGGTGCCGCAGGCGATGGAGGGCGTCAATAAAGGCTTCGAGAAGAAATACGGCATCAAAGTCGACTACTGGCGCGGCTCGTCGACGCAGGTGGCCGAGCGTGCTCTCAGCGAATTCCGCGCCGGCAAGCCCGGCTACGACGTGGTCGAGGGGAACCGCGGCGTGCAATTGATCATGCGCGACGAGGGGTTGTTTGCGAAATTCGTTCCGCCCTCGTCGGATAAGTTTCCGGCAAAATTCAAAGAAAAAGACGGCATGATCACTCCATGGCGCGCGCTGCCGATCAGCATTCTCTACAACACGGAGATGGTGAAGGCGAACGAGGTTCCGAAGACGCTCGACGACCTGTTGAGCCCCAAGTGGACGGGAAAAATCAGCATGCCCGACCCGACGCGCCACACGACGACGGCGCAGTTCCTCTGGAACCTGAGCAAATTCAAAGGCGACAAATGGCTGGATTACGTGAAAGCGCTGGCCAAGCAGAAGCCGATCCTGGTCGAGTCGCTGGCGCCGGTAACGACGACGATCATCAAAGGCGAGGCTGCCGTCGGCATCGCGTACATCAAGTACGTAAAGCAGTACAAAGGGCCGGTGAGCTATGTATTGATGGATAAATACTTAACCGATCCGAACTACATGAGTCTCAGCGCCAAGACCACGCGTCCGAATGCGGCGAAACTCTACATCGATTATATCTGCTCGGCGGAAGGACAGAAGGCGACCGCGGAAGAGGGAGAGTTTCCGATGCTGCCCGGCATCGTGCCGCCGATCAAAGACGCCGAGAAGGTCGTGCCCGGCATGATTTTCATGGATAATCCGTCGGAGGAAGAATTCAACAAGCTCATGAGCACCACGTTCCGGCAGATCTTCTTCAACCCATAGACCGAACCACTGGCGGCGCCCGGACCGGGCGCCGCTTTATTTCCAATCATGAACGGGACAGCGGTTTGGACCCGGGCTTTCGACCGGCCGATACGCGCCGTCACGCGCGATCCGCAGGCGGCCGTGCTTGCCGTCCTCGGCATCGTCATCGCTTACCTGAGTCTCTCTCCCACGGTGATGCTGCTTTACGGCAGTTTCTTGAGCAAGCCGCTCGGCGTCCCGGGGACCTTCACCCTGCGACATTACATCCGGGCGTATACCGACCCGCTGACGTATCAGCTGCTGCTCAACTCGTTTATCTTCGCAGCCGGCTCGTCCGCTCTCGCCACGGCACTCGCCGCGATCGTCGGCTGGATCACGGTGCGCACGAACGCGCCGCTGAGAAAGTTATTTCAGCTCACCGCGATCGTCCCGAATATTTTTCCGCCCGTGATGCTCGCCGTCGCCTGGGGCGCGCTGCTGAGTCCGCGGACGGGCCTTCTCAACCGATTCGCGATGCAGCTCTTCGGTCTCGAGGAGGCGCCGCTCAATATTTATTCGCTGTGGGGAATGATCTTCGTCGAGGGTCTGATCACGACCCCGCTCGCGTTTCTCATCGTCTCGGCGTCGCTGTACTCGATGGATCCTTCGCTGGAGGAATCCGCGCGCGTCGCCGGTTCGACGAATCTCCAAATAGCGCGCCGCATCACGCTGCCGATCGTGCGCCCGGCGCTGCTCGCGTCGCTGACGCTCAATTTCGTTCGCGCGATCGAAAGCTTCGATACGCCCGCGATCATCGCGCTGCCGGCGCGGATCGAGGTCTTCACGACCAAGATTTACCGCGAGGCGATCGGCGCTTTCCCGCCTAATCAGAATATCGCCGCGACCTACGCCGTGTCGCTGCTCTTGATCTCGATGCTTTTCGTTTATCTGTACCGCCGCTTCACCTCGCACTCGGAGCGCTACGTAACGGTGACCGGGCGCGGCTATCGGCCGATGATCATCGATCTCGGCAAATGGCGCTACGCCGCGAGCGGCATCGCCGCGTTGATCCTGCTGCTGATCGTCGTGCTGCCGTTCGCCGTTCTGTTGTTCGTTTCGTTGGTCAGCTATCTGCACGTTCCCGGCGCGAAAACGTGGGAGCTGCTGACGCTCGATCATTACCGCTATAATCTGACCGACAGCCGCACGTACCGCGCGATCCAGAACAGCCTTTTCCTGGCGATCGGCGGCGCCACCATCTGCATGCTGCTCGCGTCCGTCACCGCGTACATGACGACGAAGACGAAAGTCGCCGGCCGCTCGGTCATCGAGGCGCTCACGTTCATCCCCTGGGCGTTTCCCGGCACCGCGCTCGCGATCGGCCTTTTATGGACGTATGTGTATATTCCGCTGCCGATCTACGGCACGATCTGGATTTTGCTGATCGGCTACATCACGCGATTTTTGCCGTACGGCCTCAGAACCATGACGAGCACGGTCGTGCAGGTTCACGACGATCTGCCGGACGCGTCGATGGCGTGCGGCGCGGGGTTTTGGGCGACGTTCCGGCGCGTGCTCCTGCCGCTGCTCCGCCCCGGATTCATCGCCGGCTGGATCATTCTCGCGACGATTTTTCTGCGCGAGTTCAGCACGTCGATTTTTCTCTATTCGCCGGGATCGGAGCCCGTGGGGCCGCTGCTGTATCATTTTTACGTCGACGGCAACCTGGGACCGATGTGCTCGCTCGGCGTGATCGTAAGCGTGATTTGTTTGATTTTGATCATCGTCGCGAAGCGTCTCGGCCGCGCCGGCGCCCAGCTCGATGTTTAAAAAGGATGTATGGAAGCCGGAACGGTAAAAAAACTGATCGAAAAGAATCTCCAGTATGAGGAGGTCAAGCGGCTGCTCGTGAAGCTCGTGCAGACGCCGAGCCCGCAAACCGACATGCTGGAAGCCGAGCCGCAAGTCCTCGCGCTCATCCGCAATGTGATCAAGCCCGAGTTGGAGCGCTCGGGCCTCCACCCCGTCATAGACGACAAGGGCAACCTGGTCGTGACGCTGAAAGGCCGCGGCAACGCGAGCCGTCTGATGCTCGTCGGCTACGCGATGAACGCCGCGCCGAGCACGATGAAGGAACCGTATTCGGGCAAGGTCATCGACGGCGGCGACTTCGGCCTAGCCGGCGAATGCGTCTGGGGCCGCGGCGCGTGCGAACAGAAGGGGAGTCTCGCGGCGATGATGGCGGCGGTCATGTTCATCGGTCAAAACCAGGTCGAGATACCCGCCGACCTGTCTTTCGTCGTCAGCACCGCCGGCGAGACCGGCCGGCACGATTCGCTCGCCCACGTTCTCACCCATGACAATGTCAAGGCCGACTGGGCGATCATCGACGGGCCGCCGGAAATCCAGCTCGGCAACAAGGGCCGCGTCGACATTCTCGTGTCGGTGCGCGGCCAGCAGGCGCACAGCAGCCGGCCGTGGGACGGCATCAACGCCATCGAGGGAGCGGTCAAAGTGCTGGAGCGCATCAAACCCTTGATGCCGTATCCTGCCGAGCATACGCATCCCGAGCTGGGGAAAGTCAGCCTCACGCCGACCGCGATCGAGAGCTTCCCCAAGGCGACCCATACGATCCAGAGCGAGTGCCGGATCGTCTTCGACCGCAGACTGCTGCCGGGCGACGATCCGAATCAGGCTTTAGAGCAGCTCAAACAGAGGATCGGCACGCTCGATCCGTTCGTCGTAACCGTCGAGCGCAGAGATTTCATGTATCCAAGCGAGGTGTCAAAAGACGCCGACGCCGTCTTGGCGCTGACGCAGGCGGTTCAGGTAATGCTCGGGCGCGAGGCGAAGTACAGCTATTCCACGGCGGCGAACGACACCGGTTTTCTTAACGTGAAAGGGATGCAGGCGATCAACTACGGCGCGCGCGATATCCGCTTCCAGCATACGGACCACGACATGGTACCGGTACAAAACGTTTTGGAGGCGGCTAAGGTCTTCGCTTTCATGGCGCTGCATCGCTGAGCCGCTCATTCAACTTTTCGTCTCTTTCAGAGCTTTCTTGTAGATTTTTCCCGAACCGGTCCGCGGCAGCGCGTCGAGGAATTCGACGATGCGCGGAGATTTGTAATGCGCGAGCCGCGCGCGGCAATGCTCGATAAGCTCGGTTGCGCTCGCGTGCGCCGCGGGTTTCAAGACCACGGCGGCTTTCACGATCTCGCCCCAGCGCTCGTCGGGTATGCCGACGACTGCCGCTTCCAAAACCGCCGGATGCTCGTACAGCGCATTCTCGATCTCGGTGGTATAGACGAGCTCGCCGCCGGTGATGATCGCGTCTTTTTTACGGTCGACGATGTTGAGATACCCTTCGGCGTCGATGGTGGCGAGGTCGCCAGTGCGGAACCAGCCTTGGGAGATCGCCTCGGCGGTCGCCTCCGGCAGCTTCCAATATCCAGGCGTGATGCGGTCGCCGCGCGCGAGGATCTCGCCGACGGCGCGGCCGTCGCGCGCCACGTCCGATCCGTTTTCGTCGACAATCCGGAGGCTTACGCCTAGGGCCGCGCGGCCGGTTTTCGCTCGATAGGCGAATTGCTCCTCGGGCGCGAGGTTGCGCATATGATCCTTCAGCAAGGAAAACGTGAGATACGGGCTCGTCTCGGTAAGGCCGTAGGTCTGAACGTACTCGCAGCCGAAGGTCTCGATGATTTTTTCCACCAGGCGCGGCGCGATCGGCGCGCCGCCGCTCATCACGAGCCGCAGAGACTGATAGCCGTACGATCCCGCGTCGGCACTGTTGACCAGGTCGTTTAACATCGTCGGAATCAAGTTCGTGACGGTAACGTGCTCGGCGTCGATGAGCTTGAGCACGGAAGGCGGATCGAAGCGGCCGGCCATCACGTGACGTCCGCCGGTCCACGTGATCGCCCATGTCGCCCAGGCGTCAGCCAAGTGAAACATCGGGGCGACGTGCGCCCAGACATCGCTGTCCGAAAGCCGGAGCTCGGCGATCGTCGAAAGCGCGTGGCTGTAAATGTTTCGGTGCGTCAGCACCACGCCCTTTTGATGACCGGTCGTCCCGCTGGTGTAATAGATATTCACAGGGTCGTCTTCGCGGTCGCCGGCATCGCGCAGCGGCGCCGCCGATGCGTCAGCGATCGTTGTGCCGTACGAATCGGTCGACGCGCCGCCGTCGACACGACTCCAGAGGACCCGTACGCCGGACTTGCAGCGACAGGCGGCTTCTTCCGTTAATTCCATCCATCCGGAGTCTGCGATCAGGACGCGGCTGTCCGTATCGTCCAAGATGTAGGCTAGATCGCCGGGCGCGAGTCGGTAATTGAGCGGCACCAGCACCGCGCCGGTATGAACGGCGGCAAAATACGTTTCGAGGACGCGATGGCAGTTTCGGTGCAATAGCGCGACTCGATCGCCGGGGTTGACGCCTAAGTCGGTGAGAACGGCACCAAGCCGCGAGACGGATTGGGCTACTTCCCGATAGTTCATGCGCACAGTTCCGCAGCAGACGGCGAGCTTCTCCGGGTATTGCGCGGCCGCGCGCGGGAGGATTTCGGTCAACAGCATGGAAGGCATCGTATTGCCGGCGCATCGGTCTTGCAAGGCGAAGCGCCGGGAGTCGGAGTAATTGAAAAGACTGGGGATTTGGTTCATGGTGAGCACACGACCCGCCCATGAAGAAAATCCTCGTATTCTTCTTTTGCGCCGCGATACTGCCGGCCACGAACGTTGCCGCGGCGGAGCCGGCGAAAGTCCGCCGGATAGCATTCCTGGCGGAAGATCAACCGAGCGCTGCCGGCGTTGCCCTACTCAAAAAATTTCTCGCCGACGCCGGCTATATCGACGGTAAAACGATTATGATTGAGACTGAGAATGCCGGTGGAAGGATCGAGCAGATCGATCGAGCGGCAATGGATCTCGTCGCGAAAAATCCAGACCTCATCGTTACCGCCGGAGTCTCCGCCGGGCAGGCGGCGCGCCGTCAGGTCGCTCGCTCGGAGACCCATACGACGCCGATCGTGATTGCTTCACGGATCGAGACGATCAAGGCCACGTCGAACCTGACGGGAGTGACCAATATCTCTGCCGATCTCGGCATTCAACGGCTGAAGCTCCTGAAGGAGATCGCACCCCGGATTTCCCGCGTCGCGATCATGTGGCACGAGGTCAACGCGATTCCGGCGAATTACCTGAGACAGATGCGCAAGGCGGCAGAGTCGCTCGGTGTCGAGCTTGACGGCCGGAAGGTGAAAAGGGCAGGTGACTTCCAGGACGCCTTCGCAACGATGGTCGCGAATAAGGACAACGGCTTGATCCTTGAGCCACAACTTTTGTTCACGAGCCATTTAGGAGAACTCGCCTCACTGGCCGCCAAAGCACGGCTGCCCTCTATCTCAGGATTGGAAGAATTCGTCGCCGCCGGCGGGCTCATTAGCTACGGCCTGACTGCGGATGAAATGTGGCGGCACACCGCCGTTCTGATCGATCGCATCTTTAAGCAACGTAAACCCAAGGCCGGCCAGAACGCAGACCTTCCGTTCGGGCAGCCCGAGAAATTCTATCTCACGGTCAACTCCAAGACAGCCGGCGATCTCGGCCTGGCCTTGCCGCGAGAGCTGCTGAAGCGCGCTGACAAGATCGTGCAATAAGCCCGCCGCCGACCGCAATCAAACAAGGAACCGCAAAATGAGCCAATTCGAATATCATATCCTCGTCACCGCCGACCTTTCCGAAACGTCGTTGAACGATCTCGGAAGGCAGGGCTGGGAGCTGGTCTGCTCGACTCAGAGCATCATGCACGGCAGCTGCCTCGTGCTCAAGCGGGAGCTTGCAACGGAGAGCAAGGAACGATAGATGGGCGCGATTACGGTCGTTGCCGCGCTCATCGTTAGCAATGGACGTGTTCTGGTGTGTCAGCGGCGAGGCGGTCCGTTCGCGTCGAAATGGGAATTTCCCGGCGGGAAGGTCGAAGCCGGCGAAGCGTTGGAAGCCGCGCTGTTCAGGGAATTAAAAGAGGAGCTCGATATCGAGGTCACCGCGGCGAAGAAAATATTCCGCCACGGTCATCAGTACATCGACGGAAGGGCGGTCGATTTGACTTTCTTTCGCGTGGATGCGTACGCGGGTGTGATGCGCAATCGAATTTTCGAAGATATCCGCTGGGCCGAGGCCAAGGAATTGCGACAGTTCGACTTTCTCGATGGCGATCTCCCGTTGATCGAGAAGATCGCGGTCGAAGGACTGCCGGAGTGAGTCCCGCGGCCGATGGTATCTTTACCTACGTGACAAAGCCGCTGAATTCGAAAATTTCGCTGTAATGTTGTAGTGCCATTGCCGAAGCGGAGACGTGGTGTCGGCTGAAATCTGGCAAATAACGCTGTTTTCGCTCGCCGTCGCGCTGGCGAGCACTCTTCTGATCCTGCCTATCGGGATTGCGGTCGCATGGGTGCTGGCGCGCAAAAACTGGGCTGGGAAGACCTTCGTGGAGACGATTGTGATGCTGCCGCTGGTCATGCCGCCGGTTGCAACAGGTCTCGTTCTCTTGAAGATTTTCGGACGCCGAAGTCCAGTCGGTGCGTGGCTTTATGACCGCGGCGTCGAAGTGGTGTTCAACCCCAAGGGCGTGCTTATCGCGATGGCCGTCATGTCGTTTCCGCTTCTCGTACGTTCGGCGCGGAGCGCGTTCGTCGAGGTCGATCCGCGTCTGGAGCAGATCGCCTCGACACTCGGCGCGGCTGGTCCGAGAATATTTTTCGCGGTGACGCTGCCGCTTGCATGGCGCGGCGTCGTCGCCGGATGTCTGCTCGCGTACTCCCGGGCGCTCGGCGAATTCGGCGCCACGATTATGGTTGCCGGCAATATTCCAGGACGGACGCAAACACTGTCGCTGGCGATTTATAGTTTTGTCCAGCTCGGCCAGGATCATGAAGCTTTGACGCTTCTCGGCGTCACAATCGTCCTGGCCTTCATCGCGGTCGCGCTCTCGGAGCGGCTCGCGCGATCGAAAATAAAGACATAACACTATGCTGCTCCGATGCCGTATCCCGCTCTCCACATTCGCGCTCGAGGTCGATCTTGCCCTCGACTCTCGAGTAGCGGCGATTCTCGGACCCTCGGGCGCCGGCAAGACGACTTTGTTGGAAGCGGTCGCGGGCCTTCGTCACATCGAGTCGGGCGAGATTGAGATCGGGGGACGCACACTCTTCTCGTCGGCCCGCGGGATCGATGTTCCGCCGCGCGAGCGCGCCGTAGGTTACGTACCGCAGGATCCTACGCTCTTCCCGCATCTCTCGGTGCGAGGAAACATTTTATTCGGGACCCGCAATGCAGTCTCGCGCAACGGCTCGACGGAATTTTCTCTCGAGCATGTGGTGGCGCTGCTCGAGATCGGGCAACTGCTCGACCGCTCGGTGCATCATATCTCGGGCGGCGAAGCGCAGCGGGTCGCGCTGGCTCGCGCGTTGCTTTCGCGGCCCCGACTTCTGCTGCTCGATGAGACGCTGGCTTCCCTGGACATCGGATTAAAGGAACGCATCCTGCCGTATCTGAAGCGCGTGCGCGACGAGTTGGCCGTTCCGATGATTTACGTCACTCACAATACCGTCGAAGCGCTGTCTCTCGCCGACTGGATGATCATGCTTGCTCACGGCCGTGTCACGGCCCAGGGCGTGCCCCATGCTGTTTTGACCTCGGGCGCCGTTTTAGACGAGATCGACTCCGGGTTGGAAAATGTCTTCGAGGCAGTCTTGATCGATTCGAATGCAGACGACGGGCGAAGCCGGGTCCGGCTCGAATCCGGCACCTGCCTGTTCATTCCGTACACGCCGAAGCCGCTGAATTCTCGTTTTCAGATCGGAATAGCCGGGGACGACATACTGGTCGCCACCCAAAAAGCCGAGAACATCTCGGCGGGCAACGTTCTCGAGGGCACCATCCGAGGTCTCGATATAGCGGCGAGACAGGCGATTTTACGTGTCGATGCAAAAGAGGAATTCTATGTCCGGCTGACGCCAACGGCCGTGCGAAGACTCGCTTTGTCCGTCGGGGTTAACGTATATTTAATAATAAAAACAAGATCTTGCGTCATATTGGGAGGTTGAAAGAGACCCGGATCGGGTATTGACACTAGGGATGTAAACGCGCTATTCTAGGCGCCACTATGAGGGGGTCACAGGCGCTGCTGTTGAGTGTGACCTTGGGCGTGGCGCTATTCACGGCCGAGCTGCGGGCAGAGATGTATCAATGCACCGAAGCCGACGGCGCTGTGATATTCACCAACACACCAGCCCGGGGGGGTTGCCGCCTGCTAGGTGGACGACGCGAGCGCTTTCCGGCGGCCGTGACGACTGCCGATCCGAGTCAGTTCGACAGCTTGATTCAGAACTCTTCCGAGCGCTATGGTGTAGACCCGGCGCTCGTGCGCGCCGTTGTGAAAGCCGAGTCGAATTTCAATCAGTCCGCGCGTTCGCCCAAAGGCGCGCAGGGTTTGATGCAACTCATGCCCGACACGGCGCGGCTTTATAATATCGCTAATGCGTACGATCCGACGGAGAACATCGAAGGCGGGGTTCAGCATTTGAGACTGCTTCTCGATCGGTATCGCGGCGATCTCCGGCTCGCGCTTGCGGCGTATAACGCCGGCATTCAGGCGGTCGAAAAATACGGCGGCATTCCGCCATTCGCAGAAACACGCGAATACGTAAAGCGCGTGCTCAATTTTCACGAGCGCTACAGCCAAAACTCCCAGCTCGCCGTCGTTCAACAAAGCCACTAGAGGCGGGGCCGTGTGGACCCTGCCGAATCTCCTCAGTCTTTTCCGTATCGCAGTTATTCCGTTTCTCGTCTATCTACTGACGTTTCCCGACCCTGAAAGCGCGCTGGCTGCGGCCGCTTTGTTTCTGTTCGCGACCCTAACCGACTTCTTCGATGGCTATCTGGCGCGCCGCCGCAGTGCCGTCTCCGACATCGGCCGGATTCTCGATCCGGTAGCCGATAAGCTGCTGATCATCTCGACGCTTATCATGCTTGCCGCGATCGATCGTGAGCCGACGGTTCCGGCTTGGCTCGTCGTCATTATCGTAGCGCGCGAAACTGCCGTGACCGTGCTCCGGTGCATCGCCTTAACTGAGGGAGTCGTCATGGAGGCCGAGGACCTCGGCAAATACAAATTTATCCTACAATGCTTCGCGATCGTCGGACTCCTGGTGCATTACGATTATTTCCATGTCGATTTTTACGCCGCCGGAATGTACTTCCTCGTGGTCTCCACCGCGATCGCGTTGTGGTCAGGCGTGCATTACCACCTGCAATTCTTCCGGCGCTTTCAGCGGCGTATGGCCGACTGAAATTGACAAAGCCGGGAGCTTGAGATAAAAATTCAAAACATGCGGGTGTAGCTCAGTTGGCTAGAGCGTATGCTTGCCAAGCATAAGGTCGCCGGTTCGACCCCGGTCACCCGCTCCATCTCTAAGGCCCTGCGAAAGCAGGGCCTTTTCATTTCCGGTGTCTTAGCGCCGCAAGCATCCAAAAAATTTTTATTGCCTACTTGTGCTTTTCCAAAGACGCACTATGGACAATTCATGCACCTGCGTTCGGCGATGTGGGGCGGTGCAGTGTCCAGCTGGCCGCCGACTTGGTTTTGGACCGGTGGTGTGCCGCATGGTAATCCAACGGGAGAAATCGGCGTGCTCATTGAAGTCATTCCCTCACGGCTTCGACAAGAACAAATGCATCTGCTGGTAGCGCTCGAGGGTGGCGAGTATATGGGCTCTTTGGTGTTTAAGGACGCCGCTGCGTGTCAGCAGGTATTCGAAATTCTTAAAGCGCATCGCGGCCGCACTCTCCAGGATATCGGCGGCCTCGAGCTTTCCCAACTGTTGTAGAAATCCAAAATAAATAAAAAAGCCCCGGAGATTTTCTCCGAGGCTTTTTTGATCGATGGGCGAATTGGTTAGGACGCGCGGCGGAGCGCTTGGCCCGAAAACTCGACGACGCGACGCCATAAGCCGCTTGCCGCTTTCTCCGGTTGTTGTGCGGCAGCGGTTTTGTCGAGAAATCGAAGCTCGAGCTCGCCGATCTCCGCGAGATCATGCCCGCAGTGGCTCTTAAGAAGCTCAGCGACCGTCTTGCAGACTTCCGCGTCCTCAAACGACATTCCGCCGACGTAACGACTGTTATCGTATTCGATGAACAAGAAGATGCGATTCAAAGGAAGCCCGAAGGTTTGTCCGGTCGGATAGTAGGTTTTGACCTCTTTGAGCACACCGACCTCACCGGTAGGGCGGCTCTTATTTTCTCCACCGATGCAACTCCACGTCGGCGGCCAATTGCGTAGACCACCAAAAGACTTTAGCGGATCATTGCGCAGCTTCATTGTACCCCTCCCAAAACAGCGTGACAGTTATCTACCAAGGCCCTCTCGTTACACAAGTCAGGGGAAACCTGATTTTCGTTGGAAATTCCCCCGAACGACTAGCCCTCGCGCTACCGTCTTTATCGAATGAAACGTACATAATCATGACCGCACGGTTACATTCAATAAACAACGGGTCACAAAAATCGACTTATGATGTGACCTGAGTCTGGGATAAAAAAGGGGCCCCGATTTCGGGGCCCCTTTTTAGGTAATTTCCCTAGCGATCTTGCTTTAATGCACGAGCGACGGCTGGTCCGTGGATCCATGCACCTGCGGGTTACGGAGGCTGCAGAACTCCTCGTAATCGATCAGTTCGTGGATGCTCGGCTTCTCGCCGCACATCGGGCAGCCCGGGTCGCGCTGAAGGTTCAGCGTATTGATCTCATTCGTCAGCGTGTTGAAGCACAGAAGCTTGCCGACGAGCGTCTCGCCCTTGGCGAGGATCAGCTTGATTGCCTCCAATGCCTGGATGGTGCCGATGAGTCCGGGGAGAACTCCCAGGACCCCGGCCTCCGCGCACGACGGTGCCATGTCCGCGGGAGGAGGTTCGGGATATAAGCAGCGATAGCAGGGGCCTTTGCCGGGATAGAAGACCGTCGCCTGACCCTCGAACTGAAAGATGCTGCCGTGGACGTTGGGCTTGCCGGTGAGAACACAGGCATCGTTCACGAGATACCGCGTCGGGAAATTGTCGCAGCCGTCGACGATGATGTCGTAATCCTTGATAATCTCCATGATGTTCTGCGACGTGAGTTTTTCCTGGTAAGGAATCACCTTGACGTCCGGGTTCAGACCTTCGAGCGTGAGCTTCGCCGACTCGACCTTCGGCATGCCGACCCGGTTGTTGCTGTGCAGGATTTGCCGCTGGAGGTTAGAAAGATCGACGACGTCGTTGTCGATGATGCCGATTGTCCCCACGCCTGCGGCCGCGAGATAGTAAGCTGAAGGCGAGCCGAGACCGCCGGCGCCGACCATGAGTACTTTCGCCTTCAACAATTTCGCCTGGCCGACTTCGCCGACTTCCGGAAGCAAAAAGTGCCGGCTGTAGCGCGTCGTCTGCTCCTGCGTGAACTGGTGATCTTGAACCCATTTATAGCCGGCTGTCTTCCACGCGCCGTACCCGCCGGACATTGAGACTACATTCTGATACCCCATCTCTTTAAGAGCTTTGGCGGCGAGCAGCGAGCGGGTGCCTCCGGCGCAATAAGCGATGATCGGAGTCGACTTCTCGGGAACCGTCGTCTCGACTTTGATTTCCAGAAAGCCGCGCGGCAGCGATACCGCACCTTCGAGATGACCTTCGCGGTACTCGTCTTTCTCGCGCACATCCAAGAGAATGTGGCCGTTCTTTTGGAGCAGATCCTTCGTCTCCTGGACGGAAACCTCTTTGATATCCTTACGGGCCTCGTCCATCAGCTGCTTGAAGCTTTTTGCCATTATGCCTCCACAAACATTCCTGGACCTTGTAGGTCTAAGTTACACACCGAAAGAATGGAAGTCAACTTTTGCGACTAATCCGCTACCAAATATTAAATAATACCGGCGGGTTACCGCGGCACGCGTACTTCGATTTGAAGCCCGTTAGGGTCCTGGCAGAAGATGGTAGTCAGCTTCCCGGCGGCGTCCCGGTTCTCCCGCAGGATCTTCGTTCCCTTGGCTTGGAAATCCGTTGCCACCGCCTCGATATCGTCGGTGACGAAGCCGTAATGATGCACGCCGACGGCGCCGTCGGTTTCCATCAACTGGAGCGGAGCCTGACCGTCGACTTTGAGAAAGCAGAAGCCATACCCGGCTGCGCCTTTTCTGATCGGAGTCGGCTCGCCTCCGAAAAGCCTCTGATAGAAGGCGATGGATTCTTCGAGGTTCTTGCAGAGAATCGCGACGTGTTCGAGGCGATAATTCATTTCAGGCTCCTTTGTGGATGATCTGAGCAGAGGTTAGAGAAAGCAGTCCCGGCGGTCAAGAGCGAGACATAGGCCAATTGATTATTTCTTCTTGTATACTTGCGTGCTGTCGAGGACGCGATGCTGAGACGATGTCAGATAAGAAGTTTCGGACGATGCGCGGTCAATAACTTTTTCTGTCTTCACCGTCTCCGTGACGGTGAACGCGAGCAGCAAAGCCGTCGCCAGGGCGCTGAAGCCGAAAATGATAAAACCGGTGCTGTATCCCTGCCGCTCCGCGATCCAGGCGAATGCCGCCGGGCTGATCAATGCGCCGGTTTGGTTGATGAGCCGCCAAAATCCGAAAAAGCGCCCTCGGCCAGCAGCCGGCGCCATGTCGGCGCCGAGGACTTGCATGCTGCCGGCCGTGATGCTGCCGGTTGCCTGAATCCACAAGAAACCCGCGACGAAGGTCGCGATGCCCCAGCCCATGGCGGCACTCGCGGCGAGGTAGAAGATTCCCAGCGTGATCAGAATGAAGCCCGGCACCATTGTAACCTTGCGCCCGAAGCGGTCCATGAGATAGCCGGCGGCGAACGTGATGGGGATGCCGACGATCGTACCCACAGTGGCGAGGCCGCCGAGCACCTGCGCGCCGGCGCCGTAGGCGAACGTCGCGTAGAGCAGCAGCGTGCCGCCCCAGAGCACGCCGCGCGTAATCGAGGCGAAGAACTGCGTGGTGAAAAAACTGAGATACCGCGGCGTCAGCATCGACTTCAAAAGTATCCCGGTCGCCAACTGCGGCTCGTTCTTCGGCTCACCGCCTAGATATCCCGGCGCGGATTCCCGGACGAGAAAAAAGCTCGGCACGATGGCGAGAAAGGCGAGCGCGCCGTATACCACGAACGGCAGACGAATGCTGGAAAGCGCGAAGATACCGCCGAGCGCCGGGCCGATGAGCCTGCCGGCACGCTCCGTGCCGATCATGCCACTCATCTGCCGTCCGCGCTCGCGCGTGCGGCTCGCGTCCGCGATCATCGCGAGCCGCGCCTGGCGCCATATTTCGCTGCCCACGCCTTCGATGAAACGATACGCCAGCAGCTCCGGAAACGAATGGGCGACCGCGATGAGAAACGACGCGGTCGCCGTGAGAATAGGTCCTGCAAACAACATCGGACGCCGGCCGAAGCGGTCGACGAAAAAGCCCGTCGGCACCGTCGCGAGCATTTCACCGAGACCGTGGATCACCAAAACCAGCGATGCGACGGCGAAGCCGGTATCAAAAGACTTGGCAAAGACGGGTACAGCCGGCGTTGCGATGCTATATCCGAGCGCAAGTATGAAGCCGGGGAAATAGAGCGTCAGGAGTTGATACGAGGAGAGAACCCCGTCGGTCGCGATTTTTCTCGCGCGAAGAAACTTGTACATGCGGAAGCGGCGTCCGCATTTTGTAGCACCGCGATGCGAATGCGGTCAAGGAGATGGAGTAATGGAGCGAACAAATGCGCTGCACAGCCGCAAACGTTTAACCGCGTAGACGTTTACGGCTGTACCGATTATGGAAAAAGCGCGCGTTACGCCTGGTTCGGTGATTCCGTCGCCTTTTTACGTAGAATATCCTGCCGCTCTTGATTCGAATACCAGTCCTTGGTCCAGTTGGCGATCTCGTCCTTTTTGTCGCCGTACCGTTTTTGAATGACGCCGAGGAACTTTTCGTAATCGCCTTCGGCCTCCAAAAGATCGTCGTCGGTGAACTGGCCCCATTTTTTCTTCAGCTCGCCTTTGAATTCCTTCCAACCGCCTTTGAATTGCGTGTTGTTCATGAAGCACCTCCTCGTAAATTTCTGAGGAAGGGCCAGGCGGAAGTCAATGCAGGTATTTACTTGCCGGGAGTGTTGAATGCCGGTTATTTCAGCGCGCGCTCAGTTCCTGATGCGCGCGGGCGAGATAGCTCAAGTCGAGATATTTGTCCGGCGTGGGATAAGGCGTCTGCTTGAACAGCGTCGGGCCCATGAGATCGATGAGTCGCTGAAAACCTTCGCGGTTGACGGAGCCGTCGCGACTAATGATGCCCTGCGAAAGATATTCATCCACGCTGGCACGCGTGTATTTGAGTGGGATGCCGGTGCGCCGGCTGACCAGCTCGGCGGCCTCTTCCTTGTGCGCGTGCGACCACTGCATCGCGCGAACCATCGCTTTCAAATAACGGACGGTGAGAGCGGCGTTCGCCTCGGCCCAGCGGCTGTCGACGATGAAGCTGTGGAACTGGAGGTTTGGCACATAGTCCTGCAACCGCGCGATCGTATTGTAGCCGAGTTCGCGGGCACGCGGCAGATCGCCGCCGAGTACCATCGTCGCCGACGCGACGCAGCCCTTCAAACTCGCGAGACGCTGAGTCGTCGGACCGCCCTGGATCATCGCGTAGTCGCGATTCGCCTCGAAGCCTTCGTGCTTGAGCATCTCTTTTAGAAAGATCGTGCTGCCCGATACGAGACTGACGACGCTCAGCGTCGTGCCCTTGAGCTCTTTGATGCTTTTATATTTGGGGCAGGCGACGAGCGTATAGGCGGCGATCGGCACCGTGCCGCCGATGATCTTCAACCGCGCGCCGCGCTCGACCGCGTTGATCGCCGGCGTGGGATCGACGATGGCGACGTTTACCTGCCCGGCGATGAGCGCCTGGATCAGCGTGTCGGTCGAGCCGATAAGAACAACGTCGCCCTGAATCCCTTCTTGAGCGAAGAATCCTTTGTCGCTTGCCGCGTAGTTCGGAAGCTGCTCGACCGTGCGCGAAACGTTGCCGATGATCACGCGGTCGGCGGCAGACGCGCGTGCCGCCACGCACGCGAGAAGCGCGATCAGCGCGAATTGAAGAACCCGCCGCGCAATTCCATCACGGCTTGCGGTAGTAGTGCGCATAAAAATGATCGGCCACCTCCGCTCCGGTCGTTTTCCAAACGCCGTTGTGGGCGCAGATGTACGCGAGCGCGTCGTCGAGATACTTGCTGCGGAAGGGGAGTCCGACGACGAAGGGATGGAGCGGCAAGGTCATGACGCGCGCCTGTTCCGCCCCTTCTTTGTATAGAACATCGAATTGATCGCACACCATTTGGAACCAATCTTTGGGCGCGGTGCCGGTATGATGCATGACGCGGATGTCGTTGAGGCCCTGCTGGTACGGGATGGCGACCATACGGCCGGTCTTCACGCGCATCGCGACCGGCTGATCGTCGATGCCCCAGTCGCAGGTGTAGTCGAAGCCTTCGGCGGCGAGATGATCGAGCGTATCTAAGCTTTGGTCGCCGCCGCCTGGGCCGAGCCAGCCGCGCGGCGGCCTGCCGGTCGCGTTCGCGATCGTCTCTTTGATGCGGCGGATGACGCTGCGCTCTTCGTCTGGGGGGTATTGGTTGATGCGGACGTTGTTCGTCACGCCGTGGCCGAGCCATTCCCAGCCGCGCCGGTTGCCTTCCTCGATGATCGCGGGATGGTGCGCGCAGACGTCGGAGTTGAGCAGCACGGTAGCGCGGATGCCGTGCTTGTCCAGCACGTCCATCATTCGAAAGACGCCGACGCGCGAGCCGTAATCACGCAGCGAATAGTTAGTCACGTCCGGCAGCGGTGAGTTCACGCCGGGTATCGGTATGTCGATATGAAACGACTCGATATTCGGAGCGACGATAAGCGCGACGCGGGCACGGTTCGGCCATTCGAGCGGCGTGCGGGAGATGATTGGCGAGTAATCGTAACGATCGGTTTTCATGGGCAGACGCTACGACAACGATTCCGGCGCGTCAAGGAGCTAGTTACCCGAAGCGCGCCGATAACTATAGATCGCGCTACGATTTCTTCACACCCGCTAGGCGCTCGATATCCTCGATCGTCGGCCCGTCGAGGCCGAAGGCCCGATGTGCGCGCCATTCGAAGATTTCCATCCGGCGCGAGCCGTTCTCGTGATGCGGATCGGATGCCGCGAGCTGCCGCGCTTCGTCCAGGCTTTTCGCGAGCATGACGTAAGCGCCGCCGCCGCCGTCCGTCGTCGGGCCGGAAAAGAGCAGGCGGCCGTCGCGATGCTGATCATCCAGCCACTGCCGATGCGCGGCGACGCTGTCTTTGAGCTCGGATTCTTTGCCTTTCACATTGCGCGTAAAAACGAGATACCACATGCCGGCTGCTTAGCATGTGGTCGGTGCGCCCGCAACTTGACAATGCGCGACGCGATAAAGTACCAAGAAACGTCGTCGAAGGGGAAGCGAACGTGATTCACTGGAAGATCGTCGTGCTGGCGGCGC
Source organism: Pseudomonadota bacterium (assembly GCA_021324155.1). Classification (GTDB taxonomy): domain Bacteria; phylum Desulfobacterota; class Binatia; order UBA9968; family UBA9968; genus JAJPJQ01. Next base: position 44,400 of record JAJPJQ010000020.1, read on the forward strand.
TATTTCTCGCCGGCAAGCCGGCATTCGGCGCCGAGTGGCAGTCCGATTGGGACCGGACGCTGAACGCAGCGCAGCAAGAAGGCGAGATCGTCGTCTATAGCACGAACAGCACCGAGCCGGTCTTCCGCGAAGTCTTCCAAAAGAAGTTCCCGAAGATAAAAGTCACGACCGTGACCGGCCGCGGCTTCCAACTCGGCCAGAAAGTCCTCGCCGAGCGCCGCGCGGGAAAATATATTCCCGATATCTTCGTGCAGGGCTCTACCACGCCGACGACGGCGCTTTACCCCGCCAAAGCGCTCGATCCGCTCAAGCCGTTGTTGATCCTGCCCGACGTCGTCGATCAATCGAAGTGGTGGCAAAAAAAGCATCAGTACGTCGACAACGAAGGACAGTACATCTTGATGTTCGAGGGCAGCCCCGGCGGCGAGGTGCTTTACAATAAAAATCTCGTCAATCCCGACGAGATGAAATCCTACTGGGACCTGCTCAACCCCAAGTGGAAAGGCAAGATCGTCGCGATCGATCCGCGCGTCGCCGGCCCGGCGAGCCAGACGATTATCTTCTATTATCACAGCCCCGATCTCGGACCGGAGTTCCTGCGGCGGCTCTTCACCGAAATGAGCGTCCGCATCATGCGGGAGGACGAGCGGCTGATCGACTGGGTCGCGCTGGAAAAATACGCGCTCGGATTGTTTCCTCGTGGCACCGAGGTCGGCGGCGCGGAAAAGGCCGGGCTGCCGATCAAGCAATTCACCTCCGGCCACTTCAAGGAGGGCGGCTTCATCAGCCCGACGGGTCTCACGGTCAGCTTCTTGAACCGCGCGCCGCATCCGAACGCGGCCAAGATTGCGCTCAATTGGTTTTTGTCGCGCGAAGGGCAGCTTGCCTGGCTCGAGAACGTGCTAAAAAACAACGACGACCAGGATTCGTTGAGGGAAGATATTCCTGAGGACCGGCGCAATGTGAAGGCGCGCCGCCAGCCGCAGGTGAAATACTTTCTCACCAACAAATACGATCTGCTCACCGACCCGCGGCCGGCGGAGCTGGTGAAGAAAAGCATCGAATCGGCAAAATAACGCGGAGGAAGTTATGTTGATGGCCGACGAAAATGAAATTTTAGTCCGCACCAACCAGGGAACGCCGGGAGGCGAATGGATGCGGCGCTACTGGCAGCCGGTCGCGTTGAGCGAGGAGCTGCCCGAGAATGGCGCGCCGCTCGCCGCGAAAATGCTAGGCGAAGATCTGGTGCTCTTTCGCAGCGAAAGCGGCGCCGTCGGCTTGCTAGGACGGCGCTGCGCGCACCGCGGCGCCGATCTTAGCCTCGGCCGGCTCGAAGACGGCGGCCTGCGCTGTCTCTATCACGGCTGGCTTTATGGCGTGGACGGGAGATGTCTGGAGCAGCCGGCCGAGCCCGAGGGCAGCGACTTCAAGAACAAGATTCGCCATCGCTCGTATCCCTGCAAAGAGCTGGGCGGAATTATTTTCACTTACATGGGTCCGGGCGAGGCGCCGGTGTTCCCGCTCTACGAGCCGCTGATCGCGCCGGAAAATCATCGCTACGCCTACAAGGTGCTGCACGAGTGCAATTACCTGCAGGCGCACGAAGGCGAGATCGATCCGGCGCATTTGTCCTATCTGCACCGGCGGACCAACCAGCCTGCGTGGCGCCAGCGCGCGATCAAAGGCTCCGACGGCGTCCAGCCGATGGCCATGTATCGCAAGGACGCCGCGCCGCGCATCGAGGTCGAGGAAACCGACTTCGGCGTGCGCGTCTATTCCATCCGGCGCGCAGACGACGAGAAGATTTATTTACGGCTGACGAATTCGATTTTTCCGAACGTGAGCACGATTATCGGTCCGATGGCGGGCGACGGTTACGACATCAACTGGCACGTGCCGATCGACGACTACAATCACTGGAAATACGTCGTGATCTTCCGCCGCAGCGGCCCTCTGGAGGCGCGCGACTGGAAAAACATCCATTCGCTGCGGCCGGAGATGACGCCGAACTATCGGCTCGTGCGCAACGCCGCGAATAATTATCTCCAGGACCGTGAGTCGATGAAAAACGGAAATTTCAGCGGGCTGGGCACGAACAACCTGCCCCAGGACGCCGCGATGGTGCAAAGCCCGGGCGCGATCCAGAATCGCGACGAAGAGCACCTCGGCACAACGGACAAGGCGATCATCGCCAACCGCCGCGCATTTCTAAAAGCGATCAAACAGGTCGAGGCGGGAGGGGAGGCGCCGCACGTCATCCGCGATCCCGCGAAGGCGCGCGTGCCGGAGATCGCCGTCATCTCGGAGATCGTCGGCGGCTCGGAAGACTGGCGCAGCTACTGGAAGAAAATCAAACGCATCGACGACGAAGGCTATTCGAGCGCGCACCACTAACGCGCGATCGCGACGCCTTTAACGCCGTTGCGCTCCAGCGCCTGCGCGACGAGCCCCGACGCCTTGGCGTCGGCGATGAACTCGCGCAAATATCTCAAACCTTCCGCGCGGCCCTTGGCGATTCCGAGCGCCTGACCGATCGCCATGAATCGGCCGTCGAGCACGCGCGAGCCCGAGAGCTTCGCGGCGTTCGCGATGAGCGTCTGCTTGACGCCGGCGAGCGCTTCAACTTTTCCGTCGACCAGCAAAGCGAACGCCTCCGGCGGCGTGGCCGTCTTTACCGTCTTCGCATGCTTCAAGCTCCGGCTCAGGAATAGCTCATATGCCGCGCCGGCTGAGAGCGCGATGCGCACGCCGTCGCGGTCGACGTCGGCGACTGATTTCAGCGGCGAGCCCGCCGGCACGAGGTACGTGCCTTCGATCTCGATGTACGGCGGCGTGAAGTCGATCTCGCCGCGGCCGGGATCGACCGCCAGGTATGCGACGTCCCACTCGTTGTTTTTAAGTCCCTCGACCATCTTGCCTGCCGCGTCGTACTGGACGAACTCGATCGCCAGGCCGGTACGGCGGCCGAGCTCGGTCGATAGATCCACTACGACGCCGCTGAGCGCGCCGCTTTGCGGATCCTTTTTCGCCAGAACGGGATTCGCGTGGTTGACGCCGACGCGGATTTTTCCGCTCGGCGCGAGGTCCGAGCGTAGAGCGGGAGAGATCGCCATGCGTGCCTCCTTGGGGTAGCTGCGGATTACTTAGCGTATGGCAGCCGGCGCGTAAAGGCGACGGGTGAAAGGCTATGCGACCGACTGCTCATCCTCGTCGTCTTCTTCCGGACCGATCGCGAACGTATTCTTGTCGTCCTCTTCTCTCCGGCGCGCGATCTCCTCGGCGTCTTCGCCCGCGAGCACGGCCGCGAGGTCGTCCATTACGGCGGCTTTGTCGCGGTAGGCGGAATGTTCGAAAGATCGAATGCCTCGAAGCCTAGAATTCGGTTCGGCGCGTGTCAAGCCATGATTTGACTCTCGGCGTCGGAACTGTCACCTTCGAGCCTGCACCTAGGATTTCCGCGACGAGAATTTTTCCGCGATGGTTTTCCAGCATACGTTCCGCGCCTTTCGTCACCGCGATTACCGCGTTTTCTGGATCGGTCTGTTTTTGAGCCAGACCGGCACGCTGATCCAATCGACCGCGCAGGCGTGGCTCATCTACGAGCTCACCAACTCCACTTTTTATCTCGGTCTCGACGGGCTGTGCCTCGGCGTGCCGCGCGTGCTCTTTTCCGCTTTCGGCGGCGCGGTGGTGGACCGGGCCGACCGCCGGTTGCTTTTTCTCCTCGATCAAGGCGCGTTCGTGATCATGGCCTTCGTTCTCGGCGTGCTCACGACGACCGGCGCCGTGCGCGTGTGGCATATCCTTACCGTATCGGCGCTTACCGGCGTGTTGCTTTCTTTCGAGCAGCCGATCCGGCAAACCGTGCTCGCCGCTACGGTTACGCGCGACGACCTGCTGAACGCGACGAGTCTCTATAATCTCGTGTTTCACGGCGCGGTGCTCTTCGGGCCGGCGCTCGGCGGATCGCTCATCCCGCTGATCGGCGCCGCCGGCTGCTTCTATTTAAATGCCGTGAGCTACGTGGCCGTGCTCGTGACGATTGTCATGATTCATATTCCTAAAACACCGGCGGGGTCGACGGAAAAGAAATCTGTCGTGCACGATACTCTCGACGTGATCGGAATCGTGTGGCGGCAGCCGGTTTTCCGATCGTTGCTGATCACGCTCACGATCATCAGTCTCTTCACGAAATCGTACACGCAGTTCATGCCGGCATTCGCGAAGATCCTCGGCGTCGGTGCGCCGGGGCTCGGCGTGCTGCTCATGGCGCCGGGGGCCGGCGCGATCGTCGGCGGCATCGCGCTCGCTTCGCTCCGCCGCGCTCGCGATGTCCGATCGCTCCTGCTGACGCTCACCATAGGCTTCGGCTCTTCTCTGTTGGTTTTTTCCATTTCCGGCATGTTCGCACTTTCGGTGGCGGTTCTCGTGCTGGTGGGCGCGTTTCAGACGACGCTAGTGTCGCTGATCGCCTCATTGCTCCAGCTGAATGCGCAGGAAAAAATGCGCGGGCGCATCATGGCCTTCTTCGGTCTGCTGAATCGCGGCCTCGGACCGATGGGCGCGTTTCCCCTGGGTGCCGTTGCCGCATGGATCGGCGCCCCCATTACGATGGCGATTGCCGCCGTGCTCGCAGTCGCGGGTACCGGCTGGGTGACTTTGCGAAAGCCTTATTCGGAATCGTTCGGAGTCGTCGGCGGAACGACCGGCGAAGCCGTAAGCCGGGGGGCTTGATCTTCAGCAAGCTTGCGGGATGCTTTTAGTTCTGCGATCTCACGCCGCGCGGCGACCGCGTCGCGCGCCCACACGCTGAACGTATAAATATACTGCGTTCCCATATTCACGACGACCACCCGAAACAGGTGAAATGCCACCACGAGCGGGACGCCGATCTTCAAGGCCTGCGCCGTGATCGTCATCTCCGCGAGGCCGCCGGGCGCGGTCGCGAGCAGCATGGTCGCGATCGGCAGATTGAACATCCATGCGAGCAGCAGCCCGGCGATGACAGACGCGATCAGGATGAAAAACGAGTTCAGCAGCGCGAACGGGATGAAAAGCTTGTAACGCATGAAAAAGGCGCGCTCGTAGCGCGCGCCGAGGACGAGTCCGAACATGAGCTGCGCGAAGTCGGTGAAGCCATGCGGCACCCCGGAAAGCTGAATGCCTGCAACCGTTAGCGCCGCGACGAAGAAAATCGGCGCGAGGAGGTACCCATTGTGAATATGCAGCCGCTCGGAGACTTCGCCGATCACGCAGCCGAAAAGAAGCGACGGAACAAGGACCACGTAATCGAGCGGGGCGTCCGGTCGATAGGCTGCGCCGACGAGCGGTATGCCGCTGTAGGTAAGGACGAAGGGTATCGATAGCACGATGAGCGACACGCGCAGGCTGTGCGCGACCGCGACGGGCGCGACCTCCGCGCCGTACTTGTCGGCCAGCACGGCCATCGCCATCGCGCCGCCGGGAATCGAAGCGAAGAAGGTCGATTTGCCATCGACGCCGGAGGCGCGGCTCAGCGTCAGCGCGCCGAAACCGCCGACGATGAAGACCGCGACAGTGGCCGCCAGGATCGCCGGAAAATTCGCCGCGAGCTCGCGCACGACCGACGGCGTAAAGTAAAGTCCAACCGCCGAGCCGAGAATCACCTGGCCCATTTGCCGCGCGTACGGCGGCGAGGCCATGCGCACGCCCATGAGATTCAGCGCCGCGACGGCGATCATCGGCCCGATCATCCAAGGAATCGGCGTGTGCAGGAGATGAAAAATATACCCGGCCGGCACGCCGACGGCGATGGCGCGGAGAACCGGAAGAAGATGATGTAGATTTAGGTTCATAAAAATAGGGGCGGTTCGCGAACCGCCCCTACGCAGTTATGCAGAAACTGATTCTCGGTAGTTCTACCGCGTCACGACTCGCGCCTCAAGCTATTTTCTTTCTTGCTCACGCCCCGCCTCGAGCCTCGTGCTTTTCTCGCGCTTGATGTCTTCTTTACCGTGACGCCGAAGCCTGGCCCGGATGCAAGATGAGCTTCTGCACGCGCCAGTTCAACACCTCGGCGACGTAGAGCTCGTTTTCCGAGGGGCAGGCCATTTCGTGTATCCAGCCGAATTGCTTGAGCTGCTTGCCGGATTCCCCGAGTACGCCGAGGATCTTGCCGTCGAGCGTCAGCTTATAGACGCGGCCGGGAAACGCGTCGGCGCTGTAAAGCACCTGCCGCTGACCCGGCGTGATGCAGATCGCCCACGGCGCGCCAGGAGCCTGCGTTCCTTTCACGTCCTCGGCCGGCATGTTGCCGATCGCCGGACGCGTCGCGTTACGGTCGAACGGAACCTTGATTACGATCTCGCGCAGAAACTTGCCATCGCCGTCGAAGACCTGAATGCGACCGTTGCCGCGATCGCCGACGTAGATATTTCCCTGTGCGTCGGCGGCAATCGTGTGCGGGGTATTGAATTCGCCCGGCTTATCGCCGCGCTCGCCCCACGATTTTAACCAGCGGCCGTTCTTGTCGACTTTGCCGATCCGTGAGTTGATATAGCCGTCGCTGAAGAAAGCATTGCCCGCCGGGTCCCATGCGACATCCGTCGGCTGCCGGAAGCGGCCGTCCTCGTGTCTCGGCGGCGGCGGCGGCCGCTTGTGCGGCGCCGCCTCGTCGGAGGCTTCCTGGCGCCGGCCGAATACCATCTGCACGCGTCCCTCGGGATCGAATTTGACGATCATGTCGGTGCCTTTGTCGACCGTCCAGATGTTATCGTCCTTGTCGACGCGCACGGTGTGGGCGAAACCGAACGCGTAGAGGTTTTTACCGATCTCGCGCAGGAACTTGCCGTCCGGCGCGAACTCCAGAAGCTGCGACGCTGCGGCGCCGAAGTTGGGTCCAGTGGTGTTGCCGCGCGAGAAGACGAATATGTGCTTCTTGGAATTTACCGCGACGCCCGCCGCCTCGCCGAGATACATGTTCGCCGGCATTTTCACCGCGTTCGGCGGCGAATCGAACGCGATCGTCGGGACGTCCTGCGCGAACGCCGGAGCGCTCAACGCCGCCAAAACTGCGATCAGCCAAAATTTCATCGCGATCTCCTTTCCGCGTCGGATCGATGTTGCACGATCAAGTTATCTGGCTTTGATGCCGAGTTCTCTTTGCGCCTCTCTCAATGCAGTCAGATCTTCGACTTCGGTGAGCGGCACGTCGCGCTCGACTTTGCCCAATCGCTTTGATTCCTCGACGATGAGCCGAAGACCGTCCTCGGGAATGCTTCCGTCTTCGTGATACGCCTTCACTAGGCTGTCGTACGATGCGGCGGCGGTTTCTTTGTCGAGCTTCAGCCATTCCATGAGGAACGAAAGCGCGCCGTCGCGGTTGCGATGGATGTAGCGGTTGGCCTTGACGCCCGCCACGATGACGCGCTTAATCTCGTCGGGTTTTTCCTTGATTTTTTTCGTCGTGGCGACGAGGCCGCTTGCCGGATAGTTGAAAAGATCGAGGGCGCGCGCGAGCAGGACCAAACCCAGCTTGGCGGCGAAGAACTCGAACGGCGTCGAGCCCATCGCCGCGGCGGTGAGACCCTGCTGCACGGAAGCGAGCCGCGATTCGAAAAGACCCGTGGCGAGAAATCTAACGTCTTTGTCGGGGTCGAGGCGGAAATGCTTGACGATCAAGCGCCCGCCGACCTCGAGCGGGCTGCCGTAGGTATTGATCGCGATCGCTTTGCCCTTGAGGTCGGCGACCGATTTATATTCCGGCCGCGCGACCAGCACGAACGGCGCGCCAGTGGTGAATCCGGCGACCGCCTTCACGGCGACGCCGCGGATCGTGGCGGCGACGCCGGGGCCGATCGCGGTGTAATAGTCGATCTCTCCGGCGGTGATCGCCGCGAGAGCGACGGGCGGTGTCATGCGGATGAATTCCGCTTGCAGTCCTTCCTCTTTGAAGAAGCCGCGCTTCTCTCCGAGCGGAAGCGGCAGGAATTGTACGGCGAGCTCGGGAAAGCCGATACGAATGCGATCCGCCGCTTCGGCCGATGCGGCGAAAAGAAAAGCGGCGAGCGCGGCGCAAAGCGAGGCGCCGGATGCGAGGCATGAGGCGCGAGTAAGAAAAAAAGAATCCGTCACTTCTTTTTCTTCCTCACGCTCGTTGCCTCACGCCTCAAGCCTTTCTAATGCGCGAGCGGGTCGGGACGCAACTGAAAATGCACCGCGAAGGGCTGCATGCCTTTGCCGCCTTCCTTGAGCCAGGGGGCGCGGTCGCCGCTGGTGGTCCATAGACCGCGGCCTTTCCAGCCGGCGTTCGGGTCGTCGATGCGCCCGTCGAAACCTTTGGCGTAAAAGCCGAGCGGGTAGGGGACCCGTAATACGATCATCTTGCCGTCTTTCATCGCGATCAATCCGTCGTTCTCGTTTCCCGTCGACATCGGGACGTTCTCGCCCAGGCCGAAGGTGTTGTGCTGATCGACCCAGGTGTAGTAGCTCGACTCGGCGCTGTTGTCGCCGACGCCTTCGAATCCCGGTCCGGGATATTGGTAGATCGTCCATCCTTCCGGGCAATGATTGCCGGTCGCCTTCGGTCCGTTGAGCGGCCCTTTGCATTTGCGCCGGTCGAAGCTGCCGAGATGTCCGCTCGCGAGCGATACCCACACGACGCCGTTTCTGTCGATGTCGCCGCCGCGCACGCCGAAACCGGGCGCCGGCACGTTGTAGAGCTCCGAGAGCGCCGTCTCCGACGGATTCGGACCGGGCACGACGCGGACGACGCCCCCGGGATTGCCGCGCACAGTGCCCCAGATCGAGCCGTCGACCGGGCTCGGCATAATGGCGTAGAAGTTAGCGACGATGCGCTTGTCCTTCGCCGGATCGACCGGCTGATTCGGCTCGACGTAATCGTCGCGCTTCCCGTTGCCGTTAGTGTCGATGATAAACGGCGTCCAGCCCTGGGCCTTCGCCGAGTCGCCGGTCTCGTCGAATACTTTGGTATTCACCCAGCCGAGCACCGGCCCGCCGCCGCTCGTCCAGAGCGTCTCGTTCGCGTCGTAGCCGAACTGCAAATGGTGCGTCTGGAAGCAGGTGTCGACGAAGCTGTATTTCATCGTCTTCGGATCGAGCATCGTCACGGCGCGGTTGGTGCGCTCGAGCGGAAACACTTTCGCCGAAGGATGGTTCGAGCCTTTCTTGCAGAAGTCCGGATTATTCGGGCCGCGCACGCTCGCGGCGAACCAGACACGGCCTTTGCCGTCGAACATGCCGTTGTGGTTATTGACCTTGGTGTCCCAGACTTTCTCGGGTCCCCAGTAAGCCGAAGGCTGCATGGGCTGCGCGCTCGCCGCGTGCCCCGGGCCGAGGGCCTCGGGCGTGTTCGCGTCGCGCACGGACGCCTTGAAGGTCTTCGCGGTGTTCTTCACCGGATCGAGAATCGGGATGAGATCGCTGCTGTACTCGGCCGACCCGAAAAGCGGGCCATAGGCATTCACGGTAGGCTTACGGCGGTCGGACGCGATCAAGTCGTGAAGGTAGTGCTTCGCGTCCATCCAGTCCCATTGGGTGACGACGATATTCCGCTCGACGCCCTGCGGGCGTGGCGGCGTCGCGTGCGGCAGCTCGCCCTTCGCGATGCGGTCGGTCCAGTCGGCGAAATATTTTATCGGCGCTGCGCCCATCTCTTTCACCATCGTGTTGAACATCGACTCGCCCGACTGTCCGGACTGGATGCGCCGGAACCAACCCTCTTCCGCATTCGCGAATTTATCGTACGGATACGGAACGTTGACGGGAAACGTCCGAGTCGAGAGCTGGCCGATCTGATGGCAGCCGATGCAGCCGTTGGACTTCAGCGAGTTGAGCCAGTCGTTGCGCGTGAGCTTCGCGGGAATATTGCTTTTGCCGCCGAATTCCGCGGCATCGGGTATCTTGAGCATCGAGTACCAATAGATCGCGGGATAATACTGCGCCGCGGCGGCGCGGTTCGGCGCCGCTACGGCGGTCAGGTTAACGATTTTTCCCGGCGACGCTTTTTTCTTGGGCGAATCGACGAGGCCGTAGCCGCGCACCCAGAGATCGTAATCCGCTTTCGGAAGATCGGGGACGACGTAGCGTCCCTGATCGTCGGTTACGACGATGCGCGCGAAGCGCGTCGGCAGCTCGCGCGTCTCGGCGATGACCCATACGCCCGCTTCGGGGCCGTTCGGTCCGGTAACGACGCCTCCGATGTCGTTTTCGTCTATCTGGACGGAAGCGCTGCGCTCCGGCGCGGCACGATCTTTCATGTCGGCGGCGCACGCGACGATGACAGCAGCAACGAGGAAAAAGACGAAAGGCGCGAGACGCAAACAGGCGTTAGCTGTTAGGTGTGAGGCCTGAGGTGAGAACGACCTTTTAGGCATATTTCTGTCCTCCTGCTTTTCCTGCTCACGCCTATCGCTTTACGGCCTCACTGCTTCTCAGTGCGCCAGCGGGTCGGGCCGCAGTTGGAAGTGCACGGCCATCGGCTTGGAGCCTTTGCCGTTTTCCATGAGCCACGGCGCGCGGTCGCCCGTCGAGCTCCATAAGCCGCGGCCTTTCCAGCCCGCCTTGGGATCGTCGATGCGGCCGTCGAAGCCTTTAGCGTAAAAGCCCATCGGGTAGGGGACGCGCAGAACGATCATCTTGCCATCTTTCATCGCGATGAGACCCTGATTCAGGTTTCCCGTCGACATCGGCACGTCGTCGCCGAGGCCGAAGGTATTGTGCTGATCGACCCAGGTGTAATAGCTCGCCTCCGCGCTGTTGTCGCCGATGCCTTCGAAGCCGGGACCGGGATATTGGTAGAAGCTCCAGCCTTCGGGGCAATGATCGCCCGTCGCCTTGGGACCGTTCAATGGACCTTTGCACTTGCGCCGGTCGAAGCTCGCGAGATGTCCGCTCGCGAGCGACGCCCACACGACGCCCTGCCTATCGATGTCTGCGCCGCGGATGCCGAAGCCGGGCAGTGGGATATTATAAATTTCGGCCAGCGCCGTCTCCGAGGGATTTGATCCCGGCGCGATGCGCACGACCGCGCCGGGGAATGTGCGCACCGATCCCCAGATCGAGCCGTCCGCGGGACTGGGCATCACGGCATAAAAGCCGGCGACGATGCGCTTGTCCTTCGTCGGATCGACCGGCTGGTTGGGCTCGACGTAGGCGTCGCGTTTGCCGTTGCCGTTGGTGTCGAGAATCATCGGCGTCCAGCCCTGCGATTTCGCCGCGTCGCCGGTCTCGTCGAATTTTTTCATATCGAGCCATCCGACGACCTGTCCGCCGCCGCTCGTCCAGAGCACATCGTTCGCGCCGAACTGCAAATGATGTGTGCCGAAACAGGTGTCGACGAACGTATGCTTCATGGTCTTGGGATCGAGCATCGATAGATGCCGGTTACTGCGCTCGACCGGGAAGGCTTTCGCCGACGGATGGTCCGAGCCTTTTTTGCAGAAGGCCGGATTGTTGGAGCCGCGCACAGCCGCCGCGAACCAGACGCGGCCTTTGCGGTCGAACATTCCGTTATGATTGTTCGCCTTGCTCGTCCATACCCGCTCGGTGCCCCAGTATGGCGACGGCTGCAAAGGACCTTCCTCCATCGCCATCGGCGTATCGGGGTCGCGCACCGGCGTCTGGAAGTTTTTGACGGAATTCGTCTTGGGATCGAGGATTGGAATGATGTCGACGCTGAGCTCGGTCGACCCGTAAACCGGGCCGTAGGCGTTGACCGTCGGGAAGCGGCGATCGGAGGCGATCAGATCGTGGAGATAATGCTTCTCGTCGAGCCAGTCCCACGTCGTGACGACGATGTTGCGCTCGAGCCCCTGCGGACGTGGCGGCTTGCTGTGCGGCAGCTCGCCCTTGGCGATGCGATCGGTCCAGTCGGCGAGATAGGGAATATTCGCCGTGCCGAGCTCCTTGGCGGCGGTCGTCAGCATCGGAACGCCGCCTTGTCCCGATTGGATGCGGCGGAACCACGCCTCTTCGGAGTTGGCGAACTTGCCGAGAGGAAACGGCACATTCTTGGGAAAAGTGCGCATCGCCTCGGTCCCCTGCGAATGGCAGTTCGCGCAGCCGTTCGACTTCATTAAATTGAGGTATTCGTTCTGCGTCATCTTCTCCGGCAACTTCGCCTTATCCGGAATCTTCATCATCGAATACCAATAGATCGAAGGATAATAATGCGCCGCCGCCGGCTCGTTCGGAGCTTTCACGGCTGTGAGATTGACGATCTTTCCCGGCGCGGACTTGATCTTCGGCGAATCGACGAGGCCGTAGCCGCGCACCCACACATCGTAGTTCGCGCTCGGCAGATCGGGGACGACGTAGCGTCCTTGATCGTCGGTGACGACGATACGCGCGAAGCGCGTCGGCAACTCGCGCGTCTCGGCGATCACCCAGACGCCGGCTTCCGGCCCGTTCGGTCCGGTAACGACGCCGCCGATGTCGTCGCCGTCGATTTGCAGCGACGCCGCGCGCCGCGGCGCGCCTTTATCGCTCATTTCGCCTGCGCACGCGGCGATGATAGCGGCGACGAGTGCGGCCGCCGGCCATATCCAGGAAAGGTTTCGTTTCATAACCGGCTCCTTTCGGCGCCTAGAAGTTATCCGACGACTGCGGCGTGTGTCAATGTGATCTTAAGCGAGCGGATCCAAGCACTTAAGTTGACACACCCGAAGCCATCTACTAGCATCCACCAGAAGCACAGAAAGGAAAGTATTCATGCTGAGCCGGGAAGAGAACGAGTTGCTGACGCGGATCGGCCCGGGGACGCCGGCCGGGCGGCTGCTGCGTCGTTACTGGCACGTCGTCGGCGTCGCCGCCGAACTCGATAAGGAGAAGCCGAAAAAGCGGGTAAAGATTTTAGGCGAGGACCTCGTCCTCTATCGCGACGGCCGCGGCGGCTACGGGCTGGTCGGCGAGCATTGCTCGCATCGCGGCGCTTCGCTGTACTACGGTTTCGTCGAAGACGACGGCATCCGCTGCGCCTATCATGGATGGAAGTACGACGCGTGCGGCAATTGCATCGATCAGCCGTTCGAGAGTCCCGAGGTTCGCTACAAAGAGGAAATCAAACACCGCGCCTATCCGGTGGTAAAATCCGCCGGGCTTTTGTTCGCTTATCTCGGCCCGCAGGAGAAAAAACCGGTGCTGCCGCGCTGGGACATCCTCGCGCGCGACGACGGCGTCAAGAAGATCGAGGTTCCGCAAGTCCTCGACTGCAACTGGCTGCAGGCGATGGAGAATTCAGTTGATCCCGTCCACACGTATTATCTTCATTCGCATACGCTTAAGCTTAAAGGCGATCCCGATCACGTCCCGTTCCACTATCAGAAGCTCAATAAGATCGACTTCGAGCTGGTCGTTTATCCGAGTTGGGCGGGAATCCAGAAGCAGCGCTTCTTCGCGGGCGAAGAAGCGAAGGTCGAGACGCCGCATCCGCTGATCTTCCCGAACATTCTGTTCGTTCCTGTGCGCGCCGGCTACGCGATGCATTTCCGCACGCCGATCGACGACGCGCACACGCAGATTTATCAGTTCAGGTTCCGCCCGACCGACGACGGAAAACCGGCGGCCGATAACGGCGATCCGCCGGTCGCCTTCTTACGCACGAAGGACGAGCGCGGCGAATTTCACATGAACGATTTCACCAGCCAGGACCACATGGCGTGGGAGACGCAGGGACCGCTCGCCGACCGGCCCGCCGAGCACCTGGGCGAATCGGACCGCGGCATTCTCATGTTCCGCAAGCTGCTGCGCGATCAGATCCGCGCGGTCGAGAGCGGCGGCGATCCGATCGGCCTCAACATGGACGCGAAGAAAGACGAAGTGATTAAACTCATCCCCGAAGGGTACACGGCCTTTGAGGCCGCTCAGGCGGCGATGGAAACGTAAAATGTCGAAAGGGAGAGGAATGAGGAAAGCAATTACACGTAATCTGATTATTATTGCAGCGATGACGCTGTTTTCGAGCAGCGGCGCTTTTGCGCAGGACGCCAAGCTCGTTGAGGCCGCCAAGGCGGAAGGCGGGAAGGTCGTCGTTTACGGCTCGCTCGAAAACGAGACCATGGATCTCGTATCCGCGGCATTCAAGAAGAAGACCGGCCTGGACGTCGAATTTTTCCGCGCGGCCAGCACCAAGGTCATGGATCGAGCGCAGAGCGAGTTCCGTACAGGAAAACCGTTGTTCGACATCGTTCTCACCAATGATGCGCCGATGGGATTCCTTCAGAAGCAGGGGCTCTTCGCCAAGTACGATTCGCCGTCGGCGAAAGCGTTTCCCGCCGACACCATCGACCCGAACCTCGGGCCGCGCTACCGCAACGTGCTGATCGGCATCGTCTACAATACCGCAATCATGAAACCGGCCGAGGCGCCCAAGTCGCTCGAGGACCTCCTCAAGCCGCAGTACCGCGGCAAGCTCGTCATGCCCGACGCGAGCCAGCATACCACGACCGCGCAGTGGCTCTTTAGCCTGCAAAAAGTTATGGGCAAGGAGAAGTCGGAGAAATTCATTCGCGATCTCGCCGCAACCAAGCCGCTTCTGGTCGAATCCCTCACACCCGCGGGTGAGCGCATCACCACCGGTGAGAGACCGATCGGTATCAGCTTTATCAAGAACGTCGTCTTCTATGCGGATCGAGGAGTGAAACTAGATTACGTACGATTGCCGAGTTTCATGGGCGACGGCCATTATCTCGCGTTGGGGGCGAAGGCGCCGCACCCGAATTCCGGCAAGGCCTTCATCGATTACTTCCTCGGCGAAGAATCGCTGCGCATCATGGCGAATATCGGCGAGTTCGTGAACCGCAAGGGCATCTATCCGCCGCTGCCGGACGCCGACAAGATCAAGGTCGTCGAGATGGTGCCGATGGACGAAAAAGCGTTCAAGGAAAAAATGCAGGAGTATCGGAAGATCTTTTTGCAGTAACGCCGCCTGGATTGATGCGTTATCGCGAATACTTCATCAACGGCGCAATCTCGGGAATCGCGACTATCTTATTGGCGTGGGCCGTGTCGACGGGGACGCTCTCGCGGGTCGATGCGGCGCTGATCGCCGCCGTTCTCTTCTGGCCTTTCGCTCTATTTTACTGCTTCCGTATGTCCGGAGTTTGGGGCATGCTGATGAAAATCTACGCGGTCGCTCCGGCGATTGCAGCGGCAGCGTGGTACTTTAACGTTATCTGAAAAGGAGAGCTCATGGCGATACGGCTGATCGTGACGATATCGGCTGCGCCGGGGAAGGGTGCCGAACTGGCGCAAGCGTATAAGGCGCGCTGCGCGGAAGTCATGCAGGAGTCGGGATGCGAGCAGTTCGAGCTCTTTCAGAGCGTCGTTAATCCCGACAAGCTCGCCATCCTCGAGCGCTGGAAGGACGCTGGATCGCTCGAGGCGCACGCGCGGGTGCAAAATGAACGCCCGCCCGTGCGCCCCGACCTTCGCGTCGGCGGAACCGAGCGCGAAGATTATCTGTACAACCGGACGCGGTGATTGTGCTAAACGCGGCGCACGTCCGGTTGCAGCATCAGTATTTCGTTACCGCCGAGATCAGCCGCTGCGCGCCGGCAGGCGGACGCACGCGCCCCGTCAGAATGTCGGTTGACGTGACGTTGCTGCCATAAAAATCCCGGTTCAGGTCGTCGCGCGTAGTGATGACCGTGCCCTCCAGCGAGACGCCCGCGAATAATCCCTGCGATCGGCTATAGCTGAACATCGCCGCTTGCAGCGCGACGTTGCCTTCCGCGCTCCGCCCGATGGGGCCCGCGGCGACGCTCAAATTGCCGCCGAGGGTAACGTTGCCGCCTCTTGAGAAAGCGTCGACTGCCGCTGGCGTGTTGAGGACAATAACAAACTCGGTAATCTGCACACCGGCCTGGAAGCCAACGCCCAGGCCGCCCGTGCCGATCGCCGAAGGCCCGCTCCAGCCGCCGCCCGGCAGACGCGCAATAACCACACCGCTGCCGGCGCGGCCGCTGCCGATGAATCCCGCCTTCGTGACTGTAAGAATCGCGAGGCCGCGCGCGTTTCTAAGAACCGACGACGGGATACCTTGCTCCGGAATCGCCTGAAAACGTTCGATGATCGCCGCCGCTTGGTCGACGTCCCTTTGCATCGTCTCCCGCGGGGACGATGTCGAGCAGGCGCTGAATAACAGCGCCGCGATCACGACACACAAAATAGTCCTCATACCAAACACCCTCCTGTTTTAGGTTGAACCGGTTTTCCGTCCTTGGAACGAGTCCAATTAAACCTAGCAGATAGCAGGGACCAGGAAAATAGGGGAAACCCTGAAAAAAGGTCGCCTTTCTCTGCTCCTGATTACATGGTACATCGACTCCGAGGTAGCCGTGCAATGTATCCCGAAAGCGAAGACGCGGCTCTGGCCGCCCTTAAAGGCGACGATCCGGTGCTGGCTGCAACCGCCGAGGCGTTTCTCTGGCGCGTCTGGTGCCGCGCGCGAGATGCCGAGGGCGAGCGAATCTTTCGCGAGGGCATCGAAGCGATGCAGCGTCGAAAGCTCTCGGAGGCGGAGGCGCTCTTCAGCCGCGCAATCGAGCGCGACCCCGACTTCGCCGAAGCCTGGAACAAGCGTGCTACCGTCCGCTTCCTGCGGAACGACTTCCAGGGCTCGATTGACGATTGCCGCCAGACACTGGCGCGCAATCGAAATCATTTCGGCGCCGCTTCGGGCCAGGGGCTTTGCCACATGTCGCTGGGCGAGTTTCGCGAGGCGGCGGTTTGCTTTCGCCGCGCGCTCGACATCCATCCGCATCTGGCCGGCGTACGCCATAACCTCGCTCTGGCTGAGGCGGAAGGCGGCGGCAGCGGCTACTTGAACTGAAGGAAATCCGCCACGATCCGGTTGAACCGCTCCGCCTGGTCCCACTGCGCCCAATGAGCGCAGTTATCGAACAGGTGAAACTCTGCGTCGGGAATCGAGTGGAAAAGCAAAACGCCCCGCTCGACGCTCACCCCGCGATCGTTTTTCCCCCAGATGATGAGCGCGCGTGTTAATCGCTTCAGCTCGTCGCGGATCGACTTTGGCCGCGGCGCGGCCTCTCTCATTTTTTGCGCTTCAAAATTTTTTCCGGTGCTCATCTCGTAGCGCTCCCGCACGACTTCGTCCGTCACCAGCTCTCGATTGAACAACGTGCCGAGCGTCAGCTTGCGCATGTGCGCCATCGAAGGGGTATATTCGCGGAGTTCGGCATTGTGCCGTTTGGCAAGCGCCTGCGAATCCTCCGAGCCGGCGGGCGCCAGCGATCCGCTCGGCGTGGTAACGAACGCCATGGCGCCGCTTTCTTCAAGCGCGAGACGCGCGGCGATGTAGCTGCCTTGGGAATTGCCGATCACATGGAAGCGGTCCAACCCGACGGCGCGCAAAAATGCCTTGGCGTGGCCGACGCGGTACTCCATCGAGAAGTCCTTCGGGTTGTCCGTGCGACCGAACCCCGGCTGATCGTACGCGTAAATCGTGAATCCTGCAGCGGCGAGCGCGTCGATGTTGAGCTTCCAGTTAATCGCGGCGGAAGCTCCCGGGGAGCCGCCGTGCACGAGCAGCACGGCGGGACCATCGCCGGCCTTGATGTAAAAAGTTCTAATGCCGTCGATGGTGATATACGCTTCGCGGTCGTTCGCCAAAGTATTGCTCCTGTTCGGGCTTTTCACCGTCGTAAATATCCAACGGGACAGAGGGAGGCAACAGAGTTACGGCCTTATTTTATCGTGCGGAGAACTATCCCGGCGATCAGCTCTGCGTCGCGCAGACTTACTTCCGGCTCGCAGGGAAGCTCGATGAGATCCGGCCAGACGTTTTCGGTATTGGGAAGCGATATGCGGCGCCAGCGTTCGTATGGGGGAAGCAAGTGTATTGGCACGTAACTGCCCTGGACTTCGTAACCGTCGGCGCGAAGCGCATCGATGATACGCGCCGCGGTGTCTTCGCGCGACCGCCGCGGTAGAACGCGGACAACTTGCGTCAGACACGCGGAGCCGCGACGATGAGCGATAAGTCGCAGTTGCTTCGTCTCGCCCAGCAGCTCGCGGTAAATCCGAACGCGCTCGCGGCGCGCGGCGATATTTTCATCGAGCGTGCGAATAAGCGTCAGCGCGACAGCCGCGGAAATGTTTGCCATTCCCTCACGGCGGTATGAAAGCGGCGGCTCGTCTGGCTCCGCTTTTGGCCGAAGCAGCGAATCCAATGGAAAGGTCCACCGGCGCCAGCGGCGGCGAATCAATGTCGACGGAAAATTGAGCGCCGACGCGCTCCGCGCCCGCGGCAGTTCTATGCCGGCAAAAAAGTGTTCGCGCCGGGACGCGGCTATACCCCCGCCGATACCGGAGCAGACTTTCTCGGCGCCGAAGCTGATGATTCCGGCGTCGCCGAAGCTCCCGGCGGCGCGGCCCTCGACCGTCGCGCCGAGCGCCTGCGCCGCGTCGTCTACTACCGAGATGTTTTTCGCGCGCGCGATTTTTTCGATTGCCTCGATCTCCGCCGGATTGCCGAACAGGTGGGGGACGATGACGGCTTTGCTTTTATCGGTCAATACATCGGCCACGTTTGCCGCCGTCATGTTTAATTCGTCTCCGACATCCGCGAATACGGGAACTGCGCCCAGATTCACGATCGGTGCAACGATCGCGGTACAGCAGAAGCTAGGGATGACGACTTCGTCGTCGCTGCCTATACCGCACGATGTAAGGACGATTTCCAGCGCGAGGCTGCCCGAGCCGCAGAGCAGCAAATCGGCGGCGTCGATACGGGATAGAATAAATGATTTTAGCTGGGCGACCTCCGGCCCGACTACTATTCTGCCGTGGAAGACCGCCTGCAATGCCGCGCGATAGGTCTCACCGTTCCAGTACGGAACGGCGAGCGGCACACGCGACGGATACCGATTCAAGACGAATACTTCAGCGATACAGCAGAACGCCGGGACGCTCGCCGAGGAGCCATTCCTCTTCGTCTTTGATCGCGAGCGCGTCGAGGTCGCCGGGCGTGGCGTCGGGATCGTCCACCCATTTGCGTAGGAGATCGCTGCCGTTGATCACATCGATTGCGAGGCGATCCGTCTCGTACTCGTAGGCAAAATCGCGCCATAGCTCGTAATCCGACTTCAATATGCGCAGCGATTTCAGCGCGAGGGCGACGAGGCGCCACGGTCGGAAATTCTCGTGATCATACTCTTTCGCTTCTACGTGAATTTGGATCCCGCTGCAGAGCTTTCCAGCGTGCTTGTGGAACGTGGGCTCGAACCAGCATTCCCGCAGACGGCAGCCGTGCATCCATTCGGGCGCGAGCGACTCCATCTTGCCGAGCAACGCGCGCGCATCGATGTCCGGCGCGCCGAAGAGTTCCAGCGGTCTCGTCGTCCCGCGTCCTTCCGATAATGTCGTCCCTTCGAGCATCACCGTTCCTGGATAGCAGCGGGCCATCCAAACGTTCGACGCGTTCGGGCTCGGATTCACCCAGGGCCGTTCGCCGACCGGCCAGCCGTAGCCCGGCGCGCTTTCGGGCTTCCACCCATCCATCGCGATCACGTCGTAATCGACTTCAAGTCGCAGTACGCTCACGAACCAGGTGCCGAGCTCGGCGAGCGTAAGGCCGTGCCGTATCGGCATTGCCCCGGCACCGACGAAGCTCTCCCATCCTTCGCGCAGCGCCAGACCTTCGGCGGGACGGCCGGCGGGATTCGGGCGGTCGAGCACCCAGACGGTCTTACCGTGCTCGGCCGCGGCTTCGAGAACATAACGCAGCGTCGTCAAAAATGTGTAGACGCGGCAACCGACGTCCTGGAGATCGACCAGCAGAACGTCGAAACAGTCCATCATGGCGGATGAAGGCCGCCGGACTTCGCCGTAAAGGCTGAAAATGGGGATCCGGTGAATCGTGTCCTCGTAATCGGCCGATTCGATCATGTTGTCCTGCTTGTCGCCGCGAAGACCGTGCTGAGGACCAAAGGCGGCGGAGAGCTGGAGGTCATCCAGCGCCGCAAGCGCGTCGATCGAATGGACGAGATCGCTGGTTACGGAGGCAGGGTGCGCAAGCAGCGCGACGCGCTTTCCTTCGAGAGGTTTTCTAAGATTGCGGTCTTCGAGCAGGCGGTCGATGCCGAATTTCATGTTGCAGTTCCGTTCATGATTGCAAGCTCGAGCACGAAGCCGTCCGCGTGATGAAAATCGGGCTTGCCCGCAGGATGGCGCAATGCCCAATAGCTCAGCGCACCGTCGATATCTTCCACAACAGCCGCCAAAGCTATTTTAGAGGGATTGAAATCGGACAGCGGCCGGAGATCGACCTTCGTATCGAGCCGGAAACTTTCGGCGCTTCGGCGTACGGCGATCTCCGGGGCTGGAAATTCTTCAAGCGCCGCTCGCTCACGGTAGCGCCGGAACCGATACACCGCCCAGCGACTCGAGGGAGAAAAATTAAATTCGTAATATCCGCCGTCTGCGCGACTCAAAAAAGCCTCGAAGCACGTGTGGCGCCACAATTCGTCGGCTCGCTGCGCTCGCACGGGAGTTGGAATACGAATGCGCTGGCAGTCGCCGTGCACGATGTACGTGAACTGCAGCGCGAGCGATGTGCTTGCTATCCGGACTTCGATTGAACGCGCAGCGACGCCTTGCATCTGAGGATGAGGAACTAGCGAGGCGCTGAGTACGGCAGGCTGCATGACGCTCAGAATACTCCAATTTCCACCGCCGAGTAAAATTCACGGAGCCCTATGCGGCAGGGCAAATAGTCTGTAACCGTTTTATCAGGAGGCTATATGCCAGACAGACAAAGCGGGCCGCCGCCGACGCGCGCATGCCCATGCAAGCACCCGTCGCATAACGGCTTGCACTGCGGCAATCAGATCGGCGTCGATCAGGACGTCTGCGTCGAGTGCAAGGAACACAAAAACTACAGACCGTGAATTACAAGCGAGGCGCTTTGACGACGACGCTGGCGTCGATGTCGGCGATTATGGGCCTGCCGCATTTCGCCATCGTGATCTCGATCTCTTCTTTGAGGATGTCGAGCACGCGCGCGACGCCGCGCTCGCCGTCCGCGGCGAGCCCCCAAAAGAGCGGCCGGCCGATGAAAACCGCGCGCGCACCGAGCGCGATGGCTTTGACGACATCGGCGCCGCGGCGTATGCCGCCGTCGAGCAATACCTCGACGCGTCCTTTCGCGGCGGCGACGGCTTCGGGCAGGACCTCGATCGTCGCCAATGTGTTGTCTAGATGCCGGCCGCCGTGGTTCGAGACGATGACTGCGTCGACACCCGCGGCGACGCAGGCCTCCACATCCTCGCCGGTCATGATTCCTTTGGCGACGACGGGCAGATCCGTCGCGGCCTTGATCCATTGTAGGTCCTCCCACGTCGCCGCGGGATCGGAGCCTTCCCCGGCGCGGCCGCCCGGCCGTGGCGCGACGGCTGAGCCGGCGAAGGCCGGATAGTTGACGCCGCGGATTCGCTTGTAATTATTGCGGATGTTGCGCTCGCGCTTCGGCGGCCATTGCGAATCGAGTGTGACGCACACAGCCTTGTACCCGGCGCGCTTTGCGCGCTGGAGCCATTCGGTGAGCATTTCTTTGTCCCGAAAGGGATAAAGCTGAACCCACAACGCTCCCGATGCGGCCTGTGCCAGGTCCTGGAACGAGGTGGACGAGTTGGCGCTAACGGCGAAAACGGTGCCGCGCGACGCGGCGGCTCTGAATGTTGCGAATTCACCTTCGGGATGCGCTTTCTTATGGCCGCCGCACGGCGCGATCAGCACCGGGAGAGCGACTTTTGTGCCGAGCACCGTGGTCGAGAGATCGAGCCGGCTCACATCCCGCATCACCCGCGGCCGAAGCGCCCACGATTCGAACGCGCGGCGGTTGCGCTCGACGGACAGCTCATCCGTCGCGCCGCCGGCGATATAATCGTACTCCTCCTTCGGCAGGCGCTCGCGCGCGATCGCCTCGAAGTCGAAAATATTCACGGGATCCATGAGAGCCTCCGCATGCGGCTTGATCCACGAAACAAACTGGGTTTATAACATGTAAGCTCGCCGAAACAACGGCGTGCCGGTTTCGACCGAGAAGGAGTTTTTATGGCAACCCAGCGCATCATCGACGGCGACGGTCACATCATCGAAGACCAGGCAGCGATCATCGATCACATGAGCTCGCCGTACCGCGAAATTTTCCGGAAAAGGGGAGTGCTCTACCCGCCGCTCGACCATCTCCATACCGGACGCGCCGTCGAGACGCCGCCGCAGCGCGACGGGCGGGCGCCGGTCGGGCCGAAAGGCTGGGTCGATTTTCTCGACGACGTCGGCATTGAATGGACCGTCCTCTATCCGACTGTAGCGCTGTCCTACGGCAAGCTCGTGAGCCTCGATGCCGCCGTCGAGGCGTGCCGGGCGTATAATGATTGGCTGTACGAAACCTATCTAAAATTCAATTCGCGCTTCAAAGGCATGGCGTTGATCCCGATGCAGGATCCCGAAGAGGCGGCGAAAGAGCTCCGCCGCGCGGTCACCGAGCAAGGCATGCTCGGCGCGATGATGCCGTCGAACGGCCTCGCGCATCCGCTCGGTGCGAAGGCTTATTGGCCGGTCTACGCCGAGGCCGACCGGCTCGGCTGCTGCCTCGCCATCCACGGCGGCTGTCACGACCGGTTTGGCCTCGATCATATGAATATGTACGTGCCGGTGCACGCGCTCGGCCATCCCTGGGGGCTCACCGTGAATTTCGCCGACATCATCTACAATGGTATTCTCGATCGCTTCCCGCGCGTGCGCATCGCATGGCTCGAGGGCGGCGTCGCCTGGCTGCTGCTCGCGCTCGAACGGCTTCACGCATCGCACGAGACCCATTTCCAGCACATCCCGCAAGGCGTTTTCGGCGTGCGGGAGGAGGAAGACCCAAAGAAGTACATCGCCCGCAAGATCAAAGAGGGGCAGATATTCGTCGGCTGCGAGACCGAAGAGCTGACCATGCCGTTCGCGATCAAGGTCGTCGGCAACCAGCCGTTTATCTACTCGTCGGATTTTCCACACGAAGTCACCAACGCGAGCTGCAAGCACGACATCGAAGAGCTGCTCGAAAGCGATGAGATTACCGAGGACGATAAGAACGCGGTTCTCTATCGCAATGCCGAGAGGTTCTACAAGCTGCCGCTCTAATCGCGAAATCCCGAAGATCCTGCAACCGTCGGCGTGTCGCGCGGCGATTTACTTGCGTGCGCGCGACGACTTCTATATTGTCTATGGATTCGATTGTATCGGTCCGGCCATGAAGATTACGTCTATCAAGGGCTTCGCCGACATTTTGCCCGGCGAGGTGGAAATCTGGCAATTTATCGAGGAAAAGGCGCGCGAAGTCTTCGGCGTCTATAATTTTTCCGAAATCCGCATTCCGATCGTCGAAAAAACCGAGCTGTTCAGCCGCTCGCTCGGCGAGACGACCGACATCGTCGAGAAGGAGATGTACACTTTCACCGATCAGGACGCGAAGGAGTCGCGCCTGACGCTGCGGCCGGAAGGCACGGCGGGCGTCGTCCGCGCCTACGTCGAATCGGAGATGTACCAGGTCGAGCCGGTCCGCAAACTCTTCTATTCCGGGCCGATGTTCCGGCGCGAGCGGCCGCAAAAAGGCAGGCAGCGCCAGTTTTATCAGATCGGGGCCGAAGTCTTGGGCCGCGCTGACGCGCTCGTCGACGCCGAGCTGCTGCTCCTGCTGAGCGATTTCTTCCGTCGGATCGGCCTCGAAGGCGTGACGCTTGAGCTCAACTCTTTGGGATGCGTGCAGTGCCGGCCGGCATATCGCGAGAAATTGCTCGCTTTTCTCCGCGAGCGCGCCGACCGACTGTGCGAGAATTGCCGCCGGCGTATGGAGCGGAATCCTCTTCGGGTCCTCGACTGCAAGGAGCCGTCCTGCATCGAGGCGACGCGAGACGCGCCGTCGATTCTCGATTATCTCTGCGAGGCGTGCAGGGAGCATTTCAATATCGTCCAGGAGCTCCTGCGGCAAAGCGACGTGGCTTACAAGCTCAATCCGCGCATGGTGCGCGGTCTCGACTATTATTGTAGGACGACATTCGAGTGGACCAGTACGCAGCTCGGCGCGCAGAACGCCGTCGCCGCCGGCGGGCGCTATGACGGGCTGGTGGCCGATCTCGGCGGACCGCCGACGCCCGGGGTCGGCTTCGCCATGGGCATGGAGCGCCTCGTGCTGCTGCTTTCGATGCGCGAATTACGGCAGGCGCCGAGGCCGGCGTTGTTTCTCGTCTGGGTCGGCGACGCCGGGCGCGCATGGGCGTTTCCAACCGCCCACAGGCTGCGCCTGCGCGGCGTTAGCGTCGAGATGGAAGGCGAGAGAAAAAGCCTCAAGAGTCAAATGCGCCGGGCGGACAAGCTGCGCGCCCGCAACGTGATCATCGTCGGCGATGAAGAGCTCGGCAAAGGCATTGCGGTGCTCCGCGATATGGACAGCAAAGAGCAGCGCGAACTCAGGCTCGAGGGCCTCGAGGACGAATTGGTGCGCAGGCTCGAAGCGCCGGCCTGACACTTGCCCGTCGATTCCGCACTTCGATTAAGCCATGGACCGGATATTTACCGATCAACTGGGCACGTGGAAGCGCAGCCTCTACTGCGGCGAGCCGCGCGCCGATGCTGTCGGCCGTGAGCTGATTCTCGTCGGCTGGACCCAGCGCCGGCGCGATCACGGCGGCCTCATTTTCGTCGATTTGAGAGACCGCAGCGGGCTCGTGCAGGTCGTCTTCAATCCCGAAGTCGACGCCGCGGCCCACGAGAAGGCGAGGCACATCCGCTCCGAGGACGTAATCGCCGTGCGCGGCGTGCTCGCGCGCCGTCCGCCCGAGACCGTCAATCCCGATCTCGCGACCGGCGAGGTCGAATTGCTCGTCCATGAAGTGCGGCTGCTCAACGCGTCCGAAGTGCCGCCGTTTCCCGTCGAAGACGAGAGCGACGCGACTGAGAACATGCGCCTGAAATACCGCTACCTGGATCTTCGCCGGCCGCGCAGCCTCGCTCCGCTCGTGCTGCGCTCGCGGCTGACGAAGCTGATCCGCGACTATTTTGACAGCCACGGCTTCATCGAGGTCGAGACGCCAGTGCTCACGAAAAGCACGCCGGAAGGCGCACGCGACTACCTTGTGCCGAGCCGTATGTACCACGGAAAATTCTACGCGCTGCCGCAGTCGCCGCAGCTCTTCAAACAGATTTTGATGGTGGGCGGCCTCGATCGCTATTTTCAGATCGTCCGCTGCTTCCGCGACGAGGATTTGCGCGCGGACCGCCAGCCGGAGTTCACGCAGCTCGACGTGGAGATGTCCTTCATCCAGCCGGACGACATCATCGACGTCATCGAAGGCATGATGGTGCTGCTGTTCAAGGAATTGAAGGGCATCGATATGCCGCGGCCGTTCCCGCGCCTCTCGTGGGCCGAAGCCCGCGCGCGCTACGGCAACGACAAGCCCGACCTTCGCTTCGGGCTCGAGCTCAAAGATTTTTCCGCGTGCTTCGCCAAATCGCAGATCAAGGTCTTCGCCAACGTGCTCGCGGCCGGCGGCATCGTCAAGGGTATAGCGGTGCCCGGCGGCGCGAGCCTCTCGCGCAAAGAGCTCGACGACATGACTTCGTTCGCCACGAACTACGGCGCGAAAGGCATGGCATGGATCAAGCTCGCCGACGGCGAGTGGCAGTCGCCGATCGCGAAATTCTTCACGGACGTCGAGCGCGAAGAGATCGTTCGAATCACCGGTGCGAAGAGCGGCGATCTCATTTTATTTATCGCCGACAACGATAAAGTCGTGCACGATTCGCTTTCCAATCTGCGGCTCTTATTAGGCGAGAAACTGGACCTCATCGACCGCAATCGCTACTCGCTCGTCTGGATCGTCGATTTTCCGCTGCTCGAATTCGACCCGGCCGAGAAGCGCTACGTCGCGGTGCATCATCCGTTCACATCCCCGTTAGACGAAGACCTGGCGCTCCTCGAAGGCGAACCGCTTAAGGTCCGCTCGAAGGCTTACGATCTCGCGCTCAACGGGATGGAAGTGGGCGGCGGCAGCGTGCGTATTCATCAAGTCGATCTGCAAAGGCGTATCCTCGAGCTGCTCGGCATTCGCCGGGAGGAAGCGGAGGCGAAATTCGGCTTTCTGCTCGAAGCGCTCAGCTACGGCGCGCCGCCGCATGGCGGCATCGCCTTCGGCATCGACCGGCTCGCAATGATCTTCTCCGGCGCACAGTCGCTGCGCGATGTGATCGCGTTTCCGAAGAGTCAAAAAGCCGTCTGCATGCTGACAGAGGCACCGACGCCCGTCGATCCACGCCAGTTGCGGGAGCTCGGCATCAAGACGACAGGCGACTGAGGCAGATTAATTCCTACTTTCGCGCGACTTTACGTTTGTCGCTTTCACTTGCAGGACCCTTTTGCTATCATCCGCCGCCATGTGGAAATGGGCCGCAATATTGATTCTTCTCGTCGCATGTGGTGAGAGCAACCTAAGCAGCCGCACGACGGGGGACCTCGAGGGCCGCAAAATCAGGCGCATCGCGATTTTTCCGCTCGAATCAATCTCCGGCAGAGAAAAAAATCGCGTACCGTTTTCTACCGGCACCGAGAATCAAAACGAAGCGCTCATAAGCCGACAGCTCTATTCGACGATGTCGCAGCGCACGACCTGGCAGCTCGTCTCCGACCGTGAGGTGCGCGAGATGGAGCCGCTGGTGCCGCCGGGCTCGCCCGAAGCGCGGGCGCGGCGTCTCGGGCAACTCGTCTACGCGGACGCGGTTATATCCGGACGGCTCATTCGCTTTCACGAGCGGGAGGGGGAGTCAATCGGAGCGATGAGTCCAGCATCGGTCGCGTTTGCCCTCGAAGTCTGGGACGTCAAGCGCGGCGATACGATCTGGACCGCGCGCTTCGACGAGACGCAGAAGCCGCTGAATGAAAATCTGCTCAATCTCGGGCAGGTCGCGTCCCGCGGTGTGCGATGGCTGAAGGCGGAAGAGCTGTCGCTCGACGGCGTTAAGAAAGCCGTCAGTCAGCTGCATCAAGTCTTATACGGCAAAAGCTAGGCCGCATCCGCCTCGACGCGCTTCTCGACCATTCCGCCGACGCGCTCAGCCAGCCCCTCCAACCGCTTTTTGCTGCCGCGGTCGATTAGAATCGTAGCGCCGTTCTTCAAAATCAGCCGCAGGGAAGGGACCGGGTACGTCTCGGCCGCCGACGATCCGGCGAGTGCGAAGCCGCTATAGACCTCATCGGCGGCAACTCGTAGAGAAGCGATCTCATCGTACGTGATTTGCAGGCGAATGCGGCGGAATAGACTCCGCTTCGTGAGCGTTACGATGCGCGCGGCCTTGTCGACGACAATCGTCCGTTTGATCGAGAGCAGAAACGCAGCAATGCCGAGCAGGATCAGATTCATTACAGGAAAGTACCAGAGCGAGGCGGCGGGACCGGCGAAGCCGCGCTGGCGCAGCGCCTCGACGATGGGCACCGAGATAAAGCCGAGCGCAAGCGCGATGCCGAGACAGAGAAAGGCCGGGAAGCGCGCGCCCTGCCAGACGAGCACCAGCCTACCGGGATTGGCCGCGGCTACGCGCAAGCCGAGCCGGCTGCCGATCGCTTCGAAATCAGATGGCTTGCCCTGCATAAAAGAATTCAGAAGTCAGAATTCAGGAGCCAGAAGTTAGAGAAGCAGATAGCCCGCTTCTTCCGACTTCTGACTCCTGGCTCCTGGATTCTTTTTTCTGTGTTCAGCTTCTTTTCTGTGACTGATAGAAATCGCGGAAGCGATAGTCCTTGAGTCTGATCAGCTCCTGATACGAGCCGAACCGCTCCTGCGGATTCTCGACTTCGTCGAGGGGATCGATCGGATTCTCGTTGTCGTCGAACAGCTTCATTTTCGAGTAAGTCGTCGAACGCTCGGCGGGGACGCGACCCATTTCGCGAATCAAGTTGCGGAACTCCGCCGGCTTCATCAACTGGCCGTGCGATGCGCCGGCGGCGGTCGAGATGCTCTCGTTGATGAGCGTGCCGCCGAAGTCGTTGGCGCCCGCCATGAGCGCGATCTGGGAGAGCTTGGGTCCTTCCTTGACCCACGAGACTTGCAGATTCGGGATCCAGTTGTTCAACATGATGCGCGATACCGCGTACATCTTCATGATCTCCGCGCCGGTCGCGCCGGTGCGCAGCTCGGGGAGCCGCTTGCGATGATGCATCGGCGCCTCTTCGTAGACGAAGGAAAGCGGCACGAATTCCGTGATGCCGCCGGTGCGCTTCTGAATGTCGCGGAGGATGCCGAGATGGACGGCCTTATCGCGCGAGCTCTCGATGTGGCCGTACATGATCGTCGAGGTCGTCGGAATGCCGAGCTCGTGCGCGGTCTGGATCAAGTCGATCCATGCCGTTGTGGCGATGCGCCCCGGAGAGATGCGCTCGCGCACGGCGTCGACGAGAATCTCCGCCGATGTGCCCGGCAGGCTGCCGACGCCGGCGTCCCTCAGGGACGCAAGGTAATCGCGCACCGCGACTCCGGTAAGTGTCGCGCCGTAGAGGACCTCTTCGGGCGAGAAGCCATGGATATGCAGATCGGGCAGCGCGTCCTTCAGCGCGCCGCATAGCTTGACGTAATGCCAGCCCTCCATGCCCGGCGCGAGGCCCGCCTGCACGCAGACCTCAGTCGCGCCCAGCTCCCACGCTTCGCGCGCGCGCCGGATAATCTCTTCGATCGGCAGGAAGTATCCTTCCTCGGCGAGATGGCCGCGGCTGAAAGCGCAGAAGCCGCAGCCCTTCACGCACACGTTGGTGAAGTTGATGTTGCGGTTGACGACGTAGCTGACGACGTTGCCGACAGTCTTCTTCCGCAGGTGATCGGCCGCGGCGACGATCACCGGGATGTCCGCGCCCGAGGCGTCGAAGAGCTTTTCGGCGTCGTCAACGGCGATGTCTTCGCCGGCGAGCGCCGCGTCCAGAATGTGCGCGACCGCCGGCGTCACGCTCGAGAGCATCGCGTCGAGCGCGACCTTCAATTCACTGAACGGCATGAACCCACCTTATCGAGTCGATGAAACAAAGACAACCGGCCCCGCGGATGAAACTTATTTTTCAGACCAGTAGCGGATGTATTCCTGCAGGTGAGCGAGCGTCGAGAGATCACTCATGCGGTCGAGGTAAACTTTTCCGTTCAGGTGATCGAATTCGTGCTGGATGACGCGCGCATGAAAGCCGCTGGCGGTGAAGTCGATCTCGCGTCCCTCGTGATCGAGGGCGCGCACGCGAAGCTGTGCGTACCGCGGAACTCTCCCGCGCATGTCGGGCACGCTCAGACAACCCTCCCAATCTTCTTCCATGCTCTGCGCGAGCGGCTCGATGCGCGGATTCACCAGAACTGAGAGCGGTACCGCCGGCTTCTCGGGGTAGCGCGGATTGTCCGCCACTTCGAGGACGGCGATCTGCAGCGGCTGGTGCACCTGCACCGCAGCGAGGCCGACCCCATTATACTCGTGCATTGTCTCGACCATGTCGGCGATGAGGCGCTGAATCGGCGCTGCTACGACTTCCTTCGGCGTCAGAGGCCGCGCGCCGCCGCGCAGCACAGGATGTCCGAGGCGCGCGACTTTGAGGATCGACATGCTGATTTCTTTACCACAAGGGCTACGAAAAGTTGACAGTTGACCCTTCCGGCACCGTGCATTGACAAAATGGACCTTGTAGGTCTATATTAAACCATGGGTAGCAAACGACGTCCCGAGCGCAGTTCGCTGATGAACGTCGGCCGCCGCGTCGATTACGCCGTGCGCGCCCTGTCGTACCTCGCTGGCCAGCCTGCGGGGAAAATCGTTAGCCGTATCGAGATTGAAAAGAACCAAGAGATTCCAGCAAGTTACCTTTCAAAGATCATGAAAGACTTGGTCGCCGGCGGGCTGGTTCATTCGCATATCGGCTCAAAGGGAGGTTTTAGCCTCGCGCGCGGCCCGGAGGCGATTTCGCTCAAAGAAGTTTATGAAGCCGTCGAGCGGCCGCTCGTCCTCATGGATTGTCTCGAGCAGGGCGAGCAGTACTGCACGTACTGCGGCGTCTGCACGCAGCGCTCGGTCTGGGAGAATGTCCAGAACCTCGTGGCCGACTATCTCGCGAAAGTATCGATTCACGACATCGCCGATCCGCAGGGCCTGAAACACCGGCTTATGGCACCCCCGCAAGGAGTCATTTCGAATGCTCGTCATTAAGAATCTACACGCGAACGTCGAGGGCAGGGAGATCCTGCGCGGCATCGACCTGACCGTGAATGCTGGCGAAGTCCACGCGATCATGGGTCCCAACGGGTCGGGCAAGAGCACGCTCGCGCATATCCTCGCAGGCCGCGAAGGCTACGAAGTCACCGAAGGCCAGGTTTTGTACCAAGGCAAGGATTTGCTTGCGATGGCGCCGGAGGAACGCGCGCGGGAAGGCATTTTTCTCGCGTTCCAGTACCCGCTCGAAATTCCCGGGGTGAATACGACCTATTTCCTCAAGGCCGCGCTCAATGCGATCCGCAAGCACCGCAGCCAGCCTGAGCTCGACGCGATGGATTTCCTGGCGCTCGTCAAAGAGAAAACCAAGCTCGTCGAGATGGATCAGTCGCTGCTCAACCGCCCGATCAACGAGGGCTTTTCAGGCGGCGAGAAAAAGCGCAACGAAATTTTTCAGATGGCGTTGCTCGACCCGAAGCTCGCGATCCTCGACGAGACCGACTCCGGTCTCGACATCGACGCGCTGCGAGTCGTCGCGGGCGGCGTCAACGCGCTCAGGAGCCCTGAGCGCGCAATGGTCCTCATTACGCACTATCAACGTCTGCTGAACTACATCGTGCCCGACTATGTCCACGTGCTCTCCGAAGGACGGATCGTCAAATCGGGGGACAAGCGGCTCGCGCAGGAACTGGAAGAGAAGGGCTACGGCTGGGTCGAGGGATGACCGCCTCCGAAGCGAAAGCATATTACTTAACGCAACCGTCCGCGCCCGGCCCCGAATGGGCGCGTCCGGTGCGGCAGAAGGCACTGGAGCGCTTTGCCGCGCTAGGTTTTCCGACCACACACGACGAAGATTGGAAATATACGAGCGTTGAGCCGCTCGTGAAAATTCCTTTCGCGGCGGGAAGCGGCGGAGACGACGGTGCCGAGCGCCGCATCGCCGATTTCGGTGTCGAGGACCTTACGCCGAATCGCCTCGTCGCGGTCGACGGCCGCTTCTCAAATCGTCTCGCGCGGCTCGGCGACTTGCCGAAAGGTGTCATCGCATGCGGTTTGGCCCAGGCGATGAGCGCGCACCGCAATCTCGTCGAGCCTTATTGGACGCGCATCGCGGATTATCGGGAGCAGGCGTTCTCCGCCTTGAATACCGCGCGCGCCGAAGACGGCATTTTCCTATTCGTCCCCGCAGGCGTGACACTCGCCCCGATTCAACTGCTTTTCATCTCCTCGGCGGCGGAGGACGGCCCGACGGTTTCGCATCCGCGCTGCCTCGTCGTCCTCGGGCGCGGCAGCCAAGCGACGGTCGTCGAGAGCTATTTTGGCATGAGAGATGAAGCATACTGGACCAATGCGGTGACCGAGATCGTGCTGGATGACAACGCGGTCTTCGATGGTTATAAAATACAAATGGAGAGCGAACGCGGCTTCCACATCGCAACGCAGGAAGCGCGGCTTGGGCGCGATGCGGTGTTCACTTCACATTCTTTCGCGCTCGGTGCCGAGCTCGCCCGCAACGACGTCAACGCCGCGTTCGTGGGAGAGGGAGGCGACTGCACGCTGAACGGCCTGTACGTCACCGCCGGCTTCCAGCACGTCGACAATCATACGCGCATCGACCACAAGCAGCCGCGCTGCACGAGCCGGGAGCTCTACAAGGGCATCATGGGCGGCAAGTCGCGCGGCGTCTTCAACGGCAAGATTTACGTCCACGCGCACGCCGAGAAGACCGATGCGCGTCAGACGAATCGGAATTTGCTGCTCTCCGAGGAGGCATGGGTCGACACCAAGCCGCAGCTCGAGATCCACAACAATGACGTGAAGTGCAGCCACGGCTCGACGATCGGCCAGCTCGACGATGACGCGGTGTTTTTTCTCCGCTCCCGCGGACTCGACCTCCACGCGGCGATCGGCCTGTTGACCCAGGGCTTCGCCAACGATATCACCGGCCGAGTGAAACAAGCTCCCGTCGCCGAAGTCATGGAGCGGAAACTGAGCGAAAAGATCGATCTGATGGCGCAAGAGAAAGAGCGATGGTGAAAGCTTTACACGAGCTGAAGACGGCGGATTATCGCGTCGACGCGTTCGACGTCGCGCGTATCCGGCGTGACTTCCCTATTTTGCACCAGCGCGTGCACGGCAAGCCGCTCGTCTATTTGGACAATGCGGCGACGACGCAGAAACCGCAGGCGGTGATCGACGCGGTCGGCCGCTATTATTCGACCGACAACGCCAATGTGCACCGCGGCGTGCATCTGTTGAGCCAGCGCGCGACCGACGCGTATGAGGGCGCGCGCGTGACTGTGCAGAACTTCATCAACGCCGCCGAGAGCTGTGAGGTGATCTACGTCAGAGGCACGACCGAGGCGATCAATCTCGTCGCGCAGACTTACGGACGGAAAAGCGTCGGCGCCGGTGACGAGATCGTCATCACCGCGATGGACCATCACTCGAATATTGTGCCGTGGCAGATGCTCTGCGACGAGAAGGGCGCGAAGCTCCGCGTCGCCCCGATCAACGACGCCGGCGAATTGCTGCTCGACGAATACGAGCGGCTGCTCACGCCGAAGACCAAGCTCGTCGCCATACCGCACGTCTCGAACGCGCTCGGAACGGTAAACCCGGTAAAGCGCCTGGTCGAACTCGCGCACGCGCGCGGCGTTCCGGTGCTGGTCGATGGCGCCCAAGCGGCCCCCCACTTGAAAATCGACGTACAGGACTTAAATTGCGATTTTTACGCCTTCTCGAGCCACAAGGTTTTCGGCCCGACCGGCTTCGGCGTGCTCTACGGCAAGAAGGCGCTGCTGGAGAAGATGCCGCCGTATCAGGGCGGCGGCGACATGATCCTCTCCGTCTCTTTCGAAAAAACGGTATACAATGCGCTGCCTTACAAGTTCGAGGCGGGTACGCCGCATATCGCCGGGGCGGTCGGGCTGGCTCAGGCGATTCACTACTTGTTAGGTGTCGGTTTCGACGCTATCATGGGCTATGAAGCGGGACTTCTGGCTTATGCGACGGAAACGATCGCGGCGCTGCCGGGAGTAAAGATCATAGGCACCGCAAAAGAGAAGGCCGGCGTGATATCCTTCGTGATGGACAACGCGCACGCCCACGACGTCGGCACGATCCTCGATCAGGAGGGTGTAGCCATCCGGACTGGCCATCACTGCGCCATGCCGCTTATGAAGCGCTTCGGCGTGCCGGCCACTGCGCGCGCATCGCTTGCGCTTTACAATACGAAGGAAGAAATCGATACGCTGGCCGCGGCTATCCTCAAAGTGCGGGAGGTATTCGGCTGATGTCCGATCTGCGCGATCTGTACCAGGAGACCATCCTGGACCACAATAAGCGGCCGCGTAATTTCAAGAAGCTCGAAAACGCGAACCGCAGCGCCGACGGCTACAATCCGCTCTGCGGCGACAAGGTGAAGGTTTACCTCCGCGTGGAGGATGGCCGCGTGCAGGACTTGAGCTTTGAAGGGTCCGGGTGCGCGATATCGAAGGCGTCAGCCTCCGTCATGACCGAGAGCCTCAAGGGCAAGTCGGTCGAGGAGGTCGAATCGATTTTCAAGCGCTTCCGCGACCTCGTGATGGGGAAAGCGGAAGAAGCCGACGATCTGGGCAAGCTCGTCGTTTTTTCCGGCGTGTGCGAGTTTCCGACGCGCGTGAAATGCGCGACGCTCGCGTGGCACGCCCTACAAGCGGCGCTTCAGGATACTAAAGAAGCGGTTTCTACGGAGTGATATTCATGGCCGATGCGACACCGAACCCGGTGGTGATTGAGGCCGAGGTGATCGAGGCGCTGCGAAACGTCTTCGATCCCGAGATCCCGGTGAATATCTATGAGCTGGGACTCGTCTACGAAGTCAAGGTCGAGGAGTCCGGCGCCGTCATGATCCGCATGACGCTCACTGCTCCGAGCTGCCCGGCAGCGCAATCGCTGCCGGGCGAAGTGAACGAGCGGGTGAAACAGATTCCCGGCGTAACCGACGTCACCGTCGACGTCGTTTGGGACCCGCCTTGGGACCCGAGCCGCATGACGGAGGCCGCGCGCCTCCAGCTCGGGATGCTGTGATGAGCGGCAGGGATAAAACCGGGGGGACAGGGGGAAATATGGAGCGGGAATTTCCGTTCGAAGAAAAAGAAGAAGAAAAGAACACAGGCGAAAGCCTTTTGGATGACGCAGCGCTCGAGCCCGAGATCGAAGACCTCGAAGAGTCGGGCGAGCTGCTCGTAACCGAAGACGCAGAGCCTGAAGACAAAGAAGAAGACCCTGAGATCGAGCGCATGCAGAAGAGCAGCGATCCGATCGCGCTCTATTTGCGCGAGATCGGATCCGTGCCCCTGCTGACGCGCGAGCAGGAAGTCTCGCTTGCGAAAGAGATCGAGGAAGGCGAGCAGCAGGTCCTCGCCGCCGCGCTTTCCGCGCCGGCGGCTTTCCGCGCCGTTTTGGCGAAGGCGAAACAGGTGCAAGCCGGCCAGGCGAGCGTGTCCGAGCTGCTCGCCCACGAGGACGCGGGCGAGGGAGGCACCGCCGCCGGTAGCCAGGCGGAGAAGCACTTCCTCAAGGCGGCGCAAAAGCTCCGGCCGACGGCTAAGGGATACGACCGGATTGCGAAGGAGCTGTCGCGCCAGCGCATCGCCAAGAAGCGCCGCGAGCGGCTCGAAACGCTGCTCGCGAAAAAGCGCGCCGAGATTCTCGAGGCGCTGATGCAATTCCATCTTGGCAAGAACTTCGTGGAAATTCTGGCGCACAGACTGCGGGAGGCCGACCGGCGCATCGCGGAGCTCGAAGCCGGTTTCGCCGCCGCCAAGCCGCACGAGAAGAAGCACCGCTTGGCGGATATCGAGGGCATCGTGAAGGCAAACGAGATGTCCTCCGCCGAAATCAAGGAGAAGGCCCGGGCGATCCGCGAGGGCGAGGCGAAGGCGAATCACGCGAAGAAGGTGCTGACGGAGTCGAACCTGCGGCTCGTCATCACCATCGCGAAGAAATACGCTAACCGCGGCCTGCCGTTCCTAGACATGGTTCAGGAAGGCAACATCGGCCTCATGCGGGCGGTGGAGAAGTTCGACTATCGACTCGGCTATCGCTTCTCGACTTACGCGACCTGGTGGATCCGGCAGTCGATCACGCGCGACATTCACAATTCCGCGCGCACGATCCGGCTTCCGGTTCACGTGATCGAGGACCGCAACCGTTTGCTGCGCACGGTGCACTATCTGCTGCGCAAGCTCGGCCGCGAGCCTCGCCCTGAAGAGATCGCCTCAGAGATGGGGCTCGAAGTCGAGGAGGTCAAGCGCATGCTCGGCCTCGTCGGCGAGCCGGTCTCTCTGTCTACGCCGATCGGCGACGACGGCGAGAGCCGCCTGGAAGACCTCGTTGAGGACCGTCATTCGCCGAAGCCGATGGACCAGGCGATGGACGCGCACCTGCACGCGCAAATCCGTAAGGCGCTTGCGACGTTGCCGCCACGGCAGGAGAAGGTCATTCGCATGCGCTTCGGCGTCGGTGAGCCGCGGGACTACACGCTGGAAGAGCTCGGCGATAAATTCTCCGTCACGCGTGAGCGCATCCGCCAGATCGAAGCGACGGCGCTGCGAAGGCTGCGCTCGCCGTTTCGGGCGCTGAAGAATTAGACGGTCGAATTGCCGCGCGAAAAGAGGGCAGTGTCGAATCCTTCGGTGCTGCCCTCTTTGTATAACGGCCTCCCGTTGACACGCCGTGCGACGCGTGATGGGATATTTTGTCTGGGATGGCCCTTTTAAGCAGCAAAGTCTTTCCTCAGACACTGCGCCTTCGCTCCCACTTGGTGGCGGTCTTCCTGCTCGCCATGACGCCGCTAGTCGCCTTCTCTGTTTACATGATCTACCGGACCGCCGAGGATGAGCGGGCCACGTTCCGGCGCGGCGCCATCGAGCGGACGCGCGCGATCATGACCGCTGTGGATAGCGAATTAAAAGCCTCGATCACGACGCTCAAAGCGCTGGCCACGTCGGATGAACTGGACCGCGACGACCTGCGGGGTTTTTACGATGTCGCGATGCGCGTCTTCTTGAGCCAGCGCGACTGGACGACGATCAATATCGGCGACGCGTCGGCGCACCGGCTCATGGATTTGCTGTATCCCTTCGGCAGCGGCGATCTGCCTCCCATAGCCGAGGAGGAGTCGGTAAGACGGGTGTTCGATACGCAAACCCCGGCGATCGGCAATCTCGTTTTGGGGCCGACGTCGGGGAACCTCGATTTCGGGATCCGTGTGCCGGTCGTGCGCAACGGCCGATCGAAGTACGTCCTCTCCGCCGTCGTCAAGCCGGCAGTCATCGGCGCGCTGCTCGCCAAACAGGAAATTCCTTCCGGCTGGGTCCTGGCGGTCATCGATGCGCGAGGAGGCATCGTTGCGCGCACACTCGAGCACGAACACACGGTCGGCCAACCGGCGGTCGCGGATCTGCGCGCCGCGCTCGGCGAATCGCCCGAGGGATGGCGCCGCGGGCGCAGCCGCGAAGGCGAAGACGTTTATCGCGCCTACACGCGTTCGCCGTTCAGCGGCTGGAGCGTATCGCTGAACGTCCCGGCGGCCGTGGTCGACGCGCGGCTTCACGGTACGCCTTCGTTGGTCGCGCTGTTCGGCGTGGGACTTACCCTCCTAGGCGTCGCGCTGGCGTTGGTCTTCAGCCGCCGGACGGCGGAAGCGATCGAATCGCTGACCGGCATGGCCGAAAATCTGCCCGCGGGGACACCGGAGCAAACGAAGGCCAGCGCCAGCCGCATCGCCGAAGTCGATCGGCTTCGGCAAGCGATCGGCGCGGCCGGGCGGTTGATCGAGGCGCGCGCCAGAGAGCGCGATGTCTTCGAGCGCGAACTTTGGCAGCAGGCAAGCCTGCTGGAATTGAGCCACGACGCCATTTTCGTATTCGAGTTTCCACCCGGACCGATTGTTTATTGGAATCGCGGCGCCGAGACGCTCTACGGCTACACGAAAGCCGAGGCGATCGGACGATCGCCGCGCGACTTGCTGAAGACGGTTCATCCGCGCGGGCGCGATGCGCTGATCGGCGCCCTTGAAGCAAGCGGCGAGTGCATAACCGAGATGATTCATACGGCCCGCGACGGCCGCAAGGTTTATGTCGAAAGCCGCCACGTCCTCACAGCGCAGAACGGCCGCCGCCTCGTTCTGGAAACTTGCCGCGACATGTCGGAGCGCCAGAGGGAGGAGCGGCGGGCGCAGGTCCAATCCGGCGTCAATGGAATTCTTGCTCAGGCGCGAAGCCTGGCGGATGCGGCCACGAAGCTCGTCGACCTGCTCGGCAGGCTCGGCGAGTGGGACATGTGCAGCATCTGGGACTGGGACGCCGCGTCGGAAGAGTTTGTCTGCATCGAGTCGTGGGTTGCGCCGTCGGTCGACCTCGCCGCGTTCAAGGCGGCGACCTTGGGACACCGGACAAAGCTGCGTGCGCGAAAAGGTCTGCTCGGACGCGTCATGGAAAGCGGCAAACCGAGCTGGATCGCCGACGCCGCATCCGATCCCTATTACGCGCGCCGCGCAGTGGCGGCGACGCACGATATTCATGCCGCGTTCTGTTTCCCCATTAAGCTGACGGAGCGGGTGCTCGGCTTCGTGGAATGTTACGGCCGCGAGTCGCGCGCGCCCGATCCGGATTTCGTCGATATGCTGGCAAGCATCGGCGCCGAGCTCGGCCAATTCATAGAGAGAACGCGGGCGGAAGCGGAGATTCGCCTGCTCAGCCGTCTGCCGGCGGAAAATCCCGCCCCCGTCATTAGACTGACCGCCGCAGGTGTGATTTCCTTCGGCAATCCCGCCGCCGCGGCCGTCCTCGACGAATGGAACACGGCGCTCGGCAGCGAAGCCCCGCCGTCGATCGTGGATATCGAGCGCGCGGCGCTGGCAGACAAGAAAAAGCGCGTCGTCGATCTCGTTTTGCGCGAATGTGTTTATTCCGTGACTTTCGCGCCGATCCCCGACGCCGATTACGTCAATCTTTATTTCACCGACATTACCGACCGGCGCCGCGCAGAAGAGGAGCTTAAGAGGCTGAATGAGCAGTTGGAGTCGCGCGTTCAAATTCGGACTGCGGAACTGCAGCGAAGCCTCGCCGAACGCGCGAGCCTCGAAGAGCAGCTCCGCCAAGCGCAGAAGATGGAGGCGCTCGGTACGCTTGCGGGAGGCATCGCGCACGATTTCAACAATATTCTCGGCATCGTCCTCGGGTGGGCGCGCGAGCTGGCCGAGGAGCAGGGCTCATCCGAGGCGCTCGACGCGATCATCAGCTCCGGCGAGCGCGGCGCAGCGATCGTTAAACAGATGCTCGCGTTTTCACGCAGACAGGCGATCACCGAAAAGCCCATCGCGATGAATCGCCTCGTAAGCGATACTTCGCCGATGCTGAAGGCGATTTTTCCCAAGACGATCGAATTCGAAATCGCCCTCGACGAAAGTCTGCCGGACATCCTGGGCGATGCGCATCAGCTTCAGCAGGCGCTCATCAATATTTGCATCAACGCCCGGGACGCGATGCCGGAAGGAGGGATGTTGACCATCCGCACCGCCCGCGCCGGAAGCGACGCGCCTGCGACGGGCCCCGCGGGCGATTACATTCGCGTCGAGATTTCGGACACGGGCATCGGCATGGACGCGGCGAAGCGGAGCCGCATCTTCGAGCCCTTCTTCACGACGAAGCAGGCTGGCGGCGGAACGGGACTCGGTCTCGCCGTCGTCTACGGCATCGTTCAGGCGCACGGCGGCGTGATTGATGTGGTGAGCGCGCCCGGAGGCGGAACGACATTCAAGCTCTATTTACCTATTCCGGCGCGACCGCCGGAAGAGGCGTCGCGACCGGAAGCCCAGGAACCGATGGCGGGCTCGGGAACCCTCCTGGTTATTGATGACGAGCCGCTTCTGGCGCGATTAGTCAAAGAAGCCGCCGAGAAGCGCGGGTTCCGTGTTTTGACGGCGGGCGACGGCTTGGAAGCCGTGGCGATGTTCGAGAAGCACGCCGCCGAAATCGAAGGCGTCGTGCTAGATTGCGGTTTGCCGAAAATGAGCGGCCCCGAAGTATTTCGCCGGATAAAAGAATTAAAATCGGACATCGTCGTGATCGGCGTCACCGGCTACCTGGATCCCGAGGTAAAAAGCCGATTGCTTCAGGAAGGGGTGCGTGAGTTCCTCCACAAGCCGTGTTCGCCGGATGAGATACTCGCGAAACTGCAGAGCTGCCTCGCGCGCACCTAATCGTTTTTCACGGCCCTCTAATTTTTACGAAGACCCGTTGTTAAGCGCTGCGCAGAAGCCTCCCGATGTCTTCAAGCAATGGGGACAGGCCCCGATCAACTCAATTAGTTTCTCGCCCAAAGATTGGAGGACGACGATCCGGATGGCTCTTGCACCTCGGGCTTTTCGGAGCCGTTCGCGAGCGCCGGCACTCGTTGCATAGCTCCCCGAAGATCGGTGGCCGTCCAGCTCGATGAATCGTCCGAGCACAGCTCCGCAAGGCGATGGCGACGTTGCCGCCACGTCAGGAGAAGGTCATTCGCATGCGCTTCGGCGTCGGTGAGCCGCGGGACTACACGCTGGAAGAGATCGGCGATAAATTCTCCGTCACGCGTGAGCGCATCCGCCAGATCGAAGCGACCGCGTTGCGAAGGCTGCGCTCGCAATTTCGCGCACTGAAAAACTAGAACCTGAATTCCGCTTCCGGAAATGAGAAAAAGGGCGGTGCCGATTCTATCGGCACTGCCCTTTTTCTTTACGTCAATTTACCTCGGGTAAAGATTTCACTCGTTTCAGGGTCGCCCTTATTCCTGTCCAGCACATCCTTGATAATAATTCTGCTATCGTCGTCTCGTGCACGGATGCCCGTGCGGGGCTGAGAGAAACGCAATGCTTGTGCATCAGCGTCCGCGCTTCAACGAAGCTGCCGTTCACCGGCAGGCGACTCTGACCGCCCGCGCGGCGCGGGCCTTGCATGAGGGCGGCGCGCGCCACCTCTTCTACCAAGCCATCAAGAAAATGCACGTGCGGTTCCTGGATGCGGGAACCGTCAACTTTTTCTCGCGCGATCTTACGGTCGATATCGGCGATAAGCTGCGCTCGGCACCTTCATGCGAAGTGCGGTTCGCGACGCGGGCGGACACAGCGCTGATCGCAGAAGGCCGGCCGTCCCTCGACGTCACCAAGATCGCTGAGCGCTTCGACCGCGGCGATCATTGTTTCGTCGCCATGGACGGCGCACGCAGGGTCGCGCATTGCCGGTGGGTAGCCACGGCGACGACGGAAATCCCGGAGCTGGACATGGACCTCGTCCTTTGGCCGGGCGAAGCCTATTTCTATGACGGTTACACGCGGCCGGACGCGCGTGGACGCGGCGTCGACGCTGCGGTTCGCACACACATTTTTCGATGGCTTCGCTCCGCCGGCTACAAACGCGTGTACTCGTACGTGCGCGGCGACAACCCGGTCGGATTACGTGCGGCAGCGCGGCTGCAGCATTGCGTGGGAAAAGTCGCCTATTGC
This sequence comes from Pseudomonadota bacterium, assembly GCA_021324155.1. Lineage (GTDB taxonomy): Bacteria > Desulfobacterota > Binatia > UBA9968 > UBA9968 > JAJPJQ01. The sequence goes on from JAJPJQ010000020.1 coordinate 85,159, forward strand.
AAGCCGCGTGGCGGCCGCACTTTTATTTTCGGGGGACAACAGCCAGAACTGCCGTTGCTGCTGTCGCGCTCGTTTTCGCCGTCCGAACAGATGGAGAGGGTTCTGCGCGCAAAAAAGTCGCGCGCATGGTTTCAGGACTGGCTCAACCGCCCGCTCCCGCAGCGCTCGACTGGCTTCAATGAGATGCCGTCGGAGTATTTTCGCGCGACGGCCGATTTTATCTCCACGACCCTCGATCTCGATCCGGCGAATGACGTCGTGCTCGACGTCGGCTGCGACAGCGCCATGGTGAGCCGCCTCGTCGCACCGCGCTCGGCGGCGTTTTTCGGCACCGACTTCATGCCCGGCTTGCTCACCGACGCGCCGCGCGAAGCCGTACAAACTGCAACAGGTCAGCGCGCGGCGTTCGCTGCGGCGGACGGGCGCAGGCTTCCGTATCGATCGGGCGCCTTCACGAAAGCGTATTGCTGCGCCGTCATCCATGTGCTGGCCAGCCGCGAGGATGGCATCCGCATGATTAACGAGATCGTGCGCGTCTGCCGGCCGGGCGCGCAGGTATTAATCTCCAGCGTTCCGGACACGGCGAAGCACTTCGCGGCCTTCGAGGAGTTATGGCGGGCGGCCAGCGCTGTAGAGAAGATGCGCCTGCTCGTTGCGCATGCGCTGCCCCCTCGGGCGCGCAAAGCTCTGCGTCGCTTTACCGGCATCGACCGGCGCGACCCAATCGTGCTGCTTGAATACGATCTGAGGAGACTCAAAATCGTGCTGAGCGCCCACGCGCTTGACTGTCGGATAGTGGACTTCCCAGACAACTACCCGAGCCGCGATTTCCGGCGCACGCGCTCCAGTCTTTTGATCGGCGTGCCCGCGTAAGCCACTGCGGACACCGGCGCGCGGCGCGCATCGCGTCACCCCGACCGACCTTGTTTTTCATGGCTTGCGCGACAAATACGCGCGGACAGCATCTTCAGCGGAATTAATAGGCGGGATTCCCAGAACGACAGGGTAATGCGATTTCCCACCCGCATCCTTGTAATTCCAGGCGTATGCGTATTTGGCTTGGGGATGCACGATTCGGAATACCTCCACAATGCCTGCCCAGCCCGATTTTCCGTCAATGCCTTTCATGCACACGCACCGAGGCCTGATAATCGCCCTCGACCCCGTAGAGATCTCTAACGGCCCGTTTTAGTCGATCACGGTCCGTCATGCGCCCTTTCCTCCGTAGGCTTGGACGGTGATTCGGGCGCTGACGTTTACTTGCCGATGAAAAATGGGACTTGTAGAGGGCGGATTTACCCGCCGGGTTTATGCGGGAATCGTCCCGCGATCAAAGAAGTGTGATAAAATCGGTCGCGTGGGAAATTTATTGTCGCGCGAGCGCTCTGCTCTCGTTGCAGATCTCGCCGATGGGCGGGAAATCGATTATATTTAAACGCACGAATCAGATTCGTCCGCCCGAAGAACCCTTGCGCCGACATTGAGGGTCATTCGCAGGGAAAATTAAAAAGGAGTGTCTCTCCGCTCGCGGACAAATCGCTTCACGGCGAGAGCGTGAAGTCGGGGCTCTCGCCGCAGATGCCCGGAAACTTGACGCTGCAGACGCGGATACGCGCCGTAGTAATCGGCGTCTTCGTCGTCGGGCCTTTCTTCAGAGTAAATGTCTGCGGCGAAGGGGCGCCGACGATGTTTTTACCAAGAGGCTTGAACGTGTCGCCACCATCGATGGACAAATCCACTTTGAAGTTCCCCGGCTCGGTACCTAATCCGGCGTAGTCCCACGTGATCGTCTGCGGCGTACCCGAGGTCCAGGTGGTCCCGCCGTTCGGATCCGTGACCGTGAGGTGAAATACGGGATCGGGAAATTCCGTGTTGTTTAGCATGACAACGAGCGCGCCGTTGGCGAAGGCGAGATGCGGCCGGTCGGGCTGGAGAGTATCGAACGGAGCGGCGACGACGGCGAAGTTTCCGGTGCTCGTGCCCGGTACCTTGAGCGCGACCGCGCTGGTGCTGAAGGTTCCGTCGCCGAGGCCGGGGAAGACGCCGGCGAGCTTGCCCGGGAAGAAAACGAAAGCGAGATCGAGCGCGCCGTCGCCGTTGAAATCCGCCGCCGCCATCCCTACGGGTGTTTTCCCTACCAGCAGCCTGTTTTTCGTCAGCTCCGTAAACGTGCCGTCGCCGTTGCCGAAAAATATCGTGACGTTCTTGTTTTGCTGGTTGAGCACCGCGAGATCTGTTCTGCCGTCACGGTTGAAGTCTTCGGCGATGATCTGAATCGACTGCAGCGCGACATCCATCGTCGGCTTTGGGAATGGCGCAAACTGGCCCGGGTGGGCGCCGTCCCCCTTCCAGAGCGTAATCTCGGCATCGATGAGGCTCGTCACGGCGAGGTCTGCGACGCTGTCGACGTCGGGATCGAACTGGCCGATTGCGACCGCGGCGGGCTTCTTTCCGACTTTGCAGGTGTTCTCGGTAGTCGTCGCGCCGTCGCAATTTGCGACCGAGAGGCCGCCGTTGCCGTCGCCGAGCAGAACGGAGATCGAGTCCTGTTCGCGGTTTACCACGACGACGTCGAGGTGGCCGCTCGACGTGAGCTGCCCGACCGCGCCGTTGACGGCGCCGCGGCCGACGCTCGTGTAGGTGGGCGCGGCGAACGTGCCGTCGCCGTTGCTCAAAAACATTCCGACCTTGCCGTTGACGATGTTGTTGCCGGTCGGATTGCCGAAATAGATGATCACCAAATCGTCTTTGTTGTCCTCATTGAAATCGCCGGCGAGAACGACCACGCCGCGGTCGCACGTGGCGAGATTGGCGTTCGACGGGCACGGGCTGCCGCCGCCTATCTCGGTCAGGATCGGACCGGTGATGGTGTTGAAGGTCCCGTCGCCGTTGCCGAGCAGGACGGAAACATAGAATTTCAGCTCGGTGCCGACCTTGACGGGAATCTGGTTGAGCACCGCGAGATCGAGTTTGCCGTCGTGATTGAAATCGCCGACCGCGATCGACGACGGAGTGCTGAGCGCCAAGCACGTCTTACTCGGCTTAGGAGGTGGGTCACATGGGATTCCGGTGTTCGTGTCGACTCCACCGATCTCGTAGGCCGTCGTGTGGGCGGTATCGGTCGGAAAGTCCAGTTGCGCGAGCGCATTTTTCAAAGGAAACAGCAGCGAGAACACAGCGGCGGCGACGGCATAGTGGATTTTCATGCTACCTCTCATGGACGAGTGCCGGGTACGAGCAGGCACGGGCGGGACCGGTGGAGCTTCTCCGGCGCGAAATTTGCCCCACTTTATAACAGGCGCATTGCCCGGTCAATCGCGAATAGCCGATTCCCAACTGCGATCAGCCTCTGCGAGCCGATACTTTCAGTGATGAAAGTACCTTTGTAGTGCGTAGGTCAGCTGGAGGAATGCAGTTGTTGAAGCGCGCGCACCAGCTGCGGCGCGGCGTCGGGACAGTGGATGCGCGCGAGGCGCAGCAGCTCTTCGCACGCGCTCTTGTCGCACGCGAGGCGATACATTGAAGAATCGAATCGAAACCCTGCCTTCAAGCACGTATGCGCAGAGGAATGCTCGGCGACGTTCTGCAACAGGCACTGCCAATGGTCGGGTTCGAGGTAAACCATTACGGCCATGTCGGCAATATTAATTAGCGGCGTCTCGATGTAAATCCGGTGTATTATGTAAGGATGTTAAGACGACATCGGCGGGAAGACACCTGAATTGAATTCGCCGCCTCCGGCGTGTATCGTGACATCCCGAGGCTTTACGATGGCCGAGACGCTTTTCGAGCAACTGGGCGGAGAGGCGAAGCTCCGCGAGATCATAGGCGTATTTATCGACCGCGTGTTCGAGGACCGCATGATCGGATTCTTCTTTCGTAACGCCGACCGCGCCAGGATCAAGGATATGGAATACCAGCTCACGGCGCAGTTTCTCGGCGCGCCCGTCGAATACACCGGCCGCCGCCTCGATCTCGCGCACGCGAAACATCCGATCATGGGAGGCCAGTTCGCGCGCCGGCTGAAGATTCTTCGGGACACACTGGAAGAGTTTCAGATTCCCGCCGCGGTGCGCGACGCCTGGCTCGAGCACAACGAGCGGCTGCGCTCGCTGATCACGCCCAATCGGGGTTCGGATTGCGATCCCGCCGAGGCGCTCAAAAAGCCGGGCGCCGCCTCCTAGGAAGCCGTCGGTGAAGCTGAAGGAGATATACGCCGGCCCGGGAAAAGTCTTCTCGATCGAATTTTTCCCGCCAAAAACCGACAAGGGCGACGAGAGCCTGTTCCGCGAGATCGAATCGCTTAAAAACCTTAATCCCGCCTTCTGCTCCGTAACCTATGGTGCCGGCGGCAGCACGCGCGAGCGTACCGTCGACCTGGTCGACCGCATTCATCGTCAGTGCGGTGTCGAAGTCATGTGCCACCTCACCGTCGTCGGGCAGTCGAAGGAGCAGGTGCGCTCCGTGCTGGAGCGGCTCAAGGAAAAACGCATTGAGAACCTCATCGCGCTGAGCGGTGATCCGCCTCAAGGCGTCTCCGACTGGAAGCCGCATCCGGACGGCTTTCGACACTCCATCGAGCTCGTCCGGGAGGCGCTCGCCCACGGCTTCTCGATCGCCGTCGCCGGCTTTCCGGAAGTCCATCCGCGCTCGAAGAGCAGGGAAGAGGACCTGCGCTATCTCAAGGAAAAGGTCGACGCGGGAGCGGACGTCATCATCACGCAGCTTTTCTTCGACAACGATCATTTCTATCGTTTCGCCGACGATCTTAGACGCTTGGGCGTGAAGGTCCCGATCGTTCCGGGGATGTTGCCGATCCTCTCGACAGCGCAGGTGCGGCGCTTCACCGCGCTCTGCGGCGCGAAAATTCCCGCGCAGCTGGAAGAAAGGCTGGCGCGCGTGGACGGCGATGACGAGGCCGCGACCAAGCTCGGCATCGACTACGCGACCGAGCAATGCCGCGCCCTGATCAACGCGGGCGTGCCCGGGATTCATTTCTACTCGCTCAACAAGGCGCGCTCGGTTAAGGCGATTTTCGAGAACCTCGGCCTAGACCGCTGATTACGCCGGCGAGTTAATTTAAACACTTGGCCCCTCACCTCGATGCTCTTCCCGGGCGCTTATCATCCAAAGGCATTTTTCACGCTCTCGCCCTTCGCGAGAGGAGGGCATGTGAATTGAATTAGACGCTTCCCGATAGTAAGGTAGAAAGATATTTTTTTCCCGCAGGACGTGCTCAGGAGCCATGGACGAGACGACGGAACAAACGGAGGTACGGCGGCAGAAGCTGCTGAGGCTCAAGGACACGGGCGTGCCGCTCTATCCCAACGACTTCAAGCCCGCGCATCTCTCTGCCGATCTGCTCGCCGAATACGGCCAGCTACTCGACGAGCGTCTCGCCGAGCTGCCCGGCGATTTTTCCCTCGCCGGGCGCATCATGGCGATCCGTTCTTTTGGCAAGGCGTCGTTCTTTCATCTCCAGGACCGCAAGGGACGCATCCAGGTCTACGTGCGCCGCGACCGCGTCGGCGACGAGACATACAAGCTATTCGAGCAGATGGATCTGGGTGATATCGTCGGGGTTACGGGAAAGCTCTTCCGCACCAAGACGAAAGAGCTCACAATCGAGGCTGCCGGTCTGCAACTGCTCGCGAAGTGCCTGCGGCCGCTGCCGGAGAAGTGGCACGGGCTTGCCGACGTCGAGGCGCGTTATCGGCAGCGCTATGTCGACCTCATGGTCAACAGCGAGGTCAAGACGCTGTTCGAAAAGCGCTCGCGCATCATCCGGCTCATCAGGAAATTTTTCGAGGAGCGCGATTTTCTCGAGGTCGAGACGCCGATGATGCAGCCGATCGCCGGGGGGGCCGCAGCGCGGCCGTTCATCACGCATCACAATGCGCTCAACCTCGAATTATACCTGCGCGTCGCGCCGGAGCTCTTCTTGAAGCGCCTGCTCGTCGGCGGGCTTGAGCGAGTGTTCGAGCTCAACCGGAACTTCCGCAACGAGGGCGTTTCGGTCCGCCACAACCCGGAATTCACCATGCTGGAGTTCTACCAGGCGTACGCGACCTACGACGATCTCATGAAGCTCACCGAAGAGCTTTTCGTCGCGATTGGGAAAGAGGTCGCGGGTGGGCTCAAGATTCAATCCGGCGGCCAGGAGATCGACTTGACTCCGCCATGGCGGCGGCTGCCGCTCGCCGATGCCGTTGCGGAATACGGCGGCGCTACGCGCGCGGAGGTCGACGATGCGCGCAAATTGCAGACGCTCGCCGACGTCAAGGGGCTGAAGATCGACCCGGGCCTGCCGCACGGGAAGCTGCTGGTTGAAGTCTTCGAGCGGCTGGTCGAGCCCAACCTCATCCAACCGACTTTCATCATGGGCTATCCGCTCGAGGTGTCGCCGCTCGCGCGAAAGAACGAAAAGAACCCCGCGTTCGTCGATCGCTTCGAGCTCTATGTCGGCGGCCGAGAGCTGGCGAACGCCTTCTCGGAGTTGAACGACCCCGCCGACCAGCGGGCGCGCTTCGAAGAGCAGGCGGCGGCGCGGCGCGCGGGCGACGAGGAGGCGCAGGCCGTCGACGACGACTACGTGCGCGCGCTGGAATATGGCATGCCGCCCGCGGGAGGAGAGGGAATCGGCATCGACCGGCTCGTGATGCTGTTCACCGACTCGGCGTCGATCCGCGACGTGATTCTGTTTCCGCTGCTCCGGCCGGAGCGCTGATTCTTCGCGGTTGAAATAAAACTATGAACTACGAACTCTTCATCGGCCTCCGCTATCTGCGCGGGCGCCGTCGCCAAGGCTTCATCTCGCTCATCACGGTAATCTCGATTTTGGGCGTAATGATCGGCGTCATGACGCTCATCGTCGTGATGTCGGTCATGACCGGGTTCGAGGAGACGCTGCGCGATCGCCTGCTCGGGATCAACTCGCACATCTCGGTATTGAGCGCCGGCGACACGCTGACCAACTACGAAGCGGTCACCGACGCGGTCGCCCGTGAGCCGGGTGTCGTCGCGGCCTCGCCGGCGATCCTTGGGCAGGTGATGCTCACCGCCGGAAGCCGCGTCTCCGGCGCGGTGGTGCGCGGCATCGACCCCGACCGCGCGAACCGCGTGCTCGACATCGAATCGTCGCTCCGGGGCGGGACGCTCCAGGACTTGAAGAAAACGCGCACCGTCGAGGTCGACGGCCGCCCCGTCGATCTGCCGGGAGTGATTTTGGGGTCGAAGCTCGCGTACCAGATCCGCGCCGGCATCGGCGATCCAGTCCAGGTGGTGTCGCCGCTCGGGCAGGCGACGGTCATGGGCATGATTCCGAAGATCCGCCGCTTCGTAGTCGTCGGGGTGTTCGAGTCCGGGATGCAGGACTATGACGCGACGCTCATGTACATGAGCCTCGCCGACGCGCAGCGCTTTTTCGACATACCGGGCGCGGTGACGAGCATCGAGGCGCGCGTAAAGGACGTATACCAGGCGGAGAACATCGCGCGTAATATCCAGCAGAAGCTCTCCGCCACAAGCCACGGGGTTCCGTATTTCGCCGAGGACTGGACGAAGCGCTGGCCGAGCCTGTTCTCGGCGCTTAGGCTCGAAAAGACCGTTTACTTTCTCGTGCTGCTGCTGATGATCCTCATCGGCGCCTTCAATATCATCTCGACGCTCGTCATGGTCGTGATGGAAAAACGGCGCGATATCGCGATCCTGCAATCCATGGGCGCCAAGCGGAGGAGCGTGCGCAATATATTTCTCATCAAGGGCTGCATCATCGGCGGTACCGGAACGACGCTGGGGCTGTTGATCGGCTACATCATCTGCGTGCTGATCCAGCAGTATAAGTTCATCGACCTGCCGCCGGTTTTTCTTGTAACCACGGTTCCCGTGCGGATGTACCCGAGCACGTTCCTGCTCGTCGCCGCGGCTTCTTTCTTGATCTGCTTGCTCGCGAGCATCTATCCCGCGCGCCAGGCGGCGAAGTTGGACCCTGTCGAGATCATCCGCTATGAGTAGCCTGCTCGAGGTCCGCGATCTCCACAAGAGTTATCTGGACACGGACGCGGAGATCCACGTCCTCCGCGGGCTCGACCTCGATCTGGCCGAAGGCGAGCGGATCGCGATCGTCGGCGAATCGGGCGTCGGTAAGAGCACGCTGCTCCATATCCTGGGAACGCTTGATAAGCCGACGAGCGGGCGCATTCTGTATCGTGGCAAGGACCTGTCGACGGTGGGCGAGGATACCCTGTCGGATTTCCGCAATCGCGACGTAGGATTTGTCTTCCAATTCCATTATCTGCTGCCGGACTTCAACGCCTTGGAGAACGTCATGCTGCCGGCCTTGATCCAGGGCTGGGAGCGCGAAAAGGCGCAGGAAGCAGCCATGAAGCTACTGGAAAAAGTCGGTCTGAGGGAGCGCGTCAGCCACCAGCCGGGCAAGCTCTCGGGCGGGGAGCAGCAGCGTGTCGCGGTCGCTCGCGCGGTCATCCTCTCGCCCCAGCTTATCCTCGCCGACGAGCCGACCGGAGACCTCGACGCCAAGACCGGCGAGGGTATCCAGGATGTTCTCTTCAACCTCAACCAGGAGGACCGCATCGGGCTGGTCGTCGCGACGCACAACCGGGCCTTTGCGGAGAAAATCGGGCGCCAAATGGAGCTTCGGGAAGGCCGGCTGTACCCTTATGGTTAAGGCTGATTTTTGGCTTTACAAAAATATGCGGATTTGTTAGAAAAAGGTCCTCGGCAAGTCTCCCGATAAGGAGATCCGTCCGTATGCAGCCAAGGGCGAGCAAATTTATTTTCATTTTCTCGATCGTTCTCGCATTTTCTCTTTCATCATTTTTCGATTCCGCCCTTCGCGCTCAAGATCCTCCCAAGCTCAAAGAAGTCAAAATCCAAGGCAACATGCGCGTAGAGGAAGAAGGCATCCGCCTTCACATCCAGGCGCGGCCGGGCGATACGTTCGATGCCGACGTCGTCGAGCGCGACGTCAAATCAATCTATCGTATGGGTTTTTTCGACGACGTGCGCGCAGATTTCTCCGACGAAGCCGTCCTCACTTACAACATCAAAGAGAAGCCCTACGTTAAGGAAGTGAAATTCCTCGGCAACTCGAAGCTGTCGAAGGAGAAGATCGAGACCGCTTTCGGTATCGCGCCGCGGACGATTCTTGACCGTGACAAAGTCGGCGAGGGCGTCGAGAAGGTCAAGAAGCTCTACAGCGAGCAGGGCTACGTTAACGCCAAGATCGACTACAATATCGCGACGATTGAGAACAACCAGGCGGTTGTCTCCCTCGACATCGACGAGGGCGCGCGCCTGCTCGTGAAAAGAATCACGTTCCAGGGCAATAAGGCCTTCTCGGAAAAAGAGCTCAGAGGCGTAATGGGCACCAAGGAAGAGAGCATACTATCTCTCTTCACCAATCGCGGCGTTCTAGATCACGACGCGCTGGCAAACGACATCGCGGTTCTTTCCTCGCACTATTACGACCACGGCTACATCAATCACAAGATTTCCGAGCCTGTGATCGTGCACGGCCGTCAAGGCATCGAAGTCGTCATCCGCGTCGACGAGGGCGAGCAGTATAAAGTCGGCAAGGTCGAGATCGGCGGCGATATGGTCGACGATCCCAAGCTGCTGCTGAAAAAGATGCAGCTCACCCAAGGGCAGATCTTCCGCGGCAGCCGCCTGCGCGAAGACATCTCCAATCTTTCCGATTTTTACGCCGACAAGGGCTTCGCCTTCGCTCAAGTCGAGCCCGTAACCAATATTAATCCGAAAGAGAAGAACGTCGACATCGCGCTGATCATCACTAAAGGACCGCCGGTCTATTTTAACCGCGTGCTTGTGCAGGGGAACAACAAGACGCGCGACAAAGTCGTTCGGCGTGCGATCGTGCCGGCCGAGCAGGAGCTTTACTCGGCTAATAAGGTCAAGCAGAGCCGCAGCGCGCTCCAGCGAACCGGCTATTTCGAAGATGTGCAGATGAGCACGAAAAAGACCGACCAGCCGGATGCCGTCGATCTCCTCGTCGACGTCAAGGAAGGCCCCACCGGCTCGTTCAATCTCGGCGCCGGCTATAGCAGCGGCGACGCCTTCGTCTTCAATGCCGGCGTCAACGAGAAAAACCTTTTCGGCCGCGGCCAATCGGTCAATCTAAGCGCCGATCTCGGCTCTCGACGCCAGGATTTCACCGCGAGTTTCAACGAGCCCTATTTCCTCGATACCCCGCTCGGCGTCGGATTCGACGCATTCAACAATCAGCGGACCTATACCGACTTTTCGGTCCGCAAGCTCGGCTTCGATATCAGCGGAAATTACCCGATGAGCCGGCTTAACATCCCATGGCTCGGTATCCGCAGCCGGTTCGACAATCCCGGCGACAGCCTGCTCATCGACCAACCGCTCGGGTTCTGGGATTATCTCAAGGGCGGATTGGGCTACGAGTTGCTGCGCAGCAAGCTCGGCAGCTTTGACACCGGCGGTGAGGTGATCGAGGGCGGCCAGGTAGTCGTCAACGGCAAGACGATGACGGCGCACGACCCGTTTGCCGGCGACAAGATTGCGATCTGGACGAGCAGCATTGGGCCGAGTCTCTCGTACGACAGCCGCGACCACTTCTTCTTCCCGACCGAAGGCACCAACTCTAGCTTTAACTTCAAATTCGCCGGACTCGGCGGGGATAGCCGCTATATAAAGGGCGATTTCGCTGGGAAGTACTATTACCCGCTGATCAAGAATACGGCCATGGGCAACTGGACGCTCGCCCTAGGCGGCACCTTTGGCTACGGCTTAGGGTTTACGGGCGACGTGCACGATCTGCCGCTCTTCGACCGATACTTCGCCGGCGGCATCAACTCGGTGCGCGGCTATACTGACCGGAGCCTCGCCCCGCGCGAGACACGCGTCATCTGTAAAAAGGTCAAAAACGGAACCGACAATCCCAACGACGGCTGCGCCGTTGGTTTCAATGCCCACGCGGACCAGGTCTTAGTAGGCGGCAGCAAGCAGGCCATCGGAAACGTCGAAATGACGTTCCCGGTCATGGAGCAGTACGGCCTTCGCGGCGTGGCCTTCTTCGACATGGGCAACGCGTTCGATACGTTCCGCTTCAACGACCTCCGTCGCGCGGTCGGCGCCGGCGGCCGTTGGCTCTCGCCTTTCGGACCGCTGCGGGTCGAATTCGGCTTCCCGCTAAACAAACAGAAGCACGACGACACGTCTGTAATCGGATTCGCCCTGGGGAATTGATCGCGGGCAGCATTTCTAATCTCGGAAATTTCGGAGGTATTGGTGTATAAGTATAAGGTATTCGCGGCAGCACTTTTTCTTTTTTTCGCGGTCCCCGCCTGGGGCCAGCAGATTAAAATCGGTCTCATCGACGTGCAACGGGCCATTAACGAATCTCAACCGGGCAAGTCGGCAAAAGACCGCCTCGCGGCGCAGGTCAAAAAAGCCGAAGCGGATATGAATCGCGAGCGCCAAGAGATCGAGAAGGCGAAGGCGGACTTCGAGAAAAAAGGGCCGCTCCTCAAAGAGGATGATCGTCGTAAGATCGAGGGCGATTTGCAAAAAAGGATCGTCAACTACCAGCGCAATGCGCGCGACCTTCAGGACGAATTGGAGGGGAAGCAGCGCGAGGCGCAGGACGGAATCCTTAAGGACCTCATGGGTGTGATTCAGGAGGTCGGTCGAAGCGAAAAATTCACCTTCATCCTGGAAAAAAGCCAGCTGCTGTACAGCGATCAGGCGATCGACATCACCAATAAGGTCATCGAAATCTACAATAGCCGCGGCGGCGGTACGGCCAAGGCGCCCGCGCCAACGAAGGGAAAGTGACCACGGTTCGAAAAACCCTTTTCGAGCTGGCCGAAATCGTAGGCGGCAAAGTCATAGGTGACGGAAACGCTGAAATATGGAAAGTGGCCTCGATCGAGGAGGCCGGCACCGGCGATATCACATTTCTCGCGAACCCGCGCTACGCGTCCCATCTAAAATCCTGCAAGGCGAGCGGTGTCATCTTGGCCGCCGGTGCGGCGCCAGCTCCGCCGGCCTCCGGCCGGGGCTATCTTGAGGCCGCCGATCCTTACCTCGCTTTCGCCAAGGTCCTGGCCCTCATTAATCCGCCGCGACGCTACAACGCCGGTGTGAGCCCGCTTGCGAGCGTCCATCCCACAGCTAAGCTCGGCGATGGCGTGACGGCATTTCCCTTTGTATATATAAGTGAAGGGGTCTCGGTCGGTCGCGGCACCGTCCTTTTTCCAGGCGTCTTTTTAGGCGAAGGAGTTTCCGTCGGCGCTGCCTGCGTGATGCACCCAAACGTGACGGTGCGTGAGCAATGCCGCATTGGCGACCGGGTCATTCTTCACGCAGGTGTAGTCGTCGGCGCCGACGGCTTTGGATTCGCCGGCGCGGGTGAGATCCGCGTCAAGATCCCGCAGGTCGGTATTGTCGAGATTGGCGATGACGTGGAAATCGGCGCCAACAGCACGATCGATCGCGCGACGCTCGGCAAGACGGTTATTGGACGAGGCACGAAGATCGATAATCTCGTGCAGATCGCACACAACGTCGTTGTCGGCGAGCGTTCGATCATCGCTGCGCAGGCGGGCGTCGCCGGCAGCACGCGCATAGGCAACGACGTGATACTCGCCGGACAGGCCGGCGTGGTCAATCACATATCGATTGGCGACGGCGCGAAGGTTGGTCCAAAGTCCGGAATAGCGCGTCCCGTTGCGCCGGGAGCGGTCGTTTCGGGCGCCCTGGAGGCAGGACCGCACCAGGAATGGATCAAGGTGATGGCGCTGGTGCCGCGCTTGCCGGAGTTGTGGAACACGGTGCGCCACATAAAGCGGCGCCTCGATCCGAAATCGCAGGGAGGCAAAAAGGGAGTCAAAGGCCATGCTCGACGTCAGAGAAATCGCTAAGCGGATCCCGCACCGGTACCCTTTTCTTCTGATCGACCGCATCGTCGAGGTTGATGGCGATCGCATCGTCGGTATCAAAAACGTGACGGCGAACGAGGACTTCTTCCAGGGACACTTCCCCGACCATCCGGTCATGCCGGGCGTGCTCATCTGCGAAGCGATGGCGCAGGCGGCGGCGATTCTCGCGTATGTTTCGCGCGGCGGCGGCAACGGCGAGAATATTTTCCTCCTCACAGGACTCGACAAAGTGAAGTTCAAGCGGCCCGTCGAGCCAGGCGATCAACTGAGGCTGGAGATCTGTTGTCTCAAGAGGCGCGGGTCGTTCTGGAAAATGCGCGGTACCGCGACCGTGGATGGAAAGGTGGCCGCCCAGGCGGAGCTCTCGGCGATGGAGGTCCCCCGGGAGTAGGGGCTGCGCCGCCGGTCATGAGCAAGATCCACCCGACAGCTATCGTCGACCCCCGCGCCGAGCTCGACCGCGACGTTGAAGTCGGGCCGTACAGCATCATCGGCCCGGGCGTCAAAATTGGACGCGGCACGCGCGTCAAGGCGCATGTGGTCATTGAGGGAAACACGACGATCGGGCAGGAAAACGCCATCTTTCAATTCGCCACGGTCGGCTCTATTCCGCAGGACCTCAAATACAAGGGCGAAGACAGCCGCCTCGTTATCGGCGATCACAACACGATCCGCGAGTTCGTCTCGATGAATCCCGGCACGACCGGAGGGGGCATGGTGACGCGCGTCGGGAGTCACAACCTCCTAATGATGTACTGCCACATCGCGCACGACTGCATTCTGGGCGATCACAACGTAATCGCCAACGGCGCGACGCTCGGCGGCCACGTGACGCTCGAGGACTTTGTCATTGCCGGCGGCCTGACGGGCATTCACCAGTTCGTCAAGATCGGCACTGGCGCCCTCCTCGGCGCCGGATCGATGGTTTCGAAAGATGTGCCGCCGTATTGCAACGCAACCGGCGACCGCGCCAAGTTGAGGGGCTTGAATGTCGAAGGAATGAAGCGCCGCGGCTTCGGTAAGGAGCAGATCGAGGCGGTCCGGAAAGCGTATCGGATTATTTTTCAGTCGGGTCTGACGGTAAAAGCCGCGGTGAAAAAAGTGCGCAAGGATCTCGTCGGCTCGCCGGAGGTGGAGCGCATGGCCGCTTTCGTCGAGTCCTCGGCCCGCGGCATATGCAGATAAGCTACGGCGATCAGCTTTCGGCGAATACTTCGAACCGCGGGACTGATAGCTGACCGCTGAGAGCTTTCAGCTTCTTATGCGCAAGCTCGGCCTCATCGCCGGCAACGGCAAATTCCCGCTCATCTTCGCCGCGGAAGCGAAGCGCGAAGGCGTCGAGCTGATCACCGTCGCGCATAGAGGGGAGACGCTCGAAGACATCGAGCGTGTCGGCGGAGACGTTACGTGGGTCTACGTCGGCGAATTAGGCAAGATTATCCGCACGTTTCAAGAGGCCGGCGTGAACGAGGCCGTCATGGTCGGCGGCATCAAGAAGGTAAAGCTCTTCTCGAACTTCCGGCCCGATCTGCGCGGCGCCGCGTTCCTCGCGCGGGTACGAAGCCGCGAGGATGACCAGCTGCTGCGCGGAGTCGCGGCGGAGCTCGAGAAAGACGGCATACGCGTGCTCGAATCGACGCTGTTTCTTTCGGAGATCATTCCCGCCGAGGGTGTGCTCACGCGTCGCTCTCCAACGGCCGAGGAGTGGGAGGATATACGCCTCGGCTTCGAGACGGCGAAGGAGATCGGCCGGCTCGGCGTCGGCCAGTGCGTCGTCGTCAAGCGCCGAGTCGTCGTGGCGGTCGAGGCCGTGGAAGGAACCGATGCCGCGATCCGGCGGGGCGGCGAGCTCGGCAAGGGCGGCTTCGTCGCGGTCAAAGTGAGCAAGCCGCAGCAAGACCTCCGCTTCGACGTGCCGGCGGTCGGTGTCGATACAATAATAATGATGCGCGGGCTCAAAGGCACGGTCCTCGCCGTCGGGGCGGGCAGGACCATTCTGATCGAGAAGGACGAGCTCATCGCCGAGGCGGACCGTACCGGCATCGCTGTCGTCGGAGTGAGCGAAAAGCTGCTGCAGCAAAAAACCCACAGCGCATAGCCGTATGGCAGGCGAAGAGAAAATTCCCGTCGGCGTCGTCGGCGTAGGCTATCTCGGCAAATTCCACGCCGAGAAATACGCGCGGTCGCCGAAGGCGAAGCTGGTGGCGGTCGCGGACATCGATGCCGGCCGCGCGCGTGAAGTCGCCGGACCGCTCGGTGCCGACGCGGTTACTGATTATCGCGATCTCTTCGGCCGCGTCCGCGGCGTGAGCATCGCCGCGCCGACGCGCAACCATCACGAGATCGCCGCGGAGTTTCTCAACGCCGGCATCGACGTGCTGGTCGAGAAGCCGATGACGGCAACCATCGAGCAAGGGCGCGAGCTCGTCGGCCTGGCGCGGCGCAAGGGACTGATGCTTCAGGTCGGCCATCTCGAGCGCTTCAACCCGGCTATCCGCGCGCTCGACAAGGTGATCCACGATCCCAAATTCGTCGAATGCCACCGGCTCGCGCCGTTTGTCGAGCGCGGTACGGACGTCGACGTCGTGCTCGACCTTATGATCCATGACATCGACGTGATCGCGAGCCTCGTGCGCGCACCGGTTGAGCGCGTCGAGGCGGTTGGCGTGCCGGTGTTGACCGAGAAGACGGACATCGCCAACGCGCGTATCAACTTCGCCAACGGCTGCATCGCCAACGTGACGTCGAGCCGCGTTTCGATCAAGCGCGAGCGGAAAATTCGCTTCTTCCAGCCGGACGCCTACATTTCCATCGACTACGATCAGAAGCGCGCGCAGATCTTTCACCGTCCGGCGAAAGGCGCTTCCTGGATGGACATCCGCGCCGAGAGCGTCGAGATCCCCGACAGCGACGCGCTCGCCGACGAGATCGATTCCTTTCTCGACTGTGTGGCGCGCCGCAACGATCCGCTCGTAAGCGGCGAGGAAGGGCTCAGGGCGCTGGAGATCGCGTGGATGGTAAGCGAGCGGCTCCGAAGCGAGTAGATGGCCAAGGCGATGAATCAGCCTACCCCGCCGCGGCGCATCCTGCTCGTGGCGGGAGAGGCCTCGGGTGACCTCCACGGCGCTCATCTTGTCAGCGCGTTGCGCGAGCGCGCGCCGGACGTCGAGGTCTGGGCGGTCGCGGGCGAGGGCCTCAAAAAAGAAGGGGTGCGCGTGGTCTTCGACGTCGCCGATATTGCCGGCATGGGTCTGACGGAGCTCGCGGGAAATTTCACAAACCTGTGGCGCGCGTATTCATCCGTGAAGAAAGTTTTGCGTGAGCAAAAGCCGAACCTGCTTGTGCTCATCGATTTCCCGGACTTCAACATGCGTATCGCGGCGGTCGCGAAGCGCCTAGGGATTCCGGTGCTGTATTACATCACGCCGCAGGTCTGGGCATGGCGCAAGCGTCGAGTAAAAAAAATGGCGCGCGCGATCGACCGCGCTGCGGTCGTTTTCCCTTTCGAGGCTGCTTTTTACGCGAACGCCGGCCTCAAAGCGGAGTTTGTCGGCCATCCTCTGCTCGACACCGCCCGGGCGACGCGCCCGCGCGAAGAGACGCTCGCGCGCCTCGGCCTCGACCCCGCCGTGCGGACGATCGCGCTGCTTCCGGGAAGCCGCCGCCGCGAGGTGGAGTATCACTTGCCGGTAATGCTGGAAGCGGCGGAGATGCTGAACCGCGAGAGCGCGCTCCAGTTCGTGCTCGTGCGCGCGAACACGCTTCCCCGCGATGCATTGGCGCGGCGCCTGGCCGGCGCGCGGGTGGCGGTTTCGCTCAGTGACGGCGACGCGTACAATGTGCTCGAGGCGGCCGATCTCGTCTGGACCGCCTCAGGGACAGCGACATTAGAGACGGCGTTGATGCTCCGGCCGATGGTCATCGTCTATCGTATGTCGCCGATGACGTTCGCGCTCGCACGGCGGCTCGTGCGGGTGGAGCATATCGGGATGGCCAACATCATCGCCGGTGAAAAGGTCGTGCCGGAGCTGATCCAAAACGACATGACGGCGGCGGCCATCGCCGCCGAGAGCCGGAAGATACTCGGCGACCGCGAGACGCGGGAGGGAATGATCGCGAAACTGGGGCAGGTGCGGGCGCGCCTCGGCGAGCCAGGGGCCGCGTCGAGAGTCGCCGACATCGCGCTCAGCATGATGCGCTGAGGCTCCGGAGGAGAGACGTGCAAACTTACCGACGCTTGCTCAACTATTTGAGGCCGTACATCTGGCCCTACTTTACTCTGGCGATGCTGTGCATGGGGCTCTTCAGCGGCACGACCGCGCTTGTGCCGTTCATCGCCAAGCACGTCATCGACGACATCTTTACGAACAAGGACGTGGTGATGCTGCGTTGGATGCCTTGGATCATCATCGGCGTGTTCTCGCTCCGAGGGCTGGTGAATTTCGGCCAAGGTTACTTGAGCGACTACGTTGGGCTGCGCATCCTGAACGACATCCGCAACGCGATGAATCGCCATTTGCAGTCCATGTCGCTCTCTTACTTTCACCGGAACCCGACCGGAACGCTGATCTCGCGCATCTCCAACGACGTTGCGCTCGTGCGCTCGGCCTTGACGGATTCGGTCGCCTCGCTGATGCGCGATTCGATGTCGCTCATAGGACTGATCGGGGCGGCGTTCTATATGGACTGGTTCCTCGCGAGCATCGCGTTCGTCGTTTTTCCCGCTTCGGTTTATCCACTCACGCGCATGAGCAAGCGGATCAAGCGCTTCACGAAGAAAGGACAGATCGCCAAGGGAACGCTGACGAACCTTTTGCAGGAAAGCATCCAGGGCAACCGCATCGTCAAGGCGTTCGGCATGGAGCAATACGAGATCAAGAAATTCGAGTCGGAGAACCGCCGCATTTTCAAACAGTCGATCCGCGCAAGCCGGACGCAGGGCATGATCAGCCCGGCGATGGAAATGCTCGCCGCGTTCGCGATCGCCGCCGTGCTCTGGTACGGCGGCTCAACCGTAATCGCCGGCGGGCGCACGCAGGGCGATTTCATGGGATTTATGGCGGCGATGTTTCTCCTGTATCAGCCCTTCAGGGCGCTGGCGAAAACTTATGCGGTCATACAGCAGGGGCTCGTCGGCGCGGAAAGAATTTTCGAAGTCCTGGACAGCGAAGAGGAGATCAGGAATGCGCCCAACGCCAAGCCGGCGCGGCGCTTTTCCGAGGCGATCGAGTTCCATGATGTGTCGTTTGGCTACGCGCGCAAGCTCGTCTTGAAAAATATCAATCTCAAAGTACGTGCGGGGGAAATGGTCGCCGTCGTCGGCGTATCGGGCGTCGGCAAGAGCACCCTCGCCGATCTCGTGCCGCGCTTCTACGACGTCACCTCGGGAAAAATCACGCTCGACGGCGACGATGTCCGCGACCTCACGCTGGAATCGCTGCGTGCCCAGATAGGCATGGTCACGCAGCACACCTTTCTCTTCAACGATACGGTGCGGAGCAACATCGCGTACGGCGACCCGGCGAAGGGCATGGAGCACATCGTCGCTGCGGCGAAGGCGGCGAACGCCCATGATTTCATTATGGCGATGCCGCAGGGCTACGACACGATCATCGGCGAGCTCGGGCTCAAGCTCTCCGGCGGTCAGCGCCAGCGGCTCGCGATCGCGCGCGCGATCCTCAAAAACGCGCCGATCCTGATCCTCGACGAGGCGACCTCGTCGCTCGACGCCGATTCCGAGCGGCTGGTGCAGGAGGCGCTGGAGAATCTCATGGTGCAGCGCACGACGCTCGTCATTGCGCACCGCTTGACGACGATCCGCAAGGCGACGCGCATCGTTGTGCTCGTCGACGGCAGGATCGCGGAGGAAGGCACGCACGAGGAGCTCCTGGCGCTGAAATCCGAGTATAGCCGGCTTTATACGCTGCAACTACTGGAAGAAGACGGCGCGGGCGAGGACAAGCTCCTGCACTAGAATGTTCTACGCGATCTATAACATCCTCGGGACGGTCGTTCTTATCGCCGGTCTGCCGTTTCTGCCGCTGCTGGCGCTGCTCGGCGAGCGCTTTCGCCGCGGCTTGCCCGAGCGCTTCGCGTTCTACCCGCGCACGGTGCGCGATGCGGTCGGATATCAATCTCCGGTATGGCTTCATGCGGCGTCCGTGGGCGAGGTCGGCGCCGCGAGGGAGCTGATCGCGGCATTGCGCAGGCGCTTTCCCGGTCGAAAAGTACTGCTCACGACATTTACCGCGACGGGCCGAGACCTGGCCATCCGGAGCGCCGGCGCCGATGCCTGCGTGCTCGCGCCGCTCGATCATCCGTGGATCGTCGGCCGCGCGTTGCGCGCGTTCCATCCGGCGGCGTTGATCCTTATCGAGACGGAGCTCTGGCCCAATCTGCTGAGGCTCTGCCACCGCCGCGGCGTGCCGACATTGCTCCTCAGCGGCAGGCTCTCACCGCGCTCTTTCGGCCGCTATTATTTCCTGCGCGGACTTTTCTCCGCCGTTGTCGTGCGGCTGAGCGCGATCGGCATGCAGTCGGAAGAGGATGCGCGCCGCATCAAGCGCCTCGGCGCCGATCCGCGGCGTGTGGCTGTGACGGGAAATCTCAAACGCGCGGCGCGGCCGGAGCGCCGCGAGGGCAAAGCCGCGCAAAACGCGCTGCGCTGTAAGGCGGATCCTGCCGCACGTGTGCTCGTAGCCGGGAGCACACACCGTGGTGAGGACGAAATTTTGATCGATGCGTTCAAGGAGCTACGGGCGCGGTTTCCCGGCTTGATGCTGGTCCTCGCGCCGCGCCATCCGCAACGCTTCGGCGACGTCGAGCAGCTGCTCAAGCAGAGCGGCCTGCGCTACATCAAGCGGACCGAGATGAACGGCCAGCCGCTACCCGACATTCTTTTTCTCGATACGCTGGGCGAGCTTTCGGAGTTCTACGCGATCGCCGACGTGGCATTCGTCGGCGGCAGCCTCGTCGAGGCGGGCGGGCACAACGTGCTTGAGCCGGCACGCTATCATACGCCGGTACTCTTCGGGCCGCACACGGGAAATTTCTCCCACATAACGGAGGAGCTCAAGGCCGCGGGCGGCGGCATCGAGGTCCTGGGCAAAGAAGATCTGGTGCGCCAGTCCGGGCGCTTGCTCAGCGATCCCGCCGAGGCAAAAAAAGTCGGCGAGATCGCCTACCGTGTCGCCGGCGCGGACGGAAAAATCGTCGAAGGGAGCATGGAACTCGTCTCACGCTATTTTTGAGCCGGGATAAACGACCGAGATGAGCAGCGCGCTCTGGGCTCGAAAAGTTTGGGCGAGGGAAGGCGTCTCTGGCTCCGTTCAATGGGCCGCCGTCGCCCCGTTTGCGCTTCTTTACGGCGTTGGCGTCCGCGCGCGTAACCTGGGCTACCGTTTCGGCTGGCTGAAAGTCCAACGCCTATCCCGGCCGGTCGTGAGCGTCGGCAATTTGAGCGTAGGCGGCACTGGCAAAACCCCGACGACGATCTGGCTGTCGCGCGAGCTCGGTAATTTAGGTCTGAAAGTCGCCATTCTGAGCCGCGGCTACAAAGGCGACGCGAAGGATATCGTCGTCTTGAGCCCGCCGGCCGAATTTTCTCCGTCGACCGGCGACGCGCAGGATCTGCTGGCGGGGGATGAGGCGGTGATGATGGCGCGCTTGTTCGGTCAGCGCGTTGCCGTCGGCAGGAACCGCTACGACGCCGGCGAGCGGCTTCTTAGCGAGATCGACGTGGACGTTTTCATCCTCGACGACGGCTTCCAGCACCGCGAGCTCGCGCGCGATATCGATCTCGTGCTCCTCGGCGCCGATTCGAACGGTTGGATGCTTCCGGCCGGCGCCTTTCGCGAGCCGCGCGGTGCTCTAAGCCGCGCGGACTACTGCCTCGTCACCGGCGCGCGCGAGCGCTGGGCGAAGCTGCTACGGAAACGTTCTCCGGGAACCGTCTTTTACGGCGCGCTCGAGCCGCGCGCCCTGCTCGCGTTCGAAGGGGGACGGCTGAAAGAATTCCCGCTGACGCTGATCGACCGTAGCAAGGTACTCGTGGTCTCGGCGATCGCCGACCCTGCGCCGTTTTACCGCATGATCCACGATTGGGAGGCCGAGATCGTTGACACGCTCGAATTTCCCGATCACCATAATTATTCGGCGCGCGACTGGCAGCGGATCACGCGCGCCTCGCACAGCGTCGATATGGTGGTCACTACGGAAAAGGACCTGGTGAAGCTCGCGCGTTTTCCGTTCGCGCGCGAAAAGCTAATGGCACTGCGCGTCGAGATGGCCGTGGAAAACGGCGCAGCCTTGGTCGCCGCGGTCGAAAAGGTCATTCGTGACAAGCGCGGCCCGGCGTAGCGTCGGCACGCCTGGTCTGCTCGTCGACCGCGACGGCACGGTGATCCGCGACGTCGGCTACCTGAGCCGGATCGAGCAGATTGAAATTCTCCCGCGCGCAGCGGATGCGCTGCGCGTTTTGCGCGACTGCGGGCTCAAGATCGCGATCGTAACGAACCAATCAGCTGTCGGACGCGGGCTTTTGGACGAGAAAGGGCTGGAAGAAATTCACCGCGAGTTGGAAAAACGCCTCTCCGCCGCCGGCGCCTCGATCGACGCCATTTACTATTGTCCGCATCACCCGACCGAGGCGATGGGTGCGTATCGCATCCGCTGCGAATGCCGGAAGCCCGATACCGGCATGGCGCTCCGCGCGGCAGCCGATCTCGACCTCGACTTGGCGCGCTCGTACGTAATCGGCGACAAGCAGAGCGACATGGAGCTTGCGTCGCGCGTAGGCGCGCGCGGCATCCTGCTGGATGCGAAACTCGCGGCGAATTCACCGGCCGCCGTTAAGGATATCTGGGAGGCCGCCGAGCGTATTCTCGCCGACCTCGAAGCGCGGGCGCGCGATTAGGAGGAGAAGCGACATGATTTGCGTTGTCACCGGCGTCGCCGGCTTTATCGGCTCGCATCTCGCTGAGAAATTGCTCGACGTCGGCCACACGGTCCGGGGCGTAGACAAATTCCTCGGCAACTATCCGCGCCGCTTCAAGGAGTGGAACCTCGCCCAAGTACGGCGTCCGGGCCTCGAATTCATCGAAGAGGACTTAGTCGGTATCGATCTCCCTGCGCTGCTCGACGGCGTCACCTACGTCTTTCATCAGGCGGCGCAGCCGGGAGTGCGCTCGAGCTGGGGTGAAGAGTTCGGCGAATACACGCACAACAACATTCTCGCGACGCAGCGCTTGCTCGAGGCGAGCAAGAAGTCGAAAATCAAGAAATTCGTCTACGCGTCATCGTCTTCTGTCTACGGCGACACCCAGGACCTGCCGATGCGTGAGACGGGTATGACGCGGCCCGTGTCGCCCTACGGCGTAAGCAAGCTCTCGGCCGAGCAGCTGTGCTATCTTTATTGGAAGGAATTCGGCGTGCCGACGGTGTCGCTGCGCTACTTCACCGTCTATGGCCCGCGCCAGCGGCCCGACATGTTCTTTCACATATTCATGCGTGCGCACCGGCGCGGCCAGGCGATCCCGATCTACGACGATGGCAAACAGAGCCGCGACTTCACCTTTTGCGCCGACATCGTCGACGGCAACATCGCTGCCGCGGAATATCCCGGCGCCGGCGAGGTGTTCAATCTGGGAGGGGGCTCGCGCACGACCGTCGAAGAGGTCGTGCGGATGGTCGAAGAGATCTCAGGCAAAAAGGCGCAACTCAACATGCTCGCGCGCCAGCAGGGCGACGTGCGCCATACCGCTGCGGCGCTTGACCAGGCACGAAACAAATTGGGCTTCAAGCCGCGCGTCAAGCTCTACGACGGTCTTGCGCAGGAGTGGGCCTGGATGCAGCATATCGGCGACTGACTTACGGGGTTCGGACCCCGCCTCCGGCCGCGTCTTTCGATAGGCGAAATCTTCGTAGCCGCCGCCCGGTTGCGTAGGCGATCAACGCGGGCAGATGTTCCACTCCACAAAGCCGCTCGACATATTTAACGAAGCCGGCGACGCTGGCTTTTGAACCCGCGGCGCTTTCCCTCCGACGATAATTGAACCAGTGAACCGGCAGGTAGCCAAGCGACTTTTTCCGATAATCGACGGTTTTATATCGATACTCGACGCGATCGATCCATGCAGTCGGCGCGCTCTCGATCTCCCGTAGCACGCCGTCGGGAACCGGGGCACCGAACTCGTCAACTAAATAGCGCAGCGCCTCCTTCATCGGCAAGACGAGCCGCCGCGCATGCGCCTGCGCTGCGAGCCTTTCCCAGTCGAGCGCCGCGTCGGCGTTGATGATCGCCATCGCGTCGGCGACCCAGCGGAACGGCGCTAGCGGCTCCCAACGAAGCCCGTGGACACAGACATGCAGCAGGTGGTCGCTGGAATTGAGCGTTAGCGTGCGCACGCCGTGGACATCCACGGCGAAGGCGCCGCCCCAAAAGCTCAGATCAGCATCATCGTCGCAGCATTCGGGCATTACGTGCCAATGTAGATCCACCTGTCGTCCGGCGCGATCCACGAAGCATGCGGCATGGCCGGTCAATATGTAACTGTCGTGGAGGATTTCCGGCCATGCATCGGCGCGCGTCCACCCGGTCACGGTCATGAACTCGATGGCTTTCAATGCCTGCGCGGCAGGAACAAGCACGTCGATATCCGCCATCGGCCGCACACCGTAGTCGCGGTAATAGAGCAGCACCAGCGGCGCTCCCTTGAGAATGAGTGTCTCGATTCCCGCCGCGTGAAAGTCGCGCAAAATATCGGCTGCGCGCCTCAAAAGCATCTGGTTCGTAGACCAATACGTACGGTAAATGTCTTTGAGGCCGTCGATCGCCGGATCGGCGATATCTTGGGAGCGGAGATTGCGGTAGAGCAGCGGAAGCATCCGCTTCGAAGCGAGGTCGAGATCGCAGCGATGGAGCGCCGGCTTCCATTCCGTCCACGCGGCGCGTGCCTCATCTCCGCGCGCGAGCGTCGCGCGCAGCAGCAGCTTCTGCTGAGGGGTGGGCCAGCAACTGCTTCCGTCGGCTCTCGGCTTCATGGCGGTAGCGTGGAATTCTGCGTGGACCGCCGCGACGCCGCCCGGCGCATTGTCTCGTTCGTGAGCAGCCGCCGTGCCGCCTCAAAGCGTCGGTAAGCGGTCTCCGCTTCGCGGCGCTGTTGTTGAAGGCGCAGCGGCACTTTTCCTTCTAGCTCGCGAAGGCATTGCAGCGCGGCTTCCGCCGAATGTTCCCACGTAAAATTCCTCTGCGCCGTGCGTACGCCGGCGGACGCTTTGGCCGCGAGCTGCTTTTTGCCGCCGGCGAACGCTTCCTTTAAGGCACGCGTCAAATCCTCCACGCGGATTTCGCAAAAGTCCACGGCAGCGATTTCTTCCTCGATGCCGATCTTCATGGCGAAGCGCCGGTTGACTGGAAATCGAATCTGGAGCGCTCGCACCAGAATCGAAGTCTCTTCGGAGCAGAAATCGAGGCATGCCCCGCGGTTCGGCACGATCGAAGGTACGCCGCAGGCCATAGCCTCGAGAATCGGTAGACAAAATCCTTCCGCGCGGTAAGGGAAAACACCGGCATCGCAGGCGCGGTAGAGCGCCGCGAGCTCTTCGGCCGGCAGGAATTCGTCGATGTAGACGGTCTCCGGCGCCTCGGGATCGCGCATCGCGGCGGCGATAGTATCGCGATAGGTCGGTGCGTGAAAGGCATTCGCCGAATGATCTTTGATCACGAGGGCGACGTCGTCGTCTCGAGTAAACGCCCGGCGGTAGGCGGCGAGCAGGATGTCGAATCCCTTGCGAACCACCGCCGTTCCGACGAAGAGGAAGCGGAACGATTTCTTCGTCGGCAACGAAAAATGCGGACCGTCAGGTCGAAAGACCGCGGCGTCGACACCATGCGGCACGATGCGCACGCGCGCGGGATCGATTCCGCTGGCGATCGCCTGTTCGCGTATCCAGCGTGTGTGCACCCACAGCTGATCGAAGTCCGCGTTGATCTTATCGGCCCAGGCCGGCGGATAAGGCCCGAAATCGGAGGTCCTGACGGCCACCAGCGAGCCAATGTCCGGCGGCCGATAGGCCGTGAAATGTCGAGTGTAATCGTGGTGAACGGTAACATCAGGCAATTCGAGCGGAGCCGGGTCAAAGCTTGCGACGACGTCTCGTGCCGCAAGCTCCCGGCTCCAGCGAGTGTTGACGAGCGAATCCGACTCCGTGCGCCCGGCGGCGCCGTAGAATGAGACAAACACAGGCGTCGCGAAGTTCGGACGCCGCCCACTGGCGAGGCGGCGCAGGCGACTTTCCAGTGCTGGGGTGGAATTCGCTTGGATAAAAGCGCGTGCGCGGTTTTTCCCGTCTTTCGCGTAAAGCATACGCAGCACCTCGGAATCGATCAATTCTCCGAGGCGATCTGCCCATACCTCTGTGTCGCGGAAAGCGCCGACTCGCATTGGGCCGTCGCCGAGAATTTCGCTAAGTCCACCGGTATCGCTCGCCAATATAGGCACGCCGTTCGCCATAGCCTCGACCGCAAATCGTCCGAACGGCTCCGGCAGCAGCGACGGCACGAGAACGAGCTTTGCTTGCGCGAGCAGATTCTTGATCGTCAATCGTCCCGGCAAATAAAGATTTGACAGGCGCTCGATTTCCCCGCGATAGGTTAAATCGATGTCGGCACCCAAACTTCCCGCCAGCAGAAACCGCTGATCGGGAAAGCGCTCGGCTAGGTGCAGAAAAATTTCCAAGCCTTTGTGGCGGTAGCCGCAGATGCCGGCTATGTACTCCGGTTGCTGCGCCCGGTCGAGCGCGATCTCATTCAGGTCGAAGTCGCCGTAGACGAGCTCGCAGCCGAGGTGATGCCTGCGCTCGTAATAATCCCGCAAATACTTCGAGCAAGCGAAACACGCGTCGGCCGACCGCAGGACGAAATCCGCTTCGGCCGCCGAAGGAAAGGCGTCATGGAGGCGGATGCCCCAGGCTTCACGCTCCGCAGCCGTCGGCGGGGAGAACTCGTAGCCGTGGAGATAGAGGGAGCAAGGGATGTCGTATCGCATGGCGACGCGAAGCGCGTCGGGCGCGCCGTGGAGCGCCCCGACGATAATGTCAGGGCGGTGTTCTTTCGCTCGCGCTTTCAGTTCCTCCATGTCGCGGTAAGCGGCGACTTCGACGTCGCCGACGGATTCGCGCACGGAAACTGGGTGACGGGATAAAAGAATCGCGCGATGGCCGAAATCGCGTTGAAGCTTGCGCGCGAAGACGGCCGTCGTCATGAGGGCGCCGCCCAATGTACGAAACGCTCCGCCGATAACGAAAAGGATCGTCATGTCACACGTTCGCGGACAGAAAACCGTCGAGTCGCTCCAAATCGTGGAGATCGCTGCTGAGCTGCAGACGGTAAGCCGGAACGACTTCCACAAGTTCGCGCAGAAACCCGAGGTAGGCGCGGTAATCGTCGGCGCCGGCGAAGCGATGCGAGGCTTTAGTTTCGCGGATCACCTCGATCAGCGCCTGATGTTTGGACAGCGGAGTGATCGTGAAGCGCTCGCCCACATGGTTGAAAAACATTCGCCAGACGGGAAAGTCCGCGTGCGGCGCGGCCGAGAAATGCGCGGCTAGACGCACTTCCTTCTTGAGTATGCCGCCGACCTCGCGCGGCTCGGCGGCGAGCGGAACGGGAAAGAAATGCCGCTCGGTTTTTTCCGTAACCCGAAACGTTTCGCCCGAACCGCTCACGAGAAAGTCGCCATTCGATCTGCGCAGGATGAGCCGGTCTTCGCCAAGGACGGTGCCGCCGGAGCGAGCCAGTCGGACGGAAGCCGTGGTTTTCCCCGCGCCTTTACCGCCTAAAAATATGTGTACGCGGCCTTGAAAGCGAACTCCGGCGGCATGCAGCGCGAGACGGCCGAGAAAAAACAGAAGCTTGAATACGACTACCGTGACATGCACTTTTAAGTCGTATTCCGGAAGAAACGGCCGCCGCACGGTTACGAGAAAACGAGGCATCGGTTCGCGAAGAAAGGCCTCCGCGGTCAGCGCCTCCGTATGAATTTGCTTCGCCGACGGTGTGTCGACAATCAGCATGCCGTCCGATGGCACCGCCATGGGCGGCGGATTGGCTTCGGACTGCGACTGTTCGACGAAAACGATTTCTGCTTCGGGCGCCGCTCCGTTTGCCGGCGCCGGCGCGGCGACATTGCAGAAGATTTCCGCGATCGTTTCAGGGTACAAACTGCGGTCAAAGGAGACCTGCAACAGCAGGCTGCCGACATTCAAGCGCAACCGGCGCATCACATCGCGCTTGTGCGAGGCGCAGCCCTTCGCAGCTTTTCACGCGCTTGGGAATACATCCGCAGCGCTCTCCCAAACGCCGCCCTAGCGTAGAACCGCAACAGCGCGAGGAGCGCAGCGCGCTTCCAGACGGCCTCGCCGCATCCAACCCACCGGCCGTCGCGGCCGCGGGCGACGACGCGCCCGAGTACGGCGGATTGGTCGGCGTAAAAGCGACGCTCCGGCCAATTGTCGCACCGCAATTCCAACCATCCGTTTAGCTTTCGCACGACACGACGCGTCGGGTATTTATCGTCAAGCCGATACGTAATGACATCGCCGATGCGGATATCCGCCCAAGCGACCGGCTTCACAATGATTTCGTCGGCTTCTCGCAATAACGGCAGCATGCTCTCGCCGTGAAAATATAGCGTACGATTCACGTCAGAATGCTGTATCTGAAGATCTTGCGCGATACGGAGAGCTTGAGACCGGTCCATCACCTGGGCCCCCGTTACTCTCCGCTCAGGATGAGTTTTTCCAGCTCGCCGAATTTTGTGAGTCGCGGCGCTTCATAACCGCCGGCCAGAGAGGATGTCTCGGCGACGTTAGGGCTGGCCGCTCCGTTACCGGGGGCTAGGATTACCAGGTCCTCGCGTATGGCGGTTTGAAGAAATCCGTCAACGTCGGCGGCAACGCTGTCCCGAACCTTGCCGTAGCGCAGCGCGATTTTTTCGGCGAGCTCGTCGGCGGCGACGGGCCCCTCGGCGAGGCGAAGCCAAGCGTACGTGCCGCTCGCGTTCAGCCCGTAATAGGCCGAAGTCTCAAAGTGGATGATAACGGCTTCACCGTCGGTGATTTCCCATGTAACTTGTTGTGTATTGATGGCGTAGTACTGCATTGTTGTCGAATGCGGGAAAAGAATTCCAAGTCGTTATAGTAGGTTAAAGTCAATTATTCTTCAAGATTTTTCTCATGGTTTCGCGCTGCCGGTGCAAGAATGAACGCCGTGGAATAATGCAGGCGACCCATCGCAAACCGACTGGCTCTAAAGCGAGTTTCCTGGTATGATGCCGCCTGGAGAAAAGCGCGGATGTCGATCAGCCAAGAGCTCCTGGAAATACTGGTGTGCCCTAAATGTAAAGGGGACATTCATTTGACTCCCGCCGGCGACGGTCTTGTATGCGACGCGTGCCGGCTGATGTATCCCATCCGGGATGACATCCCGATCATGCTGATCGACGAAGCGATCAAGCTCGGCTAGACCGCTTGCGAAACCGCCGAGCGCCGCGCTCGCCCGCCGCCCGCTGATGCGGAGTCCGACAGTTACTCGCGATGCCGAAGGCCGCTCGATGGCCGACGCCGAAAACATCCTCGTCGCGCAGACGAGCTTCGTCGGCGACGTCGTTCTCACGACGCCTCTTCTGGCAGCGCTGCGCCGCCGCTTTCCGGGCGCGCGGCTCGCGGTTCTCTGCACGCCCCGCGCGAAGGATCTGCTCGTGAACGATCCAGCGATCGACGAGATGATCGTTATGGAAAAGAAGCGCGACGGCGGTCGCCGCTCCGGCATTTTCGAAATGGCGCGGACGTTGCGCGCGCGTCATTTTACGATGGCGGTCTCGCCGCACAAGTCGCTGCGCACAGCGCTGACGCTTGCTTTGGCCGGTATTCCGCTGCGTATCGGCTTCCGCCAGAGCGCCGGCTGGTTTTTATATCACCGGCGCGTCGACCGCGACGCGCACGCGCATGACGTCGAGCGTAATCTGTCGCTGCTTCGCGGACTCGGCATCGAGCCTGAAGCGTGCGATGCAACGCCGCGCATAGAAGCCGCGGCGGTCGCCCGCGAATCGGTCGGCCGCATTTTCGATGAGCTCGGCATCGGCCGCGACGCTACGGTCATCGGCGTCAATCCAGGTTCGGTCTGGCCGACCAAGCGTTGGATTGCGGAGGGCTTTGCCGCGGTTTCCGCAGCGGTCGCCAAAAAACACGGTGCGCGGATCGTGGTCTTCGGTGGGCCGGATGACCGCGAAGTCGCCGAACAGGTCGTTCATCTTGCGGCCTGCGGCGCGGTGAGCGTCGCCGGGCGGTTGGGTTTAAGCGAGCTCGCCGCGGCGGTTGACCGCTGTAAAGTTTTCATCACCAACGACAGCGGGCCGATGCATATCGCGGTCGCGCGCGGCGTGCCGGTTGTCGCCATCTTCTGCGCGACGACGCCGACGCTCGGCTTCTATCCGTATTCCTCGCGCGCGGTGATCGTGGAGAAGGATCTGCCGTGCCGCCCGTGCGGAACGCATGGTGGACTCCGCTGCCCGCTCGGCACCGAAGACTGCATGCGACTGGTCCGGCCCGAGGACGTTCTCCTTGGTGTCGAGCGATTGCTCGAAGGCGACAGCGGAAGCGATTCGCATCGGCCTCTCGCGATCATGGTCTAGCATGGCCACATTCGGCGTCGCAGTATTCAGTTTCGACGGCATTAAAGACGTTGCGCCGTGTCTCGAAAGTGTCGCATGGGCGGACCGCATTCTTCTGCTTCACTTGGGAGCCGATGCGCCGAATGTCGGGTCGCGCGAGCTGCCGGCGTTGGCGGTCCGGCCGCTCGCTTCGTGGAGCGAAGCGGAAAAGCATTGCGAAGAAATCGGCACCGATTGGGTTTTATATCTCTGGGCCGGAGAGCGCCTCGACGCCGCCCTCGCGCGATGGCTACGCGAATTCCGCACAGTGGCCGAGGCCGCCGGAGTTTACACGCTGCGCGTCCGGTCGCTGATTCTCAACGAATGGGTCGAAGGGGGCCTCTCGGGCCCGAGCCCGTCGCCGCGACTTGCACGCGGCAAGGAAAACCCGCTCGGCTGGTGGCTGAAGCGGCCGCCCGTCGGCGAGGGCGGTGAAGGCTGGATCGAAGATCACGGCACGGCCGAGCTGGCCCATGCCGTCGAGCGCGTGCAGGCCTTGTCGGACTATTGGGAGGCTTGCTTAATGCGGACGGCGGAGCCTCCCGGCGCACTCGCCACCATTTTCGCTGCCGCGGAGATTAAGCTTCGGATGCTGCTTCGCAGCGGCGTTCTCAGCCGCGGCATCGCCGGCATCGCGCTGGCCGCTCTGGCGGCGTATAGCGTCCTTTTGAGCGGCGCGAAGCTCTGGGAGGCGCGCCACGCGAACGGCCGCGGATAACTTCACCACGATGTCCAGCTGGGTATGGGGCGAGGTTCCGGAAGGATTCGATAAAATTCGCGCCGGCGGTCGCATGGCCCTCATACGCGCGGATACCGCGGCGCAGGCTGACGTGATGACATCGCCCGATGCATTAGGCGAACATACCGCCGCTTTCGGCCGCGGCGCACTCGCCATGCTGCCTCTCGACGGCGGCGACGCGTTGGTGCGTCGCTACCGTCACGGAGGGGCCCTGCGGGCACTGACCGGAGATTTATTTTTCACATGGCCCCCGCGTCCGTTCCGCGAGCTCGCGCTCACCGAGGCCGCGCGCGCGCGCGGCGTTCCGACGGTGGAGGTCCTCGCGGCGCTCGTCGAGCCGGTCGCCGGCCCGGTTTACCGCGGCTGGCTTGTCACGCGACGGCTTGAGGGCGCACGCGATCTCTGGGAGGCCGTCCGGTCCGTGGCTCCGACAGCCAAACGGGCCCACTTGGAAGCGTCAGCGCGCGCCGTGCGCGCGATGCATCGCTGTGGTATCATTCACCGCGATCTTAACTTGAAGAATATTTTAGTGCGCTCGGAAGGCGGAACTGCACGGGGTTATATCATCGACTTCGATAAGTCGCGCCTGTCTCCGGCGGAAGTTCCTCCGCCGCACGCGCAAAATAATCTCGAACGCTTGAAGCGTTCGATCAACAAGCTCGATCCGGAGCGGCGGCATATTTCCGCCGCCGACTGGGAGCTGTTCCTGCGCGCCTACGGCGAGGCCGGATGAAATTCGATCCGCAAAAGATTCTCATCGTATTGCACGGATCGATCGGCGACGTTACGCGCGCGCTGCCGCTCGCGAACCTCCTCCGGCGGAGTTTTCCCGCCGCGTGGATCGCCTGGTCGGTCGAGGCACCGGCGATGCCGCTTGTCGAGCGCCATCCCGCCATCGATGAGGTTATTCTCTTCGACCGGCCGAACTGGCGCGCCAGCGTGCGGCCGTTTCTCCGGCGCATCCGCTCAGGCGGCTTCGATCTTGTTCTCGACCTGCAGCGGCATCTCAAGAGCGGTTTCATCAGCTGGTGGTCGCGGGCGCCGCATCGCATCGGCTTTGCGCCGCGTGACGCCAAAGAGCTCAATTGGCTGTTCAACAACCACCACATCGCGCCGGCGGCGGAACGCGAGTCGAAGCTCAACCATTACCTCAGATTCGCCGATTTTCTCCTGCTGCAAACCAGCGTTATCGAATGGAACTTTCAGCTTTCTCCGGAGGAAGAGAAGGCTGTCGAAAAGTTCGCGCGCGCGATCGGCGGCCGATTCGTCGCGTACTGCGTCGGTGGACGTTGGGAAAGCAAGCGCTGGTTTCCGCACGAGGCGGCGCGAAGCGCAATGGAAGTCAACCGCCGCTACGGCCTCGCGGTCGTTCTGCTCGGCGGCACGGAAGACCGGCCGTTCGCGGCCGAAATGGAACGGGCGACGACGGTGCCGCTCGTTGATCTGACCGGGCAAACGTCTCTGCGCGAGGCGATCGGCCTGCTCGCGCGCGCAGAGTTTTCCGTCGGGCCCGATTCTGGGTTGATGCACCTTTCCGCTGCTGTCGGCACGCCGGTTGTGTCGCTCTGGGGGCCGACGGATCCCGAGCGCACGGGTCCATACGGATTCGACGATCTCGTCGTCCGCGGCAGCGCCCCGTGCGCGCCGTGTTACGTGAAAATGTGCCCGATCGACCGCATGTGCATGGAGTCGATCAAGAGCAGCGCCGTTTTGGTGAAAATCGAGGCGGCGCTCGCCCGCAAAGGAACTCTGCGTGACGCCACCGGATAATTATCAGATCCGGCGTGACGGCAACTGGAGACTGCGCGTGCAGCCGGAGGCATGGAGCGGTCCTCTGTGGTCCGAGATTCGCGCGCGGATCGCCGAGACCGCGCCGGACAAACATCCGCGCACGTTGCGTCTAACCGGCGGCTATTATCTAAAGATCTATTCGCCGCCGAAAGGCGCGGCACGTATCAAGGATGTCATGCGCCGTTCCAAGGCGATGCGCGCGCTGAAACAGACCGATGCACTGTCGCGGCTCGGCTTTCACGTACCGCCGGTAGTCGCGGCGGGAGAGGAGCGCGCCAGCGGTTTTTTGCGCAACGCTTTTCTCCTCATGCGCGAAATCGAGGGCCAGCCGCTGATACAGGTCTTGCGCGAGCGCTTCGTACCACCGCTCGAAACGCCGGAGATCACGCGCAAACGACGTTGGCTTTCGCGGCTCGCCGCCGAGATACGGCGTATGCACGTGAACGGATTCGTTCACGGCGACCTGGTCCCGTCGAACGTCTTCGTCGGCTTCGACGCCGACGAAGATGCGATATTTTATTTTATGGACCACGACCGGACGCGTCGATATCCGCGCCGTCTTCCGCAGTGGCTCTGGCGGCGGAACCTTGTGCAGCTGAATCGCATCGTTCTGCCGGGCGTCTCGCTCCAGGATCGCATGCGCTTTGCGCGCGTTTACTTCGACAAAGCGCGCTGGGGCCCTCGCGAGCGCCGGCTCATTCGCTGGCTGGAGCGAAAAACCCGCAGGCGGCGCAAGGAATGCGAGCGCGTCGAGGCGAAAGTCAGTTTTCGGGAGCTCATGCGATGGAATGGCCCGTTCGCAAAGAATCTGTAGACGGCTTCTGGCAGAGACTCGAGGCCGGCGCGCAGGAGCGCGAGAGTTTCCCTTTGCTGTCGCGTCCTGTCGTTCACGTTACCTTGCTCGTCGTTTTGGCGCTCGTGCTGTGCCTCGGCGGCCTGTCTCCGAAGAAGATACTCGAAGGCGATGAGGCCCTTTATGCGCTCGTGCCCAAGACGATCTTACTGACCGGCAACTGGGTGCGTCTGACGTACAACGGCGAGCCGTACTACTTCAAACCGCCGCTGAATTTCTGGATCACCGCAGCGTTTTTTAAAGTTTTGCCGATGAACGCGTTGACCGCCTCTCTAGGCTCGGGGCTTTTCGGTGCGCTTGTCGCGCTAATGATCTATGTGATGTGCCGCATCATGTTTCCTGGCTGGGTGCTCGCATTCTCCGCTACGCTGGTTTATCTCACGACCCACGAAGTGCTGCATTGGACGCGCGGCGCGCATCTCGAAACGGTGCTCACGTTCTGCATTCTATTCGGTTTGCTAATGGCCTATCTGTCCCGCAAGAACTCTGCGGCGATCGTCGGCATGGGAGTCGCCGCCGCCCTCGGCTGGCTGGCGAAAGGCCCGCAGGCATTGTATCCGGGCGCAGTCGCACTGATCATGTGGAAAACGGAGGGCGTTTTCTGGCGCCGGTTGTTCTCGTTCTGGAGCATCGCCTCGGCTGTCGTCCTCGCGGCGATCATCGCGCCGTGGCTCTTGACACGGTTTCAAGCCGAAAGCGGCTTCGCTCAGGGATATTTCCTGAAAGAGCTCGGGCGCACGCTCTTCGGCCCCACGCAGACTGGTAACCCGCCTTATTATTATTTTGTCAATATCGTCCAGAGCTACTGGCCGTGGCTGCCGGCCGCAGCAATGGGATTTTATATCCTCGCGCGTGGCTGGAAGCGCTCGCCGGGCGCGCGGCTCTGGCTCGTTTACACGGTGGTTCTTGTCGCTGTCGTCATGATCACGGCGGAGAAGCGCATGCGTTACCTTTTTCAGCTCTACCCGGCGCTGTCGGTCGCGGGCGGCGCCGCAGTAACATTCGCCATTCAGCGCTATCGCACGGCGCTTCATATCTTCATTGTTTTGGTCGTCGCCGTCGCACTCGGTCTTACGATTTTCGCGCGCAAGAATAGATTGCCTTCGCCGCCGACGGCTGACGCGCTCGTCGTCGCTGAAAAGTTGCGGCCGGAAGACCGTGTGTGGCTTACCGATCGGACCGAACACGGACTCGGAAAAGAGCCGAGCGTCGCTAAAACCATCGGCTTCTACGCGCCGCCGCTGCTCAGGAGTTGCGAGGGAAAATGCGACAAGGAGGCGACGCCCGGCTCGCTTGTGGTCGCGCGCGCCGACGAGGCAGACGAGGTAGCGCGGCTGGTGCGCGGCAGAGTCGATTACGCCAACAAAACGCTCGCGCTCATCAAGGTTCCTGTATCCTCGGATGAAAATCGGACTCGCCCATAAGCGCCTCGAGTTGCGGGGCGGAACCGAACGAATTCTCTATCGCACGGCGGAGGGGCTGCGCGACCGCGGCCATGAGGTGCATCTCTTTTGCGGCGAATTCGTCATAGATCCGCCCCCAGGGACCTTCGGCCATCGCGTTCCATCGCTGCGCTGGCCGCGGACGGCGCGGCTCCTGACCTTCGCGTGCTTCGCGCCGGGCTTCATTGCGCGGCATCGCTGCGACGTGGTGATGAGCTTCGACCGCCTTGCGTCGCAGGACATCTTTCGGAGCGGCGGCGGGCCGCACCGGACTTTCCTCGGCAAGATGCGGCGCGCAGAGAATTTCTCGCGCAGGCTGTGGTACGGTATTTCTCCCTATCATCGTGCGGTGCTGGCGATCGAGCGGCGTCAGATGGAGAACGGCGGCTCCAAGAAGATCATCGCCGTTTGCGAGCAGATCGCGCGCGAGATCGTCGAAGCTTATGACGTGCCGCCGTCCAAGGTCGAGGTCCTCCATAACGGCATCGATCTCGAGCGCTTTCATCCGCGACGCCGCGACAACGAGGGACGCAGGCTCAGGGAGGAGCTCAACGTGCCGCCGGACGCGCCGGTCGCGCTCTTCGTCGGCACCGGCTTCCGCCGCAAAGGGCTCGACACACTGCTCCGACTCTGGAAGTCCGACGAGTTCAGAAATATTTATCTGATCGTTGTCGGCCATGACGCAAAGCTCTCCCACTACCGGAGCCGGTGGGCTCGGAAAGAGATCATCTTCGCGGGCGCGCAGCGGCTCGTCGAAAACTATTATGCAGCGGCCGATCTGCTGGTCCTGCCGAGCATCCAAGAGGCCTTCGGTAATGTTGCTCTAGAAGCGCTGGCGTCGGGCGTCCCCGTCGTCACCAGCGCGGGGGTAGGGGCCCTCGATCGCGCCGATGCGGATCTCCGCGAGGGCTTGCTGGACGAGGTCGACGATCAAAACGAGCTCAAATCGAAGGTCGTGCGTTTCCTCGATAGGGGCCGCTGGCCGGAGCTTTCGAGCTCGGCGCGGCGAACGGCGGAGCGCTACTCCTGGGAAAACTATTTCGCCGGCCTGGATCGAATCATGAAGCAGGTGGCCGCAGGCCGCGAGTCGGCATGACGAACGATTTTCGCTTAGTGGCCGAGCGCGGCGTATCGGGCTGGATGAGAAAAGATCTGTCGCCGGATTTCCTCTCCGATTTCGGCCGCGACCCGGATGCATTTTTGCGCGGCGGCGGATCGAAAGTCCTGAAGAGCGTCGCGAGGTCCACCGTCGTCCGCCGCGAAGCATTGCTTCCGTCGGGATCGGGCGCAATTGTCATCAAATATTTTCATCCCGAGTCCGTATGGCGTCGCATCGCTTCGTCGGCTCTGCCGTCGCCCGCCGTGAGAGCGCTGCGCGCTGCTCTTTTGCTCGAAGCGCTCGGCGTGAAGACCGCGCGTCCGCTGGTCGCCGTGCGGGCCGAAAAAAATCGCGGTGCGAGTTATTACATCAGCGAAGAAATCACCGACAGCCGTTCGATGCGCTCCTTGCTGATCGAGATTCAGAGAGAGCTTCCGCCAAAAGAAGCGCGCTCGGCCCGCCGCCGGCTGCTGACGGGGGCGGCCGAATTGTTCTACTGCTTGCACGCCGCGCGCATCTATCACCGCGATCTCAAGGCAGGGAACATTCTCGTCCGCGGCTGGCAGACGCCTGAATGGAAGATGATCCTGGTAGATCTCGACGGGCTTACGCGGATGCGGCGGCTGTGGCCGTCGCGGAGGATCAAAAATTTGGCCCAGCTCTGCCGTATCCGCAGGTGGACGCCGCGGGATCGAATTTATTTCTTGAAACAATATTGCGACCGCTTCGGCATGACAAAGGCAGATCGCAGGCAACTCGTGCGGCGCGTTCTCGAGAGCTGCCGGGAGCGGCTGGAAGGGCCGTCGCGCCGTTAACGGGCGAGCTGTCTTTCGCGCATCGTGTTGACGCGGTAAGACACCCAATATAAATTAAAAGATTGAGCACTCACGTGATCAAAATCTTTCGCCGAAATCTGAGCCGGCGCGCGCGCCGCTACGCGCGGGCGGAAGTTTTCATCGTCTCGATACCGAAAAGCGGTCGCACCTGGCTGAGAGTTTTTCTGCACGCGTATTTTTGCCAGCTGAGAAGCAGGGAATTCACTCTCGATCCCAAGGAGCTGTTCAGCCGCGGCGACGTGCCCGAATTCGTCTTCACGCACGATGCGTGGAGCTTTCTGACGGCACGCAAGCTCTCGGATAGGATTACGGGCAAGCCGCTCGTGCCGCCAGGGCAGGCGCGGCGGAAACGCATCCTGCTGCTCGCGCGCGACCCGAGAGACGTCATGGTGTCGCTGTTCTTTCAGCTGAGCAAGAGGACGCACCGGTACGGCGGCGAGCTGGCGGCGATGATCCGCGACCGCAAAGTCGGATTCGCCCGCATCGTCGACGTCATGAACGGCTGGATGAAGGAATGGGCGGGCCGCGAGAACTTCAAGCTCGTGCGCTACGAAGACTGCCGGAGGAGTCCGGAGGAGACGTTTCGCCAGGTGCTGCGTTTCATCGGCGGTTCGGCGATCGACGAGGCGGCGCTCGCCCACGCGGTGAACTTCTCCAGCTTCGAGAACATGAAACAGCTCGAAACGAGCGGCAAGGCGAAAAACAAGCGGCTGAGGCCGGGAAATCAGGACGACCCGGAATCGTACAAAGTCCGGCGCGGCCGTGTCGGCGGCTTCAAGGAATATCTCAAGGCCGAAGATTTACAGTATGTGGAAAATGCGATGAAGACGCTCGATCGGCGGTTCGGCTACGAAGCGACGGCTTCTGAGCCTGCGACGGCAGGGGCGAACGTCACATCGCAGGGACCCGAGAGCCGCTTGCCGGGCTTTCTATAAAATCGCGCCGTGGCACACAAGAAATTCGGGCGAATGATTACCAGCCCGCTGCGCGTGCTGCCGGATTTTCTCATCATCGGCGCGATGCGCGGCGGGACGAGCTCGCTATATCATTACCTGGTTCAGCATCCGTGTATCGCACACGCGCAGACGAAAGAAGTGCACTACTTCGACAGCCACTACCAGAAGGGCCCACTTTGGTACCGCGCCCACTTCGATACCGTGGGATCGAAGTGGTTATTGCGCGCGCGCGGCCGGTCGTTTGTGACGGGCGAAGCCACGGCATACTATCTGTTTCATCCTCAGGTGCCGACGCGGGTCTTTCGGCTCATGCCGCGCGTCAAGCTGATCGCGCTGCTAAGAAATCCGGTCGACCGCGCCTACTCTCATTACCAGCGCGCCGTCAGGCGCGGCCGGGAGAAGTTATCGTTCGACGAGGCAATCCGCATCGAGGCAGAGCGGTTGAAGGACGAAACGCAAAGGCTTATGAGCGACGAGAGCTATCAAAGCCTCGTTCATCGCCAACTCTCCTACCTCGCGCGCGGGATCTACGTCGATCAGCTGAAACGCTGGCTCGATCTTTTTCCGCGGGAGCGTTTACTGATCATAAAAAGCGAGGACTTCTTCGCGGATGTCGGGCGCACGTTGGACGAGGCTCAACGATTTATCGGCGTGCCGTCGTGGAATATCGAAGATCGGCAGGTGTACAAACAGGCGAGCTATTCCAAACTGGAGCCGGCGACGCGCCAGAGGCTAGTCGAGTATTTCGCGCCGCACAACCGGCGCTTAAAGGAATTTCTCGGACAAGATTTCGGTTGGGATCGGTGAACGACGAACGTCAGGAGGAGCAGTGAGCTACGACAATCCGGGGCAGAAAACAGTTATCGTGCTCGGCACGGCACGGTCGGGAACTTCCGTAACCGCAGGGATGCTTTCCAGTCTTGGAGTCAATATGGGCAACGTGGGCTATGCGACGGAATCGAATCCACGCGGGGCGTTCGAAGACCGCGACTTCGAGAGATTCCACAAAGAGATGTTCAACGCGATCGACGGCGGCAAGACGTACTGGGACCCGCCGACGCGCGAACGAGCGCTCGCGGAAAAGCCCGTCGTCGATTCGCACATCGCGCGGCTGATGGCCGAAAAGTCCAAGGGGCAAAAGCTGTGGGGCTGGAAGCATCCGCGCTCGGTGCTGACGATCGACCTGTTTTTGCCGTATGTCACCAATCCTCACTTCGTCATGGTCTTTCGCAACCCGCTAGCGATCGCATATTCTTCCGTCGAGCACACGAAGAACAGAGAGAAGAGCGTGGATCTCATCACCGGCCTCAAACTCGCGAATTTCTACCAGAAAGAGATGGTCGACTTTCTCGATCGTCATCCGGAGTTGCCGACGATTCTCGTCACGTTCGACGACATCGTGACGCAGCCGATGAAAGAGGCCGCGCGGCTCGCCGAGTTTCTTGACATCACGCTCGACGAAAAGAAAATCAAGGCCGTCGAGCACATGGTGATCCCGCGCGATCAGATAGCGGAGAGCCGCAAACAGACGACCGATCTGTGGACGGGAAGATTTCCCAAGTTCATCAAGAAGACGGTGGACTCGGCGCTGGGGCGAAGGAGACGCCTTAAAGTCTAGCAGCGCGCCGGTTCGCCGCGGCGCGTTCAACTGTAAACCTTGAATATCCTTCAAACCGATTTTCATCTTTCGTGGTCTGGGCAGACTGCGCGCGTATTGTACCTCTCCCGCGAGTTAATCCGGCGCGGCCACCGAGTGACGATCGCCAGCCCGCGCGCTGCCGTTCTCGGGCAGCGAGCTCGGCAGGCTGGGCTCGCCGTCTTCGACCGGGCCGCTTTCAAGAAGCCGACCGACGCCGTGCAATTCTTTCGCGACATGCGCGCGCTCGGCGCGCTTATTCGCTCCCAGGCCTACGACGTGATTCACGTTCACGGCTCGGAGGACAGCTGGACGGTCGCGGCCACCCTCAAGGCGTACGGTTTGCCGCCGCGCGTTCTGATGACGCGGCATAACTCCAAACCGGTGCATTTCAATGCGCCGAACCGGTGGCTTTACCGCTCGGCAATCCACGCGCTCGTCGCCGTGAGCGCCGGCACTGCGGAAAACTATCAGCGCTTCTTCGACGCGCGCGTGCTGCGAAAAGAAAGCATACGTGTCATTCACTCTTGCATCGATATCGACCGCTTCAGCGGCGCGCTGGCACCCGAGCGCGTGCGCGCCGAATTGGGCGTCCATCCGGACGATCCGATCGTCGGCCTCATCGGCCGCGTCAATCGCGAGAAGGGCCACATGGTGCTGCTCGACGCCGTTCCCGAAGTGCTCGCCGTCTTTCCGCGCGCGGTCTTCGTATTTGCCGGAAGGGGCGGCAGGATGGAAGGAATCGTGCGATCGGCGATTGCCGAGCGCGGGCTGCAGCGCTCGGTTCGGATGCTCGGGTTTCGCGAGGACATCCCGGACATTACCGCAGCACTTGACGTCTCCGTGCTCCCGGCGGTCGGCACCGACTCGTCTCCCGCGGTTCTCAAAGAAGCAATGTTTCTCGGTAAACCGGTGATTGCGACCCGCATCGGCGGCATCCCGGAGATCGTGACGGAGGACGCCGGCGTTCTCGTTCCGCCCGGCGACGCTAAAAGTTTGGCGCGGGCGCTCGTCGCTGTCCTAAAAAATCTGCGTGACGCGCCGAGCCGCGTGCGCAGGAGCTTTCCCGAGCGCTTCACCCCGGAATATATGTGCACGGAATATTTGAAGGTCTACCAGAATATGCTCGACGGTAAGGTTGATTGATGTTGTCCGGCGGTCAATCGCGGCGAGGCATGCGCGTCTTCCGGCGCAACGTCAGCTCGCGCCGCCGCTATTACGCCGCAGCCGACGCCATTTTCGTCTCCGTGCCGAAAAGCGGCCGCACCTGGCTGCGCGTTTTTCTTTATCGATATTACTCCGCCATGCTCGGACAGAGTTTTACGCTGAAGGAAAAAGAGATTTTTACCGGCCCGCTGCCGAAGCTCATCTTCACGCACGACGTGTGGCAGCATCGCGCGACCGCTCCCTTTAAAGATCGCTGGCGCGGCAAGCATCTCGTGCCGCGCCGCGCGGCGCTGGAGAAAAAAATCGTCCTGCTCGCGCGAGATCCCCGCGACGTGCTCGTCTCGCTTTTTTTCCAGCAGTCGAAGCGGATGCATCGCTATAATGGCACCCTCTCGGACATGCTCCGCCATCCGCGCTTCGGCGTGCGTCTTATCGTCGACGTCATGAACGTGTGGATGGTGGAATGGGGAGGACGGCCCAATTGCAAGCTCGTGCGCTATGAGGACTGCAAACGCGACGCCGCCGCTACTTTTCGCGACCTCGTCGCGTTTCTTTCTCCGACCGCCGTCGATGAGGCTGCGTTCCGCAGTGCCATGGAGTTTTCCACCTTCGACAACATGAAAGCGATGGAGGCAGCCGGAAAATTCGACAGTGGCATCCTCGCGCCCGGCGACCGCGCCGACCCCGAATCGTTCAAGGTGCGGCGCGGTCAGGTCGGCGGCTACGGCGAATACTTCACCGAGGCCGATCTCGAATATATCAAGGGCGAGCTCGCGCGCTTGGACGCGCGCTACGGCTATCGCTGATCCTTCCTGACAGCGATATTTGTCCTTCGGTTTCGCCGACATTCGATGGAAATCCGCGTCTCGTAATGATATAGCAATGAAAATATTCCAATAAGGATTTGTTGCACATGAATGAAAATCTCAGCGCCGGACCGGCGCGCGTCCAGCTCATAACGCCTTACGGCGGTAAGCTTATAAATCTCCTCGTTCCCGAGGAACAACGCGCGGAGCTCACGCGCTATGCTTACACGCTGCCATCGATTCAGCTTTCACCAAGGTCGCTTTGCGATCTCGAGCTTCTCGCGGTCGGGGCGTTCTCTCCGCTCGACCGCTTCATGGGACGAGAAGACTATCTCGACGTCGTCGAGAAGATGCGCCTGAAAGACGGCACGCTGTTCCCGATACCGATCACGCTGCCGGTCGCCGACGGCGACGCCATTCGTGTCGGCAGAGATATCGCGCTCAGAAACGCCAACAACGATCTGCTGGGCGTGATGAAAGTCGAGGAGCGTTTCACCTGGGACTTGGGGCACGAAGCGTCGCATGTGTACCGCACGACGGATTCGCGCCATCCGACTGTCGCCGAAATGAGCAAGTGGGGCAAGACGTACATCTCCGGCGCGCTCAAGATCATCAATCTGCCGAAGCATTTCGATTTTGTCGAGCTCCGCCGCACGCCGGCGGAAGTGCGGCGCGCGCTCGAGGCGATGGGTCACGAAAACGTCGTCGCCTTTCAGACGCGCAATCCGATCCATCGCGCGCACGAGGAGCTCACCAAGCGCGCGGCGCGCGAAGTCGGCGGCTCCCTCATCATCCATCCCGTCGTCGGCATGACCAAGCCCGGCGATATCGATCACTATACGCGCGTGCGCGCCTATCGCGTGCTGGTCGAGAAATACTACGAGCGCGGCACGACGCTGTTGAGCCTATTGCCGCTCGCGATGCGCATGGGCGGCCCGCGCGAAGCGCTCTGGCATGCAATCATCCGGCGCAATCATGGCGCGAACCACTTCATCGTCGGGCGCGATCATGCCGGACCCGGCAACGATTCGCAGGGCAAGCCGTTCTACGGCCCCTACGATTCGCAGAATCTCCTTAGAGAACATCAGGGCGAGATCGGCGTCAAGATGGTGCCCTTCAAAGAGATGGTCTATCTCGAAGACGAGAAACGCTATGAGGAAGCGGATAACGTGCCGAAAGGCGCGCGCGTCGCGTCGATCTCCGGCACGCAGGTGCGGGTCGATTATCTCGGCAATGGCAAACAGCTACCGGAGTGGTTCACGCGCCCGGAGAGCGCCGCAATTCTCTC
Organism: Pseudomonadota bacterium; assembly: GCA_021324155.1. Taxonomy (GTDB): domain Bacteria; phylum Desulfobacterota; class Binatia; order UBA9968; family UBA9968; genus JAJPJQ01. The sequence continues at coordinate 127,425 of JAJPJQ010000020.1, forward strand.
GCGCGTGTCGCCGCCGTTTCACCGGCGCGGCTTCTGCATATGGTTCACCGGCCTATCCGGCGCGGGAAAATCGACCATCGCGGAGATTCTCGCGAGCCTGCTGCTCGAGCACGGTCGGGTCGCCACGGTGCTCGACGGCGACGTCGTGCGCACCCATCTCTCGCGCGGGCTCGGCTTCAGCAAGGAAGACCGCGACATGAACATCCTGCGCATCGGCTTCGTCGCCCAGGAGATCGTGCGCCACAACGGCGTCGTCATCTGCGCCGCCGTCAGTCCGTACCGCGCGACACGCGATGAGGTGCGCGACATGGTCGGCAGCGACCAGTTCGTCGAGGTGCATGTGGATACGCCGATCGAAGTCTGCGAGCAGCGCGACATCAAAGGAATGTACGCCAAGGCGCGCCGCGGCGAGATCAAAGGCTTCACCGGCATCGACGATCCGTACGAAGAGCCGCTCAACCCGGAGCTGCGTCTCGGTACGACCGGATGCCTGCCCGAGGACAACGCGCGTAAAATTTTGCAATACCTCATCGGCAAAGGGTTTTTACTCGAAGCCGGAGATGAGCGTAACTTTTCGCATTAATTCTGGAGATTCATGGCCGCGCAAAGACCGGAGATCTCAGCGATCGTTGTCTGCTTCAACGAAGAGGACAATATCGGCCGGTGTCTCGCGAGTCTTTCGTGGTGCGACGAGATCGTGGTCGTGGACGCGTTCAGCATGGACCGGACGGTCGAAATCGCGCGGCGTCACACCGACCGCGTCATCCAGCGCCGCTGGACCGGCTACCGCGATCAGAAATCTTTCGCGCATTCGCAGGCGACGAAGGAATGGGTCTTTCTCGTCGACTCCGACGAGGAGGTTTCGCCGGAGCTGAAGACCGAGATCGACGACGCGCTCGCGCGCGCCGGCGCAGAGACGGACGCGTTCGCCGTACCACGGCTCGTGTATTATCTCGGCCGCTGGTGGCGGCGCGGCGGCTGGTACCCCGATTACGACATCCGCATCTTCCGCCGCGAACGCGCGCGCTGGGGAGGTATGGACCCGCACGAGAAAATTCTCGTCGACGGGCCGGTGCTCCGCCTGCGCCATCCGCTGCTGCACTACTCGTACCGCGACATCGCCGATCACTGGAAGCGCATCAACCGCTTCACCGGCATCTCCGCGGCGGAGCAGAAAGCCGAGAACCGGCCGTGGCGTATGAGCGACAATACCCTGCGGCCGCTGTTCCGCTTCTTCCGCTCGTATGTGTGGAAGCGGGGCTGGCTGGAAGGCTTTCCCGGATTTTTCCTCGCGGCGACCGCGGCGATGTACGTCTTTTTGAAATACGCCAAACTGCGGGAGCTCGAGCTCAAGCACGGCGCGCGCGGCGGTGAAACGGGATAGACGGCCGCTCAGGATCCTGCATGTGGATCCCGAGCGTGGTTGGGGAGGAGGAGAGCGCCAGGTCGCGGGCCTCGTGACGTATCTAGCCGGCTGCGGGCATGCCAATCACCTGCTCTGCTACCCCGGCGGCCCGCTGGCGCGCGAGATGGCGGCTGTCGTCGCGAAACTCCATCCGTTGAAGATGCGAAACGATATCGATTTCAGGGCTGTGCCGGCGGTGCGCCGCCTGCTGCGGCAAGAAAACTACGACATCGTTCACCTTCATACCAAGCGCGCGCACGCGCTGTCGGCATGGCTCGGAAGCGCGCCGGCGACGCAGAAGCGGCTGGTGACGCGGCGAATGGACTATCCGATCCGGCGCGGCTGGGTCGATCGCTATCTTTACAACCGCTGTGTCGATGGTGTTGTAGCGATCTCGCAGCCCATCGCCGATCTACTCGCCGAAGGCGGCGTCGCGCGCGAAAAAATTCGCATGATCCCGAGCGGGGTCGACCCCGCGCCATATGCAAACATCCCGCCGCCGACCGGCGACCGGAAACCGTTCGTCGTCGGAACCGCGGCTATCCTGGAGCAGCGTAAGGGGATTAAATTTTTGCTCGAAGCGGCCGCGGAGCTAAAGCGCCGCGGCCGGCGGCTCCGTTATCGCATCGCCGGAGACGGCTGGGAAAAAAACAATTTGCTCGACCAGGCGCGAAAGCTAGGTGTGGAAGGCGACGTCGAATTCATGGGCTTCGTGACAGACATGCCCTCGTTCACGGCATCGATCGATATTTTCGTCTTGCCTTCTCTTTTCGAAGGCTTAGGAGTCGCTGCGCTCGAGGCGATGGCGGCGGCTCGGCCGGTCGTTGCGAGCGCCGTCGGCGGACTGAAACAGCTTGTCGTCGACGGCGAGACCGGGCTATTGGTCCCGCGCGGAGATTCGGGCTCGCTTGCGCGCGCGCTCGAAAAGCTCGTGCAGGACGCAGACTTGATCCGGTCGCTGGGCGAGCGCGGCCGCGCCCGGCTGCGTGAGCATTTCACCATGGACGGCATGGCGCGCGCGAACGAAGCATTTTATTATGATCTGCTGGAAGCGGGCGAACGGGGGTAGGATTGGCTAAGGCGAATAAGCTGCTCGCGCTGCTCGCGAAATTTCGCCGCAGCCGGGTCCTCGTCGTCGGCGATTTGATGCTCGATCGCTTCATCTGGGGCGAGGTCGAGCGTATCTCGCCGGAGGCGCCGGTACCGGTGCTGCGAATGACGACCGAGAGCTTCCGCTTGGGCGGAGCGGCGAACGTCGTCAACAACATTCACAGCCTGGGCGGACGGGTGACGGTTGCCGGTGTGATCGGCCGCGACCGCAGCGGCTCAATGCTGCTTCGGGCGCTGCACGACTCAGGCATTTCTACCACAGGTATTTTTCAGGAAAACGGGCTCCAGACGACGCAAAAGATCCGCGTGATCGCGCACCCGCGGCACCAGCAGATCGTCCGCCTCGACCGCGAGAACGGCGACCATCTCGGGCGTACGATGCGACTGAAGATACGTCAGTTCGTGCTAAAAAACATCGGCCGCTGCGACGCGGTCGTCATCTCCGACTATGGTAAGGGCGTTATCCACCGCGAGCTGCTGGACATGATGGCGCGGCTCGCGAAAGAAAAAAATGTCGTCTGTATCGTCGATCCGAAAAAGGAAAACTTCGGTGCGTATCGTAATCCGAGCCTTGTGACGCCCAATCGGGAAGAGGCGAGCCAGGCGTCCGGGGTCGATATCCGTGACGACGCGACGCTCCGCGAGGCCGGCCGGCGGCTTATCGAGCTGTGGCAGGCGAAGGCGGTCTTGATCACGCGCGGCTCCGAAGGCATGAGCCTGTTTCGCCCGGGCCGCGAAGTCCGCCACTTTCCGGCCGAGCAGCAGGAGGTGTTCGACGTCACCGGCGCCGGCGACACCGTCGTCGCGGCGGTTGCTCTCGCGCTCGGGAGCGGATCGAGCTACGAGGAGGCCGCGGTAGTGGCGAACCTTGCGGCTTCGCTCGTCGGCAGCGAGGTCGGACCGGTCGCGGTGCCGGTGGAAAAACTCAAACGCGCGATGCGGGGGCAGAAATGAAGAGCATGACGGGATACGGAGAGGCGGCATCGCAGGGCCGCTCGGCGAAAGTTCTGGTGCAGATCAGAACGTTGAATCATCGCCATCTCGACCTTCAGCCGCGCCTTCCACGCGAGTATTTAGCGGTGGAAGAAGAGATCCGCAAGCGCGTGCGTGAGAAAATCTCGCGCGGGAGGGTCGAGCTGTTCGTTACGCGCACCGCTGTGAAGACGCCGGTGCGGCGGCTCGAGATCGACGAGAAGCTTTTGGAGCAATATTTACAGTCGTTCCGCCGCATCAAGAATCGATATGGACTCAAGGGAGAGCTCGACGTCTCGCTGCTCGCCGATCTTCCGGACCTATTCAAGCTCGCCGAGCCGGAAACGCGGGAAGGCGAAGAGCGTGCGCTCGTTTTCAAGGCGCTCGACCGCGCGCTTGCGAATCTTGACCGCTCGCGCGAGCGCGAAGGCCGGCACCTGACGGTGGACATCGCCAAGCAGGCGCGCGAGCTGGTCTCGATCGCGGCGGCGCTCTCGCACGAGTCGGGAAAGATCGGCGTCAAAATCAAGGAGTCTCTGGTGCAGAAAGAGGGCGCCGAAGCCGGTATCGGCACGGCACCGACCAACGGCGGCGCCAGCTTCAAAGGCGAGATACACGAGGAGACTGTGCGGCTAAGGACCCACGTCGCCGAGCTCGGCCGCCTGCTACGCAAACACGCCGCGATGGGCAAACGCATCGAGTTTCTCCTCCAGGAGATCGTCCGCGAGCTCAACACCATAAGCTCGAAAGCGCCGCAGCTGCCGGTCATCCAGCTCGTCGTCGCGGGGAAGGAGCACGTGGAAAAAATCCGCGAGCAGGCGCAGAATATCGAATAGCGCCATGTGGCCTGCTTCGATCTCCAGCGCGCGCCGCGGCATTCTGTTCATCGTCTCCGCGCCCTCGGGCGCGGGCAAGACGACCCTGATCAACAAACTTCTCAAAATCTTTTCCGACATCGCCGCATCGGTGTCCTACACGACGCGCGCGCGCCGGCCCGGCGAGCGCGCCGGCCGGGATTATCACTTCGTATCGGAAAAGCGCTTTGCCGCCGTGCGCGCGCGCCGCGGCTTCGCCGAATGGGCGCGCGTTCACGGGGCGCTCTATGGCACGCCCCGCGCGCCGCTCGAAGGTGCGATGCGCCGCGGCCGCGATATGCTGCTCGACATCGACGTCCAGGGTGCGCGCAAGATCAAGCGGCTCTATCCCGGCGCCGTCTCGATCTTCGTCATGCCGCCGTCCTGGCGCGTGCTCGAACAGCGGCTGGCCGGTCGCGGTACCGACGGCCGTGGGACGATCCTCCGACGGCTGGAAAACGCACGGCGTGAAATACGCGAGATCGTGCGCTATGATTATGTCGTGGTCAATAGCGAATTAACCGGCGCCGTCAAGGCCGCGAAGGCGATCATCTTGGCGGAAAGGCACCGCGTTTCGCGCCGCCTGCGGCGTTAGCGCGATTCGATGAGCAAAGAGATCAAAGTCACCGACCTGGTTGAGAAAGTCCAGGAATATTATCCGTCGGCCGATCTCGACCTCATCCGGCGGGCCTACGACTTCTCCGCCGAAGTCCACCGCGGCCAGAAGCGGCTCTCGGGCGAGCCGTTTCTCGTCCATCCCATGGCCGTCGCCGGTGTCATCGCGGATCTCAAGCTCGACGTGCCCAGCATCGTCGGCGGGCTGCTCCACGACACGGTCGAGGACACGCTGGCAACGCTCGACGAGATTAAGAACCTTTTCGGCCCCGAGATCGCCGGATTGGTTGACGGCGTCACCAAGCTCAGCCAGGTCAACTTCACCAGCCAGGAGCAGAAGCAGGCGGAGAATTTCCGCAAGATGATCGTCGCGATGGCGAAGGACATCCGCGTCATCCTGATCAAGCTCGCCGACCGCACGCATAACATGCGGACCCTCGATCACATGCCGATCGACAAGCAGGTGGCGACGGCGCAGGAGACGCTCGACATTTACGCGCCGCTCGCGCACCGCCTCGGCATCGCCTGGATCAAGGACGAGCTCGAAGACTTGGCGCTCAAATATCTGCACCCGGAGATTTACTATCAACTGAAGCGCAACGTCGCAAAGAAGAAGGCCGCGCGCGAAAAGTACATCAACGAGGTCATCGCGCTCATCGGCAAGCTGCTCGAGAAGGAAGGTCTCGAGGCCGAGGTCAGCGGCCGGCCGAAGCACTTCTTCAGCATCTATCAGAAAATGGAGACGCAGAATCTGGTCTACGATCAGATCTACGATCTCGTCGCGTTTCGTATTCTCGTCGACACGCCGCGCGAGTGCTATGAGACGCTCGGCGTCATCCATTCGCAGTGGAAGCCGGTGCCGGGCCGGTTCAAGGATTACATCGCGCTGCCGAAGCCCAACATGTATCAGTCGCTGCACACCACGGTGATCGGCCCGTACGGCGAGCGCATCGAGATCCAGATCCGCACGCAGGAGATGCACCGCGTCGCCGAGGAAGGCATCGCCGCGCACTGGAAGTATAAAAAAGACGGCAAGGACTTTCAGTTCAACGATATCCAGCGCTTCACGTGGCTCCGGCAGCTGCTCGAATGGCAGCAGAATCTCCAGGATCCTCAGGAATTCCTCCACACGATCAAGGAAGACCTCTTCGCGGACGAGGTGTATGTATTCACGCCGAAGGGCGACATGCTGAATTTCCCCAAAGGCGCGACGGTGATCGACTTCGCATACCGCATCCACTCCGAGGTTGGCCATCATTGCTCCGGCGCACGCATCAACGGCCAGCTCGTACCGCTCCGCTACATGCTGCGCAGCGGCGATACGGTCGAGATCATCACGATGCACCAGCAAACTCCGGCGCGGGACTGGCTGAAGCTCGCGAAGACACCGCGCGCCAAATCGCATATCCGCAACTGGCTCAAAAAACAGCAGCGCGAGCGCAGCGTCGCGCTCGGGCGCGAGATTTTAGAAAGTGATCTAAACCGCTATAAGCTCGATTACGCCGGGCTTCGGCGCGAAGGGAAGATCGAGACCGTCGCGAGGGAACTATCGATGAGGGACGAGGAGGCGCTGCTCGCCAGCATCGGCTACGGCAAGCTCACCCCGCGGCAGGTGCTGGTCAAGCTCGTTCCCGCCGATCAGCTCGACGGCGCGAACAAGCCGGCGGAGGGCACGCTCGAGCGCCTGTTCCGCATGGTGTCGCGTCAGAAGCGCGACCTCGGCGTGCGCGTCAAAGGCGTGGGCGACGTGCTGGTGCGCTTCGCGCGCTGCTGCCACCCGCTACCCGGAGAAGAGATCGTCGGATTCATCACCCGCGGCAGAGGCGTGACTGTTCACACAGCGAGCTGTTCAGCCGTGATGGAGAGCGATCCGCACCGGCGCGTCGAAGTATCCTGGCAGGAAGGCGGGCAGGCGCCGCGCGCGATCAAGATCGACGTGAGTTGTATCGACCGTCCGGGTCTTTTGGCGGCGATCAGCGCGGCGATCACGAGCGCCGAAGTCAACATTGCGCGCGCGCAGGTGCGCACGTTCCCCGACCAGAAGGCGCTCAACACCTTCGAGGTCATGATCACGGATTCTAAGCAGCTGAAGCGCGTCCTGGCGAGTATCGCGAAGGTGAAGGGAGTCTACAAGGCGACGCGGGCAAAAGGTTAGATAAATTTTAGATCTGCGATTTCGGATTTAGACTTTAATCGAAAATCAGCAATCTAAAAACGAAAATCGTCAGGCTACTTTCTCAACCCTGCCCGAATGAATGCAGTCGGTGCAGACGAGGATCCGCCGGGTCTGACCCTCGACGCGCGCTTTGACCTTCTGCAGATTCGGCCGCCACACGCGCTTGGTTTTATTGTTCGCGTGGCTCACGTTGTGGCCTACCGAATGGCCCTTGCCGCAGATTCTACAAATTCTTGCCATGGCTTTTCCTACGCGTCCTTTCGACTTTCTCGATGATATTCGTTGTCGAGTGGCCCTCGAGGAAGGGCACAACGGCGACTTTTCCGCCCCAGCCCTCGACTAGCTCGCGCCCGACGACGCCACTCTCGCCCCAGTCGCCGCCTTTCACCAATACATCGGGCTTTATCTCGCGAAGCAGCGGGATGGGATCCGGCTCGTCGAACAGTGTCACGTAGTCTACCATCTCCAGCGCCGCGATCAACTCCGCGCGCTCGTCTTCGCTCACGATCGGCCTGTCGGGACCCTTAATTTGACCTACGGATCGGTCGCTATTGAGGCCGACCATAAGTACATCGCCCAGCTTCTTGGCTTCGCGCAGCACGTGGAGATGGCCAACGTGCAAGAGATCGAAGCAGCCGTTGGTGAAAACGATCTTTTTCCCTTGCGTTTTCGCTCGTGCGGCGGTGGCTTTGATCTGGTCGCGCGACTGGACCTTGTCCGGCACGCTTCGTGGGTAACACGGGCCAGGGTCGTTTGCAACCAATGGAGTGCTTTCCGGCCCGTGTCATCTTGACGGTTTGGACGAATTCCGATAAGGTTATTACTTCTAATCTAAAGACTTTTTCGTCAACCGCATCGGAGGAATTCATGCAATATCGCGACCTCAGGGATTGGATCAAAGCGGCCGGCGAGGGCGAGGTTAGGACGCTCACCGGATGCGACTGGAACCTCGAAATCGGCGCCGTGACCGAGCTAGTGCACCACAAAGAAGACGGTCCGGCGGTGCTTTTCGACGACATCAAAGGCTTCCCGAAAGGCTACCGCGTGCTCTCCAACTCGCTCAGCTCGCGCAAGCGACTCGCAATGACGCTCAACATTCCCCCGGGCGAAAGCAAGATGGACTTCGTCCGCAATTGGCGCAAGCGTTATAAGGAAATCAACCCGATCCCTGCCAAGGTCGTGAAGCAGGCACCCTGCATGGAGAACATCCAGCGCGACGGCGATGTCGACGTGCTCAAGTTCCCCACGCCCAAATGGCACGAGCACGACGGCGGCCGCTACATCGGGACCGGTAGCGTCGACATCACCAAGGACCCGGACGAGAACTGGGTCAACTACGGCACCTATCGCGTCATGATCCACGACAAGGACACGGTCGGCTTCTACATCTCGCCCGGCAAACACGGGCGCATCCAGCGCGAAAAATATTTGAACACCGGCCGGCAGTGCAAGATCGCCATGTCGTTCGGCCACGATCCGCTCACGTTTCTCGCCGGCAGCATCGAAGTGCCGTACGGCATCCAGGAGTGTGATTTCATCGGCGGCGTGCGCGGCGAGCCTTTCGAGGTTTTCGAAGGCGAGTACACCGGCTTTCCGATTCCCGCGACCTCCGAGATCGCGATCGAAGGCGATGTCTATTTCGATCAGCCGAGGACCGAAGGCCCGTTCGGCGAGTGGACCGGCTACTACGCGAGCGACGAGCGCCCCGAGCCGATCGTCAAAGTGAAGCGCGTCTATCACCGCAACAACCCGATTATCCTGGGCTCTCCTCCAGGGCGTCCGCCTTCAGAGCTGGGTTGGTACCGCTCGTACCTGCGCTCGGCGCTCATCTGGGACGAGCTGGAAAAAGCCGGCGTGCCGGACGTTCAGGGCGTGTGGCTCACGGTGTCGGGCGGCAGCCGTCTCGTGCTCGTCGTGTCGATCAAGCAGCGCTATCCCGGCCACGCGCGCCAGGCCGCCCTGGTCGCCTCGCAGTGCCACGCGGGCGCCTATCTCGGCCGCTATGTCATCGTCGTGGACGAGGACATAGATCCCAGCAACAACGACGATGTCATGTGGGCGATGGCGAGCCGCTCGGACCCGGTGGAGGACATCGAGATCATCCGGCGCTGCTGGAGCGGTCCGCTCGATCCGGTCATCCATCCGAGCAAGAAGGGCTTCAACTCGCGCGCGATCATCGACGCGTGCCGCCCGTACGAATGGATGAAGGACTTCCCCAAGGTCGCCGAATCGAGCAAGGAAGTGCTCGACGCGACCGAAAAGAAATGGGGGCATGTCCTCTTCAGCGGCAGTAACAACGGCCGCTAAAGATACCCCGATCCGAAACAACCAAGGGCAAAGCCGCTCGCCGGCTTTGCCCTTTTTCTTTATGCGCGCAAATTTTCTTGACCGCGCGGAGAAGCCTGCGGTATCTTCGCGTCGATGAAGATCATCCGCCTGCCCGACAGCTGGGCCGCGCGCATCGCTGCCGGCGAGGTGATCGAGCGGCCCGCGTCCGTCGTCAAGGAGCTCGTGGAGAATGCACTCGATGCGGGCGCGAAAGAGATATCCGTCTGGGTTGAGAGCGCCGGCGTCGCGCTGATCCGCGTGAGCGACGACGGCGAAGGCATCGCGGGCGACGATCTGCCGCTCGCCATCGAGCGCCACGCCACGAGCAAGATAAAAGACGAAGCCGATCTCTGGCAGATCTCGACCCTGGGATTTCGCGGCGAGGCGCTGCCGAGCATCGGCTCGGTCGCGAAGGTCGAGATAACGTCGCGCACCCGCCAGGGCGACAGCGGTTTTCGCATCGCCGTCGACGGCGGCAGCGCCGGCGGAACGATCGCCGCTGGCTGCTCGGCGGGCACAACTGTAGAGGTGCGCGATCTCTTCTTCAACATCCCCGCGCGGCGGAAATTTCTGAAAGCGCCCGCGACCGAGCTGAGCCACATTTGTGACGTGGTGAACCACGCCGCCCTGGCGCATCCCGAAGTTCATTTTCGCCTCTACAATCAGGGCAAGCTGATGTCGGATTATCCCGCGGGGGTCGAAGCGCGCGACCGGCTTGCGCAGGTCTTCGGCCGCGAGATCGCCGGCGGCATGGCTGCGTTCTCCTGGACGCGCGGCGAGATAAAAGTCAGCGGCTTTCTCAGCAAGGCGCCGAGCTCGTTTCCGACCACGCGCTATCTCACGGCTTACGTGAACCGCCGCTTCGTCCGCGACCGGGTGCTCACGCATGCGATCCTGCACGGCTACGAGACGCTGCTCATGAAAGGCCGCTACCCGGCTGTCGTGCTCTATCTCGACATGCCGCATCGGGACGTCGATGTGAACGTCCATCCGGCCAAGCACGAGGTGCGCTTCCGCCGCCAGCAGGAAATCCACGAGGCGGTCGCCGCCGCGGTGAAAGAGGGTCTCCGCATCGAAGCGAAAGCGCCGACTCCTCTGTTTCTCCGCCGCGGCATTGAGGGGATGTCTACCGTGCGCGAGCCGATGGAATCGTACAGCGCACCGGCGTTCGCCGTCGGAACGAACCTGACGCCGCGCGAAATTTTTGAAATCGAGAGCGCGCCGCCGCTCGCCTCGAGCGGATTCTTTTCTTCGCTCGAAGTTTTGGGCCAGCTGCTCGGCTGTTACCTCGTCTGCGCCTCGCCGCGCGGCCTCGCGGTGATCGATCAGCACGCCGCGCATGAGCGCATCGCGTTTGAGCGTATGCGCCGCGAGGTCGCCGACGGCGCGATCGAGCGGCAAAACCTGCTCATCCCGCAAGTGATCGAGCTGCCGCCCGGCGAGGCGGCGCTGCTGGATCAACGGCTCGATCTGGTCGACCGGGTCGGCTTCGCCGTCGAGCAATTCGGGCGGGCGGGTGAGTACGTGATCCGCTCGGCGCCGGCGCTATTTCCCGCTGGCGATTATCGCGAGGCGATCCGCCGGATGATCGCGGAGATCGCCGACATCGGCGCGAGCGGCGAGCTGCAAGAGGGTCTCGAAGATCGCCTCGCGACGATTGCGTGCCATAGCGTGATTCGCGCTCATCGTAAATTGGAGCGCGACGAGATCCGCGCGCTGCTCGCCGATCTCGATAAAATCGACTTCGCCACCCAATGCCCGCACGGCCGGCCGGTGCTGATCGAGCTTTCCGAAGGACAGCTCGAAGCGATGTTCCGAAGAACATAAGCTGTAGCGGTCAACGATCAGTTCCGATCAAAAGCTTGAGCTGAAAGCTGAGCGCTGATAGCTGACAGCTAGCATGAAGACCAAGCTCGTCGTGATTCTCGGACCCACCGGAGTGGGCAAGAGCGAGGTCGCGATTGACGCCGCCCTCGATGTCGGCGGCGAAGTCGTCAATGCCGATTCGCAGCTGGTATATCGGCAAATGGATATCGGCACCGCCAAGCCGTCCTTGGCGGCGCGCCGGGGCGTGCCGCATCATTTGATCGATATCGTCGATCCGGACGAAGACTTCAATGTCGCCCGCTATCGCGAGCTGGCGCTGATGGTGATCGGGAATGTTACGGCAAGAGAGAAGAAGCCGATCGTATGCGGCGGCAGCGGGCTGTATCTACGCGCGCTGCTGCAAGGCATCTTCGTCGGGCCCGGAAGGGATACAGCAATACGCGAACGTTTGGAGGAGGAAGCTGATGCAAGCGGACTCGGCGCGCTGCACGTGCGCCTGCGCGAAATCGATCCCGAGGCGGCGCTACGCATTCATCCCAACGACCGCCACCGCATCGTGCGCGCGCTCGAAGTGCACGAAGCCACCGGCAGAACGATCAGCGAATGGCAGAAGGAGCATGGATTTCAAGAACGCGCGTTCGACATTCTCAAGATCGGGCTAAACCGCGACCGCAAGGCGCTATATGAGCTCATCGACCGGCGCACCGACGAGATGATGAAGGCCGGCTTGGTCGGCGAAGTCGAGCGGCTGCTGGAGCGGGGCTACGGGCTCGACTTGCCCGCGCTCCAAAGCATCGGCTACAAGCAAATCGGGGTGTATCTCCGCGGCGCAGTTTCGCTGGAAGAGGCCGTCGCGCTCATCAAGCGCGACTCGCATCATCTCGCCAAGCGCCAGCTCACATGGTTCCGCGCGGACAAGGAAATCCGCTGGTTCGACATGGAATCCGATCAAGAAAAGATTCTGCCTGTGGTGAAGGAGTTTTTGGAATAAAGCTTTATGCGTCTCATCGCGACCGCGGTAGCTTTAGGTTCAATCGTTTGCTCGTTTCTCCTCTGCGGCGAGGCGTCGGCCGAGAAGATACGCATCGGCGTCACCAATTATAATCTGACTTATCTAAGCTCAGGCGTCGCCTTGAAGCGCGGCTTTTTCAAGGCCGAGGGGCTGGACGCCGAGATCATCCGTATGACCCCCGACGTCTCAGTCATGGCGATCACCGGCGGCGACATCGATTACTCGATGCTCTTCGGCCTCGTCGTGCGCTCCGCCGTGCGCGGGCTTCCGGTGCGCGTCGTGGCGAATTTCATGGATAGCTCGCCGCTGGCGCTGATTGCGCGGCCGCAGTTCAAGTCCGTCAAGGAGCTCAAAGGCAAAACACTCGGTGTCAGTACCTTCGGCGCGACGCCGGAGATCGCCGCGCGCATGGTATTCAAGGAAGCCGGCATCGACCCGGAAAAAGAGATCAAAGTCATCGCGCTCCGCACCGACGACGCGCGCATGGCGGCGTTGAAGGAGGGCATCGTCGACGTCATCGTGATCGCGCCGCCGGCGGATGTCGAGATGCGCAAGCTGGGCTATAATGTCGTCGCGCGGGTCGACGAGGTCTTCAAATTCCCCTACGTCGGGCTCGGCGCGAATGTTCGCAAGATCAAGGAACGCCCCGACGAGGTGAAGCGCACGGTCAAGGCGATGATCCGCGCGAACCGCTACATCCGCGAGAATCGCCAGGGGACGATTCAGGTCCTGAACGAGTGGGGCGGCATCAAGCTCGACAACGCCACGTCGACGTACGACTCGTCATGGAAGGTCTTCAATCCTGACGGCACGATATCACAGGAAGGGCTCAGGCTCGTCGTGGAGCAGGCGAAGCGCGAGATGAAAATCACGCGCGATGTCGTGCTCGAGGACGTTGCGGATATTTCCGTGCTCCGCGCCGCGCAGGCGGAGCTGGGCATCAAGCCGCGCTAACAAAGGAGAACGCATGATCGTCGATTGGCACGCCCACGCTTATCCGCCGGAGATCGCCAGCCAGCGGCGCTGGGGAAACATCTACCCGCTCACGATCGAAAATCTGCTCGACGCGCACGAGCGCGCGGCGATCGATCTATGCGTCGTCAGTAACACGCTGCATTATATTAAAGGTAAGACTCCGGACGAGGCGCTCGGCTACATCCGGCGCTGGAACGAATACGCGGCCGAGATCCAGCAGCGGCACGCTAACCGCGCCGTCGCGTTCGCCAGCGCCGTGCCGGGCGGCGGCAAGGAATTCATCGCCGAGACCGAGCGCGCGATCCGGCAGTACGGCCTCAAAGGCATCCTCATCAACTCGAGCCACAACGGCGCCTATCCCGACGACGACGCGGCGCGGCCGTTCTTCGAGTTGATCACCGAGCTCGACGTACCGGTGATGATCCATGCTCCGACGGTGAGCTTCGGCGAAGAGCGGATGCGCGAGTACCGGCTCGCGTCGAGCATCGGCCGGCCGTTCGACGGCTGCCTTTCGATCGCGCGGCTGATCGTAGGCGGCGTGCTGGAGCAATTTCCAACGGCAAAAATCGTCGGGTGTCATCTCGGCGGCGGCATCTCCGAAGTCATCGGCCGGATGGATTACGCCTACGAGCTCGGCGACGCGGCGTCGGGGCTGGGTTCGTACGAGCCGATGATGATCAAGCATGCGCCGAGCCATTATCTCAAGCGCATGTATTTCGACACGGTGAGCTACCATGCTCCCGCCGTCATGTGCGCGCTCCAGACCGTCGGCGCCGATCGCCTGCTCTTCGGCAGCGACGCGCCGCCGCTTTTGCCCATGCTGCCGAAGGCGAAGAAGCTTATTGAGGATCTACCGATCCACGCCGCCGAGAAAGAAGCGATCCTCGGCAACAATGCGCTGAAATTGTTGAAGCGATTTTAAACGATCAGATGGGCTACGCGGCAAAAGTCTTCCCGATTGCGGCGCTGATTACATTGTCCGCCTGCGCGCCGGCGGTCGCGCCGGAGACCACCCGCGCGAAGCCGAAGACGCAGGAAGACGTGATGGCGATGATCCAGGTGATGGAGCCGGCGATCGATAAAAGCTGCGGCGAGCGTGAGTTGAAGAAGACCGAAGTGGTGAAGCGCGCGACAGCCGAGGATTATACCGCCGTCGAGCGCTGGACCATCGACCGCTGCGGCAAGCCGGTTTCCTACCTCGTCACCTTCAAGCCCGGCGCGACCGGCGGAGTGGATTTCAGCGTCAAGCTGGAGAAGTAACTACTTCAGTACCCCGAAGGCATACAGCGCGACAATCGCAAGTACAATCGCGATCAAGACACGTCCGACCATCATCAGCTGCGTATTCGCCACGGGCCGCGCGCCTTTCACGCGCCCGCCGGCGAAGGCGAAAATCGCAATCACAAACGCGGCGGCAAGGAGAGCGATCAGCCAGAGCATAAGAAGCCGCGCTAGCAGCAGGGCAGGGGATTCTCGATCAAATTGTAGACGTCGTCGAAGGTGACGTCGTTGATTGTGCGCTGAATTTTGAAGAGCCGCGGCGGCTCGCCTTTCAAGAAGACGATGATCGCGGTCTCGATCGGCGGGCAGCCGGGCTTCACGCACGGGACTTCCTTGACCACGATCGGCGCCTCCGGCGGGAACTCGAGATTCTGCCGCGCCCAGTAGCGGATCTGGTCGACGGTGAAATTCGACGTGTCGAGCGGATTACGGCCGAAGGGGTCGACCGGGCCGGAGGCTTTGCCGTTTCCTTCTGTGATGCACGCCTTGAAGCCGCCGACGATCTTTTCCTCATCGAGATTTTTCCCGATGAAAACGAGCCGGTTGATTCTTTCTTCGCCTTCTCCCCAGCGCCGTCCCGGGCGGCCCTCGAAGAGCATGTGCACGCCCTGAAAAACGAACTGGTCGGGATCGCCGCGAAGATTCAAAATCCCCTTCATGCGCATGATGTTCGCGCCCTGCTCGGTAATCACCGACCGGAACCACTCGCTCACTTTCAAGCCGTCGAGATCGCCGGGGACGACGATCGAGACCGTCGCGATATCTTCGGTGTGCTTGTGATCGTCGGAGTGATTCTGCGCCTTACCTTCGAGCGTGAGGCTCTGGAGATCGAAGATGATCGAAATGTCGACGTCGGAATTCTTCGTCTGGCAGATGCGCGCGGCGCTGTTGATGTTGCGAATTTTATATTCCAGCTCGGACAAATCCTCGGGCGAGATCAAGTCCATCTTGTTGAGCAGCACGAGGTCGGCGAAGGCGATCTGTTCTTTCGCCTCGGGGGAGCGGTCGAGCTGTTGGAAGATGTGCTTGGAATCGACGACCGTCACGACGCCGTTCAGGCGGAATTCGCTGCGGATGCGGTCGTCGATGAAAAACGTCTGCGCGACCGGCGCGGGATCGGCGAGGCCGGTGGTCTCGATCATGAGCGTATCGTAGCTGCCGCGCTGCTCGAGCAGATTGAACAGCGTGCGCAGCAGATCGCCGCGCACGGTGCAGCAAATGCAGCCGTTGCTCATCTCGACGATCTCCTGATCGGATGAGATGAGCAGGTGATGGTCGATGCCGACCTCGCCGAACTCGTTAACGATCACGGCCACCCGCCGGCCGTGCTCGGTCGTGAGGATGCGGTTCAAGAGAGTCGTCTTACCCGCGCCGAGAAACCCGGTCAGCACGGTGACTGGTATGCGTTCGTCCTGTTGTTTAGCCATCGGATAAAGCGTAACAACGTGCGGAATCCTAGTCAAATATCCGCGCGGAATGCTTATTTGTAAAGCAGCTTGATAAAGCCGCTCTGGTCGAGCTCTTTAAGGTAAGTCGTATCGATAAGACTCGCCGGCGATATCTCGCGAGTTTTCGGGCTGCGCGAGCCGAGCTCATCGAGGACCATCTGAATGCCGTTCACGGTCGGGTAGGGGACACGCGGCATGACGTTGACGGCATAGTGCCGATAGGTCTCTTCCAGCATGTCGCGCTCGTCGATGCGCGAATATTTCGCCAGAACTTTGAGGCTGAAATCTTTATCGGTTTTGAAGCGCGCGAGACCTTCGACGTAAGCCTTGAGATATGCGCGTAGCGTATCCGGACGCTCGCGCGCGTAACTCTTCGTCGTCACGGCGCCGGCACCCTGGTAATCGACGCCGATCGCGCTCATGTCCGCCAGCAGGCTGAAGCCCGCCTTCTGCGCCCGCAGATTGAGTGGCGATGAGAGGACGCCGCCGTCGATGCCGCCGGAGGTCAAGCCCGCGAGTATCTCCGGCGAGCCGCCCATCTGGAGCAGCGCGACGTCGCGCTCGGGGACGATTTTCCATTGACCGAGCAGATAGCGCAGCAGAAAATCGTCGGAGGTGCCGAAGCGCGTAACGCCGAGCTTCTTGCCTCTGAGATCTTCGGCTCGTTTGATCGCCGGCTTGGTCATGAGCTTCTGTCCCGGCTTGTGGTTCGCCCCGGCGAGCATCACGAGATCGGCGCCCGCCTGATTCGCCTGAATCACGGCGGGAATGGCGATCTCCGAGATCGGAATCTCCTTCGCGAGCATCGCCTGGACGATCTTGGAGCTGCCGGAAATATAGATCAGGCTTACGTCGAGGCCGTATTTTTCGAATAGACCGGCGTCCTTAGTCACCCACAAAATGCCCATCGAGCCGACGGTCGTCGGATACGCGACGCGCAGCTTCGATTGAGCTGACACCGACGAGGTGAACAGAAGGAGTGAGAGTGCTGCAAGGAATGCTTTAGCTTTCGTCATAGCTGCATCTGGGACACACCTGCGAAAGGGCTGATTTCAATATCGCCCAGCCGCACTGCTCGCAGGTCGTTACTTCTTCGCCGAGCATGCCGCGCACCATCGGGCCGCAGCGCTGCGCGCCGCACGGGCCGGTGCCGACGCCCGTCATGCGCTTCACTTTCTCGAAGCTGTCGGCGCCGCGCTGGATCGCTTTGACGACCGCGCCTTTGCGGATTTTGTTGCACAGACAGACCGGACGGAAGGAATCGATGATCGCGCGCTCGCGCGCTTTTCTTACCTCTTCGGAGTCGTTCAAAAGCTAGCGCTTCCTATTTCGTCCCGATCACGAGCGACGAAGTGAGCGGCGGCGGCAGCAAGAGCTCGTGGATATTTTTGAATCCCGCATTCCCGAGCCAGGTCTTCACGTCCGTATAAGAATAGCATTTTCCGCGCTCGGTTGTGAGCAGCATGAGCAGAGCGAACACGGCTCCCGATGCGGGCCGGGTTCTCGAATCATCTAAGATGTGATCCTTAATGACGATTCTACCGCCCGCCTCGATGCAGCCGTGTAGCTTCGCCATCAAACGGGCGTTGTCTTCGTCGCCTTCGCCGTGGATGATGTTCGAGAGAAAAACAAGGTCGTAGGTTCCCGATATGTTGTCGGTGCGATAGTCGCCTGGGACCAGCTGAATCCGGTCGCGCATGCCGGCGTCGCGCACGAATTTGTCGGTGACTTTCAAAGTCGCGGGTAAATCGAAAATCGTCGCTTTCAGAGCGGAATAACGCCGGCAGAACTCGATCGGATACGTTGCCGGTCCGGAGCCGACATCGAGCATGCTTTTAACCCTGCCGAGATCGAGTTGTTTTAGCACGATCTCGGCGTCGCCCCGCGCGCGCACGAGCGAGTCCATCGCGGCGATGAAACGCTCCGTATCCTGCGCATCGTTTTGGTACATGTCTGGACTACGCGCGGGCCTGCCGGTCCGGATGCTCTCCGCGAGCCGCCCCCAGGCGTCCCAGAGCGAAGCGTCGAAAGCGATCATGCCGCCGAGATAGTTCGGCGAATCTTTGACGAGAAAAGTCGAGGCGTTATCGTTCAGCGAATAAAGCGCGTCATTTTTATTGAGCAGTCCGATAGAAACCAATGCGTCGAGTAGCAGCTCCATTGCGCGGAAATCGCAAGCTAACGTGGTGGCGAGCTGTGACGCGGTGCGCGTATGCTGAAGCGCCTCGAAGACGCCAAGCTCGACCGCAACCTGGATCGCACGCGCTTGGGCGTAGCCGCCGGCGATTCTTTCGAGCTCGGAAAAATCCATCTCAAAGCTTCTCGATTATTTTGTAACTGCGGCTCTTGGGCTTGAGCGGCGCGACGATGCCTTGCTTGACCATCAAGCGGATCTCGCGGTACGCGGTGTCGCGGTCGACCTCGCCGACGCGCTGGTAGTCGGTCGTGGAAAACGACTTTCCGTGCGCGTACGCGTAGGCGAGCAGCCGCCGTTGGCGCACGGAAGTGGCGCCGAACTGATTCAGCCAGCGCAGCGTGCTCTCGTCATAGATCGGCGTATTGCGCAGCGTCGCCGTGAAGATAAACCCTTCGGTCGAAAATTCCGGCGGCTGCAGGCCGTGATTTTCCATCTCCTGAAACATGCGCGGAATGCCTTCGCCCATGTCGCGCATGTAGCCGAGGTCCGCCAGCGTCCGGACGATGAGAGGATTGCGCGAGAAATGGACCCGCTGCTGGTGGCGTAGTTGCTCGATAGTAACAGGAGAGGGAGGCGCGCCGGGACTGCGGACTTCGATGCGGTCGTCGAACATCCAGACCTCGACGGGTGCTCCCGTAAGGCTGTAGTCGCGGTGGGCGATGGCGTTGACGAGAGCTTCCTGCCAGGCGAACGCGGGATATTCGAGGCGCTCGCGAAAGAATAGATCGTGCAACAGCGTGCGCTCGCGGATATGCTCTTTGACGCGGCCGACCGTCTCGTCGACGAGGCGGCAGAGCGGGGCTTCGAAGCGGATGCGCTTCACGACGTTAAGCGCAGCGCCGTGGCGCCGCTCGGTGCCTTCGTATTTGACGAAGTCGACGCCGGCGCGCGGGTGCCAGCGCGTAGGCTCCTTCGCGAACAGCAGCAGGGCGGCGGTTGTGACTGCGGTGCGCTCGCTGGATTGATCGATCAGGTGATAGACGCGGTTGAGGACGCTGATGGGATCCCGGGAATCGCCGATTTTTTCCGCCAGTAGGGCGACGGCGCCGAGGTCTAAGTCGTCCACCGTCGCGTCGATGACGTTCTGCCTCTCGTAGAATACGCTGCGTTTGCTGTCGCGGAGGCTCTGGATCTGCTCCGGCGGCAGCGCCGGGTTTTCCGTCGTGATGCGATAGAACGCCCGTCCGCCGGCGATACGGTGAACGTCGGGGCTGGAAGTAATCTCGAATTTGAGGAGCACGAGATTGCCGAGCTGCGCGCGCCTGCAAGCGGGCGCGAGCGGCGGTGTGAGCAAAGCGCCCGGCGCGCGGATCAGCTCCTGAAGTTCGTCGGCGGAATGGGGAATCCCGGTGACGGCCTTGTCCGGCTCGACGCCGACCAGTAAAGTGCCGCCGTCGGCGTTCGCCATGCCGCCGGCAAGGCGGGCGATTTCCCGCGCGAGATCTTCACTCGGCTTCTGCGCTGAGGATTTTTTATATTCGTAGGCGCTTAAGAACTCGAGGAACTGGCCGCGTTCCTGCCGGAGGAGGAGGCCGATCTCTTCTCCGTCCATGACGAAAGCGAGAGTGTCAGGTTTAACGGCTGCGTGTCAAGTTTTCGGAACGGCCTTAATATGCACCGGCAAACTATTCCTCGGCGTTTACTCGAACGATTTCAAAAACCATCGCAGCCGACAAATAAAGATCCTTCAAATCGAGCCATTCCTTGACGGTATGGATATCCCGCATACCGGTCGAAAGATTCGCCACTTCCAGACCCTTAGTGTTGAAAACGTTCGCGTCGCATCCACCGCCTGTGGCTTGAGTCTGGACTCGAACACCGAGGTTTTTGCCGGCTTTCTGGACCAGACGTACAAGCTCGGAGTCGTCGGAGACTTTCAGCGCGTCGTAGTCGCGCTCGATGCGCGCTTCGACTGTCGCGCGATAAGTCTTCCCGTCGGTTGTGACGCTGTGCGCTGCGGCGGCGTCTTCGAGGGCGCGCACCATGTGGTCCGTCTGCGCCGAGAGTTTTTGTTCGCTGTGACTGCGCGCCTCACCCTTGAGAATGACCGAATTGGGAACGATGTTGACAGCGACGCCGCCTTCGATCACGCCGATGTTCGCCGTCGTTTCTTCATCGATGCGCCCGAGCCGCATGCGTGCGATGCCCTCGGCAGCGACCTGGACGGCGCTGATGCCTTTTTCCGGGCAGACGCCTGCGTGCGCCTCTAGGCCGTGAACTTCGATCTCGAAACGGTTCGCGGCGGGCGCCCGGGTAAAGAGGAACCCGACCGAGTCACTGTCGAGAACGAGCCCCCTGCGCGCGCACAATTGTGACACGTCGAGACACTTCGCGCCGATCAGACCAGCCTCTTCGCAAATGGTGAAGACGACGTCGATAGGTCCGCGGGGGATGTTGTTTTCATGAAGCGCGCGGAGAACTTCGCATATGATCGCGACTCCGCTCTTGTCGTCGCCGCCGAGCACGGTGCGTCCGTCGCTCCTCAAAATGGTGCCGTCGAGCACCGGAACGACGCCTTCGCCGGGCGCAACCGTATCCATATGGGCGGATAGCAGGAACGGGCGCGCGGTCTGCAAGGTCCCGGGAATCCGTGCGATGACATTGCCGGTATTGCCCCCGACCTTTTCCCCGGCGTCGTCGATAATAACTTCGGCGCCGAATTCTTCCATCTCGCGCGTGAGCCTGATGGCGACGTCGCGCTCGCGCCGCGAAAGGCTATCGATGCGAATCAGCTCGATGAGCAGATTTTTCAGCCGCTCCTGGTTGATCATGTGCGCTCCGCGGCGGCGGTCGCCTTAGCTTTGCCCTTTTTCGCCGAGGCGCGAATGTATTTTACGGAAACAGGGGAGAGGTCGCGCGGCCCCGTCATGACCTCGATGATCGAAAAAGATGGCGCTTTCTTCGCTTCGTCGAGCGCCCTTCGCAACTGTGCCACAGTCTCGACGCGAAAGCCACGGCCGCCCCAGAGTTTCGCCAGATCGGCGTAGCGCCATGTCGGCAGCGCGAGCAGATCCGGGCGTTGCGCGATCGGGCGGAAGATTCCCCACCCGCCGTTGTTCAAAAGAACGACGATGGGATTGAGTTTGTAGCGCAGTGCGTGAGCGATTTCCACACCGGTCATTTGAAAGCCGCCGTCGCCCGTGAGGATTAACGGCCGCAAGCCGGTGCCGATCTGCGCACCGAGCGCGCCGGGTACGGCGAAACCCATCGATGCGTAAAAACCTTGCGCGAGATAGAGACCATCATCGCCGACTTTCAGATCGAGGCCGCCGAAGAGCGAGTCGCCGGATTCCGCGACCGCCATCAGCTTTTTATTCCGTGCGAGAAAACGATTGATCTCCCGCAAGACGTCGCCGACGCGAACCGCGCGGCTGAGTTCGGACTCGCCGGCCGGCAGGTTGTCGCTGTACTCTACTTTTTCGTGGTGCAGCTTCAAATCGGTATGCAGCAGCCCGTGGACGAAGTCTCGTAACGTCACGTCCGTATAAGTATGAAAACTGACATTGACGTGGTGCTCGACCGCCCAGATCGAACGGTTCCGCAGGGCCTCGGCCGGCTGGCTGCCGCCGAGCTCGATGTCGGTTAAGAACATTCCAAGCCCCACGATGAGGTCGGCCTGCTCAACGCGCTCGCGAATCGCGCGCGGGCTGACGGCCCCGATGTAAACGCCCATGTAGAGAGGATGGTTCATGGGAAACGCGCCCTTGGCGAGCACCGACGTACAGCAGGGCGCGCCGACCTTTTCGACCAGCTTGACGATGTCCTTCGCCAGCTTGTAGCGAAAGGCCTCGATGCCGATTAGCACGACTGGGCGGCGCGCCGCGGCGAGACGCTCGGCGGTATCGCGGACCGCCTCGTCGAGCTTGTGCCGGTCGGATGTCGCATGGGGCAGCTCGCCGTTCCACTCGAGGATGTCCTTGGGGACGGGAATCTCGCGTTCGACCATATCGCGATGGATTTCGAGATAGCCGGGCTGCTGGTTGAGCCACATGGATCGGATAACGCCGTCGATATCCCTCGCAGCCCGGAGCGGATCGTCGATGGTTTTCGCCGCGCAGGTCACCTCTCTATAGATATTAAGCTGCGATTCGATCGCCCTCGCTTGATGGTGGATCAGAACACCGAGCTTCCGCTCCTCCTCGCCGGGGCCGCCGCTGATGACGAGAATCGGAACGCGCTCGGCGAAAGATCCGGCGACGGGATTGACCATGTTATGGCCGCCGGCGCCGTAGGTTACGCAAATCGCACCAATGCGGCCCGTGCTGCGCGCATAGCCGTCCGCGGCGAAACCCACGCCGGGCTCGTGCGACAGCGTTATGATCTTCAATCCACGCGGCCGTCCGAATTTGAAGAATAGATTGATGACGAGATCGCCGGGAATGCCGAAAAGATGGGTGACTCCGATTTTTCTCAGGTAGGCGACGAGATAGTCGCCGAGCTTCATTTTGGCTTCCATGGTTGCCCAAGGGCCGCGCCTAAGTGCGCAGCTTAGCGAAGTTGTCGTAATCAGCCATACGGGTATTAAAAAATTGGTGGCGGTGGACGGACTCGAACCGTCGACTCCGCGGATATGAGCCGCGTGCTCTGACCAACTGAGCTACACCGCCGCTGGATTTTAGAAAGGCCGAACACCCGAGTTCAGCCGAGGGCGAACAAGTCTTATTAATAGCTGGAGCGGTCCAAGTCAAGGAAGCATGAGCCGAGCCTTCGCCCACCTCTCTTTGACCGAGCTGTGAACGACCTCTTTTTTCCCGCGCGCGATTTGATAAAGCGTTTTCTCCTTCAACTCGAGGCAACTCAAGCGATTACCGTACACCAGTCCGGTATCGAGGCCGACCTTGTATGGCAATTGAAAGAGCACTTCTTCCTGCGGCGTATGGCCGAACAGCACAGTGTAAGGCAGGTCATGACGGTTCATAATGAACTCATCGCGGATCCAAAGCAGTTCCTCTTCGTCTTGGTCCTCGAGCGACTTCGCTGGGTTCACGCCCGCGTGAACGCACAGATAATGGTCGGTGATATAGTACGGTCTCAAGGATTTTAAAAATTTTATATGTTCTGGAGGAATAACGAGCAGGATATCCGCCGACCCGTGGTTATGCGGCGCCGCTCCATAGCTAGCGAGCGTCGCGCCGCCGCCGTTATAGAGGAACATGTCGCCGTACTTCCCAGGGAAACCCATATAGGAAAGAAACATATCCTCGTGGTTTCCCTTAAGAAATATCATTTCTTCGCCGCGCGTTCGCTTCCGGTCGATAAGATAGGAGATCACGCCCTGCGAGTCCGGGCCACGATCGACGTAATCACCCAAAAACACGAGGCGATCCGCTGGTTCGAGCGGCAAACCATCGAGGAGAAAAGACAATTCGTCGAGGCAGCCGTGAATATCGCCTATGATGTAGGTGCGCACTATTCCTATGGTAGAGTAGGCTTACGTCTAGTTCAAGATTCCGTTTCCCGGCAGGCCGGTGTTCCCAATTATAAATTGACGTTTGGCACGTTCGGGAGTATTCTGACGCTATCCCGATGAAGGTCCGCGACGTCTATTCGAGCTACCTCATGGTAGCTGGATTTACCCTCCTGCTTCTCGGAATCGGGAACTGGGTAGCCGGCGCAGTCGAAATATCGCGGTATCAAGGCTTATTACGCCGAACTGCCCCAACGGGTCTCGAAGAGACGTATAGGAGCTTTCAGGAACTCGACCAGCAGAAAAACGAGGAAGTGCTCCGCCGCATCAACGAGGACCGCGAGCGGTATAATGCGGCACGAATGAAGATGGATTTTTATTACGTCGTGCTGAGCGGCGGCAGGCTTTTCTTCCTTGTTGGCGCCGTCCTCACGTTTTTCGCGCTAATCCGTCTTATCCGCCACGATTCGCTGCTGAAAATCAAACGTCTCGTCACGCGGCAACTGAGCTGAAGGCAGCCTGCTATTTGGAAGGCTTGGACTTCTGATACTTTCGATAGTCGTAACCGGTCGCCATCGCCAGCAGAATATCTTCCATCCCACCGGTTTTTTCTCTTCTTAAGATCAACAGGCGGTCGAAAAACTCCTTAAAATCTTTGAACACGCGCTGATTCTCGTCACATTTTCTGAGATAGAAGTCCTTAATCCGCGTGATCGTGAATCTTAGCGCCGAGAAACGAAGCTCGTTGGGGAATGAGTCCCATTCCGGCAGCGAGAGCGGACGAAGACTTTCGTAACCGGTAATCAGCGGCTCGAAGCGCTCAATCTGATACCGGCCGTCGTGATAGCAGAAGGCGTTCACTGCCGTAGCTAGATCGTAGATGAGCTTCCCACGGCATGCCGCCTCGAAATCGACGATTCCGACCAACCGCGAGCCTTTGAATTTCACATTATCCGGGAACAGATCGCCGTGAATGATTCCCTTCGGAAGATTGTTGTCCAAATAATTTTCTAGATAGGCGACCTCGTCGTCGAGAACTCTGACGATGTGCTTCAAATGTAGCGGCAGTTGGCGGCGGACTTCGCGATAAATTGAAAGGATTTTGGTAAATCCGAACCGGTTGTCGATGCCTTTCTTGTAGCCTCGGCCGATCAGGTGAAGATCGGCGAGCGCGTGCCCGACAGCTTCGAGGTGAGCCGAACTCAGCTTTTCAACAGGAACTTCTACGCCATCGATGTATTTGCTGACGGACGCGTGCTTCCCGTGCAATTCATGATAGTAGCGGCCTTTTTTGCTTCGAAGAGGCTGGGGACAGGGACAACCGAGCTTTCGCAGATACAAGAGCAGCTCAAGCTCCTGTTTGATCTCAAGCTCGCTCTTGACTTCATCGACCTTGAGAAAAAAACGGCCCCGCTTAGTCTCCAGTAGATAATGCGTGTTGACCGAGCCGTTTCGAATGCCAGCATACGAGACGAGATCGCCAAGACCAAATTCATCGGCAATTCTAGCGCAATCCCGTTTGTTTAAGATCGTGTAGATAGCCATTTATCGCGTTGAGCCGGCACTCAGTTCTAAGACGGCTTTATATTTCAGAACTGCGTTTAATATATTTTAAAACCCCTGAATTGTCAACTTTTTAATAAATGCGTGTTCACAACTCCCGATAATTCTATGGAAGCGCTTTAATTTCAAGTGCCTATGCATTGCCTATTATTCATGCATGCGTCCGTACAAAAACTGCGACATGCGATTGAACCTAATTGCGTCCGGTAATCGGAATTTTAGCACGCATGACATCGGTTTCGCGACGCAACAACAGAGTAACGTTACTTTTTACAGATTTTTCCCTTGACAAGCGTGGTGCGATTTTTCTAATGTCCCACCCCAAGGCGATAACGGGCGAGAGCAATATAGGCCTTCAGGCGTGTGATTTTGCATGCCTGCTTTGGGGAATGTGTATTAAGGCTGCTCCAGTTGAAGTGGAGCGGCGGGGAGGAAAGAGCAATGGCGAGTGGGAAGGTGAAGTGGTTCAATAACTCCAAAGGTTATGGCTTCATTGAAAAAGAAGGTGGCGGCGATGTTTTCGTGCACTATAGCGCCATACAGGGGGACGGCTTCAAGACACTTAACGAGGGTCAAACCGTCGAATTTGAAATAGCACAGGGTGAGAAGGGGCCCCAAGCTATCAACGTAACTAAAGTTTAGTAAGTATCGATCCGCCGAGGCGGGAAATCAACGGAGAAATCTCTCGATTTTTCGCTTGAGGACAGCGTAGTCCATTATCGGCTTTGCGATATAATCACTGCAGCCGGCGCTGAGCGCCTTCTCCTCGTCTCGTTCCATCGCTTGCGCTGTTAGCGCGATCACGGGCAGATCCTTTCCCCAGGGCGTGTCGCGAAGCGCCTTCGTAGCCTCCCAGCCGTCCATGACCGGCATTTTCAAATCCATGATCACGAGATCGGGCCGTGACTTGGTCGCCATCTCCAGCGCCTCGCGACCGTTCGAGGCCAACATGACCTGGTAATCGCCCATACTCTGTAGCCGATACAGGAGGATCTCGCGCGTGTCTTCATTATCTTCGACGACGAGAATTTTTTTACCCTGCATCCGCGATCTCCTGTTTCCGGCAGAGTAAATGCGATGGCAGAGGTTGTCAAGACGAAACATCAATCTCGACCTATCGCTAGTGGTTTTGATTTTCTGATGCCGTAGGACTATATTTTCTGAGTGGAGAGCAAACACTTGAACGCGGTCCAATCAGGCGACGATAGGATGCTTTCGGAATCGGTCGTCGTTACAAAGCTCGATAGTGCCATCAACTGGGCGCGCAAATACTCGCTTTTCCCATATCCATTCGCGACGGCGTGCGGTGCGATGGAATATATGTCTCTGTCGATGTCTCCTTACGACATCGATCGATTCGGCGCGCTGCTGCCGCGCTTCAGCCCACGGCAGGCCGATCTACTCATGGTTATCGGCACGGTCAATCAGAAGCTCGCCCCTGTTTTGAAGCGCGTTTATGAGCAAATGTCTGAGCCGAAGTGGGTCATGGCCTTTGGGGCATGTGCCGCAAGTGGTGGTTTTTACGATAACTACGCGACGGTGCAAGGAATTGACCGCATTATTCCTGTAGATGTGTATGTGCCAGGCTGCCCCCCGCGGCCGGAAACAGTCCTTGATGCTCTGATGGAATTGCAGGGTCGGATTGCCCGTCAAGCTCATCCGCTAAAAAGCCGTCCAACATAGTTGACTTTAACGATCGGAATTAGTACTAATAGCAACGAGAGCTGATTCCAGGGCGAAATTTTTTTGATCTAATAACCGACAACAGCAATCGGAAATATTAGAATTAATCCGAGGCGGAGAAGATGAATACAAATTGGAAAGCCAAACTCGGCGACCGTATTCCTGTCGACCTCGGGCGAGAAATCGACATTTTCGAAACGCAGATGGAACTGCGAAAGCAGGGGAAGATCGATGAGCGGGTTTTCGCCGAGACGCGCCTTCGGCGCGGTATATACGGCCAGCGCTACGACAATAGCCAGCGCCACGACGGCGAGAAAATTCAGAAGCTGAAGATCGCCGCGACTGGACTTACAAAAGGCCCGGACACCGTCTGGGATGCGCCCGGTATGATGCGCATCAAAGTTCCTTTCGGCGGCCTCAACGCAGAGCAGATGGAGACGCTCGCAGATCTCTCGGAGGAATACTCCGACGGAATCTCGCACGTCACCACGCGACAGGACATCCAGTATCACTTCGTCCATATCGAAGACACGCCGGCGCTGATGCGGCGTCTCGCCGCTGTCGGGATCACGACGCGCGAGGCGTGCGGCAATGTCGTGCGCAACGTCACCGCCTGCCCGCTCGCTGGCATTTGCCGCGACGAAACTTTCGACGTCACTCCCTATGCGAAAGCGTCGTCGAAGTTCCTGCTCGGCCATCCGGACACACAGGATTTCGGGCGAAAGTTCAAACTTGCCTTTTCCGGCTGTGCGCAGCATCCCTGCGGCTTGACCAGCATGCACGATATGGGCGCGATCGCGCGGAGCCGCACCGAGGACGGCGTCGAGCGGCGCGGATTCGAGCTCTACGTCGGCGGCGGCCTCGGGGCCGTTCCCTACAAGGCGCAGCTGTTCGACGACTTCCTTCCGGAGGAAGAATTGCTGCCGACCGCGCAGGCGATCGCGCGGGTTTTCGCCCGCTTGGGCGAGAAGCGCAACCGCGCGCGTGCGCGCATCAAATTCCTTATCGCTAATCTCGGGATCGACAAGTTCCGCCAGATGGTCGACGAAGAGCGGCGCAAATTGACCGACGACCCTCGCTGGACGTCGTATCTGCCGGAGACCCGGGAACCGGGTGAGACGCCTCTAAAGACCGGCATCGCGCTCAACGGAGCCGAGCGGCCGGAGGGCTTCGATGCGTGGTACGCGACCAATGTGTATCGTCAGCGGCAGCCAGGCTATGTGGCGACGACGATTACGCTGCCGCTCGGCGATATCACAGCGGAACAGCTGCGGGGCCTCGCCGATGTCGCGCGCCGCTTCGTCAACGAGACCGTACGCACGACGGTCGACCAGAACATCCTGCTGCGCTGGGTGAGCGAAACCGATCTGCCGGAGCTCTACCGCGCCCTGAAGAAAATCGGACTCGCAGCGCCGAACGCCGGCACCATCGTCGATGTCACTTCATGCCCCGGCACCGACACCTGCAAGCTCGGCATCGCTTCTTCTCGCGGGCTCGCCAAAGAGCTGCGCCAGAGATTGAGCGAGAAAAGCTTCGAGCTCGACCAGGCCGTCAAGGATCTACGCATCAAGGTGAGCGGCTGCTTCAACTCGTGCGGCCAGCACCACATCGCTGACATCGGTTTTTACGGTATCAGCCGGAACATCGACGGCTACACGGTGCCGCATTTCCAGGTGATGCTCGGCGGTAAATTCCGTGACAATGCCGGCGCCTACGGTCTGGCGATCGGAGCGGTGCCGTCGAAGCGCATCCCGGACGTCGTCACGCGCGTTACCGATCGGTACGTCGCGGCGCGGCAGAAGGGCGAGAGCTTCCAGGACTTCATCGGCCGTATCGGCAAGAAAGAGACGAAAGCTATGCTGGAGGACTTGATGAAAGTCCCCCCGCACGAACAAGCGCCTTCGTACTATAGCGACTGGGGCGATCCCCGCGAATTCACTCTGACGGGAATGGGCGTCGGGGAGTGCGCGGGCGAGGTCGTGTCGGCGGCGCAGTTCACGCTGGCGGCGTGCGAGCGCGAAATCTTCGAGGCGCAGATCCGTTTCGATGCCGGGGACCTGCCCGGGGCCGCGACGATGGCTTACGGGGCTATGGTCCACGCCGCCGAGGCGCTGATCAAAACCCAAAACTACGATGTGCCGAGAGACGACGAGGGCATCGTCGCGGAATTCCGTCGGCTTTTCTGCGACACGCAGGTCTTTTACGACAAATATATGGGCACCACCTTCGCCGATTACATTTTTAAAGCACGCGACGCGATGCAACACGCCGGCGATATCGATAAGGCTGTCGCGCTCCAACGCCTGCAGGAAGCGCAGCTTTTCATCGATGCGGCGCACAGCTGCTACAACAAGCTCATCGCCGGCGCGGTGGTCGTTCCCGCTCCGGCGGTCGCAGAGGCGAGAAGCGCGTGACGATGGAAGTCCAGCGCGTCAACGTGAAATTTTTCGCCGCCGCCGGCTGCGGAGTCGCGCTCGACTCGTTTGTGCGCGTTTTCAATTCCTGGATCCAGGGCACCGACGGCGAATACTACGATCTCGCGGATTACGGCCACGTCCCGGCGGGACCAGGCGTCGTCCTCGTGGCCGACGAAGCGAACATCAGTATCGACAATAACGGCGACCGCCTCGGACTGCTTTACAGCCGTAAACGTCCGCTTGACGGCACGAACCGCGAAAAGCTGGTCGCTTCCGTTGCCGCCGCGCTGGATTACTGCCGCCGCATCGAAGAAGAACCGGCGCTCGACGGTCGAATGCGTTTTCGTGGCGATGAGGCTCTTATCATCGTCAACGATCGTCTTTTCGCGCCCAACAATGAGGAAACCTTTTCTGCTTTAAAGCCCGAAATAGAGGCGCTCGCGAAAACTCTGTACGGCGGCACTTCTTTTACCATCGAACGCGAACAAGAGCCACGAAAGCGATTCGCAGTCCACATCAAAGCATCTGCGCCTTTTTCCATTAAAACTCTGCTGGAAAGCCTGCGGAAGAACGTCAACTAGGGAGGAAGAGATGTCGGTATCGGAAAAGAAAGTCAACGGCAACGGGAATGGGCAGCAAGACCTCGAAAGCCTCGACGCGCAAGGCGTTTTGAAATGGGCCTTCGAGCATTATCATCCGAATCTTGCCCTCGCGTGCTCGTTCCAGGCCGAAGAGTCGGTCCTCATCGATCTTATGTACCGTCAAAGGGGATCGGATTTTCGCGTCTTCACGCTCGATACCGGACGTCTCAATCAGGAAACCTACGATTGCATGGACGCGATGCACGAGCGCTACGGTATCGACATCGAGGTCTATTTCCCAGACGCGAGCCGAGTCGAGAAAATGGTCCGCGAGAACGGGCTGAATCTCTTCTACCGTTCCGTCGAAGCGCGTAAGCTTTGCTGCGATATCCGTAAAGTGGAGCCGTTGAACCGAGCGCTGGCCAGCCTCGATGCGTGGATGACGGGTCTCCGGCGCGAGCAGGCGCCGACACGAACCGATCTCCGCAAAATCGAGGTCGATCACAGCCACGGCGATATGGCCAAGATCAATCCTCTGATCGATTGGACGTATCGGCAAATCTGGGACTACATTCGGGAAAACAATCTTCCGTACAATAAGCTCCACGATCAGGGTTACCCCAGCATCGGCTGCGCGCCGTGCACGCGCGCCATCAGGCCCGGGGAGGACATCCGTGCGGGCCGGTGGTGGTGGGAAAATCCGGAGACGAAAGAGTGCGGCCTTCACGTGCATCGCGAAGCGGCCGCCGAAAGCAAAGGCTAGGAAGGAACGTCCGATGGTTGCCCTTGAAATCTGGATAGGGACAGCGCTGGGCCTATTTGTTGTGGTCTTCGCGGGCGCGTATGTGTGGTCTCTGCGCGTTCCGCGGCGACAGGATGCCTTGTCGGCGGGGGCTGCAAAAAACGATCGCTGGGTCGTCCTGGAAATCGAGCGCAAGCAGGGCGGCGATGACGGCCTTTTGTGGGAAGTCCACGACAATTGGGAAGCGCTTCACCACAGGGAAGTCACCCCATGAATTTCGCTTGGGTCGCCGATTCTCGGCTTTTCTCTTTCGCGAAGCGATTCTATTCACAGCGCTGTCGCCCCTCACAGGTCCACTAATCGCTTTCCCGCTTCTTTCATCCAGAGTATAAAGCGGGGAAGATCGCGCTCCGCGCGTCCGCGCAGGATTATCTGCAATTCTTGATGATTGTGGAGAAGAGAAATGCTTCGCTCAAAAACCGTTTTCTTTGTTTTATTTTTCGCTTTGGCATTGCAATTCGGGAATGATAGCGTTCGCGCGGACACGCAGCTCCTGAACGTTTCTTACGATCCGACGCGGGAGCTCTATCAGGATTTCAACGCCGCGTTCGCACGTTACTGGAAAGCGAAAACTGGCGAAGCGTTGACTGTTCGTCAGTCTCACGGCGGCTCCAGCAGTCAGGCGAGGGCCGTCCTCGAAGGATTGGCAGCCGATGTGGTCACGCTCGCATTGGCTTACGACATCGACATTCTGGCCGAAAAGGGAAATCTGCTGCCGAAGAATTGGCAGACCCGGCTGCCGCACAACAGCTCGCCTTACACGTCGACCGTCGTTTTCCTGGTGCGGAAAGGCAACCGCAAAGGCATCAAGGACTGGGACGATCTCGTAAAACCCGGCGTGGCCGTGATAACTGCCAACCCGAAAACCTCCGGCGGGGCGCGCTGGAATTATCTCGCCGCTTGGGGTTATGCTTGGCTCAAATCGAAGCGCGACGACAACCAGGCGAAAGATTTTATCACACGGTTTTACAAGAACGTGCCCGTGCTCGATTCCGGCGCGCGCGGCGCGACGACGACGTTCGTCGAGCGCGGCATCGGGGACGTCTTAGTGAATTGGGAAAATGAGATCCTGCTCGGCGGCAAGGATCTTGGAAAAGATCGCTTCGAGATTGTCGTGCCGCCCATGAGCATTCTCACCGAACCGACCGTCAGCATTATCGATAAAGTCGTCGATAAACGACGTACCCGCGCGGTGGCCGAAGAGTATTTGCGATACCTTTACAGTCCCGAGGGGCAGGAGATCGCCGCCAAACATTACTATCGACCGGTCGACGCGAAAGTCGCGGGAAAATTTTCGACTCAGTTTCCGAAGGTGAAGCTCTTTACGCTTAAGGAGATAGCCAGCGATTGGCAAACGGCGAACAGAACCCATTTCGCCGACGGCGCGCTCTTCGATCGCATCTATCAGCCGGGCCGCTGAGGCCATAGCCGCATGCCGCTCGTCATCAAACAGCGCAGCATTCTTCCGGGCTTCGGCCCGGCGCTGGGCTTCACGCTGCTTTACTTGAGCCTCGTCGTGCTGATTCCGCTCTCTGCCGCATTCTTCAAGACCACCGCGCTGGGTTGGGAAGGCTTCTGGCGGACGGCGACAGAGCCGCGCGTCATGGCGTCCTACCGCCTGACGTTTGGAGCGGCGTTCGTAGGCGCCGCGATCAACGCCGTCTTTGGCTTTCTCGTGGCGTGGGTGCTCGTGCGGTACACGTTTCCAGGAAAGAGCCTCGTCGACGCGCTCGTCGATCTGCCGTTCGCGCTGCCTACGGCCGTCGCGGGCATCGCGCTTACTACGGTCTACTCGAGCCGCGGATGGTTCGGCGGGCCGTTGGAGGCGCTCGGCATCAAGGCGGCATATTCTCCGCTCGGGGTTGTTATCGCGCTCACATTCATCGGCCTGCCGTTCGTCGTCCGCACGGTACAGCCGGTGCTTGAAGATCTCGAAAGCGAGGTCGAGGAAGCCGCCGCTAGCCTCGGCGCGAGCCGCCCGCAGACGTTCATACGAGTTATTTTCCCGGTAGTCCTGCCGGCGCTGCTCACGGGTTTTGCGCTGGCGTTCGCGCGCGCCATAGGCGAATATGGCTCGGTGATCTTCATCTCCGGTAATATGCCGATGCGCACCGAGATCACCTCGCTGCTGATCGTCACGAAGCTGGAACAATACGACTACGCGGGCGCGACCGCGATCGCGGTCGTGATGCTCGTCGTTTCGTTCATCCTGCTGCTTGTCATCAACGCGCTGCAGTGGTGGAGCGGCAAACATTACGTGGTGCGCTGAGACATGCTGAACGAAGCAACCATCAGCGTCGGCCGGAGCGTTGTAGCACGCGCGACCAGCGAGCCTGCGCTGGTCCGCGGGTTCCTTATCGGCGCGGCGCTCGTGTTTCTCGGGTTGTTTCTTTTCGTACCGCTGGCCGTCGTATTCGCTCAGGCATTTCAGAAAGGCATTGCCGCTTACGTTGACTCCTTTCGCGAGCCGGCGGCGCTTGCCGCAATCCGCCTGACGCTCTTTACCGCGGCCGTCGCGGTGCCGTTCAATCTCGTTTTCGGCGTCGCCGCCGCCTGGGTGATCGGAAAATTCGATTTTATCGGCAAGAGCTTTTTGATGACGCTGATCGACCTCCCGTTTTCCGTGTCTCCGGTCGTTTCCGGACTGATTTATGTTCTCGTTTTCGGAATGCAGGGCTGGCTTGGCCCATGGCTCGCTGCGCATGACATCAAGATTATTTTCGCCGTCCCTGGTATTATCCTGACCACGATGTTCGTGACATTTCCTTTCGTCGCTCGCGAGCTGATTCCGTTGATGCAGGCGCAGGGCAGCGAAGAAGAAGAGGCCGCCGTGACCCTCGGCGCGGGCGGCTGGCAGACGTTTTTTCGCGTCACGCTCCCCAACGTCAAATGGGGTCTTCTCTACGGCGTGATTCTCTGCAACGCGCGCGCGATGGGGGAGTTCGGCGCCGTCTCGGTCGTCTCCGGGCACATTCGCGGTCTTACGAACACGCTGCCGCTGCACGTCGAGATCCTCTACAACGAATACCAATACGTCGCGGCCTTCGCCGCGGCATCCCTGCTCGCGCTCCTGGCGCTCGTAACGCTCGCCGTAAAAAGTTTGATTCAATGGCGAGCCGCGCGGGATGCGGTTATCAGGCACACCGGCGGTGGGGAAAGCGACGCATGAGCATCGAAGCCAGGAACATCACAAAGACCTTCGGCGACTTCAAGGCGCTCGACGGCGTCACCCTGGAGGTGCCGACCGGCGAGCTCGTCGCGTTGCTCGGCCCCTCGGGTTCCGGCAAGACCACACTTTTGCGCGTCATCGCGGGTCTCGAGTTCCCGGAGAGCGGCGAGATATTCTTCCACGGCGAAAACGCGACCGATCGAAGCGCGCGCGAGCGCCGCATCGGCTTTGTCTTCCAGCACTACGCTCTATTCCGCCATATGACCGTGTTCGAGAACGTGGCTTTCGGCCTCCGCGTCCGCCCGCGTCAGCTTCGCCCGGACGAACGGACCATACGGAAGAAAGTCGGCAATCTTCTAAAACTCGTCCAAGTCGACTTTCTCGCCGATCATCTGCCGTCGCAGCTTTCGGGCGGGCAACGCCAGCGCATTGCGCTCGCAAGGGCGCTCGCGGTGGAGCCACAGATCCTGCTCCTCGACGAGCCGTTCGGCGCGCTCGACGCACGCGTGAGGCAGGAGCTCAGGCGCTGGTTGAGACGTCTGCACGACGAGATCCACGTGACCAGCGTCTTCGTTACGCACGACCAGGAAGAGGCGCTGGAAGTCGCCGACCGTGTCGTCGTCATGAACGAGGGCCGCATCGAGCAGTTCGGCACGCCCGACCAGGTCTACAATCATCCGGCGACTCCGTTCGTCTATCATTTTCTCGGCAACGTGAATCTCTTTCACAGCCGCGTCCACGCCGGGCGAGTGCATATCGGCGAGATCGAGATCGAAGCGCCGGAGCATCTCGGCACGCACGACGCGCCCGCGCTCGCTTACGTGCGGCCGCACGATATCGAGCTCGACCGCGTGCGCGACGGCGCAATGATCGAGGCCGTAGTGCGGGACGTCCGCGCCGTCGGATCGCTCGTGCGCCTCGAGCTCGACCGGGTCGACGGCGACGAGATCATCGAGGCGGAGCTGACGCGCGAGCGCTACATCGAACTCGATCTGCGCGCCGGCGAGCATGTCTTCGTAAAGCCACGCAATCTCCGCGTTTTCCTTAAGGAGGCTTGAAAAATGCTTCCTGGACTTAGCGCCGGGAATGACCTACCCTAGACACGGAGATGGCCTACTATCCGATATTTATGAACCTTTCCGGTCAGCGCTGCCTCGTCATCGGAGGCGGGGCGGTGGCCGAGCGCAAGGTTGAAGGCCTGCTCGAAGCCGATGCGAGCGTGACGATTGTCAGCCCAACGCTGACCGAGGCGCTGGAGCATAGGGTAAGAGAGAAAAAAATCCGCCATTATATGAGGGAATATCGCAAAGGGGATATTGCGGGCTATCGTCTGGGATTCGTCGCTACGGACAATCCTCAGATCAACCGAGCGGCGTACGAAGAGGCGCAGGAAGCCGGCGTACTTTTGAACAGCGCCGACGATCCGGCACACTGCGACTTTATCCTTCCATCCGTGTTGCGGCGCGGAGAGCTTCAGGTGGCCGTCGCGACCGGCGGGGCGAGCCCCGCTCTGTCGCGCGCGATCCGCGAGGAGCTGGAAGATTATTTCTCGGAGGACTACGAGCTTCTTTCCGGCGTGGTCGCCGATGTGCGGCGCGAGCTGAAGGAGAAGGGCATCGCCACCGATGCGGAATCGTGGCGCCGGGCGCTCAACGGCGAGGTTCGCAGACTGGTGCGCGATGGCGACATCGAGGCGGCGAAGCGCCGCCTACGCGAAGAGGTCGCACGGTAGCATGAGCGCAGGAAAGGTATATCTCGTCGGAGCGGGGCCCGGCGATCCCGGGCTTCTCACGATTCGCGGAGTCGAATTGCTGCGCTCGGCCGAGGTGGTTGTATACGACCGGCTCGTCAACCCGGCGCTGCTCGAAGAAGCGCCGGCGAACGCGCAGCGGATCTTTGCCGGCAAAACGGCCGGCTACCACAGTCTTCCCCAGGAAGAGATCAACACTGTTTTGATCGAGCACGCGCGCGCCGGCCGGAGCGTAGTGCGCCTTAAGGGCGGCGACCCGTTCGTCTTCGGCCGCGGCGGCGAAGAAGCCGAGGCACTGGCGGCGGCCGGAGTGGCTTTCGAGGTCGTGCCGGGCGTAAGTTCCGCGATTGCGGTTCCCGCGTATGCCGGCATTCCGTTGACACATCGCAGACTCTCATCTTCGTTTGCCGTGATCACCGGACACGAAGCATGCAAGGAGGGAGCGAAGATCGACTGGTCGCGATTGGCATCGGGCATCGATACTATCGTCGTTCTCATGGGTCTGAAGAATTTGCCGCGTATCGCCGCCGAGTTGATCGCGCAGGGTCGTAATCGACAAACGCCCGTCGCGGTCATCAGCTCCGGAACGACGGCGAAGCAGCGCGTCATCACCGGTGATCTCGGCGACATCGCTGAAAAATGCGCTACCGTCGAACCGCCGGCAGTCATCATCATCGGCGAGGTTGTCAGCCTCGGAACCGAACTCGGGTGGTCATCGTTGCCGGAAACTGCTGCCGAAGCGGAGTCTGAGACACGGAATGGAAAGCAGCCCGCAAACCGGCCTTAACGGCCTGAGAGTCGTTTCCTTCGAGAGCCGCCGCGAGCGCGAGATGGCCGAGCTCATCCAGCGCTACGGCGGCGAGGCGATCGTGGCGCCGTCGATGCGCGAGCTGCCGCTGGAACAAAATACCGCCGCGCTCGGTTTCATGCGCGACCTCAAGGCGGCAAAAATCGACGTCGTCATTTTTCTCACCGGTGTCGGCGCGCGCACACTGATCGACGCGGTCGCGACCGGGTATCCGCGCGTGGAATTCGCGCAAGCGCTGAAGGCCGTCAAGCTAGTGGCTCGCGGCCCCAAGCCGGTCGCCGCGCTGAAGGAAATCGGTGTCGCGGTGGACGTCACGATTCCCGAGCCCAACACGTGGCGGGAAATTCTCGCCGAGCTGGAAAAGGCCGGCGATCTCCGCGGCCGGAGAGTGGCGGTTCAGGAATACGGGGTAACGCGGCAGGAGCTGATCGACGGCTTGCGGTCGCTCGGCGCCGAGGTCTTGCTGGTTCCCGTTTACCGTTGGGTTCTGCCCGAGGATACGGGGCCGCTCAAATCCGCCGCGCGGGCGATCGCCGATGGTCGCGCCGATGTCGCGCTTTTCACCAATGCGAAGCAGGTCGACCATGTTTTCGAAGTCGCAGCGGAGGACGGGCTCGGGGAAAAATTGCGCGGCGCGCTTCAATCGATGGTCGTGGCCTCGATCGGCCCCGTGTGCACCGAGGCGATCGAACACCACGGTCTGGCGGCTGATATCGAACCCGAGCACCCGAAAATGGGCCATTTAATCGCCGCTGTCGCGAGTCGCGCGCGCGGGTTGTTGGAAAAAAAGCGCAAAAAATAATTCTTTGGGTTCTTTCTTGTCGGAAGAAGATCCACAAACTAAGCTGCCGCACGACCTTTATCATCACGGGGTCATCTCGAAGCTCTTCCCCAGCAACAACATGGGGGTCGTCCGCACCGAAAGCGGCCGCGAGGTGCAATTCGCTTACGATCTCGTCATTGTGACCGGGGTCATCGACAAGCCGGCGGACCTCAAAGAGGGAATGACCGTAGGCTACGACCTCGGCTGGACTTCCAAGGGGCTGCGGATCACCAAAATCCACGTCTGAGATTTCGACTAAAACGGCAGCGACGTCAAAGCTAGTATCTGCCGTCCCAAAATCTCGCCCACGAAAACTCCTAGCATCGCGATATAGAAGAGGCCCGTAGCGGCCATGGTGTGCGGGATTTTCAGCGCTTGCCAGATCATGAAAGATAGCACGAGCGAGCCTACCTGCGTCGTCAAGACCCGCGCGATAAGTAATACCTGGTGGCTCTGCCAGACATCCGACAGTCGACCGACCGTCTCTGGTGCGCCGAAAAAGTAAAGGATCGGCGGCAGGATCACGAAAAACAAAGTCTGCATCACGAGTGCGAAGAAGAAAAATTTGAAAATCCTGACGAACGGCTCGATCGTTTGCCCGGTATCGATGAGATACCAGTGCCCGATCAACATGCCGACGGTGACGCCTCCGAGAAGCAGTGCCGAAAAGACGAAGCTAGCGGGATAAACCAGCGCCTCGACGGATGGAAACGGTGCCTGATAAAACTCACGGGCGCCCGCCGCCAAAGCCGCAAGGCCGGTGAAAAGTGAAAATGTGAAGAGCCGTGCGCGGAAGACGACACGCTCGCCCCAAAGCGAATACAGATAAAATGCGAAGCAAACGATGAACGCCGCGTACAGCAAAATTTCCACCGTCGTTCCCGCTTCGGCCGAAGCGGCTTTGCGGTAGAGGTCGGCTTTGCCCAAAAGACCCAAGACGCCGATAACGAACAGCACGCCGCCCGTCGATTTGTAAAAGCCGCGCGACAACTCGTGAAACGGCGTCGCCGCAAGCGCGAACAGGCCGCCAACGGCGACCTGCAGGAAGAGCAACAGAAAGCTGGCGGGAAAAGCCTCCATTCGCTAGTGCTGGACCGGCACGTTCCCCGTGAGTAGACAGACGGCCCCATTCAAAAATTTCCGCACGCGCACGTCGATGAAGCCGGCGTTTGCGATCATGCGCGCGACGTCCTCCGGCGAATGAAAACCGCGGACAGAGCTGGAGAGATAACGATAGGCTTCGGGATCGCGGGCGATCCGGGCTCCGAGCCACGGCATCACACGATGGAAATACAGCGAGTAAAAAAAAGAAAACGGAAAGCTCGAGGGAGGAAACATGTCGAGAGCCGCGAGCCGCCCACCGGCCTTGAGCACGCGGTAAGCTTCCTTGAAGAACAGCGTCAGATCAGACACGTTTCTCAGCACGAATCCGGTTAGGACCGCGTCGAACGACGCGTCGCGAAACGGCGCGGCCAGCGCCGTGGCTTGCAGATACATCGTTTTTCGGCCGGATAGGTCGTGTTTTTGTTTCCCGAGCGCGAGGCGCAGCATTTCATGCGAGAAATCCAGGCCGACGACACGGCCGTCGTCACCTATTGCGCGCGCCGCCGCGAATGCCAGGTCGCCGGTGCCGGTACCGAGATCAAGGACGCTGCGCGCGCCGGGGCGCAGCGCCGCGTTCACGGCTTTGTTGCGCCAGTAGGTGTCCAGATGAAAGCTGATGATCCGATTGAGGAGATCGTAACGAAGGGCGATACGATCGAAGGTGCTGCGGATGTATTCTGCGCGCGGGCGCTCGGACGAATGCATGAAAATGCCGAAGATCGAACGACGGCGAATCTAAAAATTCCGCTCGACGATGAGTTGGATAAGCGTCTTGAGCGCGTTGCGATAAAGCGAAGGGGGCAGCTTCTTGACCGGACCGAGCGCCTTTTCCGCGTAGGTGCGCGAAAGTTCCCGCGCCGTTTCGATGACCGGGCTTGCTTCCATGGCGGCGATCGCGGCGTGGATCTGCCTCTCATTGGGATGGCTGGATTCGAAGGCTTCGACTACCGCAGCCTGCTTGGCATTTAAAGCGAGAATGATCGGCAGGGAAGGATTGCCGTCGCGCAGGTCGATGCCGGTGGGTTTGCCCAGAAGTTCTTTATGACCGACGACGTCGAGCACATCGTCGATCATCTGGAACGCGATGCCGAGATTAAGCCCGTAGCTGTCCATGTCCTCGACCAGAGCGGCGCGCGCTCCCGCCTGATAGGTTCCGATCTTCGCGCCGGTCTGAAAAAGGCACGCGGTCTTGCGCTTGACGATCTCCAGGTAGTCGTCGATCGTCACATCCGTGTTGCGGTTGAAGATTTCCTGAAGAATTTCCCCTTCGGTAAGCCGCGTGCAGGCGTCGGCTGTCCATTGAACCACCGTATCGTCGAATTTCCCGGCGAACTCGAAGGCTTTAATAAAAAGAAAATCGCCGGCGACGAGCGTCGACTTGAGACCGAACTTTTTATACGCGGACTCTTTGCCGCGGCGCGTCTCCGCGCCGTCGATGATGTCGTCGTGCAGCAGCGTAGCGGTGTGAATCAGCTCAAGAGCGGTGGCGATGTCGACAACATCTTCCAGCTTCTTGCCCCCGAACGCCTTAAACGCCAGCAAGGCGATGATCGGTCGGAGGCGCTTGCCGCCGCCGAGGATGGTATGACCGGCAATATCGGTCAGGGAGGATTCAGCGGAGCGGATCGAGCGCGCGAGATTTTCCTCGACCAGCTCGAGTTCCCGAGCGACGCAGTCGAAAGGATCGACCGTTTCGGCCAGTGGCTTCGCTTTCAGCAGTTCCGAGACGTAGGCCGCCTCGGGCGACCTGCTTTTTCTCTGTAACAAGGATGATCCTCAGCGACCGGGTGGTATCGGAAAAATGGCATAGAACCCACAGCAGGTCAAGGCGAAATCATCTATATTGAACAGGTCTGCGCGGCTGTGCTACTTAGAAACCAGGACCCGTAGCTCGGTTTTGTCGCTGTCTGGATAAGAGGCCTCATGATGTCCGAAGCCGGCGCCGTCATTCCTGTCTTTCCGCTTCCGAATGTGGTTCTTTTCCCTAAAATACAACTTCCGCTACATATTTTCGAGCCCCGCTATCGGGAAATGGTGCGTGACGCGATGGCCGGGGAACGATTGATCGGAATGGCGCTCTTGAAGGGCGAATGGGAGAAGGATTACTACGGCAATCCGGAGATATTTCCGGTCGGCTGCCTGGGAAAGATCGTCGGACATACGCCGCTGCCTGACGGTCGCTGCAATATTCTTTTGTACGGCACGACCGAATACCAGATCGATCGAGAGATCGTCGATGGGAACTCCTACCGGCAGGCACAAGTCGTGCTCCGCGAAGAGCCGCAACCGATCGAAACCGGGACGCTTGATCGATTGCGCGCCGACATCCTCGCCTTACTTCGTGAAATCATCGATCCCGGCTCGCCGCTTTTGAAGTTGCTTGAGGACGGTTCGATCGACGGCGCGACCTGGATCAACGTGTGCTGTTTTTCCCTCAACGTCGCGCCGATGGAAAAACAGACGCTTCTCGAAGCCAAGTCGATCGATCAACGCGCGGCGCGTCTCATCGAGGTGCTGCGTTTCGTCACGGCCGAGAAAAGGGCGGCTATCGATCTCGTTAGCGGCGGCAAGGGACGAAAACTGCCGCACTGATTGCTGTACCTTTAGATTTCCTGACTAGAAACAATAACTTGAAGAACAAAACCCTGAGTTTATCCTTGACAAGTTAAACCGCCCGTTAATATAAAACGGTAGAAGCTGAAAATCCGGTTTGCCGAGGCAGAATTGCCGAAGCAGGGTAGAAGGAGGAGGAAACGATGGAGTTTTGGATGTACATGTTCCGGTGGATTCATTTTTTCGCCGGGGTCACATGGATCGGACTGCTTTACTATTTTAATTTCGTACAGACGCCGTTTTTCGCCGAGACCGAGCCGGGTGTTAGAAGCGGCGCGATTCAAAAACTCGTGCCGCGCGCCCTTTGGTGGTTCTGCTGGGGCGCGATGTTCACGTTTCTCGCCGGTATCTTCATGTATCTCTATTATCTCGTCCAATCCGGCGCCCCTGGATTTTACAGCACACCTTACGCGTGGGGTATTACGCTCGGCGGCACGCTGGGGACGATAATGTTCCTTAACGTTTGGCTGGTCATCTGGCCGAACCAACAGGTCGTGATCGCCAGCGCGGTGCAGACCGCTCAGGGCGGGCAGGCGATTCCCGATGCTGCGAACCGCGGCCGGCGATCTGGCCTCGCATCGCGCACGAACACCGTGTTTTCGGTTCCGATGCTGCTATTCATGGGATCGCGGCACCTGCCGCCGTTTTTCGGTGAGGCGACAAGCGGGAATGCGACGATGTTCGCCGTGATTTCGGCGATCATTATCATCGCCGTCGAAGCGAACGCGCTTTCCGGGCTTCAGGGCGCGACCAAGAAGCCGCTCGACACGGTATCGGGTGCGCTCTGGTTCGGGTTCATCCTGGCGGTGATATTCTTTGTGCTGTTTTGGTTTTGCTTCCACATGTAGGCGGCTAGCGCAGGAACGCGACAATATCCGGGATGGCCGGCTGCAGATCGGGCTGCGCCGGCATCATCGTCGTACGACGCTTAGGCGTATAGCCGGGCGGATAGCCGGCGCGCAGCACACGAGCTTCGACCAGTTCTTTGGACGATCCTTTGATCGCGGGCCCGATAGCCCCGTCCTTTGACGGGTCGTTATTATGGCAGGCCGCGCAGTTCGTAAGATAAATCGCGCGCCCGCGCTTAGGATCCCCTGCGCCGGCCTTAGCAACGGCCGTATCCGTTGACCGCTTGTCGCAGGCGGCGAGAACTCCCAAGGCTAAAACCGCACTCGCGATCCATTTCGTCATACACGATGCCCCTCGAGACGGCGGCGTCGCTGCACGTCGACGTCGCGTCGTTAGAGAAATTTACCGGTCTATGATAAATTTTTCAGGCTGTTAGAGTGGTGCGAAAGGGGGGAATCGAACCCCCACGGGTGTTAGCCCACAGGATCCTGAATCCTGCGCGTCTACCAATTCCGCCACTTTCGCAACCGGATAGAACGCCGAATTTTTTTATGTAGCTCCGGCGCGATGCGATGTCAAGCTGGAGCTTACGCAACGCATGAGCAAAGTACTTCTGATCGAGCCGCATCGAGTCATGCAGCAGGCCTTGGCGCTGTCGCTGTTCCCGGAGCACGACGTCCGCATCGCCGATTCCGCCGACGCGGGCGCCATAAGCAGTTTCAACGACGTCGATTTACTGATCATCGACGCAGCGGCGTTGCGCACGGCCGGCAAACTCACCACGGAGCTCAAGCGGGCGGTCGAAGCGGCGAAAACGCCGACGCTGTGGATCGACGACGATGACGCGCGGCCGAAGCGCGCCAAAATCGCGGCGCTTGCGCCCGCCATCACGAGCGCGTCTCTGCAAACCGCTGTCGCCGATCTGTTGTCCGGTGACTTAAAAAAGACGAAGAAAAATTCACAGCCGGAAATAGCCGCAGCCGTCGAGACTGCGGAAGAAGACGCCGCCGAGCCGATCGACCTCGTAGAAATCGTTGACGACGAGGCGCCGGATAAAGCTGAATAAGATGGAACTACCGAAGGCATATACCCACGGCGAGATCGAGTCGAAGTGGTATCGCCGCTGGCTCGAACTCGGCGCGTTCCGCCCGAAGCAGGACGGCCGGCCGTTTTCGATGGTCATTCCGCCGCCCAACGTGACCGGCTCGCTGCACATGGGCCACGCGCTCAACAACACGCTGCAGGACATCCTCGCGCGCTACAAGCGCATGGACGGCTTCAGCGTCCTCTGGGTCCCGGGCACCGATCACGCCGGCATCGCGACGCAGAATGTGGTCGAGCGGCAGCTCGCGGAGAAGGGCCAGAACCGCGCGCAACTCGGGCGCGCGAAGTTCATCGAGCGCGTCTGGCAATGGAAGGAAGAAGCCGGCAGCACGATCTTGAATCAGCTCAAGGCGCTCGGCGTGTCGTGCGATTGGTCGCACGAGCGCTTCACGATGGACGAGGGGCTCTCGCGGGCCGTCCGCGAGGCATTCGTCCGCCTTTGGGAAGACGGCCTTCTTTACCGCGCCGAGCGGCTCATCAACTGGTGTCCGCGCTGCAAGACCGCCCTCGCCGACATCGAGGTCGTGCACGAGGAGACCGACGGTCATCTCTGGCACATTCGCTATCCGTTCGCCGACGATCCTCGCAACGGGCTTACCGTGGCGACCACGCGGCCGGAAACGATGCTCGGTGACTCGGCCGTCGCGGTGAATCCGGACGATCCGCGCTACCAGCATGCGGTCGGCAGAAAAGTCCGCCTCCCGATCGTCGGACGCGAGCTTCCGGTCATCGCCGATGCCTACGTCGATCCGGCGTTCGGCACGGGCGCGCTCAAGATCACGCCCGGGCACGACTTCAACGACTTCGAGATCGGGCAGAAGTACGGTCTGCCGATCATCTGCATCTTCGACGAGGACGCGAGAATTCGCGCCGCGGCATTTACGGAAAACAGCCGCGCTCCGGCATGGCTCCATAAGTACAAAGACAGAGATCGCTTCGAAGCGCGAAAACTTATCGTCGAGGAGCTGAAGCAGAACGGCTTGCTCGAAAAAGTCGAGCCTTACCGGGTCGCGCTCGGCCGCTGCTACCGCTGCCAGACGCCCGTCGAGCCCTATCTCACGCCGCAATGGTTCGTGAACATCAAGCCGCTCGCCGAGCCGGCGATGGAAGTCGTGCGCGACGGCCGGGTGAAAATTATTCCCGAAGGCTGGGCGAATTCCTACTTCGCCTGGATGGAGAACATCAAGGACTGGACGATCTCGCGGCAAATTTGGTGGGGCCACCAGATTCCCGCCTGGTATTGCGTCGCCTGCGAGGCCGGTCACATCGTCAAGACCGGGCAGGGCGATTTCATGCTGACGAAAGAGGCGCAGCCGATCGTCGCGCGCGAGCAGCCGGATAAATGCGCGGTCTGCGGCGGCGGCGAATTCGTGCGCGATCCAGACGTCCTCGATACCTGGTTCTCCTCGGGCCTGTGGCCGTTCTCGACGCTCGGCTGGCCGGAGCAGACGGAAGATTTGAAGCGCTTCTATCCGACGTCGGTGCTCGTCACCGGCTTCGATATCCTTTTCTTCTGGGTCGCGCGCATGATCATGATGGGCCTCAAGTTCATGGGCGACGTGCCGTTCCGCGACGTCTACATC
Organism: Pseudomonadota bacterium; assembly: GCA_021324155.1. Lineage (GTDB taxonomy): Bacteria > Desulfobacterota > Binatia > UBA9968 > UBA9968 > JAJPJQ01. The sequence continues at coordinate 171,881 of JAJPJQ010000020.1, forward strand.
CATGCGCTGGTCCGCGATCAGGAAGGGCAGAAGATGTCGAAGTCGAAGGGCAATGTCATCGACCCGCTCGACGTCATGGGCAAGTACGGCACCGACGCCTTTCGATTTACTCTAGCCGCGATGGCCGCGATGGGACGCGACGTGAAGCTCGCCGAGGAGCGCATCGTCGGTTATCAGAACTTCGTCAACAAGCTTTGGAACGCGTCGCGCTTCGTGCTGATGAACCTTAGCGGCGCAGAGACCGCGCGACGCGGCGGCGTGGACGGCAAGCACAACCTCGCCGACCAGTGGATTCTCTCCCGTCTCGCCGCGACGATTGCGAAAGCGCGGGAAGCTGTCGAGAGCTACCGTTTCAACGAGTTCGCGCATCACCTGTACCAATTCACGTGGCATGAGTTCTGCGATTGGTATATCGAGATGAGCAAGCTCGCGCTCAACGGCGGCGACCAGAATGAGCGGGCGAAAACCGAACGCGTCCTTGCGGCCGTTCTCGAGAATATTCTTTTTCTGCTCCATCCGATCATGCCGTTCGCCACCGAGGAAATCTGGCACGCGCTGAACGAGAAGCTCGGCCGGGAAGATTCGAAGGCTACGATCATGCTCCAGCCGTATCCGCGTGCGACGGACGGCGACATACGGGGGGGAATCGAGGATCGCGTCGGATATCTCATGGAGATCACGCGCGCGGTGCGGAACCTGCGAGCGGAGATGAACTGCCCGCCATCGAAGGAAGTGAACGCGATCGTCTTCGGCAGCGACGGCAATCTTTCGTTGCTGCGCGATCAGGAACGCTACCTCAAATCGCTGGCGCGTGTGGGATCTGTCGAATATCGAACCGAAGGAGAACGGCCCAAAGGGGCCGCGACCGCGGTCATCGGCGAGACGGAAGTCTACATTCCCCTTGGCGACATGGTCAATCTCGACGAGGAAAAGAGTCGCCTCACGCGCGAGCTCGGACGCGTCGAAGAAGAGCTGTCCCGCGTGCGAAAGAAGCTCGGCAACAGCGACTTCATCGCTAAGGCGAAGGAAGAAGTCGTCCGCCGCGAAAAGGAAAAGGCGGCGGAGTTCGAGGAAAAGATCCGCACCCTCAATTTAAGCCTCGGACGCATCGGCGAGATATCGGAGGGCAAGGCGTAGCCATGGACGTCATCGTCACCGCGGCCGTCGAGCAGCTGATCAAGACGGCGATCGACGAGGATATCGGTCCCGGCGACATCACGACCCTGAGCACGATCGCGCCGGAGGCGACGGCGACAGGATTTTTCCGCGCCAAGCGCGACGGAGTCGTCGCCGGCCTGGTCCTGCTCGAAAAAATATTCGGTTGCATCGATCCCGCCGTCCGCGTGCGCTGTATCGCGCGCGACGGCGGCGCCGTAACGAAAGGGCAGGTCGTCGCCGAGGCGCACGGTTCGACGCGCTCGCTGCTGCTCGGCGAGCGGACCGCGCTCAACTTCATCCAGCGGCTCTCCGGCACCGCGACGGCGGCGCGTCGCTATGTGGACGCGGTGAAAGATTTTCCGTGCAAGATCATCGACACGCGCAAGACGACGCCGGGCTTCCGCACGCTGGAAAAATATGCCGTGCGCATGGGCGGCGCGACCAATCACCGCTTCGGTCTCTACGACGCCGCGCTGATCAAAGACAATCACATCGCGGCCGCGGGCTCGATCGCGGCGGCGGTGCGCAAGGTTCGCGAGCAGTCGCCCTTCATGGCGAAGGTCGAGGTGGAGTGCGCGAACATCGAACAGGTTAAAGAAGCGCTCGCCGCCGGAGCGGACGTCATCATGCTCGACAATATGAATACCGAGCAGATGGCCGAAGCCGTGCGCGTGGTGGGCAAACGCGCGCCCGTCGAAGCTTCCGGGGGCATCAATATGGATACCGTGCGCGAGGTCGCGCGCACGGGCGTCGACTTCATCTCCGTCGGCGCGCTCACCCATTCCGCGCCGGCGCTGGATTTCAACATGAAGATCCAGCCGGCGGGGTCGAACAGGACTGTCAAAGGGTTCAAAGGTTGAACGGTCCCGCGCATGCCCGAGTCGCTCAGGCCGGAGGAGATCAGAACGCAGCTTGCGTCCGGGCGTCTCGGAAAGACAATCCATTATTTCATCGAGCTCGACTCGACCAATAGACTCGCCTATAAGCTCGCCGCCGAGGGCGCCGCCGAAGGCGAGGTCGTCGTCGCGGAAGCGCAAACTCGCGGCAAAGGCCGGCTTGGCCGAAGCTGGTTCTCGCCGCCCGGCTTGAATCTCTACCTCTCGGTCATTCTCAGACCAAATCTTTCGCCTGCCGACGCCCCGCAGCTGACGCTCGTCTCGGCCGTCGCGCTCGCCGACACCGTCCAACGTTTTCTCGGAGCTCCGCCTGCGATCAAATGGCCCAACGACATTCTCGTCGGGGGCAAAAAGCTCGCCGGAATCCTCACCGAGTCCTCCGTCGATGCGCAGCGTCTCCACTTCGTGGTCGTCGGCATCGGCGTCAATGTGAATCTCCCGGCAAGCATGCTGCCGGAAGAGATTCGCGGCGCTGCGACTTCTTTGCTCATCCTGACGAATAAAATAGTAGATCGGACAGCCTTCACAGGGGAATTGATTCGCAACCTTGACAGGTGCTATGGGGAATTGGAGCAGAGGGGCTTTCCTCCAATGGCGGCCCGCTGGGAGAGCTTCTTCGAGCTCAAGGGACGAAAGGTCAAGGTCGAAATGGGAGACCGAGTCGTCTTAGGAATCGCCAGAGGAATCGACCGCGACGGCGCGCTGGTTCTCGAAAAGCAGGGCGGCGCGACCGAGCGGATCATCGCCGGCGACGTGACCCGGGCCGAGGCCTGATATGCTGTTAGCGATCGACATCGGCAACACCAACATCGTCCTCGGCATCTATCAAGGGCGAAAGCTCGTCACCCACTGGCGTCTTCTGACGGTGCCCGAGCGCACGGCCGACGAGTACGGCGTGCTGATCTCGCAGCTCGCAGCCGCGGGCGGCATCGGCTGCGATAAAATTTCCGCCGTGGTCGTCTCGTGCGTCGTGCCGCCGATGATCGCGATGATCCAGGAATTGGGCGAGCGGCTTTTCGGCCTCGCGCCGCTGATCGTCGGCCCGGGTGTTAAGACCGGCATGCCGATCCTTTACGAGAATCCGAAGGAAGTCGGCGCCGACCGCATCTGCAACGGAATCGGGGCGTACGAGCGCTACCACGACTGCTGCATCGCGGTCGATTTCGGCACGGCAACCACTTTCGATTTCATCTCCAAAAAAGGCGAATACGTCGGCGGCGCGATCGCGCCGGGCCTGCAGATTTCCGTCGAGGCGCTTTTCCAGCGCGCCTCGAAGCTGCCGCGGGTCGAGATCGTCAAGCCCAAAGATATCATCGGTAAGACACCGGTCCAGTCGATCCAGTCCGGCGTTTTCTACGGCTATGTCGGCCTTGTCGACGGCATCGTCGCGCGCATGCAGAAGGAAAACCGCTCGCAGGCGCGCGTCGTCGCAACCGGCGGCCTCGCGCGCGTTATCGCGCCCGAGTGTGCCGGCATCGAGGACGTCGACGAGTTCCTTACGTTGGAAGGACTGAGAATCATTCATGAGCGCAATGCCCTGCAGGACGTGAAAAAACGGCCCCAAGAGCTCAAAAAGGAGGTCGGCAGCAGATGATCGAGATAGATAAACTGCGCAATGTTGGCATCCTCGGCCATGGCGGCTCTGGCAAGACATCTTTGGGCGATGCCATGCTCTTTGCGGCCGGCGCGACCGCGCGCCTCGGCAAAGTCGCGGACGGCACGTCGGCGCTCGATTTCGAGCCGGAGGAAATCCATCGCCACTCCACCCTATCCACCGCGCTGCACTCGCTCGCGTGGAAGAAAAACCGAGTGTGCCTCGTCGACACGCCCGGACAGTCGCCGTTTATCCCCGATACGCTCAACTCCATGCGCGCTTTTCGCTCGGCGGTGTTTCTCCTGAGCCCTTCCACGGGCGTGCGAGTCGAGGCCGAGCGGCTGTGGCAGCGCGCGAACGATTTGAAGGTGAGCAGGATCGGCTTCGTGAGCAAGATGGAGCGCGAGAAATCCGGCTTCAAGGAAGGACTCGAGTCGATCTTTTCTTCTCTGGAAGCGAAAGGCGTTCTGATGCAGATGCCGATCGGCTCCGAGGAGAATTTTAAGGGCGTCGTCGACCTGGTTACGATGAAGGCCTACCTTTTCGAGGGCGACACGGGAAAGTATAAGGAAGGCGATATTCCCGGCGATCTCGCCGCCGATGCGCAGGAGATGCGTGTCCAGCTTCTTGAGGCGGTCGCCGAGACCGATGACCTGTTGCTCGAGACTTACCTCGAGGCGCAGGACATGGCGCCGGAAGCGCTCAAAAGCGCGCTGCGCGCCGCGGTGATCGAAGGCAAGCTGGTGCCGGTCCTCTTCGGCTCGGCGCTGCACCAGGTGGGCATACCGCAGCTGCTCGACGCCATTATCGATTACCTTCCATCGCCGCTCGAAGAAGGTGACTTCACGGGAAGCAATCCGGTGACGAAGGAGCCGGAGACGAGGAAATGCGATCCCAACGCGCCGTTCTCCGCCTACGTCTTCAAAACGCTGATCGATCCGTTCGCGGGAAAGCTTTCGTTGATGCGCGTAATCTCCGGCAGGATCACGCAGGACATGACGGTTTATAATTCCAACAAGCAGGTGCGCGAAAAGCTGGGCCATCTGTTTCGTCTGGAAGGCAAGAAGCAGGAGCCCGTGCAGGAAGCCCTCGCCGGCGAAATCGTCGCCGCCGCCAAGACGAAGGACATCTCCTCCGGCGACACACTGTGCGACGAGAAAGCGCCGGTTCAGTTCGACGGCCTCGAGCATTTCACTCAACTTATCTCGTTCGCGCTCGAACCCAAGACGAAGGCCGACGAAGAGAAGGTTCCGCAGGGACTGCACAAGCTGATGGAGGAAGATCCCACGATCGACATGCATCGCGACACCCAGACGCGAGAATTTATTCTCGCCGGCATGGGCCAGCTGCATATTGAAGTCGTGGTCGAGAAGCTCCACCGCAAATACGGCGCGAATGTCGAGCTCAAGGCGCCGAAGGTGCCTTATAAAGAAACGATCAAAGGAAGCGCCAACGCCCAGGGCAGACTCAAAAAGCAATCCGGAGGCAGGGGACAGTTCGCCGACACCTGGCTGAAAGTCGAGCCGCTGCCGCGCGGCAAGGGCTTCGAGTTCGTCGACCAGATCGTCGGCGGCGCCGTGCCGAGAAATTACATTCCGGCAGTCGAGAAAGGCATCCGCGAAGCGATGGTCGAGGGCTTTCTCGCCGGTTACCAGATGGTCGATGTCCGCGCGACGCTGTATGACGGCTCGTATCACGACGTCGATTCTTCCGACATCGCCTTTAAAATTGCGGCGTCGATGGGGTTCAAGGCCGCGGTCGAGAAGGCGAAGCCTGTCATCCTCGAGCCGATCATGCACATGGAGATCACCGTCCCCGATGAAAACATGGGCGATGTCATCGGCGATCTGAACAGCCGCCGCGGCAAGGTTGAAGGCATGGAGACGAAGAGCCACTCGGAAGTGATCAAGGCGCGCGTGCCGATGGCGGAGGTGCTGAAGTATTCACAAGATCTGAACTCGATGACCAGCGGCCGCGGCAGTTTTACGATGGAATTCTCTCATTACGCCGAGCTGCCGCCGCATCTCGTCGACAAAGTCGTGAAAGATTCGAAAGCCGCGCACGAGACGCACAAGGCTTCGTAAATGCCGAAACAGTTCGAAGACCTAAGAGCCTCTCTGCTTTACTGTGACCGCTGTCGGCGGGCGATGCCCGTCCGTGAGCGGTTATTGCTCGTTTTGCCCGACGGCGATCTCTACGAATATATTTGCCAGGGCTGCGGCGGGTCGGTGGGTTCGAAGACCGAGAAGACGCCGGTCGAAGCATTGATACGTTCCGGAGGACGAGGTTGAGGATGGCTATTATCGACGCCGATGCGCATGTTCTGGAGAGCGAGCATACGTGGGACTATATGCTCGACTCCGAGCGCGATTTTCGCCCTAAAATCGTCTCGACCCCTAACGATGCGGACAGCGGCGGCGAGTCGTGGCTGGTCGATGGACGGCTACACGGTAAGGCGCGCAACGTCGGCGGCGATACGCCGCGCGAATCCCGCGAGATGGCGGACATCGCCGCGCGGATCCGCCATATGGACCAGCTCGGCGTCGATGTGCAGGTGCTTTACCCGACGATTTTCCTCCGGCCGTTTACACGCCGGCCCGAAATCGAGCTGGCGCTCGCGCGCAGCTACAACCGCTGGCTCGCCGACATCTGGAAATCCGCGCCCGATCGCCTGCGATGGGTCGCCGTGCTGCCGCTGCTCACCATGGACAAGGCGCTGGAAGAGCTCCGCTGGTCCAGGGAAAACGGCGCCTGCGGGATCTTCGTCCGCGGTCTCGAAGGCGACAAGCAGCTCACCGACCCGTACTTCTATCCATTGTATGAAGAGGCGAGCCGCCTCGATTTGCCGGTCTGCGTCCATTCCGCGACCGGCAGCTTCGCGGTGCACGATTTCTTCGACCCCGACAGCGGCTTCAATAAATTCAAGCTCGCGGTCGTCGGCTCGTTTCATTCGGTCTTGTTTTACGGCATCCCGCAGCGCTTTCCCCGTCTGAAGATCGCCTTCATCGAAGTCAGCGCGCAGTGGGTCCCCTATGTATTGCACGACATCGCGCGGCGCTGGCAGCGGAGAGGCGGAAAGACGCTGAGCAAAGACGTCCTGCGCGAGAATCGCCTTTACGTCGCCTGCCAGACCGACGACGATCTATCCTATGTTCTCAAATACGCCGGACCGGACAACCTCGTCATCGGCTCGGATTACGGCCATGCCGACACGGCGAGCGAACTCGACGCGCTGCGAAATCTCAAGCAGTCGGGCGAGGTCGACGGGCGTGTGATCGACAAGATATTGGGCGACAACCCGAGGGCGCTTTACGGATTATAATCGATCTATGGTCATCGATTTTCAGGCGCACGTTTTCCCGGAGAGCTACATTGCCGAGATGGAGCGGCTCGACGGCGAAGTGATACTCGAGCCGCCGGATCCGCACAGCGGGATGCGCTATTTTTTCGACCGCAAGCTCGGCTGCCGCATCAACACCGCGACATTCCAGGGCCGCGACGTGGAGAAGCGGATCGAACACATGGACCGGCTCGGCATCGACGTCCAGGTCTTGAGCATCCCCGCGCCGGGCGCCGACCGCTTCGCAGGCGAGGGCGCGCTTAGGCTCGCCCGCGTCGCCAACGACGCGATCGCGGCCATCTGCAAGAAATATCCCCGGCGCTTCGCCGGGCTCTTCACCCTGCCGACTTCCTCAACGCGGGCGTCGCTCGACGAGATCGAGCGCGCAGTCAACGAATTGGGCTGCCGCGGGTTCGGCTCGTTCACCAATTTGAACGGACGCGCGCTCGACAGCGAAGAGCTATTCCCGATCTACGAGAGGCTCGCGCGGTACAAGCTGCCCGTCTATCTGCATCCGACCGCGCCGCTCGCGACGGAGGCCGTCGGCCTCGACATCATGCCGACGCTGATCTTCGGCTGGGCCTTCGATTCGACCGTCGCGATGACGCGGCTGGTTTACGGCCGCGTGCTCGAGCGCTTTCCCGAGATCAGCTTCGTCGTCGCCGACGTCGGCGGCGTGCTCGCCTTTTTCGCGCAGCGCGCGATCAACATCTATACCGGCCGGACCGAGGAGATCCGGCAGCGCTACGGCTTGAAGGAAAATCCGCTCGATACGTACCGGCGCTTTTACGTCGATACCGCCGATCATCCCTCCTCGACGCTCAAGTGCGTCTACGACTTCTTCGGCGCCGATCAAATGGTCCTGGGAACGAATTATCCCTACGGACCCGAAGAAGGCTGCGTGCTCGTCAAGAACAGCCTGAAGGCCCTTTCCGACCTCGGGCTTGGAAAGGACGAGCGGGAGAAAATCCTCGGCGGCAACGCCGGACGGATTCTCCGGCTCGGCGCGTCATGAAATTCGGCAAGGCGGCGCGTCCGGTCATCATGGGCCGGAACGGCATGGTCGCCTCCGGCCATTATCTCGCGTCGCTCGCGGGCGCGCGGATTTTACAGGACGGCGGCAACGCGGTCGACGCCGCCCTCGCGACTTCGCTTGCGTTATCGGTCGTTGCCCCGGAGACCTCCGGCCCCGGCGGCGACATCTTCGTGCTCCTCTACATGAAGAAAACCGGCAAGGTCGAGGCGCTGAACGCGAGCGGCCCGGCGCCGAAAAAAGCCAGCGTCGAATACTATCGCGGCCTCGGCCATTCGCACATACCGACGGAAGGACCGCTCAGCATCGCTGTACCCGGCGCGGTCGACGGCTGGAGCGCATTGCACAAGCGCTACGGCACGGTCGACTTTCAGCGCATCGCCGCCGACGCCATCGCGCTCGGCCGCGACGGCTTTCCCGTCTCGGCTCGGTTGGCTAAGAGCATCGAAGAATCTAAAGCTCCCGATATTGACCGCTACTATCGGCAGGGCGCGGGCGGCATTACGCCCGGCCGCGTGCTCGCGCAGTCGGGCTTGGCGCAAACGATCGAGACGATCGCAAAGAAAGGCCGCGACGGTTTTTATGCCGGCCCACTGGCCCGACAGATATGCGGAGCGCTGAAAGCCGCCGGCGGCATTATCGGCGAAGAAGACCTCGGCGGGAACTTCGCCGAGTGGCTCGAGCCGCTCAGCACCACGTACCACGATTTTACTCTCTATGAGCAGCCGCCCGTGTCGCAGGGATTCATGGTGCTGGAGATGCTGAACCTGCTCGAAGCGTATCCGCTCGCGCAGATGGATCCGGCCGAGGCGATCCACATGATGGTCGAGGCGAAGAAGCTCGCGTTCGAGGACCGCATCAATCATCTCGACGATCCGCGGTTCGGCGATCCGCAGATCGGCCGCTTGATATCCAAAGCGCACGCGGAAAAGCGCCGCGGGCTGATTTCCGATCGCGCGCGGCCGGTAATCCGCTCCGCCGCGCCCGGCGGCGACACGACGTATCTCTGCGCCGCCGACCGCGACGGCAACGTCGTCTCGCTCATCCAAAGCGTATTCGCGGTGTTCGGCTCCCATGTCGTCGCCGGGGACACCGGCATTGTCATGAACAACCGCCTGTGCAGCTTCGGTCTCGATCCATCCAAGGCCAACGCGCTCAAGCCCGGCAAGCGTCCCGCGCACACGCTCAATTCTTACATGGCGCTTCGCGCCGGCGATTTCTTCGCCGCCGGGGGCACGCCCGGCAACGACGATCAGCCGCAGAGCAACGTACAGATTCTCCACCGCATGCTCGACGGCGACAGCGACCCGCAATCGGCGGTGGAAGCGCCGCGCTGGAGCCACATGCCCGGCACGCCGCCACGCGACCGGCTGCCCGAAGAGCTCAGGATGGAAGAGGGCTTTCCCGAGGACGTCAGACGGAAACTGGAAAACAAAGGCCATAAGGTGATCGTGGTCGATCGCTGGTCGTTCGGCGCCTCTCAAGTGATCGTGCGCGATCGCGCGACGGGCGCGTGGCTCGGCGCCGCCGACCCGCGGCGCGACGGCTACGCGATCGGGTGGTGAGCAGTCGCAGCAGCTGATTGGTGGAGGTGAAACGATGCCGCGCTTTATTATCTTCGCTGCGCTCGCGTTTCTTCTCGTTCTATCCTTCCGCGCGTCGGCGGCGGAGCCGCCGACGATCCGGTCGAGCTACGCGGCCGTGAGCGGCGCCTTCGCGCCGATCTGGGTCGCGCAGGAGAAAGGGCTTTTCAACAAATACGGCGTCAACCTGGAATTAAAATATATTCTGCCGGCGACGGCGACGCAGGCGCTCATCGCGCGCAGCCTCGATATCTGCAATCCCGGCGGCGAATTAATCGAGGCGGGGCTCACGGGCCATGACGTCGTTTTTATGCTCGGCGTGCTCAACCGCGCCGTTTTTTCGCTCTATAGCAAGCCCGAGATTAAGAGCTTTTCGGATTTGAAAGGGAAAATAATCGGCGTCACGCAGCCCGGCTCGACGACCGATTTCGTCGGACGCATTCTGGTGCGCCAGGCGGGGATGACGCCGGGAAAAGACGTGCGCGTCCTTCATATCGACGGCATTCCCGCCATCATGACCGCCTTGACGCAGGGCAACATCGACGCGGGCATCATCTCGGCGCCGACGACGCTGCGCGCGCGCAAGGCCGGGCTCAAAGAGCTTGTCAATATCACGGAGAAGAATATCCCGTTGATCCACGTCGCATTCGCCAGCACGCGGCAATATATGAAAGAAAACCCCGACCGCGTGCGCCGCTTCCTGCAGGCCTATCTCGAAGGACTCAAGATCGTGCGCACGGACGCCGAGCAGGCGAAGCAGGCGATCGGCAAGTACACGAAGCTCAGCGACAATGACGATTTGGAAGAGACGTACAAAACATTTCTTCCCGTTTGGGAGAAAGTGCCGTATGTCTCTGCGGCCGGGGTCAAGACGCTGCTCGATTTCGCGAACCAGCCGGCGGCGAAAACGGCCAAGCCCGAACAATTCATAGACAACTCGTTTCTCTCCGAACTGGATAAATCTGGGTTCGTCGACAAACTTTATTAGCGCGATGCGCGCAAAAGGAGGACCCATGCAGCTCTTGAATGTTAAGGAATTCGCCAACCAGAGAAAAAAGGGTCAACGGCGAATCGATCTCTTTCGCCGCGACAACCTGAATACATGGCTGCTCTTTTTTCCCCCCGGCGACGTACAGCGGATGCATAATCATCCGTCTGACCGCAGCTACTATGTAGTCAGCGGGCGCGGCATCATGAAGGGGCTGAACGAGATCCACGAGCTTTCACCGGGAATGATCCTCAGCATTCCCGCCCACGAGTACTACGAAGGCTCGAATCCCTACGACGAGCCTATGATCCTGCTCGGCAACAGCCACAAGGCGACGGCGGAAGACCTCGCCAAGGCGGGCGGCGCGCGCAACGAGATCGACGCGGCGACCGGCAAGCGCATCGTGTACCAGCACGGCGGCGGCGCCGACGAAGGCAAGCTCGTCGACTAAGGAGAGGCCGATGGAACGGGTGGGGTTGGTGGGTGTCGGCGCCATGGGCAGTGCGCTCCTCGAGCGTCTGAAGTTCGCCGGCGTTCAGGCGGTCGTTTACGATATCGATTCGGCGGCTCTCGAAAATGCGCGCGCAGCGGGCGCGGAAATCGCCGAGAGCGTAGCGGCGGTCGCCCGTGCGTCGGGTGTCGTCGATGTCGTCGTGCGCAGCGACGACGAAGTGCTTCAGTGCGCCCTCGGGCCGGACGGTATCATCGAGAATATCGCTTCCGGCTCGCTCGTCATCCTGCACAGCACGATCCTCCCCGAGACCACGCGCCGGGTCGCGGTGGAGGCGGCGAAGCGGAACGTGCACGTGATCGACGCCTGCATGCTCGGGGTGCCGCGCGCGGTGCGCAACGGGCAGCTCAAGTTTCTCGTCGGCGGACCCGACGAGATCAGCGAGCGCGCCCGCGTCCATCTGCTTAGAATGGGCAAGCAGGTGATTCATATGGGGCCGGTCGGCTCCGGCAACGCGGCGAAGCTGATCAAAAATCTCACATCCGGCGCCGAGACGCTCATGATTCACGAGGCGCTGCAGCTCGGCGAAGCGGCGGGAATTCACTTCCCGCAGGTTTTGGAAATGCTCCAGGAAGTGGAATCCGAGCGTCTCTTGGATCGGTGGCAGACGATATTCGATCCCGCATCGGACAAGCCGTCGCCGCGGCTCGGTCGAAACGTGTTTCAGAAAGACATTCCGCTCGCCGGCGAGCTCGCGGAAAAGCTCGGCGTCAAGCTGCCCATCATCAAACAGCTTGCCGCCGCCGCGAAGCGGCTGTCGAAGCCGAAACGCAAATCTTAGGAGGAAGTACCATGGCACGAATCCGTCACATCGCGCTCTTGACGCAGGACCCGCCGAAGCTGGCGGAGTTTTACCGGAATTCGTTCGGTATGAAGGAAGTCGCGCGCAGCGGGGAAAAGCAGGACGCGATTTATCTGTCCGACGGGCACATCAATCTCGCCATCCTGCCGGCGCGCGGCGGGCCGGAAGGCATCTATCATTTCGGCTTCGAGGTCGAAAACGTCGAGCGCGCGACGCGGCATGCGATAGAGGCCGGCGCGAGCAAAGGCACCGAGGCGCTGCCGCGCGACGGGCGCTTCGCCGAAGGATTCATCCGCGATCCGGTAGGCACGCGCGTGGATCTCTCTTTGGGCTGGAAAATCTAGCAACTCCGAACTGGGCCGGTTCGCGAACCGCCCCCTTTTTATCTTCACGCATGAAAATAAGTCTCTTTACCGAAATCCAGTGTCCGACCGGCGCGGCGGCGGTCGAGCAGATCGATCAATTCCTCGAGCAGGCTGAGCTTGCCGACAAGCTCGGCTTTCGCGGCTTCTGGATCGCCGAGATTCACTGCCAGCCCGCGTTCTCGCAGCTTTCTTCGCCTTACGTTGTTCTCGGCGCGGCCGCGGCGCGCACCAAGCGGCTTCGCCTCGGCGTCGCGGTCAATACGCTGCCGGTCCATCATCCCGTGCAGATGGCCGAGGCGGCGGCGACGCTCGACCTGGTTTCGCACGGCCGCATGGACTTCGCGGCCGGCGGCGGGCATCCGCACAGCCGCGTCTACGAATGCTTCGGCGTCGATCACGCGATGACGCACGATGTCGTCGAAGAAAGCTTGCAGGTCATCCGGGCGGCATGGACCGAGCCGGTGCTCTCGTTCGAGGGCCGCTTTTTCAAAGTGCCGGGCGTGGTCGTCAATCCGAAGCCGCTGCAAAGTCCGCCGCCGCCGTTTTACATGGCGGCGAGCTCCGCCGAAGGCGTCGAAGTCGCGGCGCGCGCCGGCGTGAATCTCTTCCTGCCGATCCATACGCGCACGCGCGCGCAGATCGTCGAGCTGGCGCAAGCCTACTGGACGGGCCTGGAAAAATTCGGCCATCGCCGCGCCGAGCACGAATTGGGATTGTTGGTGCCGATGCACATCGCCGCGAGCACCGCCGAAGCGCGCGAGCGCGCCCGCGAGGGCGTCATGAGCTACTACCGGACGATCGGCGACATGCGCGCGGGATACATCGAATGGCTGCAGAGCCGGAACGAGCCGCTGCCGCCGCGCCTGCTAAAAACGGCGACGGGCGAGCTCACGTTCGAGCGCGTGTGCGAGGAGCACGCGGTGATCGGCGACAGCGCATCCGCATCATCGGCGCTACGAGAATGCATGGGCGCGACCGGCGCTGCGCATCTGCTCGCGTGGATGAATATCGGCAGCGTGCCGCACCGGCACGTCGTCGAATCGATGGAGCGCTTCGCGCGCGACGTCATGCCGCGGCTTGCCGGTTAATGGGCGATAAGATGCGCGTGCACAGGCTCGCCGCGGTGGCTGTTCTGCTTGCGACGCTCGCTGCTTGCGACACCTACTATAAGCTCACCACAACCAAGATCCGCGATATCATCGACCATCCGCGGGATTTCGAGAATAAGGACGTGACCGTCTACGGCACGGTCACGGGCTCTTCGTCGTTCGTGTTCGTCAAGTTTTTCGAGCTCCAGGACGACACGGGCACGATCAAAGTCGTCACCAACCGGGTGCTGCCGCAGAACGGGGAGAAGATTCGCGTGACCGGGCGCATGGACTCGATCGAGTTCGGCCCGCAGCGGACGATCGTTCTGCGGGAGCAGCCGCAGCCGTCCAGCGAGCGGCCATCGCCGTAGACGCGATCTAAACGAAGGAGGAACCATGGCCAAGATTTGCGCGGCAATTTTGGGCGCGTTGCTCCTCGCATCTGCCATCGCGAGTCACGCCGCCGTGCCGTATTATGAAGGCAAGACCATCCGGCTCATCGTGGCTTTCGCGCCCGGCGGCGGCTTCGACACTTACAGCCGCGCGCTCGGCCGCCATCTGGGGCGACACATCCCGGGCAATCCGACGATCGTCGTCGACAACATGACGGGCGCCGGCGGCATCGTGCACGCCAATTACATGTTCCGCCAGGCGAAGCCCGACGGGCTCACGATCGGCAACAACATCGGCGGACTATTTCTGCAGCAGCTGATGGGCGCGAAGGGGATCGAGTTCGACGGGCGTAAATTCGAATATATCGGCGCTCCCTCGGTCGATCATCCCGTCTGCGTGCTCACGAAGGGAAGCGGCGTCAACACGATGGAGAAATGGCTCGCCGCCAAGGAGCCGCTGCGCCTCGGCGGCGTCGGGCCGGGCGGGACCGCGTCCGACGTCCCGCGCGTGCTGCAAGCGGCGCTCAACCTGCCGATCCGCGTCGTCGAGCCGTACAAAGGCACTTCGGAGATCAAGCTCGCCGCCGAGGCCGGCGAGCTCG
>JAJPJQ010000023.1 GCA_021324155.1 Pseudomonadota bacterium
GTGGCTCTCCATCTTGAAGACCGCCGCGAGGCCGTGGCCGATATCGACGACGCCGGCATTCTCGCCGGGCCCCTGGATAACGGCTTTTCCTGTCGTAGGCAGTCGCTTCAAATGCGGCCGCGAGCTTTTGTAGCTGCAGTGCTCGGACCACATGACGGAGAAGACGCCGAGCTCCGTATAATTAGGCTCGCGTTCGAGAAGCTGGATGATCTTGCGGTATTCTTCTTCGCTGAGGCCGTGGGCGGCCACGATCTCAGCCGTGATCGCGGGCTCGGAAGGCATTTTCAGCGCGCTCACCCCGCCCATGCTTTTTTCTCGGGTCTGCCTACGGCCAAGATAATCGAGGAGAAGATCTTGAGCCCGTCATCGCTGCCGAGAATCTTTTCGGTCGCATCCTCCGGATGCGGCATCAGGCCAAAGACGTTTCTTGCCTCGTTGCAAACACCCGCGATGTTGTCGAGCGAGCCGTTCGGATTGGCCGCCGCCGTGGCTTTTCCCTTGGCGTCGACATACCGGAGCAGCACCTGGCGATTTTCCTTGAGGCGCTCCAGCGTCGCGGCGTCGGCGAAGTAGCAGCCTTCGCCGTGCTTCACCGGTAGGCGCAAGAGCTGGCCTTTCTTCGCCGAGGACGTAAATGGGGTATCGGTCTCCTCGACGCGGAGATAAACCGGCTTGCAAACAAACTGCAGTGAAGCGTTCCTCACGAGCGCGCCCGGCAAAAGGCCCGATTCGCAGAGAATCTGGAAGCCGTTGCAGATGCCGAGAACAAGCCCGCCGCGGGCGGCGAACTCGACGACATCTCCCATGATCGGCGAGAAGCGCCCCATCGCGCCGCAGCGGAGATAATCGCCGTAAGAAAATCCGCCCGGCAGCACCACACAGTCAAGTCCGGCGGGCAGCCGGTCTTTATGCCAGAGAAACTCGACCTTCTGCTTGAGCACGCGCTTAATGGCGTCGTAGACGTCGTGATCGTCACAGGAGCCGGGAAAAACGATGACGCCCCATCTCATAAAATAGGTCTCAGAATAAATAGACAAGCCAGGAGTCAGAAGGAAGAGCCGGAGAATGCAAACAGAATATCTCCCATCCGACTTCTGAATTCTGGCTGCTGCCTTCTATGTTCTTAATTTTCAATCTCAAATCGGTAGTCCTCGATCACGGGGTTGGCGAGCAGTTTATCGCACATCTCCCGGAGCCGAGCCTCCGCCGTTTCGCGGGACGCGGCGTCCAGTTCGACTTCGAGATATTTCCCCATGCGCACGTCGCGGACCTCCTGGTAGCCCAGCGTATGCAGAGACCGCTCGACCGCCTTTCCCTGTGGATCGAGCACTCCGTTCTTGAAGGAAATAAAAATTTTAGCGCGCATAATCGCTCAATGAAAGACCCGCTTGAAGATCGCGTCGACGTTTTTGAGGTGATGCTTTACATCCAGCGCGTCCTCGATATCCGCGGGCGAGAGGTAGCGCCGGACCTCCGGATCGCTCAAGAGCTCGCGCTTGAGCTCGCCGCCTTCTCTCCCGACCTTCAGTGCATGACGCTGGACCATGCGGTAGGCCTGGTCCCGAGCAATGCCTTTTTCCACCAGTTTCAAGAGAATCCGCTCGGAGAAGATCGCGCCGCCGCTCTTTCCCATGTTGCGGAGCATGTTATCAGGATAGACGACAAGGTTGCCGAGGACGTAGGTCATTCGGCGCAGCATGAAATCGAGTAGGATCGTAGCGTCGGGCGCGATCACTCGCTCGACCGAAGAATGGCTGATATCCCGTTCGTGCCACAGCGCAACGTCCTCCATTGCCGCCAGCGCGTAAGAACGCATGAGCCGCGACAGGCCGGCGACGTTTTCGGAGAGAATCGGATTGCGCTTGTGCGGCATAGCGGAAGAGCCCTTCTGACCTGCTGTGAACGGCTCCTCGGCCTCCTGAACTTCGGTGCGCTGCAGATGCCTCACCTCGACGGCGAATTTTTCCAGCGAACTCGCAATCACCGCGAGCGTCGCGAAGAAAAAGGCGTGTCGGTCGCGCTGGATGATCTGGTTCGAGACCGGCGCTGGCTTGAGACCCGTCTTCTTACAAACGTAGGCTTCGACCTTCGGCGAGATCTGCGCGAACGTGCCGACCGCGCCGGAGATCATTCCGACCGCGACGTCGTCGGCCGCGGCCTGAAGCCGCGCGAGATTGCGCCGCATCTCCTCGTGCCAGACGGCTAACTTCAATCCGAACGTGATCGGCTCTGCATGCACCCCGTGCGTGCGGCCGATCATCGGCGTGTCTTTGTATTTGAGCGCCTGCCGCCGCAGGACGCGGATCATTTCTTTGACGTCCTCGATCAAGATCGCCGACGCTTCTTTGAGCTGGAGCGCGAAGGCGGTGTCCATAACGTCCGACGACGTCATGCCGACGTGCAGGTGGCGCGCCTCGTCGCCGACATATTCCGCGACCGAGCTCAAGAAAGCGATGGTTTCATGCTTGACCTCGCGCTCGATCTCGCGGATTCGCTCGACGTCGAAGCGCGCTTTTTTACGGATGCGCGCTGCGACGCCCTTCGGCACGGTGCCCAATTGTTCGAGGGCCTCGGTCGCAAGAATCTCGACATCGAGCCACTTCTGGAATTGGTTTTCTTCCGTCCAGATGCGGCCCATTTCCGGCCTCGTATATCGTGCAATCAACGATTGAACCCTAATGTTGAATGGTTAATTTTGAGTTTGGAATTAGAAATTCAACATTCATTATTCAATATTATTTTTTATCGGTGTGTCCGAAGCCGCCTTCTTGCCGCTTAGACGCCGGCAGCGCTTCGACTTCCTGCCAATGGACGCGGCAGACGCGCTGCACGATCATCTGCGCGACGCGCTGTCCGCGTCGAACGATTACCGTTTCGCGGCCGAGATTGATGGTGATCAATTGAATCTCGCCGCGATAGTCCGCATCGATCGTCCCGGGGCTATTCACCAGCGTCACGCCTTCGCGCAGCGCGAGGCCGCTCCGTGGCCGAATCTGCGCCTCGAACCCCTTCGGCAGAGCGATCGCGACGCCCGTCGGAATCAGCGCGCGTTCGAGCGGTTCGAGGCGCAAGTCCTCGTCCAGATCGGCCGCGAGATCCATGCCGGCGGAGCCCTCGGTCATGTAATCGGGGAGAGGCAGGTCGCGCGCGCGGTCACGCACCCGCATGATCTGAATTCGAACCTCTTCCATGTAAGAGAAAAAGTCTCGCGTTTCGCAGCCGCGTGGGCCGAATACCGCGACCGGGAACTAGAAACTCATACTCCAAAAGAGCTTCCGAAATCCAGCTTTTTTTTGCCGATGTCGGCGAGCAGCGTGAGCGCCATCGCTTCCGGCCGGAGGGTCGAGGCCGCCAGCTCGACGACGGCGTCCCGGGTGACGGCGCGGATGTCGCGGATAACGTCGTCGAGCGAAATCGCCCGGCCAAAAAAGATCTCGTCCTTGGCGATGTCGCGCATCCACGAATCCGAGCTCTCGAGGCCGAGAATGATATTGCCCACGAGCTGATTTCTCGTGCGCTCGATCTCGTCGTCGCGGATCTCGCCGGCGGCGAGCTTTTTGATCTCGGCGATGACCAGCTCTACGACCTCTTCGCTCCATTCGACGCTCGTACCCGCGTAAATTCCGAGATAGCCGATGTCGCGGTAAGACGAAAGAAAAGAATAGACGGAGTAAACGCGTCCGCGTTTTTCGCGGATCTCCTGGAAAAGCCGCGAGCTCATCCCGCCGCCGAGCAGCGTATTGAGCACGTAGGCGACATAGCGGCGCGGGTCCGACTGATTCACCGAGGCGAGGCCGAAGCACAGGTGCGCCTGCTCAAGCTTTTTCGCATGTTGGAAGATGCCGTTTTGCAGCTGCGGCACGGCGCCTTCGCCGTCGCGCAATTGCGCAGCTCGCTCAATCGAGCCTAGACGCCGCGCGATCTCTTCCGTGAGATATTCATGCTTCAGGTTTCCGGCGGCGGAAACGATGACGCGGCCGGGAAGATAGCGGTCGCGGACGAAGGCGAGAAAATCTTCGCGATGAAGCGCGTTGACGGTCTCGGGATCGCCGCAGATCGGTCGGCCTAGCGGATGATCGGCGAAAAAATCCAGGCTAAAGAGATCGTGCACGTAGTCGTCGGGAGTATCCTCGGTCTGCGAGATCTCCTGGAGAATGACCTGCCGCTCCCGCTCGATCTCTTCAGGATCGAAAACCGAGTGCAGAAAAATGTCGCATAGGAGGTCGACCGCGAGCGGAAGATTTTCGTCCAGCACCTTGGCGTAGTAGCAGGTGTACTCTTTGGCGGTGAAAGCGTTGAGCACGCCGCCGACCGAATCCATCTCCTCGGCGATGCGCGCGGCGCTCCGCTGCTCGGTACCCTTGAAGAAGAGATGCTCGATGAAATGCGAGATGCCGTTTTGGCGGCGGGATTCGTGGCGCGAGCCGTTTTCCACCCAGATTCCGAGGGTCACGGAACGGGTGCCGGGCATCTCGCGGGAAACCACGCGGATGCCGTTGGCGAGAACGGTCTTGTTGAACACGATTGCTTTGGACGCAAGCGAGGCTTACGTGGCGTTCGCCTCTTCGAGCGCCTCTTTGCGGCTGAGCTTGATCTTTCCCTGTTTGTCGATGTCCAGGACTTTCACCATCACCTCGTCGCCCTCGCTCAGCACGTCGCTGACACGCCGGACGCGCTCGGGCGCGAGCTGCGAGATATGCAGCAGGCCGTCGGTGCCGGGGAGAATTTCCACGAAAGCGCCGAAGTCGACGATCTTTCTCACCGTACCGCGGTAAATCTTTCCGACTTCCGGCTCCGCGACAATGCGTTGGACCATCTCGATCGCGCGGCGGCTCGCCGCCTCGTCGTTCGATGCGATCATGACCGTGCCGTCGTCCTCGACGTCGATCTTTACGCCAGTCTCCTCGACGATGCCGCGGATGACCTTGCCTCCGGGGCCGATGATCTCGCGGATCTTCTCGGGCCGGACTTTGAGCGTGATGATACGCGGAGCGTGACTCGACATCTCACGGCACGGCTCGGAGATCGTCTGGTTCATGATACCGAGGATATGCTCGCGGCCTTCCTTCGCCTGGTAGAGCGCGTCGCGCATGACCTCGCGCGTAACGCCGGCGATCTTAATATCCATCTGCAGCGATGTGACGCCTTGGCTCGTGCCCGCGACTTTGAAATCCATATCGCCGAGATGGTCCTCATCGCCGAGAATGTCCGAAAGAACGCGGATCTGATCGCCTTCTTTGATGAGCCCCATTGCGATGCCGGCGACGGGCGCGCGGGTCGGCACGCCGGCCGACATCAATGCCAGCGAGCCGCCGCAGACAGTCGCCATCGAAGTGGACCCGTTCGATTCGAGAATCTCAGAGACCACCCGGACGGTATAGGGAAAAGCTTCTTCCGGCGGCAGCACTGGAATCAGCGCGCGCTCGGCCAGGTTGCCGTGGCCGATATCGCGGCGGCTCGGGCCGCGCAGAAATTTGACCTCGCCGACGCTGAACGGCGGAAAATTATAATGCAGCATGAATTTTTTATAGTGCTCGCCGATCAGCGCGTCGATCTTCTGCTCGTCGGAGGTAGTACCGAGCGTCGCAACCACGAGCGCTTGGGTCTCGCCGCGCGTGAATAGCGCCGAGCCGTGCGTGCGCGGCAGGACCTCGATCTCGCAGGTGATGGGCCGGATATCCTTAAGGCCGCGGCCGTCGATGCGGCGGCGGTCGTGCACGATCTGATAGCGGAAGTATTTCTTTTTGAGCTCGTCGAAGCTCGCTTTAATCTCTTTCTCGCGCTCCGGGAACTGCTGCGCCGCCTGCTCGATGACTTCGCGCTTGACCTCATCGAGTTTTTTATAGCGCTCGAGCTTCTCACCGATCGCGATGGCGCCCAGAATCTTGTCGCGCGCCAATCCTTCGACGCTTTGGAGCAGGTTCTTATCCGTCTCGATAAGAGGGACCTGCCGCTTGGCTTTGCCGACGGCGCGCTTGATCTCTTCCTGATAATCGAGCAGCGGCTGAATCGCCTCGTGGCCCTTGAACAGCGCTTCGAGGATCTCGTCCTCGGGGACAATGCGCGCGCCGCCCTCGACCATGACGATGGCGTCGCGGCTGCCGGAGAGAAAGATATCGACGTCGCTCTCCTGGAGCTGGCTTTGCGTGGGATTCATTACCCACTGCCGATTGACCCGGCCGATTCGGACGCCGGCGAGAGGTCCGTTAAACGGAATATCGGAGACTTCGAGCGCAGCGGATGCGCCGAGCATAGCGACGACATCGGGATCATTTTCGCGATCCGCGGAGAGGACGGTGGCGATGATTTGGGTTTCGGCGCGAAGGCCGCCGGCGAAAAGCGGCCTGATCGACCGGTCGATCAACCGGCACGTTAGGATTTCCTTTTCCGAAGGACGCCCTTCACGCTTAAAAAAACCGCCGGGAATTTTACCGGCGGCGAAGGTCCGCTCCTGGTAGTCGACCGTGAGCGGAAAGAAATCCGCTTCGGCCCTTACTTCCTTTGCAGCGACAGCGGTGACGAGCACGACAGTCTCGCCGTATTGGACCAGCGCGGCGCCGTCGGCCTGCTTGGCCACCCGGCCGACCTCTATAGATAAAGGACGGCCGTGAAAATCGACTTGTATTTTTTTAACCATGGGTTGGACCCTCTGAATGAACGGCAGGAAAGTGTGAAAACCGGGCGGGAGGAGCGCCAGCGAGAACCACTACTTGCGGATGCCTAGCCGCTGGATCAAGCTTCGGTATCTCTCGTAGTTGTTCTTGCGGAGATAATCGAGAAGCCTTCTCCGCTGGCCGACCAGCTTGAGAAGCCCGCGGCGGGAGTGGTGATCCTTCACGTGGATCTTGAAATGCTCCGTGAGGTGATCAATGCGCTGGCTCAGCAAAGCGACTTGAACCTCCGGCGAGCCAGTATCGCTCTGATGGAGTTTGAACTGCTCAATCACTTCTTTGCGCTCAGGTTGAGCAATTCCCATCGTTCCTCCGTTCATCATCTCTCTTTCTTGATTTTATTGATAATATTTCTAACACAGACATCCCCCCATGTAAAGGCGGCTAAAGCGCGTTTTTCTCGCCGTGCGGTTGTGGTACATTGACGCCGATGAATGTTAGACCGGTTTTGATCGCGGCGGCATTACTCGCAGCCGTGGCGTCGGCGCGAGCGCAGATCGTCGAGATGTATCGCTGGACCGACGCCGCAGGAATCGTCCACTTCACGAACAATATCAACGAAATTCCCGAGCAATCTCGCTCCCGGGCGACATTGATTCGACGCGCGGAGCAGCAGGCAGCTCCGGTCGCGCCGCCTAAGCCGGACAAGGCGTCCATCCAGTTTCAGCGACGCGGCGATCTCATGGTCGTCAAAGGCGTGCTGAACGGCACTGTTCCGGTAAACTTCGTGGTCGATACCGGAGCGAGCTATACGACGATCTCTCAGGCGACGGCCGCCGCCATCAACCTGGACCTCGGCCCAAATCCGCCCACGCTTTCTTTCAACACGGCAAACGGCGTTATCCAGGCTCCGCTCGCCACCGTCCGATCGATGGAGGTCGGCGGCATGGAGCTCAAAAACGTGACGGTCGCGGTCCACGACGTCTTCCCGGATGCGGCGGTCGCGGGCCTTCTAGGGCTCAATTTCTTGAGCAACTTCCGCCTCGACATCGACAGCCAAAGCGGTCTGCTGAATTTGCAGAAAAAATAGGTTGCGGCGAGGTAGCGGGCGCTAGCGGCGCGAGCTGGGCAGATCCACGATCGAGCTGCGGCTGCCGACAAGTTGTCTGATCTCGGCGAGATAGCGGCGAATATCGCCGAGCAGTCGGGTTCGGCTCATCGGCAGGAGTGCGTAATTCAAATAATCGCCCTTTAAAAACTGACACTCCTTGCAGCTTGCGACGGTATTTTCGGGAGTGTCTTCCCCGCCCTTCGAAAGCGGCACGATGAAGTCTTTTACTTTCGTGTCGAAGCGGCCCCCGAAGACGGAGAGCCGCCGCCCGCAGTACGTGCAAAGCTTCGCGGCGCTGAGCGCTTTAGTGCAGAAAGACTTTACTTCTCCCATTCCTCGTCGTTATGTGCTGCAGAAGCCTTACGAGCAGCCGCTCACGGCTCCGCAGTTCATGCATTTATAGCAGGCGCCGCTCCTGATCATGATCGCGCCGCAGTCGGGACACGGCGGCGCGTCCTGCTGATACAGGCTCGTGACGCTGCTGATCGATACCGGGGCTCCGCCGCGCGGAGCGGCGGCTGCGAGTTGAACGACCTTATGCTCGCCTTTAGCCTCGACGCTCTCCTCGCCTCCGTTGTCGCGTATGACTCCTGCCTCCTGCTGCGCGTCGCCATCGAGGAACTTCGTCGCGAGCCAGCGGAAGATGTAGTCCATGATCGATTTGGCGATCGGGATGTTCGGATTTTTCGTGAATCCCGACGGCTCGAGGCGCATGTGGCTGAACTTGTCGACGAGCGCCTTCAGCGGCACGCCGTACTGCAGCGACATGGAAATCGCAGTGGCGAACGAGTCCATTAGCCCGGAGATCGTCGAGCCTTCCTTGGACATGACGATGAAGATCTCTCCCGGCTGTCCGTCTTCGTACATACCCGCGGTGATGTAGCCTTCATGGCCCGCGATGTCGAACTTGTGCGTGATCGAACGGCGCTCATCGGGGAGTTTGCGTCTGAATGGGCGCGTTTCCTTCGCTTCAGTCTTCGAAGCTTTCGCTTCTTCTTTCGAGGTGTTGAGCGGCTGCGTGCGCTTTGAGCCGTCGCGGTAAATCGCCACCGCCTTGACGCCGAGCTTCCAAGCCTCGACGTAGGCCTGCATGATCTCGTCCACACTCACGTCCGACGGCATGTTGATCGTCTTCGAGATGGCCCCGGAGATGAACGGCTGCACGGCGCCCATCATCTTCAAATGACCCATATAATGGATCGTGCGGCTGCCGTTCTGCGGCTTGAAGGCGCAGTCGAAGACCGGCAGGTCCTCGTCGCGCAGATGCGGCGCGCCCTCGATCGTCTCGTGCTCCTCGATGTACTCCATCATGTCCTGGATCTGCTTCACATCGTAGCCGAGACGCCGGAGCGCGCGCGGGACAGTGTGATTGACGATCTTCAGGAGTCCGCCGCCGACGAGCTTTTTGTACTTGACGAGCGCGATGTCGGGCTCGACGCCGGTCGTGTCGCAGTCCATCATGAAGGCGATCGTGCCGGTCGGCGCAAGAACGGAGATCTGCGAGTTCTTGACGCCGTGGACCTCGGCCTCTTTGCAGACTTCGTCCCAGGACTCGCGCGCCGCGGCGAGAAGATCGAGCGGCACCTGCGACGGCGAGATCTTGTAGGCCGCGCTGCGGTGCTTGCCGAGAACGCGGAGCATCGGCTGGCGGTTCGTATCGAAACCTTCGAACGGCTGTAAAGCGGCGGCGACCCGCGCGGACTGCAAATATCCTTCACCGGACATGAGCGCCGTGATGGCGGCCGCATAAGCGCGTCCGCCGTCGGAGTCGTAAGGCAAGCCCAGCGACATGAGCAGCGCGCCTAGATTGGCGTAGCCCATGCCGAGCTCGCGGAATGCGTGCGCGTTGGCGGCGATTTCCGGCGTGGGATACGACGAATTGTCTACCAGAATGTCTTGCGCGAGGATGATGATATCGACGGTCCGGCGAAATGCGTCCACGTCGAAGCCGCCGTCGTCGCGGAGAAACTTGAGCAGGTTGAGCGACGCGAGATTGCACGCGGAATTGTCGAGATGCATGTACTCGGAGCACGGATTCGAGCCGTTGATGCGCCCCGTATTCGCGCACGTGTGCCAATCGTTGATCGTAGAGTCGAACTGCATACCCGGATCGCCGCAGAAATACGTCCCCTCGGCGATCATGCGCAGCAGGTCCCGCGCTTTATACGTATCGCAGACCTCGCCGCTTTTGACGTAACGCGTCTGCCAATCGCGATCCTCGATGACCGCCTGCATGAATTCGTCGGTGGCGCGCACCGAGTTGTTGGCGTTCTGGAAAAACACGCTGCCGTAGGCAGGGCCGTCGAGGCTCGCGTCGTAGCCGGCGTCGATCAGCGCCCAAGCCTTTTTCTCTTCCTCGACCTTGCATTTAATGAACTCTTCGATGTCGGGATGGTCGGAGTTGAGAATGACCATCTTCGCCGCACGCCGTGTTTTGCCGCCGGATTTGATGACGCCGGCAGAGGCGTCGGCAGCCTTCATGAAGGACACCGGCCCTGACGCAGTGCCGCCGCCGGTCATTTGCTCCTTAGCGGAGCGGATTTTCGACAGGTTGACGCCCGAACCGGAGCCGCCTTTGAAGATAACACCCTCTTTGCGGTACCAGTCGAGGATCGATTCCATCGTGTCGTCGACCGATAAGATGAAACAAGCCGAGCACTGCGGCTTTTCTTCGATGCCGCAGTTAAACCACACCGGGCTGTTGAAGCAGGCGAGCTGGTGGACGAGGATATGCGTGAGCTCGTCGGAAAACGTCTGGGCGTCCTCCTCCGTCGCGAAATACCCGTCCTTCCTTCCCCAACCGGTTACGGTATTGACGACGCGGCCGATGAGTTGCTTGACGCTATGCTCGCGCTGAGGACTCCCAAGCGGCCCGCGGAAATACTTCGATACCACGACATTGGTCGCCATCAGCGACCAGGCTTTGGGAATCTCGACGTTTGCCTGCTCGAAAACGACCTTGCCTTTTTCATTGACAATGGCGGCCGACCGCACCTCCCATTCCATCTCGTCGTATGGGCTGATCCCGGCGCGAGTGAAATATCGCTCAAGGGTCAGACCTGTGGGACCGTTTTTCCCTGGATTTTCGCTGGTTTCATACGGTGCGGCTTTTGCCATCGCGCAACTCCAATCCGAAGGCCCGCCCTAGGTGTAGTGGGCATCCCTTCTATTCTACCCCAATATATTGTTATGACAAAGGCCCTTATGAGACCATTTAAAATGATTGTCAAGAAATTTTTTTTTCATTTCAAAAAAATTTTTCTTGACAGAAAGCGGCGACTTCGTTCTCCGAATGAAAGATCGCGCTTCGCGTCATTTCGGTATGAAAATTTGATGTTCTTACGAGCCGCAATAAATAAAAAATTCTGGCTCCGAGAGTGACGTTTTGTTATAACTTTGCGCATATGGCGAAGAACGATGCGTTCGTCGAGCAGCTGGGTCAAGTATTGGAGAAGTCGCTTAAGCGCATCGATCCGTCCGGAAGGCTGGCCGAATATGGCGTGTGGCCGATCTGGAACGAAGTCGTCGGCGATATCATCGCGCGTAACGCCCAGCCGGAGAAAATCCGCAACGGCACGCTGTTCGTCAAAGTATCGAGTCACGTCTGGATGCAGCAACTGCAGTACATGAAGGACACGATCACCGACAAGGTTAACGAGAAGCTCGGACGCGAGGTAGTCAAGAATATTTTTTTCTACGTCGGCGAAGTAACTTCGTCAATCGCTGAAATCGCCGCAACGGACACTCTAGCCGCCCCTCAGGCGCCCGCAGCGCTCGGAGAAGAGACGCTGCACTCCGTCAAGGACCCGGAAATCCGCCGCGCGCTCAACAGGCTTTTCGCTGCCCACGCGCGACGGCGCAAGGCTTAGCTTTCAATTTTGCCTGCCAGCAGCGCGCATACCTCCGGCGTGTACTCGCGTCCGGCAGTATAGATCGTTAAAGGCGGCAATACCTTGAGTTCGGCGCGGCCGTTTTTAACGCCTTCGGCCAACGCGAGCGACGCTTCCGCGCCCGCAAACGAATGCACGAGCCTGAGGCGCTTGGGCTCGAAACGCTCCCGCCGCATCGTTTCGAGCAAATCGATCAGGCGCCCCGCCGGATAGACGACGGCGAGGCCGCCGCCGGGCCGCACGGCATGCGCGGCGGCGCGCACGAAGTCGCCGACGCCGGCGACAATCTCGTGACGCGCCATGCGCTTTTCCGCGTCGGGATTGATTCTGCCGCTGGAAGCCGCCCGGTAAGGCGGATTCGCGACCGCATAATCGCAAGTTTCTCTTCCGAGGAGCGAACCGATCGCGCGAACGTCTCCGAGCAGCGACGTCACGCGGCTGGCGAAGCCGTTGAGCGCCGCGCTTCTGCGTGCGCGTTCGACCATGCTTTCCTGCAGCTCGATCCCGACCACCTCGGCGTCACGATCGAGCTCGGCCAGGATCATGCCGACAACGCCGCTACCGGAGCCAAGGTCGACGATCCTCCGAGCGTTCTTCACCGTCGCGAAATGCGCCAGCAGCAGCGCATCGATCGAAAAACGGTATCCAGTTCGCTTCTGGATGATGGAGACTTTCCCGTTGAAGACCGTGTCCACCGTTTCGTCGGGAGCGAATTTCGACTTTGTAACCGCCATCGACTTGCAAATCTTCCGGCTTTTTTATATTAGCGTGAGGTTAACCCGCACAGCGATGCTTTTCCTCTTAAGTCAAATCGGCAGATTTACTCTACGCCAGCTTTCGGAGATGGGTAGAATCTTCCTCTTTCTGCTCTCCGCGGTCGGCTTGGCGTTCCGTCCGCCGGCGAAACTTCGGCTTGTCGTCTATCATCTAAAGACGATCGGCGTCGACTCGCTGTCCGTCGTCCTCCTGTCGGGCTTTTTTACCGGCATGGTGATGGGATTTCAATTTTATTATAGCCTGCGGAAGTTCAACGCCGAAAGCTGGCTCGGCTCCGCCGCGGCGCTCAGCCTTTTGCGCGAGTTGGGCCCGGTGCTCTCCGCATTCATGGTCACCGGCAGGACCGGCTCCGCCATGGCGGCCGAGCTCGGCACCATGCGCGCGACCGAACAGATCGACGCGCTTTCTTCAATGGCGATCAATCCCGTCAAGTATCTGGTGTCTCCGCGTATCATCGCGAGCCTGATAGCGATGCCACTGTTGACGGCGATCTTCGACGTCGTCGGCATTTTCGGCGCTTACATCATCGGCGTAGGGCTCCTGGGCGTCAGCTCCGGCAGCTATTTCGCCGGCATGGATACGAGCGTCGTGTTCCAGGACGTCTACAGCGGCTTCGTGAAATCGTTGAGCTTCGGCCTTATTATCACCTGGGTGTGCTGCTACAAGGGATTCAACGCGCCGCCGATGGCGACGGGAGTCAGCAAAGCGACGACCGAATCCGTCGTGCTGTCGTTTGTTCTTGTTCTGGTTTGGGATTACTTTTTGACGTCGATTATGCTTTAAATCGCGTTCGCCCAATGATACGAGTAGTCGATCTGCATAAGAGCTTCGGGACACAACGAGTTCTGAGGGGCGTCAACCTGGAATTCGTCACCGGGAAAACGACGACGATCGTCGGAACGAGCGGCTGCGGCAAGACCGTGCTCCTAAAACACCTGAACCTGTTGCTGACGCCCGATCGCGGGGAAATCCTGGTCGATGGCACCGATATCACGAAGCTCAAACAGAAAGAGCTCTATGAAATCCGGAGCCGGTTCGGCGTCCTTTTTCAGGGCGCGGCGTTGCTCGACTCGATGACTATTTTCGACAACGTGGCCTTCCCGCTGCGCGAAAAAACGCGTCTCAACGAGACCGAGATTCAAAAGAAAGTGGACGACCGTTTGGAACAGGTCGGTCTCGAAGGCATGGGTTATAAATTTCCGGCGGAGCTTTCCGGCGGCATGCGAAAGCGCGCCGGCCTAGCGCGCGCTCTCGTGACCGATCCGCAGATCGTCCTTTTCGACGAGCCTACGACGGGCCTCGATCCGATTCTCGCCGCGAGCATTCACCAGCTGATCGCGCGGACACAGCGGACATTCGGCTTCACCGCCGTCGTTGTAAGCCACACGATTCCGCAGGTCTTCGATATTTCCGATTACGTGGCGATTCTCGCCAACGGCGTGATCGAAGAGATCAAACCCTCGAACGAGTTCCAGGCTTCAAAAAACCCTATTGTTCAGCAATTCATTCGAGGAGATACGGAAGGACCTATACAAGTCCTGTAGGAGAAGCCGTGAACAATACGCGTACTGAAATCGCCGTCGGTATCTTCGTTCTGATCGGCATCCTCTGCCTCGGATATCTCGCCGTTCGCCTCGGAAAGCTCGAGGTTCTCGGAAATCAAGGCTATGTCGTTTACGCCGACTTCGCCTCCGTTGCCGGCCTCAAGCCAGGCGATCCGATCGAGATCGCCGGCGTCAAAGTCGGGCGCGTCGAGACCTTGTCACTCGCCGGCGACCGTGCCCGCTTGGGATTTCGCATGAATGCGGATGTCAAGCTGCAGGACGACGTCATCGCTTCGATTCGCTCGCGCGGACTCATTGGCGACAAGTTCGTTCTAATCAGCCCGGGTTCTTCCGACAAACTCATCCCCAGCGGAGGCAAGATTCGCGAGACGGAATCGCCACCCGATATAATTGACTTGCTCGGCAAACTTATCGGCGGCGACCTCACCTCCAAGGGCGGCGGCGATAAAGGCGGGAGGGACAAGACCGCCGGCGAGAAGGGAAGCAATAATGGGCAGTAACTTCGCTCCTGCCGCGGCTGCGGCGCTGGTGATATGCTGCTTGATGAATACACTCCCGGCGGCGGCGGCCGCGCCGGATAAAGCGCGCGGGCCGGCAAAATCGCAACCCCCGGCGGCGCCGGCGACAAGACCCGACTTGTTGACGCCGACCGACCAGGTGCGCGGGACGGTAAATGAAATCACGACGATTCTGAAAAATCCCGGGCTCAAGAGCGAAGCGAAGAAAAAAGAGCGCCGCGACCTGCTCCGAAAAGCGCTCTATGCGCGCTTCGATTTCACGGAGATGGCCCGCCGCTCGTTAGGCGCGGAATGGAGAAATCGAAGTCCGAGAGAGCAGGATGAATTTACGCAGCTTTTCACCGACCTCCTCGAGCGCGCTTATATCGAACAAATCGAATCGTACACGAACGAGAAATTCGTTTACGGCAAAGAAATGATCGACAGCGACTACGCCGAGGTCCAGAGCAGGATACTCACCGCAAAAGGCGAAGAATACGCGCTTAATTACCGGCTTCGGCAGGCCGGCAAAGAATGGAAAATCTACGACGTCGTCGTAGAAAACATCAGCATCGTTAACAACTATCGCTCCCAGTTCAACCGCATCATCGCCAACCAATCGTACGACGAGCTCGTCCGCAGGCTGAGAGACAAGCAAATCCAGACGGCAATCGAGAAGCACTAGGCGCCATCCACCATGATCGCCTTGCCGGTCGAAGGGCTCGCCTGCCGCCTGGAATTCGACACGGTCGACACCTAACGGTATGGCGGGCGGCCAATACGACATCATCATCATCGGCGGCGGCATTATCGGCCTCGCCACCGCGATGAAAATGGCGGAACGGTTTCCACGCCTGCGCATCGTTGTACTCGAGAAAGAATCCGAGATCGCGCGCCACCAGACGGGTCACAACAGCGGCGTCATCCACGCCGGCATTTACTACAAGCCCGGTTCGCTGAAAGCAGCGACGTGCGTGTCCGGACGGCGCGCGCTGTTGGAGTTCTGCGACCGCAACGGCATACGCTACGACCTTTGCGGCAAAGTCATTGTCGCGACGAACGAGGCCGAGCTGCCGCGGCTCGAAGAGCTTTACCGTCGCGGGACGGCGAACGGAGTTTCCGGCCTGCAAATGATCGGTCCCGAGCGTCTCAAAGAGATCGAGCCGCACGCGCGCGGTATCCGCGCGATTCATTCGCCCGCTACGGGCATTATCGATTTCACCCGTGTGGCCGAGGCGTACGCGAAAAACGTGCGCGCGTTCGGCGGTGACATTTTCACGTCGCGTAACGTCAAATATATTTCTTCATCCCCCAATGAGATGATTCTCGGCACCGGCCGGGAGGAGTTCCGCGGTCGTTTTCTCATCAATTGCGGCGG
Organism: Pseudomonadota bacterium; assembly: GCA_021324155.1. Classification (GTDB taxonomy): domain Bacteria; phylum Desulfobacterota; class Binatia; order UBA9968; family UBA9968; genus JAJPJQ01. The sequence continues at coordinate 15,830 of JAJPJQ010000023.1, forward strand.
ACTCTTCTCCGATCGCATCGCGCGCCTGATGGAGCAAGCGTTTGCTCGCGTCGGCGTGCAGATCGTTCCCTTCCGCGGAGAGTATTACAAAGTCGCGCCGCAAAAAAACGATCTGATCAAAGGACTTATCTATCCGGTGCCCGATCCTCGCTTTCCCTTTCTCGGCGTGCATTTTACCCGATCGATCCATGGCTACGTCGAGGCCGGCCCCAACCCCGTGCTCGCGCTCGCGCGCGAGGGCTATCGCAAGACGGATTTTAGTCCGCGTGACCTGTGGGAGACGCTGTCCTTTTCCGGCTTTCGCTCCGTGGCGCGGCGCTACTGGCGCGTGGGCCTTGCGGAGCAGTACCGCTCGCTCAGCAAGAGTGCCTTCACGCGAGCGCTTCAGCGTCTCGTGCCAGAGATCACGATTGACGATTTACAGCCGGGCGGCGCGGGCGTCCGCGCGCAAGCGGTCGCAGCGGACGGCGCGCTGCTCGACGATTTCGTCATCCGGCAGATCGGCAACGCGATCCACGTGCTGAACGCGCCTTCGCCGGGCGCGACGGCTTCGCTCGCAATCGGCGACAGCATCGTCGCGACGGCTGTCTCGGCCTTTCGCTTGCGGGATTGATTTGGCGTCTGCCATCCAATAGCTTGAAACGACTTCCGCGGAGGTGGCTTCGATGATCATCGAATACAAAGGCCGCAGGCCTAAAATCTCGCCGCAAGCGTTCATCGCTCCGACCGCGGTTTTGATCGGAGACGTCACCGTCGGAGAGGATTCGAGCATCTGGTTCGGCGCGGTGCTGCGCTCCGATCAGAACGCCTATCCGATCGTCATCGGCGCGCGCACGAGCGTCCAGGACAACTGCGTCATTCATCAGGGCGAGGCACCGACGATCATCGAAGACGACGTCACTGTCGGCCACGGTGCGATTATGGAAGGCTGCGTCATCCGGCGCGGTGCGATCATCGGTATGAACGCGACGATCCTGGAAAATACCGAAATCGGCGAGGAGTCGCTGATCGCCGCGGGCAGCGTCGTCGTCCCCCACACGAAGATTCCACCGCATGTGCTGGCCGCCGGCACACCCGCCACGGTGAAAAAAGAGATCGGCGGCGAGGCGCTCAACTGGATCAAGATGGGGTCTTCGACGTACCAGGCGCTGTGCCGGAGCTACTTGGGAGGAGATTACAAAGTCATCGGCTGAGGATGTTCCTGTCCCCTCATTGCACAATCGTCTCCGCTCGTTCAAAATGACTTCATGCTTTCGCGCGCGCGCTTTTCCTTAGCCGCATTCGCCTTTTTTTTACTTCCTTCGCTCGCCTTCGCCGATCTCGAACAGTATCTGCGTAAACCGGAGCCCGAGTTCGCCTGGAGCCTAAAAGACACCAGCGAGCAAGCAGGCGATCGCATTTATACGCTTCAAGTCGTTTCCCAGAACTGGGAAGGCATCACCTGGCGTCACGAGCTACAGGTTTATCAGCCGAAAGGCGCGGCGCCGAATCGGACGCTGTTTCTCTGGGTCACCGGCGGCTCGCCGCGTCCGGCGCACGCGCTCATCGGCACGGAGCTCGCGCGCAAGATCGGCGCCCCGGTCGCGTTCCTCTACAACGTTCCGAACCAGCCGCTGCTCGAAGACGGCCTCTACGAAGACAACCTCATCGCCGAGACGTTCGTCCGTTATCTGAAGACGAAGGACGAGAACTGGCCTCTGCTGTTCCCAATGGTAAAAAGCGTTGTCAAAGCAATGGATGCCTTGCAGGCATTCGCCGCCGGTGACTGGAAACAACCGGTCGAGCGCTTTGTTGTGTCCGGATTGTCGAAGCGCGGCTGGACGACGTGGCTCACCGCCGCGGCGGACAAGCGGGTCGCCGCGATCGCGCCGATGGTCATCGACACGCTCAACATGGGCGCGCAGATGCCGAAGCAGATTGAAGCCTTCGGCGCGTTCAGCGAGCGTCTGCAACCCTACGTCAAGCGCGGCCTCCTACCGATCCCGCAAACGCCGGAGGGCCGCCGCCTCTTGAGCATGGTCGATCCGTGGAGCTACCGAGATCGCTTTTCAATGCCTAAGTTCATCGTCAACGGGAGCAACGATTTCTACTGGGTGACCGACGCGCTGAATCTCTACTGGAAAGACCTTCCGGGCGATAAATGGGTGCTGTATGTGCCAAACACAGGCCACGACCTGCTCCAACCCAATCCCGACAGCATGAACCGTCTGCTGAACGGCGTTGCCGCGTTCACACGGCATCAGATGAGCGGCAAGCCGATGCCGGCGCTGAAGTGGAACTACGAGCCGAGCGGCTCCAAGCTGCGGCTTACGGTCGATTCCTCCGCCGCGCCGAAGGCCGCGCGGCTGTGGGTAGCGGAGGCGCCCAATGCGGATTTCCGCACCGCCACATGGAAGAAGCGGCCGGTGGAGATTTCCGGCGGAACGATTGTCGGCGAGGTGAGTGCTCCGGAAAGAGGTTATCTTGCATTTTTCGGCGAGCTCGATTACGACGATCAGGGAATGACTTACCAGCTCTCGACGCAGATCCGTATCGTCGGCGCGCCGGCGAAAGCCGATTAGCGACTGCGATGCCGCGACTGCTCGTTTTCCAGCACGTCCCGCACGAAATTCTTGGCACCCTCAATCCGCTTCTCAAACGCGCCGGTTTTCGCATCCGCTACGTGAATTTCGGCCGCCATCCGGACGCGCAGCCGGCGCTCGACGGCTATCACGGCTTGGTCGTCCTCGGCGGGCCGATGAGCGTCAACGATACGGCCGAATATCCGCATCTCGCCACCGAGATGCGGCTCATCGAAAACGCCCTCAATCGCGACATGCCGGTTTTGGGAATTTGCCTCGGAGCGCAATTGATCGCGAAAACGCTGGGCGCATCGGTGTATAAAAACTGCGAGAAGGAGATCGGCTGGTACGACGTCGCCACCACGGCGAAGGGTTCGAGCGATCCCCTTCTCACGCATTTCGAAGCCCGGGAAAAAATCTTCCAGTGGCACGGCGACACCTTCGAGCTGCCGCGCGGCGCGGACCACCTCGCGTCGTCGCCGCTCTGCGAGCAGCAGGCGTTTCGCTACGGCGAGAAAGTCTACGCGCTTCAGTTTCACCTGGAGGTCGATCAGCCGATGATCGAGCGCTGGCTCAACGTTCCGTCGAACAGCGACGAGATCACCGAGCTGGGTGGAAAAATCGACGCGGAAACGATCCGGCGCGAGACGCCCGAATACATCCAGCATTTGAAAGCTTTAAGCGACCGCGCTTTCGGCGGCTTCATCAAGCTGTTCGGATTCGAAAAGACGCGGCGCGGGCTCGCGTCGCGCTGAATTGTTTCATTTCTGGCAGCGCGGGCAGTAAAAGGCGCTGCGGTTTCCGACCGCCACGCGTTTTATCGAAGCGCCGCACGCGCGGCACTTCTCCCGCTCGCGATCGTAGACCCTGAGATGCTTTTGAAAGTTGCCATATTGGTTGTCGGCGTCGCGATAATCGGAAAACGATGTGCCGCACCAGCGGATCGCCTCGCGCAGAATCTTCGGCGTTAGTTTCGCGACACGTTCAACCTCGGAGCGGCGGAGCTTCCACGCCCGCGCCGTCGGCCGCACGCCGGCGTGAAAAAGGATTTCGTTGGCGTAGATGTTGCCGAGACCGGCGACGGTCGTCTGATCGATCAGCAGATCGCGGATTTTCCGCCGCGAGCCGCGCGTAGCGCCGTATAGGTAGTCCGCGTTGAATTCTCCGTCGAGCGGCTCGGGCCCGAGCGTCTTTATGTGCGGCAGCGAACCGAGCTCGGCCCGCGTGGTGACGAGCGACAGGCCGAAACGGCGCGGGTCGTGATACCGAAGCTCGTTGCCGCCATCGAGTTTTACGATGATGTGATCGTGTTTTTCGCGCCGTCTACCGGCGTTGACCCAGATGAGCTTCCCCGACATGCCGAGATGGGTCATCCAGACCGAGCCGTCGTCCAGGTCGATCAGAATATATTTCGCGCGGCGGCTGACCGCCGCAATGGTTTTGCCGGTGAGCGCCGACGCGAAATCCTCGCCGACGCGGGTGCGGAGTCGCGGCTCAAGCACATCGACGCCGACGATGCGGCGACCGACGATGCGCGAGCGCAGACCGCGGCAGATCGTCTCGACCTCGGGAAGCTCGGGCATACTCCTCAGTCACTTTCGTTAGAGGCGGGGATGCGCAGAACTTGAATCGCACGCGCGAGCCGGACGAATTCGTCGACCGCGAGCGTTTCGCCGCGCCGCATCGGATCGATGTTTTGCGCACGCAGCAGCCGCTCGATTTCCCCGCGCGGTCGTTTGAGCCCGCCGGTAAGATTGTTTAGCAGAGTTTTTCTTCTTTGGCCGAATGACGCGCGAACCAATCCCTGCATTACAGCAATCTCATCGGCCGCAATGAGCGGCTCGGATCGGAGCTCGATCTTCAGCACCATCGACCTTACTTTGGGGCGAGGATAAAACGCCTCGGGTGCGACCGGAACTTTAGCGACAATGCGGCCATAGATCTGGCACCACACCGACAGCGCGCCGTAGGTCTTGGTCCCCGGCGCGCTCGCCATGCGCTCGGCGACCTCGCGCTGCACCATGAGAACGAAGAAGGAAAATCGCTCGCGCAGCTCGAACAAGCGGAAGAGCACCGGCGTCGAGATGCTGTAAGGCAGGTTCGCCACAAGCTTGATACTTCGCTCCGGCAGGATCGATTCGAGCGGCAGCTCCAGAATGTCTCCGTGGATCAGCTCGAGCGACGAATGGGCCGTCAGATCGCTCTCGCGCAGCTTCGCGACCAGCTTCGGATCGACTTCGACTGCGAAGATGCGGCGCGCGCCGCTTTCGACCAGCCGGCGCGTCAAAGAGCCGAGACCGGGGCCGATCTCTAGAATCTCGTCCTCGGGAGCCGGTTCGACGAGCCGCATGATCGCGTCGAGCACCGATTCGTGAACGAGAAAATTCTGCCCGAGGCGCTTCTTCGGCTTGAAGTCAGAATCTTTCAGCGCTTCGCGGGCGTCCCGGTAGAGGCTCGCCATACTATTTTTTTATGCCAAAATTTTCGATTTTTGATTTTCGATTAATCGAAAGTGGCAATCGACAATCCCAAATCGCTTTAGAGTGTCAGGTCGGCGTCGGCATTGAGATGGAGATCGTCGCGCAAGCCGCGTTGCAGCATGTGATAACCAGCGAGCGCGATCATCGCCCCGTTGTCGGTGCAGAGCGCCGGCGGCGGCGCGTGAAGCTCGATGCCCTCGGCGGCAGCCGCTTCCGTCATCTTGGCCCTCAACCGGCTGTTGGCCGCGACGCCGCCGGCGAGCACGATGTCCTTGATGTCGAGATCGATGGCGGCGCGAAGTGTCGGTGCAATCAGCATGTCGACGACGGCTTCCTGAAAGCTGGCGGCGACTTCGGCCGGCGGGGTGCCGCCGCGGCTTTCTTTGAGATAATGCCACACGGCGGTTTTGAGTCCACTGAAGCTGAACTCGTGCGAGCCCTTTTTCATGCGCGCGCGCGGAAACGCGACTGCCTTGGCGTTGCCGCTTTTCGACAGCTGATCGATAACGCGGCCGCCGGGATATCCGAGTCCCATCATCTTGGCGACCTTATCATAAGCCTCGCCTGCCGCGTCGTCGCGCGTCCCGCCGAGAAACCGATAGTCGCCGAAACCGCGCACCACATAGAGCAGCGTATGCCCGCCGGAGGCGAGCAGCGCCAGATACGGAAATGGGATCTCGCGGTCGAGAAAAATCGCCAGCAGGTGCGCTTCGAGATGATTGACGCCGACGTAGGGAATGTTCCAGCGATAGGCGATCGCCTTGACGGCCGAGAGTCCGACGAGCAGCGAACCGACGAGGCCCGGACCGCGTGTCACCGCAATGCCACCGAGGTTGCCGAGAGAAATCCCGGCCTGCTTCAATGCCGCGTCGATGATCGGCAGGATGTTGCGTACGTGCTGGCGCGAAGCCAGCTCGGGCACGACGCCGCCGTATGGACTATGGACCGCGTCCTGCGACGAGACGATGTTGGAGACGATTTTGCGGCCGTCCGCGAGCACGGCCGCCGCAGTGTCGTCGCACGAGGTTTCCACGCCGAGCACGAGCATAACGTTTCTCAGCGCTGCGCCGGCCCGTTCTCGTTCTGAACACGCGCAAGCCCGTCGGCGGCGACTTTGTTTCCGGGATTGAAGCGGAGCGCCTGCGTGTAATTCGTTTCGGCGCGCTCGTAGGAGCCGAGCGCCCGGTAATTTTCGCCGCGCAATGCGAAGACCTCCGCGAGCCAATAGGGATTGTTTCCGAACAGCGGCTCGGCGACGTCGAGAAACCGCAGCGACTCTTGATTGCGCCCGAGCGCGTGCTGCGCCTTGGCGAGATAATAATAACCGTACGGGTTCGACGAATCGATGGCGATGGTCTTTTCCAGTCGTCCGAGCGCGCGCGAGGCATCGCCCGCCTCGAGCAGCTTCCTGCCCTCGTCTGTCAGGCGGAGCGAAGCGGCACGTTGCGGCGGCGTTGACGGCGTAATCTTGGCGAGCAAAGAGCTGTCATCCGGCAGCGGCGGCGGCGCGGGCGCGGGCAGCGGCGTCGATGGCGCCGACGGCGGTAGCGACGGCGTGCGCGAATACTCTTCCTGCGCAGGCGGCGACGGCGTGCGCGGCGCCTGGCGCGGAGTCTCGCTCAAATCTTCTTCGCGAAGCGGCCGGTCGAGCGGCGCGCGCGGCGGCGGAGGCGGTGAAGGCGGCTCGCGCGGCGGCGGATAATACTCCGGCGGCGCAGGCGGCCGGCGCTCTGGCGTAGTGCGCGGCGGGATGCCGCGGTAAATGCTTCCGGTCTCGCACGACGCGGCTCCGAGCGCCGTCAATAGGACAGCAATAGCCATAACAGCGTGACGGCTGTCGAAAAAGTTCACGTTATCTTCCAAACAGCGGCGCGACCAGCCGGTTGATGAAATCGGCCGGCGCGGACAAAAATCCGTACGGATGGAGCGGGCAATACCCCGTCGGCTCCTCGCCTTCGAGAAAAACTTCTTGGATCACCGTCGGACAGTTAGGCGTCGCGCGGCCGCCGCTCAGGGGATCGATGTCGATCAGCTTGACGCCGGGCGGCGGCGCAAAGTCCGTCACCTGCGTGCCCGCGGTCGCTTTCTTCATGAAATCGGCCCAGATCGGCACCGCCGCTTGTGCGCCGGAAAGACCTAATTTCGTGCCGTTGTCGAAGCCGACCCACACGACCGCCAGTAGATCGGGCGTGTAGCCGGCGAACCACGCATCTTTGGTGTCATTGGTGGTGCCGGTTTTTCCCGCGGCCGGACGCGTAAAGCCTAGCTGCCGCGCTGCGCGCGCGGTACCGCGGTCGAGAACGCCCTTCATCATGTAATTCATCATGAACGCGAGCTGCGGCGTGATGACCTTCTCGACCTGGATGTCCCGCTTCTCGAGCACGCGCGCCTCCTGATCGATTACCTGCTTGACGGCGAGCGGCTGCGTGCGCACGCCGCCGTTCGCCAGCGCCGCGTACGCAACCGCGACCTCCAGCGGCGTCACTTCCGCCGAGCCGAGCGCCAGCGAAGGAAAGACCGGCAGCGGACTCTGAATACCGAGACGATAGGCGATGTCGCGCACATGGCGAATGCCGACGTCTCGTGCGACGCGCGCCGTAGCCGAATTGAGCGACCGCTCGAGCGCCGTCTGGAGCGTCACGCTGCCGAAATACTCGCCGCGATAATTCGCGGGCTGCCATTCCTGGCCCTCGTAGCTCCAGGTGAACTGCGAGTCGTCGACCATGGTCACGGGAGTGAAGCGCTTGCCGCCCTCGCCGCCGTACATCAAGGCGGCTAGATAGACGAAGGGCTTGAAAACCGAACCGGGCTGTCGCCGTGACTGAAAGATTCTGTTGAATTGGGATTTCTGATATTCGCGACCGCCGACCATCGCTTTGATCTCGCCGGTCTGCGGCTTGATCACGATGATCGAACCTTCGAGATTGTCGTCCTCGCCGCGCTTCTTGAGGTACGGATATTGAGCCTCCAGCTGCTTTAAGCCGTCGGCGAGCGACTTCTCGGCTATCCGCTGGAGTCCGAGGTCGAGGCTGCTGAAGATACGAAGGCCCTCTTTCGTCAGCTGGTCGTGGCCGTAGTTCTCGGCAAGCTCGCGCCGCAAATAATCGACGTAATAAGGCGCGTCATTGGTGACCTTGATCAGGTCGCGGCGCGGAATGACTTCCTTGACGGCGGTGTCGTACTGCCGGCGCGTGATCAGCTTGTCGTCGAACATTTTTGCCAGGACGACGTTTCTTCTCTGTTTCGCTGCTTCAACGCTACGGTACGGCGAATAGCGGCCGGGAGCCCGGATGAGCCCCGCCATCAAGGCGATCTCGCCGACGCTCAGCTGCGGCAGGTCTTTAGCGAAATAGAATTCCGCGCCCTGCCAGACGCCGAAAATCCCCTGCGACCCGCGCTGCCCGAGGTAAATCTCGTTGAGGTAGTTCTCCAGGATCTCGTCTTTTGAATATTTCCGCTCTGCGATGAGCGCCATGATCGCTTCTTTGATCTTACGATGGAACGTGCGCTCATCGTTCAAAAAGAAATTTTTCATCAACTGCTGCGTGAGCGTGCTGCCGCCCTGCACGACGCCCCCGCTTCGCAGGTTCGTCCACATCGCGCGGAGCACCCCGATCGGGTCGATGCCACGGTGGCGGTAGAAGCGCTCATCTTCAATGGCGAGCACCGCGCGCACGAGCAGCGGCGGCACTTCGGCGAGCGTCACTACTCGCCGCTCCTGCCAAATGCGGTCGTAAAGGCCAGCGATGAGCTCGGGCTCGAGCTCGAGCGAGAAGACGTCCTGACCGGTCGCGAGATTTTCCATGCGCGTGACGGCGACGCCTTGAAAGGCGATCCGGATGGGGAAGCCTTTGAAGTTCTCCATGGGATAAGCGAAGTCATGGAGATAAATTTCCGCTGCCTCACCTTTTGCGAAGCGGTATTCACCCTTGTTCATCTCGCCGCGCGTCTCGCGATATCCCAGGCGCCGAAGTTTTTCCGAGAGGTCCTCCCGCCGCAGATTCATGCCGACGTAGAGCAGCGTGGTATCCGAGTAGATCTTCGAGGGATGCGGCCACTTCGACCCTTCGAATTTGGCCGTGACGATTCCTTCCAGGTGCCGCACGTACCAGACACCGAAGATTCCCAGAAGGACGACGAGAGCGGTCAGGGAAACGAGGAAGACTTTAGGGCGCGGCAGCGAAAGTTTTTTGAACCAGCGCGGCTTTTTCAAACAGGGAGACCTCGCTTAAATTGCCCCTCAGTGTAACGCCTTTCGACACTAATAAAAAGAGCCGGACGCGTATGCGCTGCAAACCACCGAGGCACCGTCTTTTACTGCGGTGGTTTCAAAGCGAGGAAGATGGTGCTGGTGCCGCGGCGCACCAGAAACAGGACGCCTTTGCCTTTTTTGACCTCGCCGACCGCTTTGCGATAATCGGCGACTTTGCGCACCGGCTTGCGGTCGACTTCCAGGATGATATCTCCACGCCGGAGTCCCGCATCATCCGCAACGCTGCCGGGGTCAACAGCGGTAATGACGACTCCGTCGGGGCGGTCGAGGCCCAAACTTTCGGCGATCTCCGGCGTTACCTGCTGTACGGTCACGCCCAGCTCGCTTTTTTCCGAAGCCGAAGCGACGCTCTCCTGCTCTTTCATCTCGCCGACAGTAATGCCGAGCGTGATTTGTTTCTTCTCCCGCAAAAGTTTCACCTGCGTCTTTTTATCGACCGGCGTGCGAGCGACAATAATCGGCAGATCATTCGACTCGCGGACCTCTTTACCGTCGAACTCGACGATGACGTCGCCGACTTTGACGCCGGCCGAGTCGGCCGGTCCGCCTTTGGTGACATCCGCCACGAGCGCACCGCGCGGCTTGTCCATGCCGAGCGATTCGGCGATCTCCGGCGTGACCTTCTGGATGAGGACGCCGAGATAGCCTCGCGTGACTTTGCCCTTGCCTTTGAGCTGAGGCAGCAGTTCCTTCACCAGATTCATGGGAATCGCGAATCCGATGCCGATGTTGCCGCCCGAGCGGCTGTATATCGCCGAGTTGATTCCTACAACTTCGCCCCGGAGATTGATGAGCGGTCCCCCGGAGTTGCCGGGATTGATCGAGGCATCGGTCTGGATGAAGCTGTCGTACGGGCCGCCGCCGGGCAGGTGACGGCCTTTGCCGCTGACGATGCCGGATGTGACAGTGTTGTCTAGGCCGAATGGATTGCCGATCGCCATGACCCACTCGCCCACTTCCAGCTGATCGGAATCCCCGAGTGGTGCAACCGGCAGATTCTCATTCAGGTTGATTTTGATGACGGCAATATCGGTCTTCGGATCGCGGCCGACGACTTTTGCCTCGAGTTCTCTCTCGTCGGAAAGCTTAACGAGGATCTTTGATGCGTTCTCGACGACGTGGTTGTTGGTCAGGATCGATCCGTCCTTATCGATGATGAAGCCGGATCCCAGGCTTTTCTGCCTGTAAGGACCGCGCGGCGCAGGACCGCCGAAAAACTTACGCCAGAAATCGCCGAACGGATCGTCCTCGCCGCCGAACGGACTGTCGAAACCTTGCCCTTGACCGCCTTGGCTCACCTGCGTCGTCGAAACGTTAACGACGACCGGCCTCAGCCTTTTCGATAGCGTCACGAAATCCGGCAACCCCTGCGGCGTAAGTACCGGCTCCGAGACCGCCCGTGAGCCTTCGCCCTGATTGAACAAGTGGGCGATCTTCGGCGCGCTGAAACGCTCGAAACCGCCGCTCATCCCGAAACCGATCAGCAACGCTGCAAGGGCCGCGGCGCCGAGGAGCCTCAGTCCGACGCGCCGGTTCCATACCCGGTTGTCTTCCATTCACTAACGCTCCTATTTCCTCTTCACCGCATCGACGTATCGCAGGCGCAGATCGTAAAGCACATCTTCGACGAGCTGCTGCTCTCCGGCATCGAGATTGCCGCGGGTTTTTTCCTGAAGGAGGCTGATGATGTCGATCATCTGCTTAGCGACGGGAAGATCGGTCTCCGCCTTGCCCGAAAGCGGATCCGCAATCTCGCCCAGATGCATCAGCGCCTGCGTGCTGAGACTGATAACGAAAGTGGAGAAGTTGATCTCGGGAATCGCCGCTTCGGCTTCGTCCTTCGATCGCCCCAGAACGGCTTCCGAGGTCGTCCGGCGCGGCGCGTCCGAGCGCGGCTCGTCGGCCCTTTTCTCTTCGTCCTTGGATGTATCGCGCGCCTCTCCGGTTTCGGAAAAGCGCCGGCGGTCTTCGACTTTGAAGCCCTTGCTTTGTTTTTCTCCCTCGTCGGCCATCGAACCTCCGGAGTTCAGGCAAGAAAAAAGCCGGGGCGACCCGGCCGGGGATTATTTTTGCTCGCCACGGTCAATGCGCCATCGCGCGGAGCCGGGCGATTCTTTCCTCGATCGGCGGGTGTGTGCTGAAAAGATTCGCCAATGAGCGGCCTGAAAGCGGGTTGACGATGAAAAGATGCGCCGTTTCGGGACGGACATCCATCGGCGCAATTTCATTCGCGCGCGAAAGCTTGCCGAGGGCCGAGGCGAGGCCGAGCGGACTGCCGATGGTCTTCGCACCGCTCGCATCGGCCTGATACTCGCGCGAGCGCGAGATCGCCATCTGGATCAACATCGCAGCGAGGGGCGCAACGATAATGGTCACAAGCAGCCCGATCGCGCCGCCTCCCTCGCCTTCGCGGTCGCGGCCGCCGACGCCGCCGAAGATCGCCGCCCAGCGCGCCATGTGCGCGAGCATCATGATGACGCCGGCAAGCGCTGCAGCGACGCTGCTGATAAGAATATCTCGATTTTTCACGTGCGATATCTCGTGCGCCAGGACGCCCTCGAGCTCTTCGCGATTCATCAAGCGAAGAATGCCTTCGGTGGCGGCCACGGCGGCGTGCTCGGGGTTTCTGCCGGTGGCGAAGGCATTCGGTGTCTCGGTCGGAATGATGTAGACGCGCGGCATCGGCATACCGGCGCGAAGCGCGACGTTATGCACCATGCTATATAGCTCCGGCGCCTCGGCTTCGCTCACTTCCCGGGCATTGTACATTTTCAAGACGATCTTGTCGGAGAACCAGTAGCTGCCGAAGTTAAGCAGAATGGAGAAAATCAGGGCGATGACCATGCCTTGCGAGCCGCCTAACATTTGCCCGATAGCGAGGATGAGCCCGGTTAACAGACCCAACAGAAGGACTGTTTTTATCGAATTGGACATTTTCGCTCTCTTAAAAATGACTCTCCGGTGATTGAACTTTAATGCCACCCTACCCCCTTGTCAAGGAGAGTCAAAAGCCGGTTTTTCAAGCAGAATTCGTTCTACGGCGGCAATGACGCCCGCAGGCCGCAACGTGGTCAGGCACTTGCGATGCGGGCAGCTCTTCATGGCCGGATGCTCGCATGGTGAGCATCCGACCTGTAGGGTTATGACCTCGACACCCTTGCCGCGCGGCGCCCATTCGGCAGGATCGGTCGGGCCGAAGAGCGCGATCGTTTTGACGCCGACAGCCGCGGCGATATGCGTCACGCCGCTGTCGTTTCCGAGATAGACATCCGCCATCGATAACAACGCGGCGAGTTGCCCGAGGGTCAGGCCGCGGGCGACCGCCGCATGCGGCCTCCAGAAGGCATGTTCGCCCTCTTCCGCCGGGCCCAGGACTACCGCTGCTTTACCACCAGGAGACCGCCGCCAATATTGTATAACCTCGCGATAATCATCGCGCGGCCAATTTTTTTCTTGCGCGCCGCTGCCGGGTGCGATGGCGAGCAATCTTGCGCCTTCTAGGCCGTTTGCGCGAAGCCACGCGCGCGCCCACTCGACGCTTTCGCGCGTGAGCGCAATCGTCGGATGGCCGCCCGGCGGCGCGCCGACGCATTCGAGATAGTAGTCGATAATATGCGTCCGCGCCCCGGCGGGGCGGAACGGAAAGAGCCGCCCACGCGATCCCGCGGCGCACGCGAAATTTTCTCGGAACACCGCGTCGCCGCTGCCCGACCAGGAGTATACGATTTCGAATTTCCCGAAGAACGCTTCCGCCTCGCGCAAGTCCGCGCCGGCGACGAACAGTCGGCCGAGCTCGCGCCGCTCGATGCTCTGCGCATGGATGTTCGCCGGCACGAGCGCGCCGTATTCCGCGCGCGCATAGAGATCGACGACGCGCCCGCGCGCGACCGCGTGCAGCGCCGGAAGAAAGCACACGAAATCCCCCAGCGCACCGGGAAAAATAACCAGCGCCTTCGCGCCCGTACGCGCGCTATTTAATTGACTTTCCACCGGCTGAAATATAGCATAGAGACGAATCGATGCGACTGCTCCCGACACTCTTCCGAAGGCGCGAGCCGTGGCCGGCATAAACGGCGCCCGTTCCGTTCTCGATCTCATCGGCTCCACTCCCGCCGTTCGGCTGCGCAACGTTCCCGGTAAAGACGACGGCGAGGTGTGGGCCAAGCTCGAGTCGCAGAATCCCGGCGGCTCGGTCAAAGACCGCATCTGCCTCAGTATGATCGAAGCCGCCGAGCGCGACGGCAAGCTCAAGCCCGGCGCCACGATCGTCGAGCCGACGAGCGGCAACACCGGCATCGGCCTCGCGCTCGTCGCCGCCGTCAAAGGCTACCGCCTGATTCTTACCATGCCCGACACGATGAGCGAGGAGCGCCGGAGCCTCCTCGCCGCGTACGGCGCGCGCATCATCCTCACGCCCGACACCAAGGGTATGGGCGGCGCGATCCGCAAGGCCGAGGAGCTTCTGCTCGAGCACTCGGACTATTACATGCCGCAGCAATTTAATAATCCGGCGAATCCCGAGGCGCACCGGCGCACGACGGCGGTCGAGCTGCTCGCGCAGTTCAAGCAGATCGATGCGTTCGTCGCCGGCGTCGGCACCGGCGGCACCATCACCGGCGTCGGCGAGGTGCTGCGGGAAAAAATGAAAGGCGCGCGCATCTACGCCGTCGAGCCGGCGGCGTCGCCGGTGCTCTCGGGCGGCGAGCCCGGCTTCCACAAGATCCAGGGCATCGGCGCGGGCTTCATCCCCGCCGTCTTGAACCGCAATGTGATCGACGAGATCATTCAGGTGAGCGACGAGGAGGCGATGAATTTCACGCGCCGTGTCGCGACGGAGGAAGGCATTCTCGTCGGCATCTCCTCGGGCGCCGCGTGCGCCGCGGCGGCGCGCGTCGCCCAAAAGCTCGGCAAGGGAAAAATCGTCGTGACCGTCTTCGCCGACAAGGGCGAACATTACCTCAGCACGGAAATTTTCGGCCGCCAGTGGACCCCAAACTCGCAAGACTGACCGAGATCGTCGCGGCCGCGGATAACCTTCTCGTAGCTTTCTCCGGCGGCGTCGATTCGACCTTTTTATTAAAGGTCGCGCATCAGACGCTCGGCGAGCGCGCCGTCGGGCTTACCGCCGCGTCGCCGACCGCTCCGCCGGGAGAGCTCGAAGCCGCCGCCGAGCTCGCGCGCCTGATCGGCTGCCGCCACATCGTGATTGACTCTCACGAACTGGAGAATCCTTCGTTCACCGAGAATCCCGTCAACCGCTGCTTCTTCTGCAAGGACGAACTTTACCGCATCTGCCGCGAGCAGGCGGCGAAGCTCGGATTCTCGACCATCGCCGACGGCACCAACCTCGACGATCTCAAGGACCACCGGCCCGGCCTCAAGGCGGCGAAAGAGCAGCGCATCCGCCATCCGCTCGTCGAAGCCGACATGACGAAGGACGACATCCGCCGTCTCAGCCGCGATTTCAATCTGCCCACCTGGGACAAGCCCGCGATCGCCTGCCTCACGTCACGCTTTCCCTACGGCGTCGAGATCAACCTCGAGCGCCTGGGCAAAATCGCCGCGTGCGAGAAGACGCTGAAGGAATTGGGCTTCCGCGAGTTCCGCGTGCGCTATCACGAAGACCTCGTCCGCATCGAAGCCGGCGCGAAAGAAATCGACCGTTTGCTCGACCCCGCCGTCCGCGAAACCATCGTCACCCGCTTCAAGGAGATCGGCTTCACCTACGTAAGCGTCGACCTCGAAGGCTACCGCACGGGCAGCATGAACGAAGCGATCAAGAAGACGGGATAGAGGCGCGTAGCTTAATCAAGCAACAAGACCTGTCCCGTGAGCCGCAGTGTCCTAATTGCTGAAACGCAAATGGCTTCACGAACCGCTCAGAGGATTTGCAACGCACTTTGCTTCCTTGCCGTCGGTAATTTTCTGGCTTTCGCCATCGCTACAGCCGACTGCACGCCCTCAGCCTTTTCGTCACATATCCATTGGCTATGTTCGCGGCTTTTTTGATTTGCCGCATGAAGTCAAGATGAAGGCCTGGAGATTGGCTGTCCTGTTGGCGGTGCTCGCGGTTACGGGTATCGCCCTGCGTGAAGCGCGCGCGGATCGTACCGGCTACGCAAGTATTGTCGATCTGCGCGCCGACGGCGATACCTTCATCGTGAAGCATCACCATGACTGGTCTGAGGCAACCAGAGCCAGCCGCTACAAGATGATCGCAACGCACCAAGATCCGTTCCGTGCCGACAACGACTACGCCTACGTCGCCTGGTACTCGCGCGGCGACGGCCGGCGTCTTCGGCAGATGCCCAGTCCTGCTCTCACATGGCTTGGCGTATCGCCCGACTCGCGCTATGTGATCGGTCTGTCGAATGTCAAGCACGACAATCCCTATCAACTCGTCGTCTACAATCGAGCGGACGAGCTTTTGCTCAAGCGCCATATCGGCTCCCAGGTTGCATGTTTGACGCCCGAGAAATACCGGGAGCTGCGTCATGCGCATCCGCGGCAGTTTGAACTTCTGAACGAAAGTATTTGGACAAAAGACGGGGTCGTGTACGTCGACTTTATGACCATGGATATGCCCACCCGTCTTGGTCAGCTGTGGGCACGCTTTATTCTTTTGTGTGCCATTCTCCCTTCTCTCCGAATTTTTCCGAGTCGGTCTCAAACTGGGTGTATTGGTACGACGAGAAATCCCCCGCGCCGGTGGTGGTTGAGAATGCGGGACAGCCGGTGGCGATTCGCCTTAAGGACCCCAAGGGTATCGAGTTCACCATGCCGTTTAAGCTTGAACAACCCGGTCAGTAAGTAGCCGAAGGCGACGCGAACGAGATCGACCGGCAGCATGAACGAGGCGATCAAGAAGACGGGGTAATTAACACCGCGCCTTCGCAGTTTCATCCTGAAACTTCCCGGCCTAGCTTCAGAGATCGCTCGCGTCGTAGCGCACTTTTTCTAATTGCAGCGCGAGCGCTTCGATCTGCTCCTGCCAATAGCGCTCGGTGCCGTAATCGGGAAACGCGGCTTTGAAAGCGCTGTCCTCCCAGCGGCGCGCGACCCACGCGGAAAAGTGAATCATACGCAGCGCCCGCAGCGGCTCGATGAGCTGCATCGTCGTCGCGTCGAAATCCCTGATCTCTTCGTAGGCCTCGAGCAGGATGCGCCTTTGCTCTTTCCCGTAGTCGTCGTCCGCGCCCGTGAGCATCCAGATGTCCTGGACGGGAGGCGCGTAGAGCATGTCGTCGAAATCGATGAAGTACGGTTCGTCTCTATTCCACAAAATATTTCCCGAATGACAGTCGCCGTGAAGCAGAATGTACTGGACGCCCGCAAAACGCGGCGTCACGGCGTCGCAAAGCTGCGTGACGATCGTCTCGAATCGGCTCGCGAGCTCCATCGGAATGAAGTTGCCGTCTTTGAGAAACTTCAAAGGCTCCCGCCCGTACGTTTCCGGATCGAGCCGCAGCCGCGGGGCGTCTTTGACCGCCGCTCCGACAGTATGCAGACGGGCCATGAATCTTCCCAGGCGCGTGAGCTGTTCCGCCGTCAGCTCCGGCTCGAGCCGCCCCGGGCGCTTCGGGAAGATGGTGAACATCACTTCGTTGATCGTGAAAATAGTTTGTCCGTTGCCGTCGCTCAGCGGGGCGACGACGGGAATCTCGCTTTCTTCGAGGGCCTTCAGAAAATCGTGCTCGGCCTGAATCGCGGCGCGGCTCCAGCGGCCGGGGCGGTAAAATTTGACGACGACGTGCGGGCCTTCTTCCATCTCGATGTCGTACACGCGGTTTTCCAGCGCGTTGAGCGCGTAGAAGCGGCCCGTGCAGCGCCCGCCCAATGTCTCGGCGGCGGCGAAAATCACCTCCGGAAGAATCTCAAGGAAATTGTCCGGCATAGCTGCATCCTAGAGGAGCGCGCCCGCCTTAACAAACGGCGGGCCATGCATCCGGGACATGCTCGCGGGATGACGCAAAAACGGGGAAATGGTATTCTGGCGGAAGTTAAGAGGCTCTTATGGCGAAAAGCGTCGGCTTTCAAAATGTCAAGATTCAAGAGCCGACCCCGTGAGTCACCTATCAGATGCAAATAGCTCCTCGAACATTACAGAGGATTTGCAACGCAGTCTTGTTGCTTGCCGTCGTTAATTTCTGGCTTTCGCTATCATTTCCTCAATCCATGGAGGCGATGCGCTTACCGGGAAGATAGAGGACGGGCATCATTCTCTAAGGTACCGCGGCCAATATACCGAGGTCTCGGCGGCAGTTTTTCAGTACAGCCGACTCCACGCGCTCAGCCTTTTCATAACGTTTCCTCTGGGGATATTCGCGGCTTTTTTGATTTATCGGACGAGGTCAAGATCCAAGACCTGAGCTGACCTCAATTGGCTGAGAAGGTTGTCGGGAATAGGAAGTCTGACCCCGGGACTCCACTTTACTCCATTCAGGCCAGCGACAACGGCTACGGCGATTACGACAACAAGGATAACCAGCAAAAGCCACGCTGGCCCCAGATAAACAATGTGCCGCCTAGAACCCTTGTATTGCAAGTATGTTTTCATTTTAGCCATCCTTTCTAAAAATTGTCCCAAACTGTAGACGTATCCTAGGTTTCGTAAAGATGTCGAAACGAAAGCAAGATACTGTTGTGAAGTCAGGGGCTTACAAGGATCCGTCGCGGGCTTCCCCGGCAACGAGGGCCGAGTCTCGATCAAGAAATCTCGATGAAGAATTAGAGTGGTGGGGTAACGCTTCGGTTTGGTCAAGTGTTTCGACATCGAGAACCCTGAAGGAGAAGGATGCTCTGCCAGTAAATAGTAAAGGCCCCAGGATTTCGTGGTTCACGAATTGGAAGCGAGACTTTTTATTAGGTGACGACGAGAAAGGGCATTTTGGAGCCTTTCCAGCTCTCGAAAAGCTCCACAAAAAAACCGTTTCCCTAGTTCCAATTCTCAGTGAGATAGCCCAAACACGGGTGCTTCTCGAACCCTCAAAGGCACTCCGGCGCTCAATGGCATCCCGAAACGAGCGATGGGGTGATGCAGAAAAGTTGAGAAATGGCACCGCCGAAGAAAGATGGCAGGTGCTTAACAAGTGGGCACCTATCCTGAGACATCACACCCCATCGGTCAAGATTACGATCGTGCAGAGCTGCAATAACGAATCAGAAAAGTTCGCTATTATTCAACGGTGGGATGTCACTCAAAAAAAATACAAACCTGATTTAGTTCTGCCCCCTAGAACTCGGCGTATCAAATATATTCAGGCCAAGGCATATCCAGATCAACAGATTCTTAAGCAAATAGGTCAAGTCGATCCCGATCCAGAGGTTTTAGAATGGGTTGCAAAACGGTTGCTACAAATAGGTGCAGCAAAAACGCACAGACCTTTAGAGTTTGAAATCTATAACTGCGCACTAAAAATTACCGAGTTAATCAAAAAGCAAATTGGTACTCCGTGCAATCGAGAAACCGGCGAGTTACTACACGCTGCGTTTCCTGAATACTTTAGCCCGAAGGGCGATATTGCTAACGTGACAATGAAATTGATCCAAAGAGCAAGGGTTTGGAAGAGAACTTTTCAACGTGCTAGGAAATCTCGTAAAAGTTGACGTTCCATGACCTTTAAGCCGGATCCAACATCCTGCCTACTATTCCTTTACTTCTAACAGCAAGCAACGCGAAACCCACATAAGTATCTTCTGATCTTGGACTTCTCCTTGAAGTCGAAAATGTGCTAAATTCGCGCCGCTCCATACAAGGAGATACAAGGAGAGGCATTGGTGAAAATCGCCCTGCTAACAATTGAAAACTTTCGAGGAATTCAATCGGGCAAAGTACAATTCCGAGACCATACAGTACTTGTTGGTCCGAATAACTGCGGGAAGACGACGGTTATCGAAGCCCTCGCTCTAATGCTAGGGCGAGATCGATTAATTAGAGACCTAACGGAACATGATTTTTTTGGCTCTAATCCACAACCCACAGATCGCATCCGATTTGTCGCAACAGTAACTGGATTTAGCTCCGAGGATTTCACTGAGCACAGCGATTGGTTCCGTGACGGCCGTGGGGTGCCTGTCTGGTTTGATCCACAGGCTGCCGATGTAGTCTCTGAAAGGACTCGTGATCATCAAACATTGGCATGTCAAATTGCTTTTGCTGCGCGCTTCGATCGTGAAAGCCTCGAAGTTGAAACAGCTCGATACTTTTATGACAGCGACATAGACGTATTTGCGGAAGACAGCTTCCTTCCCGTCCCCGCTAAGCTAATCCGGGAGATCGGCCTATTTTTAATTCCTGCAAGCCGATCTTGGGATCGCATGCTCTCGTTCGGCTCGGAATTATTCCGACGTGTGATTCGCTCAGCAAGTGGGTTGCCGGCCGAAACAATCCTTGCGGAACGTGATCGCCTTCGGGAGCCAATAAATCGTCTCGAAGAAGATGAGCGGCTAAAACCCGTTGTCGATCAAGTGAATGCTGAAATCGTAAATCTACTCGGTGTTGAAAGCCCCGTGCGGCTTAGAATAACCGGGACAGACAGTGATAGCGTGATCGAATGTGTAACACCGCATTTCGCAACAGCAAGCACCAGAGTTGTACCCTCAAAACGCCAGGGAAGTGGAATGCTTTCCCTGCAAAGCCTTTTTCTACTTCTTCATTTTGGACAAAAGCGCATTGAGGCTGGAGAGAGCTTTTGTATGACTCTGGAAGAACCTGAGCTTCATTTGCCACCAATGATCCAGCGTCGAGTTCTTTCGCGCCTCAGGTCGTTATCTACACAAACAATCATCACTACTCATTCTCCGCTTGTGGCTGCTTTTTGCGATGCTACCTCACTGCTAATTCTACGAAATGAAAATGGCAGATTATTAGCAAAGCCAATGCTCGAACGGCCGCTTGAGCAACGTGCAACAAATAGCTTGCGTAAGCTATTCCAGATCAACCGAATCGAGACCGTAAGCGCAATGATGAACGAGTATGTTCTAGTTCCGGAGGGTAAGTCTGATTTCGACTGGCTAAATCTCTTGGTGCGGGCTGTCGAGCTTGAACGGCAACCGACTAATGCCTGTTTATTCGGTGTTCAGGTGGGAGTAGTCCCTACACATGATGCTAAGATAAAGGAAGCGTGCGAGGTCCTGAGCAAATCGCACCAGCAAATCATGGCGTTGGTGGATGGCGATGCAAATGGTCGGCATTATGTTCGCGACCTTCGCAATCCAAACGTAGGGGTTCGTAGAATATTGCGGTGGCCGAACGACTGGACCATCGAAGATGTCATTGCATGGATAATAGAAGCCGATGATGCGGTGGCTATGGAGCGAATTAACAGTGATCTTGCCACGTCTCCCGGTGATCGCAATACACTGCTCGCTCGCCTAAAGACAAATGATCACGCACAGCATGGAATGAAGGGTGATTTTGTAGCCCATGAAATTATAGCGAATGCTTTGGCTGATAGTCCAATCTGTATTCAGCGTACAAGTATCGTTCTGCAAGCCATCGCACAGGTTTGTGCTGGCGTAGCGACTGAGCATTTTGAACAGGTTGAAGCGGGTGAAGTACCCATATTCATTTTTAAACCATGCCCATAACTGCGTTTGAGGGACCAGCGGGCACTGGAAAAACGTACAACCTTATCGCTGAACTCTGTGTAAGGTTGCGTAACAGAGCCTTAGCCTCGCATGAAAGAGTATTGGCTTTAACTTTCATGCACGGTGCCCGCCGGCGGCTAGATCAGCAACTGCGTCAAATCCGAGAATTAGATTGCCGATTTCAAGCTGTCACTCTCGATAGTTTTGCGTGGAAATTAGTACAAAGATGGCGGCGTCTGGCTTCGTCACTTGGTTATGCGCTTCCTGCAGAGGAAAATTACGACGATACATGTGCACTTGCGGCCAAACTTATGGCGAGACCCACTATTAAGTCATGGATTCGGCTCTCCTATCCCATACTGGTCGTTGATGAGGCGCAAGACCTAAGTTTCGAAAGGTCTGCTATGATCTCCGCTGCAACTGACAGCTGTCACGTCTTATTAGCTTTTGATGAGTTCCAATGTCTAGATCCAGGTCTTCGTCCGATGGCAATTCACAGTTGGCTCACTAATCTCTGTACACCTACAAGCCTGACGCAATGTCGCCGTACAGACGTAAATGAACTTCTGGAAGCTGCACATGCAATCCGGAATGGCCAGGCGATTAGGCACGACGGCTCTCGTTTCAAGGTAGCCATCACACCAAGTACAGTTCTAGCTGCAACTTATTTGGCAAATGCAATTTCATGGCGCGGTGGGGGAACTCTTGCAGTACTAACCCCTTCGCGGGCCGGTGGATTCGTAAATGAAGTTATCAGCATGGTTCAACGTCAACCGCTCGGACGACAGAGAAGCGGTCCTTATCCGATTCAGTGGGAAGGTAGCGATGAGAGTGACCACAGGGAAATATGTGGTGCTTTACGAATTCCAGAACGTTGCACGGTAGCCGAGGCAATTGCACACCTCGATCAGCACATGAATACTCCGGTCGTCAAAGCACTTAAAGAATGGGTGATAAGGCAAAGACGGGTTTTAGGACTTGAGGAGATATCTGTCGATCAGATTCATCGATTTCTCAAGCGGTCGTTCACCGCACGGCGTCGTCACGCGGGAAACAGGCAGTCACAGTTATTGGCAATGACTATCCAACAGGCTAAAAATCGCGAATTCGACCATGTAGTCGTGATCTGGCCATACACAGTGCCGAATGATAACGAGCAGAAGCGACGATTACTTTACAACGCACTTACGCGTGCACAACAGAGCTGCTTGGTCCTTGTACAAGCGCAACGATTGCTTAATCAACCGCCTTTCTCATCCTAACCCGCAGGGAGAGTCACTCGACACTTCTGTACTCTCGTTGAAGTCTTCCTGCGGGTCCGATTACGAAGACCGTTCCTGGCGAATGCTAGGGAGAATGCCAGCC
This sequence comes from Pseudomonadota bacterium, assembly GCA_021324155.1. GTDB lineage: Bacteria > Desulfobacterota > Binatia > UBA9968 > UBA9968 > JAJPJQ01. Next base: position 38,098 of record JAJPJQ010000023.1, read on the forward strand.
TAGGCTGTTTGTGAGATTCAGATAATTCGCAATCTCGTCGAACAACGATAAGATCTGAGGCTACATCGAGTGGTTCCTTGTGGTAAAAGTATAACTACTCATTATCGTTCCAATACCGCACATGGCTTCTTAATATACTTGCCGGATCAGATGGTTTTCGGAAAACGTCTCTCATGTGAGTCCTTGGGATCAGGTTTTCTATTCTCGACAATCTTCCCGCGCCACCCTCTGCAAGTGGCCTTGGGGTCAGGTCTTGAATTTTGACATTTCAACCTGATCCCCCTCTTTACTTCCCTCTCCTTCCTGCCATAGCATCCAGCATCGGGACGGCCCCCCACGCTATGCGAGTGTCGTTGCGATGGTGCTTGCCTGCGCCGGGAGCGCCGGCGACGGTGCGGTATTTCATTGAAGGACTTCGACGAGGCGGTACGCCTGGCCGACGGCGAGACCGGACGGCAAAAGGTCTTGCTCGACTTCTCCGAAAGGACGACCTAACCGGCGGAGATCCTCGAAGGCTACCGCGCCCGCAGCATGAACGAGGCGATGAAGAAAGATGGGGTGAGCGCCGCCGCTGCGACCCATTTACTTTACTTCGCCGGGATCGCGAGCGGCTGGCCTTTTTCGGTGATGAGCGTCGTGACGAGCTTGAGCGTCTTGGTCTTGCTCGTATTGATGCCTTCGTGGACGTAGGTGGGCTTGGCGGGATCGGACTCGAAGTAAATCGCCATGCCGGGCTTCAGCTCCAGCGGCGGCTTGCCGGCTTCCTCGATCCTGCCCTCGCCTTCCACGACGTAAATGAATTCCTGGCCGGGGTGATAATGCTTGCCGGTGCGCGCGCCGGGCTTGAACTCCGCCATGAAGATCGTGACTTCTTTCTTCGCGTCGGCCTCGAGCGGCTTCTTGAGCAGCACCGTGCGCGTCACGCCCTCCTGCGCGGGCGCGGCGCCGCCGAGCGCGAGCCCGATCGCAACCGTAAAAATAAAGATGAAAGATTGGTTCGTCTTCATGGCTCTTCCTCCTCTGCGTGGATTTATTAACTTCACGAATGAAGCGCCTGGAGCCGGGCAAGTCAAGACGGGATCAAACGCCGCGTCCCCTCTTTCCCGAAATTCTTAAAACGTGGTAAAGGGTCGAGCAGCGTCAAGATAGGAGGATCGAGCCATGGCTGAGAAGATGTCGCTGACCGAGCGCGCCGACGCGCTCGAGCGCAAGATGAGCGAGGAGCTCGACGTGCTGATCTCGAAATCGGCGCTGTTCAATATGGCGGACGGCAACCTCGGCGCGGCCATCATGAGGCCCCATCCCGGGGCCAAACATCCGCAGTATCAATTGATGACGGACGATCCGCGGCTGCCGAAGATGCCGGCCAAGCCGACCCTGCTCGATTATTTCGAATGCCGCGCGGCCGGCATCAACCACATGCTGCAAAGCGCGACCCACGCGCTGAAGGCGGGCATGCCGGAGAAAACGATTCTCGCCTGCCTGCTGCACGACATGGCTAACGCGATCTTCATCAAGAGCGACCACGGCTACTGGGGCGCGCAGTTGATCGAGCCCTACGTCGACGAGGAGGTGAGCTGGGCGGTGCGCGCGCACCAGGCGCTGCGCTTCTTCCCCGACGAATCGGTCGGCTACGCGTATCCGGAAATGTACATCCGCCATTTCGGCAAGGACTACGAACCCGACGACTACATCAAGGAGGCGTATAAGCGCGCCCGCAACCACAAGTGGTACATGACGGGCCGTATGATCACCGTCCACGACATCTACTCCTTCGATCCCAACGCGAAGGTGAGCTGGGAGCCGTTCGCCGACATCGTCGGGCGCAACTTCAGGCAGCCGAAGGAAGGCCTGGGCTTCGACGACAGCCCGGTCGCGCACATGTGGCGCACGATCCGGCGTCCGACCAAGTATCTCTGAGCCGGGGCTCACAATTTTCAGCGATTACACGAAAGCGGAGGAAACATGGCTCTGCAGCATCCGAACATGACGGTGGCGCATCGGCAGTTGAACGCGAAGGAGCGCCAGATTCTCGAGAAGCAGGTGCTCGTCCACGTCGGCATCGTTTTGCCGGACGGGACGCCTCACGTATCGGCGATGTGGGTCGATCTCGACGGTGAGGATATCATTCTCAACACAGCGGAGGGGCGGACCAAAGCCAGCGTCCTCCGCCTCGGGAGCCCGGTCGCGCTGAGCGTCCTCGATCCTGAAAACCCCTACCGCAACCTCGGCCTCCGCGGCCGCGTCGTCGAGGTCGTTAGCGAAGAGCGGGGCGCCGGAGCGGGGATCAACCGCCTTGCCAAGAAGTATCTCGGAGTCGAGGAATACCCGTATCGCGCCCCGGGAGAACGACGCGTGCAGTTCCGAGTGCGGCCCGAGGTCGTCAGCGGCTGGGGCAAAGACTGACCTAACGGGTTTGCGGGCAATCCGGATTCAGTCAAGTGATGCGTCCTTGCAAGACCCGACCCTAAATCCGCGAGTTATATGCAATCAAATGAATAGCAACTTATTGAACATGTTTTTGGAAACGATGCTATTCGGAATATGTGTCGGAGTTGTTGGCCGACTTGGCGTAATCGCTTGGGATAACTTTTTTCATATAAATTTTAACAAGTCAGACCTTGGACTTTTTGCCGGCAGCATCATAGGACTTTTTATTCTAATGAGGGCAGTTGGATTGAGCCTGCGTGCTAGCTGGCTATTTGGAGGCCTCATTATACTCCATTATTTTCTAATCAAGTTAATTATAAAGCGATTTCCAGCGTAGAGCTGCCGCGCTTGCGCGGGAATCGGATATTTCGATGTTTCGAAAATTTTCGAAACGTGGAACTTTCGCCTAGGGGATCGTAACGCCAGCGGTAACTGTCCGTAAAACCCGGGTCAGCGCAACCTGAGCCAAAATCTTGCAATTAAGTGACCGAAATCCCGCAATTCCTTCTTAACAAAATTTTAGCGCTCTAAACCCCCATTTTAATTTGGCCGCGCGCGGCGGAGCTCTTACCATGCAGGCATGAGCGCATACTCCCCGGCCGCTGCCAAGCAGCGCAATCCGGTTAAGCAGCTTATCTTCGGCAAACCGAAAGACCCGCTCGATCCCAAGGTCTTCCACCAGGTCTCGCTCGTCGCCTTTCTCGCCTGGGTCGGCCTCGGCTCGGACGGGCTCAGCTCGTCCGCCTACGGGCCCGAAGAGGCCTTCCGCGCGCTCGGCGACCAGCACTACCTCGCCGTCGGGCTGATCGTCGCCACCAGCGTCACGATCTTCGTCATCGCCTACGCCTATTCGCGCATCATCGAGCATTTCCCCTTCGGCGGCGGCGGCTACATCGTCGCGACGAAGCTCCTGGGCTCGGGCTTCGGCGTCGTGTCGGGCGCGGCGCTTGTCGTCGATTACATTCTCACCATCTCGGTCTCGATCGCCGCCGCGTCCGACGCAATCTTCAGCTTCCTGCCGCGCGACCTGCACGCCTGGAAGCTGACCGTCGAGTTCGCCGCGATCGGCGTGTTCATGCTGATGAACATCCGCGGCGTCAAGGAATCCGTCACGGTGATCGCGCCGGTCTTCATGCTGTTCATCCTCACGCACGTCGTCGTCATCCTAGGCACGATCGCGCTCCATCTCGGCGCGATCCCGCAGATCGCCGGCGAAGTGCGCGAGGGCTTCGCGCACGGCCGCGCGACTTTAGGCTGGGGCGGCCTCACCGCGCTCTTTCTTTTCGCCTACACGCGCGGCGCCGGCACCTACACCGGCATCGAGGCGGTCTCGAACGGGCTCCAGATCATGCGCGAGCCGACGGTCGAGACCGGCAAGAAGACGATGCTCTACATTGCGACCTCGCTCGCGCTCACCGCCTGCGGGATTCTGCTCTGCTACCTGCTGATCCACGCCGTACCCGTCGAGGGCAAGACGATGAACGCGGTCCTGATCGAGCGCTTCGCCGCCGGATTCCACTGGGGCGGTCTGCCGCTCGGCCGCTGGATCATTATTCTCACGCTCGCGAGCGAGGCGGCGATCCTCTTCATCGCCGCGCAGACGGGTCTCATCGACGGCCCGCGCGTGATGGCGAACATGGCGTCGGATTCCTGGCTGCCGCACCGCTTCGCGCATCTCTCCGAGCGCCTCACGGTGCAGAACGGCGTCGTGCTGATATCGACGGCGGCGGCGCTGACGCTCCTCTATACGGGCGGCGAGACGAGCCTGCTCGTGCTCATGTACTCGATCAACGTCTTCCTTACCTTCTCGCTGTCGGAGTCCGGCATGGTGCGCTACTGGATCCATCACCGGCGCGAGTACCGCGACTGGAAGCGGCACATCTCGATTCACATTACCGGCCTGATCCTCTGTCTCTCGATTCTCGCAGTGATGATCGTGGAGAAATTCACCGAGGGCGGCTGGGTGACGATGGCGATCACGGCCGGATTCATCTCGATCTGCTACGCGGTCAAGACGCACTACGACCGCGTGCGCACGGCGCTCAAAGGGCTGGACGAGACACTGATCAATATTCCGTTCAAGCCAGACCTGCGGCCGGTGCCGGCGAAGAAGCCGGGCGCCGCGGCCGCAGTCATCGTCGCGCGCGCGTTCGACGGCGTGACGATCCACACGCTGCTCAACATCCAGAGGCTGTTCCCGAATCACTTCAAGAACATCATCTTCGTCTCCGTCGGCGTCATCGACTCCGGCCGCTTCAAGGGCGCGCGCGAGATCGAAAGCCTGCGCAAGGCGAAGGAAGAGGACTTGCACAGCCTGGTCGAGTTCGCCAACGCGCTCGGCTGGTACGCCGAATCGCGCCTCGCGCTCGGCGTCGATCTCATCGCGGAGCTGGAGAAGCTCTGCAACGACGCGGTGCGCGATTTTCCCACGGCGGTTTTCTTTGCCGGCAAGCTCGTCTTCGAGCGCGAGTCGCTATTCTCGCGGCTCCTCCACAACCATACGCCGTACGCGCTGCAGCGGCGGCTCTATTTCAGCGGGCACAACATGATGATTCTCCCGATCCGCGTCTATCTTATGCAGCCGGGCGCACGGGACCCCGATCAAGTCACAACGAAGAGATTAAGCGAGACCGCTGCGTCATGATGCCGAATTTCGCCGTTTACGAAACCGATACCGAAGACGCTGTGCGGCGGCTGCTCGAAGCGCACCGGCGATACGCGCGCATGAGCGGCGCGAAAAACTTCGCGCTGCACCTTCTCGCGTTGGTGAGCTTGACGCTCTGGATCGGCGCGATGTGGCCGGCAGTTTTCCCCGTCGCGGTGCTCGACGACGCGCTGGCGATCTGGATCGCCGTGCTTGGCTTCGCCGTTCTCACCGGCATCGAGGAGTGGCTGTGGCGCCGGTGTGTTGCGCAATACCAGTTCGACCGACAGGCCATGCATCACCGCGCGCGTGACGATGCCGCATGATCCCGCCCTTCAAACGATGCCCGCACCTGAGATATACTTTCGAATAACGAACCGGACAGCGCCCCGTGCTCATCAGGAACACGGAACGCTTCCCTACACGGTCCGGGCGCGGCGCCGTCCGGTCGTAGAAACCATGAGTGAATTCATCATAGCGAGTCTTTTGATCGCGTTTGTGACCGCAGCGTCCTTCGCGCTGGAGCCGCTGACCGGCTACCTCTCGATCGCACTGCTTTATCTGCTCCTCGTGGTCGCGCTCGGTCTCAGGATGCGGCGGCCTACCGTTTTGACTGTGGCGGCGATCAGTGCGCTGTTGTGGAATTTTGTTTTCATCCCGCCGCGGCTAACGTTCTACATCGACAAAGTCGAAGACGGGATGATGTTCGCGACGTTCTTTGTCGTTGCGATGGCGATGGGGCACCTGACAACGAGGCTGCGGCGCATCGAGCTCGCCGAACGGCAGCGTGAGCGGCGGACCGCCGCCTTGTACGAGCTGGCGCATCAAGCGGCGTTCGCAAGCGACCTAGACACAGGTCTCCGCGCGGCGGTGGCGTTGATCGACTCTATTTTCGGCGCACCCGCCGCCCTGCATCTACGCGCCAAAGATCATTCATTGTCTTCCGCCCCGCATGCGGCGAGCACGCTTGCGCTCTCGCCTGCGGAGTTCCGCGAGGCTGCCGTAGTCTTCGGCGGTCCCGCGGTAGCCGAGGAGAGTAAAGCGCTATCAAATGTCATTCATGTTGTTTTGCAGGGACGAACCGCCCGCATGGGTGTCTTATCGATCCGGCCTTTGCCGGGAAGGCTCTTTGAGTCCGTCGAGAGAGAACTCCTCGAGGCCTTCGCCGTCCTTATCGGTCTTACGCTCGAGAAAGACCACGTGGTGGAAGCGCTCAAGCGTGCGGAAATTCTCGAGACGTCCGACCGCCTCAGCCGCGCGCTGCTCGACAGCGTCTCGCACGAGCTCAAGACGCCGCTCGCCGCCGTGCAGGCGGGCGTCGACGGCCTGGAGCGTCAGATCGGCGGCGACAAGCCAACGGCGACGCTCGCGGAGATGCGCGCCGCGACGCGGCGGCTCCGTCGCGTGATCGACAATCTCCTCGACATGACACGCATCGAGGCGGGCGTGATCGAGCTGAAGCTCGACTGGTCGGACGTGGGCGATCTCGTCACCGAGGCGATTTCGCTCGCGGGCGACGCCCTCGCCACGCATGACGTGAAGGTCGAGGGCGCCGAAGGCCTGCCGATGGTGAAGCTCGATCAGCCGCTGATCGAGCAGGCGCTGTCGAATTTTCTTCTCAATGCCGCCGCGTGGAGCGGCGCCGGGACGAAGATCGTCGTCCGCGCGTGGGTGCGCGAGGGAAGGCTGTCGTTGTCGGTTCTCGACGAAGGGCCGGGTCTGCAAAACGGCGATCTCCGCCGCGTGTTCGACAAATTCTACCGCGCGCCCGGCGCCCGCACCGGCGGCACCGGGCTGGGCCTTTCGATCGTCGAAGGCTTTGTGCGCGCGCACGGCGGCAGTGTCCGCGCCGCCAACCGATCGACCGGCGGCGGGGAGTTCACGCTCGATATTCCGGTCGAGACAATGCGCGCCGAGCTGGGGGAATTCGCATGAGCGATAAAGCCACGGCTCTCATCGTCGACGACGAAGCGCAGATCCGCCGCCTAGCGCGCGTCGTGCTCGAAGCGGACGGTTACCGCGTGCTGGAGTCGGAGAGCGGTGAGCAGGGGCTCGCCGACGTCGCGCTGCGGCGGCCCGACGTGGTGCTGCTCGATCTCGGTCTGCCGAAGCTCGACGGCGTCGCGGTGCTCAAGCGCCTGCGCGAGTGGAGCCGCGTGCCCGTTCTGGTGCTCTCGGTCCGCGATCGTCCGGAGGACAAGGTTGCGGCGCTCGATGCCGGCGCCGACGATTACATCCAGAAGCCGTTCGAGAGCGCCGAGCTGCTGGCGCGGCTCCGCGCCGTGCAGCGCCGCGTCGCGTCGGACAAGGACGAGCCCTATTTTCGCGCCAGTCATCTCGGCATCGACTTCATGGCGCACACGGTCACCGTCAAAGGCAAAGAAGTGAAGCTTACGGCGACCGAATACGCGCTGCTCAAAATCCTCGCGCAGCACGCCGGCAAGGTCGTGACGCATAAGCAGCTCCTGCGTGAGGTCTGGGGACCGAATGCCGAGGAGCAATCGCAATATCTCCGCGTCTACATGACGTATCTCAGGAAAAAGATCGAGGCTCCGGGCGCCAAGGAAAAACTACTGCGCACGGAAAGCGGTATCGGCTACCGCCTAGTGCTGCCTGCCAAAGAGTAAGAAGAAATTTCAGCGACGCGCTGCGTCTACGATTTGCCGGAGGACTGAAGAAGGAGCGCTTCGGCAAGCGCGAGATCCTCGGGCGTCGTGATCTTGATGTTGCGCCGCTCGCCTTCCACGACCACCACTTTCCTGCCCAGACGCTCGACCAGCATGGCGTCGTCGGTTGCTTCAATTGCCTCGAGCTTCGCCTTGCGATGCGCTTCGCGCAGCAGCTCGACACCGAACGCCTGCGGCGTCTGGATCGCCCACAGCGAATCGCGCGGCGGCGTCGCTTCGATGCGCCGGTCGATCGAGACGATCTTGATCGTGTCGGCCACGGGGAGGCCGGCGACGGCCGCGCCGTCTTTCCCCGCGGCCGCGATGCAGCGGTCGATGAGCGCCGCTGAGACCAGCGGCCGCACGGCGTCGTGTACGACGACGAGCTCGCAGTCGGCGTCGAGGAGCTCGAGACCGCGCGCGACGGAATCCTGGCGCCGCACTCCGCCGCTTTGCAGCGTCCATTCGAGACGGCCGAGATCGCTTGCGCGCAGCAGCATATCGAAGCGCGGGCGCTCCTGCTCCGGCACGACGACGACCGTTTTGCCGGCGCGCGACGCGGCGAAGGCCGCGAGCGTATGGAGAATCACCGGCCGGCCGCCGAGCGCGAGCAGCGGCTTGGGCGCAGCCGCGCCCATGCGCTTTCCTTCGCCGGCGGCGACGATTACCGCGTTGATGCGCATCGCGAATACGGAAAATAAAAAGGCCGGGGGAATTCCCCCGGCCGATAAAACACTGTCAATGCGCCGCGCCGAAAATTAATGTGTGAAGATATGGCGCAGCTCCTCCATGATCTTGTCTTCGGAATGCGAGCGCGCGATCGACAGCTCCTTCACCAGGAGATTCTTAGCGGTGTCGAGCATCTTGCGCTCGCCGAAAGACAGCTCCTTGTCGCCTTTCAAGACGAACAAGTCGCGCAGCACTTTGGCGATTTCGAGAATCGATCCGGTCTTGATCTTTTCGGTGTATTCGCGGTAGCGGCGGTTCCAGGTTTGCTGATCGCTTTCGATTTTTTTCTGGCGGAGGACTTTGTAGACTTGCGAGACCATGTTGCGGTCGATGACTTTTCTCAACCCGACCGAGTCGACGTTGTCGACAGGGATCATGATTTTCATGTCGCTGTCGAGAATTCTTAACATGTAAAATCTTTTTTCAGTGCCGGAGATGACTTGCGTGCGGATCGCTTCGATCTGACCTACGCCGTGCGCAGGATAGACGACTTTCTCGCCGACTTTAAACATGAGTCCCTCCTGTAAAGATTAGGGCACACCCGACGGTCGGGAGAGTCGGAATCGCGCGGCTAGAAATATAACAATGAGTGGAGGGAGAAAGTCGGCGGGCGAACATCAACGGTTCGCGTATCAGCTCTAGCGCAGTCACAATCCCGTTTGACCCTGTTGGCGTGCAAAAAATTTAGCGGCCCAAGATACAGGCCGCTAAGCAAATTTAACCGTAACTTCAGTATACACAGCGCCCCGAAGACCGTCAAGAGATGGGCCAACCAGGGAAAAGATCCAATGAAGATATAATTATTTATAGATTAAATCTCATGTATTACGTGAGCAGTTAATGCTCATGTGATATGTGAGATTCAGCGCGATTCGAGCTCGAGCGCCATCACCACCGCGTCCTCGCCGTCGTCGGAATAGTAGCCTTTGCGGACCCCCTTCGCGACGAATCCGAGCGCGTGGTAAAGCCTCTGCGCGGCATCGTTGGACTTACGCACCTCGAGCGTTACGCGCGTCAACTTCTGGCGCTTGGCGTCGCCGATGACGGCCTGGAGCAGCGCGCGGCCGACGCCGCGACGCCGGAAGGCGGGCGCGACGGCGAGATTATGGATGTCGATCTCGCGCGGGAGCAGCCAGTAGATCACGTAGCCGACGGTGCGCCCTTCGACGAGCGCGAGATGCGAGCGCGCGCAAGCGACCTTCAACTCCTGGACGAAGAAGCTCGCGCTCCACGGAAAGGTAAAGGACGCGCGCTCGATCTCAAGGATGTCGGCGAGATCGCCGGATTCCATCGGACGGAAGCGCAGATTCGCCGCCGTGCGCGGAAACGCGCGCTCCACCCTGCGTGGTTTGTCGATGAAGGCGTCGCGCTCTAGCTTGGGCTTAGAGATGTCGGCTCTCCTCGCCGGCGCGCGCGGGCTGCTTCAACAGTAGGATCTCGAGAAGCTTGTCCCCGAAGCGGTGCGAGAAACCCTGAACTTTTTCTTTGAGCGGCACCACCGTCGTGAATTCGGTCGGAAAAGCGCCGACGCTGCTGGTGATCTTGCGGATTCTTTCGTCCACCACCCTGCCCTTGATGATGAAGTGGCCGTTTTTGAGCGCGAGATCGTAGTCGTAATCCGGCATCTCTTCCGGGAGCTCGCTTGTTTCCGGAATGCCGACCTCGGGAACGCGCGTGGGAAATTCGAGACGGAGAAAATACGCGTCGCCCCAGTCCTGGAGCGTATAGACGTTGCCATAACGCCGCTCGCGCTCGAGCTTGTCGACGAAGCCGCGCGCGTAAAACCCGTCGACCGGAATCGGCGCGGCGCGAAGCATGCCGTATTGGCGCGCGAGCAGCGGCTTGAGAGCGATGGAAAGCGGCACACCGTACAAGGCTGCGCGAAACTCGATTTCCTCGACGGGCTTCGCGCGGAAAATCCCGTCCTTCAGACGGTAGACGCCTTCGACGAGAGCGACGAGAACGCCCAGGATTATATAGCTGTTGACTCCCGGACTGAATACCAGTCCGGCGCCGCCGACGATAGCGGCGATAACAATCCCGATCAACGGATAAAGAACCAGATTGTGGAGAATGTTGAGAGCGGTCGAGCCGCCGGCACTGAACGCGGCGGAGCTGCCGGCCGATTTTTGCAGCGCGACTTTATCCCGGTGCGGCAGCGCGCCCAAAAAAGGCTGCGCGATAAAGAGCGCGCTTCGTATGAGCGGCTTGCCGAGCGCCGAGCGCTGATGGACGCTCGAGAGGACTTCGTCGAAGCTGCCGGCCACCTCGCCGGCAAAATGTTTTTCCGGACGCGGCGCCTTGACTTCGACCTTTGGCGGCGGCGCCGGTTTCGGCGCGGCTTTCGGAGCCGGAGCGGCTGCGACAGCGGCAGGCTTCGCGGCGGGGACGGGCTTCGCTTCCGCGGCGGACGCCGCTGCGGCCGGTTTCGCCGCGGGCACGGCCGCCGGCTGTCCCGCGGCCTTGCGGAAGCGCGACTCGAAGGTATCGGGGAACGCGACGTCCTGATGGATCGCCTTGGCGCGCGCGATCAGCGCGTCCTCGCCTTCGACGTTGTTGGGATCCGTGACACAGCAGTCGACCGGGCAAACGGCGGCGCAGGCTTCGTAATCGTGAAAGCCTACGCACTCGGTGCAGAGCAGCGGATCGATGACGTAGAGTTCTTCACTCTGGCTGATCGCGTTGTTGGGGCATTCGGGCTCGCATGCCCCGCAATTGATGCACTCGCTTGTGATCATCGTCGCCATGACTGTGAAGACTCCGAATTTGTTGATTAATTACTTGTTTCGCTCCGAGTTGTCAACGATTTCGTAGCGTTGCGCGGGTTGGAAGCGGTGGAAAATTTGTGTTAGCGTGTGACGTAAGGCGGCGTACCCAAGTGGTTAAGGGAGAGGTCTGCAAAACCTCGATGCAGCGGTTCGAATCCGCTCGCCGCCTCCAATTTTTTTCCACAATTCTTACGCCGCATCGCCGCTCGCCCCGACCAGACGATCCAGCTCGCCGGACTGTTCCATCTCGTAAAGCTCGTCGTAACCTCCGATCGAGCGGCCGTCGATAAAAATCTGCGGCACCGTGCGGCGGCCGCCGGAGAGGCGGATCGCCTCCTCGCGCCGTTTTGGGTCGCGGGCGACGTCGATCTCTTCGAATTCCAGACTTTTCGAGCGCAGCAGCGCTTTCGCGCGCACGCAGTACGGACAGACTTGTGTGGTATAAACGACGATTTTCGCCATGGAACAATTATCGCACGAAGGCGGGCTTTCTGAAAACACCGCTGGGCTAATCTTCTTTGAGGATTTTTTTCAGCGCGGCGCCGAGCTCGCGATGGGTGAAAGGCTTGGCGATGTAGTCGGTGCAGCCGCTCTGCATGCACTTTTCGCGATCGCCCGGAAGCGCGCGAGCCGTCGCGGCGAGAACCGGAATCAACTGCGTCTTCGGATTCTTCCGGATGAGAGCGGTCGCCTGGAGCCCATCCATGCCGGGCAATGAAATGTCCATGATAATGAGGTCCGGCAGATGCGTTTCGGCCATCTGGACAGCCTTGTCGCCCGTATCGGCGGTAATCGCATCATAGCCGAGAAACTCGAGCTCTTTCTGGACTACGTCGACCGTGGCGGGATTATCTTCAACCAGGAGAATTCGCTTCTTGCTCATTGTCGTAGTTTCGCCGCCTCATAGAATATCATAGGCGCGTCCGGCGTGCTATCCGCCGGATTCCTCGGCGAGCTCGATATTGACGCTACCGATGAAGACCTGCGCCGACATCTTGACGGGCAGCCTCTGCTCGTCGGCCGTGATCCACGCCGTAGCCTGGCGGACACGTTTGGCGTACCCCGATTTGTTGAGATCGGCGACTTTGGGAACGATCTTGAACGCCTCGTATTGCTTGCCCTTGACCGAGACGCGCTCTTTGCCTACGACGTCGAGCGTCACGAGGTAGCGGCTTTTGCCGCCGAAGACCTCTAACTGGAACGAATCTCCGGGCTTGAATTCGAGGCTGCGCGCGAGGTAAACGGCCGCCACCGTATCCAGCGTATAGGGCGATTCGAATTCGAAATCCTTACGCTTCTTGTTTTCTTTTCGCTGAACGGTCCATTTGTGCGTTGCTGGATCGACGGTCGCGATCGTATCGTTGGCCTTTTTGTTCTCGCGCTGGATGAACGAGAAGCGCAGCGGATGCAGCGTCTCGGCATCGAACGTGGACTCGATGACATCGCGCATCTTGAAGATCCAATCGAGACCGCGCCACGAGTCGGCCTTGACCGTCGCGTGATAAGTCTTTTTTCCATCGGTGACGATCGGACGCATGTCGATCGTCGCCGAAGCGACCGGCACGCCGAGCCAGCTCGCGTTGTAGACGGCGTGCTCTCCCTTGTCGAACGGCCGGTACTTGGGCGCGTAGTTCTTGAACTGGGGCGGGCTGTCGGCCGCGGGAGCGGCCGCCGCGAGGAACACGGCACAAAGAAGAATTAGGCGCGCAACATACGCCGCACGTCTGCGACTCGGCGTTAAAGACCTCGATCGTTCTGGATTTGGGGATGAACGGCGGGCTCGCAAAGCTGCGTCAGGATCTGAAGCCGGTCATATACGGCAGCTTCGCCGCGGTGGCTTTGACCTTGTCGAGATTGGCGCGCAGCATGCCCGTGGAGTCCCACGAGCCGTCGACGAGCGCCTTGCGGTGCGTCTCAGGAATGTCGACGGGAATGGATTTGCCGTCGTAAGCTAGCCTCTTCGCCTCAATATCGAGCGCGAAGGAAGTCTCGGGTTTCGAATCGGCGAGGCCCATCAAGTCTTCGATCTCGCGCTCGCCGACCGTGACCGTCGGCATGCCGATCATGACGCAGTTGCCGGCGAAAATCGCGGCGAACGATTCGCCGACAACGGCGTGAACGCCGAAGCGGTAGAGCGCCTGCGGCGCGTGCTCGCGCGACGAGCCGCAACCGAAGTTTTTGTTGACGAACAAGAGCGAAGCGCCCTTGAACTTCGGATCGTTGAACGGGTGCGGTTTCGTTTTGCCGGCGGCGTCGAAGCGCTCGTCGAAAAAAGGATAATCGCCCATGCGCGCGAACGTCGGCTCCTTTAAATATCGCGCGGGGATGATGCGGTCGGTGTCAATGTCGTTGCCGCGGACAACGATGGCGCGGCCCGAGACGTTGGTGATTTTGGAATCATTGCTCATCGTATTGTCGATCCTATGCGAGATACTCGCGCACGTCGACGACTTTGCCGCTCAGCGCGGCGGCGGCGACCATCGCCGGGCTCATCAGCAGTGTCCGGCCGCCCGGGCTCCCCTGCCGGCCGATGAAGTTGCGGTTGGACGACGACGCGCAGATCTCGCGCCCTTGCAGCCGGTCGGGATTCATCGCGAGACACATCGAGCAGCCCGCCTCGCGCCACTCGAAGCCGGCGGCGGTGAAGATTTTGTGCAGCCCTTCTTTTTCCGCCAGCGTCTTGACCTCGGCCGACCCGGGCACGACGAGCGCGCGGATACCCGGTGCGACTCTTTTCCCCTGCGCGATCTTCGCCGCCGCGCGGAGGTCGCTTAATCGCGAGTTGGTGCACGAGCCGACGAACGCGACGTTGATCGGCGTGCCGAGGATCGGCGCCCCGGGGCTCCATCCCATGTGATCGTAAGCCTTGCGCGCGCCGTCGGGATCGGGGAATTCTTCAGGCCGCGGCAGCTTCTCGGAAATCCCCACCGCCTGGCCGGGATTGATGCCCCACGTCACCGTGGGCTCGAGCTTCACGCCTTCTACGTCGACGACATCGTCGTAGCGCGCGCCGGCATCCGATGCGACCGATTTCCAGTACGTCACGGCGCGGTCGAACGCCTCGCCTTTCGGGACGTACTCCCGCCCGCGGAGAAAATCGAATGTGGTCTGATCGGGATTGACATAGCCGACGAGCGCGCCGCCCTCGATGCTCATGTTGCAGACGGTCATGCGCTCTTCCATGCTCATGCGGTCGAGCACGGCGCCGCCGTACTCGTAGGCGAAGCCCTTACCGCCCGAGACACCGAGCTTCCGGATGATATTGAGGATCACGTCTTTAGCATAGACGCCCGGCGGCAGCGATCCGTTTACATTGATGCGCCGGACTTTTAAGCGGTCGATCGCGAGCGTCTGCGTCGCTAGCACGTCGCGCACCTGGCTCGTGCCGATACCGAATGCGAGCGTGCCGAAAGCGCCGTGCGTGCTCGTATGGCTGTCGCCGCAGGCGAGCGTGATGCCCGGCTGCGTGAGCCCGAGCTGCGGCCCGATGACGTGGACGATTCCCTGCTTGTCGCTGTCGAGGCCGAAGAAGTCGATGCCGAACTCGCCGACGTTTTTCTCGAGCACCTGGATCAATGTCTCGGCCTCGGCGTCGAGAAACGGCCGCGTGCGCAGGTCGGTCGGGACGATGTGATCGACGGTCGCGAAGGTTCGCTCGGGAAACGCGACCTTAAAGCCGTTCTCCCGCAGCATGTCGAACGCCGGCGCCGTCGTGATCTCGTGAATCAAATGAAGGCCGACGAAGAGCTGCGTCTGCCCGGTCGGGAGAATGTCGACGGTGTGCGAATCCCAAATCTTATCGTAAAGCGTGCGCCCTGAAGCCATAATCGGTTCTCCGAGTGAAAAATCAATATAACCGGCGGCCCGCGCCCGCGCAAGCGAGCGAGAGGCTGGCGCTTACAGGCCCAATTCTTTCTGCGCCTGCTTGAGGTAGCTGAGATCGAGATACTTTTCGGGCGGGGGCAGCGGCTCTTTGACGAGGCCGTCGTTCGCCTGAACCTGGATGTTCATTTTAAAGCCGTCGAGCGTAACGGCGCCGTCGGACGGATAAACCTTGTGCTTGACGAAATAATCGACGCCGATTTTTCCGTACGGCGGCTTCATGCCCATTTCCTTCGTGAGAAATTCCGCCGCCTGGTCGGGCGCGTCGTTGATCCAGCGGAGACTCCGGATATGCGCCTTGATGAAACGGACCAGCGAAGGGCGGTTCTTTTCCGCCCATGACGGATTCACGTTGACGGCGTTAAACTGATACGCCTGGATGACTTCCGTCGTGTCGCCGAGCTTGTTGAAGCCTTTGTCGATCGCCATGTCCGCGAACGGCACGCCGAGCACCGCGCCGGCGATCGCGCCGCTCTCCAAGGCTGTGAGGCGCGCGGGCGTGCCGCCGGCGATGACCGCGAGGCTGAAGTCGCGCGGGTGCTGCAATCCTTTGCTCTTCAAATAGCCGAGCAGGATCGAGGTCGCGCCGCCGGTGAGGCTCGCGACGCCGAGGCGCGCGCCTTTGAGGTCTTCGATCTTCTTAAAATTTTTGCCGCCGATGAGATAATACGGCGCCGCGTTGCTCGATCCGGCGACAGTTTTCAGGCTGCCGCCCTTCTCATCCCACAGGATAACGCTGTCCGGATTGATGTTCGCGACATGCAGCTCGCCGGCGACAAGCGCCCTGAGCTGGAGATCGGCGCCACCGATGAAGACGAGCTCGACCTGCACGCCCTCCGCCGCGTAGAAGCCTTTTTTCTGCGCGACGAAGAAAGGCAGATAATTGAGATCGCGCGAGACGTAGCCGGCCTTGATCGTCTCGGCGGAAACGTGGGCTGAGAAAAACAGCGGAACGAAGAGGACCCAAAATGCCAGGCGGCGTTTCATGGCAATCCCTCCGATGTAGGGCTGGCTTAAAGCCCGCCCTTAGCAATGATCAGTTACCGACGCAGTTTTCTAGCAGCCATTTCACGACGTCGATGCGGCGCGCGAACCATATATCCGAAAATGATTTCGCATACTGAATCGATTCGTCGTAGACCTTGCCGGTGGCGGGAAACGCCATCTGGCAGTGCATCGCCATCGTGAGCATCTTCGGCTCCTCGGCCGACTCCTCGTAGAGCATGTCGAACTCGTCCTTGAACGCGCCGAAAAGGTCGCGCGCGGTGATACCGCGCCGGTACATGCCGGTGTCGTTGAGGCCGCTGATCGCGTTGCGGTACGGCACCTCGATCAAACGCTTGCCGTTGACTTCCACAAGATACGGCGTGTCGTCGTTGACCGCGTCCCCGTGCCAGAGAAAACCTTCGTCGGCGAGCAGCTCCAGCGTGTGCTCGGTGTGGCGCATGCCGGACGAGAGGCAGCCGTACGGCCGCACCCCGACAAGGTCTTGGAAGATTTTCATGCAGGCGCGGATCTCGTCGCGCTCCTGCTCTTTCGTGAGATAAATCGACTGCACGTCCTCGGCGTAGTTGTGGCCGACGATCTCGTGCCCTTGCGCATGGACCGCCTTTACCGCTTCGGGATAGCGAATCGCCGCCAGGCCGTTGATATTGAACGACGCCTTGAGGCCGTGCTTGCGGAGGATTCTGAGAATGCGCCATACGCCGGTGCGGCCGCCGTAGTCGTTCTCGCTCGCCGTGCGGAAATCGTATTTGCTGCGCGTGTCCTCCGCCGTGATCGGGTTCGACCCGCCGACGTGATGCGTGCGCCGATTTTTCGGGTCCGGCACTTCCGTCCACGCCTCGAGATTGCCCGCGAGCGCCACGGCCATGCGCGCGCCGTTCGGCCATTTGATCGTGATTTTCTTGCCCTTGGAAAAGACATCGTAGAAATTATCGTGCGACGGCATCATGAACCCGCCCTCCCGTCTTAAGGCTGGATATACAGGCAAAGTTCGCGGAGTGTCAACGAAGCAGGTTTCAGGTTCCAGTTTCAAGTCCGAAACCAGAAATTTGAAACTTGAGACTATATTTATTGCTGCTGACTCAAAAGATCGTAGATCAGCGAGTAAAACTGGAGTGCGGAAGGTATATAGACTGTGAAATACTGTTTGAAGGAGAATTTATTTTGCGATGGATCGACGTGGGTAAAAAGGCGGAGGATCGCGACGTGGACGCGCAACTTGTCGCCGACGGCGTCGGCGAGGCGCAAACTTTCGGTATAAGGAATTAACGGGTCGGTGCTGCCGTGGCCGATAATGAAGCGCGCGCGGATCGCGGGAACCACGGGTGCCATCGAAAGCTTCTGCAGATAGTCGCGAAGGCGCGGGTCGATCTTCTGCACCAGATCGGCGGTCTGGTTCGGGTCCGTGTTGGTCAGCAGCTCATAAACGTATTTTCCATTCGAGGTAAGTCTCTGTAGCAGAGGAGCGATGTTCGCCGGCGCCTCCATCTGTTCGTTCTTAAATATCTCGCGCAGGATTTTTCGGTCGTTTTCGTTGCCAACGTAATCGACGTTGTTTTGAAAGAAGACCCATTTGCCGTAAGGCTGCGGCTGGAGATAGCCTTTCTCGCGTCCGTATTCGAAATAGCCGGTCGTAATGAAGCGGATGACGTCGATCGGATCGTAGTAGCCGCCGAACGACACGACGAACTTGACATGGTCGCGTAACTCCGGCGCAGCCGCTGCCATCATCGTCGGCCCGGCGGCGTAGCTGAAGCCCATGAGCCCGAGCTTCGCCGGATCGACGATCTCTTTCAGCGTGGCGAGATAGTGCGTCGACGCGACGATGTCGTCGACGTCGCTGAAGGCGATGCGAAACGACTTCATGCCTTTGAGATCGGGAACGAGCACGGTGAAGCCGACGCGCGCGAGGGAAATCGCGAAACGCCTGAGACGAGGATCGTTCTTGCCGTCCTCGATGATGCCGTGGGTAAGCAGCAAGCCGGCGCGCGGCCTGCGGCCCTCCACGTAATAGAGATCGGCCGCGATGTTGTCGTGCTTGCCGGCGATCTCGATGGTTTTCATCGCCGGCGGAGGAGTAAGCCAGGCGAGCTTGCCGCGCTCCGGCGCATTCAGCGTGCTGCCGTCGAGCATGTCCCACATGAAGAGCGCAGTGAGGACGCCGAGCCGGATTTGGGAAAAGAACACCACGAAAAGCAGGAGAAGCAGAGCGGCGGCGATGGACAATTTTTTCAATTTTGCTCGTGAATTAAGCTTTGGGTTCTTCGTACTGCACTTCCATCAGAAATAACCCCTCCGGCGGGGCGGTCGGACCGGCGAGCGTGCGGTCTTTCGCCGCGAGCAGCTCCGCAAACGAATCCGCCGTGCGCTCGCCGCGGCCGATCTGGACGAGCGTGCCGAGAATGTTCCGCACCATGTGGCGCAGGAACGCGTTCGCCTCGATGTCGAAATATACGAGCTCGCGCTCGCGTCGCAGCGAGTTCTGGTAGACGCGGCGCACGGAATGCGCCGCCTCGCAGCCCGCCGCCTGAAACGAGGCGAAGTCGTGGTCGCCTTCGAGACAACCGAGCGCGCGCTGCATCGCGGCCAGGTCGAGCGGCTCGTGCACGTGCCACGAGTAACGGCGCTCGACGGCCGTCGGCCACGGATCGTTCCAGATGCGGTAGCGATAATGCCGCAGGCGCGCGTCGCGCCGAGCGTCGAAATTGTCCCGGGCGCGCTCTACGCGGCGGATCGCGATGTCGCGCGGCGTCACGCCGTTGAGGCCGCGCTGCAGACGCCAAAGATCGACTTCGCCGTCGTGAATAAAGTTCGCGACCTGCCCGAGCGCGTGCACGCCGGCGTCGGTGCGGCCCGAGCCGTTGAGGCGAGTCTTCGCGCCGAGAATCTGCTCCAGCGCCGCTTCGATCGTCTGCTGCACCGACCGGCCGTTCGGCTGCGCCTGCCAGCCGCAATAGTCGGTGCCGTCGTACTCGATCGTGAGCTTAACGTTCATAAAAACGGTTTCGAGTTCCGGGTTTTAGTTTCGAGGGAACGATGCTTCTACAATAAAAGCTCTTTCTCGAAACCCGAAGCTTGAAACTCGAACTTTTTAATAGGACTTCGGCATGCCGAGGACGTGCTGCGCGAGGAACGCGAGCACGAGATTGTTGCTGACCGGCGCGATCGTGAGCAGCCGGGTCTCGCGGAATTTCCGCTCGACGTCGTACTCGGCGGCGAAGCCGTAGCCGCCGTGCGTGTTGAGGCAGGCGTTGGCCGCCTCCCATGCCGCCTCGGAGGCGAGCAGCTTCGCCATGTTCGCCTCCGCGCCGCAGCGCTCCTTGCGGTCGAATTTGGTCGCCGCCTGGAAGCGCACGAGGTCGGCGGCCTCGATGCGCGCGTACGCCTGCGCGATCGGAAACTGAATGCCCTGGTTCGCGCCGATCGGCCGGTCGAACACGACGCGCTCTTTCGCGTAATTCGCGGCGCGCTCGACGAACCAGCGGCCGTCGCCGATCGCCTCCGCGGCGACGAGAATGCGCTCGGCGTTCCAGCCGTCGATGATGTAGCGAAAGCCCATCCCCTCCTCGCCGATCAGGTTCTCCGCCGGGACTTCGAGTCCGTCGAAGAAAAGCGCATTGGTGTGGTGATTGATCATGATGTCGAGCGGCTTGATTTCGAGCTTACCCTTGGCGTTGCGCATATCGACGATGAAGACCGAGAGCCCACGAGTCTTGTCCTTCAACTCGTCGTACGGCGTCGTGCGCGCGAGCAGCAGCATCAAATCGGACTCCTGCGCGCGCGAGATGAAAATCTTTTCCCCTTTGATGACGTATTTGTCGCCGCGCTTGGTGGCCGTCGTCTCGATGCGCGTCGTCTCCGAGCCGGCGTTCGGCTCGGTGACGCCGAAGGCCTGCAGGCGTAATTCACCGGTCGCGATCTTCGGCAGATATCTTTTTTTCTGCTCGGCGCTGCCGTGGCGCAGCAGCGTTCCCATCGTATACATCTGCGCATGGCATGCGGTCGCGCTGCCGCCCGAGCGGTTGATCTCCGCGAGAATAATGCTGCCCTCGGTGATGCCGAGGCCGCTGCCGCCGTATTCCTCGGGGATCAGCGCGGCGAGCCAGCCGAGCTCGGTGAGCTTTTTGACGAAGGCGTCGGGATAGCCGCGCTGTTTGTCGACCTCGCGCCAGTAGGTATCCGGGAACTCGCGGCAGACTTTCCGCACTTCGTCGCGGATCTGCTGCTGCTCCTCGGTCAGGTTGAAATCCATCCTCGCCTCCGATATTTCAGGGAATGCCGCACGCAGTATATAGCGCGAACGAAAAAATGTCGAAGGAGGAATCATGGCGGTAAAGCCCGGCTGGGAAGGCCGCTACTTCGAGGATTTCACCGTCGGCGACGTCTATCAGTGCCGGCTCGGCCGCACGATCACCGAGGCGGACAACATCTGGTTCACGCTGCTCACCAACAACACCAACCAGATCCACTTCAACAACGAATACGCCAAGCGCACGGAGTTCGGAAAGTGCCTGGTGAACAGCGCGCTCACGCTGGCCATCGTCGCCGGCATGGGCGTCGCCGACGTGAGCGAAAACGGCTTCGCGCTCGGCTGGGACGAGATCAAGCTGCCGAACCCGCTGTTCGTCGGCGACACGCTCTATTCGGAATCGGAAGTCGTCGACAAGCGCGAATCGAAATCGAAGCCGCAGTGGGGCATCATCAAGGTGCGCACGCGCGGCGTCCAGCAGGACGGCAAGGTCGTCATCGACTATACGCGCAGCGTCATGGTTTGGAAAAAGGCGCACGCCCCGCGGCGCGATCTCTTTCCCGAGGTCAAGGATGGCAAATAGCGCGCGCGCCCTCGACGGCGTGCGCGTCGTCGCCTTTGAGCAGGTGCTCTCCGGCCCGTTCTGCACGTCGATCCTCGGCGACATGGGCGCGGAAGTCGTCAAGGTCGAGCGGCCCGGCGTCGGCGATCTCATCCGCCACTGGGACAAGGCGGTGCGCGGCCTCTCGTCGGGTTACGTTTGGCTCAACCGCAACAAGCAGAGCCTCACGGTCGACGTCAAAGACGAGCGCGGGCGCGAGATTCTCTACAAGCTCATTCGCGACGCGGATGTTTTCTTTGAGAACTATGCGCCCGGCGTCGCCGAGCGCTCCGGGTTGGGCCACGAAAAATTAAAATCGCTCAACCCGCGTCTCATCTATTGCTCGCTTTCCGGCTACGGCCAGGACGGCCCGTATCGCGACGTCAAGGCCTACGATCTCCTGATCCAGGGCGAAGGCGGAATCATCGCGACGACAGGATACCCCGACAAGCCGGCGAAGGCCGGCATCGCCATCGTCGACATTGCCGCCGGCATGTATGCGGCGCTCGGCATCGTCCTCGCGCTCTTCCAGCGCGAGAAGACCGGCGAGGGGCAGATGATCGACATCTCGATGTTCGAATCGATCGTCTCGTGGCTCGGCTACTTCCCGCACCACTACTGGCACCAGAACGAAGAGCCCGGCCGCGTCGGCATGCGCCACCATTACGTCACGCCGTACGGGCCGTACCTCGCGCGCAACGGCAAGTACGTCAACCTCGCCGTCGCGACGCCGAAAGACTGGGAGCTATTCTGCCGCGATGTGATCCAAAAACCGGTCCTACTGGAGGACGAGCGCTTCGACACGGTCGAGAAGCGAAGAAAAAACCGGGGGATCCTGGAAGAAGAGATCGAAAAAACATTTCTCGAGCGCGACCACACCGAATGGCTGGAGCGCTTGAAGAAAGCGCAGCTGCCGTACGGCGAGGTGCGCGGCATCGCTGAAGTGCTGGCGCACCCGCAGGCTGCCGCGCGACGGCTGATTCGCGAAGTCGAATCGCCGGTGGGCAAAGTTCCCGTTGTCGGCAATCCTATCCGCCTCTCCGCGAGCCCGGCGCGTTACGACGCGATCCCGGAGTTGGGCGAGCATACCGAGACGATTCTCAAGAAGCTCGGCTACGATGCCGCGGCGATCGAAAAATTACGCCGCGAAAAAGTCATCTGAAAATATTTCACCGTCCCGCGCCGCAGCAGCGTTTATACTTTTTCCCGCTGCCGCAAGGGCACGGATCGTTCCTTCCCGCTTGCGCCGGCGGCGGCGCGTCCTCGGCGCGGACGACCTCCATTAATTTTTCGAGCGGCTGGTTTGCGTTCCAGAGGTCGACCATCTTTTGCAGATACGGCCGGCTATGGATGAAGAAGCTCTTGTAGCCGGCACAGAGGTAATTCAGTCCCGGCTCGCCGTCGGGCGTCGCGATGAAGCGGTCCTTGGGGCAGCCGCCGTTGCACATCGCGCGCACCTCGCATTCGCGGCAATAGCGCGGCAGGCTGTCGCGCTTCGCCTCGCCGAAGGCGCGCTGGGCGGCGCTCTCCACCATGTCGCCGAGATGCGTCTCGGCGATGTTGCCGACGCGGTACTCCGGCTCGACGAAGTGATCGCAGGAGAAGAAATCGCCGTTGTGCTCGACCACCGGCACATCGCCGCAGGTCTCGCGGAAAATGCAGAGCGAATGGTCCATGCCCGCGAGCGGCCGCGCCGCCTCGTCGAACATCTGGATTGCGACCTTGCCGACATCGTTGCGCAGCCACTCGTCGAAAACGGCGATTAAGAATTTCCCGAACGCCTCCGCCGGCGCGGTGCGTGCGCTGACGCCGCCGTTCTCGCGCTCGACGAGCGGCAGAAATTGCAGGAACTCGACCCCGAGGTCTTTGAAAAAGCGGTAGACCTGCGCCGGATGGCGCACGTTTTTGTCGTGCACGACGCAGAGCACGTCGATGTGAACGTCGTGCTCCGAGAGCATGCGATAGGCGCGTACGACCTGCTTGTGCGTCGGCTTCTGGCCCTTGTCGACGCGGTAGGCGTCGTGCAGCTCGCGCGGGCCGTCGATGCTGAGGCCGACCGCGAAGCGCTCCGCGGCGAAAAAGCGGCACCATCCCTCGTTCAATAGCGTGCCGTTGGTCTGGATACCATTGGTGATCTTCTTGCCTTCGGGCCGGTGCTGTTTCTGCAGCGCAACGATCTTCTGAAAATATCCGAGCCCGAGCGCCGTCGGCTCGCCCCCGTGCCAGGCGAAATTGACTATTGGGCCCGGTGCCGCCTCGATCTGCTGGACGATGTAGCGCTCCAGCACCTCGTCGCTCATGTGAAAGTCGTCGCCCTTCGGATAGAGAAATTCTTTTTTGAGATAGTAGCAATAATGGCAATCGAGGTTGCAGATCGCCCCGATCGGCTTCGTCATCACCTGAAATTCGCGCAGCGCCGTCGTCATGCAGACTCCGATCTCACAACAGTACCAAAGGCGTGCTGGAAGGCCAAGCGCTTCCATGTTACGTGGAGATGATGAGCGCCGCGAAAGACCATACCGAGCGCATCGAGACCGGCATCTGGCTGATCGCAATCTTCAAGCTCGCGAAGGCGCTCGCCCTTCTCGCCGCCGGTATCGGCGCGGCGCTGCTCTTGCACCACGATGTTCAAGCGACGCTCCGCCGTTTGACCAGCGCCCTACTGATCGGGCGCGAGAGCCGTGTCATCGAGCTGCTGCTGACTAAAGCAGCATCCATCGATGACCGGCAACTGAAGCTTGCCGAGGCCGGCACCTTTTTCTACGCCGCGCTCTTTTTCACCGAAGGCACGGGCCTGTTGCTGCGCCGGCGCTGGGCGGAATATCTAACGACCATCATTACCGCCTCGTTCATTCCGTTCGAAATCATCGCTGTTGTGAGGCGCTTTGGGCCCGTGCGAATAGTCGTCGTTTTGATCAACATCGCGGTCGTCTGGTATCTGGTGAGAAAAATCCGGCGCGACCGCAAGGCGTCATAAGAAGGAGGCTTTTCCATGGCGGACAACGTACGCATAGGCACATTCGGCAAGGACGCGGCGCTGCTCGCAGCCGAGCAGCGCGGCTTCTTCGCGGCGGAGAAAATCCGCACAGACGTCGACATCGTGACCGATTCGCCGACGCTGCTGCGCAATCTCATCTCCGGCCGCTACGATCTCATCCTCAATAACGCGGACAACGTCATCGCCTGGGCCGAAGGCCAGGGCGCCGACCCGAAACCGAACGACTTCGTCATCTTCATGGGCGGCCAGCAGGGATTGAAACAGAAGCTGGTCGTCGTTCGCGGCGTGAACGGTTTCGCCGACCTCAAAAACAAAGTCCTGGCGGTCGACGCGCCGACGACCGGCTTCGCGATCGTCATGATCGCCATGCTGAAGCAGAACGGCTTGGAACAAGGGCGCGACTATACCCTCAAGATGTTCGGCAACACGACCAAGCGAGCCGACGCCCTCGAGCGCGGCGAGGCGTGGGCGGGCATGCTCAACCTCGCCGACGATGAGATCGCGAAGCGTGGGCTCAAAGTTCTCGCCCGCGCGGAAGACTACGTGAAGCACTACGCCCGCGGGCTCGGCGCCGCGCGGCGCGATTGGGCGAAGTCGAACGAGGACTTGCTCGTGCGCTTCATCCGCGCGACGGTGCGCGCGACCGACTGGACGCTGGAGGCGAAGAACAAAAACGACGTGATCGCGCTGCTGCTGCCGGAAAATAAAAATAATCGTGCGCACGCCGAAGAGGCCTACGAGGAGACCGTGAGTCCGCGTTTCGGCCTCATGCCGCGCGCGCGCATCGACATGGAGGGCATCCGCTCGGTGCTCGACCTCCGCGAGACCGCGGGTCTCATGAAACCGCCGGTTCCCAAGGCGGAGAAGTACGTCGACCAGCGCTATTACGAAAAAGCGCTGGCGACGATCTAGCGGACTGCGATCAGCGCGGCGGCCGGCGCATGTACCAGGTAGGCACGCCGATCACATTTTCATCGCGGACGACGGAGAAGCCGAACTTCTTGTAGAAATCCACGTTGCCGGCTCTGTCCGTTTCGAGATAGCCCTCGATTTTTTCGCCGTCGAGATGCTCGACATAGGGTTTCATCAGCGCCCGGCCGACGCCCTGACGCTGATAACCCGGGACGACCCCGATCGGACCCAAATGCGCGTGCGGCTCTTCCGGATCGAGACGTGCCCAGCGCGCGAACCATTCAATGACACGCGGCACCGCGTCTTCGAGCGGGCGCAGCTCTGCGGCGGCGAACGCGGGAAGCGCCTCGGGCGGCGGCAGGCACTGCGGTGCGGTATTAAAATGCATGTAGCCAACGACTTCGCCGCCGTCGACCGCGACGAACGCCGAGCCGGTGAACATGTGCCGGAGTCCGACACGAAAGAAAAATCGGGTGCGGTCGAGCCGCTCCGGACCGAACGCCGCGAGGTGCAGCGGATTCGTAACGAACGCGGCGGCGAGCGCTTCGAGGGTCGCGTCGAGCCGCTTCGGAGAATAGGGTTCGACAGCCACCATGATATTTACGTTACCGCAAGGATGAACGAGTTCAAGCGCCCTCTTCCAAAAGCCGGCGCGTGCTTTAAACTAACCGCATGAAATACGAAGTCCGGAAATCCGAAGAGCGCGACGGCGCGTACGCCGCCGTCGCCGTGAACGAAGGCGACGAGCGGGGCGAGACTCCTTGCGCGGTGTTCATCGGCCCCGAGGCGAGGCAGCGCGCGCAGGATTACGCCGATTGGCAGAACAGTCAATTGGCCGTCAGCGGAGAGCAGCTGCTGCGCCGCTGATCCGCGTCTCGTGATTGTCATCATCACCGGCGTGGCGGGCGCCGGCAAGACGACCGCCGGCGCGCTGCTCGCGCGCGAGCTCGGCTGGCAATTCCACGACGCCGACGACCTGCATCCCGCCGCGAACGTCGAAAAGATGCGTCGCGGCGAGCCGCTCGACGACGCCGACCGCGCCCCGTGGCTCGCCGCCGTGCGTGTGATCATCGAGAATGCCGTCGCGCGCGCCGAGAACGCGGTCCTCGCCTGCTCGGCGCTGAAAGAATCTTATCGCGCGACGCTGCGCGTCAGCCCCGACGTGGTTTTCGTTTACCTGAAAATCGATCCCGCGCTCGCGAAGGAGCGCCTCGCGCGCCGCACCGGCCATTTCATGAACCCGACCCTGATGCAAAGCCAATTCGATACACTCGAAGAATCGGCCGCCGCGCTGGAGGTCGACGCCTCCGCGCCGCCCGCAGAAATTATTAAAACGATCAGAGCGCGTTTGAAGATTTAGGTTCGACCGCGCGAGAAACGCTGCGGAGCGCCTTGGTGGATGATGTCGTCGAAGCGGTCGAGAAACTTCTCCGGAATCGCTTCGACGATGAGCATCGCGCGGTGTTTCGGCTTTAAAAAGCCTTCCGCCACCGCGTGATCGAGAAAATTCACGATGCCTTCGTAATAGCCGCCGACGCTCAGCAGCCCACACGGCTTTTCGTGCAAGCTCAATTGCGCCCAGCTCAGCACCTCGAAAAATTCCTCCAGCGTGCCGATGCCGCCGGGCAGCGCCATGAAGCCGTCGGCGAACTCGGCCATGACGGCTTTGCGCTCGTGCATCGACTTTACGACGCGGAGTTCGGTGAGCCCGCGGTGCGCGAGTTCCTTGTCGACGAGAAATTCCGGAATCACGCCGACGGCCTCGCCGCCGTGCTCTAACACCGCATCGGCGACAACCGACATGAGACCGATGTTCCCGCCGCCGTAGACGAGGCCGTAGCCGCGCTCGACGAGCAATCGACCGAGCTCTCGCGCGGCCTCGGCGTACTCCGGCCGGTCGCCGGGCGCGGAGCCGGTGAAAATACAGATTCGTTTAATCTCGATCATGCTTCACGAGTTTCGGCTGTGCGAACGTGATGCCGCGCCTTCGCCCTGTTGAAGATGAAACTTATGCAGAAAACGATGGAAGATCGGCGCAAAAATAATGCCCGCCGCGACGAGAGCGACGAAACCGGAGTAAAGGGCGTAGCCCGACGCGAAAAGCTTGCCTGGGACCGTTTTCACTGGATCGACCGGCCCCATGCCGCCGAGGATCATCGAGGCATTGAGCAGCGCGTCGATCCAGGGAAGGTCTTCCAGGAAATGATAGCCGAGGATGCCGATCGAGAGCGAACCGGCGATGAGGCCAAAAGAAGCGCCGGCGTGTCGGCCCAGCCGCCGGAAAAACTTCGCGCGCGACAGCAGATGCTCGGTGCGGCGCTCGTACATAACGAACGATACTACTTCAGCATCACACCTTTCGCCATACGCTCGCGAGCCAGGGCTGCTGGTCGCGCGGAAGGCCGGTAGGTCGGTAGTAGTGCTCCAGCTCGACGAAGCCGGCACCGGTCATATATCGCCGCCAGCTTTCGAGATCGTGAAAAGCGCAGTAGCGCTCGCCCTGCCATCCTTCTTCGTTGTCGCCGCGCGGATTGGAGCTGAACAAGACTCCGCGCGGCTTCAGCGCCGCATGCAGCTCTTTGAGCACGCGCGGCAGCTCGGCGCTCGGCACGTGAAAGAGCGCCGCGTTGGCGAAGACGCCGTCGAATTTCTCCCGCGGCAGATCGAGCCGCAGAAAATCCTGTTCCCACACCTCGCAGCCGCTGTTGGCGCGCGCCATTTCCGCGAGCCGGTATGAGCCTTCGAGGCCGATCGCGATGTGACCGCGCCGCGTGAAATCCTTGAGATCGCGTCCCGGCCCGCAGCCGAGATCGAGGATCGTGAACGGCGGCGCACCTTCGATGTGTCTCAGCAGCGCCTCGATATTCTGGCTGACGTCATGATCTTTCGTGCCCTGCCAGAACTCTTCGGCGTGGCGTTCGTAGTGCGCGAGCGTGGTGCGGGAGATTTCTTGCAGGTCCTCGGCGCGCTTCATCCCTCGAAGCATAGCCTGTTTTCCGCAAGCGCGAAAACGCCGGCCTTATGAACTCCTCCGCTCAAGGCAACGCGGCGGTAAACGCCGGGGCGCGCCCCGCAAGATCGCCCAAGATTCGCTGCCATGCCGCCGTCGTAATCTCCGGATTCCAGGCATTCCCTTTGATCCACTCGGCGCCGAACTCGGCATCGGACGCGAATCCTTCGCGGCCGCCGAGCGCGACCGCGCCGCTGCCGACGCGGAAGCGGATCGTATGCGTCCACTGCGCGAGGGCGAAGACTCTGCCGCCTAGTATCCGCGCCGCGAACAAACGATAGTAGACGCCGAACTCGATGCCGGGAAGCTCACGGACGGTTTCACCCAACCGTTCGCCGAGATCAGGATGCGTCATCAGCTCGCCGATCGGCACTTCGGCGACCGGCCGGAAGCGCCCTGCCTTATCGAGCCATTCGCCGTCGACACCGCGCATCATGCCTTCGAGAACGGCGATTACTTGGGCGTCGGCAGCTGAGTTCATGCTAAGAGTTGCCCAATACGCGTCGAGCAGCAGGTGCCCTAAATCTCAGCGTCGTGCACGTAAAGATTACCTCGAGCAAAAATCCGATGACGAAGAGCGTGGCACCGGCGATCGCCGGACCTAAATGACTCAACGTCGTGTAACCTTCGATATAATGAATGCCTATGGCGCAACCAAATCCCGCCAGCCCGGCGATGCCGAGCGCCTCCCAAAAGGCTCGGCTCGGCGGCGCGTACCAGGCGCACATCGCGACAAGCAATCCGGACGAAAGCAACCCACCGCCAAAACCTGCGCGGTCGTGCGCGATTAAAGGGATCAGACGCGGACTGATGACCTGAAGCGCTTCCCGGCTCAAACCCATAAAACCCAAGTCCTCCGGAACAAAGACGCGCGTCACGCCGATAACTAAAATCGAAATGCCCGCGAGCATTGTTCCGGCCCCGGTTATGATAAGGCACCAACGGCCGATGCGCGCCGGCCCTGGCTGTGCCTTTCCCTCAGGCGTCGACAACCAGCCGCGCGTGTAAGCCGTCGCGACACTCTTCGATCTAATAAGGCCAACGATAAAAAAAGGCAGCAAAGCCAATGTCGCGACGCCGTGCCAGCTGTCGAGGTAACCGTAGCCAAGATAGGCGAGAAAGCTCATGAAGCCAACGACGCCACTAGCGGCGAAGGCATTCCACGCCCATCGAGCGCCAGAGCGAAGGGGAAAAGCGGCAAGCCACAAATACAAGGTTGCAATCGCAATTAGGGTGCCTCCGAAAGCAACACGATCGTGAAACATGAAAGCGACGATCCGGCAGTTTGCATGCCGGCAAAGCTCCGCGGCCGTCATTCCGAGGTAATCGACATCGTGAGGAAGAAATTCGCGGCGCGCGGAGAGAAACAATGCGAAGGCTCCCGACAGGAACAAAGCGACTCCTGTGAGAGTAAGAAGCGGGCGGCCATCACCGCAAAGGGCTTGAAGTAATCCCTCGTTCAACTCTTCGCGGTCTATCGATGGGGCCGCCAATCCGTACTCCGGCTTCTGCGTTTTACCGGCTCGATACCTCATGGCTCTTCGCCTGCAGCGCGCGGGCGGTAAAATTCTTCACGAACTCCTTCGCGAGATTCTTCTGCAGCTCGACGCGGATGTCGGTGATGAGATTGCGCAGCGCGCTCTCGGAATAGCGGCTGCTGGCGATGCCGTGGCTCGCGGTCTCGGCCGCCGTGCTAAGCACGATGCGGTTCTGCTTGACGTCGATCAGGACGGCCATCGCGCGACCCTGGAGCGAGTGCGCTTCGCTCGGAATGATAAAGGCGCCGACGATCGTGAGATCGAGGAGCTTGAGCACCGCCTCTTCTTTGGTGCGGAAGTCGATCGAGCCGCCATAAACGAGTAAATAATCGCTGCCCATATCGAGGCTCATGAGCCGAAGCTCCTGGAGAAAATCCTTCGGCGTGAGCGGATCTTTGGAGTCCTGCTGCGGCGCGCGCCGCCGCTCGGTTCCGCCCATCGAGACGCTATTCTCTGTGTATTGATAAAAGCCCGCGAGGTCCGGCGGGACCGCCGGAATGCTGCCGACGCTAGCGAGCAGCTCGGGACTGTTGCGCAGCTCGCCGAGGAAGTTCGACGCGGCATTCAGCTCGCCCAGCTGCGCGACGGCGAGGCGTGCCGGGATTTTGACGGCGAGCGGCGCCGCGGCGGCGGCCTGGTGCATGCGCGGATCGTTGCGGTAGAAATCCAGCAACAGCGCGCTGTAGTTCACCTGATACGTCCCTCGCGGCACCTCGCCGCCCTGGTACGTAGCCTGTGAGCAGGCGGAAATCAGCAGCGCGAGGACAACGGCGAGTCTATGCATCATAGATTACTCCCGTTTGGTACTGTTAAGGCGACGGCAATAGTCGCCGTTTGCGGTGCTTCTGTCAAGCATGCGTTGCTAAGTTCCGGGCCTGCCTTTGAATCCGTCCGCGTGTTAGGCTATTTATTAGTCTCACCCACCACTTGTAAGGAGAGTTAGATGCCACAGATGTCCCTGGACAGCTTCAACACCGCTGCGGAGCTCAAAGTCGGCAGCCGCTCGTATAAAATCTTCCGCCTCGATCGGCTCGAAAAGGCCGGCTTCAAAGACGCCGCGCGCCTTCCGGTTTCGCTCAAGGTGCTGCTCGAAAACCTTTTGCGCAACGAGGACAACCGGCTCGTGACGATGGCCGATATCGACGCCCTCGCCGGCTGGAACCCGAAGGTCAGGAAGGAAAAAGAGATCGCCTTCATGCCGGCGCGCGTGCTGACGCAGGATTTGACCGGCGTGCCGTCGGTCGTCGACCTCGCCGCGATGCGCGAGGCGATGAAGCGCATGGGCGGCGACCCGAAAAAGATCAACCCGCTCGCGCCGGTCGATCTCGTCATCGACCATTCCGTCCAGGTCGACACCTTCGGCTCGTCCGAGGCGTTTCATCTGAATTCCAAGATCGAGTACGAGCGCAACGTCGAGCGCTACGCGTTTCTTCGCTGGGGTGCGAAGGCGTTCAGCAACTTCCGCGTCGTGCCGCCCGACACCGGCATCTGCCATCAAGTGAATTTGGAGTACTTGGGCCAGGTCGTCTTCCGCGCATCGGAGAACGGCGCGACGCTTGCCTATCCCGACACCGTCGTCGGCATGGACTCGCACACGCCGATGATCAACGGGCTCGGCGTGGTCGGCTGGGGCGTCGGCGGCATTGAAGCCGAAGCCGCCGTGCTAGGCCAGCCGCTCATCATGCTGATTCCCGACGTGATCGGCTTCAAGCTCCACGGCCGGCTGCCGGAGGGCGCGACCTCGACCGACCTCGTGCTCACGGTCACACAGATGCTGCGAAAGAAAGGCGTGGTGGAGAAATTCGTCGAGTTCTACGGCCCGGGCCTCTCCGCGCTCGGCGTCGCCGACCGCGCGACGATCGGCAACATGGCGCCGGAATACGGCGCGACGATTGGCTTTTTCCCTGTCGACGCCGAAACGCTCAAATACCTGGAACTCACCGGCCGCGATCCGGAATTGATCCGCCTGGTCGAGACGTATTCGAAGGACCAGGGCATGTTCCGCACCGACTCCTCGCCCGACCCGGTTTTCACCGATACGCTCGAGCTCGATCTCGCCAATGTCGAGCCGAGCCTCGCCGGCCCGCGCCGGCCGCAGGACCGCGTCGCGCTCAGCGACGCGAAGAAGAATTTTAAGGAAGTGCTGCCCGCGCTCATCAAGACCGGCACGTCGGAGAACCAGGCGGTCGCGCGCATGAACGGCGACAGCGCGACGCTGAAGCACGGCACAGTCGTCATCTCGGCGATCACGAGCTGCACGAATACATCGAACCCATCGGTGCTTATGGCGGCGGGCCTGCTGGCGAAAAAGGCGAACGCGAAAGGTCTCAAGACCAAGCCGTGGGTCAAGACGAGTCTTGCGCCGGGCTCGAAAGTCGTCACGGATTATTTGAAAGACAGCGGCCTGCTGCCCGAGCTCGAGAAGCTGGGCTTCTTTCTCGTCGGCTACGGCTGCACGACCTGCATCGGCAACACCGGACCCTTGCCGGAGCCAATCTCGGCCGCAATCCAGGAAGGCGACCTCGTCGCCTGCGCCGTGCTCTCCGGGAACCGGAACTTCGAGGGGCGCATCCATCCGCAGGTGCGCGCGAACTATCTCGCGTCGCCGCCGCTCGTCGTAACCTACGCGCTCGCCGGCAGCATGGAGGTCGACCTTCACACCGAGCCGCTCGGCACCGACGGCAAAGGCGCGCCGGTCTATCTGAAAGACATCTGGCCCGAGCCCGAAGAGGTGCGCAGCGAGATGCAGCGCTACGTCAAGCCGGAGATGTTCAAGAAAGAATACGGCGAGGTCTTTACGGGTGACGAGCGCTGGCAGAAGATGCCGACGCCCGAGGGCGAGCTGTTCGCCTGGGATCCGAACTCGACCTATGTGCGCGAGGCGCCTTACTTCGTCGGCATGACAAAGACGCCGCTCGCGCCGAAGGACATCGCCGGGGCGCGCGCGCTGGCTATGCTCGGCGACTCGATCACGACCGATCACATCTCGCCCGCCGGCTCGATCGAGAAAAACGGCCCGGCGGCGAAATATCTGACCGAGCACGGCGTACAGCCGAAGGACTTCAACCAGTACGGCGCGCGCCGCGGCAACCACGAAGTGATGATGCGCGGCACGTTCGCCAACGTGCGGCTGAAAAACATGCTGGCGCCCGGCACCGAAGGCGGCTGGACCGTTCACCTACCGGACAAGGCGCAGATGTCGATCTACGACGCCGCGATGCAGTATCAGAAGGAAGGCATTCCGCTCGTCGTTATCGCCGGCAAGGAATACGGCACCGGCTCGTCGCGTGACTGGGCCGCGAAAGGTCCGCGGTTATTGGGCATCAAGGCCGCGATCGCGGAGAGCTTCGAGCGCATCCACCGAAGCAACCTGATCGGCATGGGCGTGCTGCCGCTCCAGTTCAAGCCCGGCGAGAGCGCGAAGTATCTCGGCATCACTGGCTTCGAGACCTTCGACATCGCCGGCATAGCGGCGGGGCTGAAGCTCAAACAGGAGCTGACCGTCAAGGCGAAGCGCGACGATGGCAAGACGATCGAATTCAAAGTGATCTGCCGCATCGACACCCCGGCGGAGTTGGATTACTACCGCCACGGCGGAATTCTGGAATATGTGCTGCGGCAGCTGCTGAACGAGAAGGGAAAGTAAAACTCAACGTTTCAAATTTCGGGTTTCAGGTTTCAAGTACAGAGGCTGCTGCGTTTTCTTTGCTTCTGTTTTTTTTAGTGCTTCTGCGCCACTTCCCAGACAGGCCTTAAATCGTCCGAGAACTGATATCGTATTCCGAAGTCTTTCAGCAGGTCTTCGGTCGCCGCGATCATCGCGCGGCGGTTGAAGACCATATCCTCGCGGTTGCGGTTCGTCATCCTGGCGAACTTGAACGTCACGTCCGCGTTTTTTCCGTCGCGCAGCACCTCAACCATCTGCTTCAGGTTCTTGATCGCCACGCCGTCGACCTCGCTCACAACGTAGTTGTTCGGATCGTCGTATCCCTTCGTGATGGGGTGCGGCAGCATCGGCGAGCATACGACGACCATCTCCTCGCCTGGAAACGACGGTTTGTCGAAGCGCCTCAGGATCAGCGGGTTGCCGGCGCGCGTGTGAAACAACTCCCACTGGCTGCCCAGCTTCTCGATGTACTCCTGCGTTGCGGCGCAGAAAACCAGCGGACCATAGATAAAATACCGCGGGCTCCTATTTCGCAAATAAGGCACGACGAGCTGGCGCTGGCGCGCGACGGGAATGCGCATCTGGAGCGGCGCACCGCCGCGCTCGATCGTGACGTCGAGCATGCCGTCCTTGGCGTATTTCTGCACCAAGTAGAGCGCCGATAGGCGGAGATCGTAACGAACGCTCACCTTGCCGTCGCTGTCGATCGTCTTGCCGCCGATGGCGGTGATCACGTCCCATTCCTTCAACGGGTAATTCGATTCGCTGCTGTAGGGCTCGGCGACCATGAGGCCGCCGACGCCCTTCGCAAGCCCCAGCCGTTTTCTCAACGTGTCGTTTTCTACCGTCTGAAAGCGGTCGTGGAGCTGCGGCTTGCCATCGTAGGTGCCGTCGGTGATGTCGTCGAGAAACAGCCGCACCTCCTCGATCGGAATGACGTAGCCGATGCTCTGCGCGTTCGGAATGTTGCTGAAGACGATGCCGACGAGCTTGCCGCGCGACACCACAGGCCCGCCGCTGTTGCCGGGATTGAGCGCCGCGTCGACCTGGATGCGCAGCCCGTGCGTGAACTGGTAGAAACCGGTGAACTCGATGCGCGAGACGATGCCTTCGGTCACCGACAGTTCCGTGCCGCCGGTCGGAAAGCCGTAGACGCTAACGGCGTCCTTCACCCGCGGCAGGTCGTCCGCGAATTCAAGGTACGCGCGCTTCTCGAAAAACGACTCGTCGTCGATGCTGAGCAGCGCGAGATCGACCGGCTCGGCGATGGCGATGACGCGCGCGAGGTACTTCTCCGGCGACTGGTTCGGCTGCACGTAAATCTGGCTCGCGTTCTGCACCATGTGGGCGTTGGTGAGAATGCGCTTACCGTCGATGACAATGCCCGATCCGCTGACATTGACTGGATTCTGCCTCGTCCACGGGCGCACGAGATCGGGCTCGCGGCGCGTCGTGTGGATCTTTACGACCAGATCGCGGACCGAGTCCTGGGCTTCCGCGGGTACGGCGATAAAAAGCAGCGCCAGGAGCGCCGCAAAAACAAACCCTCTTCCGTCAGACAACATGGTGGAAAACCCTATCAGCAAGCACTTTGTATTGCTACACAGAGAAAACGTGAAGGTCTCCGGACTAGAGCGGCTTTTTCAGCTCGGCCTCGGAGGGCCGGAGATAAATCGGCGCGAGCGGCCCGACCGCATCGTAGTCGCCGCGGCTAATCTTATCTTCGGCGAGTCTTGCGACGGCGGCGGCCGTGGACGAATAGCCGGCGCCGAGCGTCGACAGCGCCTGGGCACCGAGACCGGCCTTGACAAGGGTCTCGTACGCGACGAGCGCGTCTCCGATGAAAAGGCAACGGGCGGAACCGATCTGCGTCCGCGCCGCGTCGAGGACCGCCGCAGGCGGCGCTACGACATCGTCGCTCACGCGCTCGAGACGTCCGCGATCACGGCGAAACAGCGCCGCATACACTTCCTTTTTCCGCGCGTCGAGAAACGGGCAGATGAATCCCTCGTGGTCGTCGACGCGTGCGGCGACCGCGTGGAGCGTCGGCACGCCGATCAACGGCGTATCGGAGCCGTATACCAGTCCTTTGACGGTACTGAGACCGATGCGGAGTCCGGTAAAAGAGCCCGGACCGAGCGTTACGGCGAATGCCTCGACATCTCGTAGATTGCGACCGGATTCTTGCAACAGCTGATCGATCAACGGCAGCAACACAGCCGCATGATTGCTGCGCAGCGGTCCGCCGTTGCGCGCAGGTTCGTGGCGTACCTCGCCCACAATGTTGCCGCCGTCGACCAACGCCGCGCTCGCGGTCGTGGTCGCGGTGTCAATGGCTAAAACAAGCATGGAAAATAATGTAGGGGCGGCTAAAAAAGCCGCCCCTACGCAGTCTGTGGTTCACGCGCTTGGCTGTCTATCCTTCGAAGAATCTGGCGATGTCGTTATAAAAAGCGTAGGCCATGACGAGAATCAACAACACGACGCCCACTTGCTGCGCGCGCTCGCGCTGCTTCTCGCCCACCGGCCGGCCCAGAACAGCCTCGATCAGGAAGAAGAAGAGATGCCCGCCGTCGAGGACCGGAATCGGCAGCAGGTTCAATACGCCGAGATTGATGCTGAGAATCGCGACAAAAATTAAGAAGGTGACGACGCCCTCGCGCGCCTGCTGGCCGGCCACCTGGGCGATCAGGAGCGGCCCGCCGAGCGTCTTCGGCGAGATATCGCCTTTGACCATCTTGTACAGCGCGACAAGGGTGACAAGCGAGAGGTTAGCGGTCTGTTGAAAAGCCTGCCCGATCGCCACGACCGGCGTCACCTTCGTAACCGAGTCCTGCGGCTGGATGCCGATGAACCAGACCTCGCGTTTGTCGCCGTAGGCGTCGCGCTCTTCCTTTTTGACGGGATTGACGGTGACCTCGACGGTTTGGTTGTCCCGCACCAGCGTGATGTGAAGGGGGCCGCCGTCGCTGTCCTTGATGCGGCGCGCGAAGTCGGTCCAGCCCTCGACCGGACGCCCGTTGATCGCCGTGATCCTGTCGCCCTTCTGGATGCCGGCTTGCGCCGCCGGGTTATTCGGCGGCACGTCGGCGACCGTGGTGGTCGCGGTGCGCACGCCCGAAAACACCATGACGCAGGCGAAAATGAAGAACGCGAGCAAAAGGTTGGAAACCGGGCCGGCAGCGACGATCGCCGCGCGCTTCCACAGCGGCTGGTGCGAGAAGGCCTTTTCGCGTTCCGCGGGGCTCACCTCTTCGGCGGGGTCCTCGCCCACCATCTTGACGTAGCCGCCGAAGGGAATGGCACTAAGGGCGTATTCGGTCTCACCGACTTTTCGGCGCAAAATTTTCGGGCCGAATCCGATCGAAAACGTGAGCACGCCGACGCGGCTCTTTTTTGCCACCAGGAAATGGCCCAATTCGTGGATGACGATGAGGATGCCCAGCCCGACGACCGCCGAGAGGACCGATTGGATAACGTTCAACATGCACGCACTCCTGTTCTACGCGAGACTGCGGTCGAGCCGCGGCACACCCCGTAGTTTACCATACCGGCGGCGGCCGTTGCGAGCCAGCAGCCGGCCCGCTCGCTCGCGCGCCCAGCGGTCGGTCTCGAGGATCTCGCGGATGTCCGTGGCGTGGAACGGCGCGTGCGCCTCCATCGTGGCGGCGATGACGCGGTGAATGTCGCGGAAGCCGATGCGTTTGTCCAGGAACGCGGCGACTGCGACCTCGTTGGCGGCGTTGAGCACGGCGGGCATTGTCCCGCCGGCGGCGAGCGCCTCGAAGGCGAGGCCGAGCGCCGGGAAACGTTTTTTCTCGACCGGCAGGAAATTGAGCTCGCTCAGTTCCGTCAGCTCGAGACGCGGCCAGGTCGCCTGGAGCCGTCGGGGATACGAGAGCGCGTAGGCGATCGGGATGCGCATATCGGGGATGCCGAGTTGCGCGATCACGGAGCCGTCGCGGTAACGAACCATGGAGTGGACGGCGCTCTGCGGATGGATCACGACCTCCACGCGCGGCGGCTCGAGGTCGAACAGCCAGCGCGCCTCCACGACCTCGAGACCCTTGTTCATCATCGTCGCCGAATCGACGGTGATCTTGGGCCCCATCTTCCAGTTCGGGTGCTTGAGCGCCTGCTTGACCGTGACGTGTTCGAGACTCTTGAGCGAAGCGCGGAGAAAAGGACCGCCCGAGGCCGTCAGAATGATCTGCTCAATGTCGTCGACGCTATTGCCCTGCAGGCACTGGAAGATCGCGCTGTGCTCGCTGTCGACCGGCAGCAGCCGCACGCCGCGCTCGCGCGCCTCGCGAATGAAGATCTCGCCGGCCATGACGAGGGACTCTTTGTTGGCGAGCGCAAGCTCCTTACCCGCGCGAACCCCGGCGAGGGTCGGCACGAGGCCCGCGCCGCCGACGATTGCGGCCAGGACAACGTCCGCGCCGCTGCACGCAGCGACCGCAGAAGCGCCCTGCTCGCCCCAAAGGATGTCGGTGTGGGTTTTCCCAACGAGCCGTTTAAGCTCGACAGCCGAGGCTTCGTCGGCCACGCTCGCGCAGGCCGGCTCGAATTCTTTGATTTGCGCCGCTAGGAGCTTGACATTTCGGCCGGCCGCGAGGCCCGTCAAGCGAAATTCATCGGGAAAGCTCCGCGCGATGTCGAGCGTGCTCACGCCGACCGATCCGGTCGAGCCCAGGACGGCTACCCGCCTCATCGGGGAAAGAACCTCACGTAATAAGCAATGAACACCAGTGGAAATATAAGACTATCGAGACGGTCGAGCAACCCGCCGTGGCCCGGCAGGACGGAGCCGGAATCCTTGACGCCGAAAACACGCTTGATCCACGACTCGAAGAGATCGCCCGCCTGGCCGAGAAAACTCATGACTAATGCGACGCCGGCAACCACAAACCAAGGATAAGCCGGCAGTAAATAAAACCCGACTAGCACACCGGTGGCGAGGCTCGCGACCGTCGACGCAACGGCGCCCTCGATGGTTTTATTCGGACTGACCTCCGGGTAAAGCTTGACCTTGCCGATCGCCTTGCCGACGATGTAAGCCGCGGTATCCCCGATCATCACGACGACGAGGGTGAAAAAAATCCATTGAGGCCCATCCGCCAGGCGGTAAACGAGCGCCGCATGCGGCAGAAGAAAGCCGATGTAAAGCGTCCCGATGGCTACCCAACCGACGCGATTGAAGCGATCGACGAGCGCCCCTCCGCCGAAGGCGGAGCCGAGAAGGAGAAGACAAACGGCAATCGCCAGCGTGAGCGCCGGGTGGTCTTGCACCACGCCGACGGCGACGAGCAGGCCGACGAGGATCGGCCCGATCCGCTCCCAGGCGGAAGAAAAGATCATGCGGTAGTATTCCCAGAAAGAAACGGCGGCGGCGAGCAGGATGATCCAGGAAAATAGACGCGGCCCGCCCCAGCCGATAACCCACACGAGCGCCGGAACGGCGATGATCGCGGTAGCGACTCTGGCGGCAAGCGGCGAGCTCACCCGGCGTCCGCCTCAAGCCCGTCCGCCCCGTTGCCATTGCCAAGCTGTTCGTCGGTACGGCCGAAGCGCCTTTGTCGCCGCTGAAAGTCGAGCAGCGCTTGAAAATACTGCGGCTCACGGAAATCCGGCCAGAGCGTCGGCGTGACGTAGAGCTCCGTATAAGCGATCTGCCAGAGAAAAAAATTGCTCACGCGCATCTCGCCGCTCGTACGGATGAGAAGGTCGGGGTCTGGCACCGCGCCGGTGGCGACGCGCCGCGCGATCAGCCGCTCGTCGATAGCGGCAACGGAGTATTTTCCCTCTTTGACGTCGCGAGCGATCTGCCGCACCATCGAGACGATGTCGTCGCGGCCGCTGTAGCTGAGGGCGAGTAAGACCGTCATGCCGTGATTTCTACGCGTCAGGCGCTCGACGTGTGCGAGAATGCGGCGCACGCTCGGCGGCAGACGCCGCCGGTTGCCGATTGCCTTCAGGCGGATGCCGTGGCGCATCATCTTGGGTTGCTCGGCCACGAGATAGTGCTCGAGCATACCCATGAGCGCGCTCACTTCGTCCTGCGGCCGGAACCAATTCTCGGTCGAGAAAGCGTAAAGCGACAGATAAGGGATGCCGAGCTTGCGGCTCATCTCGACGACAGCACGGACGGACGCCGTGCCGCGGCGGTGGCCCTCGGTGCGGCCTTTGCCGCGGAGCTTCGCCCAGCGCCCGTTGCCGTCCATAATGACGGCGACATGGCGGGGCAGCCGACTCTTGTCGAGGCCGCTCAGATCCATTTGTGGGAGTTTATGCGCTTCGGCGATTCACGGTAGGAGAGCGCTCGGATCAAACTTCCATGATCTCGTTTTCTTTGCTTTTCAGCACCTGGTCGACCTTGTCGATGAATTCCTTGGTGATCTTTTCCACCCGCTCCTTGCCGTGTTTATGGACGTCTTCGGTAATCTCTTTCTTCTTCTCGGCGTCCTTCATCTTTTCCAGCGCGGTGTGGCGGTGGTTGCGCACCGATACCCGAAATTCCTCGGCGATTTTTTTCACGTGCTTGACGAGTTCCTGCCGCCGCTCCTGTGTGAGCGCAGGGATCGGAATGCGGATGACCTTGCCATCGTTGTTCGGCGTCAAGCCGAGGTCTGATTTCTGGATCGCCTTCTCGATGTTCGCCATCGCCGAGCGGTCATAGGGCTGGATGACGAGCAGGCGCGGCTCCGGCGCGTTCAGCGTCGCCACCTGATTGAGCGGAGTCTGGGTTCCGTAGTAGTCGACCATGATCCCTTCGAGGAGCGCGGTCGAAGCCCTGCCCGTGCGGAGTTTCGAAAGCTCCTTGCGAAAGGCGACGATCACGTGGTCCATTTCCTTCTGGAGCCCGGAATAGAAAGCTTCGTTCATAGATCACCGCGCAACCAGCGTGCCGATTTCCTCCCCGCACACCACCCGCTTGATGTTGCCCTTCTCCATGAGATTAAAGACGACGATCGGGAGATGGTTGTCCATACAGAGCGAGATCGCCGTCGAGTCCATGACCTTGAGCTCTTTATTAAGAACTTCGATGTAACTCAACCGGCCGTATTTCTTCGCTTCGCTGTTCTTCATGGGATCCGAATCGAACACGCCGGCGACCTTGGTCGCCTTGAGGATCACCTCGGCGCCGATCTCCATCGCGCGCAGGCTCGCGGTCGTATCCGTGGTAAAATAGGGATTGCCGGTGCCGCCGGCGAAGATGACGACGCGGCCTTTCTCCAAGTGGCGCGTCGCGCGCCGGCGAATGTACGGCTCGGCGACCTGGCGCATCTCGATCGCGGACATGACGCGCGTCACGACGCCGATCTTTTCGAGCGCGTCCTGGAGCGCAAGGCTGTTGATCACGGTCGCGAGCATGCCCATATAGTCGGCGGCGGCGCGCTCCATGCCGCTCTCGCTCAGCTGCGCGCCACGGAAAATGTTGCCGCCGCCGATGACGATCGCCATCTCGCAGCCGAGCGCTTTGACTTCTTTGATTTCTTCAGCGAACGACCGGACGGTCGCGCTGTCGATGCCGTATTTTTCTTCGCCGCCGAGGGCTTCGCCGGAGACTTTGAGGATGACCCGCTTGTACTTGAGGACGTTGTTCACCGGCCTCTTCCGCTACTTCTCTACCCCTTCGCCGACTTGATAACGCATGAAGCGCCGGACCTGGATATTCTCTCCCATGCGCGCGACCGCGTCCTGCAGGAGATCGCCGACTTTCTTGTCGGGATCCTTAATAAAGGACTGCTCGACCAGACAGATTTCCGAATAGAATCGATCGAGCTTTCCTTCTACGATCTTGTCCACGATCTTTTCGGGCTTGCCCTGCTCCAGCACTTGGCTGCGGTAAATCGCGCGCTCGCGCTCGATCTCTTCGGCGGGCACGTCCTCCCGCCGGATGTAACGTGGACTCGCGGCGGCAACCTGCATCGCGATGTCTTTGAGCAGCGCCTGGAATTCCGGCGTGCGCGCGACGAAATCCGTCTCGCAGTTCAGCTCGACCATGACACCGATCTTGCCGCCAGCGTGGATGTACGCGCCGACGAGACCCTCGGCCGCTACACGGCTTGATTTCTTCGCCGCTGCGGCGAGGCCCTTCTGGCGCAGGTAATCGACTGCCTTTTCCAGATTGCCGGAGCACTCGGACAGCGCCTTCTTGCAATCCATGACTCCCGCGCCGGTCTTTTCTCTCAGCTCTTTGACGGTGGCTGCGTTGACTTCCATTGAAGTGTCTATCTCCGAACGATGTGCCTGTTACGAATTTACGACCCGGCCGCGACGGAGGTCGGCGCCTCATCGATCGGCGCTTCCGGAGCGCCCTCGCCCGCCGGTCGCGTGAGCGACTGCTCGTGCAGTCCCTTGCCTTCGATGATGGCGTCGGCAACCGCGGCGCAGAAGAGCCGTATGGCGCGGATGGCGTCGTCGTTGCCGGGAACTTTGTGATCGACCATGTCGGGGTCGCAATTGGTATCGACGACCGCGACGACGGGAATGCCCAGCTTGCGCGCCTCTTTGACCGCGATCTCTTCCTGCTTCGGGTCGATAACGAAAATCGCATCGGGAAGCTTGCGCATCCCCTTGATGCCGCCGAGCGACTGCTCGAGCTTTTCCTTCTCGCGCTTGAGGCCGAGCATTTCCTTCTTGGTCAGAGCGTCGACGATCTTGGGGTCGTTCTCCATCTCTTCGAGCTTGCGCAGCCGCTCGATGCTCTGCCGGATCGTGGCGAAGTTGGTGAGCGTGCCGCCGAGCCACCGGTTTTGGACATGGAACATGCCGCAACGCTCGGCCTCTTCTTTGATCGCTTCCTGCGCCTGCTTCTTCGTGCCGACAAATAGGAGATTACCGCCGCCGGCCGCGAGATCGCGAACGTACGCCGCGGCAGTTTTGAACATGGTGACAGTTTGCTGGAGGTCGATAATATGAATGCCGTTGCGCGCGCCGAAAATATAGGGGCGCATCTTGGGGTTCCACCGGCTCGTCTGGTGGCCGAAGTGGACACCCGCTTCCAACAGCTGCTTCATTGAGATTTCAGTCATAAACTCGTCCTTTGGTTTTTTCCTCCCCTCTCGTCGTCTGCTCGCGCGACCCGCAGGGGCACCCGAGCGAGCATCGGAAAGGGTGTGTAATTTTTGGAAAATCTACAATACGCGCCGTCAGTAACGGTCGTAGGACCGTCCGGACGCACGACTACCGCTCAAACGGTAACTGAAGATTTTTAACAGAGATCAACCGCCCGCGCAAGCAGGGGTAGATCAGGAATTCATCGAGTCCAGGAACTCTTTGTTGTTCTTGGTCCCGTGCATCTTGTCGAGCAGGAATTCCATCGCCTCGACCGCGTTCAACTGGGAGAGCACTTTGCGCAGGATCCAGATGCGGTTCAGATCTTCCTTCGCGATCAGGAGCTCCTCTTTGCGCGTGCCGGACTTGTTCATGTCAATAGCCGGAAAGACGCGCTTGTCCATTAGACGCCTGTCGAGATGCACTTCCATGTTGCCGGTGCCTTTGAACTCTTCGAAGATGACTTCGTCCATGCGACTGCCGGTGTCGATCAGGGCGGTCGCGATAATCGTCAGGCTGCCGCCGTCCTCGATGTTACGCGCGGCGCCGAAGAACTTCTTGGGCTTGTGCAGCGCGTTGGAGTCGACGCCGCCGGATAATATCTTGCCACTCGGCGGCACGACGGTATTATACGCGCGCGCGAGCCGCGTGATGCTGTCCAGCAGGATGACGACGTCTTTTCCATGTTCAACCAGGCGTTTTGCCTTTTCGATCACCATTTCGGCGACCTGCACGTGCCGCGTCGCCGGCTCGTCGAAGGTCGAGCTCACGACCTCGCCGTCGACGGAGCGCTGCATGTCGGTGACTTCCTCCGGCCGCTCGTCGATCAGCAGCACGATCAGCACGGTCTCTTTGTGGTTTTGGGCGATCGCTTTGGCGATGTGCTGGAGCATCATCGTCTTTCCGGTGCGCGGAGCGGCGACGATCAAGCCGCGCTGGCCCTTGCCGATCGGCGTCATGAGATCGACGATGCGCGTCGTGTAGTCCTCGGGCTGGTATTCGAGCCGCAGGCGCTCGTTCGGATAGAGAGGCGTCAGGTTGTCGAAGAGGATTTTGTCGCGCGCCCTTTCCGGGTCTTCGTAGTTGATGGTTTCGACCTTGAGCAGGGCAAAATAGCGCTCGCCTTCTTTCGGCGGGCGGATCTGGCCGGAGATGACGTCGCCGGTACGGAGATTAAAGCGGCGGATCTGGCTCGGCGAGACGTAAATATCGTCCGGGCCAGGGAGGTAGTTGTAGTCCGGGGCGCGCAAAAAGCCGAAGCCATCCGGCAGCGTTTCCAGGACGCCTTCGCCGTAGATGAAGCCGTTTTGCTCAGTCTGCGCCTGCAGGATGGCGAAAATCAGCTCCTGCTTGCGCATGTTGGCGGCGCCTTCGATGTTGAAATTCTTGCCGATCAGGGCCAGATCGCTGATCTTCTTTTCTTTGAGAGCCTTGAGATTGAGCTTGCCGTCTTCCACGGCCTCGGGCTCAGTCCTCTCGGCCCGGGGACTGCCACGGACCATAAACCTTCCTCTCCTTTCGTGCGTTAACGTGAAGCGGCTTCCGCCGACAGACTACTAAACTTATTTCCCACTCGTCGATTCGCCGCGGACGCTTCGCGGATCGATGTCAGCACGCGCCGGGACGGCGTTCAGCGACGCATGCCTTCGTGCCCAAGCGATTCGAGACGCGATCGGCGATGGAGTTCAGGCTGATCATCCTGTCCGTCGTCATGCCGCGATGCGCGACACCCCGGCGGACCGAACAGGTTGTGTGATACAGACGTGAATATTTCGCTCGCGATCCAAAATCAACTTGGCCGGGACTCAGTGAACCTTAAACGTGTCAAAATGTGGGATTTGGTTTAATGAATAACTTCGTGATGAAGCCTCAGGTACGTTTAATAATAAGAAACCACCGCCGCCTTGTCAACCCCTTTTCTTTTCGCCTCGATCGACGACCCGGAGCTGGCCGAGCTTGAGCAAAAGCTCCCGCATGTCGGCCGGCGGCGGCGCGGAATATTCCATCGCCGCGCCCGTCGACGGATGGGCGAAGCGAAGCCGCGCGGCGTGAAGCGCTTGGCGCGGAAAGGCGGCCGGCGCTGCATTAACGCCATACCGCGTAAACGCCGCCGGCGGCGGCCCGTAAACCTGATCACCGACGATCGGATGCCCTTCGTCGGCCAGATGGACGCGCAGTTGATGCGTCCGGCCGCTGTGCGGCTTGAGGCTCAGCAAGGTAACATGCGCAAAGCGGCCGCCGGTCGCCCCGGAAGGAAAGACTTCCTTGACACGCCAATTCGTCAAGGCTTCGCGGGCGCGGGCGAGCGCGCGCACGCTCGACATTTTTTTTCGCTGGCTGCGGTGGCGGCCGATGGGGCGGTCGATCGCGCCTTCCACCTTCGGCATAACACCCCACGCGAGCGCGATGTATTCCTTTTCCACGCGCCGCGCCTTGAAGTCGGAAGCGAGCCGGTGAAATGCCGCATCGTGCTTCGCGACGACCATGACGCCGGAAGTGTCTTTGTCGAGCCGGTGGACGATTCCCGGCCGCCGCTCCCCGCCGATGCCGGGAAGATCGGGGCAGTGAT
This sequence comes from Pseudomonadota bacterium, assembly GCA_021324155.1. Classification (GTDB taxonomy): domain Bacteria; phylum Desulfobacterota; class Binatia; order UBA9968; family UBA9968; genus JAJPJQ01. The sequence goes on from JAJPJQ010000023.1 coordinate 82,826, forward strand.
GCAACAGCGCGTTGACGAGCGTTCCGGCGCTCCATCCCGCCGCGGGATGAACGACCATTCCCGGAGCTTTATTGATGACGATACAATCAGCGTCCTCGTAAAGGATCTCGAGCGCAATCGGTTCGGCAACGAGCGCCGTGTCGACGACGGCCGGAGCGGTCATGATTATCTGATCGCCCGCTTTGAGCCGGGCCCCGGGTTTGCTTTTTCGGCTGTTCAACGTGACCGCGCCGTCCGCGATCAATTTCTGAATGGCCGAGCGCGTTAAGCCGCCGGCGGCGGCGAAACGGCGCGTCAGGAAGTGATCGAAGCGCATGCCGGCGTCAGCCGCCTCGATTAGCGCTTTATGCGGGCCCGCATTCGACGCCTGGGACTTATCCATGCGTTCCTGTTCAGCAAGCCGGGGTTGCAAGGCTAGGCCGCGGGTCCGCGATTCGGCGGCATCGCCGCGAAGTTCGTCGCGCGCAGAATCTCGCGGACATTGGCGACGTCCTGCTCGATCTGCTGCGCCAGAGAGTCCGGCGTAGGAAATGTTTTTTCTTCGCGGATGCGTTCGACGAAATAAAGCTTCACAGCGCGCCCGTAAAGATCGCCGTCGAAATCGAACACGTAGCTTTCGATCGTCCTCGGACCGGCGCCGAATGTCGGATTGATGCCGATGCTCGTCGCCGACTGCCAGCGCCGGTCGCCGACTTCCAATATCGTCGCATAGATGCCGTCGAGAGGCACCGCCTCGGTCTGCGGCTCGATATTCGCTGTCGGAAAGCCCATATCGCGCCCGCGTCCATGCCCCGGGACAACGCGTCCCGAGAGGAAATGAAAGCGGCCGAGATATTGCGCGGCCTGCCGCATCTGACCGCGCTCGATCAGCGCGCGGACCCGGCTGCTGCTGACTCGATGACCGTCGATTTCGATCGGTCCGACGACGCCGACGGCGAAGCCGCGCTGCTGGCCCCATCGAATGAGATCCTCCACGCGCCCCTTTCTCGCCCTGCCGAAGCGGAGATCCTTGCCGACCCACACCTTCTGCACACCGATGCGGCGGACAAGATATTCATCGACGAATTTCTCGGCCTCGATGTGGGCAAACTCCATATCGAATTTCTGTACGATCACCGTCTTGGCGCCGTAGAAATCGAGCAGCGCCAGCTTGTCGGCCTCGGTGAGAATCAGCTGCGGTGCGCGGTCAGGCGCGAGGAGTTTCAGGGGATGAGGCTCGAAGGTAAAGACGACCGCTCGGCCGCCGGACTCTCTCGCGTCGGCGACGGCGCTCCCGATCAATGCCTGATGCCCGAGATGGACGCCGTCGAAATTCCCGAGCATCAGCACAGGCCGGGGAATCGAGATAGGGCTATCTAGCTGCCGGAGAACTTCCATTATCTACTATCTATCTGGGACAAGCGCTCGCGAAGTTACGGCATGCGTTTTTGCCGGCGTCGCGAACGTAACCGTCCGGTTATGCGCGACGTCAATCGCGGGGCAAATCATCTACCGGCAGAAGGTGTCTTCGATGACGGGCTGTCGAGAGTCTTGAGTCTCTGCCGGGCCTTGGACGCTTCTTCAGACTGAGGATAGCGCGAGAGCAGGTCCTGCAGCCCCGATCGCGCCTGGGTCTTATCGCCCAATTCGGCGAAGGCGAAGCTCTGCTTCAACAGTGCCGCCGGCGCCTTGTCGCCTCGGGGCCATTTCCGGTTGACCTCGTCGAACGCGAGAATCGCCTGCTCGTAATCCTTGGTGGCATAGTAGCACTCGCCGAGCCAGTACTGCGCGTTGTCGGACAAGTCGCCGTTAGGATTTCTTCTCAGGAAGTCTTTGAGCTTGGGAATCGCCGTGGCGTACTCCTTGCGGTCGACGAGCCGCAACGCCTCTTCGTAGTCTCTTCGCGCCGACGCGCTCTCGGCGGCCGCTTTTTCGCGCGCCTCGTTGGCCGCCCTTACCGAAGCGGTCTCCGTCGCCATCGTCTGCATGTCGGCGCGGAGTTTGCGTAGTTCTTCGTCGCGCGTCTTGAGCTGGGCGGCTTGCGACTTGAGCTCTTCGGTCACTTTGGCGAGGCGGTTTTCGAGATCCTTGACGCGCTGGTCGCCGTCGCGGCTCGATTGGCCGACTTGGCCGATTCGGCGGTCGAATTGATAGCGGACTTCCTCGACTTTTTCCTTCAGAGCGTTCACTTCGCGATGCAGCTGATCGAGGTTGGCGCGCGTGTCGGCGAGATTGGCGCGGACGGCATCGACTTCGCTGCGGCTCGCGACCGATTGGCTTTGGAGCGTCTTCTGCTCGCGTTGGAGGCTGTTAATTTGATCGGGAATATAGCAGGCCGGCAGAAGCAGCGCAGCCGAGGCGATCGCAGCGTAAAGTCGCTTCATGAGATTATGAAAGCGAGGTGTCGAGCCCCGACTTTCGCATCGGGAGTCGCCGCCGACTTACGAAGATGGTCTGCCGGTTGATACGACAAAGCGAGCGCGGCGGTTTTTCTGCCAGCAGTCCTCTGTCTGCTCGCGGCACACGGGCAGCTCTTCGCCGTAGCTGATGGTCGAGAGCCGCTCGGACGGTATGCCGAGGGTCACGAGATAGTCCTTGGCAGCCTGCGCGCGTTTCGCGCCCAGCGCGAGATTGTACTCGTTCGTGCCGCGATCGTCGCAGTGTCCTTCGATCTCGACGCGGACCGACTGATTGGTCTTCAGCCAATCGGCATTCCGCTTAAGCGTCGCGCGCGCGTCGTTGGAGAGATCGAAGCTATCGAAACCGAAGTAGACTTCCTGAAGCGGACTAGTACGCGGGGTCTCTGTGCTCTGACCTTTGCCCGCTTCGCTCAGACTTCCGCCTCCGGTGCCCAGGTCGGCAGACCCGGTCCGATCATTCGGGCCGGGCTGCCCGGTGGGACCGCGGGTGCCTGGACCCGATCCACCAGGACCGGTCGGGGCTGCCGTCTTGGAACATGCCGCCAAAGTAAGGGCGAAAACGACGATAACAATGTACGAGAAAGCGTTCAACTTAGCCATTTTTCTCCCCATTTTCCTAAGTTATTCCAAGCGCGGGGACCATGACGGATTAGTATCATCTCCCCCAGAAGCTGTCAATCTTTGCTGGTTTTCTCCGTTTTCGCGCATCATGTAAAGGTGATACCGACCACCCCCCCGGTTCGAGGCAAAGGCGATAAACCGACTGTCCGGTGCCCAGGAGGGGTCTTCGTTGTCGCCGGTGCCGGAGGTGAGCTGCTGCGGCTCGCCCCCTTGCGCCGAAATAGTGAATATCTGAAAGCGGCCGGAGACCCGGCCCGTGTAGGCGATCTTATCGCCCTTGGGCGACCAATCGGGCGACGTATTGTAAGAGCCCGAAAAGGTGAGCCGGCGCGCATTGCCCGTGGCGATGTCTAGCAAATAAATCTGCGGGTTGCCGCTGCGGTTGGAGACGAACGCGAGGCGGTTTCCATCCGGCGACCAGGCCGGCGACACGTCGATGCCGCGGTCCTCGGTCAGCCTGCGGATGGTCCTGCCGCTGCGGTCGAGGATATAGATATCCGTATTGCCGCCGCGCTCGAAGGACACCGCGATGCGCTGGCCGTCGGGCGACCACCTGCCGCCGATGCTCGAGCCGTTCTGCTCGCCGATCGGCGTATGGCGTCCGGTCGTCAGATCGTACAAGTATAAGCTTCGGCGCCCTTCGCCGTACGAAGTATAGAGCAGCATCCGGCCGTCCGGGCTCCAGGCCGGAGATAGATTGATCGATTTGTTGCTCGTCACTGGGAATTTGTCCATGCCGTCGAGATGCGAGAAATAGACTTCCTTCAGCGCGCTGCCGCCGTTGGAGACGTAAGCGAGGCGCGTGTTGAACGGCCCGGGCGTGCCGGTCAATTGATTGATGATCTCGTCCGAAAAGCGGTGCGCGATGCGGCGGAAGTCGCGCGCCCTGCCGGTGTATTTTTTCCCAACGAGCTGTTTCCCCTGGTAAACGTCGAACAAGCGCAGCTCGACGGTGAGCTCGTCGCCTTGCACGCTGAAACCGCCCTTTACCAGTGTTTCGGCGCCGATCGTTGTCCAATTTTTAAAATCGAAGCTGTCCGGCGTTATCCCGCTCTGCGGACCCTCGATATAAGCCGAGCGATCGATGACGCGGAACCAGCCCGAGAGCTTCATGTCGTTCGCGATCGCGTCGGCCACGCCCGCCGAGATGCCGCTACGATCATCGCCGGAGCTTAAATTTCTGAGCGGGGCGATCGCGATGGGAACAATGCGTCCGCCCGGCTTATCGATGTCGATGACAACGGCCGAGTAAAACGGCGAGGCGAAAACAAGAATTCCGATGAGTGCGGATGCGATGAACAGGAAGTTACGCATCATCCATCAACCCCCGAGTTCCTTGGAGCTGAAGCGAACGTTGACGTCCGCGAAATCCTTGCGAAAGGCCTCCGGCGGCGGCGGCAAAGGGCTAGCGCGCTTTATGGCCCGAAGCACCGAGTCGTCGAACGACCGATCTCCGGACGTGCCGACGAGTTTCATCGATGCGATTTCTCCATTCTCTCTGATGCTGAGATTGACCTCGACCTTCAAGTCGCTGCGCCTGCCGACCCAGGTCCAGCTGCTTCTCACTTGATTGGTGATCGTATTACGATAAGCGATGAATTCCGGGCTTGCCAGAATGTTGCCGCCGGCTCCGCCGCCGGCGCCGAGCGTAGCCGAGCCGGAAGGGCCAAAGGCGGTGGTCTTTGCCTGCTGCTCCAACCTCGCCTGGTCCGCAGCTCTTTGTTGATCGATCAGCTTTTGCTGCTGCAATTTGTCTTCAAGTGCCTGCTGCTGCCGCCGCGCTTCGAGCCTCTCGCGAAGATCGGCCAGCGCGGCCTCTTTCCGTTTTTTGTTGAGTTCTTCCAGCTTCGCGCGGCGCTCCGCCTCGGCCCGCTCGGCGGCGAGGCGCTTTTCCTCCACTTCTTTTTTGCGTTTTTCCTCGGCTTCTTTTTTCGCTTTAACTCTTTCGATCATCTCGGCGCGCTCTTTGGCCTTCGCTTCTTTTATCTCGTCCACCGCCGGCTTCTCCGGTTCCTTGGCTTTTTTGCTTTGTTTCACCGGCGGCGCGCTTTTCTCTTCCGGCGCCTGCGCCTCGGGCTTCGCCGCGGGCATGGGTTTAACCGAAGTTCCGGCGCCGCCGCCGAGCTTCTCGCCGCCCACTAAATCGACTGTGTATACGGGCGGCGGCGGTTTGTCTCCAGGACCGAATATGGGAACGATAAGGACAACGCTGACGATGACGACGTGCGCGATACCAGAGAGGATGACCCACTTCCATGCCCGCGGCACTCCGTCGGACGGACCGTCGGGGCGGCCGATATATGGCAAAGGTTTAATCTGGCTTTTCGCCATCAGCCTTCCTCTTGCTGCGGCGGGCGCGTCACCATCCCCACTTTCTGAATTCCCGCCTCTTTGATTTCAGCGACCGCGCGCATGACGATGCCGTAACGGACGTCCTGGTCCGCGCGCAAAATGACTTCCTTATCCGGGTCGATTTTCCGGATCGCGCGGAGCTTCTGCCCCAGTTCCGTCGGCGTCATTTGCGTATCGTTTAGGTAGATGCGTCCGTTCTTGTTGACCGATACGACGAGCTGCTCTTCCTTGCCGGCGATCGCGCCGGCGCGGGCCTGCGGCAGATTCACCTGTACGCCCTGCTGGATGATCGGCGCGGTGACCATAAAGATCACCAGCAGCACCAGCATGACGTCGACGAGCGGCGTGACATTGATCTGTGAGATCGTCGTTCCGCTTTGCTGTGACGTGGTATCAACGGCCATTTACAAGCCTCCGGGATTGGGCATTGGGGTTTGGGGACTGGCAGCAACGAATCTCATGTTTGCGTCCTCAATCCTTGATCCCGATCTCTGATCCCTACTTTAAGAAGTGACGCTCTGCGATGTTCAAAAATTCATGCGAGAAGTTGTCCATATCGGCGGCAAGCTCCTTAATGCGCTGGACGAAGAAGTTATACGCCATCAGCGCCGGTATCGCCGCGGCGAGCCCTGCCGCGGTAGCGATCAATGCTTCCGCGATGCCCGGCGCGACGGCCTGAATGCTTGAAGAATGCGTCGTACTCAGCCCGCGAAAGGCGTTCATGATGCCCCATACCGTGCCGAACAAACCGATGAATGGCGCCGCGCTCGCCGTGGTACCGAGAAACGAGAGCGACTTTTCGAGCTTGGTGATCTCGACGCTCGTCGCGCGCTTCATGGCGCGCGTTACATTGTCGACGCCGCCGAGCTCCGTCGTGAGCGGCTCGCCCGCGGTCGCGAGAATTTCTTTTTTGCCGCGCGGGACCCGCAGCAGCTCTTCGTAGCCGGCGCGGAAAACCTGCGCGACCGGCCCCGCTTTCAAGTCGCGGCTCGCATCGTGGATCGAGGCCAAATTTCGGCTGTCCCAAAAAATCTCGATGAATTTTTCCGACTCTCGCTTGGCGCGGCGCACCTGGTTGGATTTGTAAAAAATGATGCCCCAGCTCAGTACGGAAAAAAGAATCAGCAGGTAGAGCACGCCCTGCACGAGCGGACTGGATCCTTGAACGAGATCCAAAATGCCGTGTTGCTGGGGCACCGTGATATCGCTCTGTGCCATGAGCTTAAGAAGTGAGAGGTGAGGTATCACGTATCCAGGCATTCGTTGAAAATGGATTATAACCGCTGTAATTAACCAAATAAAGTCCCGTCTGGGTTTTTTCTCATGCGGGCGTGAGAGATATGATCCGCGACGTCAAACAGCTCGATATCGATGGCAAGCGCGTGTTCGTGCGCGTCGATTTCAACGTGCCGATCGAAAACGGCGAGATCACCGAGATGCATCGGATCGAGAGTACGCTGCCGACGCTCCGCTATATTTTGCCGAAGGCGAAAAAGTTGATCGTCGCCTCGCATCTCGGCCGTCCGGGAGGCAAGAAAAATCCCGAATATAGCCTCGCGCCCGTGCGCGCCGCGCTGGAGAAGCTGCTGGGATGCCCGGTCACGCTCGCGCCGGATTGCATCGGACCGGAGGTCGAAGCGCTCGTCGGCCAAGCCGATCCAAAAGTCCTGCTGCTGGAAAATGTCCGTTTTCACAAAGAGGAAGAGAAAAATGATCCGGAGTTCTCGAAACGGCTCGCCGCGCTGGCCGATGTGTACGTCAACGACGCGTTCGGCGCGGCGCACCGCGCGCACGCTTCGACGGCGGGCATGGCGAAATGCTTCACCGAGAAAGGCGCCGGCCTGCTGCTCAAAAAAGAGCTCGACTATCTCGGGACGCTGCTCGCCAGTCCGGAGCGGCCGTTCGCCGCGATCCTCGGCGGCGCGAAAGTTTCCGACAAGATCGGCGTGATCAATAACCTCATGCCCAAGCTCGACAGCCTGCTGATCGGCGGCGGCATGGCATACACGTTTTTGAAAGCCAACGGCGTATCGATCGGCCGTTCGCTCGTCGAAGAAGACCGGGTCGAGCTTGCGCGCGATCTTATCGCCAAGGCGAAACAATCGAACATCGCCTTGCTGCTTCCGGTCGACCACGTCGCCGCCGAAGGGCGCGACAAGGATCCGGTCGCGGTCGGCGAGAATATCCCGCCGAAGCTGATGGGCCTCGATATCGGGCCGAAAACGATCGCGCTCTTCGGCGGTGCGATCAAAAAAGCCCGCATGATTCTCTGGAACGGTCCCGTCGGGCTTTTCGAAGACGAGAAATTCAGCGCCGGGACCAAAGCGGTCGCCCGCGCCGTGGTGGAGAGCGGCGCAGTAAGCATTGTCGCCGGAGGCGACACCGTCGCGGCGGTCGAGCAAGCCGGCGTCGGCGAGCGCATCACGCATCTCTCGACCGGCGGCGGCGCGACGCTGGAATTCCTCGAAGGCAAGAAGCTCCCGGGCATCGAAGCGCTTGAGGTCGCGCGGTGACGCCGCTGGTCGTCGGCAACTGGAAGATGCACGGCGCGCTCGCCGAGGCTTCTACACTCGCGCGCGGGGTGGTCAACGGCGCGCGGGATGTTTCCGGGGTCGAGCTCGCGCTGGCGCCTCCTTTTACCTCGCTGCCGACGGTCGCGGCGATCACGCGCGACAGCGCCATCGCGCTCGCGGCCCAGAACGCCCACTGGGAGACGCGCGGCGCCTTCACCGGAGAGGTCAGCCCGGAAATGCTCCGCGAGCTCGGCTGCCGTTACGTTATTCTCGGCCATTCCGAGCGCCGCCATATCTTCACGGAAACCGACGAGATGGTCGCAAAGAAAGTCCCGGCGGCGATCGCCGCCGGTTTGCAGCCGATCCTCTGCGTGGGTGAGACGCTCGACGAGCGACAGGCGGACAAGACCGATGCGGTCGTCTCGCGCCAGCTCACCTCCGCATTGAAGGGTCTAAACAAAGGTGTTATAAAATTCGTCTCACTCGCGTACGAGCCTGTGTGGGCGATCGGAACCGGCCATAACGCTACGCCGCAGCAGGTCGAGGAAGTCCATCGCGGCGTGCGCCGGGTGCTGGCTCAGCTCTGGGACAAAGAACACGCCGGCGTCTGTCGCATTCTTTACGGCGGCAGCGTCAAGCCGGAAAACGCGGGGGAGCTGGCGGCGGTCCCAGAGCTCGACGGATTTCTTGTCGGCGGGGCGAGCCTTCAGGCGGACGGTTTTCTGAAAATCGCGCGGGCATTTCGATAGTCATATGATAATCGCAGTAACCATTATCCATATTATCGTCAGCATCGGCCTCATCCTGGTCGTGCTCTTGCAGACCGGCAAAGGCGCGGAGATGGGCGCCGTCTTCGGCGGCTCCAGCTCGACGATCTTCGGCAGCAGCGGCGCGGGGAATTTTCTCACGCGGCTCACGACCGGAATGGCGATCGTTTTCATGATCACGTCGTTGACGCTGGGATATTTTTCCGGCCGGCACTCGTCGACGAGCGTCTTCGACACGCGGAGCGAGTCCGCCCCGGCGAAACCGGCGCAGCCGATACCCGGAACGCCGCCGCAGGCGATTCCTAGTCCGGCGCCCGCGCAGCCGGCGCCCGCGCAGCCGACTCCGGCGCCGCAGAAGAAGTAGATAGGGGAACATGCCTTCCGACGCGAGGATGGCGGAATTGGTAGACGCGCTAGTTTGAGGGGCTAGTGCCAGAAATGGCGTAGGGGTTCAAATCCCCTTCCTCGCACCATCTCTTTTCTTTCCCAGCCCGCGAATCCGACCTCAAAAAGTTTCATTTGAACGCAGGCGTGCGTATCGGTAGAATCGCCGCTCACACGCCATGCTCAGGGTCGGATATTATCTCAATTCAAATGCCGTCGGCGGCCTGGAGCGTCACGTGCTCACGTTGATCGAGCGGCTTCGCGGCGTGCATCACGTCGAAGTCTTCTGCGACGACGTTCCCGGCGCGGAGCATTTCCGCGCGGACCTTCGCGCGATCGATATCGCGCCGCGCATGATGCGCGCGCACGCGGGATCGACGCGCGGAGTCGCCCGGCCGCTGATGGCAGGCCTGCCCGTCGCGCTCGAGGTCTGGAGCGCCTTCAAAACGGCGCGGCTCGATCTCGTCCATTTTCACGCCGGACAGCTGGGTCTCATGTACGCGCCCGCCGCGGCGGCCTGCGCCGCGGGCATCGCCTCGCGGATTCTTACCCTGCACAACCCGATCCTCCGTCATCCCGGCCTCCGCCGCGGCATCGACGCGCTGGCGCTTCGGTGTTTCAGCCGGATCGTAACGGTTTCCGAATATATGAAACACGAGCTGGTGCAGAAAAAAGGCGTCGCCGCCGACCGCATCTCCGTTATCCCGAACGGCGTCGAACCGAGAGAATTCGAAGCTATTCCATCGCGATCCCAAGCGCTCGCGGAGCTCGGGCTGCAAGAAAACACCATGGCGGTCGGCCTCGTCGGCCGCTTGCATCACTTGAAGGGCGCCGATTATTTGATCGAGGCGATTCCGCGCGTGCTGGCCTCCAAGCCGGATGTGAAATTCGTCTTCATCGGCGCGGGGCCGGAAGAGCAGTCGCTCAAAGCGCTCGCCGAACAACGAGCCGTAGCGGACGCGGTTCTTTTCGCCGGATACCGCCGCGATGCGCGCCGGCTGATGCCGGCCTTCGACATCGTTGTGCTGCCGTCGAGAGATGAAGCGCAGTCGATCAGCCTGCTTGAGGCAATGGCTTGTCGGCGGCCCGTTGTTGCCGCTAACGTAGGCGGTGTGCCGGAAGTCGTGGACGATGGAATCACCGGCTTGCTTTATCCCGCGGGGAATGTCCAAGCCCTCGCCGAAGCTGTCCTCGCACTGTTGAACGACGGCGGAAGAAGAAAAGCGATGGGCGAAGCCGGACGACAGCGGGTAGCAAATCGATTTTCCCGGCAATCGATGCTGCGCGCAACCGCGGCGCTTTACGAGCACCCGGCGGGACCGGCCTCGCTCGAAACGGCGCCTGGAGCCGGCGCATGAAACTGGTCCGCCGGTAATCACCGCATACGATGCACCGACAAGCGCTTTTTCCCCGCCTACTCGTTGTCATCGACGCGCTGACGGTCACCGCCGCCTTCGTCGCATCGTACTATCTCCGAAGGCTGATTCCGCACATGGGATTCAGGCCGCTCGGCCCCATTGACCATTATCTCTGGATTCTTCTCGCGACGATTCCGATCTGGTGGTTCCTTCTGTTTCTGAACGGGGCGTACACGACAAAAGTGGAGCGTCCGTTGGCGATCGTTCGGGTCGCGCTTGTCGTCGGTATCGGCGGGCTTTTAACGCTCGCGCTGCTGTTATTCCTCATTAAATTCGAGACCTTTAACCGCAGCCTACTCGTGCTTTTCGTCGCCGTCGAGACCGCGATGCTCGCGGTGACGCGCATCGCCTTCGCGTCATGGGTCGCCCTGTCGCGCCGGTCAGGACGGACCGCGCGGCATGCGCTCGTCGTCACCGCGGATGACCCGGAATCCCGCCGCGAGGCTGGGCTTTTGCTCGAGCGCATGCGGCGGAACCCGAGCGACGGCGTCGCGCCCATCGGCGTTCTCACCTTCGGCCCGGCTTGGGAGAAAAAAGATCTCGAAGGTCTCGCGATTAATGGCGGCGTAGAGAAGCTCGCGGACCTGCTCCACCAAGCCGTCGTGGACGAAGTCTACTTCGTGGTTCCGCCGGCGATGCTCGAGCAGGTGAGCGACTATTTGAAATTATGCGAAGAGCTCGGCGTGGAATGTAAAGTACTGGCCCGGCTCTACCGGCCCACACTCGCCCGTCCCTATCTCGAAGTCTCATACGATATGCCGTTCTTTTCCTTCGCGCCAACGCCGCTCTACGTCGGCCAGCGCTATGCCAAATCGGTATTCGACTTCTTCGGTGCGCTCGCGCTTCTCGCCGTGTTCGCGCTGCCGATGGCGCTGATCGCGATTCTCGTCAAGCTCACTTCGCGCGGTCCGGTGCTCTTCCGGCAGGAGCGCGGCGGACTCCACGGCCGGCGCTTTTGCATGAACAAATTCCGCACCATGGTCGTCGGCGCGGAAAACCTGCAAGCCGGATTGGCCGGACGAAATCAAATGTCCGGCCCCGTGTTCAAGCTAGCGAAAGATCCGCGCGTTACGCCGATCGGCGGCTGGCTTCGCCGCACCAGCATCGACGAGCTGCCGCAGATCATGAATGTGTTGAAGGGCGACATGAGCCTGGTCGGGCCCAGGCCGCTGCCGCTGAGCGAAAGCGCCGCGATCGAAGGCCCGCTGCGGCGCCGCTTCTCGATGAAGCCCGGCATGACGGGATTATGGCAAGCTAGCGGCAGGAGCAGCGTCGATTTTCACGATTGGATGCGCCTCGACCTGGAGTACGTCGACAACTGGTCGCTGCGTCTGGACGCGCAGATTCTGCTGCGCACGGTGATCGCCGTGCTTACAGGCAAGGGCGCGCACTAGGCGCGGCTTAAGTTTTCCAGATAAGCGACAATATTATCCACCGAGGCGGTGATGCGCCCCAGCGGCGCGTCTTCCGGGATCGATACGCCGAACTCGTTTTCCAGCGCGACGACGACTTCCAGCATTTTCAGCGACTCGAGGTTCAACCGCGTGCGCTCGAGGTCCGCCTCGGGGCCGAGCACGCGCCGGAGAATTTGCACGACCCGCTCTCTCCTTGTCGCCGCCATTCAACTCTCCGCGGCGCCGCGGCGCGGCTTGCCGGTCGCGGTTTTGGGGATGTCGCTCACGAACTCGACGCCGCGCAGCATGAAAAAGACCGACAGCTGCTCGTTCACGTAGTCGAGAATCTCTTTCTGCGCCGCCGCGCTGCCGCTGCGCAGCTTTATTTTCGCGCGCGGCGCTTCGCCGAAACGCGCATCGGGCGCGCCGTAGACGAGCGCCTCGTCCACGGCCGGGTGTGTGAGAAGGATTTCCTCGAGACGCTGCGGATGCACCTTTACGCCCGCGACGTTGATGATGTCGGTCGTCCGGCCGACGATCCAGTAATAGCCTTCGGCGTCGCGGCGCGCGAGGTCGCTCGTCCTGAACCAGCCGTTCTCTAGCACCTCTTCCTTCATCCGCCACGGCTTGTAATATGCGTCGAACAGACCCGGCCCGCGCACCAGAAGATCTCCAACAGCGTCCGGACCGCCGGCGTCGTCCGGAACGCCTTCGAGCTTGAATTCGTATCCCCCGGTCGGTCGGCCGATCGATCCGCGCTTGGAAACGTCTTCGTTCCAATTCGAGCTCGCGCGGGCGCATTCGCCGGAGCCGTAGTATTGAACGATCTCCCTGCCGAAGCGGCGGCGAAACGCTTCCGCGGTCGCCGCCGGGATCGCGGCGCTCGTACTCACGAAGTGCTTGACATTCCGCAGATCGTCCGCCGCGAGCGACTCCTCGTTCACCATCATCCTGTACGTGAGCGGCGCGGCATAGATCTGCGCGATGTGGTGTCGACGCAGCAGGTCGGCGAGTCCGCGGGTATCGGTTGCGCCGCCGAGAATCATGCAAGCGCCCATCGACACGAACAGCACGGGGCTCACGAAATTCATCGTGAGCGGCTGCAGCCACAGGACGGTCTCGTGATCGCCGAGCGGCAGATCGTCGCGTTGCGCGCGCACGCGCTGAATCAGCGTCGTGTGCGAGATGACGATGCCTTTTGCCACGGCGGTAGTGCCGGAGCTAAAGCGGATGATCGCAGGATCGAGCTGCAATAACCGAGCGCGCTCGGCGGCCGGAGTGTCGCGGACGGCGCAGGCGCCGAAGCCCGCGCGCGCGATGGCGTGCAAAGAACGCCGCTCGTACTTCGCCGGCAGCGACGGCTCGAGCTGCGCGTCGCAGCAGAACGCGTCGACTGAGATATCATCCGCGAGGCGCGCGATTTCCGCGGCGGTGAGAGCCGCCGGCATCGGCACCGCGACCGCGCCCAGCCGCAGCGCCGCGAAGAACGCAACGACGAATTCCGCGCAGTTGGGAAAAAGCAGCCCGAGCTTGTCGCCGGCTGCGACACCGAGCGCCTGCAGCTCGTCGGCGAGCGTTTCGACGGCGGCGTGGAGCTCGGCGTAGCGAACGCTCCGATCGCCGTCGACGAGCACGATTTTTTCCGGCCACTCGTGCGCGGCTTCGGCGAGGACGGAATAGACGTTCATGAGGTCGCGTCGCGGGATTTTCCGATACACTTACAAGAAACCGTCCGATTTGCAAATTATCCGCCTGCTTGATAACGCCTGTTAAATTCATGGAGGTTCGTTCCAGCCGCTTCCGGGCGAAGCTCAGCTTCTACAGAGACCGCGGCATCACCGTTTTCAAAACCCTCTCCGGTAAAAAGCTCACGATCGACGATCTCCGCGTCGCGCGCGAGCCGGCGCTCGTCGAGCGCGGGGAAAACGACGAAGGATTGATCATCGCGTTCACCGGTCTCGACGACCGGCTCTTCCTCCGCGTCTACGAATTTTTCGACACGACGAAATCGCTCGGCTACAGCCGCATTCTGCTGCGCGACAAATACCGCCTCTGGTATCAGCACGGCATCGACGCCAGGCGGCCGGACTTTCCCAGCCTGATCGCCTATCTCGAAAGCGAGATCGCCGCGCTGAAGCCGCAAAAGGTCATGTGTTTGGGTACGTCGAGCGCAGGGTTGGTGGCGATCGCCGCCGGCCACGCGCTCGGCGCCGATTACGTCCATGCCTTCGCGCCGCAGACTTTCGTCGACACGAGCCTGGCGACGATTCGCAAGAGCCGCTACAAGCGCTCGCATCTGCGCCTGCGCTTTTCGCGCCGCGCGAGCGGCGAGCCGCTGGATCTCGTTCCGCGCCTGAAAGTCTCGAACGGCAAGACGCGCTATTTCCTGCATTACTGCGCCGCCAGCAGACGCGACGAGGAGCACGCGCAGCGGCTCGCCGGGCTGCCCGGCGTCGTCTTGATGGCCTATCCGTGCTCGGCGCACGCGATCGGCATTTTTCTCGCAAAAAAAGATTTTTTGAGGCAAACACTGGATTTCGCCAATCAAGAAAATCTCGTTGAGTCCTCTCGCGCGGCGTTCGGCGACGGCATCCGGATTTCGGACGCCTATTCACCCCAACCGCTCGTATGACGGATCCGTTCATCGACATCGTCGTGTCTACCTAGAAGACACGAAGTCACAAACGCAGCCTTTTATTTGTGACCGAAATCTTAATCCACCAATACTAGGTCGCTATCGTATTGCTGTAAAAATATCGTCTGCATTCAACCTCAAGCGTTATCGGAACTCTGGGCAATCGGGATGGGGAATCCGGGTCTGGCCAACAGATCACGCCTATATTCTGGCGTTTACAGTAAGCGACTCGAACGATCTTCAATGGCGAGCAACCATTGATGGCGTAACCCCGCAGTGGAATGTGATTCGACAGATAGACCGGACGGCAACGCATCGTTATACAGTTCAAATGGAAAGCGACGGCACATTCACTTTGCTTCTGGATGGAAATGTTGAAGCATCGGGAATTACCGCCGGTCCGCCAACACTGTGGGCGAACGGCTTTCATCGCGGGGAACTGCGTACCCAGGCGTTACAAAGCGGCAAACATTTGAACACCGTGTTCGATGATGTTGTAGGTCGGTAAATCTGCCGTTCGACAGAACTGCTAACCGCGTTCTGTGAATCCTGGCGAACGCACGAGCTTAAGTTGCAGCGCACAAGGCGCGGGCGAATACCGCCCGCGCCTTTGCTTTGCAGAAGAAAGCAGTTATCTTGGCTCGGACTTTATCGAGGGTAACTAACGCCCTTTACGGTATGAGCGATCCTTTCATCGACGTCGTCGTGCCCACGTACAATCGCCGCGCGATGCTCGACCGGCTGATCGCATCGCTTCTCGACCAGAGTTACGCCGCCGATCGCTATCGCGTCATCATCGTCGACGACGGATCGTTTGACAATACGTGGCAAGCGCTTGGCGAGTGGGCGCTGCGCGATCGTCGCATCGAGCGGCTGCAAATATCCCATGCCGGCGCCAGCGCCGCGCGCAACCGCGGCTGGGGCCACGGCACGGGCGAAATCGTCGCCTTTACCGATGACGATTGCGTGGCCGACCGTCATTGGCTTGCCGAGCTCGCGGGCGCCTTCGGCAAGGAGCCCGACGCACTCGGATTCTACGGTAAGACCCTGACCGAACCCGACCGAGTGACCCCTTTCACGCATCAAATCGCCGCTTCTAGGCCCAACAGCAATTACCGCGCCTGCAATATCGCCTATCGCAGACAAGCGCTTGCCGCCGCCGGCGGCTTCGATGAAAAATCCGCGTACGGCGAGGACGCCCAATTGGCCGCCGCCGTGCTGCAGCACGGGCCGATTCCGTTCTGTCCGACTGCGGTCATCATTCATCCGCCCCGCCCGCGGATTTTCTTGAGCCGGGAAATGTGGGAAGGCCAGCTCGACGGGCTCTTTCGTCTTTACTCGCGCCAGCCGAAGTTTTTTCGCCGTTACTGGGGGCGGAGCTTTCCTGCGGCCATCGCCTGGCGCCTGGGCATCGGCTCGACGGCGAAGCAAGTGCTTCTTTTGAGCCCTTGGATTATGCGGAAGCCGGGGCTGTATTTTCAGTTTCTTCGATTGCTCATCCGCGAGCGTCTCGCTCTATTTACTTTGCTCCCGCACTTCTGGAGCGAGCGACAACGAAGATCGAGCACTGCGAACGCTGGCGGCAAACCATCGTCAAAAGACGCCGCCTGATGTCTCCCGCCTCAGAAACCCGGGCCAATGAATCAACGGCCGCATCCGCGGATGCGGTTCATCTTCTGGGCGTAAGGGTTCATCCGCTCACGTGGGAGCGCTTGAGAAATGTCATCGTCGATGCGGTTGTAAAACGCCGCCGCTCGATCATCGCCAATCACAACCTGCACAGCGTCTACCTTTACCATCACGATGCCGGGCTGCGCGCGTTTTACGAAGACGCCGCCGTTGTTCATATCGACGGCATGGGACTCGTTTTCTTTGGAAAGCTAAACGGCGCATGCCTTAACGCCGCGCAGCGGGTGACACCGCTGGATTGGATTCACCCGCTGCTCGCCGACGCGCAGCGGCGAAACTGGCGCGTCTTCTATCTCGGATCGCGGCCGGGCGTGGCTGCGCGCGGCGCGGCGATTCTCAAGGCGGAATTTCCCCGTCTGCAATTGGAGACCGCGCACGGTTATTTCGACGCTCGGCGCGAAAGCGCCGAGAATCGTGCCGTGGTCGAGACGATCAACCGCTTTGCTCCGGATTTACTCCTCGTCGGCATGGGCATGCCGCGGCAGGAAAAATGGATTCATGAAAACCGCGACGCGCTCGACGCGGGCGCGATCTTCAACGTCGGCGGCCTGATGGATTACATCGCCGGAGAGACGGCGACACCGCCGCGGTGGATGGGCCGCGTCGGACTCGAATGGCTGTTTCGCCTTTGCTCGGACCCGAAGCGGTTGTGGCGCCGCTACTTGGTCGAGCCGTGGTTTGTCATGAAACTATTTTTTGACGAGCTGCTGCGCAAAGGGCGGCCTGCGCTATGAAAAAATGGCTCGCGCCGGCAAGAAGCCGCCGCTTACGGGCGGCACAGCGCCTGGCGCTGAAGGCGGCTTACTACAGCGGGGCACTGCATGCGTACCGCGGCGCCCGGCGCGCAAGGATTCACGGGCTCACAGTCCTCATGTATCACAGCATCGGCGGGTCGGACCTCCTCGGCCCCGGCCTTGCCGTATCGGTGAAAAATTTCGCCGGCCAGCTCGAATATCTTGCGCGCAGCTTCGACATCGTTCCGCTCGACAGCGCGGTCGGGATGCTGCGCGCGGGCGCGCCGATACCGGACAATACGATCGCGCTGACTTTCGATGACGGCTTCCGCGACAATTACGAGGCCGCTTTTCCGCTGCTCAAGCGGTACGGCGCGCCCGCGGCGATGTTCGTCGCGACGCAGCCGCTGACCGACGGCATTTCGCTCTGGCCGTACCGGCTCCGGTTCCTGTTTAAAAAGACGCAAGCCCGCGAGCTCCGACTGAATTGGCCAAGAACAACGGTCGGCCGGGGGGCGTTCAATCTCGCCAGCGCACGCAAGCGGCGGCGAGCCGTCGACGCGCTCGAGCCGGCGCTCATCGCCGCGGTGCCGAGCGAGCGCGAGCGCATGCTCGCCGAGATCGCGCGCGGCCTCGGCGTCGACGTAACCAGCGACCCCGCCGACGAGGCGCCGATATTGACCGCCGAGCAGCTCAAAATATTATCGGCGGGCGACATCGAGATCGGCAGTCACACCGTGACGCACCCGGCGCTGTCGTCGCTTAGCTGCACGGATGCCGCCGAAGAGCTAACCGCCTCGAAAAAGACGCTCGAAGCGGCGTTGGGCCGGCGCGTCAGATTTCTCGCCTATCCCTTCGGGGCATCGCAGCATTTCAATGCAGAAGTCGAGGATCTTACGCAGAAAGCGGGATATGAGGCCGCGCTGACGACAGTTCCGGGCGTCAACGGCCGCAGCGCCGATCTCTTCGCGATCAAGCGCCTCGGCGTGTACGACGATCCGCCGGCAATCTTCGCCTTCAAACTGTCGCGCTGGTTCGCCTGAGATGCTCGCCCGTCTGCGGATCGGCTATTACATAGCGCCTTATTCCGAGGGCGGCATGGCGCGCCACGCGCTCGCGCTAATCGACTACATGCGCGCGCGTCATGAGGTCGTGGTGTTTTGCGATCCGCGCAGCCAAACCTTTCGCGAAGCGCTCGCCGGTCGGGAAATTGCTCCGCTCAATATCTTAAGCTATCCCGCGAAAGAACGCGGCATCGTGCGCCCCGCGATGAACGGTTGGCGGCCTTTCCTCGCCGCGCGATCCGCCATCGGCGCAGAACGCCTGGATATCGTTCATTTTCATGCCGGCAGGCTGGGCGCGGTTTACCCGGCGATTCTCGCGAGCCGGGCCGCAGGAATTCCGACGCGGCTTCTAACCGTGCACAACGCGCTCGCGGGCCACTCTACGCTGCAGCGTTTTTTCGAGGCGCGCGCTCTTAGACGGCTCGATCGCATCGTCGCCGTGTGCCGCGAGGTCAAAGACGACCTCGTCGCGAAGAAAAACGTCGCGCCGGAAAAAATTTCCATTATCGCCAACGGAGTGGATTCGTCCGAGTTCGACGTTCCCGTCGACACGGCCGCGCTGCGCCACGAGCTCGACGTCGAGGAATCGGCTCAGGTGATCGGCGCCGTCGGACGCCTCGATGCTGATAAAGGCATCGACCTGCTGATCCGCGCCGCCGCCCGCCTGCGCGCGCGCCGGCCGGCGCTCCGTGTCGTGCTCGTCGGCTCCGGTCCGCATGAAGGCGCGCTCAAAGAGCTCGCCGAGAGAGAAGGCGTTCGCGACATCGTCCGGTTCGCCGGCTATCGCGCCGACGCGCGGCGGTTGATGCACGCGGTCGATATCATCGCATTGCCTTCGCGGCAGGAGGCGCAGCCGTTCACGCTGCTCGAGGCGATGGCGGCGCGAAAGCCGGCGGTCGCCGCCGCCGTCGGCGGAATTCCCGCAATCATGGTCGACGGCGTGACGGGACTGCTATTTCCATCCGGCGATGTCGAGGCGTTTACGATAGCGGTGGAAAAACTCTTGGCCGATGCAAACGCCAGGACCGCGATGGGCGACGCCGCGCGCGAGCGCGTGGAGCGCGAATTTTCCCAGACGGCGATGCTCGAAAATACCGAAAAACTTTACAAAGAGGCGTTGCGTAAAGCGTAGAGCGCGATGCGCGAAAACTATTTTCGGCCGGCGCGCGCTTTGGGCCGATCGGCCGCGGCGGCGTCGGACGATTTGAAGCCGTAGGCCTCCCATTTATCCAGCACGCGCTTGCGCACGTCTTCCGGCCAGAGATTCTCGAAGCTCGCCTTGATCGGAATCGATTCGGCGGGCCAGTCCTTGGGCCAGGTGCAGTCGAAAATCACTCCCGCGGCATCGCCGAGCAGACGCTCCTTCGGCGGTAGAAACGGCAGCAGCACGGGAAAGCCGGGAATGTGATCGACGGGGTGAATGCCGTTTACAGGATGGCATTTGGTCGCGATCGCGTGCAGCACTTCGTCGGTATTCGTCGGATCCACGTCGCTGTCCACCACGACGATGTAGTACGTGAACAGCCCGGGCTTCGTTGCCCACACGGCGTGCGCGACACGCCGGGCGAAATTGATAAACGGCACCTCGGTCGAGACGACCGCGAGGTGGCCGACGGCAAAGGGCGGATAGTAAACGCCCTTCACCGGCAGGCCGAGCCGCTTGAGCTCCGAATAGACTTCGGCGCCTTTGATGAACGCGGTGACGATCTGCGACTCGTGGACGGGCATACCCATGTTGGAGAACGTGAGAATCGGATCGTTCCGGTATGTGATCGCGTTGACCTTGAAGATCGGCTTGGGCGAGGATTTTCCCGCCTCGTAGCCCATATATTCGCCGAACGGTCCCTCGCTTTTCCGCTCGTGGGGCAGCACCTCGCCTTCGAGGATGATTTCCGCGCCCGCAGGGACTTCCAAATCCACCGTCTCGCACTTGACGACCTCGATCGGCGCGCCGGCAAGCCCGCCGGCGATATCGACTTCGTTGACGTAGGGCGGAAGCTGCACGCAGCTCACGATCGGCGCGAGCGGCTGCGCGCCGATGGCGACGGCGGCCGGCATCGGCTTATTCATCGCCTCGTACTTCTGATACATCTGGCCGATGTGCTGCTGTAGCGGGAAGAGGCAGCCCATCGTGTTGCGATCGTGAATCATCAGGCGGTACATGCCCCAATTGACCCACGAGCTTTCCGGGTCTTTGGTGACAACCGTGTGCCAGGTGCCGATGTAGCGCCCGCCGTCGCCGCCGTGGATGAGCGGCGCCGGGAATTTCAGCAGATCGACGTCCATTCCCAATCGAATATTTTCCTTGCACGGGCCGGTCTTCACCGTCACTGGTTTGATCGGCTTTTCCTTGCGCTCCAGGTAGTAATGCATGATCTCTTGCGGCGCGGTGTCCGGCGCGAGGCCGAACGCGAGGGCGATGCGCGCGTACAAGGAATGTCCCGGCTGGCGGCTCGGTCCGAGCGAGGCGCCGAGCGCGCGGAACCCTTTGGGATGATCTTTGACTTTTTCGAATAGCGCGGCGGGCGCGCCGATGTCGTAGCAATGGCGGATGATCGCGCCCATCTCGAGATTCCAGTCGACCTCTTCGCGGATGCGCTGGAGCTCGCCGTGGGACTCCAACACGCGGATAAAATCACGCAAATCTTTCAGCGCCATATCGGAATCTTGTGACAGAAGCACCTCACCTTGTCAACGAAAGGCGGCGATTGGGGATCGGGAATCGAGAATAAGATTGGACTCTTCTTGCAAAATCGTAAATCCTAATCCCCAATTCCTGTCATTTTTCGGCTCTGGACAATTTCCTCGACCTGGATTATACGGGGCGAAACTCAGGGGGGTGTCTAATGGCGGATAACAGCAGGGCGGCCGGCGCTCGCGCTGCCGATTCGGGCGCGTATCTCGGCCCGGGCAGCAAGGCCAGCGGCCGTCTCGTTTTCGAAGGGCCGACGACGATCGAGGGGGAGATCGACGGCGAAATTTCCGTGCACGGGAGCCTCACCATCGGCGAGAGCGCGATCATTAAGGGCAAAGTGAACGCCACCTCCGTCCTCGTCCGCGGCAAGGTGACGGCGGACATTCAGGCCGACAAGAAAATCGACCTGCAGCCGCCGGCGGTCGTCGTCGGCGACCTGACGACGCAGGCGCTCGTCATCGGCGACGGCGCCCTTCTCGAAGGCCACTGCACGATGCGGAAAGAAAAGGAAGGCAAAGTCTTGCCGCTGCTGCGCCAGGAAGTCGGCGGGAGAAAAGCCGACGAGCCTGTGCTAGACCAGTAAAGGAACGATCTTCCGCTCTTTCGCGCTCACCAAACCGCGCGCCGTGATCCGCAGCGCAGGCAAAGTCACGAAAGTGAGAAACGCGAGCGCATAAACCGGCTTCGGGAAAGGCGCGCCGCGCTCGCGCAGCCGCCGGTGCGCGCGGTCCAGCTTGCGGCCGATCTCGCTCCACGGCTCCAGCGAAAAGATTCCCCCGACGGGAAATTCCATTCGCTCCAAAACATCGCCACGGTCTACGATCGCAATTCCGCCGCCGGAATCGATCAGCAGGTTGGCGCAGCGCGCCATGTCTTCATCGTCATAACCCGCGACCATCAGCGTATTCTCGTCTAGGTTGGTCGTCACACCGACAGCGCCCACGCGCGCGCCGAAACCTTTAAGAAAGCCGAGCGCGACGCCGCCTTCCGGTCTATGGCGCTCGAAAACGGCGATCTTCATGAGGTCTTCCGCGGGATTTGCATGGAGCGCGCCGTTGCGCGCCTCGAATTCGACGACGCGCTCGGCCGTGATCGTCTGGCCGACGAGCTGCATGACGCGCGCTTTCGCGCGCGCCGTGCCGCACGTGATGCGAAGTGCGTCGGGCTTCATGCCGGACGCGATGTTGAGCGAGTGAAAAGTATCCTCCGGCCATGCGATCGGCTTTGCGTCGACGAGCGACGCGCCGTTCTTCGCCACGACCTTGCCCTCGATAAGCGTCGCGCGGACGCGCACGCTGCGCAGATCTTCGAGCAAGGCGAAATCCGCGCGCCGGCCCGGCGCGATGCCGCCGACCTCCTGCTCCAGTCCGGAATACACCGCCGCGTTCAGCGTCGCGGCGCGAATCGCCTGAACCGGCGGCAGGCCGATCTCGATCGCACGCCGCACGACGAAATCCATATGGCCGT
The DNA here is from genome assembly GCA_021324155.1 of Pseudomonadota bacterium. Lineage (GTDB taxonomy): Bacteria > Desulfobacterota > Binatia > UBA9968 > UBA9968 > JAJPJQ01. The sequence goes on from JAJPJQ010000023.1 coordinate 104,958, forward strand.
CCGAAAGGACATCGTCCGGGGACATACCGTCGGTGACGAGGATGAGGCGCTCGGTGCTGACGCCGCGCGCGACGATCGGTCCGAGGGTCGCTTCGAGATCGCGGCGAAATGAGCCTTCGCGCAGCATCGTCCAGTAGCCGGAGCGCAGCCGCTGCAGCGCCTCGGCCTCGTTGATCGGCTCGTGGCACGAGGAGACTCCGGCGGCGGCGATCGCCGAGAGCTTGTGGTCGCGCGCGCCGGCGGTGTGGCCGTGGATGATTTTCCCGCGCTCTCTTGCCATCGCGATGCGCTCGAGCAACTCCTCGTCGCCCTGAAGCAGGCGCAGCCATGAAACGATCTCGCCCAAGCCGATGACGCGCGGATCGTCGAGCGCTGCCGCGACTTCGGCCTGCGTGAGCGACTTCGTGCTGCAAAGCAGCGGGTCCTGCGGCGCGACCATGGAGAGCACCGTGTAGACGCGCAGCGGATGCGCCGCGACCTCGTCGAGAAAGAGCTTGACGCCGCGAAAGCCGAAGACCGTCGCCTGCTCGTCGCACGACGCGACGAGTCCCGTAGTGCCGTGCGGCAGATACGCCTGGAGATATTCGTACGGCCGGCAGTAATGGCCGATGTGCGTGTGTCCGTCGATGAAGCCGGGCGAAATGTAGAGGCCGCTCGCGTCGAAAATTTCGGTGCTGTCGCCGCGCGCATGCGCCGCGCTCGGCCCGACGTGCACGACGCGCCCGTCGAGCACGGCGATCTCCATGCCGTCGAGAATCTCGCCGGAATAGACGTTGACGAGCTGGCCGCCGGTCACGATCAGATCGGCCTTGGTCTCGCCCAGCGCGCCGCGCATCAGGCGCCGGATTTCCGTTGCGGAGAGCGGCATGAAGAATTTTTTACCATAGGCGGATCGGCTTTACACGCAGGCAGACAATTGACATTGGTGCGCCCGAGCGCCTATTTTGAGCGGAGAAGGAAGCCGTTTATGATCATCGATTGCCATTCACATCTGGTGCCGCAGAGCTGGCACAATCCGAAGTCGCCGCCGGCGATCTTCGACATCCCGCGTCTGCTCAAGGAGCAGGACGAGGCCGGCGTCAATCTCACCGTCTTCGGCAACAACTGGATCCGCACGCCGCAGGGCGCGAACGCGCTCGATGTCGTCAAGCAGTTCAACGTATTCGCCGCCGAGGCGACAAACAAACATCCCGGCCGGCTGCTCGGCCTCGCCTCTTCGGTCGCGTTCGGCGACGACGGCATACTGAAAGAGACCGAGCGCGCCGTGCGCGAGTACGGCCTGAAGGGCATCATGGTAGCTTCGAGCGTCGAGGGCGAATACCTCGATTCGCCGCGCGCGACGCCGTTCTTCGACCTCGTCACAAAATTGAACGTGCCGCTGTTCGTCCATCCGCCGCGCATCACGATCGGCAACGAAAAAATGGAGATCTTCCGCCTGCCCGAGTTGCTCGGCCGGCCGTTCGACACCACGCTCTCGCTCACGCGCTTCATCCTGACCGGCGGGCTGGAAAAATTTCCTAATTTGAAGATCGTCGCCGCGCACGTGGGCGGCGCGCTGCCGCTGCTGCCGGGTCGCATCGGCATGGGCTACGAGATGCGCAAGGACATGAGCTTCGGGCCGTGGGAATCCGACGTGCTCACCAAGCACCCGGCCGAATACATCAAGCAGCTCTACATGGACACCGTGAGCCTGCATACGCCGGCGGTGCTCTGCACGGCGCAGACCATCGGCGTCGACCACGTGGTCTTCGGCAGCGACTATCCGCCCGTGCCGATGCCGCTGAAGCGCTCGGTGAAGGTCGTCCAGGATCTCGAATTGCCGGAGGAAGACAAAAAGAAAATTCTCGGCGGCAACGCGGCGAAGCTGTTGGGGCTAAGCGGCTAGGAAGGATTTAGAAATGGCCAGAGGTCATCACGATATCGGCGGCAGCGAGCGCGATTCCGGACCGATCGACCGCGCTGAGCACGAGCTCGAAGACTGGGAGATCCTCGCCGACGCCGTCAACCAGGCGCTCGGCGTCGTCGGCGTCAAGCGCACCGACGAGCTCCGCCGCGCGCGCGAGGAGATGGATTCGGAGCTCTATCGCTCGCTGAAATATTACGAGCGCTGGATCGCCAGCATGGAGACGATTCTGATCGAGAAAAAGATTCTTACCAAAGAAGAGATCGACCGCAGGATGGCCGCGTTCGACAAAAAATGGGGCGAGCCGTGAGCGCAAGATTCAAGCCGGGCGACCGCGTGCTGGTGAAGATGGAAGACCGCCCCGGCCACATCCGCACGCCATGGTATGTGCGCGGCAAGCGCGGCTGGATCGAGCGCGTCTACGGCGAGTTTCGCAACCCCGAAACACTCGCATACGGCGGCGACGGCCTGCCGAAGCGCCCGCTCTACCTGGTCGGCTTCGAGCAGTCGCAAGTTTGGAACAAATACGAAGCGGCGAAAGACAAGCTCTTCATCGATATCTACGAGCATTGGCTCGAGCCCGCGTGAAAGGAAATCGACATGAGCGACACGCACGACAAATCCGGGGAGCACGGCCACGAGCATCCGCGGCACGAGCTCGGCTACTACGCCCGGCGCATCTACGCGATCCGCGATCTGCTGCTGGAGAAAAAGGTGCTCACGCAGGAAGACATTCAGGAGCAGATCGATTATCAGGAGCAGCGCTCGCCCGCCAATGGCGCGCGCATCGTCGCGCGCGCGTGGGTCGATCCCGACTTCAAGGCGCGGCTTATCAAAGATCCTAAAGCCGCGTGCGCCGAACTCGGCATCGACGCGACGAGCCTGAACGAATTCGTCGTGCTGGAGAACACCGACAAAGTCCGCCACATGGTCGTGTGCACATTGTGCTCCTGCTATCCCCGGCCGATCCTCGGCCGGCCGCCGGACTGGTACAAGAGCCTCAACTACCGCTCGCGCGCGGTCAGCGACCCGCGCGGCGTCATGCGCGAATTCGGCCAGAGCGTCGGGCCGGACGTCGAGGTCCGCGTGCACGACAGCACCGCCGACATCCGTTATCTCGTGCTGCCGATACGGCCGTCCGGCACCGAAGGCCTGAGCGAGAGACAACTCGCGAAGCTCGTCACGCGCGACAGCATGATCGGCGTCGTCGATGCGCTGCCGGCGAGCGCTGCGCGCGCGTAAAAAGACCCGCTGCGGGTATTTGCTCTGGGCTCCCGCTCCGGGTTAAAATAACCTGGTGAGCGCTGCGCGTAATCCGCTCTTTTCGTTCCTTTTAGCCTCCACCGCACTGCACCTGGCGCTGATGTTCGCGTTGCACGGGCGGTCGCTCAGGCCGCCGGTAATCGAGCAGATTCCGATCGAGATACTCGCGGCGCCGGAGCCGCCTGCGCCGGCCGTCGAAAAACCCGCGCCGCGACGCAGCCCTCCGCCGCCGCGAGCCAAGGCGCCGCGCGGTGACACGCCCACCCGCGCCGAATTGCCGCCCGGGCAGCACGCCAAAATCGATCGCTCCGGCGTCGAAGCGCCGCCCAAAAAGATCGCCAAAAAAGAGCCGCCGCCCGTAGAGAAAAACAGCGAGGAAGAGGAGGAGACGAAAACGCCGCGCGTCGCGACAGCGGACAACGGCCAGGCCGTCATTCAGCAGATGCCCACGTTGAAAGATCTTCTGCCGCCGGGGATGAGGATGGCGAATAAAAATGGCGTGGAAGAGCAGGCGCCGATACGTCTGGACAGCCGCGATCCGCGCTATGTGGAATATTTAAGCCGCGTAAGGCAGGCGCTGAAGCTGGCTTGGGCCGATCCGACGATCGCCAGATCCGCGGTGCGGTCTTACGGCATCGACGGCAGGCTTATCGTCCGGTTTACGCAGACCGACACCGGCGAGCTCGACGAGCTTTACATCACGCGAACGTCCGGCTACGCCATGCTGGATCAGGAGGCGCTGCGTGTCGTCGCCGCCGCGGCCCCGAATTTCGGCCGGCCGCCTCGATCGTATGGCAAGCGCACGTTCGAGGTCACATTCATCTACGAGAAAAATACGATCTCTTATACCTTCACGCCGCGGTAATCGGGCGCGCGCTCAGTTCGCCGAGTTCTTGCCCTTGTACTTTTTCAACACCCGGATGAACGCCTGAACGAGCGGCGTTTTCTGCCGGCTCTTGTGGACGGCGATGTAGTTGCTGCGCTTGAGCTTCAAGTCCGGCACTTTGAGAATCTTCAGGTGCCCCGCCTCCACGTCGCTCATGACGTGACACTTCGCGATGAAGCCGATGCCGAGTCCGCCGGCGACGGCGCTGCGCACCGCGTCGCGCGCGCCGATGCCCAGTTCGAGATGGGGGGTGAACGGAACGCCGAGCTTGGCGAAGCGGTCTTCGATCATGTCGCGCACCAGGCTGCCGCCCCTTTCCTCCGTGATGATCGACTCGCGCGCGATGCGCATGAGCGGCACCGAGCTCTTGCTGGCGAGCGGGTGGCGCGGCGAAGCGATCGCGACGACGTCTTCCTGATGGCACGCCTCGCCCATGATGAGCGGCGACTTCGGCGCGCGCCCGAGGATCGCGACATCGAGCTCGCCGTCGAGGAGGCTCTTCTCGAGGCTCACGCTCGTGGCGATCCTAAGCGTCATGTCGACCCACGAGAACTCGCGCTTGAACTGCTCGGCGACGAAAGGAAAAAACGACGCGGCCGCGACCGCCGAACCGCCGACCGCGAGGCGCCCTTTCTTCAGCCCCTTGAGCTCGTCCATCCGCTCCTTCAGGCCCTCGGCCTTGGCGAGAATGTCTTCCGCGTCTTGCAGCAACAGCTCACCCGCGGCCGTCAGATTGATTTTGTGCCCGAGCTTTTCGAACAGCCGCACCTCCAGGTCCTGCTCGAGGTCCTTGATCACGAGCGAGACCGACGGCTGGCGCACGCCGAGCCGCTCGGCGGCCTGGGTGAAGCTTTTGATCTTCGCCACCGTCGTGAAGACTTTAAGTTGATGAAGAGTCATAGGTAAGAGTATCCCCTTTCAATGGCAAATAATTGGATTATGGCTATAGCAGGAACTGAAATTGACGTCAAATATCAATCGCCGCCGCCGGGCTCCCAGCGGAGGACGGGGCGCCGGGCGGCGCGCGCCTCGTCGAGGCGGCCGACGGGGGTGGTGTGCGGCGCGGATTTGACGACGGCGGGCTCTTCCTTCGCCTCGCGCGCGATGGCGGTCATCGCGTCGGCGAAGGCGTCGAGCGTTTCGCGCGTCTCGGTCTCCGTGGGCTCGATCATGAGCGCGCCGGAGACGACGAGCGGAAAATAAATTGTGGGCGGGTGAAAGCCGTAGTCGAGCAGACGCTTGGCGATATCTAGGGTCGTGACGCCATCTTTCTGCTGGTTTCGGTCCGTGAACACGCATTCGTGCATCGACGGCTCGGGCGACGGCAGGAAATACGTGTTCTCGAGGCGCTTGCGGACATAATTCGCGTTCAGCACCGCCATCCGGCTCGCGTCTTCGAGGCCGTCCGAGCCGAGCGAGATCATGTACGTGTAGGCGCGGACGAGAATGCCGAAATTGCCGAAGAACGAGCGCACGCGGCCGACGGACTTTGGGAAGTCGTCGCGCAGCTCGCAGCGGTCGCCGCTTTTAACGATGCGCGGCACGGGCAGGTAATCCTTGAGGTGCGCCTTTACCCCGACGGGGCCGGCCCCCGGACCGCCGCCGCCGTGCGGCGTCGAAAAGGTCTTGTGGAGGTTGATATGGAGCACGTCCACGCCCATGTGGCCGGGCTTGGCGATGCCCATGAGCGCGTTCAAATTCGCGCCGTCGAGATAAACGAGCCCGCCGCGGCGGTGCACCGCGTCGGCGATCGCCTGGATATGGCGCTCGAAGACGCCGAGCGTGTTCGGATTGGTGATCATGAGCGCCGCGACATCTTCGGACATCGCGCGCTCGACCGCTTCCGGCTCGATGATGCCCTGCTTGTTCGACGGGATCTGGACGACGTCGTAGCCGCACAGCGTCGAGCTCGCGGGATTGGTGCCGTGCGCGGTGTCGGGCACGAGGATCTTCTTGCGCGGATTTCCCCGCTCGGCAAGAAACGCGCGGATGAGCATGAGGCCGGTGAGCTCGCCCTGCGCGCCGGCCGCGGGCTGCAGCGTGACTGCGTCCATGCCGGCGATCTCGGCCAGCATCGTTTCAAGCTCGGTCAGGAGCTCGAATGCGCCGGGAATCAATTCCGGCGGAATCAGCGGATGGAGCAGCGCGAAGCACGGCATGCGCGCGGCCACTTCGTTGACTTTGGGATTGTATTTCATCGTGCACGAGCCGAGCGGATAGAACTGGCTCTCGATCGAGAAATTGAGGTGCGAGAGCCGCGTGAAGTGGCGCAGCACCTCGAGCTCGCCCATCTCGGGAAAGCCCGCGATCTCCTCGCGCGACAGCGCGTCGGGAATCCCGCTCGCGCCTGTCTCCTCGGGCCAGAAAAAAGCGCTTCTGCCGGGCGAGCCGCTCTCGAAGATCAACGCCTGCGGCCCGCGGCTACCGCGCTGCGAAGGTTCCGACAAGTTCCTCGATCTCCTGTTCTTCGTTCATTTCCGTCACGCACACGAGCAACGCATCGCGCATCTCGGGATACCATTTTTCCAGCTCGACGCCGGGCACGATGCGCTTCGCGAAGAAGCGGCTACGGCGCTCGCTTAGACGATCGACGTTCACCACGAACTCGTTGAAAAAAGGCCCGCTGAACGCCGGCGCGAGGCCGGCTTCCTCGACGAGACGGTCGCGCACCCGATGCGCGCGGCGCGCGTTGACCTCCGCGAGACGGCGCATGCCCGACTTGCCGAGCAGCGACATGAAGACCGTCGACGCGAGCGCGCAGAGGCTCTGGCTCGTGCAGATATTGGAGGTCGCCTTCTCGCGGCGGATGTGCTGCTCGCGCGTGGAGAGCGTGAGCACGAAACCGCGCCGGCCTTCGCCGTCGACTGTTTCGCCGACGAGCCGGCCCGGCAGGCTGCGCACGAATTTTTTTTGCGACGCGAAAAAACCGTAGCCGGGACCGCCGAGCGACATCGGAACGCCGAGGCTCTGCCCTTCGCCGACGGCGATGTCGGCGCCCCACGCGCCGGGCGGCTTCAAGAGCGCGAGCGACAGCGGCTCGGTCGTCACAGTCGCGAGCAGCGCGCCGTGGCGGTCGCAGGCGGCGCGCAGCGGCGCGAGTTCCTCGACCACGCCGAAAAAATTGGGGTAGCCGACGACGACGCACATCGCCCGGTCGTCGAGCGCGCGCGCGAGCGCGTCCGCGTCCGTCGCACCGTTCGCCGAAAAGGGAATCTCGACCAACTCGACGTCGATGAGATTGCGCAGGAACGTCGCGATCACCTGCCGGTACTGCGGATGCAGGGCGCGCGAGACGAGCACGCGATGGCGACCGTCTTGTATCCGGCGCGCCATCAGCACCGCCTCCGCCGCGGCGGAGGCGCCGTCGTAGACGCCGGCGTTCGCGACCTCCATGCCGGTGAGCTGGCAGACGAGCGTCTGGAACTCGTACATCGCCTGCAGAGTGCCTTGGCTGACCTCGGGCTGATAGGGCGTGTACGACGTGGCGAACTCGGCGCGCGAGATGATCGCGTCGACCGCGCTCGGGATCGCGTGATGATAGATGCCGCCGCCGAGAAACAAGCTCCAGTCCTGCGCCGAGGCGTTTTTCCCGGCGAGCGCCGCCATTCGCCGCTTGACGGCGACCTCCGTGAGGCCTTGCGGCAGCGCAATTTGGGCGTTCTGTCTAAGCGCGGCGGGAATATGCCGGATCAGATCCTCGAAGGCGGAGGCGCCGATAGTGCGGAGCATCCGCTCCTTGTCGGCGGCGGTGTGGGGGGTATAGCGCATGCAGAGGACCTATTTCTCGTCCTCGTCGTCGTCATCGTCGTCCTCTTCTTCGTTGTCGTCGTCGTCGTCGTCGTCTTCGTCTTCCTCTTTCTGCTGCTCGATGTATTCGGCGTACTCCTCGGCGTTCATGAGATCCTTGAGATCGTCCATATCGGTCATCTCGACCTTGATCATCCAGCCGTCGCCGTAGGGATCGTCGTTGATCGTCTCCGGATTCTCCGGCAGCACGTCGTTCACTTCGACGACCGCGCCGGACACGGGCGCAAAGACGTCGGACACGGCTTTCACGGACTCCACCGCGCCGAACGGGTCGTCTTTAACGACCTTTTCGCCGACTTCCGGCAATTCGACGTATACGACATCTCCGAGCTCGTGCTGCGCGAACTCGGTGATGCCGATGATGGCGATCTTGTCCTCGACCAGCACCCATTCGTGCTCTTTGGAATACTTCAGTCCGTCGGGGAACTCCATCGTGACCCTCCTGAGATCGATTTAGTACGGCTTTTCACTCGCGAGTTTCTGGTTTCAAGTATGATTCAGATAAAAATAAGTCAAGCCCTTTTCGGCTTTTCTTGAGCGGAAAATTTTAACCTCAAAATATGGTTATTGCGGCCGGCGGTAAAACGGCAGCGGCACGACGCGCGCGCGGGCGCGGCGCTCGCGGATCTCGACCTCGACTTCCGTCCCCGGGGCGGCGTGCTCGCTTCCGACGTAGGACATCGCGATCGCCTTGCCGAGGGTCGGCGACTTGGTCCCGCTCGTCACCTCGCCCGTGCGCTTGCCGCCGGCGAAGACCGAATAGTGCGCGCGGGCGATGCCGGGATCGATCAGCTCCAGACCGACAAGCTTTCGCTGGACGCCGTTTTCCTTCTGCCGCACCAGAGCGTCGCGACCCAGGAATTCCGCCTTGGAAAATTTCACGACCCAATCGAGCCCCGCCTCGAGCGGCGTGGTCGTGTCGTCGAGCTCGTGGCCGTAGAGCGCCAGCGCGCGCTCGAGTCTCAGCGTATCGCGGGCGCCGAGGCCTGCCGGTTTGAGGCCGTCGCTCTCGCCCGCGTCGAGCAGCGCATTCCACAGCTTTTCCGCATCTTCGGCTTCGCAAAAAAGCTCGAAGCCGTCTTCGCCGGTGTAGCCGGTGCGCGCGACGAGCGAGCGGATGCCCCCGACGTCGCCGAAAAAAAAGTAGAACGACTTGACGTCCTTCAGCGGCGTCGGCGTCAGCGGCTGAAGAATTTTTTCAGCCGCCGGGCCCTGAAGCGCGAGCTGCGCATAGCGCGCGCTCGTATTCTCGACCGGAACATCGGACGGAGCATGGCCGCGAATCCAATCGAAATCTTTATCGGTGTTCGACGCGTTGACGCAGATGAAGATAGCGCCCGGCTTGAGCGGATAGACGACGATGTCGTCGACCGCGCCGCCCCGCTCGTTCAGCAATAAATTATATTGCGCCTGGCCGGGCTTCGCGCGCGCGAGGTCATTCGGCGTCAGCTTCTGGCAGAAATCGAAAGCGCCTTCGCCGAGGACTTCGACCTCGCCCATGTGGCTCACGTCGAAAAGGCCGGCGCGCGACCGCACCGCCAAGTGCTCGTCGATGACGCCGCTGTATTGCACGGGCATCTCCCAGCCGGCGAACTCGACCATCTTCGCCCCCAGGCGTCGATGGACGTGATAGAGCGGGGTTCTTTTCAGTTTCGGAGCCTGGGCTGCGGCTGGCGCGCTCACACGATTGGTCTAGCCTTCCCGCTGCAGCGATTCCTTCGCCGCGCGCAGGGTGTTGAACAAAAGCATGGCGATCGTCATGGGTCCGACGCCGCCGGGAACGGGCGAGATGTACGACGCGCGCTCTTTGGCAGCTTCGAACTCGACGTCGCCGGAGAGTTTTCCCGTCGGCAGCCGGTTGACGCCGACGTCGATCACGACCGCGCCGGACTTGATCCAGTCGCCGCGGACGAGCGCGGCCTTGCCGATGGCGGCCACGACGATGTCGGCGCGGCCGACTTCTTCTTTCAAATTGGCGGTGCGCGAGTGGCAGATCGTCACCGTCGCGTGTCGCTCGAGCAGCATGAGCGCGACCGGCTTGCCGACGATGTTGCTGCGGCCGATCACGGTCGCGTTCTTTCCTTTCAAGTCGCATTCGACGGAATCGAGCAGCTTCATGATGCCCATCGGCGTGCACGGCCTGAAACCCTCGCCGCCGGAAAGCAGCATGCCCTGGTTGACGGGATGAAAACCGTCGATGTCTTTTTGCGGCGACACGGCGAGAAGAACTTTTTCCGGGCTGATGTGCGCCGGCAGCGGCAGCTGGACGAGAATGCCGTGGATGTCGCGGTCGCGATTGAGCTTCTGAATGAGCGCCAGGAGCTCGCGCTCCGAAACCGACGCCGGAAGCAGATGCTCCTCCGAGCGCATGCCGACTTCTTTGCAGGCTTTCTCTTTATTCTTGACGTAGAGATGAGAGGCGGGATCGTCGCCGACGAGCACGACGCCGAGGCCGGGCGACATTCCCCATCTGCGTTTCAATCCTTCGACTTCGTCTTTGATCTCCGATTGCAGCGCGCGCGCAACCGCTTTGCCGTCGATAATTGTGGCCATAATTTCCCCGATCGAACTCAAACTCTATACAGGAAAAACTCTTTTTGTAAAGAGGAAGATTTGCAATACAGCGGCGCGGCCGCTAAGGTCTCCACAGCGCTCGCGGCGCGTGGCAAAACGATGACTCTGTTGCTGAACAACGACGATATCTCGCGGCTGATTTCGACGCGCGAATGCGTCGAAATCCTCGACGACGCGTACCGCGAGCACGGTCTCGGCCGCGCGGCGCATCGGCGCCGCAGCAACATCATGGTGCCGACCGGCGAAGGGCGGACCTACGTGTTCGCCAACTTCGAGGGAACCGTCATCAAGAGCGGCTATCACGCGATCCGGCTGCGCTCGGACGTGAACGAATGGCTCGACGAGAAAAGCGGACGCACGACTAAGTGGGCATCGCGCCCGGGCGTCTACTGCGGCCTAGCGCTGCTCTACAACATCCACACCGGCGAGCTCGACGGGATTTTGAACGATGGCTTTCTGCAGGTGATGCGCGTCGGGGCGACGAGTGCCGTCGCCGCGAAATACTTAAGCCGCGCGAATGCGGCGACGCTCGCGATCGTCGGCGCGGGCAATCAGGCGCGCAGCCACGCCGAGGCGATGTGCGCCGTGCGGCCGATCCGCCGCATCAAAGTTTACAGTTTGCGCCGCGAAAGCCGCGAGGCGTTCGCGCGCGACACGGAAAAGAAGCTCGGCATCGAGACGCACGCGGTGGAGGGCATCGAAGCGGCGTTCGCGTCGAGCGACATCGTCTGCTGTTGCACGGACGCATCGAAGCCGTTCGTCCGTCCGCAATGGATCGAGCCGGGCATGTTTCTCTCCAGCGCGCGGCCGTTCGGCGAGGTCGGAAGAGAGCCGCTCGGCGCCTTCGACATCGCCGTGGTGCACGAGCGCGGTTTCGGCCCGCGCTTTCGCGCGGCGCAGGCCGCCGAGGAATTTTCCGCCGCCCCGCAGGCGCTCGGGGGCAAGGATGAGCGCGATCTGCCGAGTGCGATCACGCTCGGCGAGCTATGCGCGAGTCCGGCCAGAGGCAGGAGCGATGAGAACCAGAAAACCTACTTCGCGAACAACGAGGGGCACGGCGTGCAGTTCTCGGCCGCCGGCGCTTTCGTGCTCAAACGTGCGCGCGAGCGCGGCGTCGGCCGTAAATTGCCGACCGAGTGGTTTTTGCAGGATATTTCGACGTGAAAAAGAAAGTCCGGGTTTCTAGTTTCGAGAAAGAGCGTCGGAGATATATCCGGCCCCCGTACTCGAAACCCGAAACCCGGAACTCAAAAGTTCATTGATTCGAAGCGGTTAATTCCCACCAGTTCTTGTCGAGGTCGCTGAAGATAAAAGAAGTCTGGCCGTTGTTACGTTCCACATCCCACGTTTCCGTTATGCCGTAAGGATTGGATTGCTGCGAGAAGGCGTGATGCGCCTTCTCGACCTCTTCGGGAGAGCCGAGCTTCAGCGTGAAGCGGTTGACCGGCGCGAGATAATCGCGGTGCGGCATCGGCAGCACGACGATGTACCACGGGGTCGACGGATGCTTGATATACGTAGAATGGCGGCCGCCGCCGACAATATCGAGGCCGAGGACTTCTTTGTAGAAGCGGTCGCTCGCCTCCTTGTTGTCGCACTGAAGCGTCCCGTGCGACATCGCCTGCGGGACATAACCGCGGCCGGGGAAGCGATCCTCTGCCATCAGCTGCTTCCACGGCGTCGCGGCGATGCGCCGGCCGTGCTGTACGGCGTTCGGGTTATAATATTCTATTTCCAGATCGTTGCCGCCCGGCTCCTTAAAATAAATCGAGTAGGCGAAATGCGCCTCGTGAGGCTTGGTGACCGATTTGATGCGGTATTTGTCTTTTTGCGCATCGATGTAGCTGTAAGCGCGCTCGATCTCCTCATGATGAGCGACGCGAAAGCCGTAGTGATTGTTGTGCGGCTTGTTGCGCGCGTTCGGGCCGCCCTCGTGAACGACGAGCAGCCAGTCGGTGTTCGGGTGCTTCAACACTGCCTCGCCGTTGTGGCGATTGACGAGTTCGAGCGCGAGCAGCTCCTTGAAAATCGGCAGCGTCTCGTCGAGCGAGCGGCACTCGTAATGTCCGTGGGTCAATCCTACCGGCCGGAGCATGCGAACCTCCCTTTCACCAACCGCCTCAATTTTATATCGACAGGGGAATATCGTCAACGAGACGGTTAAGGGTTCTTGGGCATCATCACCGTCGCGCCGGCTTTGGCGCAGGCGTCCTCGAAGATGCGTCGGATCTCCGGGTCTTCGTCCTCGTATTCGATCTGCATGCCGCCGTCTTTGACCGAAACGTCCGATTTGATCTTTCCCGGCACCAGCTTGTGCCGGCGCGAGAGCATTTTGAGCGCAACGTAGCGCGCGGGCTTGCTGCCGGAATTGAAATGCTGATGAAACCAATTCTCCGGCGGCACGACCAATGAGCCGGGGCGCCACTCGAAAAGCTTTTTTTCCTCGCCTTCCGGCCACATGAACGAATAGCCTTGGCCGGAGAGTATCATAACGTGCGCGCCCGGACCGTGCCGGTGCGCCTTCTTGTAGAGGCCGACGGGAAACTCGGAGACGTGCGCGCCCATCGTGCTCTCAGCCATCTCGAAGAAGATCGTCCGGTTGCCCTTGCCGCGCTCGTGCCACGCGACCGGCTCGATGTTGACGGCGTCGGCGACGAAATTGGTTTCCAGAACGCGGTCCTTGTAGAGCCGGCCGCGGCCGGTGAAATATCCCTCTTCGCCTTTGAACCGGTCGGCGAAGATATACGGGTTTTTCATGACGAAGTCTTCGCAGTGGAAAAGATTGAAGACAAGCGGTGCCGAGGTCACGGCGATGAAGCGCGCTTCGCGGTCGCCCTGGCCGTTGAAGTGCTGATAGTACGCGTTCAGCGGAACCGCGAAGAGGCTCCCCTTCTGCCACTCGAAGCTCTGCTTCTGCCCGTTTTCCTGCCACATCGTGATCGCGCCGCGGCCTTCGAGGATGTAAACCAGCTCCTCGAAGAGATGCCGCTGCGGACGCAGGCTCTTGCCCGGTGGAATGCTGCAGACGTACGCGTCGTCGAGATAGCCGGTGCCTTCGAGGTTGATGAAGACGCCGTTGCCGCCCATGCGCTCCCACCATTTGAGCGGCACGTCGTAGACGTTCTCGACGCCGAAGCCCTTGACGACGTCGATGCCCTGCGAGGCGGCCCAGTGGTCGTACGGCGTATCCATCCGCTCGGCGGCGGAATCGACTCTTTCGAATCCCGGCGTGCTCGGCGTGTCCATAGCGTCCTCTATTTCTTCCAAACCGAATCGATGAAACCGTTTTTCTCGAGCTCGTCCACGATCGAGAAGTCGACCAGCCGCTCGGCCTTGAGGTCGAGCTTTTTGCCGCCGAGTCCGGCGTCGATCACCGCCTGCACGCCTTTGAGCGACGGCCGCGGCACGCGCTCGATGCCGGACGCGTACTCGCGCCAGGTCGCTTCGATCATCTGCCGGTCCTGGATCTGAGCGAATTTTGCGATGACCTTTTCGCTGAATGCTTTGTCGGTTTTGTAGCGGTGCATGCCGCGGATGAACGCGCGCATGAAACGAACCGCGACCGGTCGCTTCTGCGCGAGATACGATCGGGTGGTGATGACCGCGCCGGTGTTCTCCTCCATCGGCAGATTCACGAGCTCGCGCATGCCGGCCTGGATCGCCTTCAGGTTGAACGGGAACGACATGCGCTGGGCGTAAATCTTGCCGCCGATCATGGCGGCGAGACCCTCGGGCTGGCCGCCGGTCTGGACGATCGAGACATCCTTATTCGGATCGAGGCCGTTTTTCTCCAGGACTGTGCGCAGAACAAAGTCCGACGTCGAGCCGAACGTCGTGATGCCGAGCGGCTTGCCCTTCAGGTCGCGCACGTCCTTGATCTCGGGCCGCGCCATCACGTAATGGCGGTTGGTCCTGCTGATCGCGCCGATGATCACCGCGTCGGCGCCCTGCGCCACGGCCGGAACCATCGCCGGCTCGCCCGCATGGATCAGCTGGCCGCTGCCGCCGATGAGCGCGGCGACGATGCGCGTGCTGCCGCCCACGCGCACCAGCTCGATCGAGATTCCCTCCTCGTCGAAATATTTCGCCTCCTTCGCGATCACCGGCGTCGCCCAGCTTCCCGCCGGGCTCGGGTAGAGAAACGTGATGCGCTCCTGGGCGAAGGCCGAGACGGCGAGCAGAACGGAGAGAAAACACGCGTATATAAAAGTTTTCATCATCGCGAAAACGTCTATCCGCTCGCCGTCGGTGTTGTCAAGCAACCGCGTCTTGACAAGCGCGCGGCAGGACGGGATATCTTGTGCGGAAGCTGTAAACTCAGGGAGATCCCGAACTATGAAGAAATTCCGGCCGCTTATTTTCGCGGCGGCGCTCGTTATCGCCGCCGGTTGGATGCAATCCGCACAAGCGCAACCCAAGGAGATCGTCGAGGGAGCGAAAAAAGAGGGCCACGTCGTTTTCTACACCTCGCTCACGCTCCAGGAGATCGACCAGGTCGCCGCGCCGTTCATGAAAAAATATCCGTTCGTGAAGGTCGATCCCTTCCGCGGCAACTCCGAGCAGCTTTTGCAGAAGATCGCGATCGAGTCGCGCGCCGGAAGGCCGCAGCACGATGTCGCGCAGTTCGACGCCTTCGAGGAATGGCAGCTCCAGAAGCTCGGCCTGCTGGAAAACTACAAATCGCCCGAAGCTAAGAATTATCCCGCGGGCTATAAGGACGCCGACGGCGCCTGGACGGCGATGTACTTGAACTACATCGTCCTCGGCTACAATCCGAAGATGGTCAAGGACGCCGAGCTGCCGAAAAAATGGGAGGACCTGCTTCAGCCGCGCTGGAAAGGCAGCAAGTTCGCCATGGACCGCGACGAAGGAGTCTGGTACGGCGGCTTAAGCCAGTATTGGGGAGCGGAGCGCGCGGATAAATTCATGAAAGCGCTGGCGGCGCAGGATCCGAGCATGCGCAAGGGGCATACGCTCATCGCTACGCTGATGTCGACCGGCGAGTTTCCGCTCGGCCTCGTCTACGCGCACCGCGTCGAGGAGATGAAGGCCAAAGGCGCCGCGATCGATTGGACGCCGCTCGATCCGATCATCGTCACGCCCAATCTCCTCGCGATGGGGAAAAACACCGCGCACCCGAACGCGTCGAAGCTGTTCATCGACTTCCTGCTTTCCGTCGAGGGCCAGACCATCCTGCAAAAGCAGCAGCACCGCACGCCGGCGAATCCCGACCTGCCGCCGGTTTCGCCCAAGATGGACCCGAAAAAGCTCAAGCTCGTGGTCGCCGACAAACGCGTCGCCGATCAGCACGAGAAATTCGCCAAAGCGTTTTACGATCTTTTCGTACAGGGGAAGCCGGAACAATGAGCAACTCGGCGGAAGCAGCGAGAAAATTCATCGCGGCGCTCAATCGCGGCGAAGGGCTGCGCGACGACTTCATCTATTATCAGGACTGGGACGACTTCACCGCGTTTCCCGATCCGTTTCCGCGCCGCACATTCTCGGTCAAGGAAGCCGAAGAAACGATCGCCCGTTATCCGGACCCGGAGCGTCCGAACGCGCTCTTTCGCTGGGACGTTCACGGCCGTTTGCTGACGCCGGAAAAGGAATCGCTGCCGGGCACCGCGATCGTCATGATCCATGGCGGCGCGGCGAACGAGTGCGAGTTTTTGTTCACGCCCGACGGTCCGGAAGAGTTCGCCGACCTGCCGAAGGTTTCGCCGACCGCCGCGCGCGTCGGCGTCGCGCAGCACATCGCGTCGCTGGGAATTCCGGTGCTCGCCGTCTCGCTCCCTGGCCATTACAGCCGCAAGCCGTGGCCGCCCATTCCGGAGCGGCGGCCGGAGTTCGTCATCGGGGAAGTTCCGTCGGAGCGCGAGCTCAATAATCGCCTGGCGGTTTATACGTTCCGCATGTGTCTCGAAGCGGTAAAGAAACTCGTCGAGACGCATCTGCCGCGCCACAATCTATACATCTGGGGCCATTCGACCGGCGGTGAATACTTTTATCTGATGGAACAGTACGGCCTCAAAAACCGCCTGCTCGGGGGACTAGGCTTCGGCACCGGCATGCCCGCATGGCTCAGGAAAGAATGGGACTTAGCCGCCGACGAGAAGCCGCCGGAGGAGCGCGCGGCGAGGTTCGCGGCCGTCGTCGGACTCAGCCGCCGGAGCCCGAAAGGCTACGCGAAGAGCGGCTACGTCGGCCCGAACCAGCCCTGGGGCAGCGTCGAGCGGTGGTTCGAACTCGAGAATCATCGCCGTCCGCAGTTCAAGCCGTATCTTCAGGACATCGAGCACAGCGCGCACGACGTGCTGCGCGACGAGGTGAAGAAAAAATCCCGGCTGCCGGACGACGAGCTATTCATCACGTTCAACGCCGATCTGCGGCGCTTGCACGGCAAGCGCGTCTTCCATATCGTCGGCGAATTCGACAAAGGACACTGGGGCGACGGCGCCGATAAAGGTCTCGGCTTCCGCCGCGAGGTCTTCGCGCTTAGGCGCTTCGTTGAGCACGCGGCAGCGGTGCGCATGACGGTGGTTCCGCGTTTGACGCACTACGGCCATGTCGAATCGCACAACGAGCGGCTGGCGAATCTGATGGTCACGGCGATGCGCGACTACTTTCCAGCCGGCTGATGAACATAGTGCGGCAAATATTTTGCGCGGCGCTGCTCGCCGCTATGTTGCTCGCGCAACCGGTCTCCGCCGAGACGCTGCGCATCGCTTACACTTCGATCGGAATTATCTTCGCGCCGCTCTGGACGACGCAGGCGGCGGGACTGTTCAAGAAATACGGCCTCGACGTCGAGCTGCTCTACATCGGCGGCGGTCCGCCGTCTCTGCAGGCGCTGCTCGCCGGCGACGTGAAGATATCGTTCACCGCCGCGGGCGCCGCCGTCGCGGCGAACCTGGCCGGCTCGGACGTCGTGCTTCTCGGCACAACCTGCGACACGCTGCCGTTCGAGATTTGGGCCGCGCCGTCGATCAAGACGCCCGAGGCGCTCAAAGGCACGCGCATGGGCGTAACGCGCATCGGCTCGACATCGGATTTCGTCGGCCGCTACGTCTTGAAGAAATGGGGCCTCAGGCCCGGCGCCGATGTGACGATGGTTCAGACGGGCGCGGGACCCGAGGTTTTCGCGGCGCTCAAGAGCGGGGCGGTTCAAAGCGGCGTGATGAGCGTGGGGCCGTACACGACGGAAGTGGAAAAGGACGGCTTCGTGCGATTAGCGGACGTCGGAACGATCGGGCTGCCGTATCCTTTCGGGCCGTACGCGACGACGCGCTCGTTCATCCGCGCGCAGCCGGACACGGTGAGCCGCTTCATGCACGCCTATGTCGAAGGCATTCACCGCTTCAAGACCGACCGACGCCTGGCGCTGGCGACGCTCGAGAAGCAGACGAGACTCAAGACCACGCCGGCGACCGAACGCACGTACGAGATTTACGCGCAGCGCTACATCAAGC
The DNA here is from genome assembly GCA_021324155.1 of Pseudomonadota bacterium. GTDB lineage: Bacteria > Desulfobacterota > Binatia > UBA9968 > UBA9968 > JAJPJQ01. Next base: position 122,860 of record JAJPJQ010000023.1, read on the forward strand.
GCGTTCCCGAAGCGACGAACGAAGGCATCCAGACGATATTGGAGGAAGTGAGCGCGACGCGCGCGCTGCCGGCGGGCGTAACGCCCCAGCGCTTCGTCGAGCCGCGCTTCATCAACGAGATCGCGTCGAGCGGCTTCGCCGACGCATTGTACCAGAAGCGCTAGCTAGCGGCCCTGTACTTGAAGATTATTGATGACGCGCCTGACGCCGCCGACCTGGGCTGCGAGCTGCTCGGCGCGCGCGCGGTCCTGACCGCTGGCGACGACGCCGTTCAGCGTTACGACGCCGCGAACCGTATCGACGTCGATGCGCGTGAGCGTCGAGGCCTTGTCTCCGGTCGCGAGCTTGGTCTTTACCGCGGCGGTGATATTGGTATCGTCGATGTTTTGTCCGAGGGTTTCCCCGGTAAGAGATGTGCAGCCGGAAATCGCGATGAGAAGCAGTATCCCTAACGCCAACATCCGCAATCCTCTCATGAACCCTCCTTGTATCGGACTCGAAATTCGACGCGATTAATGCCATATCGAAAAGACCTTTTGCAAACCCGAAGAGGAGAAACGCCGTGAAAAAAATCAAAGAACAACACGTCCCGTACAACACCGGATGGTCCGGCGAGCTGAAGCAGGGACAGGTGATTCGCATCACCGCAACGACCACCGTCGACTTCGTTTGCCTAAAGAAGGAAAATCTAAAGGAGCGCTTCGACCAGGCGCGCACGAAGGTCTATAACGGCAAGATTTTCATCTCAAAGGGCGACAAGCTGATGGGGCGCAATAACCAGCACATGATGACGGTCGTCGACGACAAGGCCGGCGAGGTCATGCACGATCTGCAGAAAGGCATGTGCAGCGGCTACCGCTTCCAACTCGCAAAAAAAGAAGGCCGGCTGCGGGAATACTATCATCGTGACTTCAAGGAGGAGGACATTCCCGATCACGGCTGTTACGAGAACCTGACCAACGCGCTCAAGCCGTACGGCATCGATCCCGAGGACATTCCGAACCCGTGGAATCTGAACCAGCACATGATCATCGACGGCAAGACCGGCAAGATGGAGCACACGCACGTTCGCGCCAAGCCCGGCAGCTACGTCGACCTCCGGGCCGAGATGAATCTCGTCGTCGCGCTGAGCGCCTGCCCCGACATGCCGGTCGGAGGAAAGCCGGTCGATGTTCTAATTTACGAACCGTAATATCCCGTTTGAGGTGCGCTATGTCAGCCTCGGACAAGTTTGATGTCGGTGGAGTTCTTCTGGATCGCCCGTTCAAAATCCGAAGGTTAGGTCATTTCGGCTTCAACCTGACGAACATGGACGAGGGCATCCGCTTCTATCGCGACCTGCTCGGCTTCCGCGTCTCCGACGTGATGGATTACTCCCGGCGCGCGAAGAGCCCCGATCAGCTCGCCGGCCTCGGCGACGCGCACGGCTACTTCACGCGCTACGGCGGCGACCATCACGCGATGGTGCTTTTCCCCAAGCGCGTGCGCGACGCGCTCGGCCGCGCCGAGAAACCCGGCGTCACGATCAATCAGATCACCTGGCAGGTCGGCAGCCTGGCCGAAGTCGGCGGCGCGATCCGTTGGTTCGAGGAAAAAAAGATCAAAATCCAGCGCTCCGGGCGCGACATGCCGGGATCGAACTGGCACACATACCTGTTCGATCCCGACGGCCATCAGAACGAGCTGTATTACGGCATCGAGCAGATCGGCTGGAACGGCCACAGCAAGCCGAAGCCGATGTACGACCGGGGGTTCGACGAGGCGCCGGCGCTGCCGCAGATATCGGAGTTCGACGAAGTTCAGCAGGCGCTCAAGAAGGAAATCGATATCACGTCCGGCTACCGCCACGTCGATAATTTACCCGCGACGTACGACGTCGACGGCGTCCTGCTGCCGCGACCGTTCAAGATCGTGCGCCTCGGGCCCGTCGAGCTTTTCGCCGCGAACATGGACGCCGCGGAAAAGTTTTATCGCGACACGCTCGGCTTCACGCTCACCGAAGAAGTCGAATGGCGCGGCCAGCGCTGTTTATATCTACGCGCCAACACCGAGCACCATTCGCTCGCGCTCTATCCGCTGGCGCTGCGCGAGGCGCTCGGGCTGAGCTCGCACACGACGTCGATGTCGCTCGGCCTCCAGCTCGCGAACTATCGGCAGCTGCGCGACGCGGTGAATTTTTTCAAAGAGCGCGGCGCGCGCTTCGCGGAGATTCCCCCGGAGCTTTATCCCGGCATCGACTACGCCGCGCACGTGCTCGATCCCGACGGACACTGCATCAAGCTCTATTACTACATGGAGCAGGTCGGCTGGGACGGAAAGCCCCGGCCGAAAGAATTGCGGCGCAAGATCGATCACGACAAATGGCCTGAGACCGTCGAGCCGCTGCCCGACACCTACGAAGGCGAGCCGTTTTTCGGCCCGTGGGGATGAGGTGACGCGATGATATCCAAGATCACGTTTCCGTCCGACGGACTTCAATTGTCCGGCATCGTGCAAACGCCGGAAGGTATGCGGCCGGGCGAACGCCGCCCGGCGTTTTTGGTGCTGCACGGCTTCGGCGGCAACAAGGACGGCCGCGGCCAAAGCGTCATTGCCGAGCAGCTGAGTCAATGGGGATACGTCACGATGCGCTTCGATTTCCGCGGCTGCGGCGAGAGCGGCGGCGAACGCGCGCGCATTCTGTGTCTCGATCAGGTGAAGGATACGTCCAGTGCCATCAGCTACATGGCGACACGACCGGAAGTCGATCCGCGGCGCATCGCGCTCGTCGGCAGCAGCTTCGGCGCCGCGGTCTCGATCTACACCGCCGGCACCGACGAGCGCGCCGCTGCCGTGATTTCTTCCGGCGGCTGGGGCGACGGCGAGCGCAAGTTCCGCCGGCAGCACCCGGGGGCGGAGGCGTGGCAGCGTTTTACGAATATGCTCGATGAAGGCCGGCGCCACCGCGAGCGCACCGGCAAATCGCTCATGGTGCCGCGTTACGACATCGTGCCGATCCCCGAGAAGCTGCGCGGCAACGTGAGTCCCGGTTCGATTCAGGAATTCCCCGCCGAGACGGCGCAGAGCATGTACGACTTCCGCGCCGACGAGATGGTAGACAAAATCTCCCCCCGCCCGCTGCTATTGCTCCACAGCGCGAACGACTCCGTCACGCCGACCGAGGAATCGATCGAGCTGTTTCGCCGCGCCAAGCAGCCGGCGGAGTTGCATCTTTTCTCCGAGGTCGATCACTTCATGTTCGGCGAAGAAAACCCGCGCGTCGGCCGCATCGTCGCCGACTGGCTCGCGCGCTACTTTCCACTCGAGCGAAAATAGTCATGCCGCGCATACCATACGACGCGCTGCGCGACTTCGCCGGGCGGCTCTTCCGCGCGGGCGGCATGCCCCAGCGCGACAGCGGCCTGCTCGCGGAGCTGCTCGCCAAGGCGGACCTCCGCGGCTACACCGGCCACGGCACCTGCCGCGTCGGACCGTACCTCGCGTGGATCAAGGACGGCACGACGCAGATCGCCGAGAAGCCGGCCGTCTTGCGTGAGAGCAAGACGACGGCGGTGATCGACGCCAAGCATTATATCGGCCAGATCGCCGCGTACGACGCGATGAAGGTCGCAATCGATAAGGCAAAGGAGCACGGCGTCGGCATCGTCGCGCTGCGCCGCGCCGGGCACGTCGGCCGGCTCGCGGATTACATGGAGCAGGCCGCGGGCGAAGGCATGATCGGCTTCGGCGCGGTGTGCGTCGGCTCCGGCAGCGTCACGCTCTACGGCGGCATGGAGCGCATCACCGGCACCAACCCGATGTCCTTCGGCATTCCCGCGCGGGGCGGGGCGCACATCGTTCTCGACTTCGCGACTTCGTCGATGAGCATGGGCGAGATCCAGAAGCGCGAGGGACGCGGCGAGCCGATTCCCGAGGGGGCGATGCTCGACGGCTACGGCAAGCCGACGAAAAGCGTTAAAACTTTTCGCGGCCCGCCGCGTGGCGTGCTGCTGCCCTTCGGCGGCTACAAAGGCTCCGGCCTCAATGTCGTGACGGAGATCATGGCCGGCATTCTCACCGGCAGCGGCTCCGGACGCGCCTGGTGGGACAAGGGCGGCCACGCCGTCAACGGCGTGATTCTTCAGGCGATCGCCGTTGAGGAGTTTCAGCCGCTCGACGATTTTTTCGCCGGCGTGGATGAGTTCGCGTCGCGCGCGAGGAAGATCAAAATCGCGCCGGGCTTCGAGGAAGTGCTTCTTCCCGGCGAGCGCGCGCGCAAGATCGAAGCGAAGCAATTAAAACAAGGCGTGGAGATCGACGAGCCGACGTGGAGCGGTTTGCTGGAAACGGCGAGTGAGCTGCGCGTCGGCGATATTCCCCGGCCTCTTTGACGCTCGCCACTACTCTTCGTAAACTTCCAGCCTGATCGCCTGTCCCCTGCCCGACTCCGGGCAGGCGCTGACCGCGACGAGACAATCCATTTCGGCGCGGAAATCGATGTGCGCCTCTTCCTTCGGCCGGACCGTCGTGTCGAGCATCGCGCCCGTATCGGGATCGATCTTCATCGTCTGCCAGATGTTGAACGGGCTCGGGATATCCTCGTCGGCGATGCCGCGGCCCTTGAGCGCGTCGATGAGATTCTCCCAGCAGCCGTGGTCGGGAATTTCTTCCGCACGCTTAGGATTCAAATCGACGCCTCCGGCGAACTTCCGTTGCGCGAGACCTTTCGCAACCATCTCGAAGCGCTTTCTGCTGCACATCCCCTTCTGCAGATCGTGCCTACCTTCCTTGAAGGAGTCTTCGACGATCGTGAGCATCGCGTTGTTGTGCTTCGAGAAGAGCTGGTCGCCGGCGCTGATGAAGAGCTTCACCTGATTCGTCTTCGTCCGCGCCTGGTCGAAGCGCTCGCGCAGATTATGCTCATTGAACGCGACAAAATCGACGATCGTCCGCCCCGCGACGCGCAGAATCTGTCCCTGCTTCACCACGACCGACTTGCCTGAATTTTTCGGCACCACGACGCTCTGCAAAACTTTCATTCCACCTCCGGTCTTATCACACGCCTGCCAAGCGGGGAGATTGTTTCATCGCGAAAACAGACTGTCAACTTCGCGTCTTGCCGCAGACTTTTCCTTTGACTATGATCCGCTCATGGACCGTCTCTTCTTCTCGCTCGGCGCGCTGGCTGCTTTTGTCGGCGTCGCGCTCGGCGCGTTCGCCGCGCACGGGCTCAAAAACAAGCTGCCGCCGGACATGTTCAATATCTTCGAGGTCGGGGTGCGCTATCACATGTACCACGCGCTGGGCCTCCTCGCGGTCGCCGCGGCGGCGGCGCGCTGGACGGGGCCATGGGTCACGGCGGCGGGCTGGCTCTTTGTCTTCGGCATAATCGTCTTCTCCGGCAGCCTTTATCTCCTCGCAATGGGCGGCCCGCGCTGGCTGGGCGCGATCACCCCGATCGGCGGCCTCGCGTTCCTCATCGGGTGGCTGCTGCTTGCCTTGGTCGTGTGGCGCTAGCGCTTTCCCTGCGCTAGACTAACTTTCTGATGCTCGTCGGCATTCCCAAGGAAATCAAAGAGGAAGAGAACCGCGTCGCGATCACGCCGACCGGCGTTGCCGCATTCGTCGCCCACGGCCATCAGGTCGTGATCGAAAAAGAAGCCGGCGCGGGCAGCGGCATCCTCGACCGCTCGTACGAAGGGGCCGGCGCGGCGCTCGCCGATTCCGCCGCCGAGGTCTGGCGCCGCGCCGATCTCGTAATCAAAGTGAAGGAGCCGCTCGCAGCGGAATTTCCGCATCTCCGCGAAGGGCTGATCCTGTACACGTATCTGCATCTCGCAGCGAACGAGACGGTCACGCGCGAGCTGCTGGAGAAAAAAGTAACCGCCGTCGCCTACGAGACGATCCAGCTCGACGACGGCTCGCTGCCGCTGCTCACGCCGATGAGCGAAGTGGCCGGGCGACTGTCGCTGCAAGTCGGCGCCTGGTGCCTGCAGGCGGAGAACGGCGGCCGCGGGATTCTGCTCGGCGGCGCTTCCGGCGTACGGCCGGGGAAGGTCGTGATCCTCGGCGCGGGCATGTCCGGCACGACCGCGTGCCAAGTCGCCGCCGGGATGGGAGCTTACGTCAGCATTCTCGATATCAATCCATCAAAGCTCCGCTACGTGCACGATATCCTGGGCGGTCACGTGACGACGCTCATGTCGAACCGCGCCAACGTAGAGGAAGAGGTCGTCGATGCCGACCTGGTGATCGGCTCGGTGCTGATTCCCGGCGCGAAGACGCCGAAGCTCATCACGCGCCAAATGGTCAAGATGATGAAGCCGGGGGCGGCGTTCGTCGATATCTCGATCGACCAGGGCGGCTGCGCCGAGACATCGCGTCCGACGACGCATCATCACCCGATATACGTCGAGGAAGAAGTCGTCCACTACTGCGTCACAAATATGCCGGCGATCGTCCCGCACACGTCCACCTACGCGCTGACCAACGCGACGCTCTCTTACGGCCTCGCGCTCGCCGATAAAGGCGTGCCGCGCGCGTTCCTCGAAGACCGCGGGCTCGCGAAGGGACTCAACACGTACAAGGGAAAAATCACCCATCCCGCCGTGGCCGCCGCCTTCGGCCACCACGCGGTGCCCGTCGAGGAGCTCGCCAAGCCATGAGACTCGTCACGCGCGCGGATTTCGACGGCCTCGTGTGCGGCGCGCTCATCACGCTTATGGAGCAGATCGATTCGTATCTCTTCGTCGAGCCCAAGTTCATGCAGGACGGGCAGGTCGAGATCCGCCGGGGCGACGTGATCGCCAATCTACCGTATCATCCCAACTGCACGCTGTGGTTCGACCACCACGTCACGAACGCGTTCGCGTGGTGCGATCACACTGGGCAGTCCGAAGACGTACCACTCGTGCCCGACAAGGGCGGATTTCGCATCGCGCCGAGCGCGGCGCGTGTCGTCTACGAATACTATACGGTCGCGATGCGGGAGCGCCTGCGCGGTGACCGCGGGCGCGGCATGGAGATGCTCGATTCCCCGCGGATGAAATATCTGCTCGACGAAGCCGACAAGATCGACGCGGCGCTGCTCACGCCTGAAGACGTCTTACATCCCGCGGGCTACGTGCTGATCTCGATGACCATCGACGGCAAGTTCGCCGAAGACGAGCCCTACTGGCTCAAGCTGATCGATTATCTGCGCGACAAAACCGTCGAGGAGACCCTGCGGGAGCCGGAGATCGCGAGCCGTTGCGAGAAGATTCTCGCCGATCAGGAGCGACTGAAGGGAATTCTTCTCGCGCGCGCCAAGCTCGACGGCAACGTCATCCTACTGGACCTCCGCGGCATCAAAGACATCCCCGAAGGCAATCGTTTCCTCCTCTACACGCTGTTTCCCACCGCGAATATCTCCGTGAAAGTCGCCGAGGACAGCCAGCGTCCGAACACGACGGCGATCTCGGTCGGCTACAACATCTTCAACCCGACCTCGAACGTCAACGTGGGCGAGCTGCTGAAAAATTACGGCGGCGGCGGCCACAAGGTCGTCGGTTCGTCGCGCGTGCCGGACGACAAGGCGGAGCAGGCGCTGCGCGAAATCATGGCGGCGGTCAAGGAAGTATGATGCCGGCCGGTATAGGGCGGGTTTGAAACCCAACCGCACGCATCGCCTGACGTCTCACCCCGCCTGAGCATTCATGACTGTAACGACCATCCAAAAAACCCTTCGCCGGGTCAAGAAAATCAACGACGAGATCGCGTACGCTTCGTTCGCGGAGGGTACCGGCTTCACCTCAGGCATCATCGTCTTTCGTCCGGGGTCCTCCGCAGACGCGAAGCAGATCCGCCACACCGATAAGGACGTCGTCTGCCAGGTGCTCCGCGGCAGCGGCCGGCTCCGCGTCAACCGCCGCAGAATCGCGCTTAAGAGCGGGATGCTCTGCCACATCCCGAAGGGCACCCCGCACGACTTCGCTGCGAGCAAAAGAAATCGACTCGTGCTATTCTACTCGCTTATCGAAACCGGTTGAGCGCTAGCAAATCTTGAAAGTCGCAATTAGCAACTCCCGACCGACGATTTTTTCGCTCCTGGCATTCTCCCTTCTTCTCGTCGCCTGCTCCTCCAACCTCGCCACCGAGCGGCAATACGTTCCCGCGCAAAACCTGATGGACGTGGTGAAGGACTTCCAGCGCTTCGCGCGCGAGGATGTCTACCGCTTTCCGATCGCGAAGGACGTTACCGGCGTGAACGTTATGAAAGCCGCGCTGGTGCGTCTCGACGATTACGAGCGCAAAAACCCGCGGCAGTTCATCGATATCATCCAGTTCAGCCGCGCGACCGCCTACGAGCGGCTCCGCGACTACGATAAGGCCCTCGATTACTACCACCGGGTCGCCGACATCGACGGACCGCTCCGGCCGCAGGCTTTGAAGAATATCGAGGCGCTGGAAGCCTTCAAGGCCGTCCTCGACAAGCCGCTGCCGACCGAAGATCCTTTCGTATACCTAAAGGCGCTCGACGAACGGGTCGAATCGTGGAACGGCCTGGTCAAGAAGTACCAGGGATCGCCGCAGGAATACCTCGCCCGGGTCGAGGAAGAGAAGGTCGACCGGGCGAAAGTGGCGTTTGTGGAGGCGAACCGTTTTCGCTTGACGGACGGCAACCATATTACTATCCTGGCCTACAGCCAACTGGTCACCAAGCACCGGCAGAGCAAGAACTATTACCGCTATCTCCTCGACTTTGGCGACTTTTATGTTCGACTGGCCAAAGATTACATCGCCGAGAACGACCCCGAAGGATTGGCCTTCGACATGAAGATCTATGGGCAGCTGGAAAAGCAGGGTCTGAATCTGTATACGGAAGTCGCCGGCGTGGACGGGATTGTGGAAAAGATCGAGGCACAGGGAAAAATCGAGGCGCTGCGCGGCCTCTCCGATAAGGTCCGGAGACTCAGCCGATGAGGCGCGGCGTCCGTCGATCGCTGCTCGTGCTTTTTTGCCTTTGCGCCGCGATCGCCGTTTCCCCGGCGCGGCCGTCGGCGCAAGTCGCCCAGGAGCTACCCGACGGCATTCTCAATCCGCTGCCGGAATTCGACCCCTTCGAGAAACCTCTCAGCGCCCCGCTCTACTTTCCCGACGACGTCGACAAGCGTGCGCGCAGCGCGATGGTCGCGGCGCTCACGGGAGACAGCGAGACGCTCGCCGATGACTTGAAGTTTTTCACCGAGCGCGACGCCCGGCTGAAAAAAGAGCGCGGCACCACAACCGGGCTGAGCGACGCGGCGCGCGACCTGTATAACAATACGATCGACGACCGGGCGCGCTACCTCGACGCCCAGCGGCAGGCGCTTTCGTTCACCGCCATGCCGAAGCAGAAGCAGCTGATCGAATCGCGGCTCAAAAACGACGACCTCAACCAGGCCGACGAGCAGCTGAGAAAAGCGGCGCAAAACAAATGGGGCGGCATTTTCAACCGTCTGCTCAGCTCCGTGAATGTCGCGAACGTCATGACGGGCAACTACACCTCGGCGGCCGTCGAGTCCGCTGTGCAGCAGCTGATGGCCTTCAGCACGAACGACATGTCGATCGAGGAGCGCCGCGCGCTCGCGCTCTTGAACGAGCACCTCCGGCGCTATCCCGACGATCCGCGCAATCCGGAAGTGCGCAAGCGCATTGCGGAGCTCGAGAAAAAGAAGCGCACCGTCCTCGCGCAAAAGCAGGTAAACAAAGCCGAGGAGGCGCTCGGCAAAAAGGACTTCGAGAAGGCGGAATTCTATTATCAGGTCGCCGCCGCGCTCGACCCGCTCTCGAAGGCCGCCGAAGCGGGCGTGGACCGGATGAGCCAGCGCGCGAAAACCGAGGAGCAGGAGACGAAAAAGGCGCTCCAGATCGCCCGCCCGCCCGCCCGCGCGCAGGTACCGGAGAACCGCGAGATCGCCGGGCTGCTGTACGCGCTGACGCTGCGCGACGACGAGCGAATCCGCGCCGAGGCGGACCAACTCGAGAAAAAATTCCGCAATGCGCCCCAGGCCGAAGTGGCGCGCGACGCGCGCTCGGTCGCCTTGGAAATCACGGGCAATCACGAGGACGCGAAAAAGCTGCTTCAGCAGGTCGCGCGCTCTTCGAATAATCACGAGCGCGACCGCGCTAAGGCGTTGATCGACAATCCCGAATACAATCTCCTCGCGACGTTCCAGGGCGCGCGCACGAAATACCAGATGGATACGGTCAAATACGTGCTCCTCGGCGACGATTTCCTGAAAAAGAATCTTATGCTCGCCGCGCCGCTGATTCTCAGCGGGCCGACCGGACTGCCGACGGTTGCGGCAGCGAACGGCATCATGATGGCGAGCAACCTCATCCAAGTCCTAACGGCCAATCCGATTTCCAATCAGGACGTCATCGACACGGGTGTTCAATACGTCCGGGCCCATCCCGATTCGAAAGACGCCGCCGACGTTTACACGGTGCTGGCCGACGCCTACGAGCATAACGGCCTGTACGAGCAGGCGATCGCCTATAACGAGATGTCCGGACGCGCGTCCGATAAAAAGCTCGCCAATTTGAAGGATAAAGCGGCGAAGAATCTACTGCAGGCGGCAGGGCGCAGTCCGGACCGCGGGGCGCAGGAATACTTCCTAAAACAAATTCTCGACAACTATGCCGAGACCGATGCCGCGAAGGACGCGACGCAGCGTCTCTCGCGCATGACGAGAGCGGAAAATCAGGGGCTCCGGATGACCAAGAAATTTCTCATCGAGAACCCCGAGCTTTACGGCCCGCAAGGGCTCGGCCTGAAAGCTTCGCTGTTCGACGGCAATCTGAGCAACATGGAACTCGCGGACAAGGGCGTCAGCGTGCTGGACGACAACGAGGTATTGCTAAACCTGCAGACGCCGTGGGGCGTGCGCACGCAGACATATCGCTTAGACGAAGCGGCGAACGCTCGCTTCCAGATGGCCGTGCGCCAACGCAACTTTGACGTCGCCATGGCCGACGTCGACAGCCGTCCGAAAAACAGCGTCGGCGGCCTGAAAAACGCTCCGCCCACCATCCTCGCCGGCAATCTCGCGAAAAAGCCCGACGAGGCTTACCCCGAGACCACGTTCACTCTGGTCCGCGAAGGCAACGCGGCTTCGACGGCGCGCGGCACCGGCCCGGACGTGCAGATGCAAACCGAGGCCGAAAGAGACCCCACGAAGCGCTACAGTCTGCCGCCGATCTCGGGCAATATTTCCGCGAGCCACTTCGATATCAGCGGCGGCCTGCCGACGGGTTGGCTGGGCGAAAAACTGATGGTCGGTCACGATTCGGGTACGCCCTTCGCCGGTGTGCAAATGCCGATCCCGTTGCTCCAAGGGTTCATCCCCGTGGACTTCATGATCCAGAATCGCGCCGGCCGTTTCGCGATGTTCCCGAAAATCCGTATGTCGCAGGACAAAGGCCCCGACCAGGAACTTTATCGCTGAGGCCGGGCCCCGCTGCCGATGCGCAAGGACGTCGCCCGCGGCATCGTTTCGATCCTCGTGGTGCTCGCCGCGTGGGAAATTCTCGCCCGCCTGTTTTTAGAAAACGACCTTTTGATGCCCGCGCCGAGCGGAGTCGCGCGGTCGTTTTGGAAACTCGTCGCGAGCGGCGAGTTGGGGCGCCACTTCGCGGCGACGCTGCAGGAATTCGCCTACGGCTTTTCCGCCGCCTGCCTGATCGGCATTCCGCTCGGCTATCTCATGGGCATGCACAAGTGGCTCGACGAATGGATGGAGCCGTGGATCGCCACGCTCTATTCGATTCCGATCATCACCGTCGTGCCGCTGATCATCATCTGGTTCGGCATCGGGACGCTCTCGAAGGTGGTCGTCGTCTTCAAGATCACGATCGTCGAGCTGATCCTCAACACCGCGGCGGGCGTCAAGACGATCGATCCCCTCTGGCTCGAAATTTCGAAATCGTTTCGCTTGAGCCGCTGGCAGACGACGTATAAAGTCCGCCTGCCGGCGGCGCTGCCGTTCATCGTCACCGGCATGCGCCTGGGGGTCGGCCGGGCGCTGCTCGGAGTCATCGCCGCCGAGCTGCTCGCTTCCAACGCCGGGCTCGGCTACATGCTCCGCGACGCCTCGGAGACGTGGGACAGCCCGAAGCTCTTCGTCACCGTCGTGCTGCTGGCGGCGATGGGCATCGTTAGCTTTACGCTGATCAAAAAAGGCGAGCAGAAAATGGCGCCGTGGCGCCAGACGGCGGAATGGTAACGATGGTGAAATTTTATTGCGGCAACTCGCGCGCGATCAATAAAGTCCTGTCGATCCTCTGCGGCCTCGTCTTGTGGCATTATCTCGCGACGGTGATCGTCGCCGACACGGCTTTCCTGGTCTCGCCGCTCGCCGTCGTGTCGAAAGCTTACGAAATGCTGTTCCTCACCGGCGAACTTTACCCGCACCTCTTCGCGAGCTCGTGGGTATTTCTCTACGGCTACCTGCTCTCCATCGTCGTCGGCGTGCCGCTGGGATTTTTAATGGCGTTCTCGCCCGCCGTGCGCGACTACGTGCATCCGTGGATGACGACGCTCTACACGACGCCGCGCATCGCCTTCGCGCCCGTGCTGTTGCTGTGGCTCGGCATCGGCGCGGGCTCCAAGGTGGCGATCGTTTTTCTCGGCTGCGTCTTTCCGATTCTTATCAATTCCTACTACGGCATGCGCGTGGTCGACCGCGAATTCGTCGAGCTGGCGCGCTCGCTGAGACTCACGCGGCTCGCGCTGTTTCGCAAGATTCTTCTCCCGGCTTCGCTGCCGTTCATTCTCTCGGGCCTGCGCCTCGCGCTCGGCCGCGGCCTCACCGGCGTCGCCATCGCGGAATGGTTCGGCGCGACGGCCGGCCTCGGCTATCTCGTCTACTTCGCCGGTCAGACGCTCAACGTTCCGGTGCTGTTCGTCGGCGTCACCGCTTTCGGACTGATGGGCATTATCGGTTTCGAGATTCTACGCAAGATCGAGGACCTCGCAACCCCGTGGAAAACCTCGCATCCCCGCTGACATGGCGCCTTCGATCCTCGAACTCAAAAACCTGAGCCGCGAGGTTAAGGGACGCAACGGCGAGCCCTTCGTCATTTTTCGCGACATCAATCTCAGCGTCCGCGATGGCGAGTTCGTCAGCATCGTCGGACCGTCCGGCTGCGGTAAGACGACGATGCTCCGCGTCATCAACGGCCTGATCCCGCCCTCGACTGGACAAATCGTGGTCGATGGGCGCGAGCAGAGCGGCACCGGCGGCGACCTGCTGATGGGCTTCGTCTTCCAGGGCGCCGCGCTGCTTCCCTGGCGCACGAGCCTCAACAACGTGCTGCTCGGTCTCGAAGGACGCGGCAAGAACCCGTCGGAGGCCCGCGACCTCGCGCGAAAATACCTCGACCTCGTGGGCCTCGCCGGCTTCGAGCAGCATTACCCGCACGAGCTCTCCGGGGGTATGCAGCAGCGTGTCAATCTCGCGCGCGCGCTCGCGATCGAGCCCAAGATTCTCCTGATGGACGAGCCATTCGCCGCACTCGACGCTCAGACGCGGAGCTTCATGCAGCTCGAATTGCTGCGCATCTGGTCACAGACGAAGAAGACGGTGATCTTCGTCACGCACATGATCGCCGAGGCGATTCTGCTCTCGGACCGCGTGGTAGTCTTCAGCCATCGTCCCGGCACGATCCGCGAGGAGTTTCGCGTGCCGCTGCCGCGCCCGCGCGACATGGAGGTCAAGTCCGACCGCCGCTTCGTGGATCTGGAAAATACCTTGTGGAAATTGATAGAAGAAGAAGTGAAAGCCGCGGGCGGCTTCGCCAGGCTATAAAGCGACGGAGGGACCATGCGCCACCACCAATTCATTCTTTGCGCATTACTCGCGCTTGCTCTGGCGCACGCGTGCTACGCCGGTGAGGCGAATCTGCCGATAGTGCGCTTCGTCCAGAGCGGCCGCACCGCGTCAAGCTGGCCGCTGTTCGTCGCCGAGGAGAAGAAATTCTTTCAAAAGAACGGGATCTACGTCGAGGAGATCATCATCAACGGCGGCCCGAACACGACGCGCGCCGTGCTCAGCAATACGATCCCGATCGGCCGCATCAACCCCGACTACATCATTGAGGCGATAGAAAAAGGCGCCAAGGTTAAAATCATCTCCGGCGCGCTGGAGAAAATTCCGTACGATGTCGTCGCGCGGCCGGAGATCAAGACCGGCAACGATGTCAAAGGCAAGACGATCGGCGTCGATTCGCTGACGGGCGGAACCACGCTCATGCTCGCCGAGGTGTTCGAGAAGGCGTACAAAATCAGCCCGAAGGACTACAAGCTGCTCGTCGTCGGCACCTCACCGCAGCGCTACGCGGCGCTGAAGGGCGGCTCGGTTCAGGTGACGTTCATGGGGCCGCCGTTCAATCTGCGCGCGCGGCAGGAAGGCTTCACCAAACTCACCACCTTCCACGAGCATCTAGGTCCCATTCAATTCGTCGTTCAGTTCGCCAACGACGACTACCTCAAATCCAATCGCGCCGATGTGATCAAATTCATCAAAGGCATGGCCGAGGCGACGAAGTGGCTGTACGATCCGAAAAACAAGGAAGAGGCGCTCGCGGTCTACAACAAAGTTCTCAAGAGCACGCGCGAGGCCGCCGAGGCCGACTACCGGTATCTGATCGAGGAGTTCAAGCCGTTCCCGATCGACGGCGCGATCAGCAAGCAGTCGATCGAGAAAACCTTCGATCTCCGAGAGAAGGCCGGCAAATACGAAGGAAAGAAAGCACCGCCCTATACCAACTACGTCGATGCCAGCCTCGTTGAAGAGGCGAAAAAACAATTGGGATGGAAATAAAAGGAGCCTAGATGCCGCGAAGCAAACTCTTATTCATCGTCTTGGGGTTTCTGATCTTCACCGCCGGAGCCGCGGACGCGCAGGAGCTCAAGCGCATTCGCATCGGCTACCCGTCCCTCAGTTACCGCCAAAGCAACGTCTGGGTGGCGAAGGAAGAGGGCCTGTTCAAAAAGTACGGGCTGGACGTCGAGCCTATCTTTCTCCGCGGCGGCCAGGTCGCGACCCAGGCGCTCGCCGGCGGCGACCCGCCGATCGTCAACATCGGCACCGTCGTGCAGGCGAATCTCACCGGCTTCAATCTCGTCCTCGTCGCAGCGGTCGAGACCTCGTACGATCAAATCCTCTTCACGCGGCCGGGGATTACCAAAGTCGAGCAGCTGAAGGGCAAGCGCTTCGGCGTCAGCGGTTTCGGCTCGGCGACCTACTACGCCGCCGGCATCCTTTTTCGCCACTACGGCATGGACGCGACGAAAGACGTGAACCTCGTCCCCACCGGGCCGGACGCCGAACGTCTCGCGGCCCTCGCCGCCGGAAAAATCGACGCTACGCTATTCACTTCATCCACCGCCGCGCCGGCGCGTAAGGCGGGCATGGTCGAGGGCGTCCAGGTCGGCGACTTGGGCGTCGAGGTCCAGGGCAACGGCTTCGCGACTTCGCGCGATTACATCAAAACCAACCGCGATACGGTTATGAACGCGCTCAAGGGCTTCGTCGAGGCGATCTACTTTATCTACTCCAACAAAAAAGAGGCACAGCGCGTTTTCGCCAAGTACATGCGCACCAGCGACTCGGAAGTGCTCGAAGATTCCTACAACGGCTATATAAAGACGATCCCCAAAAAGCCTTACCCCACGCTCAAGGGCATCCAGTTTATGCTCGACGTGCTCGCGCCGCAGATGCCGCAGGCGAAGAACGCGAAGCCCGAGCAATTCGTCGATTTATCGTTTCTGCAGCAGCTGGAGAAAGAGGGCTTCTTTAACGAGATGGCGAAGCGCTACCCGACAAAGAATTGAGGAGGAATCATGGCGACGAAAGTCATTCAACCGAAGCGTTTGAACGATCCGCGGCCGCGCTACAGCCACGGAATCATCGCCGACGGCGGCAAGCTGCTTTTCATCGCGGGCCAAACCGCCGTGGACAAAGACGGCAACGTCGTTGGCAAAGGCGACATCGAGGCGCAGACGCGTCAGGTGTATGAAAATCTCACCGCCGTTCTCGAAGAGGCCGGCGGCTCGCTCAAGAATCTCGTCATGACGACGACCTATATCGTCGACCGGAAGTACCGCGAGGGCTACAACAAAGTGCGCATGCAGTACTACAAAGAAACGCCGCCCACGAGCACGCTCGTGATTATCACCGGGCTCGCGCATCCCGATTATCTGATCGAGATCAACGGCATCGCGGTCTTGTAGCGAGGCGCTCGCCGCCAACGCTCTCCGAGCGCGCGCAATGGTTCTCTACTTAACCCAACCGACCGTTACCGGATGCGCGCGCTTTTCGACCGGCGACAGCTTCGCACGGGACAAGCGGCGCGAGGTAGAGGGACGCGGACGTTCCGATAAGCGGCGCGCGACTCAAGGCGTCATCCCATCGTCCGCGACCGGAGACTCGCGCCGGGAGGACCGCGCCATCTCGCATCATTTTTAGGAGATATCCATGAACGTCGCCGTCCTCGACGATTATCAGCACGCGATCGAGCGCGCACCGGCAATTGCGCGCCTACAAGCCAAGCACCGCGTCACGATCTTTACGGAAAAATTCGCTTCGGAACAGGATGCGGCGCGCGCGCTCAAAGGCATGCAGGCGGTGATTCCGATCCGCGAGCGCACGCGTTTCACGGCGGCGCTCATCGGGTCGCTGCCGGACCTCGAGCTGATCGCGCAGACCGGCAACCATGCCTACCACATCGACATGGCGGCAGCGACCGAAGCCGGCATCGTCGTCTCGCTCGCTCCCGGCGGCAACAGCGTCACCGAGCTAACCTTCGGCCTCATGATCGACGTCATGCGCCGCGTGTCCGCGAGCGATGCCGCGATGCGCCACGGCGAGTGGCCGCTTGTCTTAGGCTACGTGCTGCGTGGCAAGACGCTCGGCATTCTAGGCATGGGCAAGATCGGCGTCGAGGTCGCGGCGATCGCGCGCGCCTTCGGCATGAAGGTCATCGCCTGGGGTCCCACGCTGACCGCCGAGCGCGCGCAAAAATCCGGCGCGGAATATTTGCCGCTCGACGACGTCATGCGCGCGGCCGACGTCGTCTCGATCCATTTGAAGTTGTCCGACCAAAGCAAAGACCTCTTGGACGAGAAACGCCTCCGACTGATGAAGCCGACGGCGTATCTCGTTAACACCGCGCGCGGCGCGATCGTCGACGAAGCGGCGTTGGCGAAGCTGCTCGCCGAGCGTGTTATCGCCGGAGCGGCGCTCGACGTCTTCGTCGAAGAGCCTCTGTCCAAGTCGAGCCCGCTGCTCAAGCTCGACAACGTCGTGCTGGCGCCGCATCTGGGCTGGCCAACGGACGTCAGCTTCAACGCCTTCGCGGAGAACGCCGTCGAGGATATTTTGAGCTATGTCGAAGGCAAGCTGCTGCGCGCGATTAATCCCGAAGCAATCGACCGCCGCCGGAAAAAACCCGCCTAATAAGCAGCGGCAATCTCGGTCTTATAAAGAAGTCCGTTCGCGTCGTCGCGAAGCTCGACGAGCATCCGCGCCGGCGTCGACTTGGGATCGACTGTAATCATTCCGTAGTTGAACGCCTTGTTGCTGAAAAAATCCATGCCAGTGGAATAGCCGATACCTAGAGAGTTCAGCGGCGCGGCCATCGGCCCGACGACAATTTCCTTTGTCGGCGGATGCTTGGAGACTTGAGCGGCCGAGGCGAAATGAAGATCCGCCGCGATAAAAGTCACTCCCGTAATATTGTGCGTGCGGATCCAGCGAAAGATTTCCTTTCGCTCGCTCGGAAAGCCGTCCCAGCGGTCGTCGCCGCCGCCGTACATCGGAACGGACGTCGCAATAACTTTAAACGTCGCGGTCGACGACGCGATGGAGTCGAGCAGCCAATCTTTCTGCTTCGCGCCGAGCATGCTGCCGTGCTTGCGGTCGCGGTACTGGCGGTTGTCGAGTAGAAATAGCTCGAGCGCCTTACCCCAGCGGAAGGAGCGGTAGATGCGGGTCGCATCCGCGGAATCGCGCCGCACCGGCCAGTAGTCGAGAAACGCCCGCTGCCCCACGGGCGCGAGAGGACTTTTCGGATCGTAATTATCCCTCACCTCGTGATCGTCCCACATGACATAGAAGGTCGTCTGCGAGCACAGCCTACGGCTCGCCGCATCGTCGCGGTTGGCGCGATACTTGGCCCAAAACTCTTCAAGGCGCGACGCGGTTCCGCCGCGGTCGGCGTAAATGGTGTCGCCCAGATGCACGAAAAAATCCGGTTGCATCGAGCCGATCGCGTCCATAATTGTAAATGGCTTATAGCTCTCGCGCGTGTCGCCGCTGAAGCAGAATTTGACGAGTGCGGCATCGTCGGGACGCGGCGCGGTCTTGAAGCGCGCAATCGGCCCGTGCTTCTTCCCAGCGACGACGGCGCGGTAGTAATAAACGGTCCCGGGTTCCAGACCCCGCAGTGTAATGTGGGCGGTGTAATCGGACTCGGCGGAGACGGACGCGGGCGGCGTCGATGCGGACGCGGCGAGCGCCGGATCTTTGGCGTATTCGATCCATACCGCGCTGCCCGGCTGCGCGCGCAGCCATACGACGGCGCCGTGGGACGTCGTATCGCCGGTCACGTAGCCGAGCGACAGAGCGGTTTCATCGTCGAAAGTGTCGTGTCTTAAGACCGCGCAGCCGGAAGCCTGGAGAACGAACGGCGCCGCGATGCCCGCTTGGGCTGCAAGCTTGAGAAATTCCCGCCGGGAGAACCGCATGAACGCCGTATGATAACCCGCCCAGAGGACAAAAGCGACTGTTCCCGGACCATCGAGCGCAGCGCTGTACTCGCTGCGCTCTCCTTCCATCGTCAGCGGCACACAGTGAGTTTACGCATCCGTCGCGTTCGTGACTAGTTCGTGATCGTGACGGGCTCTCGTCGTCGGGTTTCCGTTAGTCTAATACATGCAGTATCCGCGTAATATCTGCTTGGCAGCTTAGGCGACCGCGACGGATCGGATTGACCCTAGTTGTCAAACCCAGAAAAAACATGTAAAAGGATTCGATTTTTGAGAGAAAGGTTTTGCAGTGCCCATCCAGATCAAAAAGGCTAAAAGAATCAATGAGTTACCACCCTACCTGTTTGCCGAGATCGACCGCAAAAAACGCGCCGCGCTCGCCCGCGGCGTCGATCTGATCGACCTCGGCATCGGCGACCCCGACATCCCGACGCCGGCGCCGATCGTCGAGAAGCTGGTCGAGGGCGCCAGCAAGCCCGTCAACCACCGCTATCCCAACAGCGCCGGCATGATGGAATACCGCCAGGCGGTCGCCGGCTGGTATCAAAAGCGTTTCGGCGTCAAGCTCGACCCGGAAAAAGAAGTCGTGTCGCTGATCGGCTCCAAGGAAGGCATCGCCAACATGGCGACGGCCTTCGTCGATCCGGGCGACACCGTGCTCGTCTCGACGCCGTGCTATCCGGTCTACCATATCGGCACGGCGTTCAGCGGCGGCAAAAATTTTTTCCTGCCGCTGACTAAGGAAAATCATTTTCTGCCGGAGCTCGACGCAATCCCGGCCGACGTCGCGCGCGCGGCAAAACTTTTATGGATCAATTATCCGAATAATCCCACGGCGGCCGTCGCCGAAAAGGATTTTTTCAAGCGCGTCGTCGACTTCGCGCACAAAAACAACGTGATCGTCTGTCACGACGCGGCGTACACCGAGATGGGATTCGACGGCTACCGCCCGATGAGCTTTCTCGAAGTGGACGGCGCGCGCGAGGTCGGCATCGAGTTTCACTCGCTGTCGAAGAGCTTCAACATGACCGGCTGGCGCGTCGGCATGGCCGTCGGCAATCCGGAGATCGTCGGCGGCCTCGCGCAGGTGAAATCCAACGTCGACTCCGGCATTTTTCAGGCGGTGCAGGAAGCGGCGATCGAGGCGCTGAATCAGGGCGACAAGCTGATCGAGCCGTCGCGCCGCGTCTTTCAGGAGCGGCGCGACATTCTCGTCGACGGTCTCCATAAGGCGGGCTTCGAGTGCGAGAAGCCAAAGGCGACTTTTTACGTTTGGGTTTCGGTGCCGAAGGGATTCCACTCGGCGGATTTCACCGCGCGGCTTTTGGACGAGGCCGGCGTCGTGACGACGCCCGGCAACGGCTTCGGCGCACCGGGCGAAGGCTACGTGCGCTTCACGCTATGCGTCGACAAACAACGGTTGAGGGAGGTAACGGAGAGAATCCGGCAGGTCAAGATTTAACGCACCACGACCTGGAGGACGCTCCTGGATCGATCGTGCCCCATCAGGTATATATAGGGATCGGCTCCAATCTTGGCAATAAAAAGGAGAATTATCTCGAAGCGCTGGAGCGGATCGCGAAACTGCCGAAGACCCGGATCCTCAAGGAATCTTCGCTGTACGAAAGCGAGCCGCACGGCGACTCCAAGGAATGGTACGTCAACGGCGCGATTCAGATCGAGACGGAGTTCAAACCCGAAGCGCTGCTGGAAAAATTCAAGAACATCGAGCGCGCCATGGGCCGGAAGAAAGTGCGCAAGAAATGGGGCGCGCGCATCATCGATCTCGACATCCTTCTCTATGATTCTCTCATGATGAACAAGAAGAACTTGAAGATCCCCCATCCGGAGATGCAAAGTCGGAAATTCGTCCTCATTCCGCTCAGCGAGCTCGCCCCGCAAGTGATTCATCCCGTCCTCGGCGCCTCGATCTCCGAGCTTCTCATCGGCGTCAAAGACAACAAGCGGGTAAGCCTGGCGCGCCTGTAGCAGTCCCAAGCGTTATGCTGCTCAGACTTTTCGTTTTTTTCCTGCTCTTCTATCTTTTCTACAGAATCTATTTCTCTGGACGACGCACGGCCCGCCCGGCGGCTAAGCGCGCTAGCGCTGACGCAGCAGAAGAGATGGTGCTCGACCCGCAGTGCAAGAGTTATCTCCCTAAGAGCGACGCGATGCGACGCGGCGATCAATATTTCTGCAGCGAGCGCTGCGCCTCGCTCTACCTCGTCGGCCGGTCTTCCTAGGATGATCCTCGAAGGCAAGATCGAGATTCGCGCTCCGGCCGCCGAGGTCTGGGCTTTTCTGATCGACATGGACCGTTTCACGTCATGCATGCCGGGTCTCGAGCGCGTGACGCAGATCGACGACCGCACGTTCGAGGGCGTCGTCGGCGCCACCGTCGGCCCGATCTCCGGCAAGTTCAACTTTCGCTCGACGATCGTCGACAGCACGCCGCCGGAAGCGATGACGGTGCAGACCGACGGCACGGATTCGGTGACGAAAAGCGCCATGGGCGCCAAGCTCGACGTCAAGCTCGCTGAAACGGCGGAGAAAACGACCGAGCTCGACTACCGGGCCGACATCGCGATCAAAGGACGGCTCGCCATTTTGGGCGACATGGTGCTGCGCGCGACCGGCGCCCTGCTCTTGGAAGAGTTCGCGCGCCGGCTCAAAGAAAAACTAGAAACATGAGTTTCGGGTTTCTAGTTTCGAGTTTCGATTCAGAAGCCTGAGGGTATTCTTCTTCTCGCGCATATTCTCCGCATAACCCGAAACCCGGAAGTCGAAACTCAAGACCTTTTTAGGAGCGTTTATGGCTGACAAATACGACGTCATTATTGTGGGCGGCGGCTCCGCCGGTTGTGTCGCCGCTTCGCGCCTGTCGGAAAACGCCGACCTGAAAGTCTTGCTGCTCGAGGCCGGTCCCGACCCGATGCCGATTCCGGACGTCGTCGCCGACGCCGCGAAGCAGATAAAGCTCCTGCTCGAATCGCCCTACGTCGCGATGTATCCGACGCAGCGCGGCGACAAGAGCACGTTCTATTCGCTGGCGGGAAGGATCATGGGCGGCGGCTCCTCCGTCAACGTCATGTCGATCCTGCGGCCGACGCGCCACGATCTGGATACGTGGGCTACGCTCGGCAACCCGTCCTGGTCGTACGACAAGATGTTGCCGATCATGAAGCGCATCGAATCCGACCAGGATTATCCGAACAGCCCCATCCACAACGATGGCGGGCCGCTTTACGTGCAGCGCCCGTTCAAGTTCGGCGATCCGGTCTCCGGCCCCGCGAAGGCTTTCATCGACAGCGCGTTCGCCATGGGGCTGCCTCGCTGCGACGACATCAACGAACCGAACTCTTACGGCGTCTCGCTTGCGCCGTATAACATCAAAAACGGCAAGCGGCAGTCGATGACTGTCGCGTATTTAAATCCGGCGCGCAATCGGCGCAGCTTGAAGATCATCGCCGACGCGCCGGTTGTTTCGCTGAAGCTTTCCGGACGCAAGGCCGAAGGCGTCGTTTATCAGAAGGATGGCAAGACCGAGACTGCGCTTGCCGACAAAATCGTGCTTACGGCCGGCGTGTATCATTCGCCGCACATCCTGGCGCTCTCGGGCATCGGCCCCGCCGCGGAGCTCAAGCGCCTCGGCATCCCCGTCGCGCACGATCTCCCCGGCGTCGGCGAGAACTACCAGGACCACGCGGTCGTCTACATGACATTCGAATCCCTGCAGGCGTTTCAAGAGGATTGGGTCGTGCCGCGCTTTCGCCTCGTCGTCAAAAGCAAAGACAGCGGCGGCTGCGGCAATTTACACATCGTCATGCGCCCGCCGACGGTCGTCGAAGGCATCAAGCGCATGCTGCCGGTCTCGGCGGCGCTCCTGGAGCAAACGAACCGCGGCCGGTTGATCTTCAGCGCCGACGCGGCGGAGCTTCCCACAGTCGAAGCGCGCATGCTCGAACATCCGGCGGATATCGAGTCAATGCTCTGGGCGATGAATTTCATGGAGCGGCTCGTCCACAACGGTCCGGCGAAGGAATACTACGGCCCGCTGCTTCAGCCCGCGCCGGGCGCGGACTGGGCCGCGTTCGCACGCTCGACTTACGACAGCTATCACCACGGCGTCGGCACCTGCATGATGGGGCCGGCGTCGAACAAAATGGCCGTGGTCGACGAGCGGCTGCGCGTGCACGGCCTCGAAAATCTCTGGGTCGGCGACGCGTCGATCATGCCGACGGTCTCGCACGCGAATACCAACCTGACCTCGATTATGATCGGCGAGCGCCTCGCCGATCTGATCAAGGAAGCGGCCTAGCTCCGAGATTCTATTTTCATGCGGGCGCAAACCCTCGCGCTCCTCACGTCGATCTTCTACGCGACGACGCTCGTCTCGGCGCGCCGCGGCCTGAAATATTCCACGCCGCTCACCGTGACCTCGGTCTCGGTGCTGGTGCAAAACGTGCTTCTCTGGACCGGCGTGTTTTTGACGGGCGGGATTCCGCGAGTCGCGCCCACGGCCCTGTGGCTCTTTGCGCTCGTCGGCGTCACGCAGTTTTGCGTGCGCATGTTCTCGTACACCGGGGTGGACAAGATCGGCGCGTCGCGCTCGAGCGCGCTTCAGTCCGTCAGCCCCATCGTGAGCACTATCATCGCTATGATATTTCTTCACGAACGGCCGCACGCCGGCGTGCTCGTCGGCACGGCGCTCGTCGTCGGCGGCATCGCGCTGCTATCGGGCAGAGCAAAAAGGCATATCGTCGGCTTTCGCTGGTGGCATCTCCTCCTGCCGCTTGCGGCGGCGTGCCTCACCGGCACGAACCAGCCTATCCGCCGCTACGCGCTCTCGCTATCTTCCGAGCCGCTGTTCTTCGCCGCCGTGATGGGCGGCGTGTCTCTGCTCTGTCTGCTGCTCTTTTTGGCTTTCTTTCCGTCAAAGCGGCGGCGGCTCGTCTGGACCGACGGTGCGCTCGGGCCCTTTGTTCTGACGGGATTAGCGGAAACGCTGTCGATTATTTTCATCATTACGGCTCTGTCGGTCGGGACCGTGTCGGTGATTGCGCCGATAGCGACGACCTACCCGCTGTGGGCGATGATCGGCGCGGCGATTTTCTTGCGCGACACGGAAAAAATCACGCTCATGACCGTGGTCGGAACGCTCAGCGTCGTCGCCGGAACGGGCGCCGTCATCTTGTTTTCATGATAGGCGCACGAGCCGCCGGCCGACGAGCGCGCTCACGAGCGCGACGGCAGCGAGCGGAACCATCATCGCAAAGGCGAAGCCCTGCGCTTCGGCAAACGCCTGCGGCGAGAAATCGCCGTGCGCCGCCATGCCGGTCTCGATCAACGCCACCGCGACCGTCGTGCCGAGCGTGCTCGCCGCGGTGCCGATGGCGCTCAGCATCGCCGAGAGCACGCCGTAGTCTTCGCTCGGCGCGGCGGCGAACGCCGCTTTCTGATTCGCGGGGATGAAAAAACCCGTTCCCCCGCCGATCAGCAGGAGCGCGACCGCCACCGATAACCCCGTCGCGTCGACGCCGAGAAAAGCGTAGACGACGATGCCGGCGAGGATCAGCGCGACTCCGGCTGCGGCGAGCGCGCGCGGCTCGAATCGGTCGGCGAGCGCGCCGGATAGCGGCGAGGCCACCGCCGTGCAGACTGGCAGCGCCGCCATGACAAAGCCGATCGCGAGCGGCGCGAGCCCGAGCGCCTTCTGCATGAACATGGGCGCCGAAAGATTGATCGGCGCATAGGAGGCGCTCGCGGCCGCGAGCGACATCAGCGCCGCGGCGAGCGGGCGGCTTTTGAACAGCGCCCGCTCGATCAGCGGATCGGCGGTGCGACGCTCGATAAAAAAGAAAGAGACGAGACCGGCGCAGGCGAGCGCGAGCCATGCGAGCGTCCGCGGCGCGCTCCAGCCTGCGCCGGCGCCGATGCTGAGAGCAATGAGGAGCGAAGGATAGCCGATCATCAAAGCGACGGCGCCGGGATAATCGAATGCCCCGCGCTTGCGCTCATTGCGCCCGGTAAAGACGGAAAAGACCGCGGCGCAGACGGCAATGCCGATGACGCAGTTGATGAGAAAGACCGCACGCCAGCTGAACAGATGGAGCAGAAAGCCGCCGACCGTCGGGCCCGTCGCGCGCCCGACCGCGACTGCCGAGGCGAAGAGCCCGAGCGCGCGCCCGCGCCGCTCCTGCGGATAGATCGTCGCGAGGATGGCGGCGGACATCGGCAGCGCCATCGCGAGGCCGATACTCATGACGGCGCGGAACAGCAGCAGCTGCCAGAACGCGCCGGCGAGCGCGGCGAGCCCGGCGCCGCCCGCGTAGAGAACGACACCGGCTCGATACAGCGTCCGCTGGCCCAGCAAATCACCCGCGCGGCCGAAGCAAAACGACAGGCTCGAGAGCATCACGAGCCCCATCATCGATACCCATTGGATCGCCGCGAGGCTGCTGCCGAACTCGGCCTGGATGTTCGGCAGCGCCACGTTCAAGCTGCCGAAGCTGTTGAAAAAGAGGAACGCGCCGAGGCAGATCACCAGAAGCTGCGGCCATTCTTTTTTTCGCGCGACGTTGGATGCGGCCAATCGTTGTTCCCGTCCTCTTTTTACTTTTCCGGCACTTCCCCATATGATCCGCTGCGGCGGAGATTTGCAACTGCAAGGAGGAGTTGGTTATGCCCGCAAAGAAAAAAACCAAAACGAGCCGCGTCGAGGCGCGCCTCAAGGAGCTGGGGCTGGAGCTGCCGCGCCCGCCGACGCCGGCAGCCACCTACATCGGCAGCGTGCGTGTCGGCAATCTGCTTTTTGTCGGCGGCAACATCGGCCGACTGAACGGCGAGCCGCCGAAATATCTCGGCAAAGTCGGCGAGGCGGTAACCGTCGACCAGGCCTACGAGATGGCGCGTAACTGCGCCCTCAATCATCTCGCGATCATGAAGGCCGCGCTCGGGAGCCTCGACCGCGTGAAAAGGATCGTCAAAGTGCTGGGTTTCGTCAACGGCGCGCCGGGATTCACCGACATGCCGAAGGTCGTGAACGGCGAGTCCGACCTCTACGTCAAGCTCTGGGGCAGCCGCGGCGAGCACGCGCGCGCCGCCGTCGGCGTATCGTCGCTCAGCAGAAACGCGCCCGTCGAGACCGAAGTGATCGTCGAAGTCAGCAAGTAGCACTTGGCATCGGAATCATGATCGTATAAAGACGAAGCGTACGCGTGGGCTTCATATCAATAGCGGCGCAATCACAGGAGGAGATAAAATGTCGGAAATTAGATTAGGCGCGAAGGTTCCCGACTTCGAGCTGGAGACCTACGAGCCGACGAAAGGCGATTTCGGCACGTTCAGCCTGAAAGATCAGATCCAGAAGAAGCGCTGGACGATTCTTTTCTTCTACCCGGCCGATTTCACCTTCGTCTGAGCGACGGAATTCGCTGCTCTGGCAGAGCAGCACGACCGTTTCATAAAGATGGGCTGCGACATCGTGACCGTGAGCACGGACACGAAGTTCGTGCACAAGGCGTGGCAGGAAAGCGAGAAAGAGCTGGCGAAGGTGAAATATCCGATGGGCGCCGACCGCTCGGGCAAAGTCTCGCGCATGTTCGGCGTCTTTGACGAGGACAGCGGCCTCGATCTGCGGGGCACTTTCATCATCAATCCGCAGGGCGTTTTGATGAATGCGGAGGTCAACTTCTACAACCTCGGCCGCAACATCGACGAGATGATGCGGAAATTTAAAGCGAACATGTACTTGGCAAAGAAGACAAACGAGGCCTGTCCTTCGAAGTGGAAGGACGAGGGCGATCAGACGCTCACGCCGTCGGCCAAAATGGTCGGCAAAGTACACGAAGCGTTGCAGGGGAAGTAAAAAAGCAGCCACATGCGACGGGGCCGCAGCAGCGGCCCCGGTCCGCGCTTTCATTCGGGAGGATCGCGAGAAGAGCGACCGTCAGATCGTCTCGGCCGATACCGCCGTGAACTTGAACACGGCGCGGTCGCCCGCGAAATAGAGGACCTCGAGCGAATCGCTGTAATCGACCTGCTTTTCGAAAGCGAATTTGTCGAAACAGCCGAGACAGACGACTTTATTACGATAGCGCGGCGGCACGACCTTCTCCCAAATAGCGTCCGGGACGTGAAAATCGAACTTGTCCGAGCAGCCGCAGACTTTGCATTTTTGCTGCCGCGCGCGCGCAATATTCTGAGTTTCCTTGATGCGAGTCATCATGTCTTGCCATACTGGCAAGTGGCATGCCAACCCGGAAACATCGGGAATTCACGTACTTGGCTTTTACGGTGAAGTCGCGCGCGGTAAAAAACTTAAGGGCGAGAGACAGTTTTACCGTGGTAAATCTTTGCCGGCTTGTGGATAAAGTTCTTGTTGTCTGTGGATAGTTAGAGCCCGGGCTCTTCGCGATCGTGTGCGTGCTTCACCGCGCTGAGCAAGCGCTGATCGATGCGGCCGCGGTCGAGCACGACCTTGCCGTCGTGCGCGCTGCGGATCGCATCCAAAGCAATTGTAAAGTCGCCGCCGTTTTCGACGTATACCGTGATCTCGTTGCGGCCGCCGGGCGCGACCTCGCGCACGGCGCCGCATTCCTCGCCGCCCTCTTTCAAATAGACCTGATCTCCGACTCTGATCGTGCTTAGCTTTGCATCCATGATCGCCGCTCCACGCAGCGGGCGCCGCCGCGCGTGGAAAAGCGCGACGGCGTGCTACGGAGATTATCTCAATGGTACGTCGTCATGCCGGGCTTCAGCACTACCTTGATGCATTCGTCTTGCTTATTGAGGAACATCTCGTAGCCTTCCGGCGCGGCTTCGAGAGCGAGCCGATGCGTGACGACGAAGCTCGGGTCGATGTCGCCTTTCTGAATTCTTTCCAGCAACGGTCTAAAGTAGCGCTGCACGTGCGTTTGCCCCGTCTTGATCGTCAGCGCCTTGTTCATGAGCGCGCCGAGCGGAATCTTATCGTCGAACCCGCCGTACACGCCGGGGATCGATACGGTGCCACCTTTGCGGCAGGCGAGGATCACCTGTCGCAGCACCGCCGGGCGGTCGGTTTCGATCATGATCGCCTGCTTGACGCGATCGTAAGCGCCGAGGAGTCCCGGCATATGCGCCTCCATCCCGACCGCGTCGATGCACGCATCGGGACCTAATCCGCCGGTCATATCCATCAGCGTCTCGTAAACGTCCGCTTCTTCGTAGTTGATTGTCTCCGCTCCGCTCTTCGAGCGCGCCATGCGCAGCCGCTCGGGAAAGCGATCGATCGCGATCACCCGCTCGGCTCCCAGCAAGCGCGCGCTGGCGATAGCGAATTGACCGACAGGCCCGCAGCCCCATACGGCGATGGTATCGCCGGGCTGAATGTTGCAACTCTCCGCCGCCATGTAGCCCGTGGGAAAGATATCCGAGAGAAACAAGACCTTTTCATCGTCAATGCCGTCGGGAATTTTAATCGTACCGACGTCCGCGAAGGGAACCCGGACGTATTCGGCTTGGCCGCCGGCGAAGCCGCCGAGCATGTGCGTGTAGCCGAAAAGGCCCGCGGGAGAATGCCCCATCAACTTTTGCGCAATCCACGCGTTTGGATTCGAATTTTCGCACAGCGAGAACATCTGCTTCTGGCAAAAGAAACAGTTGCCGCAGGAGATCGGAAAGCCGACCACGACGCGATCCCCCGAGCGGAGATTTTTCACCTCCGGGCCGACTTCAACGACCTCGCCCATGAACTCGTGGCCGAGAATATCACCCTTCTCCATCGTCGGGATGAAGCCGTTGTACAGATGGAGGTCGGAGCCGCAGATCGCCGTTGAGGTAACCTTCACCACGGCGTCGCGCCGGTTGATGATTTTCGCATCCGGCACCTGGGTCACTTGCACATCGTGTTTGCCGTACCAGCAGTTCGCTTTCATAGCCGCTCCTCCTTCTGGAATGCCTCGCTTCTCTCGAACGCGCCTTTGGCGTGTGCGCTCCGGCGGGATGACGCGTCGAATTTAAGCGACGTGCTACGCGCGCGACCGGCCGGCTGGCCCTCGGTCGTGAGGATTTCGCCCGCTTCCATCAACTGCTTGAAACGGCGCAAATCCTGCTTAATCTGCTGCCCGGGTTCGCGTCCGAAGAGCTTCGCCACGGCGGCGCCGATCGGCCCCGCCGGCGTGCGATATTCCACGGCGACCCTGACAATCGTGCCGCGTCCGCTTGGACCGCGCTCGAAACGCACCTCGCCGGAATTGGACACTGTCGATCCTTCCAGCGAACGCCATGCAATGCGCTCATTCGGAATATCCTGCGTAGTTTCCGCATCCCACTCGACCTTCATACCGGCCGGCGCTTTCGCGACCCAATGCGAGCGTTTGTCCCCGGCCATCCTTACAGATTCCAGGTGATACATGAAGCGCGGAAAGTTCTCGCAATTTTTCCAAAAATTATACACTTCTTCCGGCGAACGGTTTACGTGGATGCTCCTGCCGGTCCGGATCGCTCCACCGCGCCCCACCCCGTCGGTCAGCTGCTCGCTGCAAAGGAGATCGAGCGCCGTAACGCCGGCAACGGCGGCTGTCACTGCCCCGACCCTGCCGCGCGTGCCGCGGGCGAATGCCAGGGCGAGTCCCAGTAGCGCAAGATCCATCATATCGCCGCCGACGCGCGACCAGAGCCAAATACCGGGCCGGCGCACGGTCAGGATGCCGATTCCGGCTGTGATCTCGCGAATGCCGAGAAAGCCGAAGAGCGCCGGACGTTTTTTCACACCCAAAAGCCGCGCAAGAGCGCCAGGAGCGAAGACTTCCGTGATGCCGAGGCCGATGCTGAACCAGCCGAGAAAGCGTGCGAGGTCTTCTCCATTGATGTCCTGCAAAAACGCCTGTGGGCTCAAGCCGTTGCCGCGGTCCTGCCGCCATCGCTGCACGGATAAGCTGCTCTCGCTCAAGCGTCGGCTGCTCTCGCCCGTCGGATACGTCGTCATAGTTCCTCCTTTTGCGAATTCTAATGCTTGGGTATTTCCCTATCCCGCTCTTCGGGCTGCGGCCCGCGCATCAACGCCGCCGCAGCGATGCCGGCACCAATGATCGCGGCACCCGTCAGCACAGGCCGGAGCGAGGCCTGGGTGTACAGGCTTGTCTCGGCGACATGGCCTTCGTTCCCGCCGCGCTCTTCCAAGCGTTCGGACGGCCGATCGAAGGCTTCGTTTTCGCGCCTGGGCCGGCGGCCGCTCTTTTGCCGTTGGAAAGCGAACTTTTCCATAATCTTGTCGGTGAGCCGGGGCGCGTACTGCCCCATCGCCGATATCGCCTTGCCGCCTGCGCCGACGAAGACATCGCGCTCGGGCGTTTCGGCGCAGTGGAGGATCACGCGCGCGACCGTCTCCGGCGCGTAGACCGGCGGAGCGTGCTGCGCCTCGGAGTCCATGTAGTTGCGCGCGTGCTGCGTGTAAGGCGTGTCGATGGCGCCAGGCTTGATGAGCGTGACGGAAATCCTGGCGCCCTCTTCTTCGAGCTCCATGCGCAGCGCGTCGGTGAACCCTTTGACGGCATGCTTCGACGCGCTGTAGATCCCCTGCAAGGGAATTGCGCGGTCGGAGGCGGTGCTGCCGATGTTGATAAGCGCGCCGCCGCGGCGTCTGAGATAGCGCGCCGCTTCCAGCGAGCCGTAGACCATGCCCCAAAAGTTCGTTTCAAAGAGCCGCCGCATGTCCTCGATAGGAATCTCGAAAAGCTTGCCGTACGTCGCGATTGCGGCATTGTTGACCCAC
The DNA here is from genome assembly GCA_021324155.1 of Pseudomonadota bacterium. Classification (GTDB taxonomy): domain Bacteria; phylum Desulfobacterota; class Binatia; order UBA9968; family UBA9968; genus JAJPJQ01. The sequence continues at coordinate 153,384 of JAJPJQ010000023.1, forward strand.
GTATCGAAGCCGCCGAAGCGGTCTTCCGCTGCGCGCGCGATTTCCCGGACCTCTTCGAGCTTGCCGACATCGGCGGCGACGTGGATCGCCTCGCCGCCGCGCCGCGTGATTTCGTCCGCCAGCTCGCGAAGCGAATTCGAGCTCCGCGCTGCGAGCACGAGCCGGGCGCCTTTTTCTGCGGCCATCCGCGCTGTCGCGAGGCCGATGCCCGACGACGCGCCGGTGATTACGATGACTTGATCGCGTATTCTTTTCAGTTTGATCGCCATGTGCTTTCTCCTGCAAGGCAAATTTGATTTCTTGTTCGCGGAACCATCACAAACGAGGAGCAACCCGAAATTGCGAAATGCGGCTGCGAAGCCACTGAGTTTCACCTCTATTCAAGTTCTAAACCCATCATAACGAGATCACCTGAGCGCCACATTGAGGTAAACGCCTCAAATGCCGCGCGGTGAAACTCCGACCGGCGTTAAAGAAGTAAACAGAAAGGATCAGCGGAGCGCGATCTTCTCCGCCGCCAGCGTGGCGCTCACGTTGATGGCGAGCTCGCTGCGGATTTGCATCCAGCGCTCGATCTCGGCCGTCCACGCGCGCAGCTCGAAGCCGACCCCGTCGGGGCTGAGCTTGACGACCAGCGCCTGCGGCGGCGGCTCGCGCGTGACGAGCGGATGCTCGGCCGCGACGCGCTCGAGCAGCGCGATCACGCGGCCGGGGTCGGCGCCCTGCGCGACCGCGATCGGCAGCTCGATCGTGCGCCGGTGGTTCGAGAGTGTCCAATTCGTCAGCCGCTCGGAGATGAGCTTGCCGTTGGGCACGATGATTTCCGAGCCGTTCGGCGTGCGGATAATGCTGGCGCGTATGCCGATGTGCTCGACGACGCCGGACGCGTCCTCGATCTGCACCACGTCGCCGATCTTCACAGGCCGCTCGAAGAGCAGGATCAAGCCAGACACGAAATTGTTGAAGATATTCTGCAAACCGAAGCCGACACCGACACTGAACGCGCCAGCGAGAATCGTCACCTTCGTCATATCGAAGCCGAGCGCGGCGACGGCGGCGAAAAAGCCGGCGAGCAGAATGGCATAGTGAAGCACGGTCGAGATCGCGTACGGGAGGCCGCGGCCGAGCCGGACGCGCGGGTAAACTTCCTCGTCGAGGAGAAAGCGCACGAAGCGCGACACGATAAAAGCCGCCCAGACCGTGAACGCGAATGCGAGCACATCGCCGCTCGAGATACGCAGCGAGCCGAAGCTGAAGTCGGCGGTGAGAATGCGTCGAACGGCCTCGAAAAGCCGGTCGCGCAGCAAAAGACGGTTGAGCGTGCCGAGAACCCATAGCACGCATGCGGCGGCCTGCAGGCCGAGGCGGACGCGGCGGCGGATGAGCCCGCCATGCCGTTTCACGGCGCCGAGCAAGGAGAGCGGCCGGACGCTGAGCGCAAGCGCGAGGAGACCGTCGAGGACGGCGACCAGCGCGTAAAGGATTACCGCGAGATAGGCGCTTCCGAGAACGGCGTTTCCGAGTAGATTCGCAAGCGTCACGTAACCCGCCGCATTCGCCACGCAGGCGATCGACGACAGGACAAATGCGGCGCCCGCGGCGATCCGGATCGTTTTACGCGAGAGCTCCGTGCCCGCGCTCAGCGGCCGCGCTGGGCGCAGCGTGTAAAGCAGCCAGCCAAGAAACCCGACGAGCGCAAGCATTTGGATCAGGAATAAAAGACGCGGCAGCACCTCGACCGCGGCGGTGAGCGTTCGCACCTGATCGATGATAAAGAAAACGACGAGGGCGTAGAAAATCGGCCGCAGATTGCCGTCGATGAGGCGGCGGAGCATCACGATGCCCGGAATCAGCGCGAGGAGAAGAAGACCGGACCAAAGCAGCCGGGGCGGGTCGGGATAGATCACACGTCCGAAGAGAACCGACAAAAGCAGCGCCGTCGCAAGCGGCATCTCGACCATCATCGCAGCGGCCGGCTCATGGGTCAGCTGTTTTACCGAAGCGCGCGCGCGGTAAAACAGCGCGGTGAGCAGCAGCACGAGCACGGCGTGAATCAGGAAGCGCAGCGGCTCGCGGCGCGCATAGTTCGCCAGCCCGTTCAACTGTGCATTGAGTGAGTTTCGGCTGTCGGCCAGTAAATCCTGCGGCGCGCGGGCGCGTGCCTCATTCGTCCACAGGGCCGGGCTGTCTTTGACGAACAGCCGGTCGAAAACGTCGTCACGCGCCCGACCGATCGCGCCCACAACCTCGGTAATGCGCGCGTCTTGCAGCGCGACCCGGGTTTGCACGGTGAGCGCCGCGGCGCGCTCACGGTCGAGGCGCTGGCGCGCGCTGCCGATAGCGCCGATCACGCCGGCGATCCGCCGAAGGACTTCCGGCGGCGCGTGCGCGTCGTCGGCAGCTTGCAGCGTCAACTGCCATGTTGCGCTGAGCTCGTCGAGCCGCGCGATGTCCGATTCGTTGCGCTCGATGCGTCCGCCGAGCGCGCGCGACCAGTCGGATAGCGTTCCCTTCTGCCGGCGCCACTCGGCTTCGAGCCGCGTAAGCATTTCCAATGAAGGACGCTGCGCGGTGATCTTGCGCGTCTCGCGCAGCCGAACGTCGATTTCGCGCGTGAGCGCGGGCAAGTCCGCGGCGACATTTTCCGTCGTCCGGTAGGAAGTGAGTCCGGCATCGAGATCCTTCAAGCGCGCCGCGACGGCTTCCGCCTGCGCTGAAACATCTGCAAGCGGAATCGCCGCCGGCGCCTTTTCGGATGTGTCCGCTGCCCATGTGTCAGAAGGCATCAGCGTGAAAAAAACGCAGAAATAAAGAAAAATCGGCCGAAACAGGCCGCCGCGTCCCGAATTTTGCATTGCCAATATTTTTTCACCCGAGCCATTGGAGTCAAGACAGCGGTTTACCGGAAGCCTTTGTGGACTTTTGTCGATCGATTGGAGTACCTTTCGTTATTTGCGCGAGGATGCGATGAGAAACCCTTTAATCTATCTGGCCGCCGTGCTCGCGATCTTCATCGCGGCGTGCAGCGAGCGGATCACGCACAATGAGGAGCTGGCGGCGAAGCGGGCGGAGGAATTCGCCGAAATCGCGCTCGTCAAACAGAATTTCGACCGCGCGTACGAGCAGATGTCGAGCAAAGCGCGCGGCTATTTGCCGCTAGAGAATTTCAAAGAAGCGATGATCGGCTCGCACCGGGACGGGTTTCCCAAAACCATCAAGGCGACCGGCGTTCGTCAGATAAAGGACGCCAGCACGATATTTGTCATCCTGCGGGGTCAGGACGGCGCGGGAAAGGTGTTCGAATATCAGATCATGCTGAACGGATCGGAAAAATCCGACTATCAAGTCTCGACAGTAAGGCGGTTATCGTAAAGGCGGCGATGATAAAAGGAACCTTTAATAGAAACCTTCCAGGTCACGGCGCCATGTAAACATCCGGTCCGAGGGGCGCTTTGTTTTTCGTGATGATATTGCCCGTACTAGAAAAAAGCAGATAGTCGCCGCCGTTATACACGCCGCCCCCTCTCGATGTAGCCGTATTACCGGTGATGACGCTGTTGGTAATGGTGAAAGAACGGTTATTCAAAACACCGCCGCCGCTGCCGGCGGAATTTTTGGAGATTGTGCTGTTGTCGATAACGAGCGTGCCGCCGCCGATCGAGTTATAAATGCCGCCGCTATGCGTACCCGCGTGGTTGCCGGTGATGATGCTGTCCGTGATGCGAATGTAGCTACTGCTTCTTATCCCTCCGCCACTCGTCGCGGCTGAGTTCTTCGAGATCGTGCTTTGGTCGATAATGACTGTAGCTCCAGCATAACTACCGATGGCCCCGCCGTATGTGGCGGTGTTACGCGTAATGATACAGTTGTTGATGCCCAGGTAATCCCCCAGGTTTATTATCGCGCCGCCCTGCGAGCTGCTGTTTCCCGAGATCGTGCTCTCGTTGACGACGAGGATTCCGTCGCTGCGTATGGCGCCGCCCTGGCCTCCGTTGCCGCCGCTTAGAGTGACACCGTTGAGTGTCAGATCGCCGGTAGCAGCAACGGTAAATAGACGAAACTGAGGCGATCCCTTTTTGCGAATAATTTTGGTGTTATTGCCTTGAATGGTGATCTCGCTCGTAATCAGCAGCACGCCGGTCGTACCGTAAGCTGTATTGTAGGCGCGGGTAAGCGTTTGTGTTCCCTTCGGCAGTACAATGGTGTCGGCGCCGGCAGGGTTGCCGGCGGCGCAGTCGATGTGAACCATTCCGTTAACGGTGTCGTTGGCGTTTCGAATCGCCTCGAAGAACGAACACTTGCCGTCGCCATTGTTGATCTCGGGAGCAGTTTTCGCAGAGACCGTAATCGTGCTCGCCTGCACGGAACCTAGTCCGAGCGCCAGCAAAAGCGCGGCCCCGGCCAAAGAATAGGCTAGCTTGCGCCGCCATTCGGGCGGAACGGTCGCCGAGTCGGGCGAGCGCGCGAGGCTGCGCTGTAACACGCGCCGCGCGCTGCGTGGCAAGACGCGAAGCTCGTCGTAACGCTGCGCGAAGACCGTAAAAAGTTCGCTGCCGCGCTCGGCCAAGAGACGCTCCAGCCAGGGAGTATCGGCCGCGCTCTTTATCTGTGTATCCCAAGCGGACAAAATCGCTTCTTCGGCAGAATCTGCAGACGCCGGAACGTAGTAGTTCATAGCCCCTCCCTATTAGTCGAAGGCGGATTCGCGCACTCGGGCGAAGCGCTTTTATCGCCTACGTAGAGAAAGAAGTAAAGTAGGAATTGAGCGAATGGCTGAATTTAACCACGATTTAAATGCACGCGGCTTGACAGTTCCTAATCATTTCGACTAGCTTTCGTCAATTATGCCCAAGAAAGCCTTAACGCCTGCACAGAAATATACTCGGTACGCACTCCTTTCGCTTGTAGCCATAGCCATGCCGTGGGGCCTCTGGTCCAGCCTGCAATCGGTCACACACAACGAGGAACTCGCAGCAAAACGCGCGCAGGAATTCGCCGTGATCTTGCTAATCAAACAGGATTTAGCTCGCGCCTATCAGATGATGTCGAGCAAGGCTCGAAGCTATGTTCCGCTGGAACAATTTAAGGATATCATCGGCGGCTATCACCCCGACGGCTACCCTCAAACAATCAAAGTTGTCGAGACCCGGCCGGAGAAAGAAATGGCTACCGTTTATGTGCTGCTGCGCGGCGAGGACGGGTCGGGAAAGGTTTTCAACTATCAGTTCATGCTGAACGGAACCGCCAAAGCCGACTATAAAGTCACTACGGTCAAGCCGTTTTAATGCGAACGAGACTGATTACGGCTATTTCAACGGGCTGGTTGCTTCTTGCACAGCCTTGCACAATGCCGCTGGCGAACGCTGATCCCTTCGATCAGCATGTCAACGATGACGCCTGGATTCTTTCGCGAGCGTACGCCGAAGACTTAAACGGCAGGTTACGCCGCTACGCCGAGAAAACCGGCTACGGCATATACATTGTCATGCTTCGGGATAAACGTGAGGTCAGAGACCTCATGCCACGTCTATTCGTAGCGGAAAAGCTCGACACCATATGGCCGGCTGGCGCCATTGTCCTAGTGGTCGCATACGAAAACAGAGAAGCGAGAATAGCTACGAGCGAAAATCTCAACCGTAAGTTCGCCCAGGCTCAAACCATAACCGAAATCGAAGCGGATCTGCGGCGGGTAGCTAGCGGCAATAACTGGGATCGCGATTATAACATCGAGTCCGCGGTGGAAGAGTCAGTCATTAGACTCAATGAGGCGTTAGATCCGTGGTTTTATGTCTTGGAGCCAACGTCAACGAAAGGCGTTTGGAGCCACTATCGTATCTTGCCAGAAATAATTCTTTTTCTTTTTGTGCCCTTCGCATCATTTATGACGGCAATGATTCTCATGGCACTGACGACCGCGGGGTCATACGATTGGTTTGGGCGTGTCATCGTCTCGAGCTTTGCAGGATGTGCCGTCGCCATTGCCGCCGCTTTTTTCTTTCGCCTGCGCGGAGGCATTCTGCCGGGCGCTGTAGTTTATAGTGTACTTGCGGGATGCATCGTCGGCACCGTGGTAGGCGCGCTGAAGCCGTTCTGGTTTAACGACAAATTTACCGGGAAAAAATCCGACGCATGGTGGAGCGGCCCGGTGCATTTTTACCGGGGCTGATTCGCTTCAACTCAGCCGTTCCATCCTCCTCCACGTACCGCCACGCAACCGCACCGCTCATGCTTCCGCGAGCGGCAAGCCGGGCAGCACCTTGTCGAGGGTAATGGGAAAATCGCGCACGCGCACGCCGGTGGCGTTGAATACCGCGTTGGCGACGGCCGCGCCGGCGCCGCAGATGCCCAACTCGCCGAGACCCTTGGCGCCGAGCACGTTCGCCTTGTCATCGAAGCCGTCGAGCACGATCGCATCGAGATCGGGAATGTCGGCGTTAACCGGCACGAGATATTCGGCCAGGTCGCGATTGACGAACGCGCCGGTCCGCGTGTCGACGACGGCCTCTTCATGCAGCGCCGCGCTCACGCCCCAGGTCATGCCGCCGATCAACTGCGAGCGCGTTGTCTTGGCGTTGAGCGCGCGCCCTACGGCGAAAACGCCCAGCATCCGCCGCAGGCGGATCTCCGCCGTATCGGCGTCGACGCCGACCTCGGCGAAATGGGCGCCGTAGGTGTGTATCGAGTATGCTTGATAGGCCGGCTCTTTCCACATGCCGGCGACCTCGCCTTCGGCTTCCAAGTCGCCGGGCTCACCGGCCGAATGCTCAATCTTCTCGCGCAGGGCTTTGCATGCGCGATGAAGTGCGATGCTCGAATTCGCGGCGCCCCACGAGCCGCCGGAGCCGGAGCTCTCGGGAAAATCCGACTTTCCTATCTCGATCCGCACGCGCTCGATCGGCAGCCCGAGCGCGTCGGCCGCGACCTGCGTCAGAATCGTATAGGTTCCGGTGCCGAGGTCCGTCATGTCGGATTGGACGACGGCGATCCCGTCGCGGCCGATGCGAACCCGCACCTTCGCAGTCCCTTGGAAGTGCATGCGGATCGCCGCCGCCATACCGTAGCCGACGAGCCATCGCCCGTCGCGCCGGCTCGCGGGGCTGACCGGGCGTTCCTCCCAACCGAACCGGCGCGCACCCTCGCGCAGGCACTCGACCAGGCGGCGATCGCTGAAGGGCACATCGCGTTCGGGATCGCGGGCGGGCTCGTTGCGGATCCGGAGCTCGACCGGGTCGATGCCGAGAGCGTACGCCAGCTCGTCCATCGCCGACTCGACCGCCAGGAGGCCGGGCGCCTCGCCCGGTGCGCGGACGTCTTCGCCGCGCTGTCTGTCGAGAGGCGTAAGCCGGTGGCGCGTTAATCGGTTCGGGGCGGCGTAGAGGCTGCGCGTCGTCGCAGCGGTCTGCTCGGCGTACTCCCACTCGGGATTCGTATACATGGTGACGTCATGGCCGATCGCAACCAGCCGGCCGTCCTTCCCGGCGCCGAGACGAACCCGCTGGCTCGTCGTCGGGCGCGGGCCGACGAGATGAAAAATCTGCTGCCGCGTCATCGCTACCTTCACCGGCTGCTTCACCTCGCGTGCCGCGAGGGCGGCGAGGATCGCCTCATGGTGGAGGCCGAGCTTCGAGCCGAAACCCCCGCCGATATAGGGCGAGATGAGGTGGACGCGCTGCAGGTCGATGCGCAGCGTGCTGGCGACGCACGTCCGGCCTTCGGCGAGGATCTGGTCGGTGACGTAGATGGTGAGATCATCCCCATTCCAGACCGCCATCGCCGCATGAGGCTCCATCGCCTGCGAGAAGTAATAGGGCGTCGAATACCGCTGATCGACTTTGACGGCGGCGCCGGCGAATCCGGCGTCGAAATCGCCCACCGCGCTGTCGGTCGGCAATCCGGCGTTGACTTTTTTCGGCGCGTACGCATTGTTCTGCCGCGCGGCGAAATCGTAATGCCCGGCCTCGGCGGCGTATTCGACGTCGACGAGACGCGCCGCCGCCCGCGCCTGCTCGAAGGTCTCGGCGACGACTAGCGCCACCGGCTCGCCGTAATAATGAATCTCTGGGCCATTCAACACCGGGAACGCGCGCGAGTATTGCGACGTGATCGAGAAGTCGGGGGCGTTTTGCTCGGGCGCGTTCCGATGCGTCAACACCAGACGCACGCCGGGCGAGCGCTCGGCGCGGGCGATATCGATCTTCGTAATGCGGCCTTTGCCGATCGTGGCGCCCGCGATGAAGCCATACAGCGGCTGGCCCGCCTCCCAGTGCTCGTAGGCATACGCCGCTCGGCCTCCGACCTTCAAAGGTCCATCGACGCGGTTAAGGGCCTGTCCGATCATAACTGTCTCCTCAACTCGCCTGCGAGCTGAGCCAAACTGCGGCACAGCGTCCGCTTGGCGAGCTCGATCTTAAAGTCGTTGTGGCCCCGTCCCACGGCTTGCGCCATGGCGGCCTCGGCGGCGGCGCGAAAATTGGCCATCGTGGCAGGCTGGCCCGTGAGAATTCTCTCGGCCTCGACCGAGCGCCACGGCTTGTGGGCGACGCCGCCGAACGCCACCCGGGCAGCGGTGATCGTTCCCCTTTCCGCCGCGACGACGGCGGCGACGGAGACGAGCGCGAATGCGTAGGACGCCCGGTCGCGCACCTTGCGGTATCCTTGCCTGCCGGGTGGCGGCGCCGGCAGGATCACTCCTGTTATCATCTCGCCCGGCTGCAGAACGGTCTCGATGTGCGGCGTGTCGCCGGGTAGACGGTAGAAGTCGTCGATCGCGACGCGCCGGGCGCCCTGATCGCCGAGCAACTCGATCTCGGCCTCGAGCGCCGTCATCGCAACCGCCATGTCCGAAGGATGGACGGCGATGCAGGCGTCGCTCGCGCCCAGGATCGCGTGCACGCGGTTGAAGCCGTCGAGCGCCGCACAGCCCGAGCCGGGCACGCGCTTGTTACACGCCGCAGCCGTATCGTAGAAGTACGGGCAGCGGGTGCGCTGCAACAGATTGCCGCCGATGGACGCCATGTTGCGCAGCTGCCCCGAGGCGCCGGCGACCAGGGCCTCCGAGAGGACGGGATAACGGGTGCGCACGCGCCGGTCGGCGGCCACGTCGGAGTTTGCCGCCTGGGCGCCGATCCTGATGCCGCCCTCCGGCAGCTCTTCAATATTCTTCAAAGGCAGACGACTGATGTCGACCAAGTGGCTCGGCTGCTCGATGTCGAGCTTCATGAGGTCGAGTAGGTTCGTGCCGCCGCTGATGAACTTGGCGCCGGTTCTGGAGACCGCGGCGACCGCGGCCCGCGGGTCGGTCGCGCGCTCGTACGTGAACGGCCTCATCGGTGAACTCCTTCCACGATGTCGCGAATGGCGGCGACGATGTTCGGGTAGGCGGCGCACCGGCAGATATTGCCGCTCATTCGCTCGCGAATCTCCGCTCCGGTCAATGTAGTCCCCTCCGCCGCCACGTCGACAGTGGCGTGGCTCGGCCAGCCGGCTCTCGCTTCGGCCAGCATGCCGATCGCGGAGCATATCTGTCCTGGCGTGCAGTAGCCGCACTGGAACGCATCGCGCTCGACGAACGCGGCTTGCAGGGGATGGAGCGCCTCAGGCTTGCCCAGACCTTCGATCGTTACGATGTCGTCGTCCTCGTGCATAACCGCCAGCGTCAGGCACGAGTTGATGCGCCGGCCGTTGACGAGCACCGTACAGGCGCCGCACTGCCCGTGGTCGCAGCCCTTCTTCGCGCCCGTCAGATGCAGAAGCTCGCGCAGCGCATCGAGCAGCGATGTGCGCGGGTCCAGCTCGAGGCGGTGCGCGCGGCCGTTGACGGTCAGCGCGATCCCGATCCCGGCGCTTTTCATCTTGACGTCGTTAGAAGATACAGCCATGGCGTGCTCACTTTCTTTTCTCGATAAAGCTTCCAATAATTGGATACTCAGCCGCCGGCTCTGAACCGTCAATACCGCGATGCCCCGGTCGCAGGCGAAAAATCACCCGAAGCGGATAACGTCGCAGCGAAGTTTTTGTCGGCGGAATTTTTCGAGATAGTGCAGAATTAGTTCGCAGGTAATTGTCCCATCGCCTCGTGCACGTAGCACCAGGTCCATACAGCAGGCGGGACAGCGCGCATGACGGCGTGGTGCGTCTCGTGAAAGTGACGTGTCGCGTGCTTCCCCGGCGATGAGTCGCAGCAGCCGACGTGACCGCAGGCGCGGCATTCGCGCAGCTCGATCCACTGCGTCCCCTCCCTCAGACATTCTTCGCAGGCGTCTGGCGTCCGCGGGAGCGGAAAGTCGGCCGGTTTAAGTCCGTTCAGATCTTCGCATGGCGGCTTCATAATAATTTAGCCTCAAGATATGTGGTGACGATCACAGAGAGGCGGGCGCGAAATCGGCGCGCCCGCCTTCTCTGCGCTAAGCGACAGCCCGTGACGGCGGCAAGCTCACCGCGACGAGATCTTCGCTTCGCCTCGATTTTCCTCTTGGTGTTTCTTTTCGTGCTGCACCGCCGCTTTGGGATGCACGTTCATACCGGTATGACCGATCCGCTCGCCGTGCGTCGCATCGACGGGATGAAGTCTGAAGCTGACGTGCGAGTCGGGCTGCGTATGCTTGGATTTCGGCATCGACAAGACGAGAATCCCGTTGCCGTAGCTCGCGTTCGTCAGTTGCGCGTCCACAAATTCCGGCAGTTTCACTTCGCGGAAATATGGTCCGATCGCCCATTCTTCGATGAGCATTTCGCGGTCGCGCTGTCCCGGGCCGCGTTCGTCGCCCTGAATGCGGACCGTGTCGCCGGCAATCTCCACCGAGATATTCTCGGGCTCCAGGCCGGGAAGAGGCGCGGCCAGCATAATGTGCTCCTCGCCGCGATATACGCGGACCGGAATTTTCTGTGCTTGACTTGCCATGGGTGCCCTCCTCTACCCTAGGATAAGACTTCCGGGGAGCGCGCCAACCCGGGCAAATTCCCGCTGTTCGTTAAATCTCTTTCCACACTTTCGCGAGGCTGTCCCCGTAGACGCTCAAATCCCATTCGCAGAAATAACCAAATGGCGTCAGCCGAACCGAATATCCCGTCGCGCGCAGCCGTTCGGCGATCTCCTCGACCAATTTTTCCGTAAAATCCGTCGTCGCGCCGGCGCCGCCGAGATGCGCAAAGGAATGAAGCACGATGTTCTTCAGCGCGCGCTTGTTGGCAAGCCATTTGACATGCTTCAGCGTCTGGCGCAGCACGGAGGCGCGCCGCTCCCCTGCTTCGTCCGAAGCTTCGGCGTGGAAAAACACCACGACGGCTTCCTCCACCGACTCGTCGACCTCGCGGTCAGGAACCTCCGGCAGCGTCTTCGAATGCGTCTTCCAGCGAAAGCGTTTCGCCTGAAAGCAGAGAAGCTTCATCGATCGACGAGGCTAACAGCGCGCGCGTGTCTTTGCAAAACGCGCGGGCTGCATCTTGAACCGCCGAACGAAACGCTGATATGTTTGCCATCGAGAGCGCAGACATGGCTACGGACAAAGTCGAATTCGGCATCGCCGCGCCGCAGATTCACACCCGGCTTCCTCTCGATCTCGAATCCATTCAGCGCTACATCAAGCGCGCGGAGGAACTCGGCTTCCATAGTATATGGGTGCAGGAGCAGGCCGTGCTCCGGCAGGCGGCGAGCGCGATGGAAGGCATTACCATGCTGAGCTACGCCGCGGCGCTCACGCAGCGAATCAAGCTTGGGATGGCGGTGTTCCTGATCAACCTTCGCAGTCCGCTCTGGCTAGCGAAAAGCATCGCGAGTCTCGACCAGCTGAGCCGCGGGCGTGTGATCGCCGGCGTCGGGCTCGGCGCGGTCACGCGCCTCTACCAGGCGTACGGCCTCTCGGCCGACAAACGCGTCGCTCGCTTCAACGAGGCGCTGACGCTCATGCAAAAACTCTGGACCGAGGACAGTGTCACGTTCGAGGGGCAGTTTTGGCAGCTCAAAAACGCGACGGTCGTACCGAAGCCGTTTCAAAAACCGCATCCGCCGGTGTGGATCGGCGGCAGCGCGCCGCCGGCGGTCAGGCGCGCGGCGTTTCGCGCAGGCGGATTTATGGGCGCGGGCTCGTCTTCCAGCGATGCGTTCGCCGATCAGGTGAAGGTCTTAAAGGAATCGCTCGCCGAGGCGAAGAAAAGTCCGGCCGAATTCGCCATCGGCAAGCGCGTCTACATCGCCGTCGACCGCGACCGCGAGCGCGCCGCGAAGCGGCTGACAGAATGGTTCGCCGCCTATTACGGCGCGCCGGACCTCGCCGAAAAAGTTTCGGTTTGGGGAGCGCCGGAGGAGTGCGCGGAGAAGCTCGGCAGAATCATCGCCGCCGGCACGCGCGTGATCAATTTGAATCCCGTTTATGATTTGCCGGAGCAGATGGAGACGCTCGCGGGCGAGGTAGTCCCCCGCCTCGGCAAATAAATTTTCGATTTTACATTTTGGATTTTAGATTTAATCAAGATTTCAAATTGCATGTGATCGTTCGACGGCTAAATTAAAGACGACCAGGCGCAGGGAGGCAACTATGGCCATAACACTCTACCAGAGCGCGACCTCGATGTTTTGCGAGAAAGTGCGCATTGTCATGCGCATGAAGAACGTACCGTTCGAGATTTTCGACGTCCGGCCCAACCGTCAGCCGCTGATCGATTTCTCCGGTCAGCGCAAAGTGCCGGTGATGGACTACAACGGCAAGTGCATTATCGACTCGACGTTCATTTCCGCTTTTCTCGAGGAGCAGTATCCGCAAAACAGCATCTACCCCGATAAGCCGTCCGACAAAGGACTCGCGCTGATGCTCGAAGACTGGGCCGACGAAGTATTGAACCTCGCGATCCGCACGCTGCGGCGCGCGGAGACGCCGGAGGCGAAAAAGGAGGCCGAGGCCGGTCTCGGCATCCACTTCCGCACGCTCGACCAGTTCTTCACCGGGAAGGAGTTTATCTTCGGACGCATGACGATCGCCGACATCGCGATCTTCACGCAGCTCCATTATCTCTACACCGCCGCGAATTACGAGATTCCCGCGACGCACAAGGCGCTGCACGCCTGGATCGATTTCATGCGGCGCTATTTGAAGCTCGAATCGCTCAAGGCGAGCGCGACGTAACAGCCATGAAAATCACGATCGACCGCGTGAAGTGCAAGGGCGTGCGGAACTGCGCCTCGATCGCGCCCAACGTCTTCGACATCGACGAGGAGTTCAAGGCCGTCGTGCTCGATCCCGCGGGCGACAGCGACGAAGATATCCTGAAGGCGGCGAAGTTCTGTCCCGTGCAGGCGATTCTTCTCGCCGATGAAACGTCGGGAAAGAAAATCTTCCCGTAAGCCGCGCGCGGCCGGCGCGCTGCTGTTCGTGTACGGGACGCTGCGGTCGACGAGCGGCCATCCGATGCACCGCAAACTCCGCGCCGAAGCCGATTTCGTCGGCGGCGGCACGTTCCGCGGCCGGCTCTACGATCTCGGCGCTTATCCCGGCGCGATCCTCTCGCGCAGCAACGGCGACCGCGTGCGCGGCGAGATCTACCGCCTGCGCGAACCAGCGCGTACGCTCGGCGCGCTGGACGCGTACGAAGACCGGTCGTTTCACCGCCTGAAAGCCACGATCCGGCGCGAGAACGGCGATAAGACGCGCTGCTGGATTTATCTTTACGCGCTGCCGGTGACGCGCTTTCGCCGGATAGTCGGCGGCGAATACGTCAACCGCAATGCCTGAGAAGAAACCGAAAAAGACCCGGCGCCGCCGCAAGCCCGGCGGAAAGGCGTCCGGCCTCAGCGCCGCCGAGCTGCAGGCGGGCGCCGCGCCGGCCGAGGTCGCGCAGCTCGGGCGCGAGGTCGAGCGCGACGGCGGCAAAGTGCTCGGCGCGTATGCCGAGCCCTATGGCGGCAAATGGGTCATTTTCGCCGCGCTGCCGATCGATCAGGTCGAGCCCACGCCTTATCAGCGCAATCTGTCCGACGCGCACGCGCGCCGATTGGAAAATGTCATCGGCAAGCTCGGGCGCTTTCTCGATCCAATCATCGCCGTGCGCGCGCAGAAATCCGAAGACGGCGCGCGGTACTGGACGCCGAACGGCCATCACCGGCTCTCGGCGATGCGCACGCTCGGCGCCAAGTGCATCACGGCAATTCTCGTGCCGGAAGAATCCGCCGCCTATCAGATCCTCGCACTCAACACCGAGAAGGCGCACAACCTGCGCGAAAAGTCGCTCGAGGTGATCCGCATGGCGCGCGAGCTCGCTCGCCTCGACGACGCCGACGAGGCGAGCTATGCGCTCGAGTTCGAGGAGCCGGGCTACATCACGCTCGGCATCTGCTACGAGGAGCGGCCTCGCTTCAGCGGCGGCGCATACCATCCGCTCCTCAAGCGCGTCGATCAATTTCTCAAGGAGCCGCTCAAGGCGGCGCTCAAGATCCGCGTCGCGCGCGCGAAGAGGCTGATGGCGCTCGACGACCTCGTCATGGAAAAAGTCGAGGCGCTCAAGGCGCGCGGCATGACGAGCCCGTATTTAAGGAGCTTCGTCGTCGCGCGCCTGAATCCGCTGCGCTTCCGCCCGAAGGATGCGCGGCCGCTCGATTTCGACGAGACGATCGAGCGCATGGAAAAAGCGGCGACGAAATTCAATACGGAAAAGATCAAGGCGGAAGATCTCGCGCGCTCGGGCGGCGCGCCCGAGGAAGCCGCCGTTGAATAGCGCGGCGATCGCCGGCGCGGTGCGCGCCATCGGCCCCGAGCGCGTCAAATTTCTCTCCGTCATTACCGGCGGCCATTTTTTCATCCATTGGTTCCAGCAGCTCTTTCCCGTGGTGATACCGTCGATCAAGGCCGGCCTCGGCCTCGACGACGTGCAGGTCGGCGCGCTCAATTCCGCGCGCCAGTTCACGCAGGGAACGCTCGACCTTCCCGTCGGCATGCTCTCCGACGCGCAGGTGCGGCGGCGCGCCTTGATTCTCGGGTCGGCGCTCGCCGCGATGGCGGCGGCGTATTTTTTGATCGGCGCCGCGCCGTCGCTCTTCTGGGCGCTCGTCGGCGCGGGCCTGGTCGGGCTCGGGACATCGCTCTGGCACCCGACGGCCGCGGCGTCGCTGTCGAATAAGTTTCCCGACCGGCGCGCGACTGCGCTCTCCATTCACGGCATCGGCGCGACCGTGAGCGATACACTCACACCGCTCGCGGTCGGGCTACTCCTCGTGACGCTGCCCTGGCAGACGGTGCTACGGCTTCAGCTCGTGCCGGGATTGCTGCTCGCGTTCTTCGTGTGGCGCGCACTGGCGGCCTTCTTCTCGGACGCGCCGCGCCGGAGCTGGCGCGCGGCGGCGGAATTCCGCGACGTCTACGCGCTCGGCAAGAACGGCGCGTTTCTCGGCGTCTGCGCCGCGACCGCGCTGCTGCAGATGGGCCGGCTTTCGGTGATCACTTTCATCCCGATTTACATCCAGGAGCATCTCGGCTATTCCCCGTTCGCGCTCGGCGTTTACATCGGGCTCATGCACGCGATGGGCACGGTGTCGCAGCCGGTGCTCGGGCACCTTTCCGACCGTTACGGCAGAAAAGCCGTTATGCTGCCATCCTACGTGGCGCTCGCGTTCCTGTTTTTTCTCCTCGCCTTCGCGGCTCCGGGCGTCCAGCTCGGGCTCGTCGTGTCGGCGATCGGACTATTTTTCTACACGCTGATCAATATCGCGAACGCGGCGACGATGGACGTCGCGGGCTCCCACATTCAAGGCTCCTCGTTCGGCTTGACCTCGCTGATCAATCAGGTCGTCGTCTTTCCCACACCGATCGTCGCGGGCTACTTCGTCGAGCGCGCCGGCATCCTATCGGCGTTCTGGCTCGCGGGAATATTCATGCTGCTCGGCGCGGTGGTGCTGATTCCGCTGAAGCTGTATAAAGGAACGCGCAAATCATCACCCTCTCCCTAATCCTCTCCCGCATGCGGGACAGGTAGTTGTGAGGGAAAAGGAGACGTTATGGCCGTAACCGTCGGCAGCGGACAATTTACTTACGAAGTCGCGGAGGGCTGGGGCAAGCTGCCCGACGGCTGGACTTTAAAGGAAGTGGCCGCCGTCGGCGTCGACCGGCGCGATCAGGTCTATCTCTTCACGCGCGGCGAGCATCCCGTCATCGTCTTCGACCGCGAGGGAAACTTTCTCCGCTCATGGGGCGAAGGAGTCTTCAAGCGCGCGCACGGCGTGACGATGGGGCCGGACGATACGATTTATTTGACCGACGACGGCGACCATACGGTGAGAAAGTGCACGCTCGACGGCAAGATAGTGTTCACGCTCGGCATCCCCGGCAAGCCCGCGCCCTATCAGGGCGGCGAGCCGTTCAACCGCTGCACCCATGTCGCGCTGTCGCCGAAAAACGAGATCTACGTCTCGGACGGCTACGGCAATTCGCGCGTGCATAAATATTCGCCCGACGGGAAGCTGCTGTTCTCCTGGGGCGAGCCGGGCACCGATCCAGGCCAGTTCAACATCGTCCACAACATCGTCTCCGACCGCGACGGTTACCTCTACGTCGCCGACCGCGAGAACCACCGCATCCAGGTCTTCGACGGCAACGGCAAGTTCATCGACCAGTGGCACAACATGCACCGGCCGTGCGCGCTATATATGGATTCCGGGCGCGAGCCGCTCTGCTACCTCGGAGAGCTCGGGCCAAGCATGGCGGTCAACAAGGACTGCCCGAATCTCGGGCCGCGCCTCAGCATTCTCTCGAAGCAAGGAAAAATTCTCGCGCGCCTGGGCGACATCCGCCCAGGCGAGGCGCCGGGGCAGTTCATCGCGCCGCACGGCCTCGCGCTCGACTCGCGCGGCGATCTTTACGTCGGCGAAGTATCGTGGACGATCGCCGGGCAGCATCTTAAGCCGCCGCGCGAGATGCGGAGTTTGCAGAAATTGATCAAGCGGAGCTGACCACGCTCAGCGCCCGAGCGCGATGATGATCGTGCCGGCGACGACGCCGAGCGTTCCGAGCGTGATCTTCCAGGTGATGCGCTCGACGTGGCGCAGGAAGATCGACGATATTATCAGCACCCACACCGGGCTCGTCGACAGCAGCGGCGTCACGACCACGACGGTTCCTTGGCTCAGCGCGGCGATGCTGAGCCAAATCCCCAGCGTCTCGAAGAGGCCCGCGGAGACGAACGGCACGAGCGATTTGCGGTTCCACACCGGCTTCTCCGTTCCCGGCAGCGCGAGATAGAGCACGTACCAGACAAGCGAGATCGCTCCGACGATCGCCGCGAAAAAAAGCGGCTCGTTCGCTAAGCTGAGCGCCTGGCGGCGGATCGGCTGCGCGATGCCCGCAAGTAGCGCGGCAAATACCGGCAGGGCGAGATCGAGCCAGAGCACCGGCTTCCCGCCGCTTTCCCACGACGTAAGAAATATTCCCGCGACGATCGCGAGCGTTCCAGCCACGATCGGCAGCGTCGTCTGCTCGCCCAAAAAAATAATCGCGAGCACCGCGCTGAAGAGCGGCGCCGAGGCGCGCAGCGCGTAGCTCCGAGCCGCGCCGATTTTGGCGATGCCGGTATAGGTGAATAAGCGGATCGCCGGCTGCAGGCTGCCGGCGGTGAGAAACAATGCGAGCGCCGCAAGCGGCACGCTAGGAACGCCGCGGAAAAACACGATCGGCCAGAGCACAGACGTGTGCACCAGAAGCGAGACGTACGTAACCGTCGTGCTGTTGGAGTAGCGCAGCCCGAGGCGGGCCGAGATGATGCAGAAGGCGTAGGAGAAGGCCGATGCCAGCGCGATGAGCTGCGGCGACATGCGCGCGAATCAGCGCGCGTCCGCCGCGGTGCGCATGGCGAAAGCGAGCAGGCCGAGCGTGACGGCGGCGAGCGCCAGCGAGCTCAGCGCGAGCGACCAGTGGACGCCGACGATGCTGCCGAGAACGCCGACGGTGACGCCGCTGAACGCGCGCAGGCCGAAGTTCGACATGTTGAACAGGCCGATCAGCTTGCCCCGGAGATTGGCGGGCGCGAGCAACTGCACGAGGGTCTGCGCCATCGACAGGTACGCGAGATTGACGACGCCTGCAGCGAAGAGCAGCACGAGCGCCGTCAGATAGCTATTCGTCGCGGCGAAGCCGGCGATCAGCAGGCACCAGATAATGGCGCAGATCGTCGCGGTGCGAACGCTCGGCCGCAGCAGCGCCTTGCCTTCGAGCAAAAATCCGCCGAGTACCGCGCCGCCGGCGTTCGCCGCGAGCAGCGCGCTGTACGCGAAGCCCTGCTTATCCGTGCCGAGATCGTGCGCGAACTCCGGCATCTGCGCCTGAAAGGCGTTGCCGACGAGCAGCGACGTCGCGCCGCCGAGGAGAATCATCGAGAGAATCGTCGGATTGGTGGATGCCTCACGCATAACGTTGACAGCGTCGCGCAGGCTCAGCGCCGGCCGCGCCACCGCGATTTTGCGGTCGCGGTGGCCGGTGTACGGCACGAGCAGCAGCCAGATACTGAGCGGCAGATAGAGCGCGGCGTTGACGAGCAGCCCCGCCGAAGGACCGAGCGCGAGCATCAAGCCGCCGCCGACCGCCGGGCCGAGCAGCACGCCGAGTTGACGCGAAGTCGCGTTCAAGCGCACGGCGCTCTGCAGATGCTCGGGCCCGACGATGTCGTGGATCAGCAACTGGCTGCCCGGACTCCAGAGCACACCCGCCATGCCGTGAATCACGAGCAGCACGCACGCATGCCAGAGCTGAATCGCGCCGGTGAAAAAAAGAATCGCCCAAGCAATCGACACCGCCATGTACATGACCTGCGCCGTCTGAATGACTCGGCGGCAGTCGTAGCGGTCCGCCATCGCGCCGAAGTAAACTGAGAAGAGCAGAAACGGCGTCCAATGGCTGATCACCGCGAAGCCGCCGAGCAGCGGCGACTTAAACGTCTGGTATAGCAGCCAGTAGCTGATGACATGCTCGATGTTGTCGGCCATCATCGACGCCAGGTTGAAAACAAAGTAACGGCGGAAATCGCGATGGCGCAGCGCCGCGAACGAGACATGTTCGGCCCGCGCCGCCGCAGGTTGCATGGCGGGCGAAAGATTTTCAGCGGTGTCGGAAGACAAATCGAATCTCCGTCTCGAAAGTAGCGAAATGCGGCCGCGCATGCAAACGCGCGGGCGTCAGCGCGGGTTAACCGTGAGCCAGGCGGCGACTTCTTCGGCGTGCTTGTCGGGCGGAAAGACGGGATAAAAAACTTTTTCGATTCGGCCGCCGCGGAGAACGAGCGTGAGACGCTTGATCAGCGTCATGCCGTCGACGTGAAATGTCGGCAGGCGGAGCACCCGCGCGAAGCCGAGCTCGGCGTCGCTCAGCAATTCGAACGGCAAATGGAGCCGCTTTGCCGCTTCGCGCTGGTAGTCGCTCTCCTGCGTGCTGAGACCGAAGACATCCGCGCCGAGCGATTGCAACTCCTGGAAGTGATCGCGAAAACCGCACGACTCGGGTGTGCAGCCGCGCGCGCCGGGAATCGCGTTCCATCCTGTCGGCAGCTCGACATCCGGCCGGCCGGTTCGCGGATAACAGTAGACGACCGTCCGGCCGGAAAGCGCAGAGAGGTCGATCATCCGCCCCGCAGTGGATTCGAGCCGGACCGAGGGAACAGCCGCGCCCGCGAGATGATCGCAGGCGCCGTCGTCGACCGGAACCGGTAAGTCGGCGGGAAGCTCGTGGATATTGTCGCCGCGGGCCATTGGGACTGCCACTACTTTTTAGGCGCTCTTCGCTTTCAGCAATTGTAAAATTTTCTCCTGCACGCCGCCGAAGCCGCCGTTGGACATGACGAGGACGACGTCGCCCCGCGCGGCGTTGTCCGCCACATGGTGCGCGATCGCGTCGGGCTGCTCGATGAGCGCGGCCTTCGTGCCGCCGGAGAGACGATTGATCTCCGCGACGACCTCTTCCGCCGGCAGGCGGTCCTCGATCGGAATTTTATCCGGCAGGTAGACTCCCGCGACCACGACGCGGTCGGCGCGCGCGAGCGCGCGCGGAAACTCGTGCGCAAAGAAGCGCCGCCGGCTCGTGTTGCTGCGCGGCTCGAAAATGCCCCAGACGCGCCTTCCCGGATACGCCCGCTTGACGGCTTCGATCGTCTCCTCGATCGCCGTGGGATGATGCGCGAAGTCGTCGATCACGGCGACACCGCCGGCCTCGCCCTTGAGCTCCTGCCGGCGGCACACGCCGGCGAACGTCGCCATGCCCTCGCGGATCGTCGCGGGCGCGAGGCCCAATTCCTTCGCGGTCGCGTAGACCGCGAGCGCATTCATCACATTGTGCCGCCCGATCATCGCGACCTTCACGGGCTCGTCCGCGCGGCCGTTGTGGACCGGCTCGAACCAGGTCGCAGCGCCGTCGGCGCGGATGTTGCGCGCGCTCCAGCCTTGCGGCTTATCGTCGCCGTAATAGACGACCGGGCAGCGCGCGGCCGCGGCGACTTCGCGCGCCGATTCGTATTCGTTGCACACGAGCAGACCGCCTTTAGGCGGAAGCGATTCGGTCAGGCGGCGGAACGAGCTCTTGAGATGCTCGAGGTCGCGATAGATATCCGCGTGGTCGAACTCGACGCTCGTGAGAATCACCTTCTCAGCTTTGTAGTGGAGGAACTTCGGCCCTTTGTCGAAGAAGGCGGTGTCGTATTCGTCGCCTTCGAGCACGACCCAATCGCCGCTCCCCTGCTGAAATCCGCCGGAGAAATTCCGCGGCATGCCGCCGATGAAAAAGCTCGGCTCGCGTCCGGCGCTGGCGAGCACCCACGACATCAGCGCCGAAGTCGTCGTCTTGCCGTGTGTGCCGGCGATGACGAGCGAGCGCTTTGCGCCGATGAGAAATTCTCCGAGCGCTTGGGGGAAAGAAATGTACGGAACGTTAAGCCGCAGCATCTCTTCCACTTCGGGATTGTTGCGCGACACCGCGTTGCCGACGACGACGAGGTCCGGTTTGTCGCGGAGATGCTCGGCCGCGTAGCCGCTCATCACTTCGATGCGAAGCTCCGCCAGATACGTACTCATCGGCGGATAGACGTTCTGGTCCGAGCCGGTGACGCGGTAACCCTGCGCCTGTAGCAGCCCGGCGAGCGGCGCCATGCCGACGCCGCAGACCGCGATCAGATGGATGTGTGCGCCCCGCTGTAAAGTTTTCATAGTAAAGCTTTCACTGCAGCACGTGTCTCATGATGATATTGTGGATATGCGGGCGAAAGCCCTTGATCTTGTCGTTCGTGCGCGACGGATGCACGCGGTTCGTAAGCAAAATAATGTGGCAATCTTTCTCCAAATCCCACCAGATCGACGTACCTGTGAAGCCGAGATGACCCACTGAATGCGGCGAGAAAAAACTTCCGCTGCTGGAATTCTCGGGCGACGGCGTGTCCCAGCCGAGCGCAAAGGTCGAACCCGGAACGGACTGATCGCGGGCGAAGAACTCCTCGACGACCGGCGCGGGAAAAAGCGGGTCGCCGCCGGCGAGACATTTCCTGAGCCGGAGCAAAAAACGATGGATGTCCTCGGCATTGGAGAAAAGCCCGGCGTGTCCAGCGACGCCGCCCATCGCGTACGCGTTGTCGTCGTGCACTTCGCCGCAGACGACGCGCTTGCGCCACGGACAGTCCTCGGTGGGCGCGATCATTTCCTAAATCGGCTCGAGGCGCCGCGCCCGCAACTGCGTAAGATCGATGAACGAGGTCGAGCGCAGCCCGACGGCTCTGTAAATTTTATCGAAACAATAGCGGTCGAGCGTCCAGCCGGTGATTTCCTCGACCGTCTCGCCGAGCAGCATGTAGCCCAAGTCGCTGTAAAGCGCCTGCGTGCCGGGCGTGCTCGCCACCTTTTCGCGGTGAATCTGCTCGAAGACATAATGCTTGGCGGCGCGGCTCGCGACGAAATTTACCTTGCCCGCCCTCTGGTCGCGGATGATGTCCTCATAGTAGGCTTTCCACGCCGGCAGGCCCGAGGCATGCGAGAGCAGCTGGCGGAACGTGACGTAGGTCTTCCCGAAAACGCCGAAGTTGGGAAAGAAGCGCGTCACGCGCTCGTCGAGGCGGATTTTCTTGTCCCGCACGAGCAGCATGACCGCCGGCGCGGTCGCGAGCGGCTTGGTGAGCGAGGCGAGATCGAAGATCGTATCCGGCCGCATCGGCGTTTTCTCCGGCACGAGTGAGCGCGCGCCGAACGCGGCGTGGCAGAGAATCTCTTCGCCTTTGGCCGCGAGCACGACGGCGCCGGGAAAGACGCCTTCCGCCAGAGCCTCCTTGAACGCGTCTTCGACGGCGTGCAGCGGCATCGTCAACAACCAGGCGCGTGCACCGGCGGCTCGATCAGGCTCAGCCGTCGCGCCGCGCCGTCTAGCTTCATCTTCACGCCGAGCGGCAGGATGATGTTATCGTCGCCGTGGCCGGCAGGAACGCCGGTCGCGACGGGATACGGCGCATCGCGGAACATCTCGCGGATGATCTCGGCGACTTCGCGCTCGCCGTCGCCTTCGCAGTAGCTGAAACTGCCGAAAACAATGCCGGCGACGCGGTCGAGCTTTCCGGCCATTCTCATGTGCGTCAGCATGCGTTCGATGCGATATGGCTTCTCGGCGACATCCTCGAGAAACAGCATCTTGCCGGCGGTGTCGATCTCGTACGGCGTGCCGATCGTCGTCACGATCGTGGAGAGACAGCCGCCCGCGGCTTCCCCTTCGGCTACGCCGGAGCGGACGGTTTCGCCCAGGTCGATATCCCAGCGCGTTTTTTTGCCCGTGAGCGTACCCCAGAAAAAGTCGGCGTTGCGGCCGTCGAGGCCGCGCGCAAGCTCCATGGCGACCATCGGACCGTGAAACGCGACCATGCCGCACCGCTGTACGAGCCAGTTGATCACGATGCTCAAATCGCTGTAGCCGACAAAAATTTTCGGATGGCGTCGAATCGCGTCGGCGTCGAGGTAAGGCAGCATCTGGATCGAGCCGAAGCCGCCGCGCGCCGCCAGGATTGCAGCGACGTCTGAACGCTCGAAAAATTTGCGCAGCGCGGCTGCGCGTCCGACGGCCTCGCCGGCGAGATAACCCTTGCGGGCGAGGATGTTGTCGGCGGTCTCGACTGCGAAGCCGGCGCGCTCTAATGCTGCGATGCCGGTTTTGAGCTTTTCGTCGTCGACTTTGCCCGACGGCGCGACAACGGCGATCTTATCTCCGGGTCTGAGAGCAGCGGGTTTTTGCAATGTGGTCAAACTTCTCCACATGCGGCTGGCTTTACGGGACTACCCACCGGCACGAAGGCTGTGGATAAGTCCGTTGGATTTGATAGCGAGCGGCCGTCAAATCGCATGTTTTCGCATATTGACAAAAATCTCCCGTCGGCACAAGGTAATTCTTGGCCGACGCCAGTAAAATACTGGCTTTTTTCGCCGCCAGGTTGACTTCGACACCCGCCGACAGTAAGTAGAAAACGAGCCTGAAATTTGTCTTATTACCGGCCCGGTCACAAGGTGCTCGCAGGCTGTCCACAGGGTTTTCCACAAGCATGAAAATCAAGCCCGAACAGGCCGACCGTCTGGTCGACGAGATCGTGAAGGCGTACCGCGCCAAGGAATTGATCAAGCTCAAAGCCGGCGAGCCGGAAGTGCGCGCCAAGATCAGGGACACGATCATCAGGAATTTTCATGAAGAAGATGTCATCGAGGAAGAGGCGCGCGAGATGCTCGCGAGTCACGCGGGCGATATGCGCCGAGCAGGCGAAATGGACCAGCATAAGATGTTCCTTTTAATAAAGCAGAGGATCGCACAGAAAAAGGGTTTCGTGCTATGACCCATTCGAATTGCACAGGGGTTATCGTGAGGAAGATTGAACGATGACGCGCCTGACCGAAAGCCGTATATCCCATCTCGCGCACTTGATCATCGATGGGGTATGGAAGAACGACCTCGCCGACTTTACCAATGAAGCCTGCGCGCTCGCCGAGACCAAGCGCGTCCTGGAGGAGTTTTTCGGCGGCGAAGACCGTCTCGACGACATCGTGCGCCAGAAGATTCAGTCGCTCTCCCGTCGGGTCGCGCCCGGCAGCCGGGAATGGGATGTTTTGTACCGAAAATATTATGAGGAGGAGCTGAGAAAACATCGGTAGTACGCGGGCTTGCTTTTGCCGACCGCGTGATATAAGAGCTTGGAATCCGGCCCCGTCACAGAGCGCCTATTCAGCTCTCTTGACATTATAAAACGAGTGCTTAAATAAAGGCCGCTGCGCAACAGCCGCTCGGCCCGTTTGTTTTTTGAATTTATTTTACGCTGACTTTTAAAAGGAGGAGTCAAGTGAAGATTAGACCTTTACAGGATCGTGTCATCGTGAAGCGAATCGAGGAGGAAGAGAAAACTAAGGGGGGCATCATCATCCCGGATACCGCCAAGGAGAAACCCCAGGAAGGCAAGGTGGTCGCGGTCGGTAAAGGGAAAGCCAATGAGGACGGAAAGGTCGTGCCGCTCGACGTGAAAGTCAACGATCGGATTCTCTTCGGCAAATATTCCGGCTCCGAGATCAACATCGACGGCGAAGAACACCTCATCATGCGCGAGGAGGACATCCTCGGCGTAATCGAGAAGTAAACCTCATACAGTCAATTCCAGGAGGCATAAGATGGCAGCAAAGATTGTAAAATTTGAACAGGACGCGCGCGAGGCGATCCTCAAGGGAGTTAATCTCCTCGCCGACGCGGTTACCGTCACTCTCGGCCCGAAGGGCCGCAACGTCGTGCTCGACAAGTCGTTCGGCGCGCCCAACGTAACCAAGGACGGCGTCACCGTTGCGAAGGAGATCGAGCTCGAGGATAAGTTCGAGAACATGGGAGCGCAGATGGTGAAGGAGGTCGCGAGCAAGACCTCCGACGTTGCCGGCGACGGCACGACCACGGCAACCGTGCTCGCGCGCGCGATTTTCTCCGAAGGCGTCAAGATGGTCGTCGCCGGCCACGACCCGATGTCGCTCAAGCGCGGCATGGATAAGGCTGTAGCCGCGATCACGGAGGAGCTCAAGAACATTTCCAAGCCGACCAAGGATCCGAAAGAGATCGCGCAGGTCGGCACCATCGCCGCGAACAACGATTCGACGATCGGCGACGTCATCGCAGAGGCGATGAACAAAGTCGGCAAGGAAGGCGTGATCACGGTCGAGGAAGCCAAGGGTCTCGAGACGACGCTCGAAGTCGTCGAAGGCATGCAGTTCGACCGCAGCTATCTCTCGCCTTATTTCGTCACCGATCCGGAAAGAATGGAATGCGTTCTCCAGGACGCTTATCTCCTTTTAAACGAGAAGAAGATCAGCTCGATGAAAGAGCTGCTCCCGATCCTCGAGCAGATCGCGAAGACCGGCCGCCCGTTTCTGATCGTCGCCGAAGACATCGAGGGCGAAGCGCTCGCGACGCTCGTCGTCAATAAGATCCGCGGCACGCTTCAGTGCTGCGCCGTCAAGGCGCCGGGCTTCGGCGACCGCCGCAAGGCGATGCTCGAAGATATTGCGATTCTCACCGGTGGCAAAGTGATCGCCGAAGAGCTCGGCATCAAGCTCGAGAACATTTCGCTGCAGGATCTCGGCCGCGCGAAGCGCATCGTCATCGATAAAGACAACACGACGATCGTCGACGGCGCCGGCAAGAAGGCGGATCTCGAAGGCCGCATCAAGCAGATCCGCGCGCAGATCGACGAGACGACCTCGGATTACGATCGCGAGAAGCTCCAGGAGCGCCTCGCGAAGCTGATCGGCGGCGTCGCAGTCATCAACGTCGGCGCGGCCACTGAAGTCGAGATGAAAGAGAAGAAAGCCCGCGTCGAGGACGCGCTGCACGCCACGCGCGCCGCGGTCGAGGAAGGCATCGTCCCCGGCGGCGGCGTCGCGCTCATCCGCTCCGCCGTCGCCCTCGAGAAGCTCAAAGTGCCCGAGGAGGAGCGGTGGGGCGTCAACATCATCCGGCGCGCGACCGAAGAGCCGATCCGCCGCATCGCACTGAACACCGGTGTCGAAGGCGCGATCGTGCTGCAAAAGGTTAAAGAAGGTAAAGGCGCTTTCGGCTTCAACGCCGCGACCGAAGAATACACCGACCTTCTCAAAGCCGGCATCATCGACCCGACCAAGGTCGTCCGTACGGCGCTGCAGAACGCCTCGTCCGTCGCCGGCCTCATGCTCACGACGGAGGCGATGGTGGCGGAGAAGCCGGAGGAGAAGTCGGCGATGCCTCCGATGCCTCCGGGCGGCGGCATGGGCGGCATGGGCGGCATGATGTAACTCGCACATCTAATTCCCCGGCCCGCCTCCCGGCGGGCCGGGGTTCTTTTTCCCGCCTTGACAACGCATCCAACTCTCTTTAATCCTTAATCCTTAAGGGACCTCCACGAAGTAATACCGCAAGCCGAAAACCCCTACATGTTCGAGAACCTAGCCGACAAGCTGGAGCTGACTTTCAAGAAACTCAGCGGCCAGGGAAAAATCCGCGAAAACAACATCGACGACGCGCTCCGGGACGTGCGCATGGCGCTGCTCGAAGCCGACGTCCATTTCAAGGTCGTCAAAAGTTTTCTCGACGCGGTCAAAGCCAAAGCGCTCGGACAGGAAGTCCTCCAGAGCCTCTCGCCCGATCAGCAATTCATCAAGATCGTTCACGAGGAGCTTACGCGGCTTCTGGGCGGCGAATACGCCGACCTGGACTTGAAAGGCCCTCCGCCGCAGATTCTCATGCTCGTCGGCCTTCAAGGCTCCGGTAAAACGACGACGGTCGCGAAGCTCGCGCTCTATTTGAAGCGCGAGAAAAAGCGCAAGCCCTATCTCGTCCCCGCCGACATCTATCGCCCCGCGGCGATCGAGCAATTGAAAACGCTCGGCCAAAATCTCGATATTCCCGTGTACGACTCGCGCGCTGATCAGAGCCCGGTCGCGATCGCGCGCGAAGCGGTCGACCAGGCAAAGCGTGAATTCGCAGACCTTGTCATCATCGACACAGCCGGCCGGCTGCACATCGACGACGAGCTCATGGAAGAGCTCAAGAACATCACCGGCGCCGTGCATCCGCATCACACGCTGCTCGTCGCCGATGCGATGACCGGCCAGGACGCAGTCAATCAGGCGGAGGGCTTCAGTAAGCAGATCGATTTAACCGGCATTATTCTTACGAAGATGGACGGGGACGCGCGCGGCGGCGCGGCCCTGTCGATGCGCGAGATCGTAGGCCGACCGATTCTCTTCTCCGGCACGGGCGAGAAGCCCGAGGCGCTCGAGCCGTTTTATCCCGAGCGGGTCGCGACGCGCATCCTCGGCATGGGCGACGTGCTCTCGCTAATCGAGAAGACGCGCGAAGTTTACGACGAGAAGGAAGCCGAGCGCCTACTCAAGCAGGCGAAAAAGAATCAGTTCACGCTCGAGGATTTTCAGTCGCAGCTTCGGCAGCTCAAAAAAATGGGCTCGATCGGCGACCTCCTCGACATGGTGCCGGGCGCCCGCAAGCTCTCGCAGCAGGTCGATCTCGGCCAGGCGGAAAAAGATCTTAAGCGCGTGGACGCGATCATCAACTCGATGACGCTCCAAGAGCGCCGCAAGCCGGAGATTCTCAACGGCAGCCGGCGCAAGCGCATCGCGCAGGGCAGCGGCACGACGGTTACCGACGTGAACCGTTTGATCAAGCAGTACATTGAAATGAAAAAAATGATGCAGCGTTTCAGCCGAGGCGGCATCCGCGGCCTATTCAATCGGATGCCCATGCCGTTCAACAACTAAAAGGAAGGATACATGAGCGTCACGATCCGTCTGAGCCGCCACGGCGGCAAAAAGAAGCCGTACTACCGCGTCGTCGTGAGCGATTCGCGCTCGCCGCGCGACGGCAAATTCATCGAGCAGGTCGGCAGCTACGATCCGAAGGCCGCGGCCGGCATCAAGCTTAACCGCGAGAAGCTCGATTCCTGGATCAAGAAAGGCGCGAAGCCCTCGCAAACCGTTTCCGAGCTCATGAAAAAGTCCCGGAGCAATCAAACTTGAAAGGGGTAATTTCCCGTGAAAGACCTGGTGCAGTATCTGGCGAAAGCCCTGGTCAGCAACCCTGAAGCTGTGGAAGTGAAAGAAACGCAAGGCGATACCGCCTCGGTTGTGGAATTGAGAGTTGCTAAAGAAGATCTCGGTCGCATCATCGGCAAGCAAGGCAGAACCGCGAAATCCATTCGCACGATCCTGAACGCCGCCGCCTCCAAGGCGAACCGCAAGGTTGTCCTGGAGATCGTCGAAGAGAAATAAGCCACGCCTTCACTCCCTCAAGCGCCGGAGCGGCTGGTTTCCCTGGGCGAGATCGTCGCCACGCACGGCATCGAGGGCTGGCTCAAGCTATCGCCCTACAATCCCGACAGCTCTACCCTTTTGTCCGTCAAAGAAGTTTTCCTGGAAAAAGATGGCGCGCGCGCGCCGATGCGCCTTGCAGCCGTCAAGCCGCACAAGCGACAGCTGCTGATTCATCTCGACGGCGTCGAGGACATTAATGACGCAAAGAAATGGATCGGCGCTGCCGTGTGCGTCGCCGAAGGCGATCTGCCGCCGCTCGCGGATAACGAATACTATTATTATCAAGTCGTCGGCATGGATGTCTTCGACACCAAGGGCGCGCGCATCGGCACGATCGCGCGCCTCTGGCCCACGCCCGGCGGCGATCTCTACGTCGTCGAAGACGGCGAGAAAGAATATCTCATCCCGGTCGTAAAAGAGATCATCGCGAAGATCGACTTCGACGCCGGCCGCGTCATCGTCGACCCGCCGGAAGGGTTGCTGGAATTGTAGATGAAAGCAACCGTTCTCCTACGGCGAGCGGACGGGCGGTACTCAGCGCGAGCAGAAAACAACTTCCTCATCGCTTTCACCATTGAAGGACACGAAAAACGCGCTCTCAGCGAAGAACTAGAAGTCGATCTTCCTTCGCTTCTGAAATCGGAGTGTGTCACACGGCTGAAAGACGGAAGCACGTTGCGCATCAAGCTCGCGGAGCACGATCTTCATGACCTCGATTTACCGCCCAATCACGCCACATGGCGAACACCTTCGCCAGAACGGCTGAAAAAATAAAATAGCGCCGTCTACTTGCTTGCGATCGCAAAAATTCGTGCTAGGCGTTTTGCGAAATACAGGAGGCGTTTATGGCTACTAGCGAGCATAAAACCTTCGGCAAGCCCGACGAGGTCCGCGAGTTTCCCAAGGGTCGCGTCGAGATCATGAAGATCGGCGGATCGACGGTCGGCCGGGCGATCTTCGAGCCCGGCTGGCGCTGGTCGACGTCGGTGCAGCCGATCGCCAAGACCAAAAGCTGCGAGGCCCCGCATTTTCAGTACCACGTCTCGGGCGTCATTCGGGTCAAGATGGATGACGGCCAGGAATTCGACTGCCGCGCGGGTGACGTGTCCCTGCTGTCGCCCGGCCACGACGCTTGGGTTGTCGGCAGTGAGCCCGCTGTGATAGTCGATTTTCAGGGCATGCTCGACTACGCGAAAAACAAATAAACTAAGCAAATCGAGCCCTTACTTCCGCCTCGCCGGTCGGCTGCGTAGCAAAATAGCGCCGTTTGGAGCGCTTCTGTCGGCTGCTGCAAACACCGACAACCTTTAACGGATTCTTCATCTTTCCTCTTCACCTGCGAATCCCGCTGCGCTAGAATGCGCCGATGTCTTTCGCAGCCATCGGTGCGGTGAAAGGGTATTCGAGGCGGTGGCGGCTTCGCGACCGCGGCATTTTCGTCGGTTATTTCATCGTCGCGCTCGGCTTCTTTTTCCTCGTCAATTGGGTCTATCAGGTATCCCGCAAGCCCGCCGAGCTGCTCGCGCCGGCAAGCGAGTCGTTCTACAAGTCTCCCGAACAGACATGGAAGACTTACGGCGAGCTGTTCGTGAAATACTCCACCGCCGATATCTCGCCCGAGCTGCTGGCGGCGATCGCCCAGGTCGAAGCGGAAGGCAACCCGATCGCGCGCACGTACTGGCGCTGGCAGTGGTCTTGGAACCCGTTCGAGATCTATAGGCCGGCATCGAGCTCGGTCGGCATGTATCAAATGACCGACGGGACATTCGCCGAGGCGCGGAACTATTGCGTCAAAGAACATAAAGTCTTTAGCGGCGCCGCCTGCCGTTTCACGAGGCTTTACAACCGCGCGATGCCGAGCCACGCGATCGAGCTCACCGCCGCCTACCTGCAGCAGATCGTTCAGAAGGCCATGACCGCCAAAGCCGCCGTCGCGAAGACGACCGCCAACCAGCGGCAAAAGCTCGCGGCCGCCGTGCATCTCTGCGGCGCCGGCAAGGCCGAATCGTTCATCCGCCGCGCCTTCCACCCCGGGGCCGGCGAAAAATGCGGCGAGCAAAGCCTTCGGAACTACCTGAAGCGCGTCGAGCAGGCGCGCGTCCGATTCGCCAAGCTGCGAGCGAAGCTGGGCTAAGACCTAGAACGAAAACTTTTGCCGTTCCGTGTCAGCTAAATCCATTTTCCGTCGTCTAAGGGTTAATTACCAACCCCTAAAGCTCGCAAGGAGGGCTCATGCTGTATACCGGTCGCCTTCTCTCGCTCGCTCTCGTCCTTTTATTTTTCGGCTCCTGTACGCCGGAGTCGAAGATCCGTCAGACCCAATCCACAGCGCCCCCCGCAGACCTCAAGGGGCAGGCGGAGTTGCACCGCGGCACAACAGACGGTCTGGGAATGGCAGCGCCTCGGGCCGAACGCGGCCTCAGCGCAAATCAAGGCTACGCGCCGATGAGCCGCGTTGGTGGGCAGATTTTCCCAACATATCCCGGCACCGACCGCTTCCCCGACAATGAGCCCAACGGCGTCGTCAGCGTCGCCGAGCATCCGGTCTCGACTTTCAGCATCGACGTCGATACCGCGTCCTATGGTCTGGTGCGGCGAATTCTGACGAACGGCCGCCTCCCCGTGCGCGATGCCGTTCGCGTCGAAGAGATGGTTAATTACTTTCCTTATAACTATCCGGCGCCCGAGAACCGCGCGCAGCCCTTCCGACTGACGACGACGATCATGCCGAGCCCGTGGAGCGCGGACAAACGACTGCTCCACATCGCGCTCCGCGGCTACGACATCCAGCGCGCCGAGCGCCCGCGCGCCAACGTTGTTCTGCTGATCGACACGTCGGGTTCCATGGAGCCGGACGACCGCCTTCCGCTCCTTCAGCAGGGCTTTCGGCTCTTCGCGCAGCAGCTCCGCGACGATGACCGCGTGGCAATTGTCACCTATGCCGGAGAGGCGCGAACCGCTCTGGAGCCGACAACAGGCCGCGACAAGCACAAGATCATTGAGACAATCGACGGCCTGCGCGCGGCCGGATCGACGGCCGGCGGCGAAGGGCTGCAGCGCGCCTACGGGCTCGCCGAGCGGAATTTCGACAAGCAGGGGGTCAACCGCGTCATTCTCGGGACCGACGGCGACTTCAACGTCGGCATCACCGATCCCAAAGAGCTCGAGCGCTTCATCAAGGACAAGCGCAAAAGTGGCATCTATCTTTCCATCTTCGGCGTCGGCCTCGGCAACCTGAACGACGCGCTCATGCAACGGCTGGCGCAGGCCGGCAACGGCAACGCCGCCTATATCGATTCATTGCTGGAAGCGCGCAAAACGCTGTCGGAAGAATTGGCGTCCACGCTCTTCCCGATCGCCGACGATGTCAAGATTCAGATCGAGTTCAATCCGGCCAAAGTGGCCGAGTACCGCCTCATCGGCTACGACATCGGCGCCGGCCACACAGTCACCGCGATATACGAGATCACTCCGGTAGGCGCGAAGGGCCGCAGCATCGAGCCGCTCCGCTATCAGACTGAGCGCGCTGCTCAGACGCCGCCCGCGAACAAGCCGAACGACGAGGTTGCGTTCGTCAAGCTGCGCTACAAACTACCAGGCCAGACGGCGAGCCGCCTGATCGAGCAGCCGGTGCGCGCCGCCGACGCGCTCGCGCAATTCGACTCAGCGCCGATGGAACAGCGCTTCGCCGTCGCCGTTGCGGCATTCGGCCAGTGGCTCCGCGGCGAGAGCGCGCTGGAGGACTTCAAACCGGCGAAAATCGCGGCGCTCGCCAACGCGGCGCGCGGCGCGGACCCGGAAGGCTACCGCGCCGAGTTCGTGCGGCTGGTGAAAATGGCCGAGTCGCTGGAGAAGGTCGCGCAGAACTAATTTTTCATTAAGAATGATTCGCCTAACGAAACAACGGTTCGCTGTCGGCTCCAGGGCGATCGTTCACGCCCACATTGTTCAACTCGAAGGCGCGATTGGCGACGTTACTTTTGAAGATCCGTTAGCCGTGATTCGCTTCGGCTACGCTGAAGAGCCATTGCGCGATCCAAATAAAATTCACAGGCGCACGGGCCAGGTCTCCTGGAAAGATGGGCTTACCGTCGATAATCCAAACGACATTTGGTCCTTTAAGCCAATCGAGTGGACGGATGATATAAATCGGTCTACCTGAGCGACCATAGGACTACTATCGTGCTACCGTTCTAACCTTTTTCTCCCCGTTAGACTTCCCTTCCCCTTCCGTCTAGACTGTTTCCCACAATTTTATGCCGGGCTTTACCGTCATCACGCTCTTTCCGGGCATGTTCGACTCGCCGCTCGCGCACAGCATCTTGAAGCGTGCGAGAGAGAAAAAGCTCCTCGACGTGCGCTTCGTCGACCCGCGCGATTTCACGGGCGACAAGCACCGCACCGTCGACGATACGCCCTACGGCGGCGGCCAGGGAATGGTGATGAAGCCCGAGCCGCTGGTCGCGGCGATCGAGTCGGCGAAAAAAAATCTCAAGCAGCCGAGAGTCATCCTGTTGAGCCCGCGGGGCAAGCTCTTCGAACAAGCCGAGGCGGCGCGGCTCGCGCGCGAGGAAGAGATCGTGCTCGTGTGCGGGCGCTACGAGGGCGTCGACGAGCGCGTGAAAGCCTTCGTCGACGAGGAATTGTCCGTCGGCGACTACACGCTCTCCGGCGGCGAACTGCCGGCGCTCGTCGTGATCGACGCGGTCGCGCGCCTCGTCCCCGGCGTCCTCGGCAATGCGCAGTCGCCGGAGGAGGACTCGTTCAGCGACGGCCTGCTCGAGTTCCCCCAGTACACGCGGCCGGAGGAATTCCGCGGCATGAGAGTGCCGGAGGTGCTGATCTCCGGCGATCACGAAAAAATCCGCCGCTGGCGCGCCGAGGCAAGCGCGAATTTAACGCGCGAGCGCAGGCCGGATCTATTCGCGAAGACGCAATCGGCCACAGCGAAGCCGCGCGCGAAAATTTACATTGCCCTGCTGCACCATCCGGTCTACGACAAGAACCGCGAGATCGTCACGACCGCGGTCACCAACATGGACATTCACGATATCGCGCGCGCCGCGCGAACCTACGGACTCAAGGGTTTCTATGTCGTCACGCCGGTGAAGGCGCTGCAAAAGCTCTCGCTCAAGATCATTGCCCATTGGGAGACTGGCTACGGCGCCGAATACAACGAGACGCGCAAAGACGCGCTCGCGCTCGCGCGCGTGACCGACACCCTCGACGACGCGATCATCGACATCGAGCGCGAGACGGGCGAGAAACCCCGCCTGGTCGTCACCTCGGCCCGCAAAGGCGAGGGCCGGAGCCCTTTCACCAGCCTCAAGAACATGCTAGTAATAGACCCTTCGCCTTTCCTGATACTCCTGGGTACGGGATGGGGCCTCACCGAAGAAGTCCTGGCCCGCTCCGACATCATCCTAGAGCCGATCGAAGGCGATAGCGATTACAACCACCTCTCGGTTCGCTCGGCGGCGGCGATCATTCTCGACCGTCTGTTGGGAACGAATTCGATCAAGGAGAAGCCATGAATACGCTGGATCAGCTCGAAGCCGAGCAGAGCAAGAAAGAAATCCCCGAATTGCGCCCGGGCGAGACCGTCCGGGTGCACGTCAAAGTCGTTGAGGGCGAAAAGGAGCGGACGCAGGTCTTCGAAGGCATCGTGATCCGCATCTCGGGTAAAGGCAACCGCGCCAACTTCACCGTGCGGAAAATCTCGTACGGCATCGGCGTCGAGCGCATCTTTCCGTTCCATTCGCCGCGCGTCGACAAGGTCGAAGTCGTCTCGCGCGGCAAAGTCCGTCGCGCCAAATTGTATTATTTGAGAGAGAGATCAGGCAAAGGCGCGCGCCTCACCGAGGAAGAAGCGGGCTAAAGCCCGCCGAGCTGCGCGTTGCCGTCGAAGACCCCGCCGGCATAGATTTTCAGTCTGCCGCCTTCGATATTTCCCTGAAAGCGCCCGCCGGGCAGAATCTCGATCCAGTCCTTCACGTGGACCGTTCCCTGTAGAGCGCCTTCAATCCGGAGGTGGCCGGCGGCTATGGTGGCCGAAACCTCCGCCTGCGGCCCCAAGACCAGCAGCGAGGTCGCTTTGATCTCGCCTTTGAACTTGCCGTCGATCTTGACCGGTCCGTCGTAGACGAGCTTGCCGGTGACTGACGCGCCGGGCTCCAGCACGGTGCGCGGCTCGTGTAGATAAGCGGGGTCTTTGCGATCGGGCTCCATCGGCTTCGGCAGATGCTATATCTCAAGCGGAGTTGGAATACAAAATATTTATTGCTTGTCGAAAACCAGACGCCCTCGCCCTGATCTGGAGGCAGAGGATCGAGGTAAGGGTGGCTCTCACCCTGGCCCTTTCCCGCCGCGGGAGAGGGAACTTGCTCGGCACGGCGAGCTGCCAAGTACCCGCCTGCGCCTTCCGCGGCGAACTGTGCTAGCATATTCCTCATGGAGCTTTTCGACACCGCCGGCGCCGGAAAAGGAGCCAAGGCGGTCCCGCTGGCGGAGCGCATGCGACCCAAAGCGCTGGACGAGTTCGTCGGCCAGCAGCATCTGCTCGGGCCCGGAAAGTTTCTCCGCGGCATGGTCGGCGCCGGCGAGCTCCGCTCGCTCATCCTTTGGGGTCCACCCGGAAGCGGCAAAACGACGCTGGCGGAGATTCTGGCTAGCTCGGGCGGCGCGCGCTGCGTGCGATTTTCCGCCGTCACTTCGGGCGTCAAAGATTTGAAAAAGATTGTAGAGGAGGCCGAGCGCCTCCATCGCCTGGGCAAGCGCACGGTCCTATTCGTCGACGAGATCCATCATTTCAACAAGGCCCAGCAAGATAATTTCCTGCCGCACGTCGAGCGCGGCACGCTCATCCTGATCGGCGCGACGACCGAGAACCCCTCGTTCGAAGTCATTTCGCCGCTGCTCTCGCGCGCGCAGGTGCTGGTGCTCCAGCCGCTCTCCCCCGCCGATATCGGCACGATCGTCGACCGCGCGCTCAGCGACCGGCAAAACGGTCTCGGCGAGTTCGGCCTCGAGATCGCCGACGACGCGCGCGCATTCCTAATCGATCAGTCGCAGGGCGACGCCCGCATCGCGCTGAACGCGCTCGAGACCGCCGCCGCGCTGCTGAAAAAAGAAAAAGGCGCGCGGCGTATCGACCTCCCGCGCATTCAGGAGGCGCTGCAGAAAAAGGCGCTGCTCTACGACAAGGCCGGCGAGGAGCACTACAACGTCATCTCGGCGTTCATCAAGAGCATGCGCGGCAGCGATCCCGACGCGGCGGTTTACTGGCTCATGCGCATGCTGGAGGCCGGCGAGGACCCGCTCTTCATCGCGCGGCGCATGATCATCCTTGCCGCCGAGGATATCGGCAACGCCGACCCGCAGGCGCTCCAGGTCGCGGTCGCGGCGAAGGACGCGTTTCATTTCGTCGGTCTTCCCGAGGGCCGAATCCCGCTCGCGCAGGCGGCGACCTATCTTGCCAGCGCGCCCAAGTCGAACGCATCGTATAAGGCGATGCTCGCCGCGGCGAACGACGTCGAGGACAAAGGCACACTGCCTGTGCCGCTGCATCTCCGCAACGCGCCGACGCCACTGATGGAAAAACTCGGCTACGGCAAGGACTATCGCTACGCGCACGACTTTCCCGACCATGTCGTCGGCCAAGAGCATCTGCCGGACGCGCTACGCGGCAAGAAATATTACTCGCCGACCGATTCCGGCTATGAGAAGACGATCAAAGACCGCCTCGCCGGATGGGAAGAGCGAAAGCGCGGCAAGAAATCCTGACCGCCTCTTCACCGTCTCCCGCTTGCCAACATCGTTTAGCTTATAGTAGCTTCCTGGTGTTTCGTCCGGACTTCTCGTCGTCTTTCAGGAGGCGGCTATGAATCGACGCATCGCACTCTTTGTCGCCGGCTGCGCGCTCCTATTGGCCGCCGCTCACGCGCGCGCTGCAGGCCAGGGCGCAAAGACGCTTGCGCTCGGATTCGTGTCGGAGAAGCCGGCCGCGGAGGTAGAGGCGCACCTCAAAGACTTCATCGGCTACGTCGCGAGCAAGCTCAACGTCGAGGGCAAAGTCGTCACGGCCAAGACGCCGTCGCAGCTCGCGAACGCAATCGAGACGAAAAAAGTCGACTTTTACATGGACAGCCCATATCCGACGTATCTGGTGAACCGGAACGGCGCGGCGGTGCTTTTGCTCCGCCGGTGGAAGAACGGCAAGGCCGAGTACCGCAGCATCGTCTTCACAAAAAAAGACGGCGCGGTGAAGAAGCTCGACGATCTCAAAGGCAAACTGATGGCGTTCGAAGATCCCGGCTCGACTTCTGCTTATTTTCTGCCCAAAGTCTACTTGATGAAAAAAGGTCTGACCCTGACCGAAAAGCCGGCACCCGACAGCCGCGTCGCGCCGAAGGAGATCGGCTACATTTTTACCTATTCGACGGCGAAAACGATCGACATGGTGCTCACCGGCAAGGTCACCGGCGCTGCCTTCAGCGACGACGACTTCGCCAAAGCCGACGACCAGGCGAAAGCGCAGATCACGAAGCTCGCCGAGACCGGCGCCTTTCCGCGCAATCTCGTGTCGGTGCGGAAAGACCTCGAGCCGGCGCTGACCAAAAAGTTGAAGGACGCGTTGCTGGGAATGGCGAACGACGCCGAAGGCCGCAAGGTCCTCGCCAATACCGACGCGACCGATAAATTCGATCCGCTTCCCGGCGGAGAGGAAGCGATGCGGCGGCAGCTCGTCGAGCTGTTCCGCCCGCGCGGGAAAAATTAGGATGCTAAAGAAATCGATCTACGTAATCGTCTCCCTTTTGACCGTCTTCGTTTTTGCGGAGCATGCCGCGCCGCAGACGAAAACCATCGCGCTCGGCGTCATCTCCAAACGGCCGCTGGCCGAAGTCGAGCCTCAGTACCGCGACTTCGTCCGCTACATCGCGCGCAAGCTCTCGGTTCCGGCGCGCGTCGAAGGCAAAGTCGTGACGGCGCAAACCGTCTACCAGCTTCAGAAGCTGCTAGAGCAGGACAAAGTCGATTTTTACATGGAGAGCCCCTATCCGACTTACCTGATCAACCGCGACGGGGTGGCGATGCCGCTGCTCCGGCGGTGGAAGTCGGGCTCGCCGGAATACCGCTCCATCTTATTCGCGAAAAAAGAAGGCGGCGCGAGAGACATCGCCGATCTCCGCGGGTCGCTGATCGCGCTCGAAGACCCGGGCTCGACGTCCGGCTACTTTCTGCCTAAGGTATTTCTTGCCGGGAAGGGCATGAAGCTCGCCGAGAAGACTTCACTCGATGCGCCCGTGGGCTCGAATGAAGTGGGTTATATTTTCGCCTACTCGGCTTCGAAGGTCGCCGACATGGTGTTGACGCGGCGCGTCACGGCCGGCGCGTTCAGCAACGAGGACATGGACCGCCTCGACGCAAAGAGAAAGGCCGACATTGTCATCCTCGGCGAGACGGAGAACTTCCCGCGCTATTTCGTTTCCGTTAGGAAGGAAATGGATCCGAAAGCCATCGATCGGCTTCAGGAAGTTCTCGTCTCGATGCACCAGGACCCCGAAGGGCGCGCGATTCTCGATAAGCTCGAGAACACGACGCGGTTCGACGTCGCCCCCGGCGGCGAGCAGGCGGTGCGCTTCAAGCTCCAGGAAGTCTTCGGCCTGCAATAAGCTATGAAAAAGTTCTTCACGGCGGCGCGGCAGCGAGTGGGCGGCGCGCGCACCGTGCGCCGCGTTTATCGCCATCTCCCTTCGCGGCAGCGCTGCAAGGAATGCCTCGTGCCGTTTCTCGGGATGTTCTCCGTCCCCTTCCGCCTCGTCAACATCCGCCCGTCGCGCAAGAACCCGAGCCTCTGCACGCTTTGATACGAGCTCGCTCCCCCGGGCGGGGAGACGCGGATCGTCTCAGTGCTATTCGTCGATGTGCGCGGCTTCACCGCGCTCGCGGAAAAGCTCAGCCCAGCGGAGATCGCGGACCGGCTCAATAAATTCTACGCGCTCGCGAGCGGCGCCGTGTTTAGCCGCGACGGCACGGTCGATAAGCTCGTCGGCGACCAGGTGATGGCGTTTTTCGGCGCGCCGATCCATCATGACGATCACGCGCGCCGCGCCGTCGAGACGGCGATCGAGATCGTGCGCGGCGTGATGGCCGAGGAAGAAGGCCTCCAGGTCGGCGGGGGAGTCGCCACCGGCGAGGCGTTCGTCGGCAACGTCGGCGGCGGCGGTGTCGTCGATTACACGGTGCTGGGCGACACCGTGAATGTCGCCGCGCGCCTCCAGGGCGCCGCCGCCGCGGGCGAGATTCTACTGACGGAGGAAACGTACGCGCAAGTCGCAGAACAATTTCAGGACGCAGGAAAAAGAGAGCTGGAATTAAAGGGCAAGAGCGCGGTCGTGGCGGCTAGGGTGATCAAGGCAAGGTCGGAATGAACGAGCACGAGATATATCTTATCGATTTGCTACGCAACGCAGTCGATAAAAATCTTCAGCAGGCGATAAAACCGTTCGAAGAATATTATTGGTCATTTGGAGTTGACGGAATCTCGTGGGATTCACAGTTAGACCAGGCAATTCACGAGTTTGCTGATGGTTTGGAATACTTTGAACCGAAAAGAGAGTGGCGGACATATCCCGGCCTTTATGACGAAGACGAATTGCGCAGAAGAATTCTTCGAGTACTTGCCTTACTCGACCTACATTGATGTCGCTGTTTAATTTTTACTTAAAACCCACCATCTCCAGCTTCGTGAACTGAAATTGCTTGCCCGTGTCGGACGGCAGGACCGTGAACTGGTGGAAGGTGTATTCCTGCTCGTAGTTGGAATTCGCTACCATCCCGTCCATTGGAATCACGACAATATAGCGGTGCATGCGCGCGGCGGTAGTGGCGGTGTAGAGCACGGCGGCGTTAGTCGACGCGCCGGTGATAACGACCGTCTTGATGCCCTTCTCTTTCAATAATGCCTGCAGTTCGCCGCCGGTGAACTTGTCGAACGCGTCGGGATAGATGATCGGCTCGTTGTCACGGCGCTTGAGCGGCGATGCGACCTCGCCGAGCGGCGTTCCCTTCGCCGACGCCGACACGGAATAGACGATCAGCACGTTCGCGCCGCGCACTTTCTCCAAGAACTCGCCCAGGCGCGGCGTAAGCTTGTTGCATATCTGCTTCGCGTCGTGGCAGCGCGCGTTCAGATCGAGGACCAGAACGGCCGTCGTTTTCGCGTCGAGCGTCACCGGCTTCGCCTCCGGCCGGTTCGGCCCTTCGCCCGCGAATAATTGCGCGCTCAGCAAGAAGACGAAAAGGACAATGATTGTTTGTGGCCTCGGCATATCCCCTCCTTGTTACTTTTGCCCTTTAACTTTTTACTTGATCATCAGATCCGCGAAGACAAAGCCGTCGCGCGTTACGATCTCGCCCGAGCGGATCGGAATGGGCCGGCGGAACATCGGCCCATCATAGGCGAACGTATGGAATTCGCCGCGCTCGCCGCAGGGATCGACGCCGAGTGGAAGGTCAGCCAGGAACGCGGCGTCGAATTCCCTGCCGGTGAAGGACGCGTCCAGCTGTTTCGGATCGACGCAGGTGATCCGCGCCCGCAGACCACCGGCGATCATCTCGCGCGCGAGCTCCCGCGTACGCCGCGCCCAGATCGGAAAGATCGGCCGCACGCCCGTATTCCGCAACCGCGCTTCGCGATAGGCGCGGATGTCTTCGAGAAACAAATCGCCGAAAGCCATCGCGGCGATCCCCTCCGATTTCGCCCGCTCGACCGCCGCCTGCATCGCCTCTTCGTAGCGCTCGTTGCTGCACGGATAAGGAATCGGGACCTTCCACAGCGAAAGGCCAGCCGCATCGGCCTGGGCCTCGAGCAATTCGAGCCGGACCGCGTGCATCGCAACCCGTTCGTAGGTCTCATTCACGGTCGTGAGCAGAGCCGCGACCTCGAATTCGCCCATTTCACGTAGAACACGCAGCGACCAGGCGCTGTCTTTGCCGCTGCTCCAGGATAACAGCGTTTTTTCCTTGCCGCCGGCCGTATCCATCGCCCCCGGATTAACGAAAAGCGCCATAAAAGTCCAATATAAAAGCGCGTTGACTTATATAGCCAGGATCGGATACCCTTCAGCCGAAGGCAGAGTATGGGCTGGCATTGGCGTGAATGGGCTACCGACCCCGAGCAGCTTAGGCGGCTCAAGCTGCTCGCCTGCGTGCCGCTTTTCGCCGGCTTAAATCGCCACCAGCTCGGCAAGCTGCTGATCAAGCTTTTCGAGAAGCGCTACCCCGCCGGCGAGACGATCTTTCGCGAAGGCGATCCGGGCAAGGCGGTTTTCATCGTTCTCGACGGCAGAATCTCGATCATTCGCGCCGCCGACGGCGCCGAGAAGCCGCTCGCGGTCCTCGGGCCT
This sequence comes from Pseudomonadota bacterium, assembly GCA_021324155.1. Classification (GTDB taxonomy): domain Bacteria; phylum Desulfobacterota; class Binatia; order UBA9968; family UBA9968; genus JAJPJQ01. The sequence goes on from JAJPJQ010000023.1 coordinate 194,094, forward strand.
GGCACCTATTTCGGCGAACTCGCGCTCATCGACGACCAGCCGCGCTTCGCCGCCGCGCGCGCCGATGAAGACACCACGCTGTTGATCCTCTACAAGAGCCACTTCGACGATCTGATCGAAGGTCAGAAGGCGCTCGCCGTGCACGTCATGGAGAATCTCCTCAAGACTCTCGCCGGCTACGTGCGCAACGAGCAGGCGCGCAACGCGCTGCGCGGTTCGAAGGGCCAGGTGACGCTCGCCGAGCCCGCCGCCGCCGAGAGGACGCGCCGGTGAGCCCCGAGGCCGCCGCCGCGCCGGACCAGCCGCGCACCCGCTGGTTTCCGCCGCCACCTACGATCGTGTGGGCGATCGCCATCGCGATCGTCGCCGCGATCGCTTACATCGCCAGCGACGTGGTCGTGCTCGTCATCTTTTCCGCGGCGCTCGCGTACGTCATTAGCCCGCTCGTGCGCAGGCTGGAGGCCGCCGCCATCCGGCACAACCTCGCCGTCAGCGGTGTCTACATCGCGATCTTTCTCCTCTTCACCATTACCGCCGCCCTGGTTTTGCCGCGGCTGCGCACCGAAATAGTCACGCTCTCTTCCGGAACGTTCAAGCAACAGATCGACCAATCCGTCGACAAGCTGCACCGCGAGCTCATCGAAGAATATCCGGCGCTCGAACAGGTACTGGGCGATCCCGAATCGCGCAACGAGCGTTTGAGCACGGTCTTCCAGCAGCAGACCGCCAATCTCCCCAACCTCTTGAGCCATGCGGTGGAGATCGCCATCGTCATCGTGCTGATCCCGGTGTTTTCCTTTTTTTTCCTGCGCGACAGCCGCAGGCTCCTACAGCTCTTGATGGACCGCCTGCCGGCCGACGAGATCGAGACTTCGGTCGCGGTCTGGTGCGAGATCGAGCGCATTACCGGCCGCTATCTCCGCGGCCTCGCGCTCGAGGCCATGGCGATTGCGACGATCGCGTCTACCGGTTTGTGGCTGCTCGGGGTTAACTATCCGCTGTTTCTCGGCGTGTTCTCCGGCATGGCGAACGTGATCCCGTACGTCGGTCCATTTCTCAGCGGCACGGTCGTCGCGATGATCGCGATGATCCAGTTCCAGAGCTTCGCGCCGCTCGTCAAGGTCATGTTGCTCTATCTCCTCATCAAGTTCTGCGACCTCACGATCATCCAGACGTTGACCGTCGGGCGCAGCGTCCATCTCCATCCCATTCTGCTCGTCGGGTCGCTGTTGATCGGCGGCCATGCCTTCGGCCTGATCGGCATGGTCGTCGTGGTGCCGATCGTCACCGCGCTGCAGGAAGTCACGCGGCTCCTGCTCGAACACCGCCGACGCAAGGCGGGCATTCGCACGCCGCGCCGCGCGCCGTCGACACCGATTCAAAACTGCGTCTGCTAATATGGCGGAAGCCGGCACGGCGTCGGCAGTCGCCGCGCAATGCGGCATCTGCGGCAGCCCGCTTGCGGGCGCCCTCGGACGCGTCTACCGCGCCGCGGGCGTCAAGCGCAGCGCGCGCAATCCCAATATCTGTAACCGCTGCGACACCCACGTCGAAGAGGGCGCGCTCATCGAGATGACCGTCCTCTTCGCCGACCTATCTTCGTTCACCGAGCTCACGCAGGATCTCGGCCCGGAGCGGACGCACGAAGTAGTCGATGCTTTTCTTAAAACGGCGACCGAGATCATCACACGGCGCGGCGGATTTATCGACAAATACATCGGCGACGCGGTGATGGCGCTCTTCAATGTGCCGATTAAGCACCCCGACCACGCGCGCCGCGCGGTTGACGCCGCCGTCCAATTGCAATCGGCCATGGCGGAATTGAGAACGCGTTTTCACATGGACTTGCAGGCCTCCGCCGGGGTAGCGAGCGGCTGGGCGCGCGTCGGACGGCTCGGCTCCGGCGACAGTCGCGATATCACGGCGATCGGCGATGTGGTGAATCTGGCCGCGCGGCTCGAAGGCAAAACGCGCCCGGGGGAAATCCTCGTCGATGCCGCCGCGTATAAGGACGCCGCCGGCGAGTTCGGCGGCGCGGCAGAAGAGCATCTCATGCTCAAAGGCTTCAAAGACCCCGTCGCCGCCCATCGCCTGCAAGCGCGAACGGACCTGCCCCGTCCGCCCGACGACGCCTCCGAAACGCGCACAGGTTTTCGCTGGGGCGCGGTCGTCATCGGGCTGCTCGGCGCGCCGTGCGCGATCGGCACCCTCATCGGCCCGCTCGCCGTTGCGCTCGGCGTCGGTGCGCTGTTCGGCCTGGGAGGCGCGCTTACCTTCCTAGACCAGAGTGCACTCCGTCTTCCGGTCCTGATCCTCGCCACCTTGGCCGCGCTCGCCAACCTGTATACGGTTTATCATGCCCGGCGGCTCCGCGCGGCCGAGCGGCTGAGCGAGCCGACCCGCCTCGAAAAGCGCCGCGCCACTGTCGTGCTCGCGACCGCCGTGCTGACGCTCGCCATCGTCGCCTTCGAACTCGTCGCGCACGCCGTCCTGCATCCGACTTGACAGCTATTTTCCCCTCCCATAGTAGTAGGCATGCCGGAGCCGTAGCTCCGCGCCGAGGAACCCATAAGGAGGACGCTCATGGTTCGCATCGCCAGCATCGCCGCCGCGCTGATTATCGCCGCATCCGCCGCTCTCGCCGACGCCGCCGACGCGCAGAAGATCAAGCTCGGCTCGTCGCTGAGCCCGCCGTCGCTGGAATCGATTTCGCCCTATGTCGCAATCGAGAAGGGCTTCTTCAAGAAAAACGGCGTCGAGGCCGAAGTCGTCGAGTTCCGCGGCGACGCGACGCATGTCAAGGCGCTGCTATCGGGCGACATCGACGCGTCGATCAACATGGGCGCTACCGAGGCGATCGTCACCGCTCCCAAGGCGCCGATCCGTCTGTGGGTCGTGGCCAATCCGATCACGCCGTATTACCTGATCGCGCGCAAAGAAGCGGGCACGACGGTACAGGCGCTCGTCGGCAAGAACGTCGCCGTGTCGGGCATCGGCGCGATCTCTTATCACATCCCGCGCATCGTCTTCGAGCGCAGCGGCGTCGATCCCGAAAAATTCAAATACGTCGCTGTCGGTTCGCCGGCCGACCGCTTCAAGGCGCTGGTGGCCGGCAAGGTCGATGTGACCGTCGTTACGACCACCGAAGTGGCCAAGCTGGATAAATTTCCGGATATCATTCCGCTCGTGAACGTCCCCAAGGTCGTGCCGGAAATCCCATATGAGTTCGGCATGGCAAAGGAGGATTGGATACAGAAAAACGCCGACAAGGTACAAAGGATGACCAAGGCGATCATCGAAGCGAACCGGTGGATCGCCGCTAACAAGGCGGGCACGGTGGAAGTCGCGAAAAAAGTCCTCCCTGACGAATCGACCGAGGCGCTCGGCAAGGCCTACGATCTTGTCGACCCACGTATCTGGGGTATCAACGGCGATCTCAGTGAGTCGTCGTATAATTACACCGCCGACTTTATGAAGAAGGTCGGCTTCCTGAAAGAGGCGTTGCCCTACAAAGACTTCTTCGACCGTCGCTTCGTCGATCGGGCGCTGAAAGAGCTGGGCAAGAAATAGCTTCGAGTTTCAGGTTTCGGGTTTCAAGCGCGCATTCCGACTAGAAACTTGAGACTAGAAACCGGAAACTCATCCACGCATGCTTGAGGTACGGGAGCTCAGCAAGGTTTTTTTCGAGGACAACGATCCGCGGAAGCCGGGCCTCGTCGCGCTCCACAACGTCTCCTTTTCGGTGCGACAGAACGAGTTCGTCTGCCTGCTCGGCCCATCGGGCTGCGGCAAGACGACGCTCATCCGCATCATCGCCGGCCTGATCCGCGCCGACCGCGGCGAGATCCTGGTCGAAAACAAGCGAGTGGTCGCGCCGGGGCGCGACCGCTGCATGGTATTCCAACAATTCGGACTGCTCCCCTGGCGCACCGTGCTCGCCAACGTCGAGTTCGGCCTCGAGATCGAGGGAGTTCCGCGCGAGGAGCGCCAGGCGGTCGCGCGCCAGTATCTCGAGCTCGTTGGCCTCAACGGTTTTGAGAAATATTATCCGCACCAGATCTCCGGCGGCATGCAGCAGCGCGTCGGCATCGCGCGCGCGCTATCGAAAAAACCCGACATCCTGCTTATGGACGAGCCTTTCGGCGCGGTCGACGCGCAGACGCGCGAGCAGCTTCAGGAAGAGCTGCTCAAGATCTGGACCAAGACGAAGAATACCGTTATCTTCGTAACGCACAGCATCGACGAATCGATCTACCTCTCGGATCGTGTGATCATCATGCAGGCGCGCCCGGGCCGCATCAAAGAAGACGTGAAGATCGAACTGCCGCGTCCGCGCTGGGAGGGCGACGTCAGGGCAGACCCGCGCTTCGCCGCGCTGCGCACGCACATCCGCGAATCGCTGAGGTGCTGAGATGGCCGCGCACGACGAGCAGATCATCGCCGATCTCGGGCTCCGCCGCGAGAGCGCGCGCTCGCTCTACGATTACCCGAACGTCATCCGCGCGCTCTCGGTCCTGTGCTTTCTTATCGCGTGGGAAATCTACGGCCGGCGCGTCGATCCGCTGCTGCTCACCTATCCCACGGCCGTCGTCCAGGCGGCTTTCGCGCTGATCACAAGCGGCGAGCTGCGGCGGCAGATGGCGGACAGCCTGACGACGCTCGCGCTGGGCTTCGGCGCGTCGGTGATCCTGGGCGTCGGGCTCGGCCTCGTGATGGGGCGCTCGCGGATCGCGAGTGCGGCGCTCGAGCCGCATATCAACGCACTCTACGCGACGCCGCAGGTCGCGCTCACGCCGCTGCTGATGATGTGGTTCGGCCTCGGCTTCACGGTCAAGGCGGTCGTGATCTTTCTCTTCGCGTTTTTTCCGATTCTCATCAACACAGCGAGCGGCGTGCGCAACGTGAGCGCGTCGACGATCGAGGTCGGCCGCGCCTATCTTGCCTCGCGGACGCAGATTCTTTTCAAGGTCGTCTTCCCCGCCGCGGTGCCTTTCATCATGGCGGGCATCCGGGTCGCGATCGGCCGCGCCATCGTCGGCATGGTCGTCGCCGAGCTGTTCACGGCGATCACCGGCCTCGGCGCGATGCTCACGCTTTATGGCAATCTTTTCGAGACCGCGAAAATGTTCGTCGTCGTGATCGTGCTGGGAGTTCTCGGCGTCGTGCTCGTGCGCGCGACGCAGGCGCTCGAGCGGCGGATGGCGCGCTGGAAGGAGACCGAGCGCGCGAGCTGATTATTTTCGATTGCCGATTTTCGATTGAAGACCGGATTGCGAATCGAAATCTAAAATCCAAAATCTAAACATCGATATGGCCTTAAGCACACTGGAACAACAAGCCCTGGCCGAGCTCGATCTCGTGCGGCAGAAGCCGTTCCGCCTCGTCGACCATCTCGGGCTCGTGCGCTGGGTGTCCGTCTTCGGCGCGATTCTCCTGTGGGAGGTTTTCGGCCGCGACGTCAACCCGCTGTTTCTCTCCTATCCGAGCGCCATCGCACGCGCGGCCGTCCAGCTCGTCGGCGCCGGCCAGTTCACGCAACAGGCGCTGAACAGTCTGCAAGTTTATTTCATCGGCCTCGCGGGCGCGCTCGTCGTTGGCATTGTCCTCGGTCTGCTGATGGGCCGGTACCGGCTCGCGGAATACATTCTCGACCCGTTCGTCTACGCACTCGACGCGACGCCGCGCGTCGCCCTGATACCGATTCTGCTCCTCTGGTTCGGCCTCGGCGCGCCGGCGAAGATCGCGGTGGTTTTCCTGAGCGGCGTCTTTCCGGTGTTGATGAACACCTTCAGCGGTGTGCGCACCGTGAGCTCCGGCCTCGTCGAGGTCGGGCGCGCCTACGGCGCCGGCGAGGGAAAAATCTTCACCAAGATCATCATGCCGGCCTCCCTTCCCTTCATCATGGCCGGCGTGCGGCTCGCGGTCGGGCGCGCCCTCATCGGCATCATCACGGCCGAGATGTTCGCCGCCGTCACCGGCCTGGGCGCGCTGCTCGTGCGCTATTCCAGCGCGCTCGCGACCGACAAATTCTTCGTCCCCGTGATCTTCCTCGCCCTTCTCGGCGTGATCCTCACGCGCGCGGTCGAGTATTTGGAAAAGCGCTTCGCGCCGTGGAAAGAAACGGAGCGGGCGCTGTAAAGCTGAGAGCTGGCTGCAAAGTTTTCCGTCGGCTGCTGGCGTAATTAATCGTCGGAACTTTCTGTATAATCCTCGAATTCATAATGGCCTAGTTTTTGAAGCTTCTTAGCGATCTCCGCCCAGTTCGAGCCCAGCCGCCTTTCACAAAAAGCAGTAATTGCAGCGGCAATTTTTTTTAAAATTGTATTCAAAGACAATCAGCTTATCGTAACCGAAAATTACCGCATCTACGCCGCGCTCCTGTAAAAGCCATTTAGGCGTGCACACCAATACGTCAAACGATTCTTCACCGGGTTGATTCTCTGGACCGACCATCACCTGAAGCAGGAAGCCGAATGACTCGGGGTCTTCCGGATGAAAGTTATTCAAGTCGTCAATATCAGGACTAAAAAATCTTTTGACTTGGGCGCGCATTCTATCTTTTCGCCGGGTCGAGGTGCGCCTGCGCGACCCGCTCCTCGGCGACGGCGTCGATCTGGGCCTTGAGCTCCGGGTGCGCCTCGAGGAGGTTGCGGAAATCGGTCGCGTCGAGCGCCAGGAGCTGCGTCTCTTTGCGCGCGACGACGGTCGCAGTGCGGACGGTATCGCGCAGCAGCGCGATCTCGCCGAAATACTGTCCGGGACCGAGACGGACCGGATGCGGCGGCACCTCGACCTCGACCTCGCCCGCCATGATGAAAAACATCGCGTCCGCCGGCTCGCCGCGGTGCACGATCGCGCTGCGTGCGGGGATCACGCGCCGCTTCAAAAGGCCGGTGATCTCGGCGATGCGGCTCGCCTCCAATCCGGCGAAGAGCGGCATCCGCGCGACCGTGTGCCAGGTGACGACGAAATCGCGCTTACGGATCTCGGCGGCGAAGCCGCTGGCGAGAATGCCCGCGGGCACGGCGAACATCGCGATGCCGACCACCATCACGACGCCGCCGAAGAGCTTGCCGGCCGGCGTCACCGGCACGACGTCGCCGTACCCCACCGTCGCCATCGTGACGATCGCCCACCACATCGTGTGCGGAATGCTGGCGAAGATCTGCGGCTGCGCGCGGCGCTCGATGATGAACATAATGCCGGATTCGACGACCAGCAGCACCGCCATGACGAGAAACGCGGCGAGCAGCGGCCGGCTCTCGGCGCGGATTACGGAGACGAATAGCGGCAGGCCCGGCGAGTAGCGCGCGAGCTTCAGCAGCCGCAGGAGCCGCAGCACGCGCAGCCAATCCGGTTGGACCGGCACGAATAGATCGAAGTAAAACGGCAGGATCGCGAGCAGATCGATGATGCCGTACGGCCCAACCGCATAGCGCAGGCGCGCGCGCCAGGGTGCGGCCGCGCCGGTCGCTTCGCTCTCGGGCGCAACCCACCAGCGCAGAAAATAATCGACCGTGAAGAGCGCGACCGCGAGGATCTCGACGTCGTAAAAGACGCCCGCGTACCGGACGCGAAGCGACTCCATCGTCTCCAGCGCCGCGGCCGCCACCGTCGCGACAGCGGCGACGCAGAGAAACAGCTTGATGCTTTCTTCCAGAGGGGAGGTGTGCTCGGTCTCTTCGAGCAGGTCGTAGAAATAGGCGCGCAGGCTGCCGCCGGGTTCGGCCATTGCCCCTGATTACCGTAGCCCGCTGGAAATGTCCAATTGCGCGGCTTCGGATCACTTTTGACCGTTTCAGTTTTTCTGCCATACTTAAATCTTCGCCTTCGGCACGAAACAACCCGCTCGTACGCACGTGAATATTCTCCGAATACGAGGCAGGCGCCGTCCCTGACGGGCGGCATCCATGCGCGCGCGCAATTTTCAAGATAAGCTTTGCGAGATCGGCCGGCCGGAGAAGATCATGTTTCCCGGCGGTTTCACCAAGCGCGAGGTCGCGGATTATTACATCCGGGCCGCGCGCTGGCTGCTGCCGCATTTAAAAGACCGCCTGCTCACCCTCAAGCGCTATCCCGACGGTGTCACCGGCGAGCATTTCTACGAAAAAGACGCGCCGTCCTTCACGCCGAGCTGGATCGAGACCTATCCGGTGCCGCGCGCGGGCGGCGGTCCCCCGATCAATTACATTCTGCTGAACGACGCCGGCGCGCTCCGCTGGGCCGCGGACTCGTGCAATTTGGAAATCCATCCTTTTCTCTGCCGCGTCCCGGCGATCGATACCCCGACGAGCGTGGTCTTCGATCTCGACCCCGGTGAAGGCGCCGGCGCCATTCAGGCAGCGCAGGCCGCGCTGCTCGTAAAAGAGCTGCTCGACCGCCTTAAGCTCCGGAGCTTCGTCAAAGTCTCGGGCTCGAAGGGCATCCACGTGCATGTGCCGCTCAACGGCGGCGCGAGCTACGCGGTGACGCAGCCGTTCGCGCGCAGCGTCGCCGAGGCGCTGGAAAAAGCGCATCCCGACCGCATCGTCGCCGCAATGGCGAAAAATTTGCGCAAGGGAAAAGTCTTTATCGACTGGAGTCAGAACGCGGGGCACAAGACAACCGTCGCGCCCTATTCGCTGCGCGCCCACGCCGACGGCCCGACGGTCGCGATGCCGATCGGCTGGGACGAATTGGCAACCGCGATCAGGAGAGGCGATGCATCGGCTTTTCGCTTCGAGCCCGAGGGCGCGCTCAGGTGGCTCGAAAAGACCGGCGATCTGTTCGCGCCGCTGCTCAAGCTGAAGCAGAATCTGCCCGCACCGTTTCTCGCGCTCGCTCCGGCGAGAGTCTCTCCGCCGGCGCACGTCGCCGTGCGAGCTGCTCGCGCTCCGGCGCAGCTCGTGCCCAAGCTCAAGAGCCAGGGCGGGCGGCGGCTTTACGCCGTGCATTTGCGCGGCGCGCGCCGCCCACAGTACGAGCTGCTGCTTCAAGTCGGCGGCGCGCTGAAATCGTGGATGCTGGCACAGCCGCCGCCGCTCGCGCCTCGCTCCGCGCACGAAATGAAGTCGGGAGCAGACCGCGCGCTGGATGAGGGGAAATTCGAGGGCGTTCGCCCAGGCGAAGCCGAAGCCGTCATGGTTTGGGATATCGGCAGCTATGAGATCGTCGAAGGCGATTACCTTAAAGGCGAGATGCACATCTGCATCAACGGCGCGAAGCTCGCCGGCGAATGGCTCCTGCGCAAGAAAACAAATCAAGTCTGGAAATGGAATCGTCTCGGCGCGGCGATGAAGCCGATCCCGGCGCAAAAGGCGCGCGTCTCGGCGCTAAGCGGGCGGACGATACAAGAGATCGCCGCGGTCGCGCCGCAGCGCGCGAACGGAAAAGCAAACACCGAGCAAAAGCCGCGTACGCTTGATCTCGCCACATCGCCGCAACGACCCATCCGCTTCATCGAGCCGATGTACGCCGAGCCGACCGCGGAGCTTCCGAGGACCGGCGAATGGCGCTACGAGATCAAATTCGACGGCTACCGCTGCATGGCGCTGAAGCACGCCGGCAGAGTCGCCCTCTTCTCGCGCCGCGGCAACGATCTCGCCGGCGATTTTCCCGAAATTGCGCGGCAGCTCGCGGCGCTGCCCGAAGGCACGATGCTCGACGGCGAGGTCGTCGCCCTCGACGAGCAAGGCCGGCCGTCCTTCAACCTGCTGCAAAACCACCGCTCACTGCGCGACGCGCTGCGCTATTACGTCTTCGATCTGCCGATTTACCAAGGCCGCCGCCTACTCGGCGTGCCGCTCGACCAGCGCCGCGCGCAGCTGAAATCGCTTGTAAAAGCGCTGCCGCAGGTCTGCCTGTCGGAAGATTTCGCCGACGGCGAGAAGCTGATCGCGATTGTGCGCCGCATGGGCCTGGAGGGGGTCGTCGCCAAGCGCGTCGATTCCGTCTACGAGCCGGGCAAGCGCAGCGGCGCGTGGCGCAAGTACAAGCTCCAGCAGGGCCAAGAGGTCGTGGTCGGTGGTTATAAGGTCGGTAATCCGCTCGAATCGCTGCTCGTCGGCGTCAACGACGGCGGCCGGCTCGTCTTTCTCGACAAGGTACGCTACGGCTTGACCCCGTGGCTCCGGCGCCGGCTCCACGAGCGCCTCACGCCGCTCGAACAGGCCGCCTGCCCGTTCGCCAATCTGCCCGAGCGCCCGACGCGCAAAGGCGCCGTTACAAAGGATGAGATGGAGAAGTGCCGCTGGCTCAAGCCGCAGACCGTCGCGCAGGTAGAGTTCCGCGAATGGACGCCCGACGGCCACTTGCGCCACCCCGCTTTCGTCGCGCTTCGCGACGACAAGGATGCCGCCGAGGTCGTGCGCGAAAGCGTGTGAGAGACGGCGGATCGGTTCGTATCGTAGGAGTCCTACAGCGACTCGCCCCCGCGCGTGTCCGATCGTAGAATTGCGGTGGGCCGTTTCTCGATGACGGCGACGAAAGGATACAAAGAGATCGACGCGAGGCAGGACTAAACAGAGTTCACCATGCCCGTGAGGCGCGACGAGGAATCGCCGGGCGCGAAACGCAGGAGATTCAGCTCGTCCACCAGCGCCTAGACGTAGCCAAGAAAGTTATGCTTCCCGTGGTATCTCTCGATGTCCTCGCATAAAGAAACGCCCTCGCTAGTAATGTGCGGCAGCATTTCTTCCAGCGTGATGATTTGATGCTCGGCCTCGTGGCTGCCGTCGTCGCCAAATCGTCGCTAACAACTTTCATTTCCCCCGGCCCCCTGCGAGAGAAATGCTAATCCCTACGTACGTCACCGGGTTGTCAAGGGTCACAGCGGGTTCCTGGAAATGTGACCCAAAAAAAATAAATTTTCACTTTACTCCGTCCCGCCCACCGCGATAAAACCCCGCGGATATACGACTATCGTCCCGCCGACAGCGGGCGGATCAACGGGGGCTCTGATGAATTATTTTCAATCGCATTCTCTGCCGGCGGACGCCGGCGTCGTGGCCGCGTGGGAATCCGAGACGGCCCGCGCGAGGGAGATTCCCTTGCTCGCGCGCCTCATCGCCGAGCGCGGCGCCGAGCTTTACCCGGAATTCGTCAAGCGCTACGCCGAAGTGCGCGCGCTCTCGCGCAGCACGCGGCGCGCGTTGCAGCGGCGCCTCGCGGCCTCGCGCGACTTGACAGCAATTCCGGCCGAATGGCGGCGCAGGCTCGCGTATTCCATTGCCGGAGCCGCGCTGCTGCTCGTGCTGAGCGACGGGCCGACGCAGGCGGGCACGATCACCGTCGGCGCGGGCTGTACACTTACACAGGCCATCCTCAGCGCAAACGCGGGCACCAATGTCGGCAGCTGCACCGGCGCGACCGCGTCGCCGAACACGATCGTGATTCCGGCAAAGACGAAGATTACTCTTACGACCTACTATCCGGGACCGTATAGCGCGACCGGCCTACCCAATGTGACAAGCACAATCACGATCAACGGGAACGGCGCCAGCATCAGTCGCAGCAAGAAGGGACCCGCGATGCGCCTCATGACCGTCGGTCACAACGGCGATCTGACCCTCAACAATCTTACGCTGAGCGCCGGATACTCGTATTACGGCGGCGGTGCGATCTACAACGCCGGCATCCTCGAGGTAAACAACTGCATCATATCGGGTAATTTTTCTTATTCCGGCGCCATAGCGAACGCCGGCGCCAATCAAAACAATACTTTAGCTGTCGGAAACACCACGATCACCGGAACGACCTTCACTAAAAACGGCGCTTACGCCTACGGCGGCGCCATTTATAACATTTACGGCGACGTGGATGTCGTTAACAGTACCATTACCGGCAACCGGGCTGACACCGGCGGCGGCATTGACAACGGTTACCAGGGCAGCATGGCGATCACCAACTCTACGGTCTCTAAAAATACCGCGTACCTAGGCGGCGGGGTCTCCAACTACAAAGGCGATATCACGATCGATCCTACGACTATTACCGGCAATAAAGCCTATTTCGGCGGGGGCATCGCGACATACCGTGGCGGTATGTACCTCGAGGACAGCACGCTGTCTAAAAATTCTTCGCGTTTCGGAGGCGGCGGAATACTCAATATCAACTCGACAGTGACCGTCGAAAACTCCAGCCTTATCACTGGAAATAAGGGTGGTCGCTACGGCGGCGGCGTGCTCAACTGCGGCGTTTTCACTCTCACCAGCAGCACTATCACGGGTAATTCGGCGAAGGTGGCCGGCGGCGGCGTTGCCAATATTAATGGTACGTATGGATCATACTCGTGCAATTACTCGTTCACCGACAACGGCACGGTCACAGGGAATAAGGCAAAATTCTACGCAAATGTCTTTTACTATTAACAAGACGCACTCAATAAACAGCGTCGCGAGGCCGAGGAACGATAAAGCCAAAGACGTCGATGAACGTCGCCGCGATAATCGTCGAGCGGGGTCCCAGACTGCTTCGGCGAATGTGACCATTTTCGTTAGAAATTCACTTTACTAAACCCGCCCATCACGATAGAACTCCCCACCTATTGTTTGCTCTTCACTGCGCACGGGGACGAGGGGAGGCGGGATGGATTATTTTCGATCGTATACTCTGTCGGCGGACGTGTCGGTTGTGGCTGCGTGGGAGTCGGAGACCGCGCGCGCGAGGGAGATTCCGTCGCTCGCACGCCTCATCGCCGAGCGCGGCGCCGAGCTTTACCCGGAATTTGTCAAGCGATACGCCGAAGTGCGCGCGCTCTCGCGCAGCGCGCGGCGCGCGTTGCAGCGGCGCCTCGCGGCCTCGCGCGACTTGACCGCAATTCCGGCCGAATGGCGCCGCAGGCTCGCCTATTCCATCGCCGGCGCCGCGCTGCTGCTAGTTCTGAGCGACGGGCCGTTGAAGGCGGCGACGATCAACGTCGGCCCCGGCTGCACGTTGAGGGACGCGATCCTCAGCGCGAACCGCGATACACAGTATGGCAGCTGCACGCCCGGCGCCTCAGGTCTCGACACGATCGTCATTCCGGCGAAAAGCAAGATCGTACTCACGAATATTCTTAGTATCGATTACGGCAGTGCCGGCCTTCCAACCGTCACGAGCCCGATCACGGTCACCGGTAATTTTGCCAGCATTAGCCGCAGCAAAAAGGGCCCGGCGATGCGCCTCATAACTGTCGCGGGCAACGGCGATCTCACCCTCAACAATCTCACGCTCAGCGCCGGATACTCATATTACGGCGGCGGCGCGATCTACAACGCCGGCATTCTGGAGGTCAACAACTGCATTATCTCGGGCAACGCGGCTTACAGCGGCGCCGTCGCGACCAGCGGGACCGGCACCACCACGATCTCCGGAACGACGTTCACGAAAAACGTCGCTTACAATGGCGGCGCCGTCTATAACCAGGGCCAAACAGACATCCTCGACAGCACTGTCACCGGCAACCGCGCGTTCTCTGTGGGCGGCGGCTTGTACAATTATAACGGCTCGATGTCGGTCCAGAACAGTACGCTTTCGAAGAATAGCGCCAACGACGCAGGCGGCGCCATTGCCAACTATAACGGCGCCGTTAGCGTAGACCCGACGATCATCACCGGCAACAAGGCCGCGCTCGGCGGCGGAATCGCGAATGCGTACGGCTATGTTTACGTCTCAGACAGCACGATTTCGAAAAATTCTGCAATCATCGGAGGCGGTGGAATCGCCAACATCGGTGGCAACGGCAGCGCCCCCAACGGCCCGCTCCCGACACTAATCGTCACCAACTCCACCGTGATCACCGGCAACAAGAGCAGCACGCTCGGCGGCGGGATCTTTAATTGCGGCAGGTTCATTCTTGACGACAGCACTATCTCCGGTAATTCGGCGAAGGCAGGGGGCGGAATAGCGAACGTGCACGGCTACAAGATTGGACTCTCCTGCTTTTTCAATACCGATTACGAAAACAATCCAACCATCGCGGGGAACAAGGCGAAGGTCGGTGCGGATTACTTTGAGTATTAAGCCTGAGCGGCAGTAATTGTACGGAGATTACAGACGGATCCGAATGTTTCTCCATAGCACTCGCCGAGTATCACGCCAGGTAATGCATAAACAGCGTCGCGAGGCCGAGGAACGATAAAAAGCCGAACACGTCGGTGAATGTCGTCGCGATGATTGTCGAGCCGAGCGCCGGGTCGAGGCCGACGGCCTTGAGCGTGAGCGGGATCAGCGCGCCGAAAATTCCGGCGACAAAGCCGGTGTTGATGATGTTCGCGAGCGCGAGCACGACGCCGAGCGACCAGTTGCCCTTCCAGAGATAAGCGGCAGCGCCGAGCAAAATTCCCGTCACGACCGCGACGGCAACATTCACCGCGAGTTCCTTCGTGAGCGCGCGCCACGCGGACGAGAACTCAAGCTCGCCCAGCGCCATGCCGCGCACGATCACGGTCATCGTCTGCGTGATGCCGTTGCCGCCCATGCCCGCAACGATCGGCATGAAAGCCGCGAGCGCGACAGATTTCTCGATCGTCCCCTCGAACATCGCGATCACGAGCGAGACCGGCAGATAGGTCACCAGATTGAAAATCATCCACGGCAGCCTAAGCCGCACCGAGCGGCGCGCGGGCGTGAAGACGCGGTCCTCGCCCGCGATGCCCGCCATCTTGTACATGTCCTCGGTCGCCTGCTTGTCGATGATGTCGAGCACGTCGTCGATCGTGACGATGCCGAGAAGCTGCCCGTCGCCGTCGACGACGGGCAGCGCGAGCAACTCGTATTTCGTGACGAGCCGCGCCGCGTCCTCCTGATCCATCATGGCTTCGGCGCGGATGGGATCAGGGATCATCATCTCGCCCAACGTGCGCTCCGGCGGCGCGATCACCATGTTGCGCAGCGGCGCGACGCCGACGAGCCTGCCGCCGTCGCCGACGACATAGACGTAAAAGAATGTCTCGAGCTCGCCGCGATGGCGGATCGCGTCGATCGCCTGCGGTCCGGTGAGATGGGGCGACAGCGCGACGTAATCGCCGCTCATGATGCGCCCGAGCGAGCCGGGCGGGTAACGCAGGATGCCGTTCAGCCGCGCACGCTTGTCCGGCTCCGCGTGCTCGAGCGCCACAGCGCGCCGCTCCGGCGGGAGCGGGTCGAGCAACACGACCGCGTCCTCGGGCGCCGCGTGCGCGATCATGCGCGCGAGCTTTTCGTCTTCGATGACGGCAAGAATGTCCGCCAACAGGTCGCGCGGCAGCTCCTTCAGCGTCTTGTCGGCGCGCCGCATCGAGAGGAGCACGTCGAAGAGGAAGCGGATCTCGTCGGGATTGAGATCCGCGAACAGCGGCGCGATGTCGGCGGGATGCCACTTGCCGATCAGGCGCACGATCGCCTGCGGCCTCGCGCCGTGGATATGCTCGCGGATCGTCGCGCGATCGAGTGAAGAGAGGGGCACAGCGGTAAACCTCCGCCACACGATAACACGCAAAGAAAGGGGCGGAAACAAGCGCACAAAGAGTGACCTATGCGCGCATGCGTCCGAGCGGTGGTGAAAGTTTTTTTAAAATTGTCGCATGTCGCGCGAAATCGCTTTAGATTTTTCCGACGACACGTTCAGGTATCTCCCTGTCTTGAGTCAACCCCTCGGATGGGCCAACAATATCTATATCATGGGTGGAGCTATTCTCACGCGAATATCATGCGCCATTTGAAGAACATGGCCGAATGGCCGGGAAACTCCGCCGCGACCCGGTCGATTCGGCGGAAAACCTGGACAATGATACTGCGCTGCTACGAATGCCGCGTTCGTTTCGCCATCGGCAAAATCACCGTGGACCGGCTGGCGCTGGCGCCGCAGGTTACCGCGTGCAAGCACTGCGGCGCGCAGCCGGACGCGACGACATGGATGAAGGTCCATCATATCCTCGACATGCGCGAGGACACTGACAGCCCGGATCGTTCCGGTCCGTCCTCTTCTTCGGACGCGTAACGCATAGGCATGTACGGTAAGCCGAAGCTCGTCACGCCCGCAACGTTCGATGACGTCGTGACGCGCTTTCCTGCGCTGGAAGTCGTGGTTAAGAACCTTGGCTGCAGCGAAGCCGAAAAACAGTTTTTGCGCGAGTTGTTCCTCGAAGTCTATCGTTTGGCTCTCGATGATATGCAGCGCCACTACGAAGAGCCGTAGTTGGTGCGTCCCTTACTGCATAAAACCAGCCTCTAATACTGAAGTAAAATCGCGCCAAAGTCCTCTTCATTGCGCCGTTTGCCCTCGCTTCGGGAAACCCCTACCGCGAATTAGGGTGAACACCCTACGCCTTAAAGCGATCTACATCGTCAAACTGTAAGGAGGAGGAGGACCGTCCACGCAGGGCGGTAAGAAAAAGGAGGAGGAAAAATGAGGCTATTAGCCAAGCAAATCGTGCTCGCACTGGCATTGGTCCTGGGCACAACCGTCGTCCAGGGCACGACCGCGACAGCGCAAGCGCAGGTGGTGCGTATCGGCGTCGATATCGCGGCATTTCCGCGCATGGTCGCCGTTCCGGGCTACCCGGTTTATTACGCGCCGGACGTGCGCGCGAATTATTTTTTCTATGACGGTCTGTTCTGGGTCTTCAACGTGGATGACGGCTACTGGTATTCCAGCTCGTGGTACAACGGCCCATGGGTTGTCGTCGAGCCTGATTTCGTGCCGCAGCCGATCCTCGTAGTCCCGTATCGCTACTACCACGTCCGTCCGGCTTACTGGGGGGGCTGGGCATACGACCGGCCGCCGCGCTGGGACATCTACTGGGGTCCGCGCTGGGTGGAACACCATCACAACTGGAATCATTGGGATCGGAACCGCCGGTGGACGGCGGCGCCGCTACCCGTATTTCAACGCGATTACCCGCGCAACCGCTATCCGGCGCCCGCGCAGCAGGTGACGATTTATAAGCAGCGCTACAACTATAAGCCGAGGGACGTCGTCGTGCGCGAGCGCCAGACGACCATCATCGAGCGTCAGTCGCGCGGCGGCGAGCGCGCAAGCGGGCGGGCTGAGTGGCTCCAGTTGAAGAACGAAGATCGCGCGCAGCGGCAGGCGAACGTTCAGCAGAACCGCCAGACGCGGGAAAATATCCGTGAGCAGGAGAAGGCACAGCGCCAGTCCAATGCTCAGCAGAACCGCCAGCAGCGTGAGGCGATCCAACAGCAGGATCGCGCGCAGCGCCAGACAAACAACCAGCGCCGCGAAGATCTGAGGCAGGACCGCGCGCAGCGCCAAGCCGCGGACCAAGCGAACCGGCAGCGTCAGGAAGATCTCCGCCAGCAGGATAAAGCGCGCCGCGAGTCGAACAATCAGGCCGAACGCGCGCAGCGCCAGGCGGCCGCGCAGCACGAGCGCGCGCAGCGGCAAGCGAACGTTCAGCAGGACCGCCAGCGCCAGGAAGACGCGCGGCAACAGTCGCGGCAGCAGGATAGAGCGCAGCGGCAAGCCAATGTGCAGGCCGAGCGTAGCCAACGTCAGGTGGCTGCGCAGCAGGAGCGCGCGCAGCGCCAGGCCGGCGCTCAGCAGGAGCGGGCGCAACGCCAGGCGAACGGCCATCAGGATAGAAGCCAGCACCAAGCGAACGTGCAGGAGCGCGGGCGCGACGCAAAGGAAAAAGGCGATCAGCGCGGATAACGCGCGGCGCTTTCGATCCTTGCGGTATAAAAAGGGCCGGATTTTTAATCCGGCCCTTTTTTTTGGCCTACGGCATGACGGCGTCAAAAATCTTCCTTGACTCCCTATTTCCTCCGGTGTACGAGCAGCCTAGCGTTTAACTTCCCAAAGGGGGTGCCGCCATGCTGAAAGCCGCCGCGCTCGCGTTGCTGATCGCCTTTGCTCTTCCCGCCGTCTGCTTCTCACAGTCCGACCCCAAGCTCGTCGAGGCCGCCAAAAAAGAGGGCGAGATCGTCTGGTACACCTCGATGACCTACGATCAGAGCCAGGTGCTGATGCAGGCATTTCAGACTAAATACGGCATCCGGCCGGTGCTGATCCGCCTGGGCGGCGGCGCGGTTATGAACCGCGTGCTCACGGAAACGCGCGCGGGCATGTTCGCCTACGATGTCGTCGGCGGGCGCGGCGAGATGATCAGCATTTTCAAAGAGCGCGGTATCATCACCCCTTACCTCTCGCCCGAGACGAAAATGATCGACCCCGATCTTTTCGACAAGCAGGGCTGGTTTTACGCCCACTACGTCATTCCCTGGGCGCTCGGCTACAACACGCAGCACATTAAAAAAGACGACGTGCCGAAAACCTACGAGGCGCTCGCCAATCCCAAATGGAAAGGCGGCAAGCTCTCGATGGATACCGAGGGCTACATGGTGCTCCAGGGGCTCATGGCCGCCTGGGGTCGCGAGAAGGCGGTCGACTACATGAAGAAGCTCGCCGCTCTCGGCCCGGTGATGAGCCGCGGCAACACCGAGCGCGTCACGCTCGCAGGCGCCGGACAATACGACCTCATCCTCGCCTACGCGCACACGCTCGAGCGGGAGAAATTCAAAGGCGCGCCCATCGAGTGGATCCCGCTCGAACCGGCGGTCACCGAGATCGACCCGCAGATGATCGGGTCCAAGGCGCCGCATCCGAACGCCGCGAGATTGTTCATGGACTACATCCTCTCGAAAGAAGGCCAGACGCTGCTGGTCGATTTCCAGCGCATCCCGGTGCGCAAGGACGTGGAGCCCAAGCCGGCGCGGCTTTTCCGCGGCTATCAGCGCGTCGTCGAACGTCCTGACGACTACAAGTATTTCACCGAGAACGTGAAGCTCTACGAGGATATCTTCAAGACGCGTTAGGCGAACGACCCTGCCGCTCAGGACTAGCTGTCGCGCGCAATTTCCCTGCGCCGGCTGAGTAAATCGAGCGCCTCTTCGGCGCGCGTGCGCTCGATGAAATGCCCGAGCTGGATGCCGATGCCGGCGAGCGTACGGACAAAATCCGGGTCGGGCACGCGCACTTTTCGACTGTAACATTCGACGAAGCCGAGCACCTCGGTGCCCAGCTTGATCGGAAAGCAAAAGGCGGCGTGAAGCCCGCTCTGCCGCGCCGCTTCGGCGCGCCTATAGTAACCGCTGTCGGTCGCGACGTCGGCGATCCACGTGGGTTCGCCGCTCTGCAATACCCGTCCGAGCAGTCCGAGGCGCTGAGCCAGCTTCGCGCGCCGGCCGCGGGTCACAGCTTCGAGTTCATTGGCCGGCATACCAAGGGGATGCCACACCTCGATGCAAACGTATTCTCCTGTGCCCCGGTCCCACTGCCACAGGTTGCACATGTCCCATTCGCCCAAGTTTCCCAGCGTCTCAACCAGCTTCGGCGCCGCGTCTTTCAACGTTCGCCGCCCGGCGAGAATCGCGTTGACGGCGGCCCTGCCCTCCCGGCGCCGCTCCTCGCGGCGGCGCTCGGTCGCGTCGCGATTGGTCTCGAGAACGACGCGGCGGCCGCCGAACTCGGGGGCGACCACCTGCCGGCTGTCAACGTAAACCGCACGGCCGTCGCGGGCTGTGTGGATCAGCTCGCCGGCCCATGAGCCGTTTTCTTCGAGGGCCGTTGCGACAGAATCGACGCCGCGGGGATGAAACGTGTGGAGCAGCTCGCGCGGCGACCGGCCGACGGCCTCGGCCTTGGCATACCCGTAGAGCATCTCCGCGCCTCGGTTCCAGTAGAGGATGGGCCCCGTGGGAAAAACGAAAACAAAAATCGCGTCGTGGGTCAGCTCCAGGAGGCTCGCCTGCTGCCAGAGTTCGCGCTCGAACGCGTCGCGCTCCTTGCCGCGCTCCTCGATTTGCCGCCGTGCGCTCAAGAAGGCGTCGCGCAGCTCGGCGACTTCGGCGATTTCCGCCGGGACCGTGTGCGGCTCGACGGCTCGTCCGGCGGCTAGATCGCCCGCCAAAGCGGAGAGCGCCTCGATCGACTGCGCCGTACGCTGGCTGAAGAGAAGGGCGAAAATTATGCCGAGAATCAAAAAGCCCAGGCCGAAGAGCGCGGTATAGGCGACCCGGCTGTGGAGCGGGCCGTCGACGACGGCGGCGGGAATCCCCAACGCGACGGTCCAGCCGCTGAATTCCGAGCGCTCATAGGCGGCGTACACGCTGTTTCCTTCGACCGTCGTGCCGAAAAACCATCCCACAGGAGAGACCGCAAGCGCAGCGCGCAGACTATCGGAGGCGCTCTTGCCGATCATCTTCTCGAGGTCGACGCTGCGCGCCACGATCATTTGCCGGCTGTCCAAAACTGTTGCCACCCAGTCCGACGGCAACTGTTGCTGTGCGATCAGCGCCTGGATCGTTTCGGGCGGGATGGCGGCCGTGAGAACATATTGGATGTCGCCGCCGCGCGCGACTGGAACCCGGATGGGAAAGTTGAAATTCGTCACAATCGGCCCGCGCACGATACGACCAACAATGGGTTTTCCGGTGCGCCGCACTTCGTCGAAGCTTTCTTGCTCGACGACGTGCGGCAGCTTCTCCCCAAAGGGACGTTGCAGATTAATAATTTGATTGCCGTCGAGGCCGCCGAGAATGATCGTCAACCAATGAGGCTGGCTCTTGAGTACGCGCGAGGCCTCGTCGTAGAAGGCGCGGAAATCGCCGCGGTCCAATTCGTCCGCTGTCGCAAGCGCCTCGAGCGCCGTGATCGAGCTTTTGAGCTCGGCATCCAGCGCCGTCTTCATCGCGCGCACGCGCTCGATCGCGCCCCGTTCGAGCGTGGCGCGCTCCTGCTCGGCAGAGCGGTAAATCATATAGACCGCAAAGACAAACAGCGGCGCCATCGCGATCAGGAATAACGTAATCAAATGGTCGCGGAGGCGCCGCGGGCGAGCGCGGCGGGTGAAAACGTCACGAAGCATGCGGCTAATCTGCATGGTCGACGCTGCCGGCGGTGAATGGCTCCAACCCATGTTCCCGCCAAATGAGCGTATTTCACACCACACGAGGCGGACAGTCAATGGCGGAGCGAGGATATTAATCGTGAGGAAAACGCCTACGACTGCATGCCGTGGAGGCGGTAGTAGACGCTGCGAGCGACACGGTAAGAGGATGACTCGGGAGACACGAGGGCGCGAAGAATTCCCGCCGAGCGATTCTGCAGGCTGTGAAAGAAATGATCCAGCGGTGCCCGCCTGCGATAAGCCGCGAAATATGCTTCCAGCTCGTCGTATGTCTTCGCGCGGCCGTTGTCGGCGTACTTGGCGACGTACGGCGTGAAGTCCGGGTAGAGCGGCCGGACCGGACGGTGGCCGTGCAGCGTCGTGCGCATGAAGTTACCGATGAGCAGATCGTCGAAAATCTCGTTTTCAATCGCCGTCATCAGCGAATGGCGCGGCGCTTCGAACGTAATACCGAAGTTATTTTTGATCCCGCCCAGATCGACCGTGTGTTCTCTCCCGCCCACGCGGACGCGGATGAATTCATACTGTCGCCGCAGATGCTCGATCGCGGAAAAATAGGCTTTGATCTTTTCCACATCCGATCGCGTCAACGGGTCCGACCAGTTGTCTCCGAAAGCTTCCGGCGGCCACACGGTTTCGTGCAATGGCTCAGGGGCGATCTCCTCCACCTGCTCGCGCAAGCAGTCGTAGCGGATAAAAGCCGGGAGCAATTCGGTCACGTCCGACTCGAAGCCGTTCGCGTAATCGGCAAGCCGCGTGGCATATCGGTTCGCCCAGACGCTGTCGGCGCGCTGATAGCGGTGCATCGAGCTGAACGGCACAAAATATTTGACCCCGAACTGTTTCGTTAATAGGGCGATTTGCTTCCCCACGGGGCGCCGTTTCGCTGCCCACGGCATGATCCACGCGCCGTCGTCGTCGAAACAATTGTTCATGTCGGCGTCGCCGTAGCCGGAAAGTTTCAGCAAAAACGAAACCTTGTACGCCTGGATCACTTTTTTGACGAAGCGCCCCCAGCCATTGTCGTTCGCGTCGTTCATGTCGACGACGAGCTTGCCGCCGATGTCGATCAAAAGAATGCCGTCCTGGTTGTAGTCGGCGATGGACAGAACGCGCACGCGGTCGGAAAGGCGCGTCCACTCGCGGTCCTTCAGTAAGTAAACGACGTAGCCTTGCTCCTTCAGGGCGCGATAGATTCGCCCGCCCTCGTGGTCGGGCAGAAGAATGATCTTGTCCTTAAACTTCTCGATGGAGGTGGGGCTGAGGTGGTCGGGATGGCCGTGCGACAACCAGACGTAGCGACAGGCTTCGATGCTCTGGGCTTGCTCGCGCGGGATTTCGTGCGAGAAAGTCCAGCTGCCGAAATAGGCGGCGCCGTCGATCCAGGGATCGGTCACCAGCAGCGGCCGCCGGTCGTAGCAGATGAGCGTCGCGTTTCCGATCGTATCGAAGCCGAGTTCCATTAAGCACACATCCAAGCAAAGGATTCACAACTCACCTTACAGGGCGCAATCTTTCGCGGAAAGGGCGTTTCAGTAAGATTTACACGCATGGGTCATCACCCTGAGCTGTTTTCGAAAATCGAATAAATGGGACCTCGAACAAAATTCGGCTTCCTGATATGTCATTTCGGGACCTCCCGGAGAAAGGACAAAGTATGCCAAACGCCAAGCTTTCCACCGGCGTCGATCTGTATTACGAATCGCACGGAAGCGGCGAGCCGCTCATCTTGGTGCCCTCGACGGCATTTTCCTGCGACGTATGGAAGCCCTCGCAGATGGCGCTCGCCGATTCGCTCAATCTGATCATCCACGACCCGCGCGGGTGCGGGCGCTCGGTCGCGCGGCAGGACGTCTGGACGATCGAGCAGATGGGCGCCGACATCGTTGCGCTCATGGATCACTTGAACATTCCCGCCGCGCATCTGCTCGGCCACTCGATGGGTGGGCGCATCGCGCTCGCCGTCGCCGAGAATTTTCCGGGGCGCGTCAAGAGCCTGATCATGGCGGCGAGCGGCTCCGGTCCCGCGTCGCGCCCCGGGCCGGACTGCGTCCCGGGCCTGCCGCACAGGACTGTTTATGAGCTCGTGAGCCTCGGCCTGGAGGGAACCGTGCGCCACGAGATCTGCGAGTCGGATGCGTTTTTTACCAAAGACTACCGCGAGCGCCACTCCGACAAGGTCGAGGCGTTCTTCCGGCTCGCGTGGGCGACGCACGCCAAGCTGTCCGAGTTCATCCACATCGTGATCGCGCGGCACAACTTCGAAGGCACGCATAGGCTCGGTGACGTGCGCGCGCCGACGCTCGTCGTCATCGGCGATAACGACAGCGGCCGCAGCAATCACCTGGCGCAGGCCGAAGTGCTCGCGAAAAGAATACCGCGCGCCGAAATGAAAATACTAAAGGGACAGTCTCACGGCTTCTTCTGGCAGGCCACCGAAGAGACGAACTCGCTGATTTTGGATTGGGTCAAGAAATATTCGGCGTAGAACTGAACCATCGCTGCTAAATGAGAAATTCAGCGGGCTGCAACTTCGGCGAGCGCATTGGGCGAATGTACCGGCAGAAAGATGCGAAACATCGTGCCGCGGCCGACTTCGCTCTCGACGTCGATGAAGCCGTGATGATCCCGCACGATGCCGTATGAAACGCTGAGGCCGAGACCTGAGCCTTTACCATTGATCTTGGTAGTAAAAAACGGCTCGAATATCCGCTCCAAGTCCACAGGCTCGATGCCCGGACCGTTGTCCGTGATCGAGATACAGACATAACGTTCCGCCGCAGCATCAAGAAATCGCTGACGCAGCATCGCTCCGGCAACCGATTCTGTGCCAAAACTTAAGCGTCCGGAACCGGACATCGCATCGCGTGCATTGACGCTAAGATTGAGCAGCGCCTGATTCAACGAAGCGGCGTCCGCGAGCACCTCAGGGGTTTCGGGGTCGAGGTGCAAGGAAATGGCGATTGTTTTGGGGAAAGAGCCTTCGAGAAAGACAGCATGATGTTTTAGAAACTCGTTCAGATCCGTCGGCTCTAACTGTGCTTCAGTTTTGCGACCGATCGTGAGCAATTCCTGCACGATCGCCGCGCCTCGGTTGGCGGCTTCCTGAATGATATCCAGGCTTTGTGTCACTCCGGGATCGCGGCTCTCCTGCGCCGTCCTCGATGTATAACCCATAATGATATTTAAAACGTTGTTGAACTCATGAGCGATCCCCGCGGCAAGCGCGCCCAAACTCTCCATCTTGTGCGCCTCGCGGACCGTTTCTTCCAGCACCTTCTGCCGTTGCATCTCCTGCAACAGCTTCTTCGTTGCCGCTTCGACCTCGGCGGTTCGTTCGGCCACGCGCCTTTCGAGCTCTTCGTTCATGCGCGCGAGATGCGCCTTCGTTTCCTGGAGCGCAGCGTCCGTGGCCTTGCGGCGCGTAATATCGCGCGCGATCTTGGATGCGCCGACGATTTCACCGCTCGTATCCCGGATCGGTGACGTCGTGAGCTCGACATCGATCATTGTTCCGTCCTTGGCGACGCGAACCGTCTCGTAGTGGTCGATGCGCTCGCCGCGCTGCAGCCGGGAGAGGATGTATGTTTCTTCCATAAGGCGGCTTTGCGGGATGATCTTCGTGATCGGCTGTCCGATCATTTCCTCGGCGAGATAGCCGAAGATTCTCTCCGCGGCGCGGTTCCAGCTCGTCACGATGCCGGTCAGCGTTTTCCCGACGATCGCATCGTCGGTACTTTCGACGATCGCCGCCAGTCGACTGCGTACCTCTGCGGCCTTTTTGAGTTCGGTAACGTCGCGCGTAAAACACTGCGTATGGATGAACTCGCCATCTTCCCAGTAGCCGCTTGAGTCGATTAAGACGTCGCGTATGGATCCGTCCTTGTGGCGCATTTGTGCGGCGTAGTCGCGCAACACATCGCCGCGTATCAGACGTTTCAACATATCCGCGACAACGCCCACATTGGTGTGAAATTCACGGATGTTATGACCGATGTATTCGTCTTCGGAATAGCCCAGCATTTCGAGCTCGGCTCGGTTTACGCGGAGAACGGTTCCGTCGGCGGCGACCCAGTGGAGACCAAAGGGCGCCGTCTCGAAAAAGACCTCCAATTCCCTTTCGCTGGGCGTTTTGCCCGGCAATGGAACGATAGTAAGTTCGGCGAATCCCAAAGAATACCTCCTATGATTTTTGCATCTACTAACTGTTTAGGCCGAAGTGTTCAATAAGGTGATCGCTGTAAATAAACTAGGGTAAGTACCCGAATTCCGCCAGTACCTTGATTTATTATTGGCGGAGCACTAGTATCTACTGAACCAACTGACGCTCCTGCAATGGATTACTGCGGAAACCACTTCGTTCAATTTCACAAAGATTCAGCCACACTCGCCAAAGAGGTTTCCGCGTTTATAGCCACGGGTCTTCGGGGGAGCGAAGGCGTGGTGGCCATCGCCACCGAAGAGCACACCCGCGCAATTATCGAAGAGCTCTTTCACAAGGGATTCGACGCTGCGAACTGCCAGGAAGCAGGGCAGCTCGTGCTGCTCGACGCCGAAGCCACGCTTGCGGCTTTCATGTCTGTCGGCATTCCCGACTGGCCGAAATTCCGCGACACGATCGCGCCGCAAATTGCCGCGACCCGCGACCGCGGCTTTCAGAAGATTCGTGCCTACGGCGAAATGGTCGATATTCTGTGGCGCAAAGGGAATTCCGCCGCAGCCATCCGTCTCGAAGAGTACTGGAACGATATTAGCCACATCATGAGTTTCTCGCTGCTGTGCGCTTACATGCTCGACGGCCTCGACGAAAGTTCCTACGCAGGCCCGTTGCACGAGATCGGTCGCACGCACTCGGACGTTATCAGCGGCGAGGACGACGCGCGGCTGCTCTCGGCCATCGATGCCGCCAGCGAGGACCTTTGGGGCACTCGATTATCGACTTTCGTCACGCTGTCGGAGTCGAGGCAGGGCGAGCACCGCCTGCCCGTCGGCCGACGGACGGTAATGTGGCTCAAGCGCACGATGCCTCTGAAAGTGACTGAAGTCCTCTATCACGCCAAGCGCCACATGGGGGACCCGAATTTCCTCACTCCTGAAAACAAAATCCGTTAGAAGTTCCTCTCGATGGTGGGAGTCGCCCAACGCGTCAGCTCTCCCCACAAAAATAGCGCAGTCACTTAATCTGGCGATTGACAACGCCGCCGACGGACGATATTGCTCGGACGAGAAAAAAATATTACTTTTTCTTTGGATGTAGCGAACCAGGCCAGGAGGCAGAATAAATGGCGACCGAAACGGAGCGCCCTCTCACGGATGCGCTCACCGCGATCAAGACGCGCCGCGCAATCAAGGAATACCTGCAGACCGAGATTCCACGAGAATGGATCGAAGAGCTGCTCGACGCCGCTCATTGGGCGCCCAATCATAAGCTGACCCATCCGTGGCGCTTCCACGTGTTCACCGGGGCGGGGCGCGAGCGCTTGGTCAGCGCGCGACAGGCGGCGGTGCGCTGGGCCGCCGAAAAAAAGGGGACGCAGCCGAGCGAGGACGAGCTACGCTTCGCGAGGGAAAAATGTTTTTCGTCCCCCGTCATCATCATCGTTTCGATGGTCGGCGACGAGAACAAGATCACCGATCAGGAGAACTACGCCGCCTGCTGGTGCGCAATCGAGAACCTGCTGGTCGCCGCGGCCGCGCGCGGCCTGGGGAGCTATCCGAGCACCGGCGCATGGATCGATCAAAACTTCGTCGGCCCAGTTCTCGGACTCACCGAGAAGGAGCGGCCGGTTTCCTGCATTTTCCTCGGGTACTCCGAGCAAAAAACGATGGCCAAGCGCCTGCCTGTGGAAAAGCACACGACCTGGTACACCGAGAGCTGAAGCAACCTGCGCCGCCTATTTACGTCGTGCGACGTCGGTATTAACGGCTAGAAACGCCGCTCTATCCTTGTTCGGCGGGTTTTTCCCTGGCCTGGTATTCGCTGAGCGTGGCGCGAACCGTCTGCTCGCGTCCATCGCGAACAACCGTGACCTCCACTGCCGTTCCCGGCGCCGTCGCCGCGACCTGATTCCGCAGCGTATTACCGTCGACGACCGGTTTGCTGTTGAATGCGACGATCACGTCGCCGCGGCGGATCCCGGCCGTCTCCGCCGGCCCGCCGCGCACAACATCGTTGACGATCACGCCGCGCGCCTGCTTCATCCCGAGCGACGCCGCAATGTCCGGCGTCACCGGCTGAATCGAGACGCCGAGTTGGCCGCGCCGAACCTTGCCGCCCTTGATCAACTGATCGCTGACCTCGCTGACCATGTTCGAAGGCACGGCGAAGCCGATGCCGATATTGCCGCCGGACGGCGACACGATCTGCGAATTGATGCCGATCAAGTCGCCGTTGGCATTGACGAGCGCCCCGCCCGAGTTTCCTCGATTGATGGGCGCGTCGGTCTGCAGGAAATCTTCGAAAGTCCCGTCGCTCAACCCCGTTGTCCGCCCTTTGGCGCTGATGATGCCCGCGGTCACGGTTTCTCCGAGACCCAACGGGTTGCCGATGGCCAGGGCGACATC
Source organism: Pseudomonadota bacterium (assembly GCA_021324155.1). Classification (GTDB taxonomy): domain Bacteria; phylum Desulfobacterota; class Binatia; order UBA9968; family UBA9968; genus JAJPJQ01. Next base: position 221,525 of record JAJPJQ010000023.1, read on the forward strand.
GCCCACGCGCACGTCGTCGGAATCGGAGGGCGACAGGGCGACGAGCTGGCCGGCATCGACCTTCATGACCGCGATGTCGCTCGGTGCATCCGAGCCGATCACTTTCGCATCGAGTACCCGTCGGTCCGCCAGCTCGACTTTGATCGCCTCCGCGCCATCGATGACGTGGTGGTTTGTGACAATGTAGCCGTCCGAGCGCACGATAACGCCCGACCCGAGCGCCTGCACCCGTTGCGCCGCCTGCGGAGCGCTGCGCGAAGGAGCCCCGAAGAATTGGCGCAGCAAAGGATCGTTGAAGAAAGGAAATTGCTGCGGTGCGCGCACGCGCCGCTGCGCATGAACCGTCACAACCGCCGGGCTAACCCGGTCGACGATGTCGGCATAGGAAGTTTGCCGGACCGGCATTTCCCGCTTTATCGGTGACTGCTGCTGCGTCGGCGGCGGCGTGACGGCGGCCGTCTGCTGCGGCTTGCGGCATCCGAAAACGGCAAGGACGGCGATAGCGACGAAGGCATACGAGCGGCGGCGAAACGCGTGTCGAGAATGCCGCCGATTTCGACAAGTACCCATGACGTATGTCCGGGAGACAAATCCGCTGGAACAATTCTGCTACTTTACTGCGTTGCAGCGAAGTGGGGTTTATCCTGCAAATTGAGGTGGAGACAAAATCGACGAAGGTAAATACGATTGTTTTCGCTAAGGCGACGGATTCGCCTGACTGTCGAGGGTTTTCACCGATTGGCAGCGTTTTTTCGCGATGGAGCCGATCAGCTTTTCTACCGACCGGAGGCCGGTGTCCAACAACTGCCTCTCCCTTCCGCCGCTGCCGAAAAGAACGCCTCCTTTCTTATCGATGAATACCTCCTCATCGAGAAGCCGGAGGGCTTTGAAGCGGACCTGGTTTTTATCGAAGCTTCCCCTTGTCGCCGTGCGCAGCGTTCGGCGCAAGCCTTCGGCCTCTTTGCCGCGGAAAAGGAGCGTGAAGCGGCAGGTGCCTTTATAGGTTTCGATTGTATCGATGGTAATCGGCGAGGAAACTTCGGCTCCGAACGGCACATAAAAGATAGTCACGTCGGCAAAGTCCGCCGGCGAAGTGCTCGCGGTGCTGCAGCCCGACACTTGAAGCAACACTGCGAGGCAAAGAAAACATAAATTTCCTCTCATGACGCTTCGCCCCGCCGCTGCGCGGCTGGACTTATCTATTGCCGAACATCTCCACCGGCGTCTGGCGCGGGCCGAGGCTCTCGTAGTACTCGTTTTTCTCCGGATTGTATCTTCCCTGATTGAAGCCGCCGCCCTTCTGGCTGCGGATGATGATCGCGACCGTGCGCTCGCCGACGGTGACCTCCGTGTGAATCTCGTACGGGCGGACGAGATCGATCTCGCCGGGGCCGACGAGCACGTCGCTCGCCTTTTTGATCACAGCGTAGTCGGGCTTGCTGCGGTCGTCGAGGCGATCGTAGCGCTCGACGCGCTCGTGCCCGTCGAGCACGCCGTAGAGCGTATAGATGTGAGCGTGGTCGTGGATGCGCGCGCGTCCGCCGTTTCCCTGCCGGGCCTCGCCCTTGGTGAGCCCGTTGACCGCGAAGCCGAAGTCCGGGTCTTCGTAGAAAAGCAGATTCTCGGCGCGGCCGTCTCTCGGGACGCAGTCGGGCCAATGTTTCGAAGCCGCCTTCACTTCGGGATCGGCGAGCAGCTCGGCGAGCGCCGGCGCGAGCTGCGTCCAACGCTTTTCCGGATCGCTCTCGCGCGCGAACAGCGCGCGCGTTTTCTCGACGAAGCGCTCAAGCGCGTTTTGCTTCTTTACTTCCATGATGGCTTCCATGATCGGCTCCTTTCGTTGCAGCGCCTCCGCTTTCTTCCATTCCGTAAAACGCCGCGCAATTGTCCCAGAGAATTTTGCGCTTGTCCTCGTCGGCGAGCGGCAGCTTGAGGAAACATTCTACCGCGCGCGGATAGCGCGAGTCGCCGTGCGGGTAATCGGTCGAGAAGACGATTCGCTCGCTGCCCATCTCTGCGATCATATGGCGCGCCGGCGCTTCGTCGGGCTCGACCGCGACCCAGCACTGGCGCTTGAAGTATTCGCTCGGCGCCATGGTCAGCTCGGGCATGAAAACATCGCCCTCGCGCTCCCAGCCCTCGTCGAAGCGCCACAGGAGCCACGGTACCCAGGAGCAGTTCGCTTCCAAGAACGCGACCTTGAGCTTCGGGTGGCGGGCGAGCACGCCGCCGCCGATGAAGCTGCCGAGGCCCAGCATCTGCTCGAACGGCTGCGCGTAGACACGACGGATGCCGAAGTTCGGCTCGAACCAGTCTCCGGTCTGGCGCGCGCGCGAGCCTGTCGCTTCGTGAAAGCCGACGGGAATATCGAGCGTTGCGAGCGTGCTCCACAGCGGATCGTAATACGGATCGTGCCAGGTTTTGCCGTTGACGATGTTGGAGCGCAGGAAGACGGCGCGAAACCCCAGCTCTTCGACACAGCGGCGGCTCTCGTCGACGGCATCTTGAATGTCGAAGACCGAGAGCATCCCCGCGCCGATGAGACGCGCGGCATCGACTTTGCAGAAATCCGCCATCCAATCGTTGTACGCCCGCGCGATCGCCGCCGCGAAGCGAGGCTCGCGCTCGGGATTGGTCAGCACGCTCAAGCCACGGCTGGGAAAAAGCACGGCGACGTCGATGCCTTCGTTGTCCATCGCATCGAGTTGCACTTCCGGCCCCCAGCCGCGCCGCGCATCGTCCTTATAGAGAATCTGGTTCTTCTCGTAATTGCGGCCGCGGTGCGGCACGCCGCTGGTCCGCCTGCCGTTAGGGTCGCCGTCCGGAAAAATGATGCCGAGATCGCGCACGTTGTCGGACGTCCGGCCACGCGGCGCAACCGCTTTGAACTCCGGCGTTATGTAACGCTCCCAGAGGTCGGGTGGCTCCATTACGTGGAGATCGCTGTCGAAGACCTTAAATCCATCCTTCATGAACGCTCCTTTATCACTGCGAATAGATCTTGTCGATGAATCCGCTGTGATCGAGCTCGCGGACGATGCCGTCGTCGGCGCGCAAGAAAAGGCTTCGTCGGCGTCGCGCATATATAAGGAAATTCGAAGCGCGTCTTGAAGTCGGCCGTACTGGCGAGAATCTGAATGTCATGTCGGTGAAAAAGCGGCGGTGCAAAACAACAACGCGCCTAACGACCAGAATCTCCACGGAAGTCCCATGACTCCCTCCTGAAGATGCGAAGCCGGCGATTTCAAGGAAGCTCTAGCGCGATAACGGGAAGATGTCCATAGTGAGACCGATCTCGGGCGCTCGAATCGCACCCGCGACGGCTGATAATCAAAAGCTCGCCTATCGCTACCTTCTATATTTCCCTTAGGGTCTATAAGTTACATAGGCAAAGATGAGCAATCGTTCAATTATGTTCAACTAAACTTCTTTATAGGTAACGTCTTCCGGCAACCAGCCGTTTCTCTTTTTACAACCGCCGGCGACCCGTTCCGCCGATTTCCTTTTCACGTTTGAAAGCCCCGAACAGTGCCGTAGTTTGTCACGGCGCGGCGACACAAGTATTCCCTTTCATACCCTCCGGCTCCCTTCCGCCGCGCTGACCGTGGCGGACAACTTTTGGAATGACGCTTGCTCCGGAAGCGCGTCGAATCTCTCAACTGTAGGCGCGATCGCCGACTAACCAAGGAGGGTTGGAGTGAAAAATTTGTTGGTGTTGACTCTCGCTGCCTTGGCGGGGCTGCTCTACTCGGCGGCGCCGGCCAACGCAGTGACTGTCATCGGATGTAGAAACGACAAGAGCGGCGTCTTCAGGGTTATCGATGACGAGACGACAAATTGTAAAAACAATGAGACGCCGGTCTCCATTGCGGGACCGACGGGACCCCAGGGTCCGAGCGGCCCGACGGGTGCGACCGGCGCAACCGGCGCTACCGGCCCTGCTGGACCGACCGGCGCCACTGGCGCGCAAGGTCCGACGGGTGCGACAGGCGCGACCGGTAATACGGGCGCAACCGGACCTGCCGGTCCGACTGGTGCTACCGGCGATCCGGGCCCTACGGGTCCGACCGGCGTGACGGGTCCGACGGGTGCGACGGGCGCGACCGGGCCTGCCGGTCCTACTGGCGCGACGGGTGATACCGGGCCTATTGGACCGACCGGGGCGACGGGTCCAACCGGCGCAACGGGGCCACAAGGTCCGACGGGCGCGACCGGTGCTACGGGCGTGATTGGTCCGACGGGACCGACGGGCGATACCGGCCTTACCGGGCCGGCTGGTCCTACGGGCGCGACGGGTGCGACCGGCGCCACTGGTCCGACCGGACCGAATACCTCGTCTCTCATGACTGGCGGTACGGCCGGCGATCTCTTGACGAACGCCACAGTGATCGTCATGGCTCCCGGCAACGGCTTCGGCATTGAGGGGTCGGGCCTAGAGCCTCTGGGTGCTCCGGTTCCGGACGGAACGTTAGCCAATCTGCTTGTATCGATCGGTACGACTCCGGGATTGGGTGAGTCAATCGTGTTCACGGTACTGGTCAACGGCAACCCGACCGCGATCACCTGCACGATCTCGGACGCGGCGACATCGTGCGCGGACAACGTCAATAGCGATGTGACAGTTGCGGGCGAGCTGGTGACCGTCGAAGCCGCAAGCAGCTCCGCTGCTGCGGACGCGAAGGTCGTTTTCTCGTTGACGCATACTCCCGCTTCAGGGACTTAACGCAGTAACGGGAGCTTCAAGCTTCGTCATGGGCGGGGCGAGCGCCGGGGGTCATCCCGGCGCTCGCCCTTTTTATAGAAGACTCGCAATTGTTCGCGCTACGGCGCGTCGCTTTCCATGTCGCGATCACGCGCAGTTTCCTCGCCGGCGCGAAGCCCTAGAGCGGAATCTTTTCCATCGCCTCGGCGACGCCGCCGCGGAAGATCCTGAAAAGATCGAGCGACTCGCGCACCGCCTGCATCGCCCGGGCCTCGCGCTCGCCCGTTGCAAAATTCTCGAGGTCGGCGAGAAACATCCGGCCGTGCTCCTCGTCGGCCTGGCTGTGAACTTTATAGTTCGGCATCTGCTTCCAGGTCAGTCCGAGGTCCTCCATCCAGCGCCGCGCGCTCCGCGTCGCGTGGCCGCCGCCCAGATCGGCCAGCAGCCGGTCATCGTTCGACCACTCTGTGACGGTGAGAGCCGCCATGCCTTCCACCCAATTCTTTTCGCGCGTCATCCACGCCCAGGCGTAGAGGCAGGCGCGCGTGATCGGCAGCGGCTCGACCGCGTTCACCTCTTCCGGCGTCATGCCGATCGCTTCCGCCTGACGGATTACGAGCTCGAGGTGGCCGCGGTCGGTGTAGTCGTCTTTGATTACCTCCTCGTACTCGTGGCGGAGGATCTTCTGCTTGATCGACAGCTCGGGACAGTTCGCCGACAGATACGCCCAGCAATCGCGGCGGTGGCGGCTGAAGAGCCCGTGCTGGGTGAGCATCATCGCGGCGCGCGGGCGGCTGAGCTTCACGGCGAAATAGCGGTCGAATTCCGGCGCCGCCATCACCTCGCGCACGGTCTTAGCCAGCCAGTTCTTCCATTCATCGGCAGTCATGTTGTATCGATCATAGCCAAATAGGGGCGAGGAAATCCAACCGGAATGCACGGGCGCTGCGCGGTGGCATTAAAAAAGGCCGGGAGAAAACTCTCGGCCTCATAATCGACGCACGAGTGGATATTTAGATGTAGGTGTATGGGACAAAAGATTTAAGCAGCGGCGGACATGTCCTTGGTCCAGCGGTCGCCCAACTCCAAAACGTCCGTGAACAGCTGGCTATAGTATCGGTAGGTCATTTTTACGGCCTGCACGATCTCGGCCATTTGCGCGCGGCCGCCCGCGTGCAACGCGATGGCGCGCGCCGCCGCATGAACGTGCTCCACGTCCACGCTTCCGTGAACGCGCAGGAAATTGGTCGCGCCGCGCGGGATGCCGTAATCCGCAACGAGCAGCTTCGCTACGTCCGCGCCATTGCTCGCGCCCAGCTCCTCGGTCGCGAAGGCCTCACCCAAAAGCGCGACGGGATTGCCCTGGCTCGCCCAGAAATAACACTGCGTAATCATGCCCCACGCGCCGGGATTCGGCGCGCCGGACAGGACGCGCCGCCGGTCCTCTCCTAGGGCGTTTATGTCGCGAACGCATAAGAGCTCGTGTCCGGTCTCTTCGTCGGCGAAGTTACGAAAGTACGCGGCGAGCCGCGGGTCGGTCGCCACGACCCGGTCGGCGGCGATCCTCAGATACTTCGGCGTATGGATCACCAGGTGATACGTCTCTCGCAGATAAGCGAGGTAATGGAAGCGCGTAATCTCGCCGCGAGCGAGCCGCATAAAAATCGGATTTGAATCAATATGAGGCTGGCGCAATCTCTTGAAGTCCTTGATCAATTCTGAAACCGCGCCGTCACGCGTAGCGCCGTCAGCTTCACCTCGAAAGTTGCCGTAAATATCCATACGAAGAATTGTCGCAAGGGGGGTGCGGTAGGTTCAATACGGGTGAAAACCGGAAGGAAAAGCAGGCAGGCGCATAGGGCACCGTTGTCATGGTCCGCGAAAAACTTAAGAAAAACGCCCGCCCGGCAGCGGCACCAGGAGATCACGCGCGACGGCCGCGCCGGGCGCTACGTGGCGTTATTAACTTCGAGCGGCCAAAGACAGCGCCCACATTCCTCCTCTGTCTCGTGAACCGGGATCTGAGCATCAGGTATTTCCCGGCCCATTTTCAGGGTTATCCCGGATACAAATCTGCCGAAGTCCAACGTATTCTCCCGCCGCCGATAAGGAGAAGCGATGGAACATACGGGTTTCTTTAAAGAGGACGCTTCGTTATCCGTGCAGTATTGGGAGACATTCGCGAAGAGCGGCGACATCCAGCCGGAAAAACGGCTTTTCGCCGCGGTGCTCGACGACGCAGTAAAGAGCTACCGAAAACTCCTCGTCGTTCGCGGACGCCGCTTCGTCGAAGAGGAGACGTGGCTTTTCAGCAACGACAAAAACGCCACGTTCTCGTTTTGCAATGTCTGCGAAGTTTTGGGATTGGACCCCGACCGAGTTCGTAAATCGCTCCGCAAGCCCGCGCCGAATCTCCCCGCGCTTCCCGCCGCAGAGTTGCCGCGGCCGGCGCACCGCGTGCCTTACCGACGCGCCGGGAAAGCCACGGCGGCCTTGCTGCGCGCGTAAAGAACCGCACGCATTTCCACGTTATAAATGAGACATCGGACGTGCCGTCGGGCGCGACCGCAGCGATATCAACTCTCGCGCCGCCCAGGGAGACTTGGCCCAATTACGAAAAAAATAATCTCTGGCGCCGGCCTCGTCCGGGGCCTGGCTGGCGGTGCCGAATCCCCTCTCATCGACGTCAACGATGATGCCGCCGACGTATCCGACTTTTCCTGGCGACGGGCTGAACGCGAGCGTTCCGGTCGGAATCGCGTATCGTTCGACTGTCGACATATAGGAGCCTCTCCCGCTCATGGCAATGTTGCCGAAGCTCACTTGAGCGAGATCGTAGATGCCGGATGGGATATTCGGGAGAAAGAAGTAGCCCTCTTCGTCGGTCGAGACGCGCACGATCACCTTGCCTTGGCCGAAGAACTCGACCAGAATGCCCGCCTTGATGACTCCCGGAGGCGCAACACCTCAAGACGTCGCGCGCCGATAATTGATGACAACCCTGCCGATGACGAGCGCACTTTCCGATGCCGCGGGCGCGAGCAGCGCCGGGGCGCAACCCGCGGCGACGGCGGAAAGCCATAGAACGAATGCCGCAGAAACTCCGCGGAGAAATACTTTTCGCGCGCGCCGCATGGCCGAGCTTCATACGGTACGCGGCGAGCGCGTGTCAATAGTATAAATAGTTTTGCGCATCGAAAAGGCCGACTCGCGTCCGGCATTTTTAATGTGCCCACGCCAAGTTGCACAGCCGACATATTCTGAAACGCCGCCTCCGCCCTCGCCGTCAAACTCGGCGAGGTCGAAGCGATCCAGGTTCATTCACCTTGCTCCACGCGGCTACGAAATCCTTCACGAACTTCTCCTGCGCGTCCGCCGCCCCGTAGACTTTTCCGCTATGACATTTCGTGCAACGGAAATTTGGGAAGGAAGTGCACTTTCCAACACTCGGCGGCGCGCGGGCATAAAATCGCGAATTTCCGCGATCGCACGGCTGTCACGTAAAACCGCACCGGTTACAAATCGCGTTAAAAGCGGACGGGCCTAGGCGCCGAATCGGCAAGCTATTTTGCCCCTGGCACATGCGTTGCTCCTTTACACGGGGCCATGGAGGGAAATGCCATGCCGAGAGCGATGCACTCGACGACCGCTTTCATCATCGTCGCGTTCCTGCTTTTCTTCCTGGGGTTTATGCTGAAAACGCTGGTGGGCGCGGCGACGATCCAGGGCGACGACGAGAACCGCGCCATGCAGGAAGCGGGCGCGGACTCCGCGTCGCGGATCGCGCCGCCGCTTCGCCTCTCTTCGCTGCGGATCAATAGAACCGAGAACGGCCTAACGCTCGCGAGGCGATCGCCGCGCTGCGCTCGTCGGGGCGAGCGGTCGAGGTCGGCAAAGCCGCCTCCGGCGCCGAGCTGCTGGCGCTGCTGCCGCGCTACCTGCCCAAGGGCGCGGCGCGCGTGCTGGGCGTCTACATGGACGGTCGGCTCGCGGCGATCACGACGAGCTATCGCAACAGAGGCGCCGAGATATGGGAAAGCCTGCTCGCCGCGGCCAGGGCCAAATACGGCGAAGCTGTCGCCAGCGCGCAAGACGTGAGCAAATGGACCGACGGCCAGGTCGTGCTGGTGCTAAAAAGAGACGAGGCGGGCCTCGTCAGCGCCACCCTCGCTTTCATCGACTCGCTGCAAAAACACTACAGCCGCGCCGACGCCCGCACGCCCGGCTCCTGATCGCCGCCCGAAATTTCCCGGCGCTTATTTCCCGGTCAGCGCCGACTGCACCTTCTTGAAGGTGTCGAGATTTTTCTGCAGACCGCTCACGTGATCCTGCATCTCGACGATCGCCGAGCCGAACTCCTTCGCTTGGCCGAACACGCCGCCGCCCTTGTCCAAAAGCCCGCCGAACTGCGCTTCGGCCGGCTGCTGGTTGAGCGTGCCGCAAACGTAACCCAGCCCAAACACGGCGACGATAATAAGCGGCCTTAAAGCCCGCAAAAAGATTTTCTTCATCGTAATGCCTCCTTTAGATAGTCACGGGACGAATAGCACCGGCACGACACGTGTCAAGATAGCTACTGGCGGTCACGTCCGCCGGGAGCTATTCAATTTAGCAGCGCGACGGAAAGACGATGCATCGCCGTACGGTCCTCAAATACGCTTCGCTGTTTTTTTTCTCACCTTTCTTGCCGCCGAAATTATTCGCCGCGGAAAACTCCGTCGAGCCGGCGGAATTTTTCGCGAGCCTCAAAGGCAAGGCGCGCGCGCGGGCGGCCGCCGCCTACCGGCCGCCGCGCAACATGCTCACGCCGCCGCTCGCCGAGATGAGCTGGGACCGCTTTCAAAAAATCCGCTTTCGTCCCGAGCGCGCGCTCTGGGCGGACGAAGGACGCGGCTTCCAGGCGCGCTACTTTCCACCCGGGCGCGGCTACAAGGAGCCGGTCGAGATCTACGAGCTGGCCGACGGCAAGGCGCGGCGGGTCGACTTCGATCCGGCGATGTTCGATTTCCGCGCGGCGGGCTTCGACGCGCTGCCCAAAGGGCTCGGCTTCGCCGGCTTCCGGATTTTTTTTCATACCGATTGGCAGCGCGACGTCGTCGCGTTTCTCGGCGCGAGCTATTTCCGCGCGGTCGGGGGCGAAAAGCAGTACGGCATCTCCGCGCGCGGGCTCGCGGTCGACACCGGACTCCAGCGCCCCGAGGAATTTCCCGTCTTCGAAGCGTTCTGGCTCACGCGACCCGTTAAATCGGCGCAGCGCCTGACGGCGTATGCCCTGCTCGATTCGCCGAGCGTCGCCGGCGCGTATCGCTTCGAGATTGCGCCGGGCGCGACGCTGACGATGGACGTCGACGCCGCGCTCTATCCGCGGAAGCCGATCGAGCGGCTCGGCGTCGCGCCGCTCAGCAGCATGTTTCTCAGCGGGGAGAACGACCGGCGCGTGGCGGATGATTGGCGCCCGGAGATCCACGACTCCGACGGGCTCGCGCTCTGGACCGGGCGCGGCGAGCGCATCTGGCGGCCGCTCCTCAATCCGCGGGGCGCGCGCGTCAACTCCTTCTTCGACGACAACCCGCGCGGCTTCGGCCTCATCCAGCGCGACCGCGACTTCGACCATTACCAGGACGACGGTGCTTACTACGACCGCCGCCCGAGCGTGTGGATCGAGCCGAAAACGATCGGCGGCCGCGGCTGGGGCAAAGGCGCGGTGCTGCTGCTCGAGTTCCCGACCGCCGACGAGACGACCGACAACATCGCAGCGTTCTGGAACCCAGCGGCGCCACCGCAGCCGGGTGACGAGATGTTGTTTTCTTACCGCATGCACTGGGGAGCGCGCGCGCCGTTCGAGAGCGATGCCGGGCGCGTCGTCGCGACGCGCGACGGCATCGGCGGGGTCGTCGGCCGGAGGCGCGAGTACTTCTCGTGGCGATTCGCCGTCGATTTTTCCGGCGGCGAGCTCGCCGGGTTGGGCGCGAAGTCCGGCGTCGCCGCGGCGATCAGCGCCTCGCGCGGCGCGGTCGAGATCGTCTCCGCGCAGCCTCAGGAAGAGATCAAAGGATGGCGCGCGAAGTTCGACATCCGGCCGACCGATGAGAGCGCCGAGCCGATCGACCTGCGGCTTTATCTCCGCCTCGGCAGCCGAGCGCTCACCGAGACGTGGCTCTATCAGTGGACGCCGCCCCCGCCCGAGGAGAAGCGGCGCTGGATCGCGGAAAAGATTCATCTCCCCTAGCCTCTCCAGCATAGGGAGGCGAATCGGAAAAGCGCGCGCAGCTCCAAAAGTCCCTGCGAAGTGAGATTTAGGGTAAATTGCTCGATTTCGTAGTTTATGCGCCCGAGGCGGCGCCGTTTTTATTTTGGAAAGATGACCGCGGGATCCGTGACCTCGCCGGGCGAATGATCGGTCGCGAGCGAGACGGCGACGAAGGCGACCGCGCACACGAGCAGGCCGGGCAGGAAAGCTTCCTTCGGCGAAATGAACAGGAAGGCGATCGTCGTCAGCGCGCCGAGGACGATCGCGGCGAGCGCGCCTTTCGCCGTGGCGCGGCGCCACAGCGCGACACCCACGAGCGCGGGCCCGACGACGATGATCATGTAATAAGCGTTCAGCATGAGCTGCACTAGGTCGGCGGACGCGATCGCCATGAGCGCGCCCGCAATCCCCACCAGCGCGGTGAGCGCGCGGCTGACTTTGAGATTCGACAGCGCGGTCGGGTCCATGCGCAAAAGGTCGCGGAATATCGTTCCCGCAATCACCACGGTGATCGTGTTTGCCGTCGAGATGACGTCGGAGTAGATCGCCGCGAGGCCGAGGCCGAGCAGCCCGGGCGGCAGCGTATCGGTGATCAGCTGGATCACCAGCACGTCGGATTTGATTTGCCCGCTGTAGAGCGCGTAGCCGAGCACGCCGGTGAAGATGGCGAAGGCGTAGAACGGCACGGCCAGCAGGCCGGCGAGCAGCATCACGCGCCGCGCCTCGGGCGCCGTGCGGCCCGCGTAGATTTTTATCCAGAGCTCGGGCGACAGCAGCGGGATGATGAAGCCGAGCAGCAGTCCGACAATCAGGAACGGCCAGCCGCCGAACGTGAGCGGCGACCAGATCGCCTCGGGAACAGCGCCGCTCCACTCCGCCGGCGGATGGCGCAGCATCAGGATGGGAAAAAGCAGCAGTAGGAAAACCACGGCCTTGGCCCAGAAATGCAGCGTGTCGGTCACGATGTCGCCTTTGATGCCCGCGAACGCGCTGTAGACAATCCCGCTCGCCGCAGCGAACAGGATCGTGAACTTGACCGCCCAGCCGGTGCCCAGCGTGACGAGGTACGATGCGCCGAGAAACTGGACCGCCAGGATCGAGATGTAGGTGAAGAGGATCACGAGCGAGGCCGCCACCTGGACCGACCGGCCGTAGCGCACGCGAAAAATCTCCGGCAGCGTGATCGCGCGGTAGTGATCGCCGAAGCGCTTGAGCGCCGGCGCGATGTACGACAGCGCGGCGAAGCCCGTCACCGTGGAGACCAGTGCGACCAGGCCGAAGCCGGTGCCGCTCGAAAAAGTCGCCGAGGCGACGCCCAGGATCGCGCCCGCGCCGACCTGCGTCGATACGACGGTGAACAGCAGGCGCAGCGTGCCGGTCGCGCGGCGGTTGATCCAGTAGGCGTCGATGTTGGAGCGCAGCCCGGCGAGGATTCCCGCTCCGAGCGTGATGGCGATCCAGGCGAATACGACGGTGAGATCGAGGGACGAGGTCATGGAAAATCGCCGCGGGGCGGCGCGCCGGCATTCTACGCGAGCGTCGGCACAGCGGGCAAGTGGAAGCGGAGAACGATCGCCGTGCTGGTTATCGTCAGGGTCGCGATAAGTTTACGACTACTTCGTCTTGCAAAAATAGGCGAGCAGTTCCGCGGGCGCCGCGTGCCAGCGGCCGGGCAGCGGCGCCCCGTTCGCGTTCAGCACGTCGAAGCGCGTCCGCTCTTTCAGGTCGCCCACGGTGGCATAGGTTCCAGTCCTGCAATTGATGAACTCCGCGCGCTGCGACTTCTCGAGTCGGCCGCCGCTGCGGGAAAAGCGCGCGACGATCGCCGAAATCAAATAGCGGCCGCTGCCGTCGACTTTGTAGAGCTTCTTCGTCAGCACGGGATGCGCCATGATCACCATCCCGGCGGGCTTCCATATCATCGTCCAGGGAAACACAAAGGTCGAGGCGGGCCGGCGCGCGAGAGTCTCCCACCCCACCGAGGCCCATTCGCTCTCGATCTCTCGATTCCAGCGGTACTCCTCGAATATTTCCGTATGAAGATTCATAAACGCGACCGCGAGAACCAAAACGAACGCGAGCGCAATCTCGCGAGCGCTCGCCTTCTTCGCATCCCTGGCTACTACGATCATATTGCCCTCCAGCCCTACATTCCGGCCGTCGCGCAGGAGCGTACAGGTCAAATACAGTCAGGATATGACATTCGATGACAATCGATGCCACCGAAGCAATTCGAAAACGTATTAAATTTTTACGAAACGCCGTTTCTATAGCACGGATCGCCCGCCGCGACAACAGAAAAAAGCCGCCGGCGAGCGCGGCGGAAATATCCATCCATGTTTGACAACACAGCGGCGCGAAGGTATTTCGACTGCATGGCCAAAAAAGAAATCATCCAGGTAAAGCTCGCCGCCGCCAACCCCAATCTCTCCGCCGCCGTCCGCTTCGGCGATCTGGTCTTCGTCGCCGGGCAGACCGGCCGCCACCCGGCCACCGGCGAGGTCGGCAAGGACGTGCGCGAGCAGACGCGCTTCGCGCTCGAGCGCGTCAAGACGATTCTCGCCGCCGCCGGCACGTCGCTTGACAACGTGCTCACCGTCTTGACGCACCTCACCCGGCGCGAGGACCTCGCGGCCTACAACGAGGAGTACGGCAAATACTTTGCCACGAACAAGCCCGCGCGCACCACCGTCGAGGTGATGCTCAACGCGCCCGAGCTGCTCGTCGAGATCACCGTCACGGCGGGAATGCCGGATTAACGTTTATGAAATGCTTTCTCGATATTCGTTGAAGAGGCTTACCGCTGTTACGATTGTTTTGACTTTCGTCTGCGGCTGCGGCGCATCTGGCGCGCGTTTTATGGAAACGCGCTTCGCGACGGAATCGGCGCCCGCGGATCGAGCGCGGCTCATCTTTATGCGCGAGGGCGACAGCCACTCCGAAGGGGGGTTCACCGATATTTATATCGACGGAGCGCGCGCCGGTAAAGTCGAGCGCGGCGGGTTCGCCGTCGTCGACGAGGCGCCCGGCGCGCGACAAATCGCGGTCGCCTGGAAAGATAAAAAGCCGCTCTTCGCGATCGATGTCGTCCTCGTCGCCGGCGAGAAGCGCTATCTCCTCGTTTCGTGGCGCGACGAGTACTGGCAGTCCATGGGATTGGCGGTCTTCGGCGGGATCGTCGGCGGCGTCGCCGCCGCGGCGATCTCGGCGCAAAAGGCGCCATTTAAAGTCGAGCCGGTCGATGAGGCGAAGGCGAAGGAGCTTTTAGCGGAGCTCCGGCTGTCGGAGGAGCGGAAGTAAGCGAAGCTAGCCCGCGCGCTTGCGCGCGCGGCGGGGCTTCGGCTTCTGCTTGCCTGCGAGATTGAGCGCGACCGCGGCGCGGACGAGCTCGTTCAGCGCCGCCGCGTCGATCTCCTCGCCTTCATGGATGTCGATTGCGCGCCGGACGTTCCCTTCGAGACTCGCGTTGAACAGCCCCGCGGCGTCCTTCAACTGAGCCCCCTTCGCGAATGTCAGCTTGACGACGCTCTTGTACGTCTCGCCCGTGCAGACGATGCCGCCGCGCGACCAAACCGGCGTGCCGGGACTCGTCGCTTTCGCCCATTTCCACTCTTCCACGATTTCCGGGTGCGCCTCATGCACGATCGCGCGCACCCGCGCGAGCGTCTCCCCGCGCCAGTCCCCGAGCTCCGCGATTCTCGCGTCGATTTTTGCAGAGGCGGATTGCATACGTCCTCAGGCGACGTCAATGGCATCCAGCGTCATTGCCGTGCGCTCCGCGAGGTCGTTGATTTGCGCAAGATAATTATTGAAATGCGGCGACGCGCGGTGCGCTGCCACCGCCGCCTCGTCGGCATAGAGCTCCATGAGCACGAAACGCCCCGCGTCGGCGTGGTCGCGCCAGAGGTCGTACTGCAGGTTCCCCGGCTCGGCCCGGCTCGCGATCACCATGCCGTCGAGCAGCGCTCTAAGCTCCCCGGCCTTGCCGGGCTTGGCGGCAAGGATCGCGACGATCTTGACCGGAGTTGCCATAATTCTTTTTCCTATCAATTCGGCTCGAAGGCGTCCACGATCGGCGTCGTGCCCGGCGCGCGCCCGCCCTGCACGATGCTGCCCCCGGGAAGGTAAATCCGCTTGCCTACCACCGCGGCGCCGACGGCGTGGCGCGGCAGCGGCATCGGCGCGAGGCGCGTCCAGGCGTCATGCGCTGCATCGTAAAATTCGACCTGGTTGAAGGTACCGAGCGACGTATTGTCGGGGTTGCCTTCGCCGCCGAAGACGTAGAGCCGATTATTTATGACGGCCGCCGCGCCGCCGGAGCGGCCGGTCGGCATCGGCGCCCGCTCGCTCCACGCGCGCGCCGCGGGATCGTACGCTTCGACATTTTTAATCGCATAGTTGGGCCGGTCGCGCCCGCCGAGGGCGTATATCCGCCCGCCGATCGCGCCGGCGAAGAGATGATCGCGCCGGTAGCGGAGCGGCGGCAGGATCTCCCACGCGTCGGTCTTGGGATCGTAGACCGCGGCGTCGGACACCGGCTCGTATGCGCCGGGCTTTGCCGCGCTCCAATGCTCCCCGCCGAGCGCATAGATTTTCCCGTCGAGCACCGCGACCGCGAGCGCGCCGCGCGGCGCCGGCAGCGGCGCGCGCTTCTCCCAGCGGTCGGCGGCGGGATCGTAGCGCCAGACCGAAGCGATCGGGTCGCGCTTGGCGAAGACGCCGGTGAAGCCGCCGACGACGTAGAGTTTGCCGTCGACCGCCGCCACGCCGTGGTGATGCATCGCCCGGGGAATCGGCGCGGCCTGCCTCCACTTATTCGCCGCCGGGTCGTACACCTGCACGAGGACGCTCGGCACCTGGTCGGAGCCGTAGCCGCTCACGATGTAAATCATATTCCCGAGCGCGGCGACGCCGGCCTCCTGGCGCGCCTCGGGCATCGCGCCGGCGAGACTCCACACACCGCCCTTCGGGAGCGCGGCGCTTTCTTCCGCCCCGGCACCGACGCCGCAGAACCCGAGCCCGACAGCCAGCACGAAGAGCGTTTTGACGGCCAGATGCATGGCGCCTCTCCTTTCGCGCGCACGGACGAGCGGGGGAAGGTGCGCGCGGGAGGAGAGTAGTCAATCGATTAGGAAAATGTCAACGGCGGCGATGAGAGACATACCTAGGGCGTCGGCTGAGGTAGTTCCGCCTGAGAAAGAAGTATAAGAACTGCTGTGCAAGCAAGAATTGCTATGAGCCCGATAAAACGAAGATACCAAAGATATATCCGTGATTTCATGAAAAATAAAAATGGGCTGTCGTTCGATGCGTCCAAATAAAATTGCCAGACCCTTTCAGGCCAAAAGACGCACGCAAAGCCAATAGATAAAAACGCCGCTGCTACAACGGCAGCGAATAGTAAATTAATCATAACGCGCGCGGCGGGTTAGAAGCTCCGGCATGGCGCCTGTCACTGCGTGAAATAAGATCCCAGAATTCTCAGCGTCTGCTTATCGATGGTTACGCCGGCCGCTCCGCCGATTCTGTCCTTCGGCACTTCGTATGTCATGTCCCATGTAGCGCCTTTATCGATGAGCAAGAGTTTTCTGTCTCGGATATCGAAACCGTAATGCGTCTTGATGTAATCCGCGCCGATCTCTAAAGCCTTTTTTTTCTTTGTTGCTAGATCTTCGGTCGGCCGGGAGCGAAGAAACGAAAAGACCCATAGGAAAACGAGAACCAGGATCAGCCACAGCGCCAGATTGCGGGCCATCTGTCGCGTAAGCGGCCGGGAGTTAAAGTCGCCCGGCATGGCGCCTGATTAGCGCAGCGGCGGGCAAATGTCCAATTGAGATCGACGGCTAGATAGAGCTCAGGTCGCGCCGGACCGCCTCCACCGCTTCGTCGGCGGTGTAGATAATGTCGTCGTCCGGGTAGAAGTAGATTCCGTCTGCCAGCTTCGCGAGCGCGGCGGCGGCCGAAAGGGCCGCGCACATTTCGGTCAGTTCGCCGCCCCAGATGAACGTCGCGCATTTGTCGCGTGCGCCGACCCGCGCTGCCACGTGCGGATAAGTGGGAAGCACGTCCGCAGCAGCGCCGAGAGTAAACTCAAAACCCGTCTCTTGCCCTTCGTACGTCGCGGGTCTAAAGCCGGTGTCGTGCCGAACATCGAAATTCGCGTCGAGGATCGTAGCGAAACCGAGATCCTCGATCGCCTTCTGCCATGTGGCGCGGTCGGGTACGCGCGAATCGCTGAGAAAGATGTGGAGGTCGATGGACATTGCGCCTGATTAGCGCAGCGGCGGGGAAATGTCCAATGAGGAATGTATTACTTGCAAGACCTGACGCTAAATCACTGCGGGTCGTGATAGTCAGGAAGCGACTTTGGCCAGTGGTTTCTCTTGCCTCATTTGCCGCAAGGACTCTTCCGATAGATTCTTGAATAACGCCGAGCTGGAATGCTCCTCTTTATGGACGGCGCCGGCGGCGTCTTGATACTCCAGCGCAAAGCTGTTCTGATTTTTTACCAGCTTGATCAACCAGCCTCCGCTGGAATCCACATTCGGCCTGCAATCCGGGGGTTCCCCGCCGCGATTTTCCTATTTCGTCGTGACGTATTTTGGCCCCTCTCGTCCTGAGCGGCCCGCGATGCGATCGGGCGGCAAGAACCGACCCCAAATTAGATCCGCAGCCTTGTTTTCAGAGTGGAAAGCCGATAGTCGTTTTTTGACTTTGACTTTCATCACACGCCGCGCCATTCGTTGATAGGTCAGGCTTCCAACCTCGACAAATGTGGAGCAACACGGAACCGATACATAGGTGGCCTGAATCGCTGTTGACCGAGCCGGCGCGCCTGGCGCTCATCTGTGCTGTCCTGCTGGCGGTTTTCGAGGTCTTTATCGACTGGGCGACCTGGATTCAGCTGAACGTCGCCATTGTCTACGGCCTACCTCTGGTTCTTGCCGCCTTGGGACGGAACCGCCGCCTGCTTTGGGGCCTGACAGTCGTATTGCTCGCCGCGACATTCGTCGTCTATGCCCGTCAGATTCCACGGGGGGTTTTTTCTGCGGAGGAGCCGTTCTTCCTGGACCGCGTGCTTGCCGCGCTCGCACTGGTGTTGACCGCCGCCTTGCTTCATTTATGGACGCTAGCCGTCGACGCCGTCGAAGCGCAGCGCCGATCCATCGAGGCAAAAAACCAGGACCTCGAAGCGGCGAACCGCGAATTACTCCGCTACGAAGAAGAGATTTCTCGTCAAAACGAGGAGCTGAGGCAGCGCCGCGAAGAGGCCGAGCAGACGAGCAAACGCAAAACCCAGCTGCTCGCTTCTGTGTCGCACGACATCCGCAACCCCGTGACGACAATCAGCCTGGCCGCTGAAGCCATCCGGCGGGCCATCGGCGCTTCGGCCGCTTTCCAGGGTATTTCGCCGCTGGCGGAGGAACTTCAATCTTCGACGCGCTTCCTCGTCAACTTCGTCTCGGAAGTTCTCGACGTAGCTTCCTTCGATTCCGGAACGGCCGTGCTCCACGAGAGCGAGTTTTGTCTCGACGAAGTCGTCGCGGACAACTGCGCCCGCCTGCGCACGTTAGCCGCGTCCAAGCGCTTGTTTCTCGAAGTGAAGACGCCGGAGCTGCCGATCAGGATCCGCACCGACCGCGTGAAACTGATTCGCATCGTCGAAAATCTGGTGACGAACGCCATCAAATTCACCGACCGCGGCGGCGTCACCGTAACCGCCGGCCTAGTCGCGGAGCAGAGCGTCTTCGTGCGCGTCAGCGATACCGGAATCGGAATCGACTCCGCGGATCTGCAACGCATTTTCAACGAAACCGTTCAGCTGACCAATCCCGGCCATCCACAAAGGGGTTGGGGCTTGGGGCTTGCGATATGCCGGCGCCTGATTACGCTGATGGGCGGCACGATCTCGGTCGAGAGCGAGCCCGGCCGCGGGAGCTGCTTCGAAGTCCGCCTGCCGTTGTCCTGTCTCTGCAATGACGGCCAATTCGAATCGTAGCGACCGGGCGAGTTCAACGCGAAGCAGCCATAGACAGCCCTTTTCGGCTGCTTTTTAGCTTGATCTTCCTTCCTGGGCGTTTCAATATACGGCCGAGTCGTGCAGGCGGTAGAGACCAAGATTAAGCGCATCGCGAAGTAGCTCGCCTGCAATCACGCGTCTCGTTCAACGGCCAGGGAGGAAAAGATGAGTTCAGGAATTTTTCGGTTCTTCGGCGCCGCTGTCGCCGCGATGTTGTTGATCGGCTTCGTATCGACCGCAGCGCCGGCTGCGGAGGAGCTCAAATGCGCCAGCAATCCTTTGATCGGGACGTGGCGGCTGAATCTTCAAAAATCCACGATCACACGGAACAACGGCGTCATCGAGCCGCGCATCATGATCATCGCTCCGTTCGGCCAAAACGGCATCACGGAAGTGTTCATCAATGACCGCGACCCCCGTCTGGTGGGACGGTGGGAGATGTGGTCGGTCGAGTTCGACGGGAAGCCATACCCCACCAAAGGCGGCGATCCGCGTCAGATGCGCTGGACGCGGATCGACTGCAATACCTTTCAGCACGAGACCTTGCGCCAGCTCTACTACAATCTGCCGGCCGGCACCGTGAAAGAATACATCCCCGAGGGCCGCGTCAGCTCCAAAGGGCTTATTACCGTCTCCGCGGATGGAAAAACGCTCACCAACAAACACTCGGGAACGCTGGGCAGCGGCAACCAGACGCGGTATGAGGATGAAATCCTCGTCTTCGACAGGCTGTAGGCGGGCACTGATGTCTTACTGGATTCCCGCGGCCCTGGCGTAGCTGAGGTCGTAGAATCTCTCCGCCGGCGGCCACGGCTTGTCCCAAAGGCCGGCGTCCTTCGCGAATTGGAGGAGGTTGTTGAAGCTCGCGGGATCCAGCTCTCCTCTCCGCGGGAGAATCTGCCGGCCGGGATCGCTGTAGCTCGCCGCCACGCGATCGACAACCGCGGGCGGATAGCCCGTGACTTCCGCGATCGCGCGCTTAAGCGCGGCGCGGTTTTTCGGATCGTGGATGAACGCCATGGCGTCGCCCTTGGCGCGCAAATAGCGCACCAGGATATCCCGATTTGCCTCCGCCCATTGCCGGCGCACGACCTCCATATAGAAGGTGACCGGACCCGCCTCCAGCGTCGTCCCGAGACTATGGTAGCCGCGGCCGAGATCGATGGCTTCTTTGTCGGACGGCTGCCCTGCGAGGATCGCGGCGCAGCGCCCTTCGTTCATGCATTCCAGGCGCGCATCCGACATCCTGATGCCTTCGAACGTGAAATCTTTCGGGCCGACGCCGTGCTTCGCGAGCAGCGCGCGCCCCGTCAGGCTGACCCCGTCCCATGTCGCCGTCATGGTGACCGTCTTGCCCTTGAGATCGGCATAGCTCTTGATCTCCGGCCTGACGATGAGCTGGTAAACCGGGTTGGCGGTCATGACGCCGACCGCGATCGCTTCCGAGCCGTTGAGCACGGCGTTGATGAAGAATCCGCCGTTGGCGACCGCCATATCGGCGCGCCCGCCGCGCTCGATGGAAGCCTCGTAGCCCTTCAGCGCCGCGCGCGAATTGCTGTCGCCGCCCGCGGAAGCGTTCTGGATCAGCTCCACGTCGAGGCCGTGCTTGGCGAAGAAACCCTGCTTCTGGGTGATGAACAGCGCGAGATGGTTCAAGCGCCCCCCGTCGCTCGCGACGCGCAGCGTCGGAAGGTCGGCGGCGAGCGCGTTGTGAAAGGATGCGAAGGCGAATACTCCGAAAAGAGCGGACGCAATCTTTCGCTTCATCGCCGCCCCCTTACTTCGCGTACTTCCCGCCCTGCGACTGCGCCAGAGCCTTTGAGACGACGTCGAGGATCGGCGCCATGTCCATATACCGCGGATTGTCCGCGAACAAATACTTGACGCCGTCGACGCGCCTGAGCTCCTTGCGCACGACGTCTTTCGGAATATCGCTGCGCAGCGACTCCTCGGAATTGGTCGGCGTGTTGGCGATGCGCTGAAACGCGATCTGGCCCTCGCGCGACAAGAGCCAGTTGACGAACAGGCGCGCGGCGTTGGGGTGAGGCTGCTGGGTCAGCAGCACCACCGAGCCCTGGTTGCCCGTGGAAATGGCTCGCATTTCTTTCCATTGCGCCGAGTCGAATTCGTCCACCGGCACGCCCTGCATCTTCGCCTTCTGAATCTCCGAACAGAAAAAACAGATGGCGAACTTGCCGGCGGCGAGCCAATCGGTCGCCTGACGCATCTCCTGCGTTATGGTGATGTCCGTCTCGCCGTACAGGCGGCGAATGAATTCGGCGCCGAGCTCCGGCGAGTAGTAAATCATGCGCAAGCCGATGCGCTGGCTGCCGGAGATCTTCGGATCGCGCGAAAGCATCCTGCCTTTCCACTTCGGCTGGAGAAAATCCCAATAGGAGCGAATCTCGCCCGGCTGCACCAGCTTGGTATTGTAGGAAATGTACTGGTTGACGTTGCCGACGTAGACGAAGATGTAGCGCTTCTCCGGATCGACGTACTGATGCTGGCCCGACCACCATTTGGACTCGTCGGTGACCTCGGGGAGGATCAGCGCCGCGCGCACGCTGTCCAGGATTTTGGCGCGATAAAATACGTCATAGGCCGTCGTCACTCCGGCGATGTAAACATCGACGAGATACTTGCCCGCGCGCCGCTCCGCCATGATGCGCGGCGCGAGCGTATTGCCGCGCCCCGGAGTCGTAACGATATCGATCTCGGGATACTTTTTCTGAAATAGCCGCGCCACCGTGGCGAGGATGTCCTCGCCGTCGAACATATACAGCGAAAGCTTGCCCTCTTTCTTCGCCGCCTCGACCGTTTTCTCCCATTGCGCCTGCCAGGCGGGCTTCGCTTCGGCGGCGAAAATGTTCGCGCCCCAGGCGCAAACAACCGATAGGACCAAAGACGCGATTAAATATTTCATTGCGGCAAACTATCCACCGTCACGGCGCGCACGCGTTGCGGGCGAGCCCGATGTACTGAAACGGATTCACGAACTGAATCTGTTCGGGACAGTTTCTAGACAATCCTAAGAAAATCAAGAACAAGACCTCACCCCATCAGTCCGTGACGGCTTCAAAATCTCTCAAAACTCTCCAGCCGATGGCCGCTGTCCAGTATTCGCCTTGACAACGGTTGCCAGAGAGCATATTGGCGTGCCATTCTCGATACGTAGAATTTCCCCATTCATTAAGGAGAAGAGTATGCCGGACAAAATGCAGGTGAGACACATCGCCATAAGATCGGATAATCCGGACGAGCTCGCATCGTTCTACGAGAAAACCTTCGGCTTGAAGGTGGTGCGGCGAAACCCGCGCGGGAACAAGAGCAGCGTATACATGACCGATGGCTATATGCATATCGCGATCAATGCAATCAGCGATAAGCCGAGCGGCATCTGGCACTTCGGCTTCCTCGTTCCGTCGCACGAACCTATACAGGCGATCACGCCGGTTCACAAGGGGGAAAGCGCGCCGGGACGCCACGCCGAGAATTATATTCTCGATCCTCAAGGGAACCGCATCGACGTCGTTCTCGATATGTGGCCGATCGGGTGAGCTGCGACGCCCTCCCTATTGGAGACTCTATGGCGGTTATGTTGAACCGGCGTTATCTACAGGTGCTTTTTTTCTGCATCGTAGCCTTCTCATCGGGGCAGGCTTGGTCGCTGGAAAAAGTTCGGCTCGGCATCTCGACGAAGAATGTCGTCTTGATGCCCTTCTATTACGCCAAGGACAAGCAGCTCTTCGAAAAGAACGGGCTGGATATGGAGATTATCCAGATCCGCAGCAACCTTCAGCTTGCCGGCCTTACCTCCGGCGACCTGGACTTCATCACCAGCATCGGACCGGCCATCGAAGCCATCAGCAAAGGCATGCCGTTGAAAGGCGTGGGCGTCGTCTACCGCGCCCCGCTTTTCTCTCTCTTGAGCAAGCTGCCCAATGCCAAGGCGCTCGAAGGAAAAAAGATATCGGTGTCGCGCATCGGCTCCGAGAGTCATCTCAACGGCGTGATGATGCTCGAAAAGGGCGGCGCCGATTCCAAGAAGGTCACGTGGATTCAGACCGGAAGCACGGCCTTGAATATGGTGGCGCTCGAAAGGGGTCTCGTCGAAGGCGCGGTTTTGAGCCCGCCCTTCAACGGCATGATGGCGCGCCAGGGTTTTAAGATTCTCATGCGGAGCGGCGACGTGATCGACTCATCGCCGTTCAACGGACTCGTGACGACAACTCAGCGGCTCCAAACCCATTCGGGGCGGATAAAAAACGCGCTCAAAGCGATGATCGAGTCCTTGCGCGCGATCCGACAGGACAAAAAAGGCGTCCTCGCGTATATACAGAAAACTTTCAACGTCGATCCAGGCGTCGCAGAGGAAGCCTACGACGACATCATCGGCGTGATGTTGGACGATATGTACATGCCCGAGAGCGCTTTGAAGAAGTTTCTCGAAACCGCCTATGCGAGAGGCGATGTAGCCAAAGCGATGGCGGTCAACGACATCGTGGATTATTCTTTGCTCCGCTCCGTGAAGTAAAGCTTACCGCCCGCTCGAATCGGGACGTTTGAGAGCGGCAACCAGCATCTCCGCCGTTCGAACCGACAGCAGTGCCGGATCCAAAACGGGGATATTAAGACGCTGCGAAACCTCAACAGCGGCAACCCGGATCGGAATGTATGCGAGTCCGGACGGGCAGATAATTTCCGCGCCGCGCTCGACCAATCTGCGCCCAGCCTCCAGAAAGGCGTCGGTCATTTCTCTGGGGTCCTGTCGCGCAAACGGCGCGAGCGGCCGGTCGATTGCCTCGATTCCGACGACATAATTTTCAATTCCGAGCGCTTTTAAATATGGTCCGTAGCTGCCGATCGTCTCGCCGCTCGGCGTCGTGATGCCGATCTTACGGGTAAGAGTCGCGCCGGCTCTGAGCGTCACCTCTCCAGGGCCGACGATTGGAATCCGAACCCGCGCGCGCGACTCGCTGAGCCCCGGGTCGATAAAGCAGTGGATAATGACGGCGTCGAATCCGTCGCGCTCGGCCAATGCGCAGCGATCGGGGTAAAGCGGTCCCAAAGTCAATGCCTCTTTGCTGCCGAATTCGTAAACCTGGGCGCCGCCATCGCCCCGACTCGGCAGATATCCGATTGTCAGCTCGGTTCCGGGAGAACAGTACGCACCCCAAGTGACCTGGCGGGCCGTATCGGCTCCGCCCACATAACGCTCACGCGGTCCATTTAGCAGCAGCAGAATTCGCATCAGAATCTCTGGCCTGCCTCCGCCTATACAACAAGGTTTGGGTCAGGCTTTCTATTATCGTCGGGTATTTTCATTCAGGTACAAATTAGATTCAAGAGAATGGAAGGAGTCAAATCCGCCAGAGCTGCTTCGAGATATTCATCCTTTCTTTTTCCGCCCCGGGAATAAAGGCAGCGGTAAAACGGTTTAAACAGCTAGAAGGCACGATCGAGACCACGATCGTAATAAAATTGACACTAGGAGGTGTCTCATGAACCATAAGTTACTTGCGATTTCGATGCTCGCCGGGGTGCTGACCGTTGCCGGATCGGCGCAGTCGAGCAGCAGCTTCAGCGACTTGCCCAGCGGCCGATTGGCGCCGAGCACGCGGACGCGTTCAGGATCGCCGGCGAGCTCGACCTATATGGCCTCCGGCTTTTCTTCCGCTTCGACCCTCGGGTCTGGCTCCGACGGCACGTCGGACTCTTTCCCCTGGCATCCCAGCGGCAGGTTGGCTCCGAGCACACGGACGCGCTCAGAATCGCCGTCGAGCTCGACCAATATACGCTCCGGCTTTTCTTCCGGCTCCGACGGCACGTCGGACTCTTCCCAGTCGCCGCCCAGCGGCAAGCCGGCGCTGAGCAGACGGACGCGTGAATTTTCCGGCGACTAACGCAGTCGCTTGCGGGGTCAGGTCTTGCATTCCGACATTCGGTCGAGTGATGCGTGATTGCAAGACCTGACCCCAATTTGCCCGCGTCTTCCTCTGGATTATTCGATACTGAATTGGCCTTTACAATCGGCGGAATCTCGTCGTCCGCGAGCGAGAGATAAAACTTCATGAACTCGCTCTCTTTCGGAGGCTCCTCTTTGATCGCGGGGGCGGGTTCCGGTATGTGCCCCGTTATAGGATCGCCGGCGAGCGACAAATAAAACCGCATGAACTCGCTCTGAGGCGGTTCGCCGCTGGACGCGCCGGCTGGCGATCCGCTGGCTTGACCGGCCGGCTGTGGCACGGCCACCGGAGCGTACGGCTGAACGTTAGGACTGGCCGCCGGAATTAAATTTCCGCCCCCGGCGTTAAACGCCGGCGGCGCGGCTTTAGGCGCAAATGGATTGACATAGACGAACGGCGGAACGCCGATGCGGTTGGGGCGGCCGTAAAGCCGCATCAGCTCGCCTAGAACGCTCTTCGTCATTTCTGCTCTCCTCTTTTTTCGCGAGGGCACCCCATCCATCGGCAACAATGCCGATGATCGGACGATGGCGATTGGGAGTAAAGCTTAAAGGCTCGGACTTACGGACGGTAATAGACGGTTATCGACAGGGTTGGAAAATTTATTTGGAGAGATGACAAGACGCGGCGTTTTCCCGCCGGAGCTCGGAAGCGAAAATGAGTATTATATCCCTCGATGACTTCTATTCATCGTCGAAAGGCGTTAAAAGGCTCTTCACCTCTGAATCCCGAAGAAATCTTGAAAACAGTTCCGTTCCGTCCGACAGACTTTCACTTTCAATCGGACAAACGCGCCCCACTTGCATGAACGTCCATTTAGTTTTTTCGCCGGGCTTGGATCCTTTATACTCGACTCCATACTCGTGCTCGGCTTCTTTCCCAATTTTCTCGCCTTTTTGACGCGCTTCCTCATCCGTCTGGGCCTCGACTAAGACTATTCTTTCCTCCCAGAGAGGTTCACGTTCGGAAGGCGGCGAGTGAATCGATTTAAGCAGCAGGCTAATAGTATACCAGGGCATAAATCACCATCGACGCTACCCGTATCCATTCAGTCAAGGTCTTCTAAAGCAACGCCGCGCCCCGCTCGCAAATTTTTGCGCGCCTGCTCGATGCGCTTGAGAAAACGGGGATCGTTTTCCAGGCGATAGTCGAACCAGTCGTCGTCGGATTCGAATCCGATGAGCACGCCGGCCGGCTTGCCGTGGCGTGTAATGACGATCTCCCGTTTTTCCGCCTCGCGCAAAAAGCGGGAAAGGTCGTCCTTGACCTCGGACAGGGGGACTTCTTTCATTCTACGCTTCCGAACTGCTCCAGCCATTTTGCAGCCTCCGATTTTGCGACAATGGCCAGGAAAGCTGAGTGGACCACCCTGACCCCAAAAGGGACCCCTATTTTTCTTTAGGCCAGCTGGATCAAGAGCTAGATTGCATTGAGACGAAGTTCACCGAGAACCTCAAAGACGACATCCGGATCCAATTGTGCGTGGTAGTTAAAATGCAAACGTAGAACTCCGTTCTTCGAATCTAATTTCTTCATTTCTATTTCGTCGGGAAGCCAGAGAAGCATTTTTGGTTCTTTTAGTTGTTGTGCCAAGACGGCAACCGGTTTGTTCGATGTAACCGACCAAGAGGCTAAACCACCGGAGATCTTAGGAAGATAGTTGGCTTGAATAGTCGCTAAAGCTTCCTTTGAATGTGAATTCTCGGCGATGAGGCGCGTCGACATCATCCCCAGCACTGGCACTTCGACGAGTTACATAGATTTGCATTTTGCACCTAACTTTTCGAATGCTCCCCGACTTCCGACCCTCACTTGGCGTCGGCGCGCTTGCCGTTCTTAACCGCGGGCAGCGTCTTATCGAGCCAGCGGGCGATCACCGCGGCGATCTCGGCGCTGTTTTTCTCCATCATCATGACGTGGCTGTTGCCGCGGATGTTGAGATCGGCGAGCTTGATCCAGGTCGGACGGACGCCCGCCTGCTCCAAATATTTCACCGTGCAGTGATCGTAGGGCGCGTGATAGGACGCCTCGGCGGTCAGCACGAGGACCGGCATCTTCTGCAGATTGGGCAGCTGGCGCGGCGGCGCCGCCTGGAGCCAGCATGTGACGAGGCCGTCGCCGTCGGCCTTGTCCTGCCGCACAAAGGAAAGCTCGGAGGCGGCGGCGACCGCCGGCGCATAGGTCAGCGGGTAGGCGCTGAGGCCGTAGACGAGCCCGAGCTGCCCCTGGCGGAAATAATCCGGCGCGCCGGTAAATTCCACGCTGTACGCCGGCGGCCCGTTGGGCTCGATCGCGAGGATCGCTTTCACCCGGTCGGGCCGCGTGTCCGCGACCGGCCAGCCGAAGGCGCCCGCCTGCGAATGGACGAGTAAGATCGACGGGCCGATTTTATCGAGCAGCGCGACCAGCGCGGGGACATTCAAGAACTGCTGCTTGGTGAAGTCCTTGATCGCCGGGATCTGGCTCTGCAGCAGCTGCTGCACGCTCGGGTCGTCGAGCCCGCCGCTGCCGGGCCACTGCGTGTGCAGGCGCGCCTGCGGCCAGAGGTTGTATTTCTCCTGCGCGATGTAGCGCCGCTGCGAATTCTGGCTGTCGGCCATTTCGGTCGGGCCGTAGGTCTCCTCCATATAAGAGGAGCGCCCCTTGCCGACCTGATCGACCACGTACACGGCGTAGCCGCGGCGCGCGAAGTACTGCGCCCAGCCTTCGCGGCCGTCGGGCGTCCCGGTGTAGTTGGTGCCGGACATCGTGCCGCCGTGCACCATGACGATCGGATAGGGATGCGTCTGCCGCGCCGGAATCCGATACTCCACGTACATCTGCCCGGTCATGTACTGCTTGTCTTTGACCGTGGTGAGACGCCCGCCGACATAAAAGTAGCCGTCGCGCGCCAGCGCCAGCGGCGGCTCCTCGGCCGCCCGCGCGGGCAACGCCGCCGCGACGATCAGACCGATCGCGAGAAAAAAATGTTTGAGCGACATACGCGCCTCCTGGTGGGTTCGTCTTGGGCGAGGCCTATCACGTCGGGGCGTAGGTGTAAATGCGGGGGGAAATATCTATACCCGTGCTGAGAAGAAATTCGGGGATAGAAGATCGATTTCTGCGGATGGCTCGACGTTTCGGGCGGGGAGATATTAGAAACTTGTTGACAAAGACGTCTAGACGTCGTATGTTCGGCCATGTCCAAACGGCAGGTACGGCGCCGCCCGGGTGAAGTCAGAGATGCTATTCTCAGTGTTCTGTCTGAGCGCCCTCGCGGCGCGTCTCTCCGTGAGATTAACACCGGAGTCCAAGCACTGATCGGACGTGCCGCAGCCTCTAGCGTTCGATCTTATCTGCGGTTGAATTCGAAGTCACTTTTCAAACGATATGAACGTGGCGTGTATGTAATCCGGGAAACCGCTGAGCCATATGGGAAATCGCGTGAAATCCTAACGATTGACTCTTTTACAACAGGCCGGGCCACAATGTTTAAAGCCGACTGTATTGAGTGGCTACGCCTCCAACCAGAAAACTCGATTCATGCTGTCGTCACCGATCCGCCTTATGGACTCGTCGAATACGCACCGGAACAGCAGGAAAAAATGCGGAACGGACACGGCGGGGTTTGGCGGATTCCTCCGGCATTCGATGGAACGAAAAGAGCGCCGCTCCCGCGATTTACAGTCCTTTCGCGTAGCGAGTTGGACGATTTGGCAGCCTTTTTCTTCGAATGGGGCCGCGCGTTGCTTCCAGTAATAGTTCCAGGTGCGAATGTCGTTGTAGCAAGCAATCCGCTTCTATCCTATCTAGTTGCGGGAGCCTTAGCTCGGGCTGGTTTAGAAAGACGAGGCGAACTTGTCCGGCTAGTAATGACGATGCGAGGTGGTGACAGGCCAAAACATGCTCATCGAGAGTTTTCTGATGTCAGTGTGATGCCACGATCGATGTGGGAACCGTGGCTTCTTTTCCGAAGGCCGCTTGATGGTCGCGTCCAGGATAATCTCCGAAAATGGAAAACCGGCGGATTCCGGCGCCCCTCTGCTGAACGTCCCTTTGGCGACGTTATTGAGTCGGCACCAACGCATAAAATTGAACGAACATTGGCACCGCATCCAAGCCTCAAACCTCAAGTTTTTCTCCGGATCATTGTTCGCGGCGTGTTACCGCTTGGAGACGGCGTTGTCCTGGATCCTTTTGCCGGGGCTGGGTCCACGTTAGCGGCGGCGAACGCAGTAGGCTACGCCAGCATCGGTGTAGAAAAAGATGCTCGGTTTTTCGGTATAGCCCGGACGGCGATTCCAAAACTTACCGCATTCAAAAATGGCGATTATCGTACAAGTCTATAAATCCAGTTCCGGCGTAATTTCTCGATGCCCTGCCGATGCAACGTAGCTGTTCGCGTCCCCAGTTCACTGCGGGGATTCCGGCGAAAATCAGCTCGTGTAACTTGGCCTAAATAAACTTCTGTAAAAGTCATTGGTCTTCGTTCTCGGGCGGGCTCAGTCTCAACATCAACTTGATAAACGAAGACGCACATCCATTCATCTCGTGCGCCATGAGAATCGACTGCACCACCTGATTTGCGCGTCGTCTTGATCTCCATTCCCTCGGTTCCAGCACGGATGCAGTTCTCCGGATAGACGCCACGCACGACGAGATCGGGATGACCGTTGAAATAGCAATTGGGCGTGAGGGTCCGTGAATGCTTGCCGAGGCTAGCTGTCAGCATGTCGGAGAGAACGCCCGACATGATGGCCGGTCGGAGCATATCGTCAAGTCGCTCGAGCCCGCGTTCAACGAGCCCGCGGTTAACATCGTAAAAAAAGTCATAGACGTCTTGCATAGCGATAACGAAATCTTTGATGCGAAGCTCGAAAGGAAGAAGCGGGTGTTGGTTGAATTTGGATTCGTCGACATGATTTCGCTGAATCGCCATTTGGGATGTGCGCGGATAATAGCAAAATTCAGGTCTTGTTGGAAAGCTCTGACGAGCTGTCGTTCGTCAGGAAAAGATTTGTTTTCGGAGTAACGATTGACTATAAAGCGGGCAGGAATATGCCAGACTTTCCAACAGCGGCGGCATTCTTAGAAATACTGACTAACACCGCGCTAGAGGTGGTCGTGCGCGATTTCATATTTGAGGGAACTCCTTTTGTTTTCCGTGACGAACCTGAGCTTCTCAATACACTCCAACGTGAGCTTGCCAATGCTCTGCAGGTTGTACCCAACAACATTGTCATTGTTGGTAGCGCCAAAATCGGATTTAGTCTCAGTCCCGACAATTTTCCTCGGAACTTTTCTGACGAATCCGATATAGATGTCGTGGTGGTGGACGAGAGTCTTTTTGATCGAATGTGGCGCGGTATACTCACCTGGCACTATCCTCGAAGAAGGACAGGTCTGGCGGGCGCAGAGCTCAGCTGGATGAGAGGCCGACGACGAGACATTTACAGCGGCTGGTTCCGTCCAGATAAGATACGTTACGGGGGCTTAATGTTCCCTGAAGTTCTGACACCTGTTCGTGACCTATCAACACAATGGTTTAATGCTTTCCAGGCACTTTCATTGCTTCCGGAATACGCCCATCGATCGGTATCAGGTCGATTGTATCGTACTTGGGATCATGCGCTTTTTTACCACATGGATGGTCTCCGGCAAATTAAAGCTCTAAAGCAGTAGAGGGTTTATGAATTATAATTCGTCAGAACAAACGATTTCCTGGTTTAGAGATTACTATAGATCGAACCAGCTACATATAAAACCTCCTTATCAACGAAAACCCGTCTGGGCTGCACGGCAGAAGTGTTCCCTAATCGAGTCAATCCTGCTCAACTTCCCTATTCCTGAAATCTTCGTCCAGCAAACCACATCACCGGAAGGTACTACGGTTTACGCAATCGTTGACGGACAACAGCGGATTCGCGCGATCCTTCAATTCATAGGTGCCGGGATGGACGCTGAAGACCAAGAATTTAATAAATTTACACTCGATAAGTTTGATAACTTTGAGCCCCTCTCACCATGGCAAAATATGGCGTTTGCGGATCTAACGCCCGACGACAAGATGAGATTCTATTCATACCGCTTATCCGTACGCTATCTATCCGGAGCAACGGATGCCGAAGTCCGTGACATGTTTCGTAGACTCAATAAGTTCTTGACGCCCTTAAATGCCCAAGAATTGAGAAATGCAACTTATGTGGGACCGTTCATGAGGGTCGCAGAGAGACTTACCGAAGACTCCTATTGGGCAGAAAACAGGATCGTAACCACTATCGCTATTAAACGGATGGCAGATGTTGAATTTGTTAGCGAACTTTTGATTGGCGTCATGCATGGTCCGCAAGGCGGCAGCGCAGCAGTTATCGACGAGTACTATAGGCAATATGAGGACTTTGATGAGTTTCCCGGTCAAGCAAAGACGGAAAAGATATTCAATACTGTTCTTGCGGTGATTCAGCAAATATTGCCGGACATCAAGGAAACTCGCTGGAGCAATAAAACGGACTTTTATAGCTTGTTCGTTGCCCTCGCGGGAATGATTCGGCAAAACGAACCACAGAAATTTAACCTGCATCGAGTCAGGAAGGCACTTCTAGATTTCCAGGAGCTGGTAAACAGACGTATTTCGGATGAGAATGCGGATGTAAGCACCACAGCGATACAATACGTTAGAGCTGTCGAAAAAGGGGCAAACGACAAGAGAAGGCGTGCCGATCGTCATGTAGTATTAAGTGAACTTTTAGCCCCGTGCTTCGAGAAAACGAAGCGGAGGTCTCGAAAGTCTTAAAAGATTACGGGGCAGAAAATAGGGACAGAGAAAGATAGAGAAAATAGGGAACGGCAAAAAATAAGGACAGTTACTTTTCTTCGGTGCAAAAGAGCGGCGGGAGTCTTCTTTCCGCGGGCATCTACCCCGCCGCTATTCCCCTCGCTCTTTTAAAAATCCCCGCTCGCCACCTTAAAACCACTCTCGACTTTGATCGTCTCGTTTTCCCGCCGCTTCACGGGCTTTTATCGGCGCTACTTTTTTACCGTGACGATGTGCGCCGAGATCTTACCGTCGACGGCGCCGCTGCCGAAGCGCGCCGCGATCGCGCGGCTCGCGGCCGCGGTCGCCTCGGCGAGCGTTCCGGGAGCGCGCGCCTCGATCTCGTTTCTGAGCGGCGTGCCCTGACAATATCCAATCGCCGGAATGTCCGGCGACGCGGCGCGGCTCCGTGCCGCGACCGTGTCTATTTGAGCGACGGCGGCGAATCCGCCGGCCCGCACATCGCGCCTGATCGCCTCGCGCTCGTGATGACCGTGCGGCGTGCGCGCCAGAAATCGCGGCGGATCGGCGGGGAAGCGCGTCTCCATGGCTCGCGTGACGACATCGGCGAACTCGTTCTCTTCGATGCGATCCCATACGCTGAAGATGAAAACGCCGCCGCTCCGGAGCACCCGGCGCGCCTCGGACAATCCCTTCGCCTTGTCGGGAAAGAACATGGCGCCGAACTGGCAGACGACGGCGTCGAAGCTGTCGTCGCCGAACGGCAGCTGCATGGCGTCGGCTTGACGGACTGGGATTGGGGTCAGGCTTTCTATTCCCGACAATCTTTCTCCTCACTTCCCCGCCGGCTCCTCGTGCACCTTGCGCAGGAGCGGCGCAGCGGCCGGCGAGGTCATGAACCGGATCAGCGCCTGCGCGGGGTCGCGCTCCTTGGAGACGGTCAGCAGGCCGACGCTGTTGGGACAGGGCAGGTTCAGGCGTCCGGGCACGGGGCCGACGAAATCGGTCCCCGGCGCACCCACCATGATGTTGGTCTGCTGGATGCCGAGCTCGAAGTCGCCGCGCGCCAGGTAGAAGGTGACCGGGCCGGTGCCGCCGCCGGTGAGCACGATCTTGGGCTTCAGCTGCTCGGTGAGGCCGAGCTCGGCGATTCCCTTGGCGGCGTTCTCGCCGCTGCAGCCGCGCGAATAGCCGATCGACTTCGCCGCCACGAGCGCCTTCGCATACGCCTCGACCGTGCCGATGTCGGGCTTGGGCGCGCCGGCGCGGACCGAGACGCCGAGCGGGGCGAGCATATAGGGCGTCGCCGTGCCGGCGACGACCCGGCCTTTCTTGACGTGCGCCTCGAGCGCCTCGGGGCCGCCCGCGATCAGGTCGGCGGGCCCGCTCGCGATCCGCTCCTCCAGCGCCTTGCCGGTTTCCTGCAGCACCGTCACCTTGTGCCCGCTCTCGCGCGCGAAGGCGGCGGCGAGCGCGTTCAGCCCGGGCGGGTTGCCCTGGCTCGCCAGGACAATGAGTTCGGCCGCGTGCGACATGGTAACCCCCGCTATGGTTACGATCGTGAGTAGAATAGTCAGAGCCCAGCGACACATGAAAATCTCCCTAATGATCCGTCCATTTTCCCTGCGGCGACGGCGAAGGTGTATGCTAGTTTCCCTCGCTCGAAGTGGCTTCTGTCAGTCCATCGATTAACTTCTTCACATTTGACTTTGTTATCACCAGTTCAACATCAGTGATCAGCGTAAGACAGAAAAATATATAAACGTTGTCAGCATCGTAGCGTATACCTAAATAAACTTCGCCCGATGAGGCTAAATCCCGAGTTTTTACAGACGGCGCATCTTTTAACGCTCCGCCGTGCGATTTGGACCGGACCGCCACAAACAGTGTTTTTCTCAACGCATCCTTTAATTTCTTTGCAGCCTGTTTTGTTATCACCGCGCCGATATCCCCGTACGATTTAAGTGACACCGTTATCGCAACGCTCTTATTGTCATACTGTACGACGATGACGCCTTGTTCCGTTAGGTCACTGTCTTGTATGACCACAGCCGCAGCTTCGTTCATGATCGTGGCGGACGTATTTTAGAATCGCTCGGGTGTCTTTAACAAGCAGAAAATAGCCGGGCATTGCCGGGCGATCAGAAAGGTCCGAAGACGAGGCGCGCTAAGCTCCGCGAGCGAAGCGACGTCGAAGGGCTCCGAACACCAAGGGCACGGCACGCCGTGCCCCTACGCAAGAAAGAGATACCGCGAACTCGATCATCTGAGCGCTTCGCCTGTCATCCTGAGCGAAGCGAAGGATCTCTCCGGAGAGATTCTTCGGCTGTGCCTCAGCGGTACAACTAGGGTCAGGTCTTGTTTCTTGAATTCGGTCAGTACAGCTTTAACTACCGTCATCCCCTTCCGCTTCGCGTAGCTCTCGACCTGGTCTTTGCCGATCGCTGCGAACGGCGAAGCAGCGCGCGCTTCGCGGTGCGAAACTTCAGCGCTTGAACCGAGTCCGAAGATACTTGACAATTTTCTGCTCTGCGACGGCTGACCTGAACGGCATACCTTTGGCCATCTGCCAACCAATTCGCCCGCCGGTGTATGACCCGAAGAGAGATACCGCAGCTAGCGACATAAGCATAACCACAATCGTGGGAAAGCCTATCATGAATTGTATCCATTCAGCAGGATGAAACAACGCGTAAAATCCCAAAACGGCGACGAGCAGTATGCCGAGCGGCACGGCAATTGCCGCTTGGAATAGGAGAACGCCCGGGAGAGAAAGCAAAGTAGCCAGACAAAGACGCAGTGCGAAAGGACGCTGTGAGGGAACGAGAAATAATAAACCGCACACGGCGAGGCTGACAAGCATAAGGGCCCCGTAGGCCAGCAGGCATATTCCATACGCGATAGCCTGCATACTGCCTCCTCACCTCCCCACCGGCTCCTCGTGAACCTTACGAAGCAGCGGCGCGGCGGCCGGAGAGATCATGAACTGGATCAGGGCCTGCGCGGCGTCGCGCTCCTTCGAGACGGTCAGCAGGCCGATGCTGTTGGGACACGGCAGGTTGAGATGTCCGGGCACGGGCCCGACGAAATCGGTCCCCGGCGCGCCGACCATGATGTTGGTCTGCTGGATGCCGAGCTCGAAGTCGCCGCGCGCGAGATAGAAGGTCACCGGACCGGTGCCGCCGCCGGTGAGGACGATTTTGGGCTTGAGCTGCTCGGTGAGGCCGAGCTGCGCGATGCCCTTCGCGGCGTTGTCGCCGCTGCAGCCGCGCGAATAGCCGATCGACTTCGCCGCTACGAGCGCCTTCGCGTAGGCCTCGACCGTCGTGATGTCCGGCTTGGGCGCGCCGGTGCGGACCGAGACGCCGAGCGGGGCGAGCATATAGGGCGTTGCCGTGCCGGCGACGACCCGGCCTTTCTTGACGTGCGCCTCGAGCGCCTCGGGGCCGCCCGCGATCAGGTCCGCGGGTCCGCTCGCGATCCGCTCCTCCAGCGCCTTGCCGGTTTCCTGCAGCACCGTCACCTTGTGGCCGCTCTCGCGCGCGAAGGCGGCGGCGAGCGCGTTCAGCCCCGGCGGGTTGCCCTGGCTCGCCAGGACGATGAGCTCGGCAGCGTGCGCCATGGTGCCTCCGGCTATGGTTGCGATGATGAATGCGACAGCTCGCGTGAAGCGATGCATATAATCTCCCTGACGACTACGTCGCGATGGCTATTGCGTTAGCCTACTGCTTTAGCGGATACGCAAGGGGCTGGCCTTTTTCGGTGATGAGCGTCACGACCAGCTTCATGCCCGCCGTCTTGCTGAGATTGGTCGCTTCGTGAACGTAGGCAGGATTCTTGGGATCGGACTGGAAGTACAGCAGAACGCCCGGCTTCATCGGCACCGGCGCCTTGCCCACTTCTTCCATCACGCCTTCGCCTTCGAGGACATAGATGAATTCCTGGCCGGGATGATAATGCTTGCCGCTTTTAGCGCCGGGTTTGTATTCGGCTATAAAGACGGTGACCTCTTTCTTCGGATCGGCCTCCAGGTCCTTTTTCATCAGGACGGTGCGGGTCAACCCCTCTTGCGCGAATACGTTTCCCGAGGCCCACAACGCGAGACCGCCGACAAGCAGCGCCGTCAAACGAACAAAACGAATACTGCGCATAACCCACCTCCCTGCAAAATTTGCTAGAAATGCGTAGTAACATGGCAGGTATTGAAGTCAAGTAAAGAGTAACATTTGGCTTGGCGTCCGGAGACGAGGCGCGCGAAGGTGAGCGAGCGGAGCGATGTCGAAGGGCTCCGAATATCGAGGGCACGGCACGCCGTGCCCCTACGAAGAAGACGGGGCGCGACCCTCTCTAGCTCCCCCTTCGCAACGGGGAGGATTAAAGCGAGGCGCGCCCTCCGGAAACATCTCCCCTTACGAAGGGGAGACAGGAGAGGGGTGAATTTCCGAGGTGCAGACGCGAGCTTGGGCGAGATGAGATTCCGTCCGCGGTACGATACCGCTTCGTCATTCTTTGCCGCCGCAGCCGAAGAATCTTTCCGGATTATGTAGGGGCACGGCGTGCCGTGCCCAATCCCGATCGGTAGCGGCGCGTTGGCGGGCCTTATTTTTCTTGCCGGAATTTTTAATCGCTCAACCGGCTCCGACTCTCAGCACGATCTTTCCTTTCGGCTGAGGCCGTACGTGTTCCAGCATCAAATGAGCCTCGCGCGCGTCCGCGAGGGGTAGAACCGCGCCGACACGCCCTCTCAGCTTTCCCCCGTCGATGAGGCCGGCGATCTCCGCCAGGCGCTGGCTTGTGACCTCGACGATAAAGAACGCGGCTTCGACGCCGTGGCTTTGCGCAAGCTGCTGATCGGGAGGGGACACCAAGGAAATCAGCTTGCCGCCGCGACGGAGGACTTGAAACGAACGCTTTTGGGTTTCGCCGCCGACCAGATCAATGACGGCGTCGGCATCCCGGATAGCTTCCTCGAAGCGCTGCGTCTTGTAGTCGATCACGGTGTCGGCGCCGAGGCTGCGCACAAAGGCGATATCGTCCGTCCCTGCGGTCGCGAAAATTCGCAGGCCGGCGCGGTGGGCCAGCTGAACCGCATAGGCGCCGACGCTTCCCGCCGCAGCGTGAATGACTACCGTTTGGCCTGCTTTGAGCTGGGCCTTATCGAACAGCGCCTGCCATGCAGTCACGGCAACGACGGGAACAGCGGCGGCTTCGATGTAGCTTAGCGAGGCCGGCTTCATCGCGACCATCCCCGCGGACGACACCGCATACTCGGCATAGGCCCCGATAAACTGGGGATTCGTAGAACCATAAACCCGATCCCCCGCGCGCAGGCCGGAAACACCCGGCCCCACGGCGGCGATGTCGCCGGACAGATCCGAGCCCGGAGTGAAGGGAAGCGGTAGCGGCAAACCGCCGTTTCCCGCCCTGAGCAAAGCGTCCCATGGACCGACCCCGGCGGCTTCGACTTTGACCAGGACCTCGCCGGCGCCGGGAGTGGGCCGGGGAACCCTCTCGAACCGCATGACGTCTATCGGCCCGTACTCGTGCACGCGCCAGGCCATCATCGATGCGTCGTTGGTCTGATTAACGCTGCCGGTAACCATTTTATGCTCCTTCGCTATCGTCGGCAGGCCATTTATCGCGATCGCTACTTCTTGTCCGGTATCGTCAGCGGCTTGCTCTTGGAATCGACGACGAAGACCGCCAATAGGCTCGCAGGCTCGCTGTTACTCGCATTCTCACTGATCTTGTGATGCGAGCCGGGCGTTTCGTAGAAGCCTTCGCCGACGCGGTAGACTTTCGCGGGCTCATCGTCGACCTGGCTTCGAATGGCGCCCGACAACACATAAGCGTAGATGAATGCCGACGCGGCGTGGCGATGGGCCGTCGATTTGCCACCTGGAGGATAGCTCACAACGACGGCGACCATGCTTTTTCCTTCGATGTTCGGGATCATGTGCTCGAAGACCGGTTTCTCTTGCTCGTTGGCTTGCCCCCATGCAAGGCCGGCCGGTAAAAGCAGCCACGATAAGAGCACGACAACGGTGAGCTTCATGATCTTCTCCTCTACGCTGCACGATGACAGCGGCCGGCTTGCCGCGCCGCAGGGTTATCTCAGGGGCGTTCTCAGCTTACTTCCCCGCCGCATATCCGAGAATAGGCCGCAGCAATTTTTTCTGGGAAACGATTACAGGCGATCAGAGAGGTCCAGAGACGAGGCGACGGGCTCCGAATACCGGGCACGGCACGCCGTGCCCCTACGAAGAAGACGGGGCGCGACCCCCTCTAGCTCCCCCTTCGCAACGGGGAGGATTAAAGCGCGGCGCGCCCTCCGGAAACATCTCCCCTTACAAAGGAGAGACAGGAGAGGAGCGAATTTCCGAGGTGCAGGCGCGTGAACTTGGGCGAGATGAGATTTCGAAGAATCTTTCCGGATTCGGAGCGATGCTCGTCAGACCCAAGCGTTGCGTTTTTATGTAGGGGCACGGCGTGCCGCGCCCAATCTCCATCGGCGCGTTGACGTATGGGCCTTTATCATCGTCCCGGCCCGGCCTACTTTTTCATCGTGACGATATGCGCCGAGATTTTGCCGTCGACGGCGCCGTTGCCGAAGCGCGCCGCGATCGCGCGGCTCGCGGCCGCGGTCGCGTCGGCGAGCTTTCCGGGAGCGCGCGCCTCGATCTCGTTTCTGAGCGGCGTACCCTCGCAGTACGCCACCGCGGGGATTTCCGGCGACGCCGCTCGGCTGCGCGCCGCCACCGTGTCTATTTCAGGGGCGGCGGCGAACCCTCCGGCCCTCACATCGCGCCGGATCGCCTCGCGGTCGTGATGACCGTGCGGCGTGCGCGCCAGAAAGCGCGGCGGATCGGCGGGAAAGAGCGTCTCCATGGCTCGCGTGACGACATCGGCGAACTCGTTCTCTTCGATCCGATCCCAGACGCTGAAGATTAAAACGCCGCCGCTCCGGAGCACACGGCGCGCCTCCGAAAATGCCTTCGGCTTGTCAGGAAAGAACATGGCGCCGAACTGGCAGACGACGGCGTCGAAGCTCTCGTCGCCGAACGGCAGCTGCATCGCGTCGGCCTGACGCCACTCGACCGGCCGCGCCGTCCCCACGGCCTGCGCTTGATAGAGCATCGCCTGGTTGAGATCGGTCGCGACGATGGCGGCGCTCGGCGGGAGCGCGGCCGCGAGAGCGCGGGTGACCGCGCCCGTTCCGGCGGCGATTTCCAATACGCTCGCGACGGAGAAGCCGCTCAGCCGGCGGGCCAGCTCCGCCGCGTACGGCTCGAAGATCAGCGGCACCAGAACCATATCGTAGAGCTTCGCGATCGAGCCGTGAAAATTTTTATCGGCGTCAGAAGCGGGCATTATCCTTCCTAGCTCGCCTTCCTGATCTCGCCGGCGAGGATCTCGTTGACCAACGACTGGTAAGGCAACCCTTTCTTCTTCGCCGTCCGGCGCAGCCAGCCGAGCACGCTCGCGTCCAGGCGGATCGCGATCAGCTTCCGCGGCTCGTCGCCCAACGGCGGCCGTCCGACGCGGCGCATACGCGCAAGCTGCCGCTCGGAGAGTTCCGGTATGTCGGAGAAATCAATCTTGCGCGTAGCTTTTCCTTTCTTTGCGGCTCGCGCGCCGCGCGCTGATGATCCTCGTGATCTTTTCATCGCCCTTGTCTCCTTATCGTGTACACTATAACCAGCACCCGCCCCGACGCGCTTCGCGCCTCCGTAGCCGAATGGGCCAGATCGTCGCCGTCGAGGCGGCCGGGTCGAGGAACGCCGAGGCCGCTTCCTCGAACGTGGGTTCAGGTCTTGCAATTACATATTCGCTCGTGCGCCAGCCACTCCCTATTTCCCCGACTCTAATCCGAACTCTCGCACCACTTCGTGCAGTGCATGGTGCAATTCTATCGATGCGTCAATCTCATCCTTGTAAATCGATACACTCTCTATGTTGAGGCCGAGCGGTATGGTGCGGGTGTAGTTCTGGCTGAGAATCGCGCGGAGATGGTCGCCACAAATTGTGATGGATTTGCGCAGTGGGATGTTATCGGCGAGAATCGCTGTGGCCGTTGCGTCGGCAATGGTGATGCCAAGCCAACGGATGAACTCCAGTGTCTTGGCCCGTCCACAGGGAACAAAAGTTAGTATGACCCGCCGTGGTGTGACTCCCTCGCGCGCGCAGTCCTGCACGTAGTCGGTAAGCAGCCGGATTGTCGTTCCAGCGTCATAGACTGCCTGAGAAATGAAAAAGCTACACCCGTCGGCAGCCTTCTGGAGCATTCGACGGCTCTCGCTCCGTCCCTGCCCGTGACGCTCGGCGATCACCACGCCGCCGAGGGTGAAGTTCGCCGGATGCGCCGCTGCGAGCCGTATCGCACGCGGCAATGGCAGCGTACTTGTGACGCCGCGAGACGAAGGCAAACCTACGACGGACAAATGGTCGATTCCGTAGTCGCGCCGCGCCTGCGTCAGCCATGACGCCCATCGCTCCTCTGTCATGTCCGCGACGCACTTGTAAGTCACGGTTGGCTTGCCCATCATTTCGCGTAATCGGCGGCTATATGCACACGGGTCGATGGTAGGCAGGAAAGGAAACGGACGGGGTGCCGACGTCCGTCCGGCTTCATCCTGGACGTCGTAGACAACCAGACCATCGAGTGACAGGCCACGCACCCGCTCGATCAATCGGGCTGCTACACGCTCCATAGCCTCGGCACCGGCATCTGCGCGCGGCGGCGTAGTGCCATACAGTGAGACAAACCTCTCCGGTCGTGCGTCCACCTGTAAAGTGGGCCCTTTATGATCGTCCCGGCTCGTACCCCAGCACCGGCCCAAGCCATCTTTCCACTTCCCCCACCGTCATCCCCTTCCTTTTCGCATAGCTCTCGACCTGGTCTTTGCCGATCGCATTGACGGCGAAGTAGCGCGCTTCGCGGTGGGAAAAATACAGGCCGCAGACGGCGGCGGGCGGCGTCATGGCGTAGCTCTCGGTGAGCGCGATGCCGGTCGCTTCCTCGGCGTAGAGCAGCTCGAAGATAGCCGTCTTCTCGGTGTGGTCGGGCTGCGCGGGATAGCCGGGCGCGGGGCGGATGCCCTGGTAATTCTCCGCGATCAGGTCCTCGCGGGATAAATTTTCCTCGTGCGCGTACCAGTCGCCGCGCGCGCGCTTGTGCAGATACTCCGCGAACGCCTCGGCGAGGCGGTCGGCGAGCGCCTTGGCCATGATCGCGTTGTACTGGTCGTGGTCTTTCTCGAATTTTTTCGCGAGCTCCTCCGCGCCGTGGACCGTGACGGCGAACGCGCCGATATGGTCGGCGAGGCCGCTCTCGCGCGGCGCGACGAAGTCGGCGAGCGCGAGCTGCGGCTTCCCCTGAATTTCTTTCTGCTGGCGCAGCGTGTGGAAGCGCAATAATTCGCGCGCGCGCGTCTGGTTCGAATAGACCGCGATGTCGTCGCCGTCGCTGTGCGCCGGGAAAAATCCGTAGACGCCGTTCGCCATGTATAATTTCTGCGCGACGATCTCGTCGAGCAGTTTTTTCGCGTTGTCAAACAATTCGCGCGCCGCCGGGCCGCGGACCGGATCGCTCAATAAATCCGGATAGCGGCCGCGCATCTCCCAGGTATGGAAGAACGGCGACCAGTCGATGTACGGAACCAATTCGCTTAAGCTAAACTCGCGCAGGACGCGGCGGCCGGTGAACTCGGGCAAATAGATCTGCGAGTCGTCCCAGTCGACGTGGAGCTTCTTGCGAATCGCCTCCTCGTAGGTGAGGAGCTGGACCGCGCTCTTCTGCTCGTACTGCCGGCGCATCTCGGCCTGCTCGGCGCGGTTTTTCTCGGCCAATTCCTTCCGCCCCTCGGGCGTCGTCAGCGCGCCGACAACCGGCACGGCGCGCGAGGCGTCGATCACGTGGACGGTCTCGTGCGAATAGCCCGGCGCGATCTTGACCGCGGTGTGGCGCTTGGACGTGGTCGCGCCGCCGATCAGCAGCGGCACCTTGAGGCCGCGGCGCTCGACCTCGCGCGCGACGTGCACCATCTCGTCGAGCGACGGAGTGATCAGACCCGAGAGGCCGATCATGTCGGCGTTCTCCGCGACCGCGGTGTCGATGATCTTCTCCGCCGGCACCATGACGCCGAGATCGATGACCTCGTAGTTGTTGCAGCCGAGCACGACGCCGACGATGTTCTTGCCGATGTCGTGGACGTCGCCCTTGACCGTGGCGAAGACGAGCTTGGCGCGCGCCCTGCCCTGGTCGGCGGATTTTTTCTCCGCCTCCATCAGCGGCGTCAGGTACGCGACCGCCTTTTTCATCACCCGCGCGCTCTTCACCACCTGCGGCAGGAACATCTTGCCCTCGCCGAAGAGATCGCCGACGACGTTCATGCCGTCCATGAGCGGCCCCTCGATGATCGAGAGCGGCCGCGGGTATTTCTCCAGCGCCTCTTTCAAGTCCGGCTCGATGTGGTCGAGCACGCCGCGGATGACCGCTTCCGCGAGGCGCTTGTCCACGCCTTCCTCGCGCCACGCCTCGGCCGCCGCCGCGCTCTTGCCGTTGCCCTTGTAGCTCTCGGCCAATTCCAATAACCGCTCGGTCGCGTCGGCGCGCCGATTGAACAAGACGTCTTCGACGCGCTGCAATAGTTCCGGCGGGATCTGCTCGTAGACCGAGAGCTGCCCGGCGTTGACGATGCCCATGTCCATGCCGGCCTTGATCGCGTGGTAGAGAAACGCCGCGTGCATCGCCTCGCGCACGCCGTCGTTGCCGCGGAACGAGAACGAGATGTTGCTGACGCCGCCGGAGAGGTGGCAGCGCGGGAAGAGCTGCTTCAGGCGCTTCGCGGCCTCGATGAAGTTGACGGCGTAGTTGTTGTGCTCTTCCATGCCGGTCGCGACGACGAGGATGTTGGTATCGAAGATGATATCGCCCTCGTCGAAGCCGATCTCTTGCGTGAGAATTGCGTGCGCGCGCGCGCAAATCGCGACGCGGCGCTCGACATCGGTCGCCTGCCCTTCGGTGTCGAACGCCATCACGACGACGGCGGCGCCGTAGTCCTTGACGAGCCGCGCGCGGCGGCGGAACTCGTCCTCGCCCTCTTTGAGCGAGAGCGAGTTAACGACCGATTTCCCCTGCACGCACTTCAAGCCCGCTTCGATGACGGCGAAGTTCGAGCTATCGATCATGATCGGGATGCGGCTGATCTCGGGATTGGCGGCGATGTGGTTGAGAAACGTCGCCATCGCCTTGGCCGAGTCGAGCATGCCTTCGTCCATGTTGACGTCGAGGATATTCGCGCCGCCCTCGACCTGCTCGCGCGCGACGGCGAGCGCGTCTTCGTACTTCTCCTCGCGAATGAGCCGCGCAAAGCGGCGCGAGCCGGCGACGTTGGTGCGCTCGCCGATCATGATGAAGTTGGAGTCGGGGCGGATGGTGAGATTTTCGAGCCCGCTCAAGCGCGTGAAGCCGTCGCGCTCGGGCGCGACGCGCGGCTTGACGCCCGCGACGGCCTTGGCGACGGCGGCGATGTGCTCCGGTGTCGTGCCGCAGCAGCCGCCGGCGAGGTTGAGCCAGCCTTCGCGCGCCCATTCGGAAAAATATTTCGCGAACTCCGCCGGCCCCATGTCGTAGCCGCCGAACTCGTTCGGCAGGCCCGCGTTGGGATAGGCGAAGACCGGGATGGGCGCGAGACGCGCCATGTCGCCGACGAACGCGACCATCTGCTCGGGACCGAGCGCGCAGTTAAGGCCGACGGCGGCGAGCGGGAAATGCGCGATCGAGGTGAGGCACGCCTCGAGCGTCTGGCCCGAGAGCGTGCGCCCGCTCCGGTCGGTGATCGTGATCGAGGCGAAGACCGGCAGGCGGATATTATTTGCGCAAAAATATTGCTCGATAGCGAAAAGGCATGCCTTCAAGTTGAGGGTGTCGAAGGTCGTCTCGGGCAGCAGCAGGTCAACGCCGCCGTCTACCAGGCCGCGCACCTGCTCGGTGTAGGCGGTAACCAGCGTGTCGAAGTCGGTCGCGCGGAACGCCGGGTTGTTGACGTCGGGCGAGAGCGAGGCGGTGCGGTTGGTCGGGCCCATCGCGCCCGCGACGAAGCGCGGCTTCTCCGCGGTGGACGCGGCCTCGG
Organism: Pseudomonadota bacterium; assembly: GCA_021324155.1. GTDB lineage: Bacteria > Desulfobacterota > Binatia > UBA9968 > UBA9968 > JAJPJQ01. The sequence goes on from JAJPJQ010000023.1 coordinate 265,351, forward strand.
CGGCGCTGCGCGCGCATTTCGCGGCGGCGATATTGATCGCGTAAGCCTCGCCTTCGAGCGCGTAGTCGGCGAGCGAGATCGCCTGGGAATTGAAGCTGTTGGTCTCGATGATATCCGCGCCGGCGGCGAGAAATTGTTTATGGATGTTCTCGATCGCGTCGGGGCGCGTGAGCGATAGGAGATCGTTGCAGCCCTTCAGCGGCCGCGGATGATTTTTAAATTGCTCGCCGCGGAACGCCGCCTCGTCCAATTTGAGCGCCTGGATCATCGTCCCCATCGCGCCGTCGATGACGAGGATGCGCTGGGAGAGAAGCTGTCGTAATTTTTCCGCCGTGTTGTTCATCGTGCTGCGTCCGATCCTTCAGATATCTTAGCACCCGGGCGCGCCGGCGCACTCGCCCGCGCCACGAAAATCTCGACGGCCCTCTTGCCGTTCTTCTTCGCTCTCTCGCCGGCGTAGCTTCCTGTCAATTCGAATTCGATTGCGCCGCAGCCGGCGGCCCGGAGCCATTTTTCCACGTCGGCGCGCGCGAAACCGAGCCAGCGGTGCGCCATCTCGTCGCGCATCCATTCCTGATTATGCGGCACGAGGTCGAGGAGCACGACGGAGCCGCCGGTGCGCGTTATGCGGACCAGTTCCGCCACCGCGCGCGCGGGGTCGGCGAGAAAATGCAGCACCATCACACAGAACGCCGCGTCGACCGAGGCGGATTCGAGCGGGATTTTCTCCGCGTCGCCGCGGCGGAACTCGACGTTCTTGGCGCCGAGCTCGCGCGCGATGGATTCGGCGCGCTTGAGCATCTCGGGAGATAAATCGACGCCGATGACTTTATTCGCCACGCGCGCGAGCTCGAAGGTGAGCGAGCCGGTGCCGCAGCCGACGTCGGCGACGACGAGGCCGCGCGGCACGAGCTTCTCGAGCGCGACCGAGCCGAGCCGGTCGTCGAAGCAGGAATTGCGGATGCGCTCCCAGTCGCCGGCGACGGACTCGAAATAGCCGCGCGAGCGCGCGGCGCGTTTTTCCAGGCAGCGCTGGAGACGGCGGCGGTCGTCTTTGGCCCCGGGCAGCTCGGCGAAGCGCGGCGCGGCGGAGTCGAAAAGGCGCTTAGCCGGCTCTGCCATGTCGCGCCGGAGCGAAAAATACACATTCGTCCCCTCGCGCCGGTCGGCGACGAAGCCGGCGTCGCGCAGAATCGCCAGGTTCCGCGACACCGCCGACTGGACCGAGTCGACTACCTGGCGGATCTCACCGACGGTGAGCTCCTCCTCGGCGACCGCGGCCAGGATGCGCAGCCGCGTCGGATCGCCGAGAGCCTTGAACATGCGCGCGAGATCCATCCATCGAAATATATAGATATTTAGATTATCCGTCAAGCCAGCCGGAGCGCTCGAAAAAGCGGTCCGGTAGTGGTAAGGAAACGGCCATGGACAGCAAGGCCCTCCTGGACGTCGTCCGCACGCGCCGCAGCGTGCGCGTCTACAAAAGCGGCAAGGTGAGCGAAGCGCAGCTCGAGATGATCCTCGAGGCCGCGCGCTGGGCGCCGTCCGGCGCCAACACGCAGCCATGGGAATTCGTCGTCACGCGCGACCGCGAGAAGATGCGCCGCGTGCGCCGCATCTACGACGAGGAGTGGCGCGCGCGCAAGCGCGAGGACCCGGTGAATTACAAGGGATTGAAAAAGGATTACGTCGGCGACGTGAGCGTGCTCGTGCTCTGCTGCGCCGACCCGCGCACGATGCGCGTCTATCTCACGACGCGCCAGCCCGGCGACCGCGAAAAATTATTGCAGGCGAGCATCGCGAATTCGGTCGAGCACATGATGCTCATGGCGGCGAGCATGAACCTCGGCACCGTGTGGGTCTCGGTGCGCGACGAGGTGAAGGACGAATTGCGCGAATTATTCAAGGTGCCGGAGCCGCTGCGTCTTCTTTGGGTCATGCCGATCGGCCACGCCAAGGCGTGGCCGAAGGCGAAGCCGCGGCGAAAGATCGACGATTTCGTGCACGAGGAATATTATCGCGCGGAGAAGCTCCGCCGCGACGAGGACATAATGGCGTGGCCGAAGAAGTGATCAGATAGTCGAAATCTCGTACTGATCGTGGCGCAGCCGCTCGGCGGCCTTGAGAATGATCTTGTGATTGATCTCCCGCTCTAGAAAATCGAGGCTCTGGTTCTCGTCGTCATAGAGAAAGTTGGCGATGTCTGGATGGAGCCGCACGACGATGCGCTTGCCGTCCTGTAGATTGACTTTTTCTTTCTTGATCGCGCGCAAAATCTCATAGGCGACGGTCACGTTCGACTTCACCCGCCCGTGCCCCTCGCAGTACGCGCAGGGCGAGAGCAGCATGTTCTCCAGGCTCTCGCGCGTGCGCTGGCGCGTCATCTCCACCAGCCCGAGCTCGGAGATTTTCAGGATATTCGTGCGCGCCTTGTCCTTCTTGATCGCCTCTTTCAGCGTCTCGTAGACGCGCTTGCGATTCCCCTCTTTCTCCATGTCGATGAAGTCGATCACAATGATGCCGCCGATGTTGCGCAGCCTGAGCTGGTGCACGACCTCTTCCGCTGCTTCGAGGTTAGTCCTGAAGATCGTCTCTTCCTGATTGCGCCGGCCGACGAAGCGGCCGGTGTTGACGTCGATCGCGGTGAGCGCCTCGGTACGGCCGATCACAAGGTAGCCGCCCGAGCGGAGCCACACTTTGCTCTCGAGCGCCTTGGTCACCTGCGCCTCGACACCGAAGTGATCCATGATCGGCTCGGGATCTGTGTAGAGGGTCACTTTGGATTTCAGCCGCGGCATGAAGTGGCTCACAAATTCAAGGATGCGCCGGTACTCCTTCACCTGGTCGACGTAGACCTGATGCGTCTCGGTCGTAAAAAAATCGCGGATCGTGCGCGTGACGAGATCGAGGTCCTGGTGGATCGGCGACGGCGACGGCGCGGTCTCGGCTTTTTTCTTGACGCCGCGCCAGAGCTTGGTGAGGAAAGCGAGATCGCGCTGGATCTCGCGCTTGCTGCGGCCTTCGCTCGCCGTGCGCAGAATGAAGCCGCCCTCTTCGGTCGTCATCGAGAGCGCGATTTCTTTCAGGCGCTTGCGCTCCTTGTCGTCCTCGATGCGCCGCGAGATCCCGACGTGGCTCACGTTGGGCATGAAGACGAGGTAGCGCCCGGGAAGCGAGACGTGCGAGGTGATGCGCGCGCCCTTGGTGCCGAGCGGGTCCTTTGCGACCTGGACGAGAATCTCCTGGCCATGCGTCAACTGCTTCTCGATCGGCAGGCGGCGCGAGGGATGCGCTGGCTTCGGCGGCTCGACGATAATCTCGTTTTCCGCCGCCGTGTAGGCGCCGATCTCCGACGAGGTCGAAAAGTCCGAGACATGGAGGAACGCGGCCTTGTCCATGCCGATGTCGACGAAGGCCGCCTGCATGCCGGGAAGCACGCGGGCGACCTTGCCTTTATAAATGTTGCCGGCGATGCCGCGCTCTTGGCGGCGCTCGACTAAAAATTCCGCGAGCGCGCCGTCTTCGACGATCGCGATGCGGCTCTCCTGAGGGGTGTTATTGATAAAAATATCCTGTTTCACGCGCTGTCTTTCTAGCTGGGGATCGGTCCGTGCGGCGGGGAATGAATGGCGGGATCTCTCCTCGACAACGAGACCCATGCAACAACTAATACACGCTTATATTCGAAAACCGAAGCGATTTCAAGTATTCAAACCTCGTTCTGTTGACTTTCCCCGTCGCGGCCGATATCCTTTACTGCAACAACGAGTATGGAAGCCGCCGCGTCGGTCCCAACCTATTCGATTCTCAATACCAAAGTCCTCATCCTGAACCGGTCTTATCTGCCGATCCATGTAACGTCGGTCCGGCGGGCGTTTACCCTTCTTTACCAGGGGATTGCGCGCGCGGTGAACGAGCAATATCAGACCTTCGACTTCGAGAGCTGGAGCCATCTGTCGGTCTCGGTCAACGACGAATCGATCGGCCTGGTCAATCGCGTCATTCGGGTGCCCCGCGTGATCCTGCTCGTCGGCTACGACCGCGTGCCGAAGCGCCACGTCCGCTTCAGCCGATATAATATCTACGCGCGTGACAAGCTCACCTGCCAATACTGCGGACGTCGGCTGCCTCGCTACGAACTCAATCTCGATCACGTCATCCCGCGCTCCCGCGGCGGCACATCGACGTGGGAAAATGTCGTGTGCTCCTGCCACGAGTGTAACCGCCGCAAGGGCGGCCGGACACCCCACGAGGCCGGCATGGCGCTGCTCCACCGGCCGTACAAGCCGAAATGGACCCCGTTCATGCAGGAGACATTTAATCTATCGCGCTATCGTGAATGGCATCCCTTCCTGAACGCCGTCGACGTCTCCTACTGGAATACCGAACTGCTCGAATAGAGACACAATCTGACAGAACCTGACAGTATTTGCGGTTGCCGGTAGCACGACACCAATATCTTGTGGTCAGCAACCTCTGCCCCCGCAGTATCTTGTAATTTTTCTTGACACGCTTTTCCGCATGTGAAATAGTGCGGAACTGAGTGAAATACTCCGCAAAATCAAGCTTCTTCCATTCTTCAAGGAGTCTTGCCTCATGCGTTTAAAACGGCTGGAAATGCATGGTTTTAAGTCGTTTGCGCAGCGCACCGTCTTGGACTTCCCGCCCGGCGTGACGGCCATCGTCGGCCCGAACGGATGCGGAAAATCCAACGTCGTCGACGCGCTGCGCTGGGTCATGGGAGAGCAGAGCGCGCGCCATCTGCGCGGCCATCAGATGGAAGACGTTATCTTCAACGGCAGCGATAGCCTCGCACAAACTGGCATGGCCGAAGTTTCGCTGGTACTCGAAAACGAGGATGGCCGCGGACCCGCCGAATACAACGGCTTTAGCGAGATCATGATCACGCGCCGGCTCTTCCGCTCCGGCGAATCGGAATACCAGATCAATAAGGTCGCCTCGCGGCTCAAAGACATCATCGAGCTTTTCCTCGGCACAGGCGTCGGCAGCAAAGCCTATTCGATCGTCGAGCAGGGCCGCGTCGACGAGCTCGTTAACGCCAAGCCGGAGGAGCGGCGCATCATCATCGAAGAAGCGGCGGGGACCAGCAAGTATAAAGGCCGCAAACAGATCGCCGAGCGCAAGCTCGAGCGCACGCAGCAGAATTTACTCCGCGTCAGCGACATCGTGCGCGAGATCGAGCGCCAGATCCGCAGCATGGAGCTGCAGGCGAAAAAGGCCGAGCGGTATCGCGCGATCAAGCAGGAGCTTAGACAAAAAGAGCTCGCCTGGACCGACGGCCAGCGGCGCGCGCTCGAAGCCGAGATCGCAGACCATGAAACGACGCTCAAGGAGACCGAAGACAGCCTGATCGAGCTTAACGCCTCGCTAAGCGCGAAGGAGTCCGAAGCGGAGTCGGTGCGCCTCTCCGTCATGGAGAGCGATCGAAAAATCTCCGCGGCACAGGAGGCGGTGTACCAGCGCAAAGTGACGATCCAGGGCGACGAGCAGCGCATCGAGTTCCTGAGAAAAGAACGGGCTGGCCTCGGCGAAATCGAGCAGCGCTCGACGGCCGAGCGGTCGGACCTCGCGCGCAAGCTCGAAGCGCTCAGCGGCGAGATCGAAGAGCTCCGGAAAGCGCGCGAGCATTTCGTCCAGCTCTCGCTGTTCGAAGAGGCTCTGCTCAGAGATAAAGAATCCGAGCTGGAAAATTTAAAACAGCGCATCCGCGACTTGCAAGCTGCGGTCGAGCAGGGAAAATCCGCGCTGATCGATATCGCGACGCGCTCCGCGCATGCGCGAAGCGACCTCGCCGCCCGCGAAAAAGACCGCGCTGGGCTCGAAAGCGAAATCGCGCGCAACCGGAGCGAGGACGTTGCGGCGGCATCCACGCTTAATGCATGGCGCGAAAAGCTCGATCACAAGCTGGCGACGGCAAAAAGCGCGGTCGAGCACGCCGGCGACGTGGCGCAAAAGAGCCGCGAAGTGGCCGAATCGATCCGCTCATGGAACGCGACGCGCGACGAGCAGGAAAAACGCATCGAGCTGCTGCGCGGTAAAGTCCAGGAAAACGGCTCGCGTCTCTCCTCGCTCCAGGCGCTGCAGCGTAATTACGAAGGCTATCAAGACGGCGTCCGCAGCATTATGCTGAAGCGCCGCAACGAATCGGCGTTCGACGGCGTCTACGGCCTTGTCGCCGAGGTCATCGAGGCGCCCGAAGCTTACGAGAAGGCGCTCACCGCCGTGTTGGGCGACCGGCTGCAGTACATCATCGTCAAGAGCCACGAGGAAGGCCTTGAAGCGATCGATTACCTCAAGCGCGAGTCGGTCGGGCGCGGCAGTTTCATCCCGCGCGAGGTCTCGCGTCGTGAGAAAAAGTCCCTGCCGCTCGGCCAGCCCGAGGTCGTCGCGCCGATGATGGACGTCGTCTCGGTCAAAGACGAATACAAGCAGATCGCCGAGTATCTGCTCGCGAACGTCGTCATGGTGCGCGATCTCAAGTCGGGCCTGACGCTGTGGAACCGCAACGGCTTCACCTGCACGCTCGTCACGCCCGAAGGCGAGGTCATCGATCCCAGCGGCGTCGTCACCGGCGGCAGTCTCGACGGATTCGAAGAGAGCCTGCTGGCGCAGCGGCGACAGATCAAAGAGCTCGAGATCATCATCGAGGAATTTCAGGCGGAGCTGCGGAAGGAAGAAGATTCGCTGAGAGAATTGAAGGCGCGCATCGCCCAGGCCGAGGCGAGCCGGACTATGCTGGTCGAGGAAAGCCATCGGCTCGACGTCGAGCGCGTCCGTCTCGAACACGAGCTGCTCGACGCGGAGCAGGAGGCGCGGCGCCTCGAGGAGACCCGACAGGCTCTGGCGGAAGAAGAAAGGCATCTGAGCGAAAGTCTCACGGCGGTCACGGAAGCGATCGCCGGCCATCAGCGCGATATCGAGCTTTGGACATCGGAAAAAGCGCAGCGTGAAATCGCGCTCGGCGAAGCACAAACGTCGCTCACGGAAATCGAGACCGCGTTTCAGCGCCTCGACGCCGAAGTGACGGAGTCGCGCATCCGCGGCGCAACGCTTTCGGAGAAAAAAGATCACGCCCATACCGATCTGGAAAATCGCCTGAAGCTGCAGGCCGAGCTCTCACAGCAGCTCGAAGCGGCGGAGGCGGAGATCGCCGCGCTGAATAAAAAGCGCGACGACATCGCCGTCGAGCTCGCCGCCGCCGAGGCTTCGCACGCGGAAGGAAAAACCGCGCTCGGCGCGCTCGAGGCCGATCTTGAAGCCGAGCGCGTCAAGTACCGTGAGATCTCTCGCGGGCTGAGCGAGCTCGAAGAGAGCGTCAAAGAGCTGCGCCCGCTCGGCCAGCATCGGCAGGACGAAAAGAACCAACTCCTCATCGCGCTTTCCGAGCAGCGGCTCAATCTGCAGCACCTGATCGACGGCATCCGCGAGAAATACGACTGCGATCTGAGAGATTTGAGCGCCGAGGAGTTGCCCGCGGTATCGGCGGACGATCTCAAGGTCGATATCGACGACCTTAAGGCGCGCCTCGACCGCATGGGCGAGGTCAACCTGGCCGCCATCGGGGAATTCGAAGAGCTCACGAGCCGGTTCCAGTTCTTGAGCCAGCAAAAGCAGGACCTCGAAAGATCCATCGCCGACCTCCAGCAGACGATCAGCAAGCTCAACCGCGTTTGCCGGCTGCGGTTCAAGGAAAGCTTTGAGGAGATCAACCAAAAATTCGAGGAAATCTTCCCGCGGCTTTTCCGCGGCGGACGCGCGAAGCTCGTGCTCACCGATGAGAACGACTACCTCGAAACCGGCATCGATATCGTCGTGCAGCCGCCGGGAAAGAAGCTCCAATCGATCACGCTCCTTTCCGGCGGCGAGAAGGCGCTTACGGCTGTGAGCCTGCTGTTCGCGATCTTCCTCACCAAGCCGAGCCCGTTCTGTCTCCTCGACGAGGTCGACGCGCCGCTCGACGACGCCAACCTCGACCGCTTCAACGAGATGATCAAGGAGATGAGCAGCTTCTCGCAGTTCGCCGTCATCACGCACAACAAGCGCACGATGCAGGCGGCCGAGATGCTGTACGGCGTCACCATGCAGGAACCCGGCGTCTCGAAGATCGTCTCGGTCAACATGAGCTGATCGCTCTCAGGTTGATTCTCCCCTTTTCATTGTTGCCGCGCGCCGCGGGTGATAAAAATTCGCTATGGCATCGGAGTCGCTGTTTCAGCGCCTGAAAAACGGCCTGACGAAAAGCCGCGAGGGTTTCGCGCAAAAGCTCGAGGGGCTTTTCCAGACCGAGCGCGCGTGGGATGCGCAGACTCTCGCGGAAATGGAAGAGATCCTCTGGTCGGCCGACATCGGGGTCAAAGCGACCCAGCGGCTGGCCGATTCCGCCCAGCTCTATGTCGCCGGGCAAAGCGTTAAAGACCTTTCGTCTTTTCTAGAGCGCGAGATCGTCCACATTCTAAAAGAAGTGAGCCGTCCTATAGCCGTTGCGCCGATGTCCGCAAAGCCCTGGGTCATGCTTTTTTTAGGCGTCAATGGCGTCGGCAAGACGACGACGATCGGCAAGATGGCCGAGAAATCCCGCCGCGACGGCAAAAAAGTCCTGCTCGTGGCCGGCGACACGTTCCGCGCCGCCGCGGTCGAGCAGCTGGAAATCTGGGGCGGCCGGGTCGGCGCCGACGTCATCAAGCACCAGGCCGGCTCCGACCCGTCGGCGGTCGTCTTCGACGGCCTCCAAGCGGCGAAAAAGCGCGGCACGGACGTCGTCATGATCGACACCGCCGGCCGGCTGCATAACAAAGCGCATCTCGTCGAAGAGCTGAAAAAAATCCGCCGCGTGATCGGGCGGGAGATGCCCGGCGCGCCGCACGAGACGCTGCTCGTGCTCGATGCGATCACCGGCCAAAACGGCCTGCAGCAGGCGCGCGTCTTTCAGGAAGCGATGGATTTGACCGGCATCGTGCTCACCAAGCTCGACGGCACCGCCAAGGGCGGCGTCGTGGTCGCGATCCAGGAGGAGCTGCGGATTCCCGTACAATACATCGGCGTCGGCGAAGACGTCGACGATCTCCAGCCTTTCGAGCCGGAAAGCTTTGTGAAAGCGCTGTTCGAGGCTAAGCAGTGACTGCCGTCAAAGCGATCAGAGGATTTTTCATTTCCTTGACTTCGCGCCGCGGAGCGTCTAGCCTTACTGCCATGTCGCACGAACATGAAATCGCTGCAGGGCAGCCGGTTATCAGCCTTACCGAGCCGGCGATCCGGCAAGTGAAGGCGATCCTCGCACGCGAGCAGATCGAAGACCATGGTCTCCGCGTGGCAGTGACGAGCGGCGGCTGCTCGGGCTTTTCTTATGGACTCGACTTCGAGACCCAGGAAAGGCCCGGCGATATCGTCGCGACGTTCGACGGCGTGAAGATCTACGTCGACAGTAGCAGCGCGCCGTACCTCAACGGCACTGTCATCGACTACGTCAGCGGTCTTCAGGAGTCCGGCTTCAAGTTCAATAACCCGAACGTCAAGGGCACTTGCGGCTGCGGCACGTCCTTTTCGGCATAGAAGCTGAGAAGCTTTCAGCAATCAGCTCTCAGCTAACAACATTAACTCTATCGTCCCTGCGTTAGCTGAAAGCTGACAGCTTTGCAGCTTCCGCGCTCATTATGAAAGCAGTAAGGCTCCACGGCCACGGCGGCGTCGATCAGCTTCATTACGAAGAGGCCGACACCCCGAAGATCGTCTCGCCGACCGATGTCGTCGTCGCGCTTAAAGCCGCGGCGCTCAACCACATCGATCTGTGGAACCGCAAAGGCCTGACCGGCATGCAAGTCGAGATGCCTCATATCCTCGGCGGCGACGGTGCCGGCGTCGTCGCCGAAGTCGGCGCGGCGGTCGCGAACGTCAAGCCGGGCGATGCCGTCTGTCTCTATCCAGCGACTGGATGCGGCAAATGCGAATTCTGTCTCGCCGACAACGACTTCATGTGCATTCATCTCCGCGTCCTGGGAGAGCGGATCAATGGCACCTACGCCGAGTACGTCCGAGTTCCGGCGCAAAACTGCTTTCCCATCCCGCCGGGACTGTCCTTCGAGGAAGCCGCGGCCTTCCCGCTCGTCTTCATAACCGTCTGGCGTATGCTGATCACGAATGCGCGCCTTATTCCCGGCGAGCAGGTGCTCGTCCTAGGGATCGGCGGCGGCGTCGCCGGCGCCGCGCTGCAGGTCGCAAAGCAGATGGGCGCGCACGTCATTGTAACGTCCTCGACCGAGGAGAAGCTCGCGCTGGCAAAGAATTGGGGCGCCGACCACGGCATCAATTATACGAAGAGCGATTTCGCCAAGGAAACGCGCGCGCTCACGAAAAAGCGTGGCGTCGACATCGTTGTCGACTGCGTCGGCGGCGAGGGTTGGAACAAGAGTCTCGCCGCGCTCGCCAAGGGCGGGCGCGTCGTCACTTGCGGCGCGACGGCGGGCGCAAACCCGCCCACCGATCTCCGCCGGGTCTTCTGGAACAACCTGAGCATCTTCGGCTCGACGCTGGGTAGCCGCGAGGAGTTCCGCCAAGTCGTGAACTTTTTCTGCAACACGAACATGCGGCCGATCATCGATCAGGTCTTTCCGCTGAAAGACGCCGCGGCCGCGCACGAGCGGATGGAGCGCGCCGAGCAATTCGGCAAGATCGTCCTCCACATCGCGGATTAAGATAGACAAAATCCGCGAAAGCACTTATTTTATCTTTTACAGACCCGCCATGCGCGTAATCGCCGGACAAGCGAGGGGCCGCCGGTTGCGGACGCCGAAAGGACGCGAGCTGCGTCCGACGGCGGATCGCGTCAAAGAGGCGCTGTTCAATATTCTCCCGCACGATCTTAGCGGCCGGCGCGTTCTCGACCTTTTCGCCGGCACCGGCAATCTCGGACTGGAGGCGTTGAGCCGCGGCGCCGAAAAAGCGGTCTTCGTCGATATTTCCCGTCCGGCGACGATGGTGATCGAAGAGAACGTGCAAGCGCTCGGCTACGGCGCGAGCGCCCGCGTCCTGACGGGGCCGGTTTTCAAGGCGGTGCGCACGCTCGCCCGCAGCGGCGAGCGATTCGATGTGATCCTGCTCGACCCGCCGTACGAGCGCGGGCTGGCGGGAGAAGCTCTAAAGGAGATCGCCAAGGAGAGCGTGCTCGCCGACGGCGGCGTCGTCGTGGCGGAGCACAGCATTCGCGATCGTCTGGAGGAAAACTACGGCGGGCTCGTATTGAGCGACACGCGGCGCTACGGCGATACGGCGCTGTCTTTTTACCGCGGCGGAGAGCGGGTGGAGGAATAGAGGAATGGCGCAGACGAAAATCGCGATCTATCCCGGTTCGTTCGATCCGATCACCAACGGCCACGTCGACCTCGTCAAGCGCACGCTCGGCGTCTTCGACCGGATTGTCGTCGCGATCGCACGCAACCCGGAAAAGGACCGGTCGCTCTTCGATCTCGAAGAGCGTTTGGACATGATCCGGCAGGTTTTCAAAGGATTCGGCAACCGCGTCCAGGCCGAGAGCTTCGAGGGGCTGTTGGTTCAATACGCGAAAAAGACCGGCGCGAAGGTCATCATCCGCGGCCTGCGCGCGGTGTCGGATTTCGAATACGAATTTCAGATGGCGATGATGAACCGCGAGCTCGCGCCCGGCATCGAGACGCTGTATATGATGACGGGGCAGGATCACTTTTACATCAGCTCGCGGCTGGTGAAGGAAGTCGTGAGCCTGGGCGGCGACATCTCGGGATTTGTGCCGGCGATCGTGGCGAAGAAATTGAAGGAAAAGTTTTAGGAGATCTCGCTTTATGAGACTCGGGAAGAAAACACAGGGCATTAAGCCTTCGGTCACGTTGGCGCTCGCGGCCAAGGCGCAAGTGCTGCGCGCCGAAGGCGTCGACCTCGTCAATTTCACGGCCGGCGAGCCCGACTTCGACACGCCGCAGCGTATCAAGGACGCGGCGATCGAGGCGCTCAAAAAAGGCATGACGAAATACACAGATGTGCGCGGCATCGAGCCGCTGCGCCAAGCGATCGCCGAGAAATACAAGCGCGAATACGGATTGGAGTACACGAAAGACGAAGTGCTGGTAAGCTGCGGCGGCAAACACGCGCTCTACAATCTCGTGCAGGCATTGATCGACGACGGCGACGAGGTCGTCATCCCCTCGCCTTACTGGGTGAGCTATTCGGACATCGCGCTCCTCGCGGGCGGCGTTCCCAAGCTGGTCGAGACGAAGGAAGCGAACGGCTTTCGCATCACGCCGGCGGAGCTGGAGAAAGCGCTCACGCCGAAGACGCGCATGTTCATCCTGAACAGCCCGTCCAATCCGACCGGCGCCGCCTACGATCGCGGCGAGCTCGACGCCCTGTCGCGCGTTCTCGAGCGGCACGACTGCCTGATTCTATCCGACGATATCTACGAGAAGATCGTCTACGACGGCTTCAAGTTCCACCAGATCACCGCGCTCAATCCGAAGCTCCGCGACCGGACGATCATCACGAACGCCGTCTCCAAGACGTACGCGATGACCGGATGGAGAATCGGCTACGCGGTCGGGCCTAAGGAAGCGGTCACGGCGGCGAGCAAGATCCAGAGCCAGAGCACGTCCAACCCGACGTCCATCGCGCAGGCTGCTGCGCTGGAAGCGATCCGCGGACCGCAGGACGAAGTGCCGGTGATGGTCGGCGAGTTCAAGAAGCGGCGCGACGCGATCGTCGCGCGGCTCGCCGCGATTCCGGGGATCGGCTGCTTCAAGCCGCAGGGCGCGTTCTACGTTTTTCCCAACGTGCGCGCGCTGTTCGGGAAAAAGCACAAAGACAAGCCGCTCGCGACGCCGGCGGACGTTGTCGAATACTTCCTCGACTCCGCGCGCGTCCTCGCCGTCCCCGGAGAGGACTTCGGCTCGAAAGAAAATATCCGCATCAGCTACGCGACATCGATGCAGGAGATCGAAAAGGGCTGCGACCGGATCGCAGAAGCGGTGCGCAAGCTCGGCTGAGGATCCGATCTTCTCTCCTCCTCCCGCCGCGGCGGCGGGGAGCGAGGCCGCATTCGCAGGAGCGCTTCCGGCCTTGCCGAGAACAAACGTAGGAATAAGCGCGACAAAGCCTCGCGGCACCGGCTTATCGAATGCGGCCGAGAGCCGCGCCGCCGAGGCTCAATACTTCGGGCGCGCGCCGGTTTTTTTGTAGTGGAAATAATCCTTGAGAATCTGCGCGTGATCGAATACGAGCGGCGCAGGCAGGTTGGTTTCTTGAAAGATCGCTGCGTTCTTGGCGTCGTCGGCGCCCTTCGGCGTCCCGCTCGCCTTCGCTATAAATACCGTCGAGATTGTGTGTCCGCGCGCGTCGCGCTTCGGGTCGGAGTAGCTGTGGAGCTGCTCGATTAGCTTGACGTCGAGGGAAATTTCTTCCTTCGCCTCGCGCGCCGCCGCGGTCTCCAGGCTCTCGCCGTAGTCGACGAAGCCGCCGGGAATCGCCCAGCCGTGCGGCGGGTTTTTGCGCTCGATCAGAACGATGCCGTCGCCGATCTCGATCAGGATATCGACGGTGGGCACCGGGTTCTTTTTTTCCTTCTCCGCCATAGGTTTACTTGACTAGGCTGCGACCGGCATGTAGTAGTATTATTTCCTTCAAAGCTTGCCGCGGGGTGGAGCAGTCTGGTAGCTCGCAAGGCTCATAACCTTGAGGTCCCGGGTTCAAATCCCGGCCCCGCAACCAACCGAAAGGGGGCCGTTCAACGGCCCCTTTTCTTTTTCCTCGTCAACTCTTTCCTCCATAAACCTTATCAAAAAACCCTTCGGCCTCAAGACGCTTGAGCAGCGAGGGATCGACGAAGTCTTCAGCCTTCACGTTGGCGACCTTCGGATTCTGCTCCGCTACGTACTTTAGCACCGTGCGCGTGCCTTCGAGGGTCGGATAGGGCTTGCGGTCCATCTCCTCCAGCGCCTCTTGATAAAACTCCTCCGCCTGCTCGGGCTTCTGCAGGCGCAGATTTCTCGCGATGACCTCCTTCACCGCCTGCTTGTTCTCCTTGTTGAACACGTAGGCATATCCTTCGATGACCGCGCGGGTGAAGTTCTCGCCAATCTTCGCGCCGGGGGCGACGAACTCGCGCTTCGCCGCCAGGACAGTGTTTTGATACGGGATCTTCGCCGCGTTGAGATCGAGCAAGGCCGTGTAGCCTCTCGAGAGCATCATCTTGGTCGGAAGCCTCTGCAGCATCGCCGCGTCGAGCCCCTTGGCTTCGAGCGCCGCCATGCGCTCGGGGTCGAGGCCGGTCTGCAGCAGCACGATGCCGTCGCGCTTTACGTTGAGCCCGAGGTGATCGAGCGCGATCAGCGCCGAGATATGCGACGAGCCGCCGAAGCGCGCGGTGCCGAGCCGCTTGCCCTTCAGATCGGCCGCGCTCTTGATGCTCGGCTGAGACACCAGCGTGAACGGCGAGGTATTGCTGACGCCGAGGAAAGCCACGATCTTCTCGCCGCTCGCGACGAGACTCACGAGCGCCGCCGGAGCGCCGGCCGCGACTTGAATCTCCCCCGCCGCCAGCATCTGCGCCACCAGCGCGCCGCCGGCGACGAAGATCATCTGCACGTCGAGACCGTATTTATCGAAAATCTTTTTGTCCTTCGCGACCCAGAAAGGCGTGTTGTGCGGCGTAGCCGTGGAAACCGCAACACGTACGACCTGGCGCGTTTGCGCTTCGGCCGCAAGCGGCGAAAGCAACACCGCCAGCAGCATCGTCATCAGCTTAAGCCTTCGCATGATCTTTACTCCCTTCCCGCTGCGCATCGTCTTCTCCGCGCCAATAGGCGCGCATCTCTTTACGCTCCGCGAGCGCGGATACGGCGAATCCGGCGAGCACAGCCCAGAACGCCGCGCTGATGCCCGCGAAGCTGAACGGCGTCGCGGCGATCGCAAAAGCGACGAGCGCGCCGAACCGCAACCGGCCGCCGAAGGCCTTCTCGAACGCCTCCTGAAGCGACGAGAGGATCGCGAGACCCGCCAGCGCGATCACATAATGCCGCGGCACGATGGACAGCACAGAGCTCACCGCGCTCGCCGCCAGCGCCAGGATGAACGTCAGTATAGCCGCCGTCACGCTCGCCGCATAGCGGCTGGCCGCCGGTCCCGCCTCGGGCGCGGCGACGATCGCGACCGCAGTGCGCCCGACGATCGCCGGACAGCCGCCGAGCAGCGCGTTGACGATCGAGCCAAGGCCGACGACGACCGTCACGGGCTTCGTCGGCGCATCATAGCCTTGCGCGCGGAGGAATCCGAGCCCCTGCACGTTTCCGAGCACCATCGACAACACAACCATAGGCAGACTCACGGCAATGAATGCCGAGACCGAGAAGTCTATCTGCGGCACTACCAGCGCCGGCAGTTCCCACGCGATCGGCCGCGCCGCGAAGTCGCGCGTAATAACAATTGCCGCCGCGCCGCCGAGGAGCGCGAGGCCCATCGCCGGCACACGCGGCCGCGCGATGATCCGCCCGAGCAGATAACCGGCAACCGTCGCCCCGCCGACTATTATATCCTCGACGGTCGCCTTGATCATGCGCACGACGTATTCGAGGATGCTGCCGGCAAACATGCCCATAACGATCGGCAGCGGCAGCCAGTCCATGATACGCCCGCCGACCCCGGCGAGGCCGAGCACGACGATCAGAATGCCCGCCATGAGATTGGCGCCGACCAGTTCCGCGAAGCTATACTGGCCGGCGAGCGTGCCCATGTAGACGAGACCGGGAATCGTCCAGGTTATGGGGATCGGCTGGCGATAAACGAGCGAAAGTGCGAGCGAGGAGGCGGCGGCGCTCGCCCAGACGATGAAAATCCAGCTCGAAGACTCGGCCGCGCCGAGACTTAGCTGGCGGGAGACCGCGATCTGGAGCGGCACCATGCCCGACGCGAACCAGATGAAGGTCGTCAGACCGGCCCAGAGCGCCGCCGCGTTGAAGTCCGCAAAAGACAGCGATGCGGGTATTTTGACGCCGCTTGGAATATTTTTTCTCGACCCTGTTGACGAGACGCTCAAGACGGTCAAAAATAACGCGTCAGCACAATCGAAGGCAACCTGCTATGAATTTTAAAGCAACGAATTCTGCCGCCAGACTGACCGCCGTCGTTATCGCCGCGGCCGCGCCGGACGCCGACGGCGCCGCTAATGCGCGCGAGCGCTTGATCGAGCATCTCGCGTGGACGCTCGCGCACTTTCCTTTCCGGCACTTTGCTGTAGTCGGGCCGGCCGGGAACGGCGGCCATTTTAGCCACGCTCAAGCTCGTCCGATTGCCACGGCGCTGAGAGAACTGCCGAGCGGCCTGTTCGTGGCTACGGGCGATATGCCTTTCATATCGACCGACATGGTCGAATGGCTGCTCGATCACGATGATCCTGCCGCCGACGCTGTCGTACCGCGCCATGCCCAAGGGATCGAGCCGCTGTTCGCGATCTACAATCCGGGCTTTCTCGCCCATCTCGACGCGGCGCTCGCCGAGCCGGGAGACGCCCTGCTTGCCGCGCTGGATACATCCCGCGTGCGCTATGTCGAGACCTCGGAAGGCCTCGCGCGCAGCTTCGTGCGCGTCGAGACCGAAGAAGCGTGCGCGCGGGCGCTCGCAGGCCTGGAGAAAAAATTCGGGGATCCGAGCCGGCTGTAGAGCGCGCGTCAGCGCATCTGCACGACCACATCGACTAGCGCCGGCTTGCCGCTCTTTACGACCTTTACCGCGTCACGCAGCGCCTTGGCTAAATCTTTCGGCTCGGTCACGGGCCCCGTCGACCATACACCGTAAGATTTCGCATTCGCCGCGAAATCGACGGCCGGCTCTTCGATGCGGATGCCCACCGTCTTGTTCTCTACCGGACGCTTGCGCAATACCGCCATGCGCTCCTGGTGCTCCTCGTCGTTGTAGTACGAGCGGTTGCTATTGACGACGATCAGGAGCGGAATCTCGTAGTGCGCCGCGGTCCAGAGCGAGCTGATCGTAAAGAGCAGACAGCCGTCCGGCTGGATGTCGACGCAGAATTTGCCCGAGCCCTTGTGCGCGAGCGCAGCGCCGAGCGAAGCGGGAAGGCCGTAGCCCAAGCCGCCGCCCTTGTACTTGCCGAGGATCTGGTTGAACTTCGCGCCGGGCATGTAAAGGTTTTCTTTTCCCTGCGACGTGCCGTTCGTCAGCACCCAGTCCTCGTTTTTCACCGCCTCGGCGATCTCGGTATAGAGCCGCGTCGTCGAGATCGGCTTCTCGTCCCATTTCTTTTTAAGCTCGCGCGATAGATTCTCCTCGCGCTCGGCGTGGAGCTTTGCCCAGCGGTCGCGCCGCTGCGAGATCGTCGAGGCGTTTTTCTTGAGACTCTCCTTCTCCGCCTTCAGCCGCCGCACGAGCTCGGGCAAAAAGACGGAAGTGTCCGCCATGATCGAGAGATCGACCTCGCGCAGCTTGTTGAAATCGTGCGACCACGCGCGCACGAGCAGGTCGTCGAGCCCGACGTTGATGATCTTGGCCGACGGCGACATCAATGGGATCGGCCGCCGCCTCCCCGCCTCCTGCGCGCGCTGCGTAATGCCGCCTTCGAGGTCCGGCACGTCGAGCACGAGCAAGAGATCGGTCTCGCCGAGAACTTTGTTTGCCATGCCGGTGAGATTGAGCGGATGCTTAACGGGAAAATTGAAGCGGCCGAACTGATCGAGCACCGGGATCGCCAATAGCTCGGCCAATTCGACGAGCGCGTTGAAGCCCGCCTCGCGTCGGCCGACCCAGTCGGCGACGATCGCCGGCGCCTTCGCCGCGAGCAGCCATTTGATCGTTTTCTCGAAGCCTTCCTCCGGCGCCTGCATCGGCAGCGGCGCGGGATAGCGGTCGAGCGACGGCATCGGAATCTCGCCGTCGAGCTTTTTCTCCTGCACCTCGCTGTCCCAGCAGAGATAGACCGGGCCCATCGGATCGGTCGTCGCAAGGCGGTACGCGCGAATGAACGCGTCCGGCACCGCCTCGACACTGCCCGGTTGGTCGTCCCATTTGACGAAGTCGCGCACGAGGTTTCCCTGCACCAGCGCGGTGTGCACCCAATCGATCCACGGCCGGCGGAGCGCGGTGTCCATCGGCCCCGTGCCGCCCATGACGATCACCGGCAAGCGGTCGCACCAGGCGTTGTAGATCGCCATTGCCGCGTGCTGCAGACCGACGATGTTGTGCACGGCGGCTGCCATCGGCTTGCCGGACGCGCGCGCGTAGCCGTGCGCGAGCGCCACGGTGATCTCCTCGTGCGGGCAGAGGATCATCTCCGGCGCGCGGTTGCCGCCGTAGTTGACGAGCGAATTGTGCAGGCCGCGGAACGTCGCGCCGGGATTGAGCGCGATGTAGTCGAATTCGAACGCTTTCAGCATGTCGACGATTACGTCGGAGCCGTACTCGGCGCGCGGCTTTTCGATCTTCCTGGCGGGCTTGCTCATTGAGAACTCCTTCTGGGTGTAAGGTCTGAATTTCTCGAACGCACCATATGCGAAGCGCTTTGAGGTGGCAAGTCGCGGATCGATTTTATTCCCGCGTTGACCTGCGCCTCGCGGAGAAGTAAGTTGCCTGCGAAGGCGCTAAAATATTCATAAGGAGAGCGGCATATGGCGATCAAAATCAAGCGCACCGGCCATTTGGTTCTCAAGGTGAAAGATCTGGAGCGCTCGCGGCGCTTCTTCACAGAAGTGTTGGGCTTGCCCGTTGTCGGCGAGGCGCCACAGGCGGGTTTTCTGTTCTTTAGCCCCGATGTCGAAGCGAATCATCACGTGCTCGCGATCCGCCAGGCGCCCGAAGGCGCGCGCACGCCCGAGCCGAACGATATCGGCATGGAACACGTCGCTTACGAGCTGGAATCGTTCGCCGATTTGCAGGAAGCGTATCGCATCTTCAAAGCGAACAACGTCCGGCTGCGGCACGTCGTCTTTCACGGCGTCACCAAGAGCATTTATTTCTACGATCCCGACGGCAACATGCTGGAGGTTTACTGCAACGTGCCGCCGGACGAATACAAGAAGAGCGTGAAAAATCCTTACGGACTCTACGGCGATATAACCGCGGAGCTCGAAGGCAAAGAGCAGCAACGGCCGGGAACGGTAGCGCCGTAAAACACAGACGTTTTAAGTTACAGGTTTCAGGCCCCGGTCGCGTGCTTCCATGGACTCTCATACGTGAAAGTTGAAACCTGAAACCAGAAACTCCGAGGTATTTTATATGGAACCGCTTCCGCGGGGCGCGAATTTTCAACGGTGCAAACTCATGTGGGAGATCGGCCTGCATATCGCCGGCGACCCGGCCACGCCGTATTACGGCAACCGCGACATGATGATCGCCGTCGGCAGCGGCTCGGGCGACAACTATCGCCCATGGCTGCGCATGGCGACCGGCGCGCCGCATCTCGCGCATGCCGTCTGCCGCGGCGAGCTGGAGATGTCGATGGTGAACCCCTCCGGCTTTTTAACCCAAGCCTATCGCGGCACGGGTCTTTTCCCGAAGTCGCTGCCCGTGCGCGTGCTGGCGATCTATCCGTCGTGGGACCGCTTCGTCTACGTCGTCCATCCGCGCACGGGCCTCAAGTCGCTCGCCGAGATCAAAGAGAAGCGCTATCCGCTTAAACTTTCCATCCGCGAGGACAAGGCGCACTCGACACGCGTGCTAGTCGACCAGACGCTCGCCGCCTACGGCTTCACGCTGCCCGACCTGGAATCGTGGGGCGGCAGCTTGCAGGTGAACGGCGGCCCGGGCGACAAGCGGCGCATGGACGCTATCGCCGCGGGCGCGATCGACGCGATCTTCGACGAGGGACTCGTTCTATGGTTCGAGAAGGCGCTCGCCGCCGGCTTCCAGCCCATTCCGCTCGACGAATCGGTATTTGCCAAGTTGCAGGCGATCGGCTGGCGTCGCGTGAGAATTCCCGCGCGCCACTATCCGCATTTGGAGGCGGATCACGACTGTCTCGACTACGGCGGGTGGCCGCTCTACACGCGCGCGTCGCTGCCGGACGAGGACGCCTACAAAGTCTGCGCCGCGATCGCCGCGCGCAAGGACGAGATTTTCTGGGAGGATTCTTTCACCGGCATCGGCCAGCTCGGGCAGGACACTCCCGCGACGCCGCGCGACGTGCCGCTCCATCCAGGCGCGGAGCGCTGGTACAAGGAAAACGGATTTAACGTTTAAGGTCGGTTCGCCTGCCGTGAGCTCGTCGAAGGGCGAAGCGCCCCTACGCATTCATTTCCTTATCCGTTGCTCTAACGCATCGAGCGTCGGCGCGATCGGCTTCAACGCCGCGTTCACAACCTGCACGGCCGACGGCTGCTTCAAGCCATGGCCGGTGATGTTGCATACGACCGTTTCGTCTTTCTGAATCGTTCCCGTTTCCGCAAGCTTCTTCGCCGCGGCAACCGAGATGGCGGCGGCGGGCTCGGCGAAAATGCCGGCGCGCCGCGCCAGCAGCGATTGCGCCGATAAAATCTCCTCGTCGCTCAACGCGACGGCCGCGCCCTTCGACGCGCGCAGCGCGGCGAGCGCGCGGTCGCCGAGGGCGGCGGGATTGCCCACCTGAATGCTTTCCGCGACCGTCGGCTTCGCCGCGACGGGCGCGACCCGCTCGAGGCGATTTTCGAATGCAGCCACGATCGGCGCCGCGGCCGCGCTCTGCGCGGCGACGAGCCGCGGCGATTTCTTCGTGCAGCCGAGCGCCTGGAGCTCGCCCCACCCTTTCCACATCGCGCAAATCCCCGCGCCGCCGGCGGTCGGATGAATCACCCAATCGGGAACGGCGCCGTCCATTTGATCGAGCGTTTCGTAAGCGTAAGATTTCTTTCCTTCGTTGCGGTAAGGGTTGCTCGACAGGCAATCGTACCAGGCGAACTCCTGGAGCGCTTCGCGGTAGAGTCGCGCGACCTCGTTGTCGAAGCTGCCTTCGACGACGACTACGATCGCGCCGTAGGCGGCGGCTTGGATAATTTTCGATGTTTCGGTTCCCGCGGGAACCATGACGATACTTTTCAAGCCGGCCGCCGCCGCGTAAGCCGCGACCGACGCGGCGGCGTTGCCGGTCGAGATCACCGCGGCGGTGTCGAAGCCGAGCTCGCGCGCGCGGGAAATGCCGACGGCGTTGCTGCGGTCTTTGAGCGAGGCGGTCGGCAGCGCGCTGTCGTTCTTGAGCAGCAGGCGCGGAAGCCCGAGCGCTTCAGCCAACCGGCGCGGCGCGATCAGCGGCGTGTAGCCTTCGCCGAGAGTCACGATGCTGGCGCGATCTTCGACAGGAAAAAATTCGAACCAGCGCCAGATCGTGCGCTCGGCGTGCTTACGAATTTTTGCTAAACCGACGCAGGCGAGATCGACGATCGCTTCGAGCACCGCGCCGCAAACTTTACAGCGAAACGTCTTCCATGACGGCGACTGCCAACCGCAGCGGGGACATTGGAGCGCCTTGAGCTTTCCCACCGCTTACCAGGCCGCTTTGCCCATCGCCCAGCGGTCGAGGCTCGCGAGATATTCGCGGAACAGCACCATGCGCATCGCGACGGCGCGGCGCGCGAGTTCCTGGCGCTCTTCGGTCGTAGCGTAGCGCTTCAGAAATATCTGCGGGACGCTGCCGTGCCCCTCTTCGTCCTCCGTGATGCGGCGGTAGGGCTCTTTGATCCACTCCGGCACCGACGGTGAATTGAGGCACATCTGGATGAGATAGTTCGCGACCGTCTCGCCAGCGAGCGAGAAGCCGGCGATGCGCTCGCACGTATCGGCGAGCCCTTCGATCGCGTTGAACATCGCGGTCTGCGCCGGCAGCGGCTTGTAATCGGACGGCTCCGCGCCTAAATCCCGGATGCGCTTCGACAAAAGACCAGCGTGCGTCATCTCCTCGTGCGCGGACTCGGCCATCATCGTCTTGACGTCGAGCTCGGGCGTGGTCTTGAGCCACATACCGAACAGATCCGCCGCGCGCAGCTCGTTGTAGAGGCGGCTCTGCATGACGCGCACGCGCTCCGCGTCGCTGCTGAGAGGGATATAGCTGTAGGCCGGCGGCGCGGCGTCGAGCGAGCGGCAGAAAGCGTGAATCGGTTCCAGCAGCTCGCGGACGAAATCTTCGCTCGGCTTTGTCATGTCTTCCTCAATGCGTCGCGGTCCGGCGCTCCAGCTCGTTCAGCGATTTTTCGAGATCGCCCTCGAGATCGCCGACGTCGAAGCCGACGGCGCGCGCGCCGTCGAGGATCGCGATGCAGACCATCACGAGCTCGAGCGCCTCCTTCGGCGGCGCCTCGTCGGGATGGGAATAAAGATAATGATCGACGCGCTGCTTGAGAGTCAAGAAGTCGCGCAGGCACACGACCGGCGGCAAATCTTTTAACGGTCCGGTATTCGCGGTCAACGGCTCGAAAGCCACGCCGCCGGGATCGACGAGCGCGATCTGCCGGCCATCCTCGAATAGGAAAACCAGATACGTATCTTTCGTCTCGGGGTGGATCTTTTCCTCGAAGGCTTTCAAGTCGCGCCACGGCACGCGCAGCGATTTCGCGGATGCAACGTCGAGCAGCGTCGAGCTCTCGGCGTCGTAAAGGGCCGCCTGCGGGTGATTCGCGAGCCATTGCGCCGCTTTGCTCCGCGCCTGGTCGATCGTCTCGGCCATGCTCGGATTCTAGCACGGATTCAGGCGCCCAGGGCAAGGCGCTTACGGCGGTTTAATATTGATCTGAAAGCACGGATCGGCTATTTTCGCGGACGAAGTTTTATGCTGCTCGCCGAAGGCGCCGCGGATCTTTACCGCCACTCCAATCTGACACCGCATCAATTGCTCGTCTGGTTTGGACAAAAGCTTCATCCCGAGGTCCCGCTCTACAATGTGGCGGTCGGCTTTACGCTGTGGGGCAAGATCGATCCCGAGGCGTTTCGTGCCGCGTTCCGCCAGCTCATCGCTTCGAGCGATGCGCTCCGCACGGTGGTCGACGAGATCGACGGCGTGCCGCATCAGAGGCCTGTGGAGAACAACGACTACGAATTGGAATACGTCGACTGCTCTGGGGCTGCGCCGCCGGAACAGGCTTGCAACGAACGAATGCGCGCGCGCCTTAGCGTGCCACTCGATATGTCGCGGCGCCTTTTCGATGCGGCCCTGTTCAAGGTCGGAGATGAGAAATACGTCTGGTATCTTAATCAGCACCATATCATCTGCGACGGTGTTTCCGTCATGCTCGCCTATAACCATTTGGCAGAACTCTATAGCCGGGCGCTCGCCGGCACTCTGGACGACGCACCGCCGCTGCCGCGATCGTACGATCACATCGACTACGAGCTGGAGCGGCAGCGCTCGCCCCGACAAGCCGAGACGGAGGCCTACTGGCGGCGGAAGCTGATGGAAGATGTCGAACCGATGGACATCTACGGCTCGCGGCCTCGACGCACGATGCGTATCGAGAGACACTCGATCGACCTCGGACTGGAAAGGCGCTCCAAACTCAGGGCGATAGCCTCCGATAAAGCCGTGGCCCGGGGCTCGGGGAATCTGGCCGTCTTTTCGCTGATCGCCGCGGCGCTTTACGCTTATCTTTATCGCGCGAGCCGGAAAAACCGCCTCTCCATCGGCGTGCCATTCCACAATCGCGCCGCTACTCCGTTCAAGGACGTTCTCGGGCTCATCATGAAGGTGGTTCCTCTGCAGATCGCGATCGAGCGGGGCGACACATTTCTCGCAATCATCGAAAAAATCCACAGCGAAATGTCCGCCATCCGCCCTTATCGCAACGTCACGCTCGCAAACTCCCCCGCCGCGCGCGTCTACGATGTGTGGCTGAATTACTTCACGACAACCTACCCCGATTTTTGCGGCATGCCGGTGCGGAACGATTGGCTTCACCCGGGCTTTGCACGGGACGCCCTGGCGCTGCAGGTGCGCGATTTCCAAGGCACCGGCGATCTGACGTTGGATTTCGACTTGCATTGCGACGTCTTCGAGGAGCAAGAACGCCGCGCGGTGATCCGTCATTTTCTGAAAGTCTTCGACGCGCTGCTCGAAAATCCCGCGGCAAGTATCGACGACATTTCACTAATCGACGACTCCGAGCGCCGGCTGATCATCGAAGATTGGAACGCATCGACGTGGCAGCCGTCCTCCGAGCAGACGCTGACGCGCCTCTTCGAGGCCGCCGCACGCAGAAATCCCGATGGAATCGCGCTCGAATTTGAAGGACGCGCAACGACTTACGCGCAGTTGAACAGCGAAGCGAACCGGCTCGCGCGGCACCTCCGCGCGCATGGCGCCGGTCCGGAGACGATTGTCGCGTTTTGCGCCGAGCCGTCGCCGGAGATGCTCGTCGGCATTCTGGGAATTCTGAAAGCCGGCGCGGCCTATCTCCCGCTCGATCCGGAATATCCGCGCGAAAGGCTCTCTTATATGCTGGCCGACTCGGGAGCGGCGCTCCTGCTGACCGAGAAAAGATTATCGGCCGTCTATCCACACCTCGAAGGCGTGAGTGCGCCCGCCGTCGTTTACATGGACGCGGATCGTGAAGCCATCGCCGCCGGCGCGAATAGCGACCTTGACGGCGGGCCGAGCCCGCAGAGTCTCGCCTACGTCATGTACACCTCCGGCAGCACCGGCGCGCCGAAGGGCGTCATGATCGAGCACGGCGCCGTCTGCAATCGGCTGAAATGGGGCGTCGACTTCTATCGATTGAATGAAACCGACCGCGTGTTGCAGAAAGCTTCGTTCGCGTTCGACGCCTCGGTATGGGAGATTTTCGAGCCGCAGATCGCGGGCGCGCGGATCGTCATGGCGAAACCGCGCGGCCGCATTGATGTCGAATATCTGGCAGATTTAATCGCTGCCCGAAAGGTGACCGTCGCGGAATTCTCGCCTTCGCTGCTGCGCGCGCTGCTCGACGACAATAAACTCGCCGCCTGCACGGCGTTGAAGCGCGTTTTTTCCGGCGGCGAAGTGCTTCCGCGCGACGTGACGCGAGAATTTTTCGCGCAATCGCGCGCCGAGCTTTACAACACCTACGGGCCGACGGAGACTTCGATCGATGTCACGCATTGGAAATGCGGCGGCGAAGCTGCCAAGAACGTGCCGATCGGCCGTCCCGTCGCTGGGATGCGCGTTTACATTCTCGACGACCGGATGGAGCCCGCGCCGCCGGGCATGCCGGGAGAGCTCTGCATCGGCGGCGTCGGCGTCGCGCGCGGCTACTTGAACGCTCCGGAGCTAACGGCCGAGAAGTTCGTCCCGGACCCGTTCAGCTCCGTGCCCGGCGCGCGCCTGTATAAGTCCGGCGACATGGCGCGCCACCGACGCGACGGCGCGATCGAATTTCTCGGGCGGAAGGACGATCAAGTCAAAGTCCGGGGCTTCCGCATCGAGCCCGGCGAGATCGAGGCGGCGCTGCGATCCCATCCGGCGATACGGCAAGCCGTCGTTGTCCCGCGCGAGAACGGCCGAGGTGACAGCCGGCTGGCGGCTTATCTCGTCGCCGCCGATCACGCGCCGCCGGCCGAGCCGGACCTCCGGCGCTTCTTGCGCGAGCGGCTGCCGGAATACATGGTGCCGCGCTCATTTGTTTTCCTCGAGTCGATCCCCGTGACACGGAACGGCAAAGTCGACCGGCTCGCGCTGCCTTCCCCGAACGGCGATTCTCAGCCCGCTACCCCGAAAGTCGAAACCGTCGAGAGCCGCGTGACGGAGATATGGGAATCGCTGCTCAGCGTTCACCCGATCGCAGCCGACGAAAACTTTTTCGATATCGGCGGAGACTCTCTGAGTGCTATCGAACTGATGCGTCGTATCGAGCAGGCCTTCGGCGAGCGGCTCCCGCTTTCTACCTTTCTCGGCGGGCCGACAATCAAAGATACGGCGGCCGCGCTCGTCCGCCAGCGAACGGCGCCCGATCGCTCGCTTCTGGTAAAAGTCCAGGCCGGAGACGGCAAGCCGCCATTCTTTTTCCTGCACGGAGATTTCTTCAACGGCGGCGGCTTTTATACCATCAACATGGCGCGCCACATCGGCGCCGACCGGCCGTTCTACGCGCTGGCGCCGCACGGGCTCAACGGCACCGCCGTGCCGCCGACGGTCGAGTGGATGGCGGATGACTACATCGAGATGCTGCGCTCCGTGCAACCGCGCGGCCCTTACTACGTCGGCGG
Organism: Pseudomonadota bacterium; assembly: GCA_021324155.1. Classification (GTDB taxonomy): domain Bacteria; phylum Desulfobacterota; class Binatia; order UBA9968; family UBA9968; genus JAJPJQ01. The sequence continues at coordinate 291,529 of JAJPJQ010000023.1, forward strand.
GTTCTGCTCCGGCGGCAGCGTGGCGTATGAGATCGCGCGCCGGCTCGAATTGGCAGGCGAACGCGTCGCGCTGGTGGTCGTCATAGCGATACCGGCGCGCACTGCTTTTTACCACCGCGCGCTCCGCGCGATCGGCGGCGCCGGCACCATCGTCGGCTTGGGCGCGAGACAAAGAGTCAATTTCCTGCTGCGCGCGCGCGACGCGGGTCTCAAAATTCGGCGCCTTTACCGTACCGTCCGCGGCGCTGAGCCTCGTCCACGAACCAACCGTATGGCTGCCCAGAACGATCCGCTCTTTATAGCTTATGGCCGCGCGCTGTCGGCGTACTTGCCGAAGCGCTATGCCGGCCGCGTTCTCTGCCTGTGGCCGGAGCAAGACACATATAAGAACGGCGATCCGACCGCCGGTTGGGGCAAGGTCGCTTCCGATTTGCAGGTTCAATTGATCCCGGGCCAGCACGGAAACTGCATCAAATATCATTTGAAGACCATCGCCGAGCACATGCGCCGCGCCATCCTGCAAGCGGAAACGGAAAGCGCTTCATCTGAGCATAGCTGACGTGTCTCCGCGAGTGCAGCAATCAGCTTGAAAGCCGCGGCGCATCAACTCCCGATCGATTCGCCTCGCGTTTTTCATCTTCATTGACAGCGCCGCGCGAGATCGGCTACTTTTTCCGGTGACTTCGCATGGAAAAGTCGCCCGCCGAACGACTGTTTCAGATGATCACGGGCTTTGCGCTTTCGCAGTCGCTTTCCGTCGCGGCCCGGCTCGGCATCGCGGATCTCTTGAAGGACGGACCGAGGGAAAGCCACGAGCTGGCGAAATCCGCCGGCGTGGACGAAAGCGCTCTCGCGCGCCTGCTGCGGTTTTTGGCCGGCCACGGCGTCTTCGCCGAATGCGAGGGCAAGCGCTTTAAGCTCACGTCGCTGGCGGAGTGTCTGCAAACGGGCGCGCCCGGCTCGATGCGCACGCGCGCGATTTTTTGGGGCGAAGAGTGGGTCTGGCGGCCGTGGGGCGAGCTGCTCTACAGCGTGCAGAGCGGCCGGCCCGCCTTCGACCGCCTCTACGGCACGGACGCTTTCGACTTTTTCGCGCGCAATCCCGACGCGGCGGAGATTTTTCAGCAGACCATGACCGCGCAGGCGGCGTGGGAGGCGGCCGCCGTCGTCGCCGCCTGCGACTTTTCGGCGCTCCATACGATCGTCGAGGTCGGCTGCGGCGACGGATCGCTGCTCGCAGCGATCCTCCAGGCAAACCCGCGCGCGCGGGGTGTCTTTTTCGACCGGCCTTATGCGGTCGAGAAAGCCGAGATGCTTGTCGGAGCGCGCTGCGCCGGCCGCTGCGAGTTCGTCGCCGGTAACTTTTTCGAATCGGTGCCGGCCGGCGGCGACGGCTATATCTTGAAGCACGTGATTCACGACTGGGACGACGCCGGCGCTACGGCCATTCTCAAGAACTGCCGGCGTCATTTGGGCCGCGACGGCAGGCTGCTCGTGGTCGAGAGCATTCTGCGCCCCGGCAACGAGCCGGACCCGGGAAGATTCATCGACCTGCACATGCTGGTGCGGCAGACGGGGCGCGAGCGCAGCGAAAGCGAGTACCGCGAGCTTCTGGCCGCGGCGGGATTCGCGCTCGCGCGCGTCGTCCCGACCCGGACCCAGGTGAGCGTGATCGAGGCGAAGGCCGAATGAAAGTTACTTCTCCAGCGGCTTCCTTCGTAGAATTTCCGAAGGAAGAAATCGGACTCTCCATTCCCGAACGCTTCGAGCGGCAGGCGGCGAAATTCCCCCAACGGGTCGCCGTCAAGAGCGACGACGGTGAGCTCACCTACGATAACCTCAATCGAGCGGCCAATCGGCTTGCCCGGGCGATCCTCGCGCGGCGCGGACCGGACGAGGAGCCGGTCGCACTTCTTTTCGAGCAGGGACCGGCCGCGATCGTCGCGATCATGGGTGCGCTCAAGGCCGGAAAAATTTACGTCCCGCTCGACCCTTTGCATTTTCCGCCAGCGAAGCTCGCCGCGATGCTGGAGGACTCCGGCGCTGCGCTCGTCGTCACCGGCGGCAAAAACCTCGCGCTCGGCGAGCGGCTCGCCCGCGGCGCGCGCGAAGTCATCGTTCTGGATCGGCTTGATCCCTCAGCGAACGCCGAGAATCCCGGTTTGGGGCTGGCCGCGGACCGCCTCGCCTATATCCTATATACTTCGGGGTCGACTGGCGGGGCCAAAGGCGTCGCGCACAGCCACCGCAACGTGCTGCACTTCATCAGGAACTATACGAATGACCTGCACGTCGGCCCGGAAGACCGCCAGTCCCTGCTCTACTCCTGCAGCGTCGCTGCCTCGGTGAAGAATATATTCGGCGCGCTCCTCAACGGCGCGGCGCTGGTGTCTCTTAATCTTAAGGCTGAAGGACCCGCGCGTCTGGCTGCGTGGCTCGAACAAGAAGGCATCACACTCTGCCAGATGGTGCCGACGGTTTTCCGCCATTTCGCCGGGCGTCTGACCGGACGTGAAGCGTTCCCGAGTCTGCGCGCGCTCTATCTCGGCGGCGAGCCGCTCTTCCGGCGCGACGTCGAGCTCTATCGCGCGCATTTTCCCAAGGGCTGCGTCCTCGTCAACGCGCTCGCTTCGACGGAGTTGAATACGCTGCGGCAGTTTTTCATCACCCCTGAGACCGACATCGCGGAAGTCGTTGTGCCGGTCGGCTATCCCGTCGAGGACACGGAGATTCTTTTGCTCGACGAGAGCGGTGCGGCGGTCGGCCCGGATTGCGTCGGGGAGATCGTGATAAGAAGTCGCTATCTCGCCGTCGGCTATTGGCGAAAACCCGAGCTTACGCGGCTGGCATTCGCCGCCGATACAGAAGGTAGCGATAAAAGGATCTACCGCACGGCAGATCTCGGACGCATGCGCTCTGACGGCTGCCTCGAATACCTCGGCCGTAAAGATTTCCAGGTAAAAATCCGCGGCCACCGCGTCGAGATCGGGGAGATCGAAGCGACTCTGCTCGCTCTTGCCAATGTCCGGGAGGCGGTCGTTGTCGCGCTGAATGAATCCGCCGAGGAGAAGCGGCTCGCGGCTTACATTGTGCCGGCCCGGATGCCGGCGCCCGACGCCGCGGAGCTGCGCCGCGCCCTCGCGGAGCGGCTGCCGGACTACATGATACCGTCGTCCTTCATGATCGCGGAGTCGCTGCCGGTCAGCGCGATGGGTAAAGTGAATGTCCGCGCGTTAACGGCTGACGGCGGCGCGCGACCAAGCGATATGCCGCTGTCCGTCGCACCAACAACACCTCTAGAGACGTCGCTGGCGGCGATTTGGGCCGAAACTCTCGGCAAAGAATCCGTCGGTGTCCACGATAATTTCTTTGACATAGGCGGCGATTCTCTGTTAGCGGCACAGATTCTCTCCCGGACGCAAGACCTTTTGGATATCGACCTGCCGCTCAGCGTTCTCTTCGAGAAGCCCACGATCGCCGAGCTGGCGGGGCATCTCCATCGCCTGCAGAGCGAAACCGAGTCGCGGCGACCGCGGGCCGAAGCCGATCGCCTGCTCGTGCGCGTCCAGGCAGGCGGCGACAAACCACCGTTTTTCTACCTGCATGGAGACATTTTACGTGGTGCATTTTATTCCACCAATCTGGCCAGGTATCTCGGCGACGATCGGCCGTTTTATGCGCTCGCGCCGCATGGATTGAACGGTACGGAGATTCCACCGACGATCGCCGCGATGGCCGATTCGTACATCGGCATGTTGCGTGCCATACGGCCGCGCGGACCTTATTTTTTGAGCGGCTATTGTAACGGCGGAATCATCGCGTATGAGATGGCTCGAAAGCTCCAGGAGCAGGGCGAGGCGGTGCCGCTGCTGGTCGTGATCGCCGCAAGGGCGCGCACGGCTTTTTACCGTCGCGCGCTGCACGCCGCAATCGAAGCGGCCGGCAACGTATTCGGCTCGGCGGCCGAACAGAAGCTGCATCTGTTTGTCTCGATCCGCGCCCTAGCCCATAAATGTCGCGCGAGTTACCGTCGCCTCAGCGGTGGAAGGTTCCAGGCACGGAAAGCGACGAGCGGTGACACCTCGGAGGCAGTCGCGCTTTCGCTCGGCCTAAGAGGCACCGAGGCTTTTATCCGGGCGATGGGCGGGTACGTGCCAACGCCGTATAACGGCCGCATGTTGTGTCTGTGGCCCGAGGAAGAGTCTTTCGGGCCTACAAAAGATCCGACCGCCGGATGGGGCGCAGTAGCCCCCCGTCTGAAAGTGACAATGGTCCCCGGCGGGCATACTACCTGCCTGAAATACCACTTAACAACCATCGCGGAGCACATGCGCAACGCCATTCTGCAAGCGGAAGACGATTCCGCTTCACCGGAGCGAAGCTAAAGCCGCCTCGCCGTCCAGAAATCACCTTTATTGAACCGGCTTCGAAGTTCCCCTATCGTTTAGGCGGGGGATCCGTGAGATATCTCGTTTTGGCATGCGATTTCGATGAGACGCTGGCGCGCGGCGGGCGTGTCGCGCCGGAGACCGTCAAGGCGCTTGAGCGCCTGATCGCCTCGGGCCGCAAGCTGATGCTCGTGAGCGGCCGCGAGCTCGACGACCTGCTGCGCATCTTTCCCGAAGCGAAGCTGTGCGCACGCATCGTCGCCGAGAACGGCGCCCTCATTTACAATCCGGCGACGCGGGAGCGAAAGCCGCACGGCGATGCGCCCCCCGATCAGTTTATCCGCGCGCTGCAGCAGAAGAAGGTCGAGCCGCTCGCCGTCGGCAGCGTGATCGTCGCCACCGTACAGCCGCACGAGACAACGGTACTGAACACGATCCGCGACATGGGGCTCGAATTGCAGGTCATCTTCAATAAAGGCGCCGTCATGATCCTGCCCGCCGGGCTCAACAAGGCGAGCGGCCTTGCGCGCGCGCTGCAGGAAATTTGCATCTCACCCCACAATGTCGTCGCCATCGGCGATGCCGAAAACGACCATGCACTACTAAAACTCGCGGAATGCGCGGTGGCCGTGGCTAATGCTTTGCCGACATTAAAAGACCGCGCCGACTTCGTCACCGAGGGAGAAAGCGGCGCCGGCGTTGTCGAGCTGATCGATGAAATCGTAAACGAAGATTTAGCGGCGCGCAGCGGTCGCCTCGACCGCCACAACATCGTGCTCGGCCACCGCGAGTCGCGTGAGGAAGTGCGGCTGCGCCCGTTCGGCGTCAACGCGCTCATCACCGGACCTTCCGGCGCCGGCAAGTCGACGGTCACGAACGCCTTCCTGGAGCGGCTCAACGAGCAGGGCTATCAGTTCTGCGTGATCGACCCGGAGGGCGACTACGAGTCTTTCGAAGACGCCGTCGCCGTCGGGACGCAGAAGCAGCCGCCGAACATCGACGAGGTCGTGCGGCTGCTCAGAAATCCGCAGGAGAACGTCGTCGTCAACCTGATCGGCATCAGGCTCAAGGACCGGCCCGCCTTTTTTCTCGCGCTGCTGCCGCGGCTCCAGGAGCTGCGCGCGCAGCTCGGCCATCCACATTGGATTGTCATCGACGAGACGCACCATGTCCTGCCTTCGGCATGGGAAGCGGCGCCACAGGCGCTTCCTACGGAGTTCGACCGCTTCGTTTTCGTCACGATTCATCCTCATTCCGTCGCCAGGTCGGCGTTGACGGCCGTCAATACCGTCATGATCGTCGGGGAGAAATACGATGAGACGCTGATGAACGTGGGGCAACTGCTCGGTCAAACTCCGCCGCCGTTCGCACCCGTCAAGCTCGATCACGGCGAAGTCTTGATGTGGATGCGGCAGAACGACGAGGCGCCCTTCAAGCTCCGCATCCTGCCCGGGCGGACGGAGCGGCGCCGGCACCTGCGCAAATACGCCGAAGGCGATTTGGGACGCGACAGGAGCTTCTATTTCACAGGCCCGCAACGGAGGCTCAAGCTCCAGGCCCAGAATCTCAACATGTTCATGCAGCTCGCCGAGGGCGTCGACGACGACACCTGGGAATATCATCTCAAGAACGGCGACTATTCCCGCTGGTTCCGCAAGGCCATCAAGGACGAGGATCTCGCAGCCGCGGCCGAACAGGTCGAGCACGGGAACGGCGTGCCGCCGGACGAAAGCCGCAAAATCATCCGCGAGGCAATCGAGCAGAAGTATACGTTGGAAGGGTGAGAGAAGTACTGAGTTAGGAAGTCGTCCGATTTAACGCTTGCCACAAAATTTCTGCGGGGTGCTTGGCCTTACGGCCCGCGGTATGATCGATCTGCTGGCGGCAGGAGATGCCGGCGGCGACGATCTCGACATCGGCGTCGGCGGCGCGGACGGCGGGCGCGAGACGGCGCTCGGCGATCGCGAGCGAGACGTCGTAGTGCTCCTTCTCGAAACCGAACGAGCCCGCCATGCCGCAGCAGCCGGAATCGACTTCCGTCACGTCGTAGCCCGCCCACTTGAGCATCTCGATCGTCGGCGCTGTGCCGACGAGCGCTTTCTGATGGCAGTGGCCGTGGAGCAGCGCTTTCTTGCCGTCGCCGGCGAAATGTAGATTCATTCGCCCGGCTTTACGCTCGGCCGCGACGAATTCCTCGAAGAGAAAGCTTTTTGCCGCGACCGCCGTCGCCTTCTCGCTGCGGAGCAGATCGGGATATTCGTCGCGCAGCGTGAGCAAACACGACGGCTCGAGGCCGACGACGACTTCGCCGCGCTGGACGTGCGGGTAGAGGCGCTCGACGTTCCAGGCGGCGTTCGCGCGCGCGTCTCTAAGCATGCCTTTCGAGATCATCGGCCGGCCGCAGCAGCGCTTCTCCGCGAGCGCCACGCGATAGCCGGCGCGCTCGAGAAAGCGCGTCGCAGCGATCGCGACCGACGGCGTGTTGAACGTGTTGAACGTGTCGTGAAAGAGAACGACGGCGCCGTTCTCCCCTTTTCCTTCCGGCGCATGCTCGCGAAACCACTTCTCGAATGTCGTCGCGGCGAAGGCGGGCAGCGGCCGCCGCGCGTCGATGCCGGCGAGCCGCTGCATAAGCCAGCGGTTCAGGCGCGAGCTCGCGATCAGATTCGAGAGCGGCGCGAAGCGCGCTCCCCAGCGATTCAGCGTCTCGATCCGTCCGAACAGGCGATTTCTCAGCGGCAGTCCGTTGGCCTCGTGGTAGTGATGGAGAAACTCATATTTTAGCTTCGCCATATCCACGTTGGAAGGACATTCCGCCTTGCACGCCTTGCATTCGAGGCAGAGATCGAGCACCTGATGCAGGCGCTCGCCGGTGAAATCCTCTTTCGGCACTTTCCCCGAGAGCACGGCGCGCAGCGCGTTCGCGCGGCCGCGCGTCGAATGCTCCTCTTCGAGCGTCGCCATGTACGACGGGCACATCGTGCCGTCGAGCTTCTTCCGGCACTCGCCCATGCCGCTGCACATTTCGATCGCCGCCGCGAACCCGCCCTGCGAGCCGAAATCCAGCATCGTCTCCGGCTGCCACGCCTTGTACTCGGGACTGATGCGCAGCGACTCGGTCATCGCCGGCGCGTCGACGATCTTGCCGGGATTCATCCGTCCGTCGGGATCGAACGCCTTTTTCACCTCGCGAAACGCGTTGTAAAGAGCTTTTCCGTAAAGCTTCTCGTTGAAGTGGCTGCGCGCGAGTCCGTCGCCGTGTTCGCCGGAGAGCGCGCCGTGAAATTCCATCACCAGGTCGGTGATCTCGGCGGCGATCGAGGTCATCTTTTTCACTTCGCTCGCCTGCTTCAAGTTGATCAACGGCCGGATGTGCATGCAGCCGACCGAGCAGTGGCCGTAATAACCGGCGACGGCGTCGTGCTTGTGCAGGATCTCGCGGAAGCGGCGGATGAATTCCGGCAGCTGCGCGGGCTCGACCGCGGTGTCCTCGATGAACGCGATCGGCTTCTTGTCGCCCTTGATGCCGAGCAGCAAGCCTAATCCCGCCTTACGCACACCCCATACGGCGCGAACCTCTTCGGGCTGCAGCGCCTGCGTCGCGGCGTAGCCGATGCTCTGGGCCTTGCGCACCGCTTCGAGCTTCTCGACCTGATCGCGGACTTCCGCCTCGGTCTCGCCCGCGTACTCGACCATCAGCAGCGAGCTCGGGTTTCCCTGCACGAACCCGAGACGCTTGGATTGAACGATGTTGCCGCGCGCGAGATCGAGAACCATCTTGTCGGTCGATTCGAGCGCGTAGGGACGCGTGTCGAGAATCGCATACGACGCCTGCAGCGCTTCGATGTCGTCATGAAAATGAATCACATCGAGCGCTGTCCATTTGGGCTTCGGCACGAGGCGCATCTTCGCCTCGACCACGCACGCGAGCGTCCCTTCCGAGCCGACGACCATGCGCGCGAGATTGAACGGCTGATTTTTAACAAACTCGTCGAGATTGTAGCCGGAGACGCGGCGGAGGATCTTGGGATAGCGCGCGAGAATCTCCTCGCGATGCTTCTCCGCGAGCGCGCGCACCGCGCGGTACGCGGCGCCTTCGACGCCGGCGCCGCGTGCTTTTTGCTCTACCTCCTCCGGCGAGAAGTTTTTCAGAACCGCGAGCGTGCCGTCGGAAAGGCAGACCGTGAGCTCGAGGACGTGATCGATCGTCTTGCCGTACGTGAGCGAGTGCGCGCCGGCGGAGTTGTTGCCGATCATGCCGCCGATCGTCGCGCGGTTGGACGTCGATGTGTCGGGGCCGAATAACAGTCCCTGCCCGCGCACATGCGCGTTCAGCTCGTCCTGCACCACGCCCGGCTGCACGCGGCACCAGAGCTCTTCGCGGTTCACTTCGAGCACGCGGTTCATGTACTTCGTGAAGTCGAGCACGATGGCGTGGCCGACGGTCTGGCCGGCGAGCGCCGTGCCGCCGCCGCGCGGCAGGATGGGAACTTTGAATCGCTTCGCCGTCTCGACGGCGGCCTGGACGTCGCCTTGGTGGCGCGGGATGACGACGCCGATCGGCTCGATCTCGTACATCGAGGCGTCGGTCGAATAAAGCAGCCGCGAATATTTGTCGAAGCGCACCTCGCCTTCGACGCGCTTTCGCAGCTCGGCTTCGATCTCGCGATAATCCTGCATAGAAAATTCCGCTCAGCGGAGTCCGACGAGGATGGCTCCGATAGCGATGAGCGCGATGCCCGCCCAATTGGCCGGCGAGGGCCGCTCGCCCAAAAACGTCGCGCCGATGAGCGCCACCAAAACCACGCTCAGCTTGTCGATCGGCGCCACCCGCGACGCGTCCCCTAATTGCAGCGCGCGAAAATAACAGAGCCACGACGCGCCCGTCGCGAGACCGGAGAGGATGAGAAAAATGATCGTGCGCGCCGATAGATCGCCGGGCGCGCGGAACTCGCCCGTCGCGACGAGAATCGCCGCCAGCACCGCGACGATCACGAGCGTCCGCACGAATGTTGCGACGTCGGCGTTGACGTTCTCGACGCCGATTTTGGCGAAGATCGCCGTCAGCGCCGCAAACGTCGCGGAGAGCAGCGCCCAGAGCTGCCAGGAGAGGGTCGCCATGGAAATAATCTTATTTCCATCACGACGGCTTTGGCAAGCTCAACGGCGCGACCGTTCGTCGCGCTCAAGAGCGGCGCGCGCGGCGCGGAAGACACTCTCGAACATCGGCCGTGTAAGCTTTCCGGTGAACGTATTCTGCTGGCTTGGATGGTAAGAGCCGAGCAGCGTGACGCCGTCGAGGCGGGCGCTCGAGCCGTGGCCGAAGCGCGGTCGCGGCTTCGGTATGACGCCGCCGTTTTCCGCGTACGCTTTCAGAAACTCGTCGAATGCGATCTTCCCGAGCGCGACGACAACTCGAACGCGGCTCAGCAATTGAAGCTCGCTGATGAGATAAGGACGGCAGCGGTCGAATTCCGCCGGCAGAGGCTTGTTGTCCGGTGGCGCGCAGCGCGCGGCCGCGGAAATATAGCAGTCCGTGAGCTTCAAGCCGTCGTCTTTGTGCAGCGATCCGGGCAAGCTGGAGAAGCGGAATTTATATAAAGTCGTATACAGCCAGTCGCCGCTCCGGTCGCCGGTGAAGATACGGCCGGTGCGGTTGCCGCCGTGCGCCGCGGGAGCGAGGCCGACGATGAGGACGCGGGCTTCGGGATCGCCGAAGCCCGGCAGCGGACGGGCCCAATAACTCTGGCCCCGGTAGCGCAGAGGCGGTTTTTTCGCTACCGCCTCGCGCCAGCGGACGAGCCGCGGACAGCGGCGACAGCGTACGATGGCGTCGTTTAGTGTTTCCAGGGAAGCCATGGAATTTTTCTGCTAGCACAACGCCCCGGCAAAGAGAAGCCGCGCGTAACTCGTTATTTTTTCATTGCAATTGTGGAACATCAGGCGTAAACTCGCCTCGCGTGGTTTTTATTTTTTCCGGCCGTAGAATGTAACCCGACGGAGTTATCGCGTGGCGTTGTCTTCCAGCCGGACCGAATCGCTTCGACCGGCGCTGTTTTCCGTTGCAGGCCAGACCGGTTTTCCGAGACTTGCCGCGACCGGCGGCATCGTGCTTGGCGCTCTCATCCTCGCCGCCTCGATCTCGCACGTCTCCGTTCCCTCCTGGGCGATGATGAAAGCGAACGCCGCGCTGGCGGTGCTCCTCTGCGGGGCGTCGCTCTGGCTCTACACAAAAGCATCGCCACCGTTTCAGATTATTGCGCGAGTCTGCGCCGGCGCCGTCGTTCTCATCGCCTTGGTGACACTCGCGGAGCACCTCCTGGGCCGCGACTTCCGTATCGATCAGCTTATCGCAACGGACACTTCAGAAACGGGAGCTACCGGCCGGATGGACATCGCGAGCGCCGCGGCTCTTGCTGGGCTCGGATGCGCCATCGCGCTGCTCGACGACCGCCGCCACGCCGGCAAAGCGCTGGTCCTGGCGCTGATCGTCGGCGCCGCTTCGGTGATCGTCCTGGTGGGCCACGTCTACGCCGCACCGGCGCTTTATTCCTTCGGGCCGACTCCTTTGATGGCGGCGGCCCTTTTACTGCTTTCCGCCGCCGCCGTGCGCGCGCGGTCGGGTCTGCAGACCTATATCGGATACAGCGACGCGGCCGTGCCGCTGCTGTCTCGCCTGGTGCCGGGCGCCTGCGCGATTCCGCTGGTCCTCGGCGGCCTCGCGCTGCTCGGATACCGAAACGGCATCTTCGACACCGAGACAGGAATCGCGCTCGCCGCCGTGCTCGCGGCGGCGCTGGTCTTCGTGCTGATTCTGTGGAGCGCGACGGCTCTACCCAACAGGAGACTTACGAATCTCCGAGAGCCGCTCCGGCCGGAACGCGAACTTAACCACGTTCGGATCGCGCGCGAAGGGGCTGTCGCCATGGCCGGCGCCGCCGACGCCGCGGCCGCCCGCGATATTCTCCTCGAGCGGACGCGATCGATGTTTCCCGCCGCCTCGGCGATTACGCTGCGCCTCGTGAAGCGTGGGTCGGGGGAGCTCACGCCGGCTGCCGCGTGGACGCGCGGTGGATCGCCATCGGAGATGGACGAAACGCGCGCGCTCGGCGAGAGCGGCAGAAAGCCTCTGGAGACAAAAGGCGCCGTCATCATTCGCAATTTGCAGACGGATGGTCGGGTTCGCGGTGAAATGTTCCGCACGCAAGGCTCGGTGTCGTATCTTGGAGTGCCGCTGCTCGCCCGCGGAGAGGCGCACGGCATCCTCGGGGTTTACACTCGCGAAGAATACCATTTCAGCCGTGAGGAGGCCGAATGGCTCGCCGCCTTGGCGGCAACGGCCGCCGGCGTCCTATCGCCGCCGGCGCCGCCGGCTGCGGAAAGCACGGCCGCGCCCGGAACTGTCACGGCGACGCGCAACGCCGAACAACTAAAAAAGACTTTGAGGCTGCTCCCCGAAATGCACGCGGCGCTTGCGCCGCTCAATGCGGCGGAATCGCTGACGGACGCTATCGACGACATTATCGCGAAGCTGGTCGACGCAACCGGCGCCGACGCTGCGCTGCTTCGTGTATGGAAAAGGGAGACGGGGGCGTCGATCATCGCCGGCCACCGCGGGTTGTCCAACGAACATGTCAGTCAAATGGAGATCGGCCTGCTGAAAGGCGCCATGGAATGGGTGGTGCAGCACGGCGAAGAGATCGTCGCCCCCGAGGTCGAAGCGGAGCCGCGTTTCACCGCCGGCGTGCAGCGGCAGCTGGGCTTCCGCTCCTCCGCCCTGTTGCCGCTCAGGCTCTACAACGAAGTGCGCGGCGTACTCTTCGTCGCGAGCAAAACGCCGAGGTGGTTCGACGAAGCGGTAAAGCAACCGCTCCTCGCCATTGCCCAGCAGATCGGCATTTCGATCGAGAACCGCGAGTTGTTCGATCATCTAAAGCATTCGCGCGACGAGATCGAGCAGGCGAGCAAGATCAAGGGTGAGTTCTTGAGCGTCATGTCGCACGAGCTGAGGACGCCGCTCAGCGTCGTGATGGGATACGCGGGAATGGTCAAAGAGCGGCTCCTGGGCGAGATCACGCCGCAGCAGGAGGACGCGCTGGAAAAGCTCCTGACGCGGGCGAACGATCAGCTCAACATGATCAATGCCATCATGCAGATCACGCAACTGGAGTCGCGCTCGCTCGTGCTCGAGCGCCACCTGCTAAATTTATCCGAGATGCTGGCGCACCTGAAGACCGATTACGCCTTGTCGCACACCAAGCGCGAGGTGGTCCTCAACTGGGACGTTCCCGCGGAGCCGATCGTGATCGTCACCGACGGCGGCAAGCTAAAAGAGATTCTCGTCAACCTCATCAACAACGCGCTCAAGTTCACCACCCAAGGGAGCGTGACGGTCTCGATGCGCGTGCAGCAGGACGCGCGCCGCAAATGGGTACAGGTTTCGGTCGCCGACACCGGCGTCGGCATCCCGAGAGATCAATGCACGAAGATTTTCGAAAAATTTTACCAGGTCGACAGCTCGGAGACTCGGCTTTACGGCGGCGCCGGCTTGGGGCTTTATATCGCGAAGCACTTCGCGGAATTCCTGGGCGGAAGAATCGAGGTGGCGAGCCAGACCGGCTTCGGCTCGACATTCACCGTTACGATTCCATACGCGACCTAACCCGGTCCGGCGCCCTCCTGAACTCTTCTCCCGCGCTGTAACCGAAGCTCGTTGATGCGAAGACACATGGGAACCGGCAAAAAGGCGCGGGTTCGTCCATCGGCCAAGCGACGCCCCGGGCGCAGCCGCAAAGCGCCGCGCGCGCGGCGGCGAACGCAAAAAGCGCGTGCAATCCTGGAGGAGCAGCTGTCGCTCGCTGCCGTCGCGGCGGGACTCGGCACGTGGATTTATGATATCGGGAGCGGCAGGCTCACGTGGTCGAAACGATCTCGCGACATCTTCGGCATCCCGTCCGACACCCCTCTCACTTACCGCTTTTTCACCGACATGATTCACCCCGACGACCGGAGCCGCGTCGTCGAGCTGCTCTCCGCCGCCTTGGCCAAGCGAACCGACTACGAAGCGGGTTTCCGCATCGTGCGGCGCGATGGGGCGCTGCGCTGGATTAAAGCGCGCGGGCGCGGCCATTACGACGCGGCGGGCAAGCCGCTGCGCGTTGTGGGCATCGCGCGGGACGTAACGCGGCAAACCATAGCGCTGCAAAAAATGCAGCGCAGCCTCGACCGCATAAAAACCCTGCGCGACATCGACACCGCCATTACATCGACGCTCGACCTGGCCCGCGTCCTGGAACTCCTCTTGGACAAAATCGTCCTGTCGACCGGCTATGCCGCCGCGACCGTGCGCCTCGTGAACCGCGATACCGGGCAGCTCGAGCCCGTAGCGGCAAAAAACATCAATGAAGAAAAATGGAAACAAAGCTTCTCAAAAATTCCAGGCGGCTTGTCGGAAGTGGTGCTGAAAAGCAAAGTGCCGGTGAAGATCCTCGAGGTCCTGAAGGATCCTCGAACCCGGCACCAATCCTTCATGCGTGATTACCGCCTCGTCTCGTTTCTCGGAATACCGCTCGTCGCGAAGGAGGAAACGCTCGGAGTTCTCGGCGTCTTCACCCGCGAGCCGCACGACTTCGACGACGAGGAGGTGGAATTCCTCGCGACCATCGGCGGCCAGGCCGCCATCGCGATTCATAACGCGCAGATCCACGAGCAGATCGTGACCGCAAACAAGGTCAAAGAGGAGTTTCTGAGCGTTATGTCGCATGAGCTGCGCACGCCGCTCAGCGTCATGATGGGCTACGGCGGAATGCTGCTGGAGGGCCTTCTGGGCGACATTACCGCCCAGCAGGAGGACGCCGTGAGAAAAATCCTCGCGCGCGCGAGCGAACAGCTCTACATGATCAACAGCATCATCCAGACGACGCAGCTCGAAAGCCGCGCGTTGCGTCCAGAGCGGCGCGCGTTCCGGATCGCCGAGATGTTGCGGCAGTTACGGCAGGAGTTCGACGCGGTCACGCGCGAGCAGAAGGTCAAGATTGTCTGGAAGTCTCCCGCTGCTGCAATGACCATCGTCGGCGACGGCGGCAAAGTCTCGCAGATCTTGCGCAGCCTTATCGCCAACGCCGTGAAGTTCACCCGCAGCGGCACTGTCACTGTCTCGGCGGAGGTCTTACGAGCGCCGAAGGTCGGAGCATGTCTGGCGCTGCGGGTCACCGATACCGGAGTCGGAATCGCCTCTGAAAATCACGATCGGATCTTCGAGAAATTCCAACAGCTCGACAGTTCGGAGACGCGCGTTTACGGTGGCCTCGGCCTAGGCCTCTACGTCGCAAAGAAACTCACCGAGCTGCTCGGCGGCAAGATCGCCGTCGACAGCGCGCCCGGCCGCGGCTCGATCTTTACGGTCGAAATTCCCTGCACTCTTTAGAGCGCGCGCCGCGCCGTTGTCCGGTTTCGCCGGTTGCCTATTGGCGGCGGAGACGATAAGAAAATCCTTGGAGGAATCCATGGCAGCAGACTACCGCATCGAACGAGATTCCATGGGCGAAGTCAAAGTGCCCAAGAGCGCCTATTACGGCGCTCAGACGCAGCGCGCCGTCGAAAACTTTCCCGTGAGCGGCATCGGCTTCCCGCCGCGATTTATCCGCGCGCTCGCGCTGATCAAGCATGCGGCGGCCTCCGCGAACCGCGATCTCGGTCTGTTGAACGACAAAACCGCGGACGTGATTCACCGCGCCGCGCAGGAAGTCATGGAAGGCAAGCACGACAAAGAATTCGTCGTCGATATCTTCCAGACCGTCTCCGGCACCTCGACCAACATGAACGCCAACGAGGTGATCGCCAACCGCGCGCTCGAGCTGATGGGCCAGGAGCGCGGCACTAAGGGCGTACATCCGAACGACCACGTCAACATGAGCCAGTCGTCGAACGACGTGATCCCGACCGCCATTCACGTCTCGGCGCTCGAAGCGATCCAGAAGGAATTGATTCCAGCGCTCAAGCAGCTCCACGGCGCATTCGCCGACAAGGCGCGCGAATTCGATCGCATCGTGAAGATCGGACGGACGCATCTCGCCGACGCGACGCCGATCCGCCTCGGGCAGGAATTCGGCGGCTATGCCCGGCAGATCGAGCTTTCGACCGAGCGCATTCAAACCGCGGCCAAGGGGCTCGAAGAGCTGGCGCTCGGCGGCACCGCGGTCGGTACCGGGATCAACACGCACCCGGAATTCCCGCGGCGCACGATCGAGCACATCTCTCGCATGACGGAGCTGCCGTTTCGCGAGGCGAAAAACCATTTCGAGGCGCAGGCCGCGAAGGACGCCGTCGTCCAGGTGAGCGGCGCGCTGAAAACGCTCGCGGTGAGCTTCACCAAGATCGCCAACGACCTTCGCTGGCTCTCTTCCGGGCCGCGCTGCGGCATCGGCGAGATCGGCCTGCCCGACACCCAGCCGGGCTCTTCGATCATGCCCGGCAAGGTGAACCCGGTCATGTGCGAGTCCGTCCTTCAAGTGGCGGCGCACGTAATCGGCTGCGATGCCACGATCACGATCTGCGGCCAGGCGGGCAACTTCGAGCTCAACGTCATGATGCCGATCATGGCCCTCAGGCTTTTGGAGGCGATCACCTTCAGCGCGAGCGTGGCCAAAGCGTTCACGGAAAAATGCGTTGTCGGCATCGAGGCGAACCAGGAGCGCTGCGAGGAGATGATCGAAAAAAGCCTCGCGATGGTGACCGCGCTCGCGCCGGTCATCGGCTACGACGCGGCGGCGAAGATCGCCAAGGAATCTTTCACTACCGGCAAGACCGTCCGCGAGGTGGCGCGAGCCCATAAAGTCCTGCCCGACGATAAGCTCAATAAGATTCTCGACCCCTGGCGCATGACGGAGCCGGGAATTCCCGAAAAAGATTAGTTTTCGAGTTACGAGTTTCGGGTTACGGGTTGAACCTGAAACCAGAAACCCGGAACTCGAAACCGGCTTAGCCGGACGTGCAAACCGGAAATCTTTCTGCTATAGAATAATCGACAGCCAAAAGAGTAGGACGAAAACCCCCGGCCCATCCGGCAAGATAGCTGCGCGCACGATACGCGCCCGCCGGCGTTCCGCGACGGCGGAATCGCCCAATGAGCCATCGGTTATTAAGCGAGGAGTGAGAGGTGAGCAACGGTTCCGCAGCTTTGCAAGACATAAAGACTCTCAAAAACGTCAAGACTTTAAGAAAAGACGCGTGGTGGGTGGAGCCGCTGCTTACGTTTGCGGTTCTATTCTCGTTTGTTGTTTACGCCACCTTCAGGGCTTTCGAGGACAACTACTACTACGTCGCCCCGTACCTCTCGCCGTTCTACTCGCCGTGCCTGGTGGACACTTGCGCGCATGTGAGCTGGCGGATTTTCGGTAAGATGTGGCTGATCACCCCGGCGATGTTGATCCTGTGGATCCCCGGCGGCTTCCGCATGACCTGCTACTATTACCGCAAAGCTTACTACCGCTCGTGGTGGCTGTCTCCGCCGGCGTGCGCGGTGCGCGACGGGCATACGACGTATACGGGAGAAACGCGCTTTCCTCTGCTGATTCAGAATATTCATAGATACTTTTTTTATTTCGCGACCGTGATTCTCCTCTTTCTCTGGTGGGACGCGTTCGAGGCGATCCATTTTCCGGACGGCTACGGCGTCGGCGTCGGCACATTGGTATTGACGCTGAACGCGACGCTGCTGTCGCTCTACAGCCTTTCCTGCCACTCCTGCCGCCACCTCTGCGGCGGTCATCTGGACAGCTTCTCGAAAAATCCCGGCCAGTATGGTGTCTGGAAGACTCTGACCAAGCTCAACGAGCGCCACATGCTGTTCGCCTGGGTGAGTCTCATCTGGGTCGCGCTCAGCGACCTTTACGTGCGCCTGCTCGCGACGGGCATGATTCACGACATACGGATTTTTTAAATGGCTCCCGACGGAAACTACGAAAGCCACAATTACGATGTGATCGTCATCGGCGCCGGCGGCGCGGGTCTCCGCGCCGCGATCGAGGCCTCCGCGCAGGGCGTCAAAACGGCGCTCATCTGCAAATCGCTGCTCGGTAAGGCGCACACGGTCATGGCGGAGGGCGGCATCGCCGCGGCGATGGGCAACGTCTACTCCGAGGATAATTGGAAAGTGCATTTCCGCGACACGATGCGCGGCGGCAAGCTGCTCAACAACTGGCGCATGGCGCAGATCCATGCGCAGGAGGCGCCCGCGCGCGTGCTCGAGCTCGAAGAATGGGGCGCGCTTTTCGACCGCACCAAAGACGGCCGCATTCTCCAGCGCGACTTCGGCGGCCACCGCTTCGCGCGTCTCGCCCACGTCGGCGACCGCACGGGCCTCGAGATGATCCGCACGCTCCAGCAGCACGCCGTCCACAAAGGCATCGACGTCTTCATGGAATGCACGATGGCGCGCCTGCTGAAAGACGGCGACCGCGTCTGCGGCGCCTTCGGCTACTGGCGCGAGAGCGGAAAGTTCATCGTCTTTACGGCGAAGGCTGTCGTGCTCGCGACCGGCGGCGCGGGCAAGGCGTGGAAAGTCACGTCCAACTCCTGGGAATACACCGGCGACGGCATCGGCATGGCGATGGAGGCCGGCGCCGATCTCATCGACATGGAG
This sequence comes from Pseudomonadota bacterium, assembly GCA_021324155.1. Lineage (GTDB taxonomy): Bacteria > Desulfobacterota > Binatia > UBA9968 > UBA9968 > JAJPJQ01. Next base: position 309,559 of record JAJPJQ010000023.1, read on the forward strand.
ATGGTCCAGTTCCATCCGACCGGCATGGTCTGGCCGCCGAGCGTGCGCGGCATTCTCGTGACCGAGGGCGTGCGCGGCGACGGCGGCACGCTGAAAAATTCGACCGGCAAGCGCTTCATGTTCGATTACATCCCGGACTTCTTCAAGGCTGAGACCGCCGACACCGAGAAGGAAGCCGACGCATGGTACGAGGACAAGAAAAATAATAAGCGCACGCCCGACCTGCTGCCGCGCGACGAAGTGGCGCGCGCGATCAACTCCGAGGTGA
>JAJPJQ010000041.1 GCA_021324155.1 Pseudomonadota bacterium
GGCGGAAGTCCGCACGCGCCGGACATGGCGGTGCTGACGCCGATCTTTTTTCAAGGCGAATGGGTCGGCTTCGCCGCCGACATGGCGCACAAGAGCGACATCGGCGGTCCGGTACCCGGAAGCTGCTGGAGCCAGGCGCGCGAGATATATCAGGAAGGCCTGCACGTCCCGCCGATCAAATACATCTCGCGCTACGAAACGAGCCGCGACATCGAAGAGATTCTTGGCGCCAACAGCCGCACGCCCGAGCTCGTCATCGGCGATCTGCGCGGCCAGGCGGGCGCCGATCGCCTGGGCGAGCGGCGCTTTCAGGAATTGATGGAGCGCTACGGCCGCGACGCCGTCCTCGATTCGTACGAGGCGCTGTTCGCGCTGACCGAGGCGCGTGTGCGCCGCGAGATCGCCTCGTGGCCCGACGGCGAGGCAGAGAGTGAGCGGTTCGTCGACAGCGACGGAATCGAGCTCGATAAGCCGGTGCGCATCCATGTACGGATCGAAAAGCGTGGCGACCGGCTGCGCTTCGACTTTACCGGCTCGGCGGCGCAGACGAAGGGGCCGGCGAATATTCGCCCCACGGTCGTGCGCGCCTCCTGCGGCTATTGCCTAACCGCGCTCACCGATCCGGCGCTCGCGATCAACCACGGCATGGCGCGCGTGATCGAGATCGAGACGCGCGAGGGCAGCGTCGTCGATCCGCGCTTTCCCGCGCCGGTGAACACCTACAACCCTACAGTGCACGCGCTCGTTGAGTCGCTGTTCGAGGCGCTGAGCCAAATCGCGCCGCAGAAAAAAGTCGCCGACGGCTGCAGCAGCCGCTCAATCATCGTCGGCGGCCGCAGCAACAAGACCGGACGCAGCTACGTGCAATACGAAATCTTCGGCGGCGGCTCCGGCGGCCGCAGCGGCAAGGACGGCGTCTCCGGTACGAATGTCAATCAATCCAATGCGCGCATCGCGCCGGTCGAGATCATCGAATCGGAATTTTCGACGCGCGTCCGCCGCTTCGAGCTCATCGCGGACTCGGGCGGCGCGGGAAAATATCGCGGCGGCCTCGGCTTCGTGCGCGAATACGAAACCATCGATCAGGAAGCGCGGATGGCGCTGCGGTCGACGAAACATACGGTTGCGCCGAAAGGCCTCGAAGGCGGCATGCCGGGGCGCACCGGCAAATGCACGCTCGATCCCGGGACTGACAAATCGAGAGAAATCCCATCGCGCTATTCCGACCACCCGCTTCGTCCCGGCGACGTCGTGCGGCTGGAAACGCCGGGAGGCGGCGGGCTCGGCAATCCCCGCGAGCGCGACCCCGAGCGCGTCCTGAGCGACGTGCGCAACGGTTATGTCTCGATCGAGAAAGCGCGTGAGGTTTACGGCGTCGCGATCCGCGCCGTCGACGGCGACTTCGCCATCGATAAAAGCGAGCCGAGGTAATGCCCGATCGCCTTCGCTATGGCCAAGTGCAGTTCAGCGCGATGAACTGGCCCTTCTTCGCGGCCGAAGCGAACAATCTTTTTTCGTATTACGATCTTACCGTCGAGCGCAACGTCTTCACCAAGCCGCCCGACCCGGTCAAAGGACTGATCGAAGGCTCGCTCGACCTCATCAACGTCATTCCCGACGTCGCGCTGCTCGAAACGATCAAAGGCGCGCCACTCGTCGTGATTGCCAATACGAACGAGCGGCCGCAATACCGTTTGATGGCGCATGCGGATATTCAGGCTGCCGGCCAGCTCGACGGAAAGCAGATCGGCGTCAACGACGCGCGCTCGGCGGAATCGCTGATTTTGCGCAAGATGCTCCGAGCCTACGGCTTGAAAGACGAAGCCTACGAGCTAGTCTCAGCGGGCCCGCCGCTGGAGCGTTGCGAGAAGCTCCGCAGCGGCGCGATCGCCGCGACGATGGTGACCGAGCCGTTCCATTTTCTACTCGAAAAGGAAGGGTTCACTTTGATCGGCTCGTCTGTCGATGCCGCGCCGGCCTACCCTTTTACTGTCGCGGTAATACGGAAGGGCGCCGATGTCGAGGAGCGTTTCGTCAACTTTCTCCGCGCGCTGACAAAATCGTGGGAGTGGCTCGCCGACTCCGCCAATCGAAGCAAAGCCGTCGATATTCTCAGCACGGTGATCGGCACCGACCCCGAGCTCGCGGACAAGACCTACGAGCTTTATTTGAATCCGTCGTCGCCGCCGAGCTTCGAGCCGACGGAGATCGGCGTCACGGCCGTGCTAGAACTGCTCGCCGACAGCAAGCGGCTGCCGATGCCGCTGCCGCCCGCGCGAAGGTATATCGACAGACGGTACTTCGAGACGGTCACGCAATTTTGAGTTTTGAATTATGAATGTTGAATTGAGATCCGCAATTCAAAATTAACAATTCAAAATCCAACATTGCGCATTATGGCAGTCGATCCCATTACATTGCAGGTCATCCAAGCGCGTCTCGCCGGCATCGTGCAGGAGATGCAGAACTCTCTCTTCCGCACCGGCTTCTCGACGATCATCCGCGAGTCTCAGGACGCGAGCTGTGCGATATTAAA
>JAJPJQ010000037.1 GCA_021324155.1 Pseudomonadota bacterium
CGACATGTCGAGTCCGATGGTAAACAGCAGGATGATAACGCCGATGTTCGCGATCGTCGCCACCGCCGGCACGTCGCCCACGAGCTCGAGCCCGTGCGGGCCGATCACCACGCCCGCGAGGAGAAAGCCGACAATGGCGGGAAGTCCGACACGCTGGAACAAAAAGAGAATCGAGAGCGTGACCGCGAGGACGATCAGCAGCTCTTTAAAGAAGGCGCCCTCGGGCATGGCAGAAATAAATGGAAGATAGAAGTTGGAATCTAGAAGTTAGAATGCGAAGAATCCGCGCCACGGATTGCGCACATGGATGCAGGATCGATCGGAGCTTCTAAATTCTAGCTGCTAAATTCTGGTTACGGCTATTTAGCCTTTGTATTCCGCCGTAATCACCGTATGGATGCCGCCGCGCACGTTAAAGTCGCCCACGACGGTCATCGACTTCGGCCGGCACGCGGCGACGAGATCGTCGAGAATGCGGTTGATCACGTCTTCGTGAAACGCACCCTCGTCGCGAAACGACCAGAGATAAAGCTTGAGCGACTTGAGCTCGATGCAGAGCTTGTCGGGCACGAAGCGAATGCGGATCGTCGCGAAGTCCGGCTGCCCCGTGCGCGGGCAGACGCAGGTGAACTCTGGGCACTCCATGCTGATCTCATAGGCGCGCCCCTGCCGCGGATTGGGAAAAGTCTCGAGCTCTTTAGATGGCCGCGTCGGCATATGAGCATCTTACCGCACGCGCTCCGGATTTTCCATTTGCGAGCGACCTCAGATTGACAACGATTTTCGCCGATGATAGACCCTCAGGAGTCTCACCCAGCAAATTCCGGAGGAAAAGTGATGAGCAATCTCAGAGAGCCGCGCCAGGGCGAAAAGATGAGCGCGGCCGAGGCGAAGGCCTACGTCGATTATCTTTACGCGAAAATGTACGAGCATTGGAAGGTCAAGGTCCAGGCCGGAGAGTTCATGACGCAGCTCCGCGCCGGCAAGCTGCCGCTGCCGGTGATGCGGCAATTCTTCAAAAACTGGGGGCGCTTCTCGCTCGAAGTCAACGGCCTCAATGCCGTCTCGTACTACATTCATCTGCCTTTCTTCGTGAAGAACTTCGATCTGCTCGGCCCGCTGTGCGCGAAGATCGCCGACGAGCTCATCTCGCCGCAGCCTCCCGGCCACGTGCTCGTCCTGTTGAAGACCGCCGAGGCGCTGAAACTCTCGCGGCAGGAAGTGCTCGAAGATCCGTATCTGCCCGAGGCGCGCGCGATCAACGACTTCACGCATAAGATTTTCATGGACGGCTCGATCGCCGAGCTTTGGGGCCTGCACGTGTTCGAGGAATCGCTGTCGCACTGGTCGGGCGAGTGGTTCAAGGCCTTGACGACGCACTATGGCTTCAGCAAATCGCAGGCGGTTTACTTCTCGACGCACGAAGAGGCCGACATGGAGCCGCACCAGCTCGGCAACACAGGCGTCGAGGCGATGGGCCACGGGATGTTCAACCGCACGATTCTCGAGCGCGTGCTGCAGGACGGCAAAATCGATTTCCGCGCGGGCTATTCGATGGAATACTGCGCGCTCGCGATGGTGGATTTGCACGCGCAGATGAAGCGCGCGGCGATGGAAAATCCCTATCCATAAAAAGGTTAGGCGTGAGGGGTAAGGCGATAAGCAAAAGATCGTTTCTTTTTCTCTTGCCGCTTTTCGCCCTTGTCACGCCTAACACCTCACGCCTCGGGTTTGTTTTCTCGCAAGAATTCTACCGCTGGACCGATGAGTCCGGCGCGGTCCATTTTACCGATAATCTCTACTCGATCCCGGAAAAATATCGCGACCAGGTCCAGAAGCGGCTTCAGCCGGTGAACCGCCCGCCGCCGGCGGCATCCAGCGCGCCGGGTGAAAACCGCGCCGCGGCCGGCGGACCGATCGTCGTGCCGTTCAAGCGCGCGGGCAACCTGATCATCGTCGAGGGCGCCGTGAACGGCTCGCCCACGCCCTTCATCCTCGACACGGGCGCCGAGATCACGATCCTCCCCTCTTCCTTCGCGAGCCGTTTCAGCGTCGGGCCGAAAAGCGGAATCTTCGTCACGGTGAGCGGCATCGGCGGCAGCGTCGACGTGCCGCTCGTCGAGATCGGCAGCATATCTCTCGGCGACGCCGAGGTGCGCGACCTCGAAGCGACATTGAACGATACGCCGCTGCCGAACACCGGCCTTCTCGGCGCAAATTTCCTCTCGGACTACAAAGTCGACATCAAATACGAGACCAATCAAGTTTTTCTCCAGCCGGTGGACCGCTCGTACGGCGGGCACAGTTACGAATGGTGGCAGAAAAAATTTCGGCTGTATCTCGCTATCAAGCGGCGCTACGAGCAGGCGGGCGGCGGAAAGTCCGGCAATGAGATTCTCGACGGCCAGCTGCGCGCGGTGGAGGACAAGATCGCCGAGCTCGAAGGCCGCGCCTCGCAGGCCGGCATTCCGCGCGATTTCCGGCAGTAAACGCTCTACTCGCGCGCCGTCGTGCGCGCGAGCCGCTCGATAAAAGCGGCGACCTCTTCCAATCGCGCGCGCGCTTCGCCCTCGGCTTTTTTAATTTCGGCGGGCGGCGCTGCTTTGTGGATGGCGTCCTCGAAATTCGTCACGGCGATACCGAAGAATTTGAGCAGCCGGCGGGTTTCGTCGGAAGGCATAGCCACCTCGATTAGGTCAAGCGGATGAACGCGTGAAAGCGAGTCCCAGTTCATTGAGCTTCGTCTCCGGAACGAAGCCCTCGTCGTCCCAGCCGCGCGCGCGGTAGTAGCCGCGGATCATCACGCCGAGCTCGCCGGCCGTGAGGCCCGCTCCTTGCGCAACTCCGTTAGGCAGCGTTTCCGTCAGCACGCGCTCGGGCAGCCAGTCGTCGTTCGACCGCCAGCCCTCGCGAACATTGAAAAGTTTTTTTACCGTGTGGATGCGCTCGCCGGCGCGCCGGAGCTCGTCGGCGGTGTAATTCCATCCGGTCACCTTGCCGAGCAGATCGGCGGCTTCGGCGTAGAAGTCAGTAAAGCACTTGCGCAAAAACTTGCACACGATGAGCGAGTCCATTACGGCGGCGAAATTCTCCGACTCGGCCACGAGCGCGCCGCGGCCGGGCTCGGCGGCGAAGCGGTCGACGGCGCCGGAGAAATCGGCTTCGTACGCGCCGGACCGATTGTGGCATGCCCCGCGCGGGCTCACCGCCAGCCCGAGCGCCATGGTCTTCAAGCTGCGCGGCTCGTAGCCGGGCATCTCGAGACCTTTGACGTGCATCGCCCAGTGGGCGCTCGCCTTGCCGGTCGCTTCCGCCGCACGGCGCGATCCCTCGGCGAGCAGCGCGCCGAGGCCATCGCGCCGCGCGATCGCCGGGATCGCGGCGAGCAGCGCCGCGCCGTCGCCGAAGCGCAACGAAAGCTTGTCGTCCTTTAACAGACCGCGCTCGGCGCATTCCATCGCCCACGCAAGCGTGCCGCCCGCGCTGATCGTGTCGAGGCCGAATTCGTCGCAGAGCCGCGCGGCTTCGAGCACCGTATGCGCATCTTGCACACCGCAGAGCGGCCCGAGCGCGAACAGCGTCTCGTACTCGAGCCGCTGCTCTTCGCCCGCGGCGGATTTGAAAAGGCGTTCGCAGCGAATCGTGCACGAAGCGCAGCCGTGCCGGCGGCTGAAATGATTCTCGGTGAGCGTCTCGCCGGAGAGATCGTCTTCGGACTCGAATGTGGATTGGCGAAAATTCCGCGTCGGCAGCGTGCCGAGGCGGTTGAACACCGAGAGATTCGCGACCGTGCCGATGCTACGATATTTGTCGGTGAGCGGTCCGAGACTTTTCCGGCGCAGCGAATCTGCGATCGCTTCGACGCCCGCAGCATCGGCGACGGAGGTGCCGCGATCGCCGCGAATCGCGATCGCCTTCAGCTGCTTTGCGCCCATCACGGCGCCGACTCCGCCGCGGCCCGCATGCCGTCCCTCGTTGCTGATGGTGGCGAAGCGGACGCGGTTCTCCCCCGCAAGCCCGATCGCCGCCACGCGCGCCTCGCGCGCGTTCAATTTATCCCGCACGAAGACCTCGGTCGCCGCGGCGCTCTTTCCACGACACGCTTCGGCGTCGCCGAAAACAACCTTGCCTTGATCGATAAAGATGTAGCTGAGCGATTCCGCGCGTCCGGTGACGACCAGCGCGTCGATACCGGCGCGCTTGAGCTCGAGTGCGAAGTTGCTCGACGAGAGCGAATCCGCGACGAAGCCGGTGAGCGGCGACTTCGTGACGACGGCGAACTTGGCGGTCGTCGTGAGGCCGGTGCCGACGAGCGGCGCGCTGGCGAAGATGAGGGGATTTTCCGGCGCGAACGGATCGACTCCCGGCGGCGCCCATTCGTACAGCAGGCTCGCGCCGAGCCCGATACCGCCGAGGAAAGCGCGCAGCCTCGCCGCTTCGATCTCATGCCACGAGCTTTGGCGGCGGCTGAGATCGACGTGCAGCAGGCGGCCGTGAAAACCGTGCATCGCTAACCCCCGGCGTCGGCGGCGACGATGAAAATCTTATCGCCGGGATTGATGCGCGCCGCGGGGTTGCGCACGAATTGTAAGCCGTTCACGTTGCATGCGTACCCGCTGGAGAGCGCGCTTTTTTGCGCGTCGATGACGCGGCCCGCGAGCACCGGCAATCGCGCAGCGAGCGCCGCGAGAACGTCCGACAGTGTCGCCGCGGCCGGCAGCGACAGCGAAATTTCTCTCGTTTTGGCGAGCAGACGCGGCACGCCGAAAAGCTCCACCGTGACGGAGACAGGGACAGAGACGGAGCTGATATGTTTATTCAGTGTCTCGTTTTTCTGGCTTCTCTCCGGCTCTGTCTCGACTCTCTGTCTTTCGTTCCATTTTTGCTGCGCCGCTTCGTAATCTGCCGGGCTGTTCATATTGAAAAAGCTTAGGCCTTCCGGATCGACGCGCCGGATCTCGTCCTCGACGACCTTCCTCGTCCGCACCTTGTCGTAAAGATAAATCGGCCTAAGCTCGCCGCGCTCGAGCTGCTGCGCGAGGAGCGGCAGCACGCTGCGGCGATAAACGGCGCACAGCGGTTGGAACCGCTCCTGCCAATAAGGCGCGACGATGTCGTTGTCGTCGATCAGCGCGACGAGATAGCCGATCAAGTCGGTGCTAAGAAACGGAACGTCGCAAGACGTGACGAAACAAAATTCGCCCGCCGCCTCGCGCATGCCGTAGTAAATGCCGCCGACGGGGCCTTGATAAGCGATATCGTCGTGGACGAGAGTTACTTTGGGGCGATTGGGTTTGTCGAGGTCATTGGGATGGGAACTCAATAAACTCTTCAAGTCGAATTGTTGGTCGGGAGCGGCGACGATGATGAGATCGGAGAAGAGCGATTGGAGCTTACGCGCGATGTGCAGTATGAGCGGCTCGCCGTCGAACGGCAACAGCGCCTTCGGCCGTCCCATGCGCGAGCTTTTGCCGCCGCCCAGAATGACCGCGGAGCCGTTCGCTATAAGATTGTTGCTTCCGTGTGTCACGACCGACCATCAGCGGAAGGCTCTCACATTGTCGTGCCCGTCGCCGTCCTTGCCGGCGAATGCGTCCTCGGACGGCGCGCCCCGATCGAGCCACGCCTTGAAGTCGCCCAGCGAATGCGCGAGACGCCATTCATCGAAAATCGAGTGCGCCATGGCCGTCACGGCGCCTGAAAGCTCCGGCGCGCAGGTTCGCGGATAATCGAGCAGCCACGCCTCGAACGCGTCCGGCTCGGGATCCGCTTCGGCGGCGCGCGCGAGCAGCTCTCGCTTAATCCCGAGGCCGATCGCGTCGGGCGTCTGGTCGCGCTTGCGGCTGCGCCGGCGGCCTTCGGCCGCCTCGAGTGCGGCGAGCAGGGCTTGGCAGACTTCGCGTGGACGAATCGTGGACATCTACTTTCTCCAGGAAAAGAATTTATCACTCGGGCGGGCTTTTTCCACTACCGCGATGTCGAGCGCGTAGCCGGCGCCCGGCGGCCTTTTGTAGCCCTGCTCCAGCGCCGCCATGTCGAGATCGACGTTCGCGAGGTCGTCGAGTATCACTCTCGCCGGCGGACTCGCCTGAAGACGCGTGAACGTCTTTACATATCCGAGGCAGCGCTTGCACGACTCGACGACGCGCGTCGCACCGTCTTTCTCCGGCACCAGGCGAGCGAGCTGCTCGTGATCGTCCATGCCGCAAAACGGACAGACGAGGCCGACCATTCGCCATTCGGAGGCGCAGCGGCCGCAGCGGAGGTAACGGTTCCGGTCGATGCCGCGGACTTCGGCGAATGCGGGCCATGCGCCGCATACGGGACAGTAGCCTTCCATCCAGCTAATCGGAAGCGAATTCGCCCAGCGGCGGCACGCGTGAAGAAAAGGAACGGCCAGCTGCGACGCGACCGCCTGAAACGCATCGGCATCGGTGCCGAAGCGCGCGGCCGTCTCGCTGAGCGCCGCGCCATCCTGGCATAATGAAGCCTTCAAGAGGCCGAGCGCGTCGGCGCCGGAGGCTGCTTCGAGCGTCGCCATCGCCTTCGTACCGCTCTTGAACGCGGTGCGGAGAAGCCGCGCCGTCCAGTCTCCAACAGTTTTTCTGTCGAAGGTTATAGTCGCGTCGGAAAGAAGCGGAACTTTGTTTTCACTTGCTTTGGCGACGGCAGGCACGAACGCCTCCCACCGGTGATCGTCCAGTTCTTCGACGACGGCGCGCACGACGGCGAGCCACGGCCCCCACTCCGGACGCTGCCGTCCGAGATCTTCGAGGCTCGTCTCGCCCGAAGCCGTCATTGCCGGCTGAGCCGGTCCGCCTGGCGGGCTGGGGCGAGCGGGGGATTTTGCGTCTTAATGAGCTTCGGCGTGTTGGCGAATGGGTCGGAGCCTTCGTGCATGAGCACGTTCTGACCGTCGCGGTTGCCGACGTCCGCGCCCGGTCCGCCGCCGCGGGTGCGGCTCGCCTCGGGGCTGCTGCATGCGATGAGTAGAATTAGGGACATGCAGAATAAAATGACGCTCACGTCATACTCCTTGGGCCGAGAAGACGATGATGAGGCGCAGGAGAAAGCCGCCAATTAAGACAAGCACGGCGATACCCAGCACGTTGTGCTCGCCGAGCAGGTCTCGGCGCCAGAACAGCGCGAGCGGTATCCCCATGCCGAGGATGATAACGCCGAGCAAGAGCAGCACGCCCCAGGCGCTAACCAACGCGCGAAATACCGGACCGAGACTGACCAAAAATGCGATAAGGACAATGAGTTCGAGGAGAACGACCCAGCCGTCGAGACGATGGAGCGCGTTCACGCCGGGCATCGTCCAGCGCGACCTATGTGCGAGCAGCAGCATCAGCGAAGCCGAAATCGACGCCGCGGAAATGACAAAGAGCATCCCGAGCAGCGGCGAATCGGACCATATCGGCCGATTCGTCACGGCCAGTAACACCCCGGTGTAACCGGCGACGAAAAATGCGAGCAAGCCGCCGATGATGGAGATAACGGCGCCGACCGGCGCCGGGGGTCGCCACATGCGCGCGCGCGGCGAATCGATGCGGCCCTCCTCGGAAAGTGCGCTCACGAAAGCGATCAGCGAGAAGAGCCCGAAGATCGTCAGCGCCCACGAGCCGAGCGACATCGGCGACCACGGCTTGAACATAGGCTGGAACGTATTCGACTCGATCAGCATGTGCCAGAAGCGCAGCGGCCGATGAAGATCGAGCGTCAGCAGAATCCCGCTGAGCACGATGCACGGAAAGGAGATGTAATAACCGAGGCGCGCGAGCGGACGATCCGTCGGCCGGCCGAGGAAGTCGATCATCACGGCGATGAAATAGCAGCCGCCGGCGAGGCCGCCGACGAAAAAGTAAAGCACTACGAGCCAGCTCCAATCCGGCGGCGCGCTGAAAAACGTACTCGATGGAGGTGTGTTCATGGCCGCTCCTCCGCACCGCGGTTGCGGAAGTTGATGACTCCGAAGAGACTCACCAGGACCGCGCCTAGCACCGAGAACCACGAGCCCAATTTCAAATTGCGCGTCGGCATCTGCGGATCGGGCGGCAGGTTGTAAACTTCCGGTCTGTCGACGAGCAGATAAAATGAGTTGAGGCCGCCGAGCATCTTTTCGTCGGCGCCGTAAAGATACGCGCGCTTCTCGCCCATCTGTTGCAGCTGCGCAACGCGCTTCTGCGCCCGGTCCTTCAGCTCGCGGATCGTGCCGAACTGGATCGACTCCGTCGGGCACGCCTGTGAACAAGCAGGCTGCATGCCGGCTTGCAGTCGGTCGTAGCAGAGCGTGCATTTTTGCGCGGTGCCGGACGCGGGATTGATGTCGATGACGCCAAACGGACACGCCGAGATGCAGTCGCGACAGCCGTTGCAGGCATCGGACTGGATAACCACCGTGTCGAACTCGGTGCGGATGATCGCGCCGGTCGGACAAACCTCAAGACAGGCCGCCTGCACGCAGTGCTTGCAGACATCGCTCATCAACAGCCAGCGGCCGTCTTTGCGGTCGTCGGTGAACTGCTCGACGAATTTCACGTGGCGCCAGTGAATACCGTCGAGCGCGCGCGTGTTGTCGTAGCTGTTGCCGGAGAGCGTGGTCTGGCCGCCGTTCCTGCTGGGGAGCTGGTTCCATTCCTTGCAGGCGACCTCGCACGCTTTACAGCCGATGCACACCGTTGTGTCGGTGTAAAATCCCATTGGCTCAGCCATAGATCACCTCAAGCCTTTTCGACGTTACACACGAAGGCTTTGCCTTCGTGCATCGAAACGTTCGGATCGCCGACGAGAGCCGTGAGCTCGTTCACCACATCGCCGGTCGAGAGACCCTCGTAGCCCCAGTGCCACGGCATGCCGACCTGATGGACGACCTTGTCGCCGATCTTGTACGGACGCATACGCTTGGTGACCAGAGCCTTCGCTTTGATTTGTGCGCGCGGGCTCGATATCTTCACCCAATCTAAGTTCTTGATCCCCTTTTCTTGCGCCAGCTCAGGGCTGATTTCGACGAACAGCTCCGGTTGCAGCTCCGTAAGCCATGGATTCCATCTGCTCATGGCGCCGGAGAGGTAGTGCTCCGTAAGACGGTACGTTGTCAAAGCATACGGAAACTTCGGATCCATCGGCGCCGCCAACGGGTTGGCGGGGTCTTTCCATATCTTGACGACCGGACTCGACTGCTGCTGGTAGAGCTGGTTCTTAACCGGAGACTCGACCGGCTCATAATGCGTCGGCAGCGGCCCATCGACCATTCCCGACGGGGCGAAGAGCCATCCGAGACCGTCGGCGCGCATGATGAACGGCGCGGTACCGGGCAGCGCATCCATGCCCGCCGCCCCCGGTTTCGCCTTGTCGTTCGGCGGCTTGGTCGCGATGTAATCCGGCACGTCGTAGCCGACCCATTTTTTCGCCTCGGCGTCCCACCAGACCCACTTTTTGCGCTCGCTCCAGGGCTTGCCTTCCAAATCCGCCGAAGCGCGGTTGTACATGATGCGCCGGTTCGCCGGCCAGGCCCATCCCCACTGCAACTGCGCGCCGGGTTGGCCCGGCGGATCGGGCGTGCGGCGGTCCGGCAGATATTTGTCGGGCGCGGGAAACATGCCTGAGTAGATCCATGAGGCGCAGGTGGTCGAGCCGTCATCTTTCAACTCGGCGAAGCCGACGCAATGGCGCGCCGGATCGTCGGTGAAGAAACCGTTCATCTCCTTGTTAATCTTTATCCACGACGGCTCCCCTTTTTTTCTCTCTTCGGGATTCTCGTGCTCGTATTCCCAGGTGACGTTTTTCCAGCATTCGTCGCGTGGGAGCGTCGAATTCGCATAGAGCTTTTTCAGCCGTTTGCCGAGCTCGTAGCTGAACCATGTATCGGATTTACAGTCGCCGGGCGCCTCGGCGGCTTTGTGATGGAACTGCAGCATGCGCTGCGTGTTGGTGAACGTTCCGTCGATCTCCGCGACCTGCGTCGCCGGCAGGTAGAAGACTTCCGTCTTGATGTCGGCGGGCTTCACCTCGCCGCTCTTGACTTCCGGGGCCCCTTTCCAGTAGTTCGCGCTCTCCGTCAGCCAGTTGTCTTTTACGACGAGCCATTCCAGCTTGCGCATCGCCGCGCGCTCGAGACGCGCATTCAGCGAGGTCGCCGGATTCTGCCCGACGAGGATCATCCCTTTGACCTTGCCCGCGTTCATCGCGGCAAACATCGCCATGTGCGAATGGTCGCCGAGGATCTTCGGATGCCAGTCGTAGCCGAACTGGTTTTCCGGCGTCGCCTTATCGCCGTAGACTGATTTTAGATACGAAACCATGAACTTCGGCATGTTCGCCCAGTAGCCAGTCGGCAGCGTCTCGGCGGTCAGGTAATCGCCCAGCGTATCGTGCTTCTTGAGCGCGGTAGGCGCGGCCATGTAGCCATGGATCGAATGGTAAAGCGTTGGCACATCAGTCGATCCCTGGATCGACGCGTGGCCGCGGAGCGCCATGATGCCTGCGCCGGGCCGTCCGACATTGCCCAACAAGAGCTGCAGCAGCGCGGCGCAGCCGATGATCTGCACGCCGTGGGTGTGCTGCGTCCACGCGACGGCGTAGGCGAAGGACACGGTGCGGTCGGCGCCGGAGTTGGCGAGGATCGTTTCGGCGACCTTGAGGAAAGTCTCCTTCGGACAGCCGGTATTCTGCTCGACCATTTCCGGCGTGTAGCGGCTGAAGTGCCGCTTCAAAATCTGGAAGACGCAGTGCGGATTTTGCAGCGTCATGTCCTTTTCAGGAGCCGGCTTCACCAGCGCTTGAACGAGCGCGGTGAAGGGCGGTTTCGAAGTCTCGTTGCCGCTCGGCTGAGCGCCGCTCTTCGGTGCCGCAGGACCGCCCGGCTGATTAGCCTGGCCTGTCGGCATCTTACCGGCCTCACCGGATTGCGCGGTGCTCGCGGTCCGCCCCTGATCGCCGATTTTTGTGCGCGCGTATTGCCAGGTCGCGCCGTCGTACTGCCCGATGAACGCGTTGAAGGGCCACTCAGGCACTCCGCCCTTGTACTCTACAAGGCCGGAGAAAACGCCGTTGAGATCTTCGGTGTCTTTGAAGTCTTCATTGATGATCGTCGCGGCGTTGGTGTAGTTGACGAGCCATGTCTTGAAGAACGGATCGGTCTGCCACCGCTCGTTGTTGATCACGTAATTGATGATGCCGCCGAGAAAAGCGATGTCGGAGCCCGCACGCAACGGCGCGTAGATGTCGGCGACGGCGCTCGTGCGCGTGAACCGCGGATCGATGTGGATGATCTTCGCGCCGTGCTCGACCTTGGCCTTCATCGGCCAGCGGAACGCAACGGGATGGTTCTCCGCCATGTTCGAGCCCATAACGACGATGCAGTCGGAGTCGCGCATGGCTCGCGGATACATCGTGGCCGCGCCGCGGCCGAAGCGTGTCCCCAGACCGGGGACGCTGGAGCTGTGTCATATTCGCGCTTGGTTCTCGATCGCGACGATGCCGAGCCCGCGCATCAACTTCTGATGCACGTGGTTGAACTCGGTCTCGAGCGTCGCGCCGCCGAGCGCAAAGATCGCCGGCGTCATGTTGACGAGCTTGCCGTTGGGAAGCCTCTCTATGAAGGTCTCGTCGCGTGTCTTCTTCACTAGCTCGGCGATGCGGTTCATCGCGCGGTCGAGATCCCACACTTCCCAGTCGGTGCCGCCGGGCGAACGGTGCAGCACTTGCGTAGGCCGGTTGGGGTTGACGTGAAGCTGGAAAATCGCCGCGCCCTTCGGGCAGAGCGTGCCCTCGTTGTGCGGGCTTCGCGGGTCGCCTTCTATGTTAACGATGTGACCGTCGACCGTGTGGACAAGGGTGGCGCAGCCGACCGAGCAGTAAGGACACAGGCTGGGAGTAACCTTCGCATTTTTGATCCGGAGCGCCTGCGCCTGCGCAACTGCGGGCCCGAGGTTCACTCCAGATCCGACCAACCCTCCGAGCGCCGTTCCGCTGGCGGCGGCGACGGAGAAGCGGAGAAAGTCACGCCTGGAAACGTCCATAGAACCCTCCTCGGAATAGGTCCGTAAGACTTATTTTAAAGGGCTATATAGTACCCCTGTTTCCTATATCTCCTAGGGATAAACGGCTGTCAAGGGTAAAATCTTTTGTGAAATTAAAGGGAAACAAAGACGCAAAATGGCGATATTAGGATAAATATGGCCGGCAGGCTCCGCCGGCCATCACGCATCGTGATTTCTATGGATATTGATGCGATCGTTGACTGCCAAGCCGGTGGATGCGGTCGCGCACCTGCGTTGCGGCCGGCTCTTCACTACAACGTGAAATTCTGGGAATTCGCGGGCGGAACTTTGAGCGCGCGGATCTCTTCGCTCATGCGCTGTTGAAAGCGGGCCTTCAGTCGCTTGTCAGGGATGACTTGGCATACCGATTCCACCAGCTCGGGAATGCGGCTCTTGGGAAACGCATCTTCCGTCGCGCCGAGCGCGGCGATCTGGTCGCGGACAACGACGGACGCGATCGGGCCGGATACCTCGGCCAGACCGTGAACCATGCGATCGAAAAAGCCCGGCGGAACCGGATCGGCGACCGTTTTACGCGCCGTCTCTCTGGTGGCGGCCGCGCCGCCGGCAGCGAGTTGGACCAAGCCCTCTTTATGCAGCGCGCAGATAATTTTCGCGGTCTCGAAATAGGGCAGCTTCGCGGCTTCGGCGACCGATTTTACGGTGCGAGCGGAATTAATCCGGCTCAAGATTTTCCATTCATCTGCGCTAAGTGAAATCGGGCGCGAGAACTGCCCGTCGGCTTCGGCGATGCGGAACACGGCGTTTTCGGTCGGCACGATTTCCTGAATGCGCTCGAGCTCGCGGGAGACCCCGAGCCATTCCGACAGCATGTCGCGGGTCGGACGCGAGACTGTTCGTTGCGCAACGCTGGCGTCCTTCGTCAGCGTAAAATTCCCCTCATTCCAGGTGATCGGATGGAAAAAAGCCTTTTCGCCTTCGCCGAGAGGGGAAACCGCATGCGCAACTTCGCCGTCGATGAAATAGATGTCGACGGCCTCGTTGCCGCGGCTGAGCCTCAGCTGTCCGGATTTTTTTGTCAGAATGCAGAGTTGCAGAACGTCGGTCAGACTGATTTGCGAGAGTGAGCCTTGCATCGGTGTTCCCTTCCTCGACGGTTGACGCCCGAACCTACAGGTCCATTTCGCGGGCGACCGACCCGAAGATGAAAGCAAATAAGGACGCGGCGATTATTGTCAGGACGGTTAGCAGCAGCATTGTTTCACCTGTGCGGGTCGTCGATTCATCGCGGCGATTTCCGCCTCTCCTAGTGTGTAGAAGAAGCCGGTCGAAACGACAATGAGGTAAACACCCGAATGCGGCGGGAAAAAAGCCCGAAAAATCACCGCCATCGACTACATGCGGCGCGTTGTGTGAGATGGTCTATTCGGAATGCAGCGCGATTCTGTTGCCCTCGCTATCGAGGACAATCGAGCGATACCCGTGCGGACCGATCTGGTGCTTTGGCTCGAGTACCTTACCGCCATTCGCCCCAACCGCAGCGATTGCCTGATCGAGGCGGCCGTTGGCGTTTAAATAAAGAAGCGGCCCCTTCGTGGAGGGCTCATCGCTCTCGCCTTTGAGGAGGCAGCCGCCGGCGTCGCCCTCGCTGTGCGGCAATACGCCGATGCCGGTGCCCCCGAACTCCTCCTTTTTCACATTTCCGCCCAGGACGGCGGAGTAGAACTTGATCGCGCGGTCGAGATCTTTTACCGGGATGTCCACCCAGACGATTTGATTGGCCATGATTGTCTCCTCCAGAACTATCTTGTCACTGCTCCTTCCGATGCGGAAGAGACCAGCTTGGCGTATTTCGCCATGACGCCGGTTTTGTAGCGCGGCGCCGGCGGCGTCCAATTTTTCAAGCGCGCGGCGATTTCGTTCGCCGAAAGATCTAGATCGAGACGGCGCTTCTCGATATCGAAGACAATCGTGTCGCCGTCGCGCACCGCAGCAATGGGACCGCCCGCCGCGGCCTCGGGCGCGACATGGCCGGCCATGAGTCCGTGTGTGGCGCCGGAAAAACGTCCGTCGGTCAGCAGCGCGACGGAATCGCCGAGACCGGCGCCGACGAGCGCCGCGGTGACGGCGAGCATCTCGCGCATTCCGGGGCCCCCTTTCGGCCCTTCGTAGCGGATCACGACAACGTCGTTGGCTTTGATCTGCTGCCGCTGCACCGCCTTGAACGCGTCTTCCTCGCGGTCGAAGACCCGCGCCGGACCGCGGTGGAGCATGCGCTCGTGTCCCGCGACTTTGACGACGCATCCTTCGGGCGCGAGATTGCCGTGCAGTATCACGAGGCCGCCGGTTGGCTTCAGCGGTTGGGACACAGGCCGGAGCACCTCCTGGCCTTTTGCCTCGACGGCTTGCGCAGCAGCCTCCCCGAGCGTTTTCCCGGTGACCGTTAGCGCATCGCGGTGCACCAGTCCGGCCTCTGTCAGCCGCCGCGCGAGCAGCTGGATGCCGCCCGCCGCGTAGAGATCGTTCGCGACGAACCTACCGCCAGGTTTTAAATCGGCCAGCAACGGCGTGCGCGAGCTGATGTGGTCGAAGTCGTCGATTGTGAGCGGGACGCCGGCCTCGCGCGCGATAGCGAGCAGGTGGAGCACGGCGTTCGTCGAGCCGCCGGTGGCGGCGACGGCCGCGATCGCGTTCTCAAGCGCCTGGCGCGTGACGATACGCGACGGACGGATATCTTTTCGCAAGAGTTCCATCACGAGCTCGCCCGCTTTGAACGCGGCGTCGTCCTTCTCCTCCGCGACGGCGGGAATGCCGTTGCTGCCGAGCGGCGAGATGCCTAAAAATTCCATCACGGTGGACATTGTATTGGCCGTGAACTGCCCACCGCAGGCGCCGGCGCCGGGACAGGCGCTGTCCTCGATCGCCTTGAATTCTTCGGCGCCGATCTTGCCGCCAGCGTACGCGCCGACCGCCTCGAACACATCCTGAATTGTGAGATCGCGCCCGGCGAGGCGCCCGGGAGCGATCGAGCCGCCATAGAGCGCGAGTCCTGGGATATCGAGACGGGCAAGCGCCATCACGACACCGGGATTGGTCTTGTCGCAGCCCGAGATGCACACGAGCCCGTCGAAATGATTGCCGCGGGCGACCAGCTCGATCGAATCGGCGATCACTTCGCGGCTGATGAGCGAACACTTCATGCCCTCGGTTCCCATGCTGATGCCGTCGGAAATCGAGACCGTATTGAACTCCATCGGCGTCCCGCCCGCGGCTCGGATGCCTTCCTTCACCTTCGCCGCGAGCCGGCGCAGGTGGAAATTGCAAGGTCCGATTTCGATCCAGGTGTTGGCTACGCCGATGATCGGGCGCGCAAGATCCTGATCGGTAAAACCGACGCCTTTCAGCATCGCGCGCGACGGCGCGCGGTCCGGCCCCTCGGTAATCACACGGCTCCGCTGTTTTCCGTCTTCCGGCATCAATGTTCCTCGCTAATTTAGAATGGAGTATCTCAGAAATTTAACTATGCCGAAGCTTGTTTTGCAAACTCCGCTCCCGGCCGCCGCTTTCGCTTCCCGCAGTCCCGGCTTATCGATCGCACTCATCCGGCGGTGTTTCGCGATTCGCGCCTTGGCGCCCGCAGGGGAAAAAAAATGCGCGACTATGCCTTGAGCGGTCGGCGCCGACCGCCTATCCTGTCGGCATGCCCCAGAGGCTTTTCAGCAAATCCTGTACGTTAGTTATCGCCGCGGGTTTGCTGATTCAGCTCACCGCGTTTGGTATCGCGCGCTCGCGCGAGGACGGCAACAGACTGCAGCGCAAGATCGATGATATCGTCGCGAACGGATCGGCGCGGACGCCGAAATCGAAAATCACGCCGCTCTCCGAAAGCGAAGTGAACTCCTATCTGGCGTTCAATGTCCGGGATAACATTCCCCGCGGCTTGGCGCAGCCGGAAATTTCAATGGTCGGCAACGGGACGCTCACCGGCCGGGTCCTCGTCGACATGGACGAGTTCAAGCGCGGACGCGATACGCAAGACTTCCTGGACCCGCTGAATTACATCTCCGGACAAGTACCCGTCACGGCGCGCGGCGTGCTGCGCGCGGAAGGCGGCAAGGGCCGCTTTCAGCTGGCCTCCGCCGAGCTCATGGGCGTTTCGCTTCCGCGACAGCTCGTGCAGGAGTTGGTCGGCTACTTTTCACGGACGCCGGAAAATCCGCGCGGATTCGATCTCGATGCGCCGTTCGATCTGCCGGCGAAAATCCGCAGAATCGAAATTAAGCAAGGCGAGGCGTTGGTCGCGCAGTAACGTCTATGCGGCCAGGCGCGCTCTCCTTTTTTTGCAGCCGCTCGTGCCGCCGCCATCCTTTTTCGGTTGCGCCGCGCGATTTAAATGCCGCAACAAACCCTTCCGGATGTATTGCGGATTCCATCCGAGCGTCACGCACACCTGATTGAAGGAAAACAGCCAGTCGCTGTCCTGTTCCAGGATCCATTCTTCGGCGTCTTCGAACAGCTGCCGCGTCTTCGGACTGCGCGACGAAGCGTATTTCTGAAAGCATTCGATCGCGTCTTCGAGCACCGCCAGCATCAACGTTTTCTCAGGCAGGAGCGGCAGCCGCCGTTGAAACGTATTTTGATACTGGGCAGGTAAAACTGGATCCAGTTGGAAAAGAGATCGGATTTTGTCGTCTACAGTCAATTTCGTGCCATAGCTCATTGGAACGCTCCCCTTCTGTGGAAATAATACGCGTCGACCCTCGAGACGGATTGTCGGCGCGGAACTGTAACGCCATCGCGGGAATGCCCGCGTTAGCTGACAGTCGGGGGAGCGCGTGCGAAGGCGGAACGCAGCAGAAAATTACGCGGAAGCTGCTGCGCGGCGTCGGCAGAAAAAACCCGGGCGGTGAAAGAAGGCTGCCAGTCGAGCGCCGCCGTCGCAACGGCGTCGAGTTTTTCGCCACCGGGATTTTCTTTCGAGTCTTTGGTAACCTTGGCGACGAAGCTGTGACTCGGCTGTGACAGCGTGATCTCGATGTCCCAATCGTCCTGCAGGCACAGGGCGAATATCGTGAACGCGAGCGCGCCTAGAATCAGGCGCGGCCAAGCGCTGTGGATAAGTTTATCCGTAAGGGACATGCGAGCTTGGTATACGAAAACCCATGGAACATGTCAATGGGTTTTTCAATACCTAGTTGAAAAACAATATGGGTTTTTCTGTCGATATTTGACAACTCTTTGCAACGTTGACAAAGACACGGAAGCATCATGCGGAGCCTAACGGATAATCCTCGAGAATCATGAATGAATTTCGTGGTTTAGCAGCGGCCCTGATCGGCAGCTTTCTCGGCGGTACCGCCTCCGCCGGGACTCGTTTTGCCGTGGGCGCGCTCGATCCTCTGGCCGTCGTCGCGTTGCGCTACGGCATCGGAGCGCTTTTTTTGGCACCCTTTGCCGCGGTGTCTCTGCGGAAGCTCGGCAGCTTCCGCGAGGCTGCTTCGGTCGTAGCGCTCGGCGTCGTTTTTTTCGCCTTGTATCCTTATCTATTTTCGCTCGCCTTCGCGCACACGACCGCGGCGCGCGGGGCGCTTGTGCTTTCCACGATGCCGCTCATGACCATGGCCATCGCCCTTCTGCTGGGTGAGGAGAGATTTTCGTTGCGCAGACTCATCGGCATCGTTCTCGCGATGGCGGGACTCGCCTATGCGCTGTCGCCCAAGTTGGAGAGCGCGGCGCCCGATGCCCGAAAAGGCGATCTCATCATGATCACCGCGGCTTTCGTCCAGGCCGGCTGCAACGTCGTGTCCCGGTCTTACATCAAGCGCTTCGGCGCGCTTCCGTTCACGGCGCTCGCAATGTGCGTCGGCGCCGCTGTGCTGGTCGGCTTTTCGGCAGCGACGAATGTTTTCGAACCACTTGGCGCATTGAGCGGCGCCGTGTGGGCAGTGATGATCTATTTAGGCGTAATCGGCTGTGCTTTCCTGTGGGTGCTCTGGTCGGCGGGCATACGGCTGGCAAGCCCGTCGCTCGTGGCAATGACGGTGACCGTTAACGCGCTCACGGCTTCTTTCCTCGGCGCAGTCTTTTTATCCGAGCCTGTGGGCCGCGAGTTCTTTGCGGGATTGATCGCTGTCTTCGCGGGGATCGCGGTTGCGACAAATGCGTTCACCAGAAGGTCGGCCGTCCGAGAACTGCCGCCCGTCTAATATCCAGTACGCGTGGCTCCAAGGATTGCCGCGTGTTATAAGACACAGGTGCCGAAACGATACCATCTATGAAGAGGCATCGATTCAAGCAAGTCGATGTATTCACGCGAGAGCCCTTCATGGGCAATCCCGTCGCCGTCGTTATCGGCGCCGACGGATTGATGACGGAGGAGATGCAGCGAATCGCGGCGTGGACCAATCTCTCCGAGACGACATTCATCCTGCGTTCCGAGCGCGCCGACTATCGCTTGAGAATCTTCACGCCGAAACGTGAGCTGGGCTTCGCCGGCCATCCAGTGATCGGCAGCGCGCACGCGGCGCTGGAAAGCGGCTACGCCGAGGCGCGCGGCGGCGTACTGCGCCAGGAGTGCGGAGCGGGTATTTTTGACTTGTCGGTCGAGGAGAATGCCGACGCCCGGCGCATCTTCGTCCGCGCGCCCGGCCCGAAGATCAGCGGCTTCGACGCCGTGGATGCGCTCGCAGCCGCGCTCAGCGCGGGAATCTCGCCTTCCCCGCTCGTGATCGAAACCGGCCCCAAGTGGATCGTGGCGGACCTCGCCAGCGCCGAGAAGGTCGCGGCGGCGAAGCCGGATTTGAACGCCGTTGCAGAGCTCAGCGCCGCACACAGCGCAACCGGCGTCGTCATATTCGGCAAAGCCGAAGACGGCGTAAGCGCGCTTCACGTGAGAGCGTTCGCCCCCGGCGACGGCATTCCCGAAGATCCCGTCTGCGGCAGCGGCAACGCCGCCGTCGGCGCGTACCTCCATCATACCGGTGCGCGAAGCGAATACGGCTCGGCCTATATCGCGCGCCAGGGTATGAACGTCGGCCGTGACGGGCGCATTGCCGTCCGGATCACCGACAAGGGCGTCGAGATCGGCGGCGGTGCCATAACGACGGTGGACGGTCACATCGACATCTAAGCTCTATGACCGATAAAAACCTTCACACGACGTGTGTTATTGCCGGCGGCGGGCCCGCCGGCATGATGCTCGGCTACCTGCTCGCGCGCGCCGGCGTCGACGTCGCGGTGCTGGAAAAGCACGCCGATTTCCTGCGCGACTTCCGCGGCGATACCATTCACCCTTCGACCCTCGAAGTCATGCACGAGCTCGGCCTGCTCAATGAATTTCTCAAGCTGCCGCACCAGGAGATACGCCATCTGACTGGGCAGCTCGGCACCCTAGATCTTACGCTGGCCGATTTCTCCAACGTGCCGACGCGCTGCAAATTCATCGCCTTGATTCCCCAGTGGGACTTTTTGAATTTTCTCGCGGAGCACGCCGCGCGATATCCGAACTTCAAGATTCTGATGGAAGCCGAAGCGACGGATCTGATCAACGAAGATGGGCGCATCGTGGGCCTGCGCGGGCGAACGAAAGACGGTCCGCTCGACGCGCGCGCCGATCTCGTTGTCGCCGCGGACGGCCGCGGCTCGGTGCTGCGCGAGCGCGCCGGGCTGTCGATCATCGACCTCGGAGCGCCGATGGACGTCTTGTGGTTCCGGCTCTCCCGCAGGCCCGGCGATTCCGCTCAGGTCATGGGACGCTTTGACCGGGGCAGAATTTTCGTCATGATCAACCGCGGCGACTACTGGCAGTGCGGCTTTGTCATCGCCAAGGGACGCAATGAGGAGATCCGGCGCGAAGGCTTGGACGCGTTTCGCGCGCGCGTCGCGGAGGCCGGGCCGCAGTTCAAAGACCGCGTCGGCGAGATTACGGATTGGGAGCAGGTCAAGCTCCTGACCGTCAAGGTCGACCGGCTGAAAGAATGGTCTTGCCCCGGCCTTCTCTGCATCGGCGACGCGGCGCACGCGATGTCGCCGGTCGGCGGCGTCGGCATCAATCTCGCGATCCAGGACGCGGTCGCCGCGGCGAACATTCTCGCCGCGCCACTCAAAGAAAATCGGCTCAAGCCCGACGATCTCCACGCCGTGCAGCGCCGCCGCGAGTGGCCGACGCGCGTGACCCAGGCGCTGCAGGTCGCCGTGCAGAAGCGCGTCATCGCCCGCGCACTGGATGAGACCGAGCGTTTCCACCCGCCGCTCCTGCTCCGCTGGTTGGCGAGAATCTCTCTGCTGCGACGCATCCCGGCGCGGCTCATCGGCGTCGGCGTCCGGCCGGAGCACGTGAGCGCGGCGCTACGGTAAAACAGCCCCTTGAATTGTCAGCGGCGGCGCGCTAAGCCGTTTGCGTTTCAATTTTTCAGTCCTGAGGTCTGCTATGCGAATCCTGAATCACCTCTTCGAAAACAACCGCAAGTGGGCGTCGACGATGACGCAGCGCGACCCGAATTTTTTCAAGCGGCTCTCGCACCAGCAGACACCGCAATATCTCTGGATCGGCTGCGCGGACAGCCGCGTGCCGGCGAACGAGATCGTGGGCCTTTTGCCCGGAGAGCTCTTCGTCCACCGTAACGTCGCGAACGTCGTCGTCCATAGCGATTTAAATTGTCTATCGGTGATCCAGTATGCGGTCGAAACGCTGCGCGTACAGCACATCATCGTGTGCGGCCACTACGGCTGCGGCGGCGTGCTGGCAGCGCTCCGCGGCGAGCAGCTCGGCCTCATCGATAATTGGCTGAGACACGTGCAGGATGTGCGCGATAAAAATTTCCCCGCCCTCGAATTTTTCCGCGACGAAGCCGAGCGCCATCATCGGCTCTGCGAGTTGAACGTCGTCGAGCAGGTGCTGAACGTCTGCAGGACGACCGTCGTGCAGGGCGCCTGGGAGCGCGGGCAGTCGCTAGCCGTCCACGGCTGGATCTACAGCATCGGCGACGGTCTGCTGCGCGATCTCGATATCTGCATTACCTCTCCCACCGAAATGCGCCAGCGCGCTGCTAAGCCTTAACGGCTTGGGGAGACAACCATGAGCGAAACGATCGGCTTCATCGGCCTCGGCATCATGGGCAAGCCGATGGCGCGGAATCTCCTGAAAGCCGGCTATCCGCTGCTCGTTCATAACAGGAGCCGCGCTTCGGTCGAGGAGCTGGCCCAGGAAGGCGCGGCGCCGGCGGCGAGCGCGCTCGAAGTCGCCGCCGCGGCGGACATTCTAATGACCATGCTGCCCGATTCGCCCGATGCCGAGCAGGTCTACAGCGGAGCGGACGGAGTTTTCGCCGGCGTGAAGACGGGCGCGCTGCTGATCGACATGTCGACGATCTCGCCGATCGTCGCGCGCAAGCTCGCGGCCGAGGCGGAACGCCGCGGCTGCGATATGCTCGATGCGCCGGTGAGCGGCGGCGAAGCCGGCGCGATCGGCGCGACGCTGTCCATCATGATCGGCGGCAAGACCTCCGCCGTCGAGCGCGCCATGCCCGTGTTTCAGAAGCTCGGCAAAAACATCGTACACGTCGGCGAAACCGGCGCCGGACAGATCGCCAAGGCGGCGAATCAGATCGTCGTCGGCGTCACGATCGCCGCCGTGAGCGAAGCGCTCGTACTAGCCGCAAAGGGCGGCGTCGATCCGGCGAAGGTCCGCGAGGTGCTGCTCGGCGGCTTTGCGCAATCGAAAATCCTCGACGCGCACGGGCTCAAGATGCTGGAGAGAAACTTCAAACCCGGCTTTCGCATCCGGCTGCACGAGAAGGATTTGAAGATCGCGCTGGCGAGCGGCTCGGAGTACGGGGTGCCGCTGACGACGACCGCGGTCGTCGCGCAGATGATGGCGGCGCTTAAAGCCACCGGCCGCGGGGATTTGGATCACGCCGCGCTGGTCAACTTGATCGAGGACCTGGCCGGAAAGAAGCTGGCCTGAAAACTCCTTAGTCCGCTTGCTAATCGGAAGCCGAGCGATTTCAGCCCCTTCCAGCCCATAATCCTCCCCTTCACCTTTCGTCCGCTCCGGTCGAACAAGTCAATTATTCCCGAATTTTTCGAACTATTTTCATACTGCTTTCGAATCCGGCCTCTACCTTTGCGGAAAATTTTCCCAAAGGAGGGCTCATGTTCAAGGTCTCACGCAGGTTTTTGTTAGTGCTGTTCGTCGCCGCCGGCTTTGCAGCATTCACGACCCGGGCGGAGGAGCCGCCCGGCGACCGCACGCTGTCGCCCTATTTCCTGATCGAGAGCGCCGATCAATCGGTCGACCGCTTTCCGTTAAAGGACACGCAAGTCGAAGTCGATATCAGCGGCGTCATCGCCGAGGTCGTCGTCCGGCAAACGTATTCGAACGACGGCACGCGCCCGATCAGCGGCCGCTACATCTTCCCGCTGTCGACGCGGGCCGCAGTTCACGGCATGCAGATGACGATCGGCAACAACGTCATCACCGCGAAGATCAAAGAGCGCGAGGAAGCGCAAAAAGAGTTTCAGGAGGCCCAGAGCCAGGGCAAAACTGCATCGCTGCTGCAGCAGCAGCGGCCGAACGTCTTCAGCATGAACGTCGCGAACATCCTGCCGGGGGATAACGTTGAGATCGAGCTGCGCTACACTGAGCTTTTGGTGCCGACGGATAAAACCTACGAATTCGTCTACCCAACCGTCGTCGGCCCGCGCTATGCGGGCCAGCCGAAAGAGGAAGCGGTGGAAACCGATCGATGGGTGCAGAGCTCGTACCTGCCCGAACGCGCGGACCCACCCACAAAGTTCAACATTACCACCCGGCTTTCGACCGGCGTGCCGCTGCAAGAAATCGCCGTCGCGTCGCACGACACCGATATCCTTCAAGAGAGCCCGTCGCGAGCGACGGTCGCGCTCATCGACCCCGACACCTTCAGCGGCAATCGCGATTACATCCTCAAGTTCCGGCTCGCCGGCGACGAAATCCAGTCGGGCCTGATGGTGTATCGCGGCGATGATGAGAACTTTTTCCTTTTGATGGTGCAGCCGCCGCGGAAAGTCCTCCCGGCGCTCATCCCGCCGCGCGAATATATTTTCGTTGTCGATGTCTCCGGATCCATGAACGGCTTTCCACTGGAAGTCTCCAAAACACTGCTCAAAGACCTAATCGGAAATTTGCGGCCGACAGACAAGTTTAACGTAGTCCTGTTCGCAGGCGCTTCGCGCGTCATGGCGCCCGCGTCGCTGCCCGCGAGCGCCGGCAATGTCGCGCGCGCGGTCCAATTGATCGACCGCCAGCAAGGCGGCGGCGCGACCGAGCTACTGGGCGCGCTGCAGCAAGCGAATGCGATTCCCCGCGATCAGGCTTTTTCCCGGACCGTACTCGTCGTGACCGACGGCTTCATCGCCGCCGAGCGTGCCGCGCTGGAGGAGATTCGCAGCCACCTGCATGACACGAATGTTTTCGCGTTCGGGATCGGCAGCAGCGTCAACCGCTATCTCATTGAGGGCGTGGCCTTCGCGGGTCAAGGGGAGCCCTTCGTTGTCGGCGATGCCACGGAAGCGCCCGAGGCAGCGCGGAAGTTTCGCGAATACGTTCAATCTCCGATGCTGCGGAACATCGCGCTTTCGTACACCGGATTCGATGCGTACGACATCGAGCCGGCCGAGATTCCCGATCTTTTTGCCGACCGTCCGATCGTCGTCTTCGGAAAGTGGCGCGGCGCCTCGAATGGAGTCGTAACGGTCTCCGGGAATGCGGGCAACGGAGTGTACACGCAAAGATTCAATATGGCCGAAGCGCAATCCTCCGAGGCGGATCACGCGCTGCGCTATCTGTGGGCGCGGACGCGCATCGCGCGCTTGTCGGATTACGTGTTCGACGGCGATCCGCAGATTAACCGGCCCGCAGTCACGACGCTCGGGCTCCAGTACAATCTCCTGACGCCTTACACATCGTTCATCGCCGTCCACGAAGTCGTGCGCAATCCTGGCGGCGACAGCGAAGAGGTGGACCAGCCGCGGCCGCTGCCGCTGTATGTCTCGAATCTCGCCGTGAACAGGGTTCCCGAACCCGGAATGACTCTGCTCGTCGCAATTATCCTGCTGCTTTTCTCCGCAACGATGGTGCGGCGAAAACGGCTTCTTGACTTCGTGCGGCGTCGGCGATGAGCGCTCGGCCGGAGCTCAGAGCCGTGCAACTGTCCTGCCGCGAAGCGACAAAATCTGCGCTCAAGACGCTCGGCGTCCACGCGCTTCGCAACGCCGCGTATCTGCTGCCGGCGCTCGGCCTGGCGGTAATGATCAAATATCATTACAGCCGCGCCGGCAGCGAAGACCTCCGGTGGATCCTCTGGCCCACCGCGCGACTCGTGGAGCTCTTCAGCGGAATCGCATTCGCCGAAGAGCTCCATGCAGGCTTCATCAGCCACAGCCGCGGTATCCTCATCGCGCCCGCGTGCGCGGGCGTGAATTTCCTCGTCGTCGCGTTCTCGGTCGCGGTGGTCGCCGGCCTGCGGCATATTAGGAAATTAAACCTTCAGATGGCTTGGCTCGCCGCTGCGCTGATCAGTGCTTACGTCGTCACTATATGCGTCAATGCCGCGAGGATCCTTGCGTCGATCTATTCGTACGAGACGCGGCTTTTTTCATTGTGGATAGCTCCGGCGCGGCTGCACCTCCTGGAAGGCGTTTTGATTTACTGCTTTTTCCTCAGCATCTTTTATAGGATAATCGACGGCGGCCTAAGCAGGGCATGCAGTCCAAGCGCATCGGCTGTGTCCGAAAAGCAGGACCCGCGATTCAGGATGACAGCGGCATTACCTTCATTTTGTTACTTGGTCGTGACGCTCCTCGTCCCATTGCTACATGGCGCGGCGAGCGGCGAACCGGGACGATTCGCGGAACACGCGGCAATCGTGTTGACGGCGTGTTGCGTCGTCGGGCTCCTTTTTTCGTCGCAGGTTGGATGCAGGCGGATGCGCGACCTGCTTAGGCAGCGCCCGACCCGCGAATGAAGAGTACCAAAGCACGCATCCTCGTCGTCGAAGACGAGCCGGCCATTGCCGAGACGATTCAATACGCGCTCGAGACAGACGGATTTGAAACCGTCTGCGTCGCGACGGGAAAGCCCGTTCTGTCTCTGCTGGAAGAGCAGCAGATCGATCTCATCGTCCTCGACATCGGACTCCCCGACATCAGCGGCGTCGAGCTGTGCAAGGAGCTGCGCAAAAGTGATCGCGTCCCGGTGATTTTTCTCACCGCCCGCAAAGACGAGATCGACCGCGTCGTCGGGCTCGAAATCGGCGCCGACGATTATGTCGTGAAGCCGTTCAGCCCGCGCGAGCTTTCCGCGCGCATCCGCGCCGTGCTGCGGCGCGTGCGAAAGCAGCCGGAGCCGTCGCCGGCGCGCGGCTTTCGCATCGACGACTCGCGGCGCCGGATCACCTACTGCGGCGCGGCGCTCGACCTCTCACGCTACGAATACAATCTGCTGAAGGTGCTCGTGCTCCGGCCGGGGCATGTATTCTCGCGCGATCAGTTAATGGATCTTGCCTGGGAAGTCCCCGAGTCGAGCATGGACCGGACCGTCGACGCGCATATTAAAAACATCCGCATCAAACTCAAAGCCGTGAGTCCCGATATCGATCCCATCGTCACCCACCGCGGCGTCGGGTACTCCTTGAGAGAGGATATATGAGACTCGGAACGCGCATTTTCTTGTGCGGTCTCTTCATTTTCGCTCTGTGCTTTTCGTATCCGATCAAGTGGACGCTCGACAATTTGCGCACCCGCTATCTCGAAGGCGTGGAAGAGCCGCTGGTCGACCAGGCGAATATCCTCGCCGCGGTCGTAGCGCGCGAAATGGAAGCGGGAGCTTTCGACCGCGAAAAATGGTACCGCGCGTTCGAGAGCGCCCGCGCGCGGCATTTGTCCGCGCGTATCTACAACCTGGTGAAGACCGATGTCGATCTGAAAATGTACATCACCGACGCGTCCGGCCGGATCATCTTCGACTCCGAGGATAGGCAAAACCTCGGCACCGATTACAGCGCGTGGCAAGACGTCAGCCTGACGCTCGAGGGGAAATACGGCGCGCGCAGCAGCGCGGCGGCGAGCGCAGATCCGACGGTCAAAGTCCTGCATGTGGCCGCGCCGGTGATCGTCCACGGCAAGATCGCCGGCGTTTTAACCGTCGCGAAGCCGACGACGAACATCAATCAGTTTTTGAAGAACGCCAAGCCCCAGCTCTTCAAGGTCGGCGCGTTCGCCGGACTGGCCGCTGTGCTTCTAACCTATATCGCTTCCATCTGTTTGACGCGGCCCATCAAACGGCTGACCGCTTATGCGAACGCCGTCGGCGCGGGCAAGCGCGTCGACTTTCCCGAGCTCGACCGCAGCGAGATCGGCGAAATGGGAAGTGCGTTCGCGAAGATGCAGGAAACGCTCGAGGGCAAGAAATACGTCGAGGAATACGTTCAGAAGCTCACGCACGAGGTGAAAAGCCCGCTGTCGGCGATCCGCGGAGCCGCGGAGCTTCTGGACGAGAGAATGGAGCCGGAGCAGCGGCGCCGCTTCCTCTCGAACATACGAAACGAGACGAGCCGCATCCAGGAGATCGTCGACCGCATGCTGGAGTTGGCGGCGCTCGAAAACCGGAAGATGCTCGAAAAGCGCGAGCGGCTCAATTTTTCAGAGCTGGTCGAATCCGTCGTCGATGCCAAGCGTCCGGCTTTGGCACAACGCCGTTTGTGGGTTTCCAATGACGTGCCGGAGAATATCGTTATCGAAGGCGACAGCTTCCTACTGCATCAGGCGCTCTCGAATTTGCTTCAGAACGCGATCGACTTCAGTCCGGACGGCGCGGAGATCCGCTTAAGCGGCGGCGCTGAGGGTGGACGCTTCACGTTCGTCATCGAAGACAACGGCAGCGGCATTCCCGAATTCGCGGTCGACAAAGTCTTCGACAAATTTTTCTCTCTGCAACGGCCCGATACCGGCAAAAAGAGCACCGGGCTGGGATTGAGCTTCGTAAAAGAAGTGATCGATTTGCACGGGGGCGCAGTCACGCTGCAAAACCGGCCGCAGGGCGGCGCGAGCGCAATCGTACAGATGCCGGCCGACGTCGAGAGGGCTGCGGTGACACCGACTACTCACGCCACGCCGGCATTTTCGTGAGGTGCTGCGCTCTGATTCCTTTCGCGTAGTTCGCCTTGCCGACGACGAATTCTTCTTCCGGCGCTGCGACGGGTTCGATGCCGATTTTCTTATAGCAGTCGCGAATTTCCTTTCGGCCCTGCGCGTCTAGCACGGCGCCCTCGCCAGGGTCTTTCCCGCCGCGCGGCAACCCGCCGTTACCGCCGACGCACCAGTGATAGTAATTGATGTGCGCCCACGGATGGCTGCCTTTTAGCAGGAATGCTTCCTGGAGATTGTGAACGTATTTGTAGGCCGGCATCATGCGCCAGAAAAGCGGCATCGCGTCGTCAAGGCGTCTCTTGTTTACTAAATCCATGAGCTCGACCAGGTAAGGCTTCTCCGGCGACTGCAGCGACTCGACGACCCACTGACCGGTCCATTGAATGTTGTAGTGCTGCGCGAGAATGGGGAGCAGCTCGAGATTCGCCGGGCCGAGCAGAATCCGGTCGCTCAGCCGCTCGCACAGCTCGTAGGCGGCGCCGATGTTGATCGGCTGCGTAAGCTTCATGCCGATGACGTTGGGCACATCGGCGAGGCGGTCGAAGACGTCGAGCGGCATGCCGCTCGGGTACAAGTGGCGCAACGCTGGGCAGTTGTATCCGTAAAGGATGATCGCCAGGCGCGTCGCGTCGATCAGGCGGCGCAGGTATTTGTAGACATCCTCCGGCGATTCCGCGCGCAGATTCCGCGGATATTCGATGAACGCGTGCGTGCAGCCGAGCTTCTCGCCGTGGACGAGAAGCTCAAGGCATTCATCGGTATTTTTGAGTGCGGCGTTGACGCCAACGAGAATGCGGCCGCCGCTTTCGTCGCAGACGATCTCGAGAAAGCGCTTCTTCTCCGCAAGCGTCGTGTCCGTGCTCGAGCACATCGCGGAGAAAAATCCCTGCCGGATGCTCTCGCGCACGTCGTGGCGGATGCCCTCCTCGTCGAGCTCCTCGAAATCCGGCGAGAAGGCGGTCTTGAGGGAGTCCTCGACGCCGCGATATTTTTCCCGCGCCCAGTCTTTTTGCGCGGACATATAGTTACTTGAGATAGCCCGCCGCCGTCTCCGGAAGCGGGGACTCGTCGAGCCACATGAGCTTCGCCGGATTATCTTGAAGCATTACTTTAACTTCCTGCTCCTTGATGCCGAATCCCAAGAGCGCGCGGATGAAGACGCGCATGCCGTCGACCGCGTCCAGATGCAGCACCTGGCCGAAGTCGCTGCCGATGATGCAGCGGTCCGGGCCGATCTGTTTGATCGTCCGGATCGTCTCCATCGGGTCGGCGACCGGCTGGTAGAGGCTCGGGATCATCGGCTGACAGTACGTGCCGACATACACGCCCAGATCTCGGAGCTGCTTCATCTCGTCGAGCAGCAACTTATTCAGTTCGAGCAGAGGGTGGTCGAGCGTCGCGCGCGCGCCTATCTCCTTGGCGAGCTTGGCGAGCGGCAGCAGCTCCTGGAAATCGGTGTGGCCGAAGCCGATGCCGACTTTTCTTTCTGCCGCCATCTCCATGATCTGCCTCACTTCCGGCAGCACCTTGCCGT
The DNA here is from genome assembly GCA_021324155.1 of Pseudomonadota bacterium. GTDB lineage: Bacteria > Desulfobacterota > Binatia > UBA9968 > UBA9968 > JAJPJQ01. Next base: position 28,726 of record JAJPJQ010000037.1, read on the forward strand.
CTTCCGCGACGAGGCGCACGCCGCCCTTCTCGGGCTGGCCTGCGCCGCGCCAGAAGCCGAGCGACGTGAACGTCGGGAACCAGATCATTTTGAAATTAGGATATTGCAGGCCGACGCGGATGTACTCCGGGCGCATGCCGTGGCAGGTCCCCGCGCCGCCTAAGACAAGTACCCGGTTGCTCAGCTCGCCGCGCTTGATCATGTCGTCGATGTAGCGCTGCGTGAGATAGGCGGAGGTCGCGCTCACGTTCCAGTGATCTTTGAAGGCGATGGCGCGCATGCCGCACTTCGACGCCTCGACGGCGATCTGGATCATGTCCTGCGAGCGGTGCACGAAATCGGGATAGGCGTGGATGTGGCAGTCGATGGCGCCCTTCAACAATTCGTTCTCGACGCCCGGAGAAATCTTCAGCATCTCCGGGTTGTCCTTCAGCATCTGATAGAAATAGTCCTTGGCGTTGAGCTGCTTCACCCGCTCGACGCTCAGCGTCCGCCCCACCATTAAGCTCTCGGCCGCCGCCGCGTCTGCCGCGAAATCACACATGAGAAATCTCCCTTCCCGATTTAAAGTTAAAGTTTAGATTGGTGTCGAATAGCGCCTAACTGCTTTTACCCCAGGCTTCGAGAAACCTTCGCGCGTCCTCGACCACGGGCTCGGTCACCGGCACGTACGGCGTGACGAGCCGCGTCGCGCCGGCTTCCTTGAACGGGACCAATTTGTCTTTGATCTCCTCGATCGACGTGCCCGGCACGACCGGCAGCTTGTCCATATATTCGTCCGTGAGCGCCGCCATCGCCGCTTTGAAGCCGCCCTGCTGGAATGCGGACTGGATCGCGTTGACCTCGGCGTCGAAGCCTAGGCCTTTCAGCATGTCGCTGTAATGATCCGCGAGGTTATAAAACGTGAGCACCTGGCGCAGCTTCGAGCGCGCCTTGGCGCGATCGGGATTGAGCGACACGCGGCACTTGGCGATGATATCGATTTTGCTTGGGTCGCGTCCGGCTTCCTTCGCGCCCTCGCGCACGCGGGCCGCGATCTCGCGAATCTTGGCCGGCGTCGCCATGTTGATGAAAACCCCATCGGATATCTTGCCGACGAGCTTCGTCATCTGCGGCCCGAGCCCGGCGAGATAAATGGGAAAATGCGGATGCGACGGCTTCCACGATAGCTGGAATCGCTTGCCGGTCTGGTAGATCTCGCCTTCGTACTCGACGCGCTCGCCCGCGGCGACCTTGCGCGTGATGTCGATATACTCGCGCGCGCGCTTGAGCGGCCGGTCGAAGACGCCGCCATGCCACGCCGCGATGCTCTTGTTCGCGACGCCGAGGCCGAGCAGCAACCGTCCGTTCGACAGATCCTGCAGCGTCGCCGACTGAATGCCGAGCGTCACCGGGCTCCGCCCGTAGATGTGATAAATCGCCGTGCCGAGCTTGATCGTCTTGGTCCGGCTCGCCGCCGCGGAGAGTAGCACCATCGGATCGGTGCTGTTCGACTCCCCTTTCCAGAAGGCGCCGAAGCCGACTTTCTCCGCGAGCTCAACGAGCTCGATCACGCCCGGCGCGGGATAGTGCGCGGCGGAGTTTATTTCGATGTCATGGATCATGGCGTCAGTCCTTTTTGATCAACGCAACAAAAACGATGTTTATCGTGAGCACAGGTACAAGGCAACTGTCTACCCTCACCCCTTCCCTTTCCCGCCGGGAGAGGGCGAATAATGCATGCGATTGTAGATTGTCGCGCTTAGTCCCTCTCGCAACACGACGAGAGGAAGTATTGTTATTTGATTCCCTCTCCCCATGGGAGAGGGCGAGCGTGCCGGGCATGAATTTTAGGCCACCGAAATCAATTTATGATCCCGCTTCGACAGCCGCTCTGCTCCTTTGTCTGTGACGAGCACTGTGCCGCCCCAGGCGAGCTGGACTTTACCGTCCGTGCTTTTCACCGAAGGACGCCAGAGCCAAAGCGTGTTTTTCTCGATCGTGAGGCCTTTCAATTTGTCGACGGACGTCGAGGTATCGATGACGGGGCCGTCGTCGCCCGCGCCGCGGCCGGCGAGAAAGATGTTCGCCGTAAGGCCGTCTTTTTTCTCGACGCTCTTGCCGAAAGCGAGCAGTTCCGCGCAAGGCGTCCCGGGTCTGAGCAATTTGAGGCCGGCGTCGTAAACTTCCTTTTGCCGCGCCGCTACTGGTTTCCACGCGTCGGGAATCTCTCCGAGCAAAAAGCCCTGGTACTCCGCGGCGATCTGCGTGCCCCAAACCGAAATCACCTCGCCTCCGATGAAAATATTCTTTTGCAAGCGGACCCCGATCGGCGGGTCGGCGTAGCGTTTACCGTCGATCGTGAGCGCGAACGGAAAATATTCGTTTCCCTGCTCCATCATCGACGCCATGACGTCGGCGTAGACCTGCGCCGCGTCCGCGCCGATGCGCGCGATTTTTTTAAGCTCGTCGATGCCGCTCTCGGCGATCGCGGTCGCTTTGCGCATCGCGGCGATCTCTTCGTCGCCCTTGATGTAGCGCACGAAACCGACGACGTCCGTGGCGTCCTCGAATTTCGCATTCGGCAGGCGCTTTACCACGGCGGAAAACGCGCCGTGATTGACGACACCGTCCATGGAAGTGACGTGCGAGACCCTGCCGCCCTTGAGGCCGGCGACGCCGATGTGCGCGCGCTCCATGCCGCATTCGATGAGCGCCTCGGCCATCGGCTCGTTCCACTCGCGGCCGACCTGCCACGGCTCGGGCGCCCACGTGTTCTTTGAGCTGCGGTCGGCGATGATAATCGGTGCGCGGCCGTCGGTCGGCATGATCACCGACGAGCAGCGGAGCTGCGTGAGATAGCGCGCGTCGACGCCGTCGCCGAGCGGCACGAAGATACAGTCGAAGCCGGCCTTTTTGCCAGCCTCTTTGACGGCGTTCCACCGCCGGTCGCGCTCCGCGGTCGAGTAATCGGCCCATACGTAAACGGTGGCTCCGGCGCGCGCAGGTGGTTTGTAAGCCATGGCGTTTCTCCTACTGAAGCGAAATGAGGCTCGGGGTGCGTTTGACGAGCTGCTCCGCACCGTTCTTCGTAATGACGATGCAGCCGCCCCAGCTGTACTGGATCTTTTCGTCGGCGGACATCGCGATCGGCTTCCAGATGAAAACGTTGCCTTCATGGACGACGACGTCGCGCGTCTTCTCGCCGCGATCCTGCGGTGTGATGAGCGGCCCGTCGTCGCCGTAGCCGCGCCCGTGCATCAGCGTGAGAGTCTTTCCGCCGCGCTTCTCGCCGAAGCCGTTGACCGCGTCGACGAATTCGCCGAACACGATGCCGGGCTTCAAAACCTCAAGGCCCGTGTAGAAAAGGTCGCGCTGCACATCGACGACGCGCTGCCACGCTTCCGGCACCGGCCCGAGCAGAAATCCCTGCTGCTCCTGCGCGATCAGCCCGCCCCAGAGCGCGTCGGTCTCGTTGTGAATGCGAAAATTCGCTTGGAGCACACGACCGAGCGGCGGGTCCTCGAAGCGCGGCAACCTCACTTGATCCATCGGACCGGTGTAAAGCGCTAGCGGATAGTAGCCGCTGCCGAGCTCGAGCATGCGGTGCATGACGCGCGTATACAGGTGCGAATCCGTAACGCCGGGCCGCGCGACGCGGCCCATCTCCTCGATGCCGGCCGCCGCGATCGCCGCGCCGCGGCGCAGACAATCGATTTCTTCCTGGCTTTTGACGTAGCGCGCGAAGGCGACGACGTCGTGATCATCTTCGAAGCTTGCATTCGGCATCCGGCGCAGCATCTCGGCATAGGACGTGTGATTCACGACGCCGGCGTACGCGCGGCCGTGGACCATCTTGCCGCGCTCGAGGCCCGTGACGCCGATGCGCGCTCGCTCCATGCCGCATTCGGCGAGCGCCTCGGCCATGGCCGCGCCCCATGAGCCGTTCACCCGGCGAGGGTCGGGGATCCAGTCGTTGCCGCCGCGATCGCTGATAATGATCGGCTTACGCCCGTCGGTCGGCAGAATGACCGCGGAATTTTCCAGCAGTGTTAGATAACGTTGGTCGGAGCGCATGCCGCGCGCCTGCTCCAGAGATAAGTGTTGGTTGCGCCCGTCGACGCACAGCGGGACGAGAATGCAATCGAAGCCCGCCGCGGCGGCGTGCTTTCGCACCGACTCCCATCGCCGGTCGCGCTCTGCGAGCGTAAAGCCTTTCCACGTCGTGTCGGCGGGAGCTTCCATGTGCCCTCCAGCAATCCGCTTGCTTCCCCTCTCCCTTCCTCTCCCCCGCGGCGGGGGAGAAGATAAAGGTGAGGGGGCTTGCGGCAAATTAATTTTGCTTTGTTTGAAGTTTCAGCCGCGGCTTGACTTCGTTTAACAACAATCGTGTCTGCACTTCAATATCCGGCGCGACGAACCGCGCCACGACGCCGGTCATGCCGGCGGCGACGTATCGTTGCAGCTTCTCGGCGCATTCTTCCGGTGTGCCGAAGAACGGACTCAAATGCTTGAGCTGCGCGGGCGGCTGCCGGAAGTAACTCTCCGCGAGATTCCAGCCCTCTTCTTCGGCTTTATCCTTGACCGGATGAAGATGAAACGTCGCGAATAGCATAGAAGGCAAATTTCTCTTTTGTCCGAGCTCGCGCGCGAAGCGCTCGATCTTAGTGCGGCGCGCGGCAAATATCTGCGGTGTTTGGGCGACGGTGAACCAGCCGTCGCCCAGGCGCGCGACGCGCTTCAAAGCGTTTTCGTTGTCGCCGGCGGCGCACCAGATCGGGATGGATTTTGTAACCGGCATCGGCTGGACGCCGATACCATTCAACCGAAGATACTTTCCTTGGAAGGAGACGCTCTCTTCCGCCCAGAGCCGGCGCATCAGCTGAATCGCCTCGTCGAGGCGTCCCGCTCTCTGCTCGAACGGCACGCCGCAAGCCTCGAACTCCTGCTCGGCGAATTTATACTGCGGCGCGGCGCTGACGCCGATAATGATGCGTCCCGATGAGATCACGTCGAGCGTCGCGAGCGAGTGCGCGAGCAAGACCGGATTTCTCAACCCGGCGATCAGCGGCACAGCGCCGATTTTGATTTTTCGCGTCTTGGCCGCGAGTGCGGCCATTACCGTGAGACAATCGGCGTGCGCGCGGTCCATGCGCGCGATGCGCGGGCTGTCGCCGATCCAAAGATGATCGAAGCCCGCCGCCTCGGCGTCTTCGGCGGCGCGCCAGAATTCTTCCAGGCCGGCGGGAGCGCGGTCGTTGCGGACCCAATGGCGCGTGTGCAGCAGCAGGCCGAATTCGACGCCTGCCATCAGTGCGCGACGCGAATGCTCATCACCTGCGGTATGCCGGAGATGATCTGCTCGAACGACTCTCCCGCGTCTTCCGTCATCCAGACGCTGCCGTCGTTCATACCGACGGCAAAACAATCCGGATCGTCGGCATCGCCCGCGACGGCGCGCGGCGCGGCTGTCATATGCTCAGGCAGGCCGCCGGAAAGTCTGCGCCACGAATCGCCGCGGTCGTCGCTGCGGTAAAAGCCGGTGTCGCCGCCTTCCGGCCGGCGCCAGAACGGCGGCGGCACCGCGGCAGCGGCGGTGAAGAATGTTTTCGGCCGTGACGGGTGAAACGCGACCTGCGCCATGTAGCGGCGGTCGAGCCCGTTCGAAGACTGCGCGAAGCTGTCTCCGCCGTTCGTGCTCTTGTAAAAGAATTTGCCCGAGGTAGAGATCACGATCGACGGATCGTCCGGCATAACCGCAACCGAATGCGAATCGAACTCGGTGCCCTCTTTGATATTCTGCCAGCTCGCGCCGCCGTCGCGGCTGCGCACGAGCCAGCCTTCCTCGATGGCGCCGAAAATAATTTTCGGATCGTCCGGCGCCAGCGCGAGTCCTTTGACATGGCTCACATGCGGCGGATTGGGAAAAGTCCAGTCGATCGTCTCGGCGAGGGTTCTTAGCCCCTCGCAATCGCTCCAGCTTTCGCCGCCGTCGCTGCTCTTGAAAACAGATGACGGACCGGTGCCGAGCACGAGCTCGCCGGTCAGCGGATGCTGCGCGAGCGACCAGGCTTCCTTATAAGTGATGCCGTCGTTGATCTCGCGCCAGCTTTCGCCGCGGTCCTCGCTGACCAAGACGCCGCAGCGGCCTGTCGCAGCGTACATCCGCCGCGGCTCGCGCTTATCGATTACGACCGGCGATCTTAACGCCCCCTTGCCCTGCAAGCCCGCCGCCCGCGGCTCATAGCGGCCGTTCCGCACCGCCGCTGTGAACAATCCTTTGTCGGTGCCTATATATAGGATGCGATCTTCGCTCATAATCGCTCCTGCCGCCCGCCGTGCCGGTGGGCGCTGCCGATTTTTATGACTCCCTCATCCTCGAGCTCCCGCAGCTCCTCCGAATCGCAGCCGATCTCGGCGAGAATGCGCGCGGTCTGCTCGCCGACGAGCGGCGCCGGCTTCGCCGGATCGGGCGAAAGCTTCGTGTAGCTCACCGGACCGCCGACAAATTTCCAGCGGCCGGCTTTCGGGTGGCTGACCTCTTCGACCATGCCGAGATGTTGCACCTGCGGGTCGTCCAGGACTTCGGCGATGTTGTAGAGTGGCGCGGCGGGAACGTCGTGCTTTTCCATGAGCGCGAGCCATTCCGCGCGCGGCCGCGAGGCGAACGTCGGCTTCAGCTCCTCTTCCAGCGCGGTGTAATTCTGCTTGCGTGCTTCGCGCGTCTTGAAGCGCTCGTCGGACAACAGCTCGGTGCGGCCGGCGGCTTCGAGAAACGATTTCCAGAATTTTTCCGGCACCGAGCAGTGGATCGCCAGCGGCAACCCATCGCTCGCGACGAAGGCGAACGCGTGCGCGTTTTTCACCCGTGCCGCGCGGTCGGGAACCTGTCCCGTGCGGAGATATCCGGCGGCGGTCTCGCCGATGAACGAGAGCGTCGCCTGCAGCAGCGAGGTCTCGACCTTCGAGCCGTGGCCCGTCTTCTGACGCGCCAGCAGCGCGCCGAGGATACCGTAGCACGCCGACATGCCGGTGGTGTAGTCCGAGAGCGCGATTCCCATTACCGACGGCTTGTCGGGATCGGTGAGCACGCTGAGCAACCCGCTCATCGCTTGCCCGAGCGTGTCGAAGCCCGGCTTCTCGGCGTACGGTCCGCTCTTGCCGAAGGCGGAAATCGAGCAGTAAACCAGCTTTCGGTTCGCGACGCGGAGCGCGTCGTAACCGAGCCCGAGGCGCTCGGCAGCGCCCGGGCGGAAATTCTCGACGAAGACGTCGGCTCCCTTGACTAGATTGATGCAGATCTCTTTGCCCCTGTCGCTCTTGAGATCGAGCGCGAGGCTTTCCTTGTTGCGGTTCAGGTGCGCGAAGTTAGGGCTGTAGAATTCGTCGGCGGCGAAATAGCGGTACGGGTCGCCCTCCGGCGGCGGCTCGATCTTGATCACGCGCGCGCCGAGCTCGGCGAGCAGCGCCGTGGCGTACGGTCCGGTCACGAACGTGGCACATTCAATGACAGTGATGTCGTTGAGCGCGTTGACGGGCATGAAAAAAATTTCCTGTCGTAATGTTCCACGACGTTTGCAGTCTGTCAACCGCCGTTGACAACGCGGCGTGCGGGGTGATAGTCCGGCTCCAGGAGGATACCGCCATGGGCTTCGCGCGCATCCGTCACATCGCCATCTACACCGAAAACTACGACAGGACCGCCCGCTTCTATCGCGATATTTTCGGCATGAAGCAGATCACGACCGGCATGACGGACGAAAAGGGCGAGTACAATCCCAACCGCGGCCACTTGAGCGACGGCGTCATGGGCCTCGCGCTGCTGCAGCGGCACGCGGGCATCCGCTCCGGCCTCGATCACTTCGGCTTCGAGGTCGAGTCGGGGCAGACCGTCATGGAGCGGCTCAAGAAATATCCCGAAGTGCGCGTCACGAGCAGCCTCGAGCATGTGCCGTTCGCCGTCATGCGCATCCAGGACCCCGCCGGCACGCACATGGACGTCTCGCAGCAGGGCGTCGCCAAGGTGCGCGAAGGCTATCTGGAAAAAGGCTGGGAGCAGCCGCGCCACCTGCATCATGTCGCGATCCGCACGGCGAAGCCGGCGTATCTCGCGCAATTCTACCAGGACGTCTTCGAGCTCCGTCCCGTGGAAAGCGGCGACGCCAGCGGACAGGTTTGCGTCAGCGACGGGAAAGTCTCCATCGTGATCATGCCCACGGAAAATAAATCCTACCGCTCGATGACCGAGGGACTCGACCATATCGGCTTCAAAGTCGACGCGCTCCGGAAAGCCGACGACGATCTTAGAAGTCTCGCGAGCCATCATCCGGAGTCGAAGCCGAAGCAGATCGACCTCGGCCGCTTCGGTCCGACGACGCTCGCCGAGATCGACGCCTGCATGCTCGGGCGGCGCTCGCTCGCCGATCCCGACGGCGTGCTGATGGATCTCGTCGAATAATGCGGCCTGTCCGCATTCTCGTCTCCATTCTATTCGCGCTCGCCGCGTTCGTTGCGCTTCCGCCAGCGTCCGGCGCGCAAGACAAAAAGATCACGCTCGGCCTCACGACGCGCACGGGCAGCAACTCGCTGCCGTTCGTCATCGCCGAAGAGAAAGGCTTTTTTAAAGGCGAAGGCCTCAACGCCGTGGTGGTCGTCATGCAGAACCAGGTCGTGGTCACCGGCGTCGCGAGCAAAAACGTCGATTACGGCGGCACGTTCTCAAACTTCGTCGGCGCCGCCATCGCCGGCCTGCCGGTCAAGATCGTCATGTCGGTCATGGACGGCTCCGACCACGTCCTCGTCACCGCGCCGGGAATCAAACGCGTCGAAGACCTCAAAGGAAAAATCGTCGGGATCAGCAGCTTCGGCGGCACGCCGCACAGCGAAGTGATCACGATCTTGAGGAAGCACGGCATGACCGAGAAAGACGTCACCTTCCTCCAGATCGGCGGCAGCTCGGCGCGCTACCAATCGTTGGAGGCCGGAAACATCCAGGCTGCGATGCTCGTGCCGCCGTTCAACAAGATTGGCCGCCAAAAAGGCTTCAACGAGATCGTCTCTTTCAACGACGTGCTGAAAATTCCGCTCGGCGGCCTCGCGACGCACATCGATAAGACGAAAGAATCGCCCGGCGAGATCGTCAAGATGATTCGCGCGCTCATCAAGAGCGTCGATTACATTCACAACCGCAAGGCCGACATTCTTGCCCTGATGGAAAAAAGCTGGGGCGTGAAAGATACCGAGGTGCGCGAGGCGATGTACCGCGATCTCGTCGGACTCTACAGCCGGAACGGCGTCGCGCCCGACGATGTAATGAAGAATGTCATCCAGTTAGTCCAGGAAGGCCGGAAGACCAAGACCGCCGCGACGATCTCGGACGTCGCGGATTGGTCGTACGCGAAGAAAGCGAGCGAGGAGCTCAAGCGCTAGAACTCAGCCGCCCAGGCTTTTAAAGAATCCTTCCCGCTCCAACTCATCCATCAACGACGAATCGACGAATTCCTCCGGCTTGCGGCCGCGGAGCTCGGGGCTCGTCTCGGCGTAAAAATCGACCGTATCCTTGATTCCCTGCATGTCGACGCGCGGCGGGAAGGAAAAGCGCGGCGCGAAATAATTATAGGTCTCTGTCAGGATCTCGCGGTCTTCGAGACGCATACGCCGCGCGAAGATATTGATGATACGCTCGCGGTCGGTTTTTACGACCTTGACCGCCTCGGCATATGCCTTGAGAAATCGCTTGACGATATCGCGATTCTCCTTGAGATAGCCGCGCCGGACATAAAGCGTCGACTGCGAAAATCTCGCATGCATGTCGCCCATATCCGCCAGCACGCGAAAGCCGGCCTTCACCGCCATGTTCAGATGCGGCGGCGAGAGAATCGTCGCGTCGAGGCTGCCGACGGTGAGTCCTAGCAGGCGCGTCGGCGCGTCGCCGCCGATCGTGACGTTCACCTCCTGCTGCTTGATGCCCCACTCCTTGAGCGCGAGCTGCATCGCGATATCGTTCGAGCCGCCGAAATTCAGGATGCCGAGCCGCTTGCCGCGGAGGTCCTTCGGCGAGCGGATCTCCGGCTTCACGACGACGGCGTAAGGAAATTTGTTGTACGATGCGGCGAGAATGGTCACATCCGACCCGCGCGCATAGGCCTGCAGCGGCGCTGTGCCCGAGCCGGTCGCGAACTGCGTGCTGCCGCCGAGCAGCGCCGCGACCGAGCGCGCGCCGCCGGTGATCATGACGAGATCGACATTGAGTCCGTATTTATCGAAGAGCTTGAGATCTTTCGCCACCCACGACGCGCTCTGAAAACCGGAGACGCCGCCGAAATCGGCGACGAGTCTCTCGGCGGCGTGCGAGAGCGGCGGAATCAGGATAAGGAACAGGATCAGGCCTAAGCGAAACTGTGCGGTCATAAATAATATTCTTTCTTGTACGGGTGGTTCGCGACCGCGCCTACTTGGGGGAAATTAAATCCTGCGCGTCGCTCCTTATGTCTTCCAGCCTTTCACCGAAATATCGATCCCGTTCCCTTCCGGATCGTGGATGCGGTATTCCGCGTACGGGATGCGGTCCGGCCGCTTCGCGCCGCGCCGGACGCCGGCGCCTTCGGCGCGGTCGCGGATCTCTTCGATGTCCTGGATGTGAAAGCCGAAGTGGTTGTAGCCGTTCTTTTCCTCGCCGACGCGCTGATAGAGCAGCGCGACGTTGAAGTAGCCGTCGGAGACGAAAATCGAGGAACGGTCCGAATAGGCGACTTCCTTCATTCCCAAGGCGTCCTGATAAAAATCCGACAGCCGCTTGGGATCGGCAGTATAGAGCGCGATGTGTTTTATCGGGAAAGGACTCTTCTCCGTCGTCGCGCCGAACCCTTCGTGGTTGAGATCGATGAGATTGCCGTCCGGGTCGGCTATACGTTTCTCGCTATACGGCGCGGCGCCTTTTTCGTGGCGCGGCGCTTTCGCCGCGACGCCGTCGACGTCCTCGACGCGGAAGCCGCTGGCATCGAAACCGTTTTTCCGCTCGCCGCTGTCTTTGAGCAGCCCGAGCGTGAAAACGCCGTCGGAGAGCCGGATCAGGCTGTCGTCTTCCGAGACGGTTTTCACTTCGAAGACGCGCCGATAAAAATCGGCCAGACGGCGCGGCTCCTTCGCCTTGATCGTCAAACAGCGGAGCTGGGACATAGTCAACCCCCCCTTTCCTAACGCGAACTTTATTTGAACGGCGGGCCCGCTGCAATAGCGCCTTGACAGCGGCGGCGAAGCATACGATATGTCTCGTGAGTAGCGCCGCATTCGGAGGTGATCCCATGAGCGACAAGCCAAGAATCGCCACCGGCCTGGGCAAGGCCGAGCTCCATCGCATCCTGGTCCGTGGGCATGACCTCACCGAAGAGCTTGTCGGCAAGATCACTTTCAGCGATATGGCCTATCTCATGCTCGCCGGCAAAATGCCGACGGATGGGCAGCGCCGCATGGTCGACGCGCTGCTGACGATCCTGGTCGAGCACGGCATGGTCTCGAGCGTCATCTCGGCGCGGCTCACTTATCACACCGCGCCGGAATCGATCCAGGCGGCGGTCGCGGCTTCGATTCTCGGCGCCGGCAGCGTCCATCTGGGATCTTCCGAATGGTGCGCGCGCATGCTGCAGCAGGCGCTGCCGCCAGGCATCCATAATGCCGACCTCAACGCCGTCGCCGCGGCGGTCGCGAAGGACTACGACGAGCGCAAACAGCGCATCCCCGGCATCGGTCACCGCACGCACGCCGAAGGCGACCCGCGCGCCGCGCGCCTGTTTCAAATCGCGCGCGAGACGGAAGTCTACGGCCGTTACTGCGAGCTTTTACAGAAGGTCACCCAGGCCGCCGAAGCGCGGCGCGGCCGCAGCCTACCGGTGAACGTCACCGGCGCGATCGCCGCCGTCGCATCCGATCTGGGTCTACCGTGGCAATTGTCTAAGACGTTCGCGCTCGTCGGCCGCACGCTCGGCGCGATGGCGCACATCGGCGAGGAGATCCGCAATCCGATGGCCGGCCAGATCGACGCCGCGATCAAGTCTGCGCTTGTTTACGAGCTCGACGAAAAGGAGAAAAAATGATCGCCCGCGTTCTCGCTGCGCTCGCGGCTGCTGTCTTGTTGCAAATGGCGCCGACCCGCGCCGACGCGCAGCCGCTGAAGAAGCTCAACCTCTCGTACACTGCGACCAGTCCCTATCAGGCGGTCGTCATCATCGCGCAGCAGGCAGGACTCTTCAAGAAATACGGCCTCGACGTCACGCTGATTTTCATGGCTGGAGGGTCGCTCGGCATTTCGGCGATGATGAGCGGCGAAGTGCCGATCACGCAGGCGGACGGCTCGGCGTCCGTGGGCGCTAGCGCCGCCGGGGTCGATGTCGTCATCTTCGGCAGCTTCTTGAACACGTTTCCGTACAGCCTCGTCTCGCTGCCCGAGATAAAGACCGTCGAGCAACTGAAAGGAACAAAGATTGCGATCAGCCGTTTCGGCAGCGCGACCGACCTGAGCGTCAAGATGGCCCTCGCCAAAGTCGGACTGAACCCGGACAACGTAACGCTGCTGCAAGTCGGCGCGCAGACCGCGCGCGCGGCGGCGCTGCAATCCAAAAACGTCCAGGCGACGATCATCACGCCGCCGTTCACGCTGACCGCGCGGAAGCTCGGCTACAACACCCTGATCGACATGGCTCAGCTCAATATTCCATACCAGCTGACCGCGCTCGTGGGCTCGCGCGCCTATCTCAAAACGCACCGCGACATCATTTTGTCCTTGATGCGCGCGTCGTCCGAAGCGATCCATTTCTACAAGACGCAAAAAGAAGCGAGCGTCAAAATCTTGAGCAAATATCTCCAGACGACCGATCGCGAGGCGCTCGAGGAGACCTACCGCGAGGTGAGCCTCAAAGCGGTTCCCGACAAACCCTATCCAACGCTCGCGGGCGTGCAGACGATCTTGGACGAGCTCTCGGCGAAAAATCCGAAGCTTAAGTCCGCGAAACCCGAAGATTATGTCGACATGAGCTTCGTCAAAGAGCTCGACGACGAGAAATTTTTCGACCGCTTGTACAAGCGCTGACTTTTTTTCCAGCCGGTGCACGACTTCGTACGACTCTTCGCCTTTTGCGCTGCGGCCGCGGCTATCGTCGCCGGCTGGGTGTCGCCTGCCGTCGCGTTGGCACTCGGCCTTTTCTTCGGCCTGGGTCCGGGAAATCCGGCCCCGCGCGTCACCGCCAAATCGCGTTTACTGCTGCAGATATCGGTAGTCGGGCTGGGATTCGGGCTGAATATCGCCATGATCTTGAAAGCCGGCATGGTCGGCCTGCACGTTACCGCTATAAGCATTGCTGTCATTATGATCGCGGGCTGGTATCTCGGACGCCTGCTGCGCATCGACGGCAGCACTACGCTGCTGGTCTCGGCAGGGACATCGATCTGCGGCGGCAGCGCGATCGCCGCCGTCGGGAGCGCCATCGAGGCCGACGCCCGCGCGATGTCGATCGCGCTGGCGATTGTGTTTTCTCTTAACGCCGTCGGGCTGTTCATTTTCCCTTTGCTCGGACATTTCATGGGCCTCAGCCAGAGCGCTTTCGGCCTGTGGGCCGCCGTCGCTATTCATGACACGAGCTCGGTGGTCGGAGCCGCCGCGAAATACGGCGACGAGGCGCTGGCCGTCGCGACGACGGTGAAACTCGTCCGTACGTTATGGATACTCCCGCTGGCGCTCGCTTTAGGGCTGATTAAGCGCCGCAGAGCCGCGCTGGTCGGCTTCCCGTGGTTCATCGTCTTCTTCGTGCTTGCAGCCGGCGTGCGCTCGCTTTGGCCGGAGCATGAAACGGCGTATCTGTTCATCAAGCGTGCGGCGGTAACCGGATTGACGCTTTCACTTTTTCTTATCGGCGCCGGATTGTCACGACAATCGTTGAAAGTTGCCGGCGCGCAGCCGTTCATCCTTGGCGTTGCGCTCTGGATCGGCGCCGCATTCCTCGGCTTGCTCGCTGTTTGGATGTTCGAGTCCCATTTAGGGGCGATTGCCGGTTGAAGCTGTCGGCTAACCCATATAGCATCGCGATGACATTACGGAGGACAACATGACTATCAAACAATCGATCTGGATCTTCACCGTAGGCGCGCTGCTGATGCTCTCAGGGATTCGCGTTCCGCGCGTCGCTGCGCAGGACGCGAAGTCTCTATCGCAGGCGTACCAGGAAATTTTCGAGCGCAGCGCTAAGGAGAAAAAAGGTCTCAATATTTATGTGCGCGGACAAAGCATCGGCGCCGTCTTCGCCAAAATGATCGGCAACGACGCGATCGAAGTGCGCAATCAGACCTACGGCCGCATCGTGATCCGTCTGGACAGCATCGATGCGGTAGCGATTAACTGACTGATGTACTGTCGGTGAGTCTTTAAATGCAGATTCTCGCCCTACTTCTCGTCGCAGTTTTAACGGGAGCCGCAGCCGCGGCGGATTCGCCGAAGCCGCGCGACGACGTCGCGAAGATGATCATGATCATGGACGGCCCGCGGGGCAAAGACTGCACGGAGCGGAAGATCGTCAAGACCGACGTCGTCGAAGCCGCGCAGGACAAAACGCCGGCCGTCGAGCGCTGGACGCTCGACCGTTGCGGCAAAAGCGTCAATTACCTGGTCAAATACTCCAAGGGCGGAAAAACTTTCGACGTGCAGCTGGAAAAATAAACGTACTAGAGTGGTTTCCGCTTACCTTCGGCCTTCTTATCGAAAGTCGGTCCTCATTTCCCTCATTCTGATCGGCGCCGCGTTGCGCCTGTGGCAGTACGCGGCGAACGCCTCGCTGTGGCTCGACGAGATCGCGGTCGCCCAAAATATTCTGGAGCGGCCTCTCGGCGAGCTGCTCACGGCTCCGCTCGCGTATGCGCAGGTTGCGCCGAAAGGCTTTTTGCTGGCCGAGAAAGCTGCCGTCGCGCTTTTCGGCCCGAGCGAATACGCGCTGCGGCTGTTTCCCCTGCTTTGTTCTCTGGGGGCGCTGTTGGCGTTCAGGCGCGTCGCCGAACGCGCGCTCACGGGGTTCGCAGCGACTGTCGCCGTCGCGTTATTCGCCGCGGCCATACCGTTAATATTTTATGCCGCGCAAACGAAGCAGTACTCGACCGACGTGCTCATCGCCGTGCTCCTGCTCTGGCTTGCGCTCGACCTCGACGCCGGCGCCGTTTTGTCCGCGCCGCGAGCCGTAGGCGCTGCCCTGGCCGGCGCGGTGGCGCCGTGGTTCTCGCATTCCGCTGTTTTTGTGCTCGCCGGTATGGGTATATCTCTCGCGGCGCAGAGCCGCCGGCTCGATGTCCGCTCGCTGCGGCGTCTCTATATCGTCGTGGCCGTCTGGACCGTCTCGGCTCTGTGCGCCGTCGGTATCGAGTTATCGACGGCGTCGCCGCAAACGCGCGAATACATGCAGTGGTTCTGGGCGCCCGCCATGCTGCCGTCCGATGCGCTGCACATGCTCTGGCCTTTGCTCCGATTGAGGGACTTGCTCGGCCAGAGAGGTCTCGGCGCCCTCGGATACCCCGCCTCGATCTTATATATGTCGCTCGCCGTCTTCGGTCTCGCGCTGCTTTCTTGCCGCAGGCTCCGCGTCGCGCTGTTCCTCATATTACCCACGGCTCTAACCGTCGCCGCTTCGGCCGTGCGCCAATATCCCTTCGCCGATCGTTTGATACTTTTTCTCGTGCCGGGTTTTTTACTCGCGATCGCCGAAGCTATCGAATGGACCCGCGCGCGCGCGGCAAAATTCTCTCCTGTCGCTGCCGTCGCGATGCTGGTCGCACTTGCGGGTCCCGCGCTCTACGCGCTCGCGACGAAGCCGCCGGTCTACCGACTCCAGGATATGAAGCCTGTGCTCGCTTACCTGCAGGAGCGGCGCCGTCCCAGCGACGCGGTGTACGTGCATTATCGTGGCGCCCCGTCGATTCTTTTTTACGGCGCGCGCTATGGCCTGCGCCCGAGCGACTACACGATCGGCGGCTGCTA
This sequence comes from Pseudomonadota bacterium, assembly GCA_021324155.1. Classification (GTDB taxonomy): domain Bacteria; phylum Desulfobacterota; class Binatia; order UBA9968; family UBA9968; genus JAJPJQ01. The sequence continues at coordinate 44,714 of JAJPJQ010000037.1, forward strand.
TCTCGGCGATACGCGGCGCTACCTCGAAGACATCGACAAGTTTCGAGGCTCGCCGCGTCTGTGGATCATTGCCGCGGACGTCGCGCCGATTCGTTCCCAGCCCCAAGAAATGGTCCGTTACTTGGACGCGATCGGCGTACGCAGCGATTTCTTTCTCGTGCCAACTCGCACCCCGAGCGGCTATGCCATCACTCCCGCCGCCGTCTATCTATACGATCTGAGCGACCCCCAGCGCCTTGCGAAAGCCGACGCAAGCTCGTTCCCTGTTATAGGCAAAGATCACGGGCCTTCATGGACCCGCTGCCACGAGGGACCGATCACCGTCGATCCTGCGCGCCGCTAGCCATGTTGTGATGGCGCTGCAGGAACGCAGTCGCCGCCTTGACTTCCCGCCTCCCCTTTCATATCTCTGCTTGAAAGCACTCACGAGAGGAAAACAGAATGGCGGCGCGTGAGCAATACATCATCGGCATCGACACCGGCGGGACGTTCACCGACGCCGTCGTCATGAGCGAAGCCGGCCAGGTCTGGACCGCAAAGGCGTCGACGACGCCGGACGACTTCTCGCGCGGCGTCATGGACGCGCTCACCGAAGCGGCGAAGACCGTCGGCGTCGACCGTAAAGAGCTGTTGAATCGCACGACGCTCTTCAAGCATGGCAGCACCGTCGCGACAAATGCGCTCATCACACACAGCGGCGTCAAAGTCGGCTTCATCACCACCATGGGATTCGAGGACACGACCGAGATCATGCGCGCGATCGGGCGGGTCGACGGCCTCTCGGAAGACGACATTCGCCACGTCACCTGGGTGACGAAGCCCGATCCGATCGTCCCGCGCGAGCTCATCATCGGCGTGCGCGAGCGCGTCGACTATCGCGGCGAAGTCGTCGTGCCGCTGAACCGCGAGGACGTCATGGATGCGATTCGCCGGCTGATCCAGGACGAGAGAGTCGAGGCGATCGCCGTAAGCCTGCTCCACGCCTGGGCGAATCCGAAGCACGAGGAAGAGATTCGCAGCCTCGCCGTGGAAGCCGATCCATCGCGCAAGGTGTACTGGTCGTTCGGCAGCGCGCTGTCTCAAGTCGCCGGCGAGTACGCGCGCGCCAACACGGCGATCATCAACAGCTACTTAGGCCCGACCGTCGAGCGCTATCTCAAGGGCCTCGACGAGAAACTCCGCGCCGGGGGATTGAAAGAGCCGCTGCTCGTGATGCAGGGCAACGGCGGTGTCGCGCACCGCGAGCAGGTCTCCGCGATCGCGAATCTCCAATCCGGACCGGCCGGCGGCATGATCGCTTCCGCGCATGTCGCGGCGCTGCTCAAGCATAAGAACGTCATCACGACCGACATGGGCGGCACAAGCTTCGATGTCGGTCTCATTACCGAGGGCTACTGGCGCTACGCGCCGGAGCCGATCGTCGAGCGCTTTCGCGTTCTCCAGCCGATCATCGATATCGAGTCGATCGGCGCGGGCGGCGGCACGATCGCGCGCGTCGAGCCGGAGACCGGCCGTCTGCTCGTCGGCCCGAAAAGCGCCGGCGCAAGCCCCGGCCCGGTCTGCTACGATGCGGGCGGCGAGGAAGTCACCGTCACCGACGCGGATCTCGTCCTCGGCGTGATCGATCCGAATTATTTCCTCGGCGGCAAAAAGCTCCTGAACAAAGAGAACGCCATCAAAGCCGTCGAGGAAAAAATCGCGCGCCCGCTGAAGCTGAAGGCGCACGAGGCCGCCGCCGGCGTGGTCGAGATCGTCAACAGCAAAATGGCCGATCTCATCCGCCGCCAGGTCGTGCGCACCGGCTACCTTCCCGAAGAATTCGTCATCTACGCATTCGGCGGCGCCGGAGCGGTGCACGCCGCCGGCTTCGCCGCCGATTTGGGCGTCAAGGAGATTTATATTTTCGCGACTTCGCCCGTCTTCTCCGCCTTCGGCGCGGCGGCGGCCGACGTCATCCGCACGCGCGTGATGACGTGCCAGTATATCCTTCCGGCCGACCCGCGCGCCGTCAACGAGCGGCTCGCGGCGATCGAGTCGGAGATGAAAGAGATCATGAAGGGCGAGGGTTTTGCCGCCGGCGAAACGGAGTTCCGCCGCTTCTTTACAATTCGTTACCGGCGCCAGACCGCCGGCGTCGAGCTGCCGATCGTCTGGGACCGCTTCAATAGCGAGCGCATGCAAGAGATCGTGAAGCTATTCGAGAAAAAATACGAGGAGCTTTACGGTACCGGCGCCGGCTACACGAAGGCGGGCATCGAGATCAGCGCGATCCGCGTCGACGCGGTGGGACGCGTCGCCAAGCCGCGCCTGAAGATCCAGCGTGGGAAGTCCGCGAATGCCGGCGCGGCCAAAAAAGGCCGCCGGAAAATTTTCTTCACGCGCCCTGAGCGGCGGTTTATCGACACCGACGTTTACGACTACATGCGCCTGTCTCCCGGCGCGCGCATCAAGGGACCGGCGGTCGTCGAGCTTCCATTCACGACCGTGCTCGTGCCGCCCGGGTTTCAAGTGAGCGTCGATTCGTATCAAAACTTGGTCATGAAGGTCGGCTGAAGGAAGCGATGAGACGCGTTCGCATTTTTTCGCTGATCGTCATTTTCGCTGGAGCCATATTGTTGTGCGCCGCGCGCACGGACGCCGAACCGGTACGCATCGCCGTCGGGACGGCGAGCGTCGCATCGCTGCCGACTTGGGTCGCTCAGGACGGCGGCTATTTCACGCGCGAGGGCATCCAGTCCGAATTGATCTACATCCGCGGTGGCCCGCAGACGCTCTCGGCACTCGTCGGCGGCGACGTGCCTTTCGCGCAGGTGTACAGCCAGCCTGTCCTGGCCGCGCGTATCACGGGCGCCGATACCGTGATCGTCGCCGGCCTCATCAATACGCCGCTGTTTTCCATCGTCACCGTGAAAGATATCGGCAAGCCGGAAGAATTGCGCGGCAAGAAAATCGGCATCAGCACCTTCGGCTCCGCCACCGACCTCGCGGCGCGCCTCGCGCTCAAGAAATGGGGCCTCAAGCCGGAGACCGAAGTAACGATCCTGCAGATGCGGGGCGTGCCAGAGATTCTGCCGGCGATGGTCTCGGGCGCGATTCACGGCGGCGTGCTGTCGCCGCCGACCAACATGATGGCGGTGAAGGCCGGTTTCAGGGAGCTCGCTTATCTACCGCAAGCCGGCATCTCGTTCCAGCACACGACGCTCACCACGACGCGAAGATATCTGGAAAAAAATCGCCCGACCGCTCTCAAGGTTCTGAACGCCTACAAGGGGGCGATCGAGAGGATTAAAAGCGACAAGGCGTTCGCGTCGAAGACGCTGGCCAAGTATATGCTGACGAACGACGCCGAAGTGCTCGACTACAGCTACACCGTCTCCGCGCCGCTCTTTAAGCCGCTTCCCTATCCGACGCTCGACGGCATCCGCGCGACGCTCGATTTCATCGCCGAGCGCGAGCCGAAGGCGCGCCAGGCGGAGCCGAAAGACTTCGTCGATGTCTCGCTCCTCGAGGAGATCGAGAAGGCGGGACGTAAAAAATAGTCCGAGGATTTTCATGAAAGCGATCGATCCCATTCGCTTCGAGATGTTCTTCCACCGCCTGTGGGCGATCGGCGAGGAAGGCCGCATGACGCTCCAGCGCGTCACCGCCTCGCCCATCGTCTCGCAAGGCGGCGAGTGCATGAGCTCGTTCTACGACGAGAAGGGCGACATGGTGCTCGCCTGCTCCGGCCACCTGCGCTTCGCCGCGGCGACGTCGGACGCGATCAAATATTTGATCGACGGCTTCGGCGCCACGCCGGGCTTTCACGACGGCGACCAGATCTTCTTCAACGACCCGTACGTCGCCGGCTCGCACACGTACGACATGATGGTGATCAAGCCGATCTTCCACAGAAAGAAGCTGATCGCATGGACCGCGACCAGCACGCACACCGCCGATACCGGCGGGCTGTTGCGCGGCGCCGCGGAAGAGATTTATCACGAAGGAATCTGCATACCCTGTTTGAAGATCGTCGAGCGCGGTGAGTTTCGCGAAGACGTCTTTCGCACCCTCACCGGCCAGTGCCGCGATCCGCAGTACGTCGGCCTCGATTTGAAGGCGATGATCGCCGGCAACAACGTCTGCGCGCGACGCTATCTCGGATTGGTGGAAAAGTTCGGCGCGGATTTCGTGGCCGCCGCGGGTCAGAAGATGATCCGCGACTCCGAAGCCAAGGCGCGCGCGAAGCTGCGCTCGATGCCCGACGGCGTCTGGGTGACGCGCCAATACGTCACCACGCTCGACCGCAAGTCGCGCAAGTCGGTCGCGCAGCAGCTTTTCCTCACGATGACGAAGAAAGGCGACGAGCTGCATCTCGATTTTACCGGCACGAGTCCGCAGACCGACACCGACCACAATTCGACGCTGCCGAGCACCGTCGCGCATATCGCGCTCGCGCTCACCAACACGCTTTTCTGGGACGTGCCGTGGAGCGACGGCAAAATGCGGCCGGTAACGATTACCGTGCCGGAGGGCACGATCCTCAACTGCAAGTATCCCGCCGCGTGCGGCGCCGGACCGCGCATCGGCAACGTGCTCGTCTCGACGACCTGCGAGGCCGCGGCGAAAATGATTTTCGCATCAGGCCGCAGCGAGGACGTCAATGCATCGACCACAGGTAATTTGGAGTTCGTCGGCGGCCCCGGCTACTTTTACGGCGGCCGCACGCGCGAAGGCATCCGCGTCGCGCAGGGACTCTACGACATCCACGGTGCGGGCATGGGCGCCGCGCCCTATCGCGACGGCGTCAACACCGGCGGCCACATGAATATTCCGTCGGCCGGCATCAGCGACGTCGAGCGCATCGAGATGCAGTATCCGTTTTTATACTTCACGCGTGGGCATAACCGCGACGGCAGCGGTTTCGGAAAATACCGTGGCGGATTGGGCAGTTATCGTATTTATCTTATCTATGGCTCGAAGGACTGCTCGGTCGACTACAAGCCCTACGGCGGCATCGCGCAGGGCGGCTTCGGCCTCTTCGGCGGCTATCCGACCGGCATCGGCGCGATGCGCGTCATGACCGAAGCGGGCGTCGACATGGTCGATAAAGTAAAGCAGGGAAAATATCCCGACGCGTCATCGATGCGCGCCGGCGATTGGGGCAAGCCGTTTCATCCGCAGGGCGTGCCGGAGCGTATCGCCCTGCCGGAAGGAAGTTTACTTGTCGACTATGTCGCCGGCGGCGGCGGTTTCGGCGATCCGCTGGATCGCGCGCCCGAGGCGGTGCTGAAAGATTTCGGCCGCGGCTGGGTCAGCCGAGAGACGGCGGAAGGAATTTACGGCGTCGTCATTGCCGCCGATGGCAAAAAACTGGACAGCGACGCGACGGCGCGCAAGCGCGAGCACATCCGCCGCGCGCGCCGCGACGAGGCGAGAGCCGAGGCTGGAAAAACCAGCGCCTTCAACGGCGACGGGAAAAAAGACTTAAAGACGCTGCTCAAATTCCACGCGGCGCTGGAAACCGCCGGCGACAGGAAGAACGCCGTCGTGCGCTGCTCGCGCTGCGGCCATGCCTTCTGCTCGGTCAAGGAAAATTACAAGCTCTACGCGCTGCATCGCGTCGTGCACCTGAAAGACTTCATGCCGAACGCGCTGCCGACGGGCGAGCCGTACATCGGCGAGTATCATTATTATTTCTGCCCCGGCTGCGCGACACAGCTTCAGGTCGACCTCTTCTGCCCGCCGCTCGGCGGCGAGCCGATTCTCTGGGACATACGGATCGCGTCATGAGTCTTCGAGGCAAAGCCGCCGTAGTCGGCATCGGCGAAACGCCGGTCGATCGGCTAGGCAGAAAGCCGGGCGAGCCGAAGAAATCGACCGCCGAGTATCTCGCTTGGGCCGCGCGCCTCGCGATGGAAGACGCCGGGCTCAGCAAGCGCGATTTCGACGGCCAGGGGCTCGCCGCGATCTACACGACCAATCACTCCCAGCCGTTCTGGCCCGAAGAGGCGGCGAATATCCTCGGGCTCGCCCCCGCCGTCTCGCTCGCTGGTGGCAACGGCGGCGCGAGCGCGGTGTCGCTGCTCGGCCACGCGGCGGCGATGATCGACGCCAGCGTCGTCGATCTCGTGCTCGTCCTCGCCGCGGCGGCGCCTTTCAGCGAGCACGGCCGCACGCGCGCCGAACCCGGCGACACGCGCGACTTCGAGATGCCCTACGGCGTCATGGGGCCGAACTGCAAGATCTCATTCGTGATGAGCCGCTATATGTACGAGTCCGGTATGACCGTCGACCATTTCGGCAAGATCGCCGTCACCGGCCGTTATCACGCGACGCTCAATCCAGAGGCATATTTGAGGAAACCGCTGACGCTGGAAGAATATCGCAGCGCGCGCCTCATCTCCGACCCAATCCGGCTCTATGACTGCGTGCTGCCCGCCAACGGCGGGAAGGCGTACATCATGGCCTCGCCCGCTCGCGCCCGCACACTCAAGAAGCCGCCGGTTTATCTGCTCGGCTGGGGCGAGCGCAACAACGCGAGCGCCGGCCCGCGCGCGCACGCGAACCCACTGATCACCGGTATCCGCGAGTCCGGTCAGGCGGCCTTCGCGATGGCCGGCGTGACGCACAAGGACGTCGACCTGCTCGCGCTCTACGACGACTACATTCCCATCGTCATGCTGCAGATCGAAGACCTCGGCTTCTGTAAGAAAAACGATCGGGAGTTTTTCGAGCGCACGGACTTCACGTTCAAAGGCGACCTGCCGATCCAGACCGGCGGCGGCATGATCAACTGCGGTCAGCCTTCCACGGCCGGCGGCATGCTGCACGTGCTCGAGACGGTGCGGCAGCTCCGTGGCGAAGGCGGCGCGCGCCAAGTGGAAGGCGCGAAGATCGGTCTCGCGACCGGCCTCGGCGCCGTCAACTACGGAAAAAATTTCGGCTGCACTGCGGCCGCGATTTTGGCGAAAGAGCTATAAATCATGGCAGAAGCCGTCAAAGAAATTCCCAAGCCGCTGCCCGAAATCACGTCGGTGACCAAGCCTTTCTGGGACGCGGCGGCCGAAGGTAAGCTGCGCATGCAGAAATGCGCCGCGTGCGGCGCTTGGGTCTGGTGTCCGCGTCCACAATGCGGCGAGTGCGGCAGCGAGAAGCTCGTATGGACGGAGCTCAGCGGCCGCGGCGAAGTCTTCGCGTTCACCGTCATCCGCGAGGTCGTCGGGCGCGCGCTCCGCGGCTTCGAGAAGGATATCCCTTACGTGACCGCCTGGATCGATCTCGAAGAGGGCCCGCGGATCTGCAGCAACATCGTCGGCTGCCCCATCGAGCAGGTAAAGATCGGCTTGCCCCTCCAAGTGCTGTTCGAGGACGCCGGCCGGGGAATCTTCCTGCCCAAATTTAAGCCGCGCTAATATTTTCTGCTCCGCGTTGTAATCCCGTCAAAGCCGGGTATATTCTAATTGCCGCATTCTTCTTCCCGGAGGATTCTATGAGGCTTTTTTTTGCCGCAGCCGCAGCCACATTGGTTTTCTCGTGGAGCATCGCGTCCGCGCAAGCGCCGAGCAACGTCATCAAGAACGGCTCTACCGTGGCCCTTGAATACACGCTTACGAGCGAGGATGGGCAGTTCACGGAGTCCAACAAGGGCAAGGAGCCTCTGCGTTACGTCGACGGCCGCGACCAGATCATTCCCGGGCTGGAAAGAGCGCTCGAAGGCCTCCCTGCCGGAGCGGAGAAGAAAGTAACCGTGAAGCCGGAAGACGGCTACGGTCAGGTCGATCCGAAGAATTTTCAGGAAGTGCCGAAGGAAGCGGTGCCGCCCGACTCTCTCCACGTCGGCACGACGCTCGTCGCGCAAAACGCCCAGGGACAGCAGTTTCCCGTGCGCATCCACGAGATCAAGGAAAAAACCGTCGTCATGGACATGAACCATCCGCTTGCAGGCAAAACGCTCGTTTTCGACGTGAAAATCCTCGACGTAAAGCAGCCGGAAGACCAGACGGCTTCCCCGCCAACCAATTCCCCGCGACAGTAATGACGCTCGAGGAATTCGCCGATCGTTTAAGAAAAACCCGCGAGATAGTTTTTTTCACCGGCGCCGGCATCAGCACGGAGTCCGGCGTGCCGGACTTCCGCAGCCCCGGCGGTATCTGGACCAAATACCAACCGGTCTATTACGACGAATTCGTCTCGAGCGAGGCGGCTCGCGCGCGCTATTGGAAAATGAAGAACGAGACGCACGAGCTCTATAAGGACGTGCGGCCCAACGTCGGCCATTACGCGATCGCGGCGTTCGAGAAACGCGAGCGGCTACTCGGCCTCATTACGCAGAACGTCGACGGACTGCACGGCCTCGCCGGCGTGTCGCCGGGAAAGATGGTCGAGCTGCACGGCACGGACCGCAAGGTCACCTGCCTCGATTGCGGCAAAGAATTCGAGCCGGAGCCGATCTACGCCCGGCTGAAGGACGGCGCGATCCCGGGTCCATGCGCGTGCGGAGGACTGCTCAAGCCGGCGACGATCTCGTTCGGGCAAGCGATGCCGCAGGACGCGATGCGCCGCGCGGCGCAATGGAGCGAGACAGCGGAGATTTTCGTCGTCGTCGGCTCTTCACTCGCGGTGCAGCCCGCGGCGTCGTTTCCCGTCGTCGCGAAGCGCAGCGGCGCGCTGCTCGCGATTGTCAACCGCGAGGCCACGCCTCTCGACGATTTAGCCGATTACAACTACCGCGGCGCAATCGGCGAATTCTTCACGACGCTGAATCCGCTGCTCGCCGACGGATAAAGCGCTCGTCACGGACGCGGATAGACGTCGGCACCGTCCGGCGCTTTGTTTTCGACACCGTGCCATTATTGGCAAATGAATAATTTCCCGCATTGTCCACGCGGCCGCCGCGCATGCTCGGCTTGTTGCCGGTGATCCTGCTGTTGGTCAAGCGTAGACGTGCCGCCGTCATTTTCGACCCCACCGCCATCTCTCGCGGAATTTCCAGAAATAGCTCTACCCGGATTGATGTAGAGGCCGGCGCGGTAGTTGTAAATACCGCCGCCGGAACCCTGCGCTTTGTTTCTCAAGCCTAAAGCCTCGACTTCTCTTCCAGCATTATAATAAACTTGTCGCGTGCCTCGGCGATTTTACTACGGGTACATCATCCTCTTTCTCTGCTTCGTCAATACGATGTTCGCGCGCGGCGCTGTCGCGTCGTTCAGCGTCTTCTATGTCGCGCTCCTAGAAGACTTTCACTGGTCGCATGCCGTCGGTGCGAGCGTCGTTTCGTTGAACTCGCTCGTCTATGCTTCCGTGTCGCCAGGGGTCGGATACCTCTTCGACCGACTCGGACCGCGGGCGCTGATGCCGCTCGCCGGACTATTGATGGGGCTCGGCTTCGTTTTATCCGGCTTCGGTCATTCGCTATGGGAGCTGTATCTCTTCTACGGGATTCTCGCAGCCGTCGGTCAGGGCGGCCTGGGCTTCGTCACGCAAAGCGCGCTGCTGTCCGCGTGGTTCGTGCGCCGCCGCGCGACCGCGATCGGTCTCGCGAGCGCGGGACAGGGCTTCGGCATCATCGCGCTCGTGCCGCTCGCGCAATTTTGGATCGCGCGCGCCGGCTGGCGCACGGCGTTCATGCTCGTCGGCGCTTTCATCCTCCTCGCGGTGATTCCGCTGAACGCGATCTTTCAGCGGCGCACGCCGGCGCTCGTCGGGCAACTCCCCGACGGCGCGGGCGCTGCCGTCGACGATCCGAACTACCGCGGCGGCGCCGTTGCGGGGCCCGAGTGGACGCTCGGCGCGGCACTTCGCTCCGCGCCTTTCTGGACAATCGCCTGCGGACATCTCGCGCTCGGCACGGCCCTGTTCATCATCTATACCCATTTCGTCGCGCATCTCGTCGAGCAGGGTTTTGAGAAGTTGACAGCCGCGTTCCTGTTCGGAATCGTCGGATTCATGCGAGTCGTCGGGACGTTCGTCTGGGGCTATGCCTCGGACGTCCTCGGAAGAGCGCCGGCTTACGGTCTCTCGATTCTCGTCGCGGCGGCGGGCATTCTCGCGATCGCGGCGATCGGCGCGGGAATGCCTCCCTGGCTGGCATACGCCGCCGCGGTCGTCTACGGCCTCGGCCACAGCGCCGGCAATCCGACCTATGGCGCGGTGATCGGCGATATTTTCGCCGGCAAGAACATCGGCACGATCTTCGGTTTTCTGGAAATCACTTTCGGCATCGGCATGGCGATTGGCTCGTGGGCGGGCGGCGCGATCTTCGACGTGAGCGGCTCGTATCGCGCGGCGTTCATGCTGAGCCTCGCGTGCTTCGTTCTATCCTTCGTTGCGATTCAGGCGACCGCGGGCTGGCGGCGTAAGAATGCGCCGGCGATCGGATCTTGATTAGGGGTATACGTCGGCGCCGTTCGGCGCCTTGTTCTTCGCGATCGTGCTGTTGGACGGAACGAAGGTTGCGCCGGCGTTGTTGAAGACGCCGCCGCCGCGGTCCGCAGCTTTATTGCCGCTGACGACGCTGTCGGCAAGCTTGAAATAGCCGTGGATATTCGCGACTCCGCCCGCGTAAACGCCGGCGCCGTTCTTCGTCAGCATGGTGTCGTAGATGTAAAGCCGGCCGATCGCCGCTCCGCTGCCGTAGTTTTCGACGCCGCCGCCGTACATCGCGCTGTTGCCGGTAATGACGCTGTTGAAAATTTTCGCCGTGCCGTAAACGTTGTCGATACCGGCGGCGGCGCGCGACGCACGATTCTTGGCGATGGTGCTGTGCTCGATGCGCAGATAACCGTCGTAATTGGCGATTGCCCCGCCTTCGCTCGACGCGGTATTGCCCGAGAGCGTGCTATCCACGATACGAATGTACTGGTAGCTGAATAGCGCGCCGCCGACCTCCGCTTCATTCTTACTGATGACGCTATCGCGAATCAGGAGAGCGGCCGCCGGGCCGCGGCTGTAGATGGCGCCGCCGTTAGCTGCGGTGTTGCCGGAGATCGTCGATGAATTGACGGCGAGGCTGCCGTAATTAAGAATCGCGCCGCCTGTGGTCGCCGAGCCGCCGCTCAGCGTCACATCTTCCAGCGTCAGATCCCCCGACACCGCGACCGCGAGCAACCGGAACGCCGGCGCTTTCTTCGACCGAATAATCTTCGCGTGATTGCCGGCGATGGTGATAGCGCTCGCGACGATCGGGAGACCCGTCGCGCCGGCGTAGTCGGTGTAAGCCTGCGCCAGCTGCTGCGTTCCCTTGGGCAAAACGATGATGTCAGCGCCGCTGCCGGCGGCGCAGTCGGAGTACGTCGCCGCATCGTCGTTAGCGTTGACGATCGCCTCGGCCAGCGAGCAATGGCCGTCGCCATCGACGACCGCCGGGATCTTTGCGGTAACGGTAATGGTCGCCGCTTCGCCGGTTTGCGCAATCGCGCACAGCAGTGCCGCGGCCGCGATTGAGCGCGAGAGCTTGCGCAGCACATGGCGGCGCCCCTGCCGCGGCAACAAATCATCGATGTGCCGCGCGCGAACGAGCCGCCGTTCGAGCGATCGGCGCATGCCGTGCGGCAATCGCCGAAGGACGGGATACCAGAACGCAAAGCGAGGCAGCAACTCGCCGCGGCGGACGGTCAACGCCGCGGCGAGCTCAGGCGCGTCGCTGAATTGCGCGAGTCCGGAGTTCCACGCGGCGACGATTCTCTCGTCCCGCTTGAGTCCCGCTACCACACCGCACCTCCGCTGGGCGCCTTTGACGTGCGGTGCAAACGCCGCGACAAAGACACGCAGGCGCTTATCATGAGCCGTATACGTCCGCTCCGGTTGGCGCTTTATTGCGTGTCACGACACCGCCGTCGGTGAAAACGCCCGTCCCTGACGTATCGACACCGCCGCCGTACGTCGTAGCGGTGTTTTTCGTAATCGTCCCGCTCGTCAAAGCGAAGGAGCCCCGATTCGAGACGCCGCCGCCGGCATCGCTGCGATTTCCGGAGATGGTGCTGCCGGTAACCGTGAGGCTATCGCCGTCGCCGTTGTAAATACCGCCGCCTCTGCCCGACGCGCTGTTTTTCGTGATCGTCGTGTCGGAAATCACGGTCACGCCGTAGACGGCGATGCCGCCGCCCTTCGACGCGCTGTTACCGGTAATGACGCTGCCGGTGATCGTGTCGTGCGCCGTCGTAGAAAGCAGACCGCCGCCGAACGACGGATTGCCGTGGTACGGCACGGCTTTATTTTTCGACAGCGTGCTATTCGTCATGGTGAACGTGCCGCTGTAATTCGTCACGCCGCCGCCGTAGTTCGCGACGTTATTTGTGATCACGCTGTCGCTCACGCTAAGACTCCCGTAAAGGATGAAAACGGCCCCTCCTTCGAACGCCACATTCCCGGAGATGGTACTGTGGATGATCGTGACACTGCCGTAATCGTCAATCGCGCCGCCGCGCAGCCGTCCGTTGGCGTCGCCGCCGCTGAGCGTGACATCTTGAAGTGTAAGATCGCCGGATGCGCTGACCGCCATCAGGCGGAACGGCTCAGCTTTTTTGCTGCGGACGATTTTCGCGCCGTTTCCCTGGATTGTGATCTTCGTATTGATCACCGGGAGGCCGGTCTTGCCCAAGTCGTCGTTGTCGGCGGCCGTGATCGTGATCGTTCCTTTGGGCAGAACGATCGTATCGTCGCCGGTTCCCGCCTCGCAGTCGCCGAACGTAGCGCCGCCATTGTTGGCGTTGACGATCGCCTCCGCGAGCGAGCATTTGCCGTCGCCGTCGTTGATTTCCGCCGGCGTCTTCGGCGTCACGTTGATCGTCGCCGCCTGACCGGCTCCCTGCGTCAGCGCGAGCAGCAGCGCCGCGCCGGCGAGAGAGGTCGCGAGCCGCATCTGCCACGCTGGAAGAGCGGCGCGCCGGCAGCGGCGTACGAGCTTTCGCTCGAACGCGCGCCGCGCACCGCGCGGCAGCGCGCGCAAGCGCGCGTAATAATCGGCGAAGCGCGGCAAAAGCTTTGCGCCTTCCTGTGCGACGATGTCGTTGAATCCCGGCACATTCGCCAGCTCTCCCACTTGAGAATCCCAAGCGGCGACGATCGTATCGTCCAATGAAACGGCATATGCCTGAAAATAGTTCATAAATGATGATCCTCCAGGCCCAGAATCCTTTGGATGAGGATTTTCGGCCCAGCGTCGATAATGCCGTTGGGATCGGTTTGCGACAATCAGGTCGTTACCTGCTTGGCGCCGAAGTTTTTACGTAAAACAGAGGGATTAGAAGGGCGGGTTATGCGATTTATATCGGGTGAGATACTGATTTGATTTTTAACGAAAAATTAACGGCCGGCAGCTGAACCAGGAATTCTCGTTCTTATCGGCTACGGCGAAGCGAAGCGCGCAGAGAAAGACGGTAGCAATCACGGGTAAACGTCGGCATGCGCCGCCGCGGTATTGCCGCTGATAGTGCTGTTATTAATCTGCAACGTAGCATCAGGCGGTGGCAGATTATAAATACCGCCGGCGACGAACAGAGCCGTGTTTCCGGTTACCGAGCTGCCGTTTAGATAAATGTAGCTCGAATTATGGATACCGCCGCCCTTGCCGCCGTAATTGGACTGGGAGTAGGCAACATACTTGCCTTCGGCCGTGTTGGTTCCGTTAATCGTGCTGCTGTTGATCGTAAGACCGCCGTGATTGTTAATCCCGCCGCCGTAGCCGCCGACGTAATATGTTTTGTTGTTGTACACACTTGGTGAGACGGTTGCATGATTACCCGAAACGGTGCTGCTGGTAATTACGGCGTCGGCCTGATCATCATTGAACAACCCGCCGCCGTAATTCGCGTTGCTATTCGAGATCGTAATGCTGGTGGCGATTAGGGTATGGGCGTTATGCAAACTGCCGCCTTTAAATGCGCTGTTTCCCGTTAAGGTGCTGCTCCCGATCGAAAGCCGTCCGTAAGGAACGCCGATCGCGATGCCGCCGCCGTTCCTCGCCGCGGTGTTGGTCGAGATCGTGCTGTTCGTGATCGTCGCACTGTAAGCGTTGTCGATGCCGCCGCCGTCATAATTCGCATGATTGCCGGTAATCGTGCTGTTGTTCGTGACCGTGAGATTGCCGATATTGTAGATGCCGCCGCCGTAATCAGCGGTGCTGTTGCTGACATTACTGTGATTGAGGCTCAGATTCCCAGAGTTGAAGATGGCGCCGCCGATCGGCGCCGTCCCCGAGATCACACTATCGACAATGGAGACGCTGCCGGCATTGTAGATCGCGCCGCCGTTATAGACAGAAGATGATCCCTGTACCGTGACGTTCTGCAACGTCAGGCTGCCCCCATCGTTGACAAAAAAGATACTATTACCCGTGATCCTGCCGCCTGTGCCCGGAGGTGGCGGAGGTTGGCCTTTTTTCGGCTTTTTGGCCGCAACTCCTTGAATTGTGATATTTCCGCTGATGGGCGGCAAATAGCTTGCGCTTATACTTGCGTTTTTCGGCAGCGCGATGATCGTGGGACCAGGCGAGGCTTGGCAGCCACTGTAACTATAAGATTTCTTCGTGACCGGGTATCCCGTAGTGTTCGCGTATTCGGCAGCATAGATCGCGTTATACAGCGAGCACTTTGTGCTGAGCTTGATGGGCTTCGGACCCTTAGCTTCTGAAATCGTTTGTCCGAGCGCGATCAACAACGCCGCGCCGGCAATCGAATACGCGAGTCTGCGCCGCCAGTCGGCGGGAATTGCCGCGTCTTCAGAGCGCGCGAGGTTGCGTTGCAGCGCGCGGCGCACGGTCCGCGGCAGCGCGCGGATTTCGTTGTATGAGGTGGTGAATCGCTGGAACAACTCCTGGCCCTGCTCTGCCAGGATTTGCTCGATCCAGGGTGTTTTGATACGGCGGAGCTCTGAATCCCAAGCGGTGACGACCGACTCGTCCGCAGGAAGCGGACACGGAGAGAGATAATTCATCCGACCTGTTACTTACTGCCTTGCGCTCGCGCCGCGCAAAGCATCGGCAACGCGTTGGATTACGCCGGACCAGTTGCCGGCCTCGCTTTGCCGGAAAAGACTCATCGTCGGATACCACGGAGTGGTCTCTCCGGTCAATCCCCAACGCCAGTCGGCGGCGTCGCTGAGCAGCGTCCATGCAGGCTTTCCCAGCGCTCCGGCCATGTGGGCTACCGAAGTATCGACGGCGATGACGAGGTCGAGCTGGTCGATGAGGATCGCGAGGTCGCCGAAGTCGCCGAGCAAAGGATCGAGATCGTGGACCTTTACGTCCGACGGCAGCTCGCTCAAGTCTTTGGCGCGCTCGCCCTTTTGCAGGCTGAAAAAATCCGCACCTGATACGCGCAAGATGGGAAGAAAGTCTTTCAAAGCGCACGAGCGCTGGCGGTCGGTGCGGTTAATCGGGCTGCCCGCCCACGCGATGCCGATCTTTGGGCGCGGCGAAGGGGCCAGGACGAGCGCCGGATTTTCTTTCCGGCGGCGGAGCGCCGCAGCGTCGAGGTAAGGAACCGCCGAAGGGATCGTCTCCGGCGTCGTGCCGAAAACGTACGGCAGGCTCAACATCGGCAGATGCGTATCGAAGTCGCCGACTTTGATTTCGCCGGGCTCGCGAATATGCGCGACGCCGGGGATCGTGGCGAACACCGCGCTCAGATCGGGGCGGCAGGCGAGGACGACTCTCTTGCAGCGCTCGGCCGCCATTGGCAGATAGCGCGCGAACTGGATCGCGTCGCCCGCGCCCTGCTCGTTATAAACGAGCAGAGTCTTTTCCGGCGCCGGCTTTCCGTCCCACGGTGGATGCGGCGAGCGCACCGCCGGGAACTGCGGCAGCTTTCGGCGCGACTCGTATTCGGCGAGGCCGCGCGTATAGTCGCCAACCTGAAGCAGGCACATGCCGAGGTTCATACGCGCTTGCGGATAATTGGGCTGGAGTTCGAGGGCGCGCTCGTACGCGGCGATCGCCTTTTGCGGCTCGCGCCGGCGCGCGAAAGCGAAGCCGAGGCTATTGTAAGCCTCGGCGCGCTCGGGCTCCGCCGCGACAACCTGCTCAAGCTCGGTGACGGCGTCGGCATACTTGCCGGCGTCGCCCAGCGCGACACCGAGGTTGAAGCGCGCGTTGGGAAATTCCGGCTGGAGCGCGACACATTGCCGGTAGGCCGCGACCGCCTCTTCGATCTTGCCTTTCGAATACAGCTCGTTGCCGCGCTGAAAGTGAAACCCCGGCGAGCGCTCCAGCTCTTCGGGGCTCGGCAGATGCACGTCCGCGAGCGCCTCGTCGGGCAGAACGTAGGATTGCGCGAGCCGCGGATCGGTCCATTCGAGCATCTCCGGAAACCGGATGCCCTGAAGCGCCTGCACGGCGAAGATCTCCTGCACGCCGGCCTCGAAGCGGAGAAAGCCAACCGTCTGGCCGTTCTCGATATTGACGATCCAAACGCCGCACGTGCGCTCTTTCAGCCGCTGCACCAGCGGAATGCCGCTGAAAACCGCGCTCTCGCGCACCTGCGAGAGACCGATGAAGGCGAGCGGGCCGATGAAGTCGATGCCACGCGTGAAGCCCGGCACCTGCGCCACGGCGCGCCACGTTCGCGATTCGAGATCAATCTCCGCCAGCGTCCCCTCGCCCGATTCGAGCACCCAGAGCTTGTCGCGATACCAGCGCGGTGAGTGCGGCATGGAAAGGCCGCGCAGCAGAATCTCGTTCGTCTCGATGTCCATCAAAAGGCCGCCGCGGGCTTTATTCGCGCGCCACCCGCCGGCCGTGTCGGTCTCGCCGAGAGCGGTGACATACTTCGGCCGGCCGTCCACCATCGCGAGGCCGTTCAAGTGACAGCGGTCCTCCGGCGCGAGCGCGCTCACGAACGGCGGGCGCCAGCGTGGATGAAAGCTGTGATCGACATCGAGCGTACAGAGGCAGCAGAAACGCGTGTTCACGACCCAGAGCTCGTTCTTCGCGTCCCACGCGAGCTCATGGATGTCGATGTCCCCCGTGACGTGAATGCGCCGCGGCAGATAACAGGCGTCGTGCTTTCCCGGCGGGTCCAGCTTTTGCGCGACCGCCGGCATATTGCGGTATTCCCAGACCGTATTCGCGCCGCCGATCGTGAGGCGGTTGTGGTCGGCGGCGATCCCCATCGGCTTGGCGAACGTACGGAAGTGCGTGTTGAGGGCGCCGCCGTCGTTGCGCACGACGATCGTCTTTCCCGCCTGGTAGGTGGAAACGACGAGACTGATCTGCAGCCGCTCGAAAAGCGCTGGAAGATTCGCCGTATGGACGCTGCGGAGGGGTGCGTCCTCGGTGGTCTCTGGTGCTTGAGCCATAGCGCTATAAATTGCGCTATCGAAGCCCCGCTGTCAACGTATTTGCTGCGGGATCAGAATTCGAACGAGCCGACGTCGCAGCTCGTCCCCTGCGGGCGCGTAACGCCCCGCTGATCTTTCGGCGCGCAATCCGCGTCGGCCGGCGACGCGTCGATCGCCGGGCTGCCGGACACCAGCGCATGCGTTTTGGTCGGGCCGCCATTATAGGCGAGCGGCATCAAGATGCTGGCGATGCCTACGTTCGGGACAATGTCGGTCGGACCGGGTGAAAATCCTTTCACCCCGTCGCCGCCGCCGGCGCCGAACACATTGTAGTTATTTCGATATACGTTGCCGGAGAAGCGGTCGATTTCATCCGCGAAAGAAGCGGAATTGCCGGAGATCAAGCTGCGCGTCAAGGTGAGATCGTTGACCACGGTGAAGATGCCGCCGCCGTCGCGCGCGGAGTTCTTGGAGATCGTGCTGTTCGAGATCGTCATCGTCGAGCGATTGTAGATGCCGCCGCCGGTGAGGGCCGTATTGCCGGAGATCGTGCTGTTGATGATGTCGGTCGTACCCGAGCGGTCGAAGATGCCGCCGCCGTAACCGAAAAATCCCGTGTCGTTGCTCGACAGCGTGCTGTAGGCAACGAGCACGCCGCTGTCGCGATGATGCAGCCCCGCGCCGTCGCGGCCGGAGAAATTTTTCGTGACCGTGCTGTATTCGATATCCAGGCTGCCCGCGCGATCGTAGACGCCGCCGCCATCGATGAAAGCGCGATTGCTTTTGATCGTGCTGTAGTTCACCGTGACTGCGGCGTTGTAATTGTATAAGCCGCCGCCGTAGTCGGCGAAATTCCCGGAAACGACGCTGTTGTCGACCGTCGCTTCCGCGGCGGAGCCGTTGAAGATGCCGCCGCCCAAATGCGCCCGCCCGTTCGTCACCGTCGCGTCGGTAAGCGTGAGCGTGCCGTAGTTGAAGATAGCGCCGCCGAACTTCTCCGATCCGCCGCTGACCGTCACGTTGTCGAGCGTGAGATCGCCGGTGCTCTTCACGGCGAAGAGGCGAAAGCCGAACTTGCCGACGATCTTTGCGCCGTTGCCGGAGATCGTGATGTCGCTGGTGATCGCGGGCAGGCCGTTTTTACCGTAATATTTGCTAAAGCTCTTCGTCACCTTGATCGTGCCGAGCGCCGGCAGATCGATAACATCCGCGCCCGAGCCGGCGCTGCAGTCGGCATGCGTGGCGGCGTCGTTGTTCGCGTTGACGATCGCCTCGATAAGGGTGCAGAGCCCGTCGCCGTCTTTGACTTTGGTAGTAAGCGTATTGACGGTAATCGTCGCGGCGGACGCGGCGCTCTGCGCGAGCGCGATCAGGAGAGCCGCACCGGCGGCGGAAGTTGCGAGCTTCGCTTTCCACGACGGCGCGGAGCTCGCCAGCCGCCGCAGCAGCGCGCGCCGGGCACCGCGCGGCAGGCGTTGAAGGTTGCCGTAGGCCGCGGCAAAGCGCGCGAACAGCTCTCCGCCGGGTACGGAAAGCGCATCAGCGACCGCGGGCTCGTCAATAAATCGGCTGATTTCAGAATCCCACGCGGCGAGAACCGCTTCGTCGGCGGAAAAGGCGTAAGGACGGAGGTAATCCATGGTGCTTCCTCGCATTCCGGGCCTTGCCGCGGGGATCAAGTAGTGTTCGAGACCAGGTAAAGACCCTAAATCGGTAAATCGCGGCAAAAATTTAGACGCGGGGGAAGAAAAAAAGTTTACAAGGTTTATTTCTCGAAGGCGCCGATGTCGCACGCAGCGCCCTGCGGGCGTGCGATTCCGCGCTGATCCTCGGAAGGACAATCAGGGCCTACAGGCGCTGCGTCGATCGCCGGA
The DNA here is from genome assembly GCA_021324155.1 of Pseudomonadota bacterium. Taxonomy (GTDB): domain Bacteria; phylum Desulfobacterota; class Binatia; order UBA9968; family UBA9968; genus JAJPJQ01. Next base: position 63,844 of record JAJPJQ010000037.1, read on the forward strand.
CTGCCGGGCACAAGCGCGTGTGTGGGCGTCGGTCCGCCGTTGTCGGCGAGGGGGCCGAGAATTTTCGTGATGGTCGTTCCCGTCGGAGGGATAATGTCGGACGCTCCAGGTGTGAAGCCGATCACCCCGGCATTACCGTTAGTGCCGAACAAGTTGTGATTGTCGACGGTGATCCCAGTGCCATTATGCTTAACTTCCGCAGCTGAGCCCTTGTTGCCTGATACGAGCGTCCGCTTAATGGTCATATCGCCGCGATTATAGACCCCGCCGGCGATCTTTCCCTTATTGCCCGTAATCGTGCTGTTACTTAGAGTTAAAGACGCGCCATAAATACCTCCCGCATATTTCGCGCTGTTACCTGAGATCGTGCTGTTTTCGATAACACCCGGGGCAGCTCCACTTGAGATCCCGCCGCCGCCAGGCCCTGCTTTGTTCGCTATCACTGTACTGTTCTCGACCGTCAGAGTGCAATTGAAGCTCTGGATGCCACCACCATCAAAATGAGCCGAGTTCGATGAAATAATACTGTTACTTATGTTAGTGGTGCAGTACGGTTCGTGATAATTGAAAGCGTTAGCTAATACGCCGCCGCCGTGTTCAGCAGCGATGTTTTTCGATATCGTTGTGTTATCGACCTCAAGCAGGCCGTTGTTATACAAAGCGCCGCGATTTGCTCGATTTCCGCTCACCGAACTGTGTTGAACTGACGCTGTACCGTCCTCATGATTGAAAATCGCCGAACCGAGTCTGGCTAGATTCCCCGAAAGCACGCTGTTTTCGATCGTGACATCGCCGCGGTTATAGATGCCTCCACCATAATTGGCTATGTTGATATTGATTGTGCTGTCTTCAATCGTCACGGCGCCATAATTAAGAATCGCTCCGCCTTTAACTTGAGCGCCGCCGCTCAGAGTAATGTGATCTAAGGTCAGATCACCCGAGGTCGTGACGGTAATAAGACGAATCGGAGTCTTGCTCTTCTTCACGGTAATTCGCGCGCCGTTGCCCTGAATGATGATTTGACTCGTTATCACCGGCAGGCGCGAGCCATATACCGTATCGTAAATCCCGGTCACGGCGTGAACGCTTGCGGCAGGAAGCGCTATGGTATCTGTTCCGCTCCCCGGCAAACAGTCCGCATGTGTCGCCGCGTCGTTGTTCGCATTGATGATCGCCTCCACGAGCGAGCAGAGACCGTCACCGGCGATCTTCGGAATGTTCGTGTTGACGGTGATCGTCGCCGCCGGAGCCGCTTGCGCGAGCGCGAGTAGCAGCGCCGCGCCCGCGATGGACGCGGCGAGCCTTTGTGTGGCGGCGGCAGAAACATTGAGGCCGCATGAGCACGCGAGCTTTCGCTGCAGCGCACGGCGCGCGCCGCGCGGCAGGGATCTAATTTTGGCGTACGCGGCGGCGAAGCGCGGAAAAATCTCTTGCTCGCCGCCCAACGGCGGCGCATGCCGGACGGATTCCCACGCTGCGAGAAGATTGTCGTCTACCGGGAAAGAGAGCGGTTGAGAATAATACACGCGCAGCCTCCACGGTTTAGAGTCGCCAAATCGACCCTATATAGCAAAGGCTAACGTGAAGAGTCAAATTACGAATAGGTGAAATGGCAGGCGTGTACCAATCAGTTTTTGAGCAGGATTTTGCGCGCGCCGCGTTGCCCCGCACGCCTTACGCCGGCGACGCCGTCGGTAAGGCAGTAAATCTTCTCGATCATCGGCGTTACGGAGATCTTTTTCCGCGCCAGCGCTTCCAGCGCCGGCGGGAAGACGCCGCAGCGCGAGCCAACAACGGTAATCTCGTTGATGACGAGCGGCGCGAGAGAGAGGTTGTGCGCGCCGGCGACGGTGCTCTTGAGCACGAGCGTGCCGCGCGGACGCATGGCGGCCAGCGCGGCCTCTAGGCCTAAGGTCGATCCGGTCGCCTCGACGACGATGTCGAACAATTTGGCCTTCCAGTCGGCGAGCAAAACCGTGCGCACGCCGGCGCCCTTCGCCAGCTTAAGCTTATCGGCGTGTTTTCCCACGAGCGTCACGCGCGCACCGGTGACGCTGAGCACCTGGGCGCAGAGAATGCCCAGCTTCCCGTCGCCCAGGACCAGAACCTCGCGCGTGAAGTCTACTTCGACCTGCTCCAATATCTCGAATGCCGCGGCCAGCGGCTCGGCGAAGACCGCCTCTTCGTCCGAAATAGTTTCCGGGACGGGATGTAAATTGCGCGCGGGGATCGCCAGCAGCTCCGCGAAGCACCCGTCGGCGTTGAGAATCCCCATGACGCGCCGCTTGGCGCAATGGCGCGCGAGGCCGCGCCGGCATGATTCGCAGAAGCCGCAGCCGAAATTGATCTCGCCGACGACGCGCTTGCCCGAGAGCGCGGGCGCGCCTTTAACGACCTCGCCGACGAATTCATGGCCGGGAACGCCGCGAAAGCCCATGTAGCCTTGGAAAATCTGCAGGTCGGTCGAGCAGATGCCCGCGAGCCGAACGCGCACGACGGCTTCGCCGCCCGTCGTCTTGGGCTCGGGATGATTTTCTCGGAACTTGAGGTCGCCGCCGTCCCAGTAGAGCGCTCTCATGTTACGAGCGCGACCATTTGGTTCGGAGCCGCGGCAGCTCTTCGCCGTCGACGGTGATCACCGCCTCGCGCTCCTGGAAGAAGCAGACGAGGTCTTTGATCTTCGGACATTCTGGAATGGTATCGCGATAGCTCCAGGCAAGGTCGGGAAAAATTTGGCCGCCGGCTTTAACGGACCAATACGACGCGATGCCTTTGTACGGGCAGCGCGAGGCGGTATCGCTCACGATCAATAACTCGCGGCGGATGTCGTCGAGCGGAATATAGTAGCGCACCGGATGGCCGGTCTCGAAGACAAGCGTCGGCCGGCGCGTGTCGGCGACCGTCTCGCCGGCGACGGAGATTTGCACGCGGCGCGCGCTCCGGATCGCGTCGACACGTTTGTAGGGATCGCGCGCATGGACGAAAATCTCCTCGTCTTCTTCGTACCAGCCGTCCATCGCGCTCCACTCGAAGGCGAAATGATTCTTGATCGCCGCGCACGCCGGCGGCGGATCGGCATAGCTCCACGCCGCGTTTTCGGCGGTCTTCGAATTCGCCCGCAGCGTCCAATGCACCGCCTCGCCTTTATGCTCGTCGGGTGTCCGGCGCCCGGACGGCCGCATGAATTCCATGCGCACATCTTGTTGCGGGAAATAGTAGACTGGAAGACATTTCGCTTCGCGGAGCAGCACCGCGCGCTTGCTGTCGGCGAACGTCTCGCCGGCGAAGACGACGCGCACGCGCCGCGGGCTTACCTCGGCATGGATCCAGTGGCCGGAGGCATCCTGGGCTTTCGGCCACTCGGGGACGAGCGAATCCACGGACACGGTATCGAGGATTTTCGCGCGCTCCGCCATAAAATCCTTCACTACAGGAGCGCTGGGGAAAAATCTAGCGGGCCGGCGTTCCGGACAATCACGCGCCGCGGAGCGCCGTCAATATCTTCTCCGCCGTGATCGGCAGCGAGTTGATGCGCACGCCGATCGCGTCCTCGACTGCATTCGCGATCGCCGCCGCTACGGGAATATTCGACGTCTCGCCGATCGGCATGCTGTTATAAGGACCGGCGCCCTTCGGCTTCTCGACGATCGCCGTCTTGAACTCGGGGACATCCTTGACCGTGGGAATTTTGTAATCGCCGAAGTGCGCGGTCGTCACCTTGCCGTCGGAGATCATCAGATGCTCCATCAGGCCGTAGCCGATGCCCATCATCGCGGCGCCCTCGATCTGCCCCTGGTGCATGAGCGGATTGATCACGGTGCCGGTGTTGTGCGCCGTCGTGAACTTCCGGAGCTTCACCTGCCCAGTCTCGGGGTCGACTTCGACTTCCGCGACCTGCGCGCACATCGACGCTTCGTGGATCTTCGATGTGTCGCTATAGGTCGCCTCGACGGCGATTGCGCCGCCGTTTGTTTTCGCCAACTCGGCGTAGCTCACGCGCTTGCCGCCGCGCTTCGCCTGCGCGGCGCCGTCGGCGAGGATAATTTCGTCCGCGCCGACGCCGAGGCGAGACGCCGCGGCCTGCTTCAGCGCGTCGGCCGCCTTCATCACCGCTTGATAGCCGGCGTTGCCGTAGACGCGCGTCGCGCGGCTGGCACCGACGCCGGTGTCGGGCTTGCCGGTTTTGGTGTCGAGCGTGTCGGTCTTGATCTGGCTCAGCGGGATTTGCAGCTCTTCGCCGACGATCTCGCACAGCAGCGTGTACGTTCCGGCGCCCTGATCGAGCATCGCCGAGGAGATCGTGACGACGCCGTCCTGGTCGATCTTGATACCGACGGTACCTGAGCCGCCGTTCGGCGTCCATTGCACGAGCGCGACGCCGCGTCCGACGTTCTTCGCCTTGGCTTTGTTGTAGCCCGCTTCCTTTAGCGCGAGGTCGAGCGTCTCGTCGGTCTTGATATAGGAGATTTTCTCACCCGTGGGGTCGGTGTCGCCGTCATGCATGAGATTTTTGCGGCGGAAGGCGATCCGGTCCATGCCGAGCTTTTTCGCGACGAGGTCCATCTGGCTCTCGTTGGCGAAAAATCCCTGCGGGTCGCCGGGCGCGCGCATGTGTCCGCATGGAATCTTGTTGGTGTAGACCATGTGCTCTTCGATGAAGACGTTCGGAATGTTGTACGGGCCGGCGGATGCGTGCGGACCGTTCAGGTAGGCGTTCGGCTTGAACGCGCCGTATGCGCCGCTGTCGAAGACGAAGTCCATGTGGTGCGCGACGATCTTGCCGTCTTTTTTGACGCCGGTCTTGACGCGCACGACGGAGGCATGGCGCGGATTGCCGGCGACGAACTCCTCGTCGTAATCCATCACGAGCTTCACCGGCCGGCCGGCCTTCTTCGACATGACGTAGACGAGCGCCACGTCCATGAAATCGCCCTTGCCGCCGAAGTCGCCGCCGATGTAGCACGGATGGACGACGAGCTTCTCCGGGCTGAGCTTCAGCGCGTTCGCGACCTGCTCGCGGATCGCGTACGGCACCTTGCTGCACGCCCAGATCTCCGCCGAGCCGTCCGCCGCCGTGCTGACGACACACGAATGCGGTTCGATGTACGCGTGGTGCACCTGGTTGGTGTAAAAGGTATTCTCGACGACGATATCCGCCTGCCGGAAGCCATCCTCGACTTCGCCCTTCTTCCACGTGACGTAGATGAAATCGTTCGACGGTGCGTCGAGCTTTTTGGGGAGACCTTTATAGCCTTGCACGTCGGGATGGAGAATCGGCGCCGAGGGCTCCATCGCCTTGAGCGGATCGAGCACCGGGTCCATCTCCTCGTATTCAACGTCGATGAGGCCGGCCGCCTCTTCAGCGATGTCCTCGGTGTCGGCGGCAACAGCGGCGACCTTCTCGCCGATGAACCGCACGACGCCGTCGGCGAGGATCGGCATATCGTAGAGCCTGCGCCCGATCCGCAAACCCGTCGTATCCTCGCCGGTCACGACGGCGCGCACGCCGGGAAGATTTTGCGCGCGGCTGGTATCGATGCGCTTGATGCGCGCGTAAGGAACCGGGCTGCGGAGAATTTTTCCCCAGAGCATGCCGGGAAGGACCACGTCGACCGCATACATCGCCTTGCCGGAGACTTTGTATTCGCCTTCGACGCGGGGCGTCGGATTGCCTACGACTTTTTTTCGCGCCATCGCCTCACCCTCTGTGAAAAGATATTGGCTCCCCGGGAGGGACTCGAACCCCCGACCTAGTGATTAACAGTCACCCGCTCTACCGACTGAGCTACCGGGGAATATTTAGGTCTATATTCACTTGCGCATCCCGGAAGAACCCCCGGGGCGCAAGTGTCAATTTAATTAGCATACGCCCCGTGCAAATGCCACTTTCCGCATTAAAAAACCGCTATTTTCGCCCGAGCGACTCCAGCTCCGCCTGCATCCGCTCCTGATGCGTTGCCGGCCAATAGATGCGCCGACACGTCGCACAAAATGAGAATTTCTCCTGCGTCGCAAAGACATACGCTGGCACCTTGTCTTCGATCCCGCTTTTCGCGACCGATTGCAAAAGCGTATTGCATTCGGCGCAGCGCGTGAATGCGTCCTTCAGCGGATCCAGCCCGAACTCCTCGATTACTTGCTCCAACTGCTCGCGAAAGTGATCGCTCCGGATCATTAAATACGGCGGCGGATTTCGCTTCGCCACCGCGCGGTCGCGCGTGAGGATCAGCCTTTCCTGCTGCCGCGCCGCACGCAGGAGTCCGGCGCCGGAAAGCTCGGGGCCGTAGGCGACGTCCTGCCCCATAATCCTGAGCCAGCGCGCAAGGCGCCCCAGCATTTTGTCAGCGACAAAGCGCATACGAGATTGAGATTATAATCACATTTCCGCGAATGCCATCCGTTCCAAAATCGTCTGGAGTGTGCAAGATTCAAGCGCATGCAGCTAGTACACACGATCTTCGAGCCCGCCGGCGACGGGCCGCATCCGACGATTTTCGCGCTTCACGGCTGGGGCGCCAACGCGCAGGACCTGCTCGGCCTCGCGCCTTATCTTGCGGGCGGACGCTTTCTCGTGATCTGCCCGCAGGGGCCGCTCGAGGTTCCGCTCGGAGCGCACGCCGTCGGTTACGGCTGGTTTCCGCTTACGACGGGAAGGCCACCGGACATGTCGGCGATCGTCTCCGCGCGCGACGAGCTGCGCGCCTTCCTCGACTCGGCGCTCGAGCGTTACCCGATCGATCGCAAAAAGGTGGTCGCGCTCGGCTTCAGCCAGGGCGGCGTGATGGCCTACGGCCTCGCGCTTGCCGAGCCGGCGCGCTTCGCCGGTATGGCGGTGCTGAGCTCGTGGCTGCCGAAGGAATTGTTGAGCGCTTTTGCGCAAGGCGAATCGAAGCCGCTGCCGCCGATTCTTGTCCAGCACGGATCTCTCGACGAGCTTGTCGAGATCGGCCGCGCGCGCGATTCCATCGAGACGCTTCGCAGCCTGAAGGCGCAGGTCACCTATCGCGAATACGACATGGCGCACGAGATCAGCCCGAAGAGCCTCGGCGACTTGACGGCATGGCTCGAGGAGAAAGTTCTCTCGCCACTGATCGTCGCGCCGTAACGAGCAGCTTCATGAAATTCGGCGTCATTTTTCCGCAGACCGAGATCGGCAGCGATCCCGCGGCGGTGCGCGATTACAGCCAGGCGGCCGAGAGCCTCGGCTACGAACATCTCGTCGTCTACGATCACGTGATCGGCGCTAACCCGGCGAGCCGTAAGGGATGGACGCCGCCGTACACCCACATGGATAATTTTCATGAGCCATTCGTGCTCTTCGGCTACCTCGCCGCCGTGACCGGGAAGATCGAGCTTACGACGGGCATCGTCATCCTGCCGCAGCGGCAGACGGTGCTCGTCGCGAAGCAGGCGGCGGAAGTCGACGTGCTGAGCAACGGACGGTTGCGTCTCGGCGTCGGGATCGGCTGGAATCCGGTCGAGTACGAGGCGCTGAGCGAGAATTTCAACGACCGCGGCAAGCGCTCGGAAGAGCAGATCGAGGTCTTGCGGCTGCTCTGGACGAAGGAGCTCGTGACCTTCAAAGGCCGTTGGCACACGATCACCGACGCGGGCATCAAGCCGCTGCCGGTGCAGCGGCCGATCCCGATCTGGTTCGGCGGCAACGCCGAGCGGGTGCTGAAACGCGTCGGGCTTCTCGGCGACGGCTGGTTTCCGCTCGCGGAGCCCGGAGAGAAAGTGCGCGCGATGATCGAAAAAGTAAAAGGCTACGCCAAAGAAGCCGGGCGCGACCCGACGACGATCGGCATCGAAGGACGCGTCAGCGTCGCCGGCGGCGACCCGGATAAATGGCGCGCCGCGGTGTCGGCGTGGAAGGCGCTCGGGGCGACGCACCTGTCGGTGAATACGATGAAAGCGGGGTTATCAGGAGCCGCCGGGCACGTTGACGCGATTCGGCGATTCCGTGCCGCGATTGCCGGCCTGTAGGAGTTTCTCCTCCAAATTGCGCGCCAGCATCTTCACGTCGCCGTAGGGGTCGCCGCGTCTTTTGACCGAGTCTTTGATCGACGCAATCGAGCGCGCCAGGTTTTTCCCGTTTAGCTGGTAGACCGTCTCGAAGAGATCCAAATCCTTGAAGTAAAGCATGTAGTGCATGAGGACGGCGTTGTTGAGCTGTACCTTGGCGAAACTGCGATAATGGTGGTTCGGCCGGTCGGCGATCTGCTCCACCCAATTTTTTTGCGCGCGGGCGAAAACTTGCTCGCGCAGGCGGAGCTTCTCGGCGTCGGGAATATTCTTCGCGTATAGCTCCTCCACCGAAGCGGCCACGTCGCCGAGATAGCGCGAGAACTCGATCTGCTCCTCCCATTCCTCAATGGCGCGCAGGTGCTCGGGACTGCCCTCGCCCCAGCGATCGCGGAAGAACTGTATCGCCGCCTGGGCGCCGACGAAGTTCGCGAGGCTCTCGTTGAACTCTCCAGCGCTCCCGACATATAGCGTGTTGTGAAACAACTCGTGAAAGATGATATCCGCGAGCGTCACCTTGTCGTAACGCAATAGATGCGCGAGCAGCGGGTCGTCGAACCATCCCAGCGTGCTGAACGCGGGCGAGGTGCGGATATAGGTGTCGTAGCCGTTCTTCTCGAACTTCTTCGCCTCGGCGAGAGCGTCGTCCTGCGAGAAGTATCCCTTGTAAGGAACGTCGCCGATGACCAGGAACCACCACATGTGCGGCTTCAGCTCGGTCTTCGGCGCAGCCATAAGGACGTAGCTCAGGTTCTGCCGGTCGACGAAAGAATAGCTCGAATAACTGCCTCTGACGTTGAACTTGAGATGATCGCGGGCGTACTCGCGCACGGCGAGGACGAGCTTGAACTGATCGCGGGTCTTGGGGTCGAGATCGGGCTTCTTAAGGGCTTCCTCGATCGGCTCGCGGCGCCAGAGGATCTTTCCTTCCTCATACGCCGCGCGCATGACATACGCGGGAGAGCAGCCGGAAATAGCCACGGCTATAAGAAGGCAGGCGGCGATAAGCAGTCGCCTACCCGGGGTAAAGCTCAGAAACATGGCGCGAATTGAGAGATTAACACAAAGAAACAGAGAAATGCAAAGGAGAAAAAACAATTTTATTGAAGGATGAACAGCTACAAAAGCGAAGCGGTAATATCAAGGAAAATATGACAAGATGAACCGATTGCGGCTGCTAACGATCGTCCTTTACAGCTTCGCCGCCGTGTCGTCGTCGACCGGCTTCGGCGCCTCGTCCGTGGCGTACTGGAGCTGGTAGAGCTTGTAGTAAATCCCCTGCTTCTGCATCAGCTCGGCGTGCGTGCCCATCTCGCGGATCTCGCCGTGGTGGAAGACGATGATGCGGTCGGCGTTGCGGATCGTCGAGAGGCGGTGCGCGATGACGAGGCAGGTGCGTCCTTCCATGACTTTCTCGAGCGCGTCCTGGATCAAAAGCTCGGTCTCGGTGGCGACGCTTGACGTCGCTTCGTCGAGCACGAGAATCTCGGGCTGAAAGACGAGCACGCGCGCCAGCGACAACAGCTGCCGCTGACCGGTGGAAAAATTGCTGCCGCGCTCGCGCACATGCGCGCCGAGGCCGTCGGAATGGCGGCTGAGGACGCGCTCGACATTCGCGCAGCGTACCGCCTCCGCGATGCATTCGTCGGAGACGCCGCTCTCGCCGAGCGTCAGGTTCGTCCGCACGTCGCCGGAAAAAAGAAACACGTCCTGGAGCACGACGCCGATGTGGCGGCGGAGCGCGGATAAATCCCAGTCGCGCACGTCGACGCCGCTTACTTTGATCGAGCCTCCCTGGATGTCATAGAAGCGGCTGAGCAGCTTGATCGTCGTTGTCTTGCCGGATCCGGTCGCGCCGACGATCGCCACGCGCTCGCCCGGCTGCACGGTGAACGAAACGCCCTTCAGCACCGGAGTGTCCGGTTTATACGAGAACCATACGTTCTCGAAGCGCACTTCGCCGGTGAACGGCTTCGGCACTATGGGCTTCGGCGGATTATCGATGGCGATCGGCGTGTCGAGCAGCTGGAAGATGCGCTCGGCCGACGACATGGCGGACTGCATGACCGTGTATTTCTGGCTGAAGTCGCGCAGCGGCACAAAGAAGCGGTTGATATACTCCTTGAACGCGACGATGGTGCCGATGCCGATCGCGCCGGCGAGCGCCTCGCCGCCGCCGTACCACAACAACAGCGCGAGGCTCACCGAACCGGCCGCTTCGACCATCGAGTACAACGCGGCCTCGTAAACGTTCGAGAGCTGGTTCGCGTCGCGGTGCGCCGCGTTGAGCTCGTCGAATTCGCGGTAGCTCTTTTCCTCGCGGGTGAAAAGCTGGATCACCGCCATGCCCGAGATCGCCTCGCCGAGGTAGCCGTTGATGCGCGCGATGCGCTCGCGGATCAGCCGGTAGGTCCGGCGCGCCTTGTGGCGGAAGAAATTGATCGCAAAGAACATCGGCGGGATCAGCGCGAGCGACACGAGCGCAAGCGTCACGTTGATGTAGAGCATGATCGCCACGATCCACACGAGCATGACGAAGTCCGAGAGGACCGTCATGGCTCCCGCCGCGAACATCTCTTGCAGCACGTCGACGTCGCTCGTCATGCGCGTCACCAGCCGCCCGACGGGATTCCTGTCGAAGTAGCTCATCGGCAGCTTCTGCACGTGCGCAAAGATCGCGACGCGCATATCGGCGAGCGACCGCTGCGCCACGAGCATGGTGAGATAATAATGCGCGTAGCCCGAGACCGCCTCCCCGAGGACCGCGACCATCAGAAGAGCGGCGATGCCGAGTAGTCCACGGAGATCGCCGCCGGCCATGTAGCGGTCGATGGCGATTTTCATGAGATAAGGCTGCGCGAGGCCGCAGACCTGCAGCAGCGGCAGGAGCAGCAGCGCGCTGAAGAAAAGCCGCTTGTATGGAACGAGGAAGCGCCACAACCGGCGGATGAGCCGGATGTCATACGCCTTGCCGTACTCTTCTTCCGGCTGCTGGTCGGGCGCCGGACGGAACGCGCTCTGCTTTCCGTTCCGCGCCGCGCCGTTGGTAGGTTCGATGGGATTCGCCATGCCGATTAGTCGATATGCTCCAATTCTTCCGTGAGCTGCTGCTGGCGATAGAGGTCGGCGTAAAGGCCGCCGCGAGCGACGAGATCCTGGTGCGTGCCGCGCTCAATGACGCGTCCTTCGTCGAGGACCAGGATCTCGTCGGCTTCCTTCACCGCCGATATCCGGTGCGAGATGATGACGCAGGTCTTCTCGTCGATGGCGGATCTCAGGCCGCGGAGAATCACATCCTCGGTCTCGGCGTCGACGCTGGACAGGCAGTCGTCGAGCACGAGAAAGGGCGCGTCCGCGACGAGGGCGCGCGCGAGCGTCGCGCGCTGCTTCTGCCCGCCGGAGAGGGTGATGCCGCGCTCGCCGACGATCGTTTGAAGACCCTCGGGAAAGATCGCGACGTCGCGGTCGAGGCGCGTCGTCTGCACGGCCGCCTCGATCTCTTCGTCGGACACCTCGTCGCGGCTGAAAGCCAAGTTGCGCGCGAGCGATGTCGAGAAGAGAAACGGGTCCTGCGGCACATAGCCGATCACTTTCCGGAGCTCTCCGAGCGAAAGCGAGCGCACGTCGCGGCCGCCGATGCGGACCTCGCCGGACGACACGTCGTAGAGCCGCGGGATCAGCTGCGCGAGCGTGCTCTTCCCCGCGCCGGTGCGGCCGACGATTCCGAGCGTGCGGCCGCGCGGTACGACGACGTCGATGTCCTTGATGATTGCCTCGCCGTTGACCTTGCCGTCGTGCGCGAACGAGACGTTTCTGAACTCGATGCCTTGCTTTCCATTGCCGACAGCCTGCGCCACGGCGGGGCTCGCGATCGCCGGCTCGATCTTGAATATCTCCTCGAGCCGCTCCATCGCCGCCCGGCCGCGCTCGATGAGCGACAGCATCCAGCCGAACGCCGCCGTCGGCCACGCGAGCACGTGGAGGTAAGCGATGAAAGCGACAATGTCGGCAATCAAGAGATCGCCGCGTATCACGCGCCACCCGCCGTAACCGACGACGAGCAGGATCATCATGCCGGCGAGCGCCTGCATGACAGGCCCGAGCAGGCCGCGCAGGCGCGCGAGCTCCATGTTCTTGTCCTGGAAGTCCCGGTTCAGCTCGACGAAGTCGCGGATCTGGTTGGCTTCCTGGGTATAGGCTTTGACGACGTGCATGCCGCTCAAGTTCTCCTGGATGTGCGAGCTCAGCTCCGCCATCTGCCGCTGTACGCTGAGAGAGCTCTTGAGGATCCGCCCGCGGAAGCGGCGCACGGCATACATCAGCAGCGGACACGGAAGCAGCGCGACGAGCGTCAGGCGCACGTCGATCGAGAACATGAGAACGATGCCATAGAGATAGTATGCCGGCGCGTTGACAAAATTGAGAATGCCCGGGCCGAGGAGCGAGCGCACGGCGGAGATGTCGTTGATCACGCGCGACATGAGGTCGCCGGTGCGCTGCGCATGGTAGAAACCGACCGGCAGTTTCTCCAGATGGGCGAAGAGATCGTTTCTAATGTCGTACTCGATGTCGCGCCCGGCGTTGAAGATAAAGGCGCGGGAAAAAGTGCGGATGACGCCTTGCGCGACGCCCGCGACGGCGATCAGCGCCGCATAATAGCGCACGTCCCAGAGACTGCCGCCCTGCTCGATGACCTTGACCGCCCCGCGCATGAGCCACGGGATCCACATGACGAGCGATACCGTGCCAAGCAAGCAGAGCGCGCCGAGGACATAGCGCCGCCAGTAGCGCAGCACGTAAGTCCACAGCCTTCCCATAGAAGAAATTTATACGCTACAGGGGGAATGTTCGCAAGGAAAACGGCGCGAATGCCGCGAAAAATCGAGGAAAATACGCCAATTGCTTGATCGCGTGTGCGCGCTGTTGTAGCCTGGCGTTTGTGCGAAGCGACAAGGACGCGCGTATCCGACGCGCGCTTCTCGGCTGGTACGACCGCGCGCGGCGCGAGCTGCCGTGGCGTACCACTCGCGACCCCTACGCGATCTGGGTCGCCGAGACGATGCTCCAGCAGACCCAGGTTAAAACCGTTCTTCCCTACTACTATCGCTTCCTCGCCGCTTTTCCCTCGGTCATCGATCTCGACCGTGCGCGCCGCGACAAGGTGCTGGCGCTCTGGTCGGGACTCGGCTATTACCGCCGCCCGACGAATTTGAAAAAAGCGGCGCGCGAAATCGTGCTGCGCCATGGCGGCCGCCTGCCGCGCGATTTCGCGGCGCTCCGCGAGCTGCCCGGCGTCGGCGACTACACTGCAGGCGCGGTAATGAGCATCGCGTTCGGCGCGCGCTATCCCGCGCTCGACGCGAACGCGCGGCGCGTGCTCTCGCGCATCTACGGCCTGAGCGACAACGCGCGGCTGCGGGCGCTTGCGGCGCGTGTCGTGCCCGCGTCACGCCCGGGCGATTTCAATCAGGCGCTGATGGATTTGGGCGCGACGGTATGCCCGGCGCGGAATCCACGGTGCGCTGATTGCCCGGTCGGAGCCCATTGCGCCGCGTCGCATGCCGGCCCCATCGCAAAGACCGCGGCCAAACCGCCGCCGCGTAAAGTCGAATGGCCGCTGGCGATCGTCGCGAAGAACGGCAGAATCCTTCTACGCCGCCGCCACCGGCACGGCCTTCTCGCCGGCATGTGGGAAATTCCCGGAGGCGAGAAAAAGCCGCGCGAGCGGGCAACGGCGGCGCTCGCGCGCGAGCTCGCCGCGGTCGGGGCGCGCGTCGCATCGGCAACGATGCTGGGAATTGTCCGGCACAGCATCACCAACCGCAGCATACGCGCTCCGGTATACTTCTGCGCGCTCGCGGGCGATCCATCCGGCGGATTGCGCGGCTGGCGCTGGTTTGCGCTCGACGCGCTCAAAAAGCTTCCGATTTCCGCGCTCAGCGTCAAAGCGGCGCGGCTCGCACCGCAGGCATGAGGCGCGTCGTCGTCAAAGGCGTTTTCGCCGCGCTCGTCGTCGGCTTCATCGTCTACGAGTATTTGAGCTTCCCCGACGTGTCGGCGCTCAAAAAGAAAAATCCGCGCACGACGGCGCTGATGGAGCTGCGCGACGAGCAGTACCGCAGCCGCGGCACGCGCTTGCAGCGTCAGCAGGTCTGGGTACCGTACGATTCCGTCTCGGAGCATCTCAAGAAAGCGATCCTGCTCAGCGAGGACGCGGCGTTCTTCAGCCACAACGGCGTCGATTTCTACGAGCTCAAGGAAGCCGTGAAGCGGGACTGGCAAAAACGCGAATTCGCGCGCGGCGGCAGCACGATCACGATGCAGCTGGCGCGAAATCTCTATCTCAACCCGTCGAAAAACCCGCTGAGAAAATTACGCGAAATGATCATTGCCTTCCAGCTCGAGCGCGCGCTCAGCAAACGCCGGATTTTCGAGCTGTATCTCAATGTCGTCGAATGGGGACGCGGCATTTACGGCGCCGAGGCGGCGTCGCGCTATTATTTATCGAAGCCGGTCTCGGCGCTCGATCCAGCGGACGCGGCGACGCTCGCCGCGCTTTTGCCGAGCCCGCTGAATCCGCGCGAGAAGGGCCTGCTGTACCGGAGGAATCTGATTCTTAAGCGGATGGCGGCGACAAACCACATCAGTGGCGCCGAGGCCGACCGCCAGAGCCGCCGTCCGCTGTTTTATCGCGGCGAGGAGCCGCCCCCGCCTCCGGAGGAAGAAAAATCCCTTTTCGACTAGCGAGCGTAATATCTATGGGATGCTGCGTTTGGCATGCTCAGGCCGCGTGGTAATATAAGACCTTCGGGAGAGGCTTATGCTGATCAAAAAACCTGCGGATATTAAATCGTCCGCTATCACGTCCAAAGAGCTCTTCTTGAGCCGCCGGGGCTTTCTTGTGCAGGCGGCGATCGCCGGCGCCGCCGTCGCCGGGCTCGCCGCGCCGGATTTCTTATTGCCCTCGGAGGTCCACGCAGGCGAGAAGCTCGCCAAGGTGCAGAAAAGCAAGCTCAGCATCGACGAGAAGCAGACACCGCTGAAGGACATCACGACCTATAATAATTTCTACGAGTTCGGCACGGATAAATACTCGCCGGCTCAGTATGCGAAATCGCTCATGCCGCGGCCGTGGACCGTCGCGGTCGAAGGCGAGATCAACAAGCCCAAACGCTACGACATAGATGAGCTGATGAAGCTCGCGCCGCTCGAGGAGCGCATCTACCGCATGCGCTGCGTCGAGGGCTGGTCGATGGTGATCCCGTGGATCGGCTTTCCTTTGAACGCGCTCATCAAGCGCGCAGAGCCCACCGGCAAGGCAAAGTTCGTCGAGTTCACGACGCTGCTCGATCCCAAGCAGATGCCCGAGCAGCGGAGCCGGATGATTCTCGATTGGCCCTACATCGAGGGACTGCGCATAGACGAGGCGAATCATCCGCTGGCGATCCTGGGCGTCGGCCTCTACGGCGAGACCCTGCCGAACCAGAACGGCGCGCCGATTCGCATCGTCGTGCCGTGGAAGTACGGCTTCAAGAGCATTAAGTCGATCGTCAAGATCCGCTTTGTCGAGCAGCAGCCGATGACGACCTGGATGAAGGCCGGTCCCACGGAGTACGGCTTTTATTCGAACGTCAACCCCGAGGTCGATCACCCGCGCTGGAGCCAGGCGACCGAGCGGCGCATCGGCGAGTTCCTCAAACGCAAGACTCTCCCGTTCAACGGCTACGGCGACCAGGTCGCGTCGCTGTACTCGGGCATGGACCTCCGCAAATACTTCTGAAGAAAAATGTTTACATTTTGAATTATGAGTTTTGAATTCACCATTCAAAATTTAAAATTCAAAATTGCGAAGGCGGCGGTTTTCGCCGCCTGCTTGACGCCGCTTTACTGCCTCGCCTACTTCGCGTTCACGGACAACCTCGGCGCGAACCCGATCGAAGTGATCACCCACTGGACTGGCGACGCGACGATCATTTTTCTCCTGATCACGCTGGCTGTCACGCCGCTCAGAAAAACCACCGGCTGGAACGACGCCGTCAAGTTCCGCCGCCTGCTGGGACTCTTCGCGTTTTTTTACGCCTGCCTCCATTTCATGACCTACGTTTGGCTCGATCAGTTCTTCGATTTCCGCGGCATTGTCAAAGACGTCGCCAAGCGGCCGTTCATTACGGTCGGTTTCGCGAGCTTCATCCTATTGATCCCGCTCGCGCTCACGTCCACGGCGGCGATGGTGCGCCGCCTGGGAAAGCGCTGGCAGCAGCTCCATCGGCTCGTCTACTTCGCAGCCGCAGGCGGCGTGATACACTACTGGTGGCTCGTAAAAAAGGACATCCGCTGGCCGCTTGCGTTCGGCGTCGTGCTCGCGCTCCTGCTCGCGTTTCGCGCCGCGGTGCGCTGGAGCGCGCGCCAGCCTTCGCGTCCGTTCGCGGCGGCAGCCGAGAAGCAATGAACGATATCGTCTACCGCCATAACCGCGTCACGCGCGCGACGCACTGGGTCAACGCCGTCGCGCTCATGGTGCTTTTCATGAGCGGCCTCATGATCTTCAACGCCTACCCGCATCTCCACTGGGGCAGCAAGGCAGAGCCGGCCGAAGCGTTCTTCTCGATTTACGCCTCGGGCGAGGACGGTGAAGTGCGATCCTACACCGAACTTTACGGACGGCGCTACGACACGACCGGCGTTCTGGGCACGCAGAACACGGACATGGGGCCGCTGCCGCGCGCGTTCCCGAGCTGGATCACGATCCCGGGCTTCTATTGCCTCGCGTGCGGTCGCCGCTGGCATTTTTTCTTCGCCTGGCTATTCGTGCTGAACGGCCTATTCTACTTCATATATAATCGCGCGACCGGCCACGTCTCGCAGTTCATCCTGCGACCGCGCGACGTGCCGAAGCTGCTGCCGATGGCGCTCTATTATCTACACTTGCGCAAGACCTCGCCGCAGGACGGCGAGTACAATCCGCTGCAAAAGCTCGCCTACACGTCGGTATTTTTCGTTCTCACGCCGCTCGTCATGATGACGGGGCTGGCGATGTCGCCGCAAATGGGCGTCGCATTCAACTGGCTCCCCGCGATCTTCGGCGGACGCCAGTCTGCGCGCAGCGTCCACTTCATCCTGGCGTTCGCCTTCGCGCTTTTTACGCTTGGCCACGTCATGATGGTGATCACGACGGGCATGATCAACAACATGCGCAGCATGGTGAGCGGCTGGTACCGCGAAAAGTTCCACGTAGCCACGGCGGTCGAAGCGCCCGTGCCGCGCGCGGAGAATGGAGGCGCCGATGACAAAGAGCGGCCCTGAGATCACGCGGAGAAAAATTCTTACCGGCGCGCTCTACGGCGCGGCGCTGCTCGGCCTCTCCGGCTGCGATAAGCTCTTCGATCGCCTTCAGCAAAGCCGCAGAATCGGTGCGCTCCTCGACTCCGCCGAAAGCGCGAGCCGCCGGTTTCTGCGCCTCCTCACCGGCCGGCGCAGGCTGGCACAGGAATTCGAGGAAAAAGATATCTCGCGCTACTTCAAGCCCAACGGCAACCCGCCGCCGCTCGAAAACGAATACATGGCCGACGCCAAGGCTGGCTGGCCGAACTGGCGGCTGGAGATCGGCGGCATGGTCGAGCGGCCGACGCGCTTGACGCTCGAGGAGCTGAAGGGAGTGCCCGCGCGCACGCAGATCACCCGCCATGACTGCGTCGAGGGCTGGAGCGCCATCGCGAAATGGAAGGGCGTGCCGCTCGCGCGCATCATTGCGCGCGTCATCCCCGCGCCCGCCGCGCGCTACGTCGTCTTTCATTGCATGGACCGCGACGACAACGGCGAGCTCTATTACGAGAGCATCGACATGCGCGACGCGCGCCACCCGCAGACGATCCTCGCCTACGAGATGAACGGTGTCCCGCTGCCGGTCGAGCACGGTGCGCCCCTTCGCCTCCGCGTCGAGACGCAGCTCGGCTACAAGATGGCGAAATACATCCGGCGCATCGAATTCGTCGCCGACCTGAAAACAATCCCACGCGGCAAAGGCGGCTATTGGGAAGACCGCGGCTACGAGTGGTACGCGGGTATATGACTCTACCGCGATTTAAGCCTGAGCGGCCGTCTGGCTATTTTCCAACAGTCGTCTTTTTCCTGCTGCTCGCTATCCCGGCAGCTGCGCTCGGGCAGCCGGACGACCGGCTGCGTTCTCTCGCCGCGGACGAAAGCGCGACGCTGCTGGACACTCTGAAGGAGCTGGTCTCAATCGAGTCGGGCAGCCGCGACCTCGAGGGTCTGGACCGGCTGGGCGCGCTCGTGGCCGCGCGGCTCGGCGCGCTCGGCGGAAGCCCCGAGGTCGTCGAGCCGCACGAAGTATACCGGATGGAAGATACGCCGGAGAAAATCGGCAAGCTCGTGCGCGCAACCTTCGCCGGAGACGGTGCGAAAAAGATTCTCCTGCTGGCGCACATGGACACAGTGTACTCGCGCGGCATGGGCGCCGAGCAGCCGTTCCGCGTCGACGGCGGACGCGCCTACGGCCTCGGCATCGCAGACGACAAGCAGGGCATCGCCGTGATCATACACGCGCTCACGCTTTTGAAGCGTATGAATTTCCGCGGTTACGGCGCGCTTACCGTGGTCGTCAACGGCGACGAGGAGATCAGCTCGCCGGCCTCGCGCGCGCTGATCACGCGGTTAGCCGCCGAGCACGACGCTGTCTTTTCCTTCGAATGCAGCTACGCCGACTCGGACAAAGTAGCGCTCGCGACCAGCGGCATAGGCTCGATCACGCTCACCGTCGAGGGGCGCGCCTCACATTCCGGTATGACGCCGGAAGCCGGCGTCAACGCGCTCTACGAGTTGGCGCACCAGGTGCTGCAGACGCGCGACCTCTCCGATGCCGCGACCGGCCTCAAGCTCAACTGGACGCTGGCGAGCGCCGGCACGGCGCGCAACATGATTCCTCCGACCGCGCACGCGACCGCCGACGTGCGCGTGCTCCGCGTCGCTGACTACGACGCGATCGAGCGCCGCGTGCTCGAGCGTATACAGAATCGGCTCCTGCCCGAAACGAAGGTCGAGATGAAGTTCGAGCGGCGCCGGCCGCCGCTCGAAGCCAACCCCGCATCGCGAGCGCTCGCCGCACATGCTGCGCGCGTTTACCGCGAGCTCGGGCGCGAGTTGATCGTCGACGACATCCCCGAAGGCGGCGGCACCGACGCCGCTTTCGCTGCGCTCGAAACCAAGGCGCCGGTCCTCGAACGTATGGGGCTGCAAGGCTACGGATCGCATTCGGCGAATGCGGAGTACGTCCTGCTCGATTCGATCGCGCCGCGCCTCTATCTAATCGCCCGCCTGATCATGGAACTCTCCCAAGAACGCTGACGGCGCGACTGCGCACGCGCTGCTCAGTTTTTATTTCCGCCGTTGTCGATTTCGCCATCCGCCGAACGATTATATATTGTAGGCGGCACATCCGATTGATTCACGAGGAGGGAAACTCATGCGTTACGTCGATGGATATGTGGTCCCGGTCCCAAAGAAAAACCTTGAGGCATACCGGCGCATGGCGCAGAAGGCGGGCAAAGTCTGGCGCGAGCACGGCGCGCTCGAATACATCGAATGCGCGGCTGACGACGTCAAGCCCGGCAAGCGCACGTCGTTCCCGCAGAGCGTCAAGCTCAAGCCTGGCGAGACTGTCGTCTTCGCCTACGTCGTGTACAAGTCGCGCGCGCACCGCGATCGCGTAAACGCAAAAGTGATGAAGGACCCGCGCCTCGCCTCGATGATGAACATCAAGGCGCTCCCCTTCGACGCCAAGCGCATGTTCTGGGGCGGCTTCAAGACGATCGTGGAATTGTAGAGAACTTCGCAGGTTACTGCTGCGCTTGCCGCGCGCGTGCGGCGGCGAGCGCGCGCTCGATCTCCGGAGTGCCAGGCCTTAGCTCCAGCCCACGGGCGAAATATTCCGCGGCGTGCTGCGCGTCACCGGTCTTCAACATCAGCATGCCGAGGTTGTAGTACGCCAGCGCATGTCCCGGATTGAGCTGGATTGCCGCCGTAAAATGCTCGCGCGGAGCTTCGACCTCACCGTTCGCTGCGAGGAGAAACCCGAGATTATTATGCGCGTCGGCGTTTCTCGGATCGAGCTTTAGAGTCTCGCGGTACTCGGCGATCGCCTGTTCTTTTTGACCTCTTTTCAAAAGCTGCGTCGCGAGGGAGAAGTGTGCGGCGGCCGAGCCGGGAAAGAGACGCACGGCGCGGCGATAATTTTCGATCGCTCCCGATGCATCGCCGCGCTTTTCCAGAATACGTCCAATGCTGAGATACGCGGAAGCGTAAGAGGGATTGAGCTGCTTCGACGCTTCGAATGCCCGCAGCGCGTCGTCGGTCTTGCCGGCCGCCAGCAGCGCCGATCCGAGATAATGATGGGCGAGATGCGAGCGCGGCTCGAAGGAAGCCGCCCGCTGCCATAGAGCGACGGGATCGTTCCATAGCTCAGCCTGTCTCCAGGTAAGCGCGGCGAAAAGCACGACGATCACCGCCGCAGCCGAGATCGCCGCTACCGCCGCGCGCCGATAGAGATAAATCACCGCCCCTCCCGCGAGCAACGCAGCGGCCGGAGCCGCAAGGTAATCGTAGCGGTCGGCCGCGAGCTGAGGCCCGTTTTGCAGCAGGCCGGAGGTCGGCAAAAGCAGCGCTCCGTGCCACAGCCATGCGGCGAGCGCCCACGGCGCGCGGCGGCGGCAGATGACGAGCACGACCGTGAGCGCTACCGCCGCGACAACACTCCAGAGAAAGCGCGGATCGGAAAATCCGACAACGGGCGGCAACGGATAAAGCGGCGCGAGACCGAAAGGCGCGACCGTCTTCGAAAGATAGAAAATCAGCCCGTACGCGGTGAGCGCGAGCCGCTGCACGATCGTGTATTCCGACAGGCCGAAAAGCAGTCCGCCGTAATATTTGCCGTACAACGCGAGCACGCCGGCCGCGAAGGAGAGCGCGAAGAACGGCAGCTTTTCAACCCACGCGCGCCGGCTGGCGAGACGCCGGAGCGGATACCAGTCGAGGACGACGAGCCCGAGCGGCAGCGCGAGCACGGCGCCTTTGCCGAGCAGCGCCAGCCCATAAGAGAAGCAGGCCGAAGCGATCAGGCGGACGTAACGTCCTCGATTGTTTTCCCGCGCCGCGCTCACGTATGCAAGTAAAGTCAGCATGGCGAAAAATCCCGCGACGACTTCGCCGCGCGCCGATGCCCACGCAACCGGCTCCACCCGCACCGGATGAGCGGCAAAGAAAAGCGCGGCGACGAACGCCGCCGCGCGCACCGTCGCGTCCTCGGTGCCGCAAGCGGCTGCCAGCAGGCGCACCGCGACGAAATAGAAGACAGCCGCGGCCGCCGCGTGAAACGCCAGGCTGGTTAGATGGTAACCAACCGGATGCATTCCCCAGAACACATAGTCCGCTCCGAGCGTCATCCAGGTGAGCGGCAGGTACATGCTGTCGAGAAAGGTCGTAAACATCCATCGCAGCTCCGCCGGGCCGAGACCGCGGTAGTACGGATTATTGAGAATATTTTCGGGATCGTCCCACAGGCTGAAGCCGCTCCTGAGGGCGGGAAAAAACGCGATGAAAGTAATCCCTGCGACGAGCAGCGCAAGGAAACCGGAACGAACTTTGTGGATCATCACCGAGGTGAGACGCGGGCTTTAGCCGGCGCGGGTCGCCGGCCATCGACCGGAACGGTATTTGAGGCGGTCCTCGAAGCTACGCCCATGAAGACGAAAGACAATACAGATCGACGTCTATGCCGTCAAGATGTGATCCACCCTGCGTCGGCGGGATTGTGGTAACGAGGAGATGTTGGAAAATTTATTTGACGCCGCGCCTTAAGCGTTCGCAGCGCGCGCATCAGCTCTGAACGACTTCGACGCCGGCGGCGCCGACCTTCAGCCACCCGGCGGCGGTCAGGAGTAGTTTCTTGAACTCCTCCTGCTTAGCGTTCGGCAGATCCAGCACGCGTAATAGATCAATCGTGCGCAGAATCACGATATGGTCCTGGCCCGCCTTGGCGCACTCGCGGCTCTCGACACGCTGGTCCTTTTTCGCGAGACTCTCTGCGGCCGTGAACGTGTTGACGATTAAAACCGACGGATAATCGTCGGGCAGCTCCGACTCCTCGCGGCGCAGTCGAAGCTTGGTCAAATGCTCGCGCTTGACGTTTTCCGCCGTGCTCTTGATCTCGCCGATGGCGACGCGCTTTCCGCCCTGCGCGAGATAAAAATGCGGCCCGTCGCCGTTGCGCGAGGCGTCGATGTTGAGCTCGAGGTATTTTTCGAACCACGCGGGCAGGCGGTGTAAAGTCGCCGAATTTTTTCTTAATTTTCAGGAGCTGTGCGTTGAGCGCCTCCAGCTCCTTGACGATCGGCTGCTCCTCGGCGAAATGAAACTCCTCGACGTATGCCGGAATGTCGGTGGTTTTGGCTCTGACGTAATTCAAGCAGCCGTCCGCCAGGTCGGCGAAAAAGTCCAGCTCGAGCGCCTGGGGCTGCGCCGGGACGACGATCAGCATGCCGCGGCCTTGCTTTCGCGCCACCGCCGCCGCGCGCCCGTCTTTTCTCAGACGGGCGACGACGTCGATCTCGCCGGCGCCGTTCTGCGGCAGGTTGAATCCGACCGAAGTGAAGCCGTGATTTTTTAGGAAATGGTCGAAGTACGGATTGACCTTGGTGAACTCGTTGCTCAGCTCCGTGGGATTGAAGCCGATCGAAAAGTCCTCCGCCAGCACCTTGTAGCCGAGGGATTTCTGCGCCGCGCTGCCGACCACCTGCGTGTCGCGCACCGCGCCGTTCTCGATGAAGCAGAAGCTGACGCCCTGCTCCAATGCCATACGCACGTTCGAGAGCATCTGCAGATTGCTCGCTTCATAGGTTGCCGAGCCCGCCGTCTGGGCCAGCATCGGATTCGCGGTGGCGATCACCAAATCAGGCAGCTGCGCCAGGCCCTTGAGCTGCAGATCGGCCTCCAGGGGCAGCACCGAAAACCGCTTGCCCTTATGCTCGCGGTCGAGCGCGTCGGCCTTTACCCCGAATCTTTCGACGCCATACAGGCAGACTTGCGGCTGCATACGGCCGCAACGGAGCAAGTATTGTGCCACGCATGCGCTAATTCAGCATCCTAAGGATATTCCGAGAACTTTACTGCAGTCACTCAACCTGGCCTGTGCACTTTTATGTTGCGACCCTCGGACTTTGTCGAATTTTGTAATTAAAGTCGCCGGCCTAGGCGCGGCGCCTACGCTCGGCGTAGCGGCCGAATTCCCATCTCCTCCGGGTCCGGCAGGCTTCGGGCCTCGGGCTGCACGCCGCAATAGCCCTCAAACGTCATCACCTCCGGGTCGCGCATCTCGTCGGCATACTTCTGGTAAAATGAGCCCGGGTTTTTCTCGAGCTGGTAGACGCGGACGCCCCGGTCCTTCTTCATCGCCTTCACGTGAAAGAACGCGAAGCCGGCGAACGACTTGATCAGCGCGCCCGTGCGCAGGATCTCGAAGCGCGGGCTGTGCTTGAAATTGTGCGCGCGGCCGGCCGGCCAAAAGCCGGCGTCCCATCGGCTTCCAGCGCGCGGATGCGACTTGAGGACGAAAACGCGGCCGTCCCGGTCGACAAGATTCACGCCGGTAAACCACCAGAAGCCGCCGAACCACGGCGACGTCCAGCGATGTAGCGGCGATGTCCGCGCGCGCCGGAGACGCTCGATCAGCGCGCCGAACGGCCGCGGCGCGGCGATCATGTCGCCGTCCCACTTCGCGCACACGCGTCGCGTCGCCTTGCTGAGCGCGAAATTATAATAGTGCACCAGGCTATTCGGGTGATCGCCGGGCAGCCGCCGGTGCATGTCGCTCCCCTGCGGAAAAACCTCCGGCACGTAATGGTATGCCTTCACGCGCTTAGGCTCCGCCGCGGCGAAGCGGGCGACGATCTCCGGCGTGGCGTCCGTGCAGCCGTTGTAGACGACCACGATCTCGTCGAAAAACGGCGCGATGGATTCGAGCGCGCGCTCGGCGAAATCCTCCTCGTTCCTCAGCCGCACGATCGCCGACAGCCCCGGCTTCTTCCCCGTGCGGTCGAAGTCCTCTGGCTTAAACGTCGGCTTCTCGACGACCTCCACCATGCGGGCATCATTAGCCGGACTTCACGGTCAAAGTCCAACGCGGCGCGCGGCATTTCTCGATTGACAAAACCGGCCCGGCCGCGGTAAACGCTCGCGCAGAGAGCGCGACCGTTTTTTCCTTGCATTCAATGAAGCTCACCGCGGGAGCGCGCCGCTGGCAGTACTGGGCCGGCGTCGCCGTTTTCATCGTCATCGGAATGCTTTTTTCCGATTGGGCGGCGCGGCAGGATTTCTGGCCTGCGGCCCGCTATTTCACCTATCAGTTTTTAACCGGGCTGAGCTGGCGCAAAGCGATTCCGCAAAACACCGTGGTCGTCCTCGTCGACGACGACGAATACTGGCGCGGCGAGCCCGCGCGCCGCGTGCCGATCAAGCGGACGTATCTCGCGAAGCTCGTCCGCGCGATCGATGCCGCCGACCCGGCGGTCATCGCGGTCGACTTCGACCTCTCCTCGCCGCTGCCGGACGGCAGCATCGTCGAGCATCCCGACTACGCCGAGGAAACGCGAACGCTGCTGCATACGATTCGCGAGCTCGCGGCGCGGCGCAAGATCGTGCTCGCGCAGACGATCAAGTTCGACGCCAATCGCGAATACGTCCTCGCCTCGGACATCTACGGCGGCTTCGACTTCGGCGCCGCCGCGCCCAACGTCCGCAAAGGCTACATCGCGCTGCCGTACGAGGTGAGCCGGGTGCCGCTCGCGCTGCCGCTCGCCGGCGGCGGCAGCGTCGATTCCTTCGCGCTCGCGATCGTGAAGGCCTACAACGCCGATGCGCTCCAGCGCCTGCCGCACGGCTCTTCGCATTTCCCGCTCGGCGGCTTCATCGAGGCGAACAAATTTCACACGGTCGCCGCGGGCGCCGTGCTGAAAGGCGATCCCGCCGCGCTCGCGCTGCTCGCGCACCGCGCGGTGATCCTCGGCGCGGGCTGGCACCGTCTCGCGTACGGCGCCGGCGCGCCGGTCGATCTGCATTTCAGTCCCGTCGGCGAGGTCGCGGGCGCGCTGCTGCATGCGAATTTTGTCGAAGCGATCGTCGACGGCCGCATCTTCTCGCCCGCGGGCGAGAAGTCCTTGAAGGCGCTGGAGTTCTTCCTCGCGCTCGGCGGGGCGTTCCTCTTCGCGCTGCGCATGCGCGCGCGGCGCAAATGGGGCATCGTCGCCGGCGCGACTGCGATATTATTCGTCGGCAGCTATATCGCGCTGCAGAACCTCGGCGTGTTTTTCGAGAGCTTTCTCCCGATCGTCTTCGTCTGGCTGCACGCATTCGCGCACCGAATCGTATTCGAATGAACGGAAGTTTTTCGGAGGTGGAAAATGAAGCGAGTCTTCTACGCGCTCGGCCTGCTCGCCTGCTGTTTCCATAGCGCTCTCAACGCCGGCGAAGTCGATCCCGAAAAGCGCGGCGGCACGGCGAATCAAGAGCAGCGCAGCGGCAGCGCCGCCGGCAGCGCGGCCAGCGGCGGCGCAGTCGGCGCGCCGCCTCAAAGCGACGGCCGCGGCGGCGTTCATCTCCCGGAGATGCAGCGCGCCCGCGAAAAAGCGGTCAAGCAATTCATCGGGACGGTGGTCAAGAAGTCGGGCGGCGAAATAAAAATCAAGACCGGCGATGCGGAAAAAACCGTCATCACCGACTTCAAGACCAAGGGCATCGACAACGCCAAGAACGGGGCTAAAGTCGCCGTCCGCTACTACGAAGACGACGGCAAGCTCCGCGCGGCGGAAATCGCGCCGCGCTGACCCGCAGCGAGCTCCCAAGGCTGAGTCCACACTGCCGAAGGCCGGTGTAGGGCTCTTCCGCGATGCCGACGGGGCGAGAAAACGATATATCCGCCGCCGCCAGGATGAACCTGAATCGCATTCGCATCAACCAAAATCTCCGCCGATCTGTCGCAGAATGTCGCGGTGTGACGCACAATTTTAGCCCTTGTGCTTCTCCCCTTTGCCCGGAGGAGAATAGATAGGGCTCTCATACTTCGACGTTTCGAGAATTCTCGAAACCTGGAAACTTCGCTCCAGGGAATTGATTTTTTCGCGCGGCGTCCCGCGCCGCGCCGTGCGGGACGCCGAACCCTAAATCACGACGGCCGGACGGATATGCAGTCCGATCTCCGGATCGACGCCGTACAAAGTGATGGGACCGTTCATGCCGGGGAGCCGATGCCGGTCCAGTCGCGTGAATCGTTTGGCGAATTCGCTCCTGTGCCTTTTCGCCAGGCCGGATATCGCCTCGCGATAAACCAGCTGGGTACAGATAATCGGATAGGTATGATCTTTGGTCGCCTCCTGAACGCGATGCGCCAGGTTGATCGCGTGTCCGAGCAAACCGATTCCCGACGATTTGTTCCCGGGTTCGTAAACCGGCCGATAATCGAACTTGCTGACCGGTCCGAGATGGATGCCTATCCCGTAGCCCAGCGGAGCGAGGGATTGTGTGTCGAGGTGCTGCCGCGCGGCCTTATTGTAGCGGCGAAAGATCTGCCGCGCGCCGACCGCCACGCGCGAGGCGACCAGCAAGCCTTGCAGGCACTTCTCTTTGCCGTAAAAAACCGCGACGAAACCGTCGCCGGTATGAATCACGTACGTCTTGTTCTTAAAGGCATATCCGCGGTCGCTGGACTTGATTTCTCTATCGAGACAGTCGAAGACCGCGCCGACGACGTCGAATATCTTTTTGCTTTCATTCCGGTTCCCGCCCGCGAGCTGTGAGACGTGGGCGCTGAAATTTCTAATGTCGAAGCTAACGATGGCGCTCATTCAATCCCCGTCCGGCAGGCTGGAAGACGTGCGGCCATTCTCGCGCAGAGCGAAATGCATAGTCGCGGCACGCTATAACGGTATTCGGGATCTAGTCAAACGGTAAGAATAGAAAGTCCGATCCGAAGCATCGCCTCGCCCGACGTCCACCCTTCCACCATCCGTCAAAACCTCTATACCGAAAGCAGGGAGGACCACCCTATGACATTCGCCCGGCGCATCGTCGTCGCAGCGTTCTTCGTCCTCGTCGTCGCCGCCGGCGCGGAGGCCCAGGTCGGCGTCCATATCGGCATCAATCTGCCCGCATACCCGCGGCTCACCGTGATCCCCGGCTATCCCGTCTACTACGCGCCGGACGTGCGCGGGAACTATTTTTTCTACGACGGGCTCTATTGGGTCTTCAACGTGGACGACGGCTATTGGTATTCGAGCTCGTGGTACAACGGCCCGTGGGTCGTCGTCGAGCCGGACGACGTGCCGCAGCCGCTCCTCGTCGTCCCCTACCGCTACTATCGCGTGCGCCCGCGCTACTGGAGCGGCTGGGCGCTCGACCGCCCGCCGCGCTGGGGCGACTACTGGGGGCCGCGATGGTACGAGCGCCACCGCGACTGGGACCGCTGGGACCGCAGGGCCAAGCATCCCGCCGCGCCGCTGCCGAGCTATCAAAGGCGCTACTCGGGCAACCGCTACCCGGCGCCGTCCGAGCACGCCACGATTCACAACGGTCAATATAAATATCGGCCTCGCGACGACCGCGTCCGCGAGTCGCAGTCGAAGATCGTCGAGCGCGAGTCCCGCGGCGGCGAGAAAGCGAGCGGCCGCGCCGAGTTCATCGAGAAAAAAGGCGGGGGCGGACCGCCGCAGAAACGCGGGCGCGAGGAAAGACCGGGCAAAGGGCGCGATTAGAGATTAAGGAAGCGCGAACACAGTCGACCGGGGCCGGAAAGAGAAATCTTTCCGGCCCTTTTATTTTGCGCGAGCTTCGCCCGCCTGCAAAACCGGCCTGCGACATTCACAGCGGGGCGGGGGCGGGGAGTTAAAAGATTGGAGAGATTAGAAAGTCTGACCCGAGGGCTTACCCTTTTCGTTCCTGGACGGCCGGGAAATACAGCGGTAGCATAGCGTCATGCAAGCGCACGAGATCGGCCAAATTACTTTCGTCGGGTCTCAGATCGACGATCCAGAAATTCTTCCACGCCTGCCGCAGGACTTGGCGGCGCTGCTCAGGGAGACGAACGGCTTCGTTCTTTTTCATGGCGGCTTGCACGTGCGCGGCGCCGTGCGCTTGCCGGCGTGGCATTCGCTCCGCCAGGTTATGGAAGGCGAAGATGCGCTGCACACGCTTTATCCTTCGGTAGCGTCAATCGACATCCCTTTCGCAGAGGACTGCATGGGAGATCAATTCTTACTCAGAGAAGATTCCGTATGGTGCCTGCGCACCGAGACCGGAGAATTAGAAAAAACAGCGAATAGTCTGACCGAGTTCTGGGCCGCGATAGCGACAGATGCCTGTGGGGCGCTCAAGTTCAATCCGAATCTGCGCCTACAGCCGGGGCAGCTGCTGCTCGCCTATCCGCCTTTCTGCACGAAAGAATCCGCAAACGGCACAAGTCTCAAACCCGTACCGGCTTTGCAGCTCATTCACTTTCACGCCGATCTCGCCAAGCAAATAGCCCAGCTCCCGAAAGGCGCACAGTTCAAGATCGAGGTCGGGGATTAAAACCGCGGAGTCGGAAGATTGCAGGGCCGGGATTTCAACGATTCGAGACCCGACCGAAAAATTAATACTTCCACGTTTCCAGAATTCCGGAAAGCTGGAAACTTCACCCAGGCCCGAAAAATGTCTACTTTTGAACAGAAACATTCCGGCCGAACATGCAAATACGCATTATATGAGCACCGGCATATGGACCTTGGAATGTCAGACCTGCGGGCACAGCTTCGAGCTGAAACTTAAAGCCGAGTTCGAAACCGTGATCGACTCGGTCATGAGCCGCGCCTGCACGGGCTGTAAAAAGGTTCCGATCGAACGCCCCAAGACCGACTGGCACCACATCATGCGTTATCGCCATCCCGCGGGGGGGGGGGGCGTGCTAGATTCTGAGCAGGCGCAGACGGAAAAGACTCCCGGCCTCTCTCACCACCACGGCATAACCGTCACCGCATACCCGCGCCCGTTCATGCACTGCACGTAAAGACTCCGCATGGCGGCGTCGCCGCCCCTCGCCCGCGGAAACGCCATTCTCACCTCGCGCTCGCACTCGTAACTGGCGCGGTCGTAATCCACCTGCGATCTTCCGGCGGGCATGGGGGATTCCGTCGACTCCGTCTGGGCGCAGCCGGCGAGCAAGACCAGAAAACATAGCCGAAGGCATTTTTTCATAATCGTGACCGACACTCGCCGGCGCTAAGCAATATAGCGGATCGATGCGCGAACGCGAAGCCGCCCCCGTCCTCGCGCCTGTCGGCTGTCGCCTCTCGCCTCACGCCTGCCCTGAGCTAAGTCGAAGGGCGGGATCGGATCAGGCTAGGTTAGGAGCGGACGCGGGATGAAAAAGTCAAGATTCAAGACTTGACCCCGAATCTACTTCTTTAACCGCTCGAACAATGTTTCCCAGCGCATGTTGCCGAGACGCGTAGCGCCCTTCCTTCCGGTATAGGCGGCGAGCCCGGCGCGGTTGATTTCGACGCGACCGAGGTACTTACCCCCTTTTGTGTACGCCCACACAGTCAGACCGCGCAGGTTGAGTTCCACTTCCTCGTGCAGCTTCAGGTATCCCATCCGCTTTTTCATGTACTTCTCCTTTTGATGTGGAGTTGTTCTCGATCCTAGTCTCCTCTGTAGGCCATCGGTTTTCAGTTTTTTGCGCCGAGTTTGCGGTTGTGCGTCCGGCACAACAGTTGTGCGTTCTCGACGTCGGTTTGGCCACCCTTGCTGTGTGGTAATACATGATCGGCCTCGTATTCGGACCAAGATACACGGCAATCCGGTTCTGGCTTTCCCGCCTTAATGCACGCTTGGCACAACCCATTGTCGCGTCTGTAAATCAGAATCCGGTCCGCCTCACTGAAAGCCCGCCTCGAATCTTTGACGATGATCTTGACGCCTTTTTCCTTTGCGAACTCAAAGAATAGCTGGCGGATGATTCTGTGCCGTGCCTCCACTTCATTGCTCGTCTGCTGCCGACTATCCGAGAACGCAACGATGTCGCGGTCGTCTTCCGACTTCTTTTTCCAACGCTGATGAAAGGCTATGACGAAGTCGTGAAACAACTTCTTTTCCGCTTGGCCCCAGACGTAGTGGGTTGCCAAGTGGCGGAGTAGCAAATAGACGGAAAGGATGAAGTATTCAATGCGCAACTCCTTGATTGCTCCGTTGCTGTCGTCGCGCATCGGATCATCTTTGAATACTTCATAGAGAGCATTCATGTTGTGCAGCACAGACTTCGCGTGCGCTTGTTTCTCGAACGACAGATTCCCAATCCCATCTGCAACTTGGTACTTGTCGATGTAATCTGTAACGTCGCCGTCCTGGATGTTCGCTGGACCATTCGCTTGTTCCAGGATGAGGAAACGCGTGAGGATGGCCAAGTGCTGCATGCGGTCATTCCCTCGGTCGATGACCGTGAAGAATTTGTGCTTATCCTTATTGCTATCCACGGGCGTGTACTTTTCGTAGTCAAACGTGATGTCGTCCGCGTACTTGACCACGAAGTTCCGGCTTAAGCTGGAGAGCCGCGCGTGTGCCTTCTCCATGTACGTAAGGTCCTCACCTTGCTGCAGACGCCAGAAGATGTCCGCTGCGACGCTCTGGTGCTGGGGGTTCCTGGGGTCTTCAATGCCCTTTACAATGTCGGCGTTATACTTCAACTCTTTATCCACAAACTTGCGCACATCTGCCGATAGCTTCGAGTACGTCTTGCCCGGCAATGACGGATAGACATCCTTGAGCGTGTTCGGCAAGGCAAGTTCGTCCGTGAGGAAGTCCTGGGCGGTGGTGATGCGTTGTTGGCCGTCGATAACTTCCTTGACGGTGCGCTCTTCGTCCAACCGAACCAGCCGGATAACGATACGTGGGATGTAGTAGCGACGGAAAAGGCTGTCAAGAAGCGCCTGTTGCTTCTTTCGACTCCAGACGCTTTTGCGCTGGTACGGCGGACGAACTACGTACTCATCCTTGTAGTCAGCGAAATCCTTGATCGCGATCGCGTCAAAACCAACGTCGTATGCGGTTCGCGGATTGAACATATAACCTATCCCTCCTCACCCCTCCTCATCCTCGTTGTCGCGGCCGAGGCAGTATCGTGTGCGTGGTTTAGCTCTCACTCTTGGTCAGCTTCCCGGCAATCTTAGAAAACAGCTGGAAGGCGGTTTCCAGTTCGTCCGCTATTTCAGCAGCAAGCACGTCGGGAGCTGGCAGCGAGTCGGTGTCGGTAAGGCTTTGGTCTTTGATCCAGAACAAGTCGAGGCTTAGTTTGTCGCGCTTGAGAATCTCATCGTAGCTGTAGCAGCGCCAACGGCCATCCGGGTTCTCTTCGCTCCAGGTTTCTTTTCGGTCGTGAATTTTCCCGGGTTGATAGCACGCGACAAACTCCTCGAAGTCCTTTCGCGTGATAGGCGCTTGCTTTTGCGTAAAGTGTTTGTTTGTCCGCAGATCATAGACCCAAAGGTTTTCGGTCCACGGCTCGGGTCGGCCTTCCCTTTTGTCGAAGAAGAGCACGTTAGCCTTGACGCCGGGCGAATACCAGATGCCGGTGGGCAGACGCAGCAGAGTATGGACGTTGCATTTTCCCAGGAGGTTTTTGCGAATCTTCTCACCTGCGCCGCCCTCGAAAAGCACGTTGTCCGGGACAACAACCGCAGCGCGTCCGTCTATTTTCAGGAGCGAGAACATATGCTGCAGGAAATTGAGTTGCTTGTTGCTGGTGGAAGTCCAGAAATCTTCCCGCACTATGACCTGGTCGTCTTTTTCCGTGTCGCCTTCCTCGTTCACAAAAAGCAGACTCTGGCTTTTACCGAAGGGCGGATTGGCCAGAATCATCGTGTATTCCTTGCTCCATGGCGCGGCGAGGCTGTCATGACCCGAGTGGACGACGACCTTGTCACCGCCAATGCCGTGCAGGTAGAGGTTCATCGCGCACATGCGGGCGACCTTGGGCGATAGCTCCATGCCCTCAACTAATTCCTCACGAAGCGCCCGCTTCTCTTCCGCGTTCAGCTCCTTAACGAACTTGTCGAGCACGTAGTTGTAAGCGGTGAAAAGGAAGCCGCCCGTGCCGGCGGCAGGGTCGCAGATGCGGTCTTGGGGTGTGGGCTGCATCACTTCGACCATCGCCTGGATGACGGCGCGAGTCGTGAAATATTGGCCCGCGCCCTTGGTTGATTCAGACGCGGACCGCTGGAGCAGCTCCTCGTAAATCGTGCCCTTCACGTCAACCGGCAGGCTCAACCAGTCCTCTTTATCAATAAGGTTGACGATGAGCTGTTTCAGCAGCGCCGGGTTATGTATGTCGCAGCGGGCGCCCTTGAAGATGACGCCCAACAGGCCGGGCTTAAGCGCAAGCTTCTCGATGGATTCGCTGTACTGTTTTTCCAACGCGGCGCCGTCGAGCTTGAGCAGCGCTTTCCAGCCGAGATCCGGTGGCACGATGGGCGGCTTGTTGTGCGGCGGCTCAGTTAGCTGGTCCGCCATCTTGAGGAAGAGCAGCATCGTGAGTTGCTCGACATATTCCACACAGCTCAATCCGGCCTGCTGTAAGACTCCGGCGTAGCTCCATGCCCGTTTCCCGATTTGCGATGCGTCGATCATGAAAGTCTCTCTAGGTTTTTACAGTAACGCGTCGGCGCGGTGTCCTGGTTCTCTTGACGGTCTGTTTGATAGCGGCAGCCTTCCGAGCGCGCTCCTCACGTTCAGCGGCTATCCGTTTGAGCAACTCGCTGGCGGGTTCGTCGTTGGGGTCCTGCGGGACGAGTTTACCGGTGAACGCATGGCGCAGAATGGATTGGCGCAATGCTTGTGAGCTCTCTAATTTTGCTTCCAGGTCTGCTTCGAGATGTTCAATCACCGAGAACTGATCTTCGAGAGATTCGGCAAGCTGCTCCTGTTCCGCTTCTGGTGGAAGCGGTAAAACCAACGGTTCGAGAACACCCAGGCTGATATTGTGCTGTCCAGCCGACGTAGCAGCGCGAGTTTCGATCCACTGCCGAACCAGTGAACTGTCCCAAAGAAAGGAAATCCACTTCAGAAGGGGTGATAATGGGATTAGACGCAGGCGAATAAGATATGATGCGAAAGAAAACCTCCCATTGGGCTTCTCGCGAACAACTGCACCACGCCCGATCAAGGTTCGGCTTCCGTTGGTCCTCACAACCAACAAATCGCCAGTATCCACTAGTTCTCTATCGGATTCTCTATATTTGGGTGATGCGTACTTAATTTTTTCGAGGTTCAGCTTGCCTCCAATAATGTTCGGAATCCGAAGTACTGGAAGTCCCTTATTGATTTCACTGCACTTCTGCGATGTGCCGTAGCCGGACGCCCAAGCGAGTTGGTCGAGCGACGCCCAACACCATCCATCCGGTAACGTCGGTAGGTTCGTGGTATCCGGGTCGATGGGCTCTTGGTATTTGGCCTTCCAGTTTTTCGGCGGCTCCTTGCCCGCGGCCTTGAACTTTTCGAGCTGGGATTCTTCCCAGCGGCGGCGGCGCTCAGCGAGGATGCGGGTGAGAGGCGCGGTGGCGGGTTCGATGTCGGGATGTTCGTCGCGCCAATCTGCGGTCAATGCGCCTTCTACCGCCGCCTTTAGCACGGCCGCCCGATAGTGTTTCAGCTTCGCTCGCGCCCGCTCTAACGCCACCACACCCGCGTCAAGATCGGAGAGGAGTTCGTCGAGCGTGTCAGCGATGCGGGTTTGCTCGGAGGAAGGTGCAATTGGAATGGGAAACGTTCGAACGACCTTCCCGGATATTGCTTTGAAAGTTGTCCCTGTACCCCTGTTATCCAGCTCTGCGGCAAAACGTCGAAGAGCATATAAGAGGTATTTTAGATTGACGCCATGTTCGGGGTGAACCGCTGACAAACCGCGACCGATGCAGGACTTTGCTGGTGCAAGATTAGTTGGTCCGACTGGGGCTCGAACACAAAGCAAGATATCATTCTTCTCAGCAATCTTACCCGGGCGCGAACACCAGATTCGTGCATCAGGATAGAGATTGCCGAAGTCTGCTTTACCTTGGAAAAATGGCAAACCGTCGCCTGTGGAATTGTAAGTTGATGACGGTGGCGATTGCCCCATGACGATCGTCGAGATCTCGGATAGCTCGCATGTCACCCACCCATCAGGCAGTTGTTGCCCGTTTACCTCAGTCATGCCGCTAGCCGTTCATTCAACTCCACGAGGAGCGGTTGGAGCTTGTCGCCAAAAAGAGCGTAGGCTTTGCCGAGGCTACCTTGTTGGCCGAACCAGCCGTCTTCAAAGTCTTCGGCCCGAATTGCCAGACTGGTAGCGATGTGCTCGGCCATGCGGTCGAGCCATTCGCGCTGCTCGGGTGTAAACGTTTTTGCAGCGTCGCGCTCGGCAAGCCACGCGGCGTAACGCGCCCGTACTTCTTCGGCGTAGGGTTTAAGCATGAGATCGGGGACGAGCGCATGGCGAACAAGAGTGACGAGGTCAGCGAGTTGTGATCCGCCAATGCCCGCGACCTTCTCAGTCTCAACGGCCTGGAAGGCGCGCCAAAGCTGAGTCGGGGTCGCCGCAAGCGGCGGTGTGGAGATAGCGTTTTTCAACTGGTGGAGATCCTTGAGTGATAGCTTGAGCGGTTTGGTGCCGGAGTAGAGAACTTGCAGCGCGGTGAGTTCGTCTTTATGGGCGGCGATCCAGGCGCGGAAGTCCTTCACCTTGGCTTGCGCCTTGTCAACGGCGGATGCGTCAAATCCTGAGTAGAGCACGTCATCGATTGTGTGGCGGTCAATAGTCTGCTCGTTCTGTGCGCGGATTTCGATGATGCGGCGACGGAATACGGCCTTTAGAAACGGTGTGACGGCCCCCTGCGCGAGTTCATCGCCGGCCTGTTTGACTTGTTCCTCAGTCGGCTGCGCAACGCCGAATTTCTTTCGGGCGGTGGCAATCTGGGCATCAGGGTCGCAGGCACGCATTAGATCGCCCGCGAGACTGGGAAAGGATTTGCCCCCGGCAAGTTCGCGCAGTTCACTTAACTGTTCGGTAGTGAATTCGCGTTGCATGCGCGCGAGGCGCCCTGCCAGCGTGGTAAGCGCGTCCGGATCGGTGCCGCCCTGGGCTATGTATTCGAGCAGTTCTGGTAGCGTTGCGGAAGGCTTGCGGTTGAGCGTATGGGAATCCGTCTTGTCCTGCTCGCAGACACCGACGGCATCCACCACGATGAAGCGCTCCTTGGCCTTGGCGCTGGGAGTAACGACCTTGAGCTTGTCCGGTGAAATAACACGTACGCCGCGCCCCTTCATCTGCTCGAAGAAGCCGGCCGACTTCACGTTGCGTAAAAAGAAGACGCATTCGATGGGCTTGACGTCGGTCCCGGTCGAAATCATGTCCACCGTAACCGCGATGCGCGGATAGTAGCCGGTGCGGAAGTTGGTGAGAATTTCGTCGGGCGAGAGCTTGGAGGTCTTCAGCCACTCGGTGACTTCAGACTCGGTTCCGTCATCGTTCTTCACCTTCTTTACGACGCGAGTGAATCCCGTGCGGTATGTAATCTTTTCGCAAAACTCGTTTCTCTCGGCGAACTCGTCACGGATCATGCGAACAATGTCGTCGGCATGAGAGTCGTCTTTAGCAAAGATAAGCGTCTTCGGGACCTCTTTGCGGTCCGGGTAAGCATCCGGCAGTACTTTGTCGCGGAACTCCCGGATGACGGTGCGAATCTGGCTTTCGGAGACGACATCCGCGTTTAGTTGGTTGGCGGTGTAGGTAAGGTCTTGCGTGAGTAGCTCGATTCGCTCGGCGCGGGTCAGTTTGTGGCGCTTGTCCACATACACACCTGAGTCATCGGCGACAATGGTCGCGCCGCCCTCGGTGATGCGGGTACGGATGCGGTAAACATCGAAGTCCACGTTGACGCCGTCGGTAACTGCTTCGTCGTGGCCGTACTGCATGACGAGGTTTTGCTTGAAAAAGCCGATGGTCTTCCCGGCGGGTGTAGCGGTAAGGCCGATAAGGAACGCATCGAAATAAAGAAGCACCTGCGCCCACAATTCGTAGATGGAACGGTGGCACTCGTCTACGATGACGAAATCGAAGAACTCCGGCGGGATGCCCGCATTGTAAACCACATCGGGCGGATCGCCCTTCCACGGTTTGGCGGAATCGAAGCCGGAGCCTTCCTCGTTTTCCGCGTCGAACTCGACTTCACCCTTCAACATGGAGTAGAGGCGCTGGATAGTGGTTATGACGACCTTGGAGGCGGGATTGATGGAATTGCTCTTGAGCCGCTGGACGGTATAGAGCGTAGGGAATTTGCGCGTGTCGTCCGGCGGAGTGTAATTGGCAAACTCGTCCTCGGTCTGCTTGCCGAGATTGCCGCGATCCACGAGGAAAAGAATGCGCTTCGCGCCGCCGAACTTCAGCAGGCGATAGGCGCTACTGACGGCGGTGAAGGTCTTGCCGGAGCCGGTCGCCATCTGAATGAGGGCGCGGGGATCGCCTTTGGCAAGGGAGGCTTCCAGGTAAGTTATGGCCTGCGTCTGGACTTTCCAAAGGCCGGTTTCATCGAGAGGAGGCAACTGCGTGAGCCGGGCACGGAGCTGGTATAGCTCGGACAGCCACTCAGCCAAGGTTTCCGGCCGCGGGAAACTGAACACTTGTCGGCTGCGCGGCTTGGGATCGAGTCCGTTGGTAAAGAACGTGACGGAGCCGTTTGACTCGAACAAAAACGGAAGCGGACGGCGATGTGCGGGCAAGTTGTCGGGAAGCCCGGAGGCATATTTCGCCGACTGCGCTTCGACTCCTGTAAGTGGCCCCTCGGCCTTTGCTTCGATAGCTCCCGCAGCTTTGCGATCTACGTACAGCAAGTAGTCAGCGAAGCCAAAGCCTGATCTCATTGGAAACTCGCGGACTGCTACTCCACGGCCAGCGGTGAGGTCGATATCTTTGCGATCCTGCACAACCCAGCCCGCGGCAACCAACTTTGCGTCGATGTCCTGACGGGCTTTCTCTTCCGGTTTTTCGGCCATAAAAACAGTGAATCTAGTCCATTTTCCCTAGCGCTCGCAAGTCCAAATCACGGCGATTGGAAGTTACTGAACAAAGGGCGCAGGGGTTCAAGGGCCGTTCGTGCATCGAGAAGAGATCGCGGGCGCGTGGTCATGCCGAATGGACGCGGCGCTCCGCCGGCGCGAAGCGAATCTCGCCGCGAACTGCCCTAGGCGACATTTCCATGTTTCCGTAATTGTGGAAACGCGGAAGTATTCGCTGCGCTTTTACAGCGAGTCGAGCTCGACCTTTTTTATTCGATCCTGCCGTATTCTTCATGGTTTTTGCGTTATCGAATTTTTTTATAATGCTTGAAAATACAGGGGAAATCGGTGGAAACCGGCGAAGAAATGGCAGGAGCGGGCGAAAATCGGGGACGAGCGGCTGAAAACGGCCTACTTTCGAGCAAAAACGGGGTGGGAATGGGCTAAAATTGGCCCTTTTACTCCTAATTCAGCGAGGACCGAAGTATTCTCCCCGCAGTGGCGATTCTACCCATTGAGGGACATTTCCACGTTTCGAGAATTCTCGAAACGTCGAAGTATGATCAGTTTACGGAACACGACGTTCCACTTTCTCCCGCTCGACGCAGATGCCCTGGTTGAAGCGCTCGACGGCATCGGCGGCGCGGCCGATGGCGCTGGCGATCTTGAGCTGCTCGCGGCGCTCTTCGCATTCGGCCTGCGTGTCGGCCTCCGCCGCCTCGGTCCACATGCGCAGCTTGTCGGCGAGTGAAATGTTGTGCGGCGCGCCGCTCGGCGGCACGAGGAGCACCCAGGCGAGAAGAAGCGAGTAGTGAGCGGTGAATAGTGAGGAGTGAAAGCGCGTAGAGCATGAGGCGCGGTACGCAAGCCAGTCGCGAGCACGGTCGAAGAATTTAGTCACCGGTACGCTTCCCGCCGGTGCGCAACGCTGTACACGAATACGCGCCTCGCTTCATCATCGATCGTGTAGAGGACGCGATAGTCTCCGGCGCGGAACCGATAGCCGTCGCCGCCCTGTAACTTTATACTTCCAGGCGGACGGGGGTTGTCTTCGAGAGCGAGAATTCTGTTGCTGACGTTTTTTATGAATCTTGGCGGGTAGACGGTCCATCTCCTTTTCCGCGGATCGTTTGATCTCGACGGTATAGACCACCCTAGACGTTCCGGTTCTTCAGGTATTCGCGAAAGGGGCGCGACGGCTCGTTTCTTCTCTCCTCAATCGTAGCAAGATCGATCAGATCGCGGCGGAGATTTCTGTCCTTCACGAGGCCGAGCAGGACAGTCTGGCGCTCGCGCTTAGGCAGCGAGCGGATGGCGCTGAGAAGCCCCGCCGCGGATTTCTTTTCAGGCTTAGCCAAAGTATTTACCTCAGATCACCGCCTAGATTATCACCGGCGCGGCAAAAACGCGAATACGACCCTCACGCCAGCTCCTTCCGCAGGAAATACCACTGGTGCTTTCCGGCGACGTCGTCGAGCTCGCCGAAGATGCGGTAGCCGTTCTTCTGGTAGAAGCCGAGCGCCTGGAAGCTGAAGGTGTCGAGGTGCGCGTGCCTGCAGCCGCGCGTGACGGCTTCGGCTTCCGTCGCGCGCAGGAGGCGCGTGCCCCATCCTTTTCGGCGCTGATCTTCGCGCAGCCAGAGCGCGCGGATGTTGAGCCAGCCGAACGCGGTCCAGCCGTGCGCGCCGCCGACGACTTCGCGCTCTTCGTTTCTGAGAAAGACGGTGATGAGCCGGCCTTCGAGGCCGGTTTGCGCGACGTTATATTGGTCGAGCCCGCTCCATATGACGCGCAGGTCGTTTACGGAAGCATTATCCTCGATCGTGATGATCGGCTCGGGCACGGGCGTAGGCGGAGCTAGGACTCCTCTTCCCGGTAAAAGTCCAGCGCCTCCATGAGGGGCCGGTCGTTCATCGAGAAGAGGATCGCGGGCTCGCGCGACGTATTGCCGTGGCGGTGGGTGGTCCAGAGCGGGACGGTGAAAGAGTCGCCCTGCTTCCAGTCGAAGCGCTCGCCGCCGACGTCGGTGAAGCCGCTGCCGCGAAACGCGTGGTAGATCGCGGTGCTCGTGTGGCGGTGCGCCCTGGTCGTCTCGCCGGGGCGGAGCATCGAGATCTCGCACGAGAACGTCGGCAGCGTCGGGCCGCCGGTGAGCGGGTTGACGTAGCGCAGCAGCAGTCCGTCGTGCGGGTCGCCGGGCGTCTCGCCCAGCGCCTTGAGCGCCTTTTCCGTATCCTCCCATTTGTAGCGGTACGGCGGCGGCTGTTTCGATTTCGAATCCACCCACGCGGGGCGCGCGGCGCCCAATTCGTGGCGCGAGGCTTCGACCGGGCGCGTGTGCGGCTGCCGGTCGCGAGAAAATATTTCCGCAAAGCCGATTTCCAACAATCCCATGAGCGGCGCCTCGATGCCGTCGAGCCAGATAATCGGCTTGTCGGAGCCGTTGTAGTGGTCGTGCCAGGTGCGGCTCGGCGTCGTGATGAAGTCGCCCGGCTCCATCGGGAACGGCTCGCCCTCGACGGTCGTCTGCGCGCCGCCGCCCTGGAGCACGAAGCGGATCGCTCCCATCGTGTGGCGGTGCGCGCGCGCGACCTCGCCCGGCTTGACGAGCTGGACGCCGAGCGCGAGCGTGTGCGTGGTGCGCACCTTGCCGATGGATTTGAACGCGATGAAGCGCCTAAGCGAATCGTCCATGCCCAGCACGTCGCCGGCCTCCATGAGCGCGCCGTAGACGTCCTCCCAGCGCCACAGCGTCGGCTGAAACGACGCCTTGGGCTCGAAGCTCTCGCTCCGCGGAATGCCCCAGTAGCCGACGAGGTTCAGCTGGTCGAGCTTTTGATTGAAGTCGTCGATGCGGCTCATGGCTGAGGACTAAAAGAAAGGATCGAGCGTGTCAAGGATAGGTGTGAGGCATGCGGCGCGAAACGCGAGAAATTCACCTCCCCCGGCCCCTCCTTCGTAAGGAGGGGGATCGGAGAAGCGCCCGCGGGCTCCGAAAAGTCTCCCCTTGCGAAGGGGAGATTTAGAGGGGTATTTTTCGAATCCCCGCTTCTGTAGAGGCGGTTCGCCCTTCGACAACGCTCAGGACAGGCGAACCGCCCGTGCGTGTTCAGATTGTGATAGGGCAGGCGTACCGTGCCCTCTCCTCGCTGGCGCCTCTCGCCTATCCCTGGATCGCTTCCAGGCGCACCGCGAGCGCGCCGCGATAGGCGCGGTCGTAGATGAGCGACAGGCGCGCGCCGTCGAGCGCGTCGCGGGCGGCCTCGGCCGTCGTCGCGTGGCGCTCGAGCACGGCCTGCATCATATCGGAATGCTCCTCGTCGGCGACGTTGTGCACGTCGTGGCCGGGCACTTTGCCGATGCGCTCCTTCACCTCCGCCGTGTAGCGCTGGTAGTCGCGCAGCGCCGAGCCGCCGCCGGCGACGATGCGGTTGTTGTTGGCGCGCTCGAGGACCGCGGAGGCCGAGAACGCCTTGAGCCACGACGAATGCTTGGAGAGATTCACCCACGCGGCGAATGCGGCGCTGCACCCCGCCACCGGCTCGGTCGCGAGAATCTCGTCGCGCGTCAGTCCGGTCAGCTTGATCGCCTTCTCGATCTCGGCGGTCTGGTGGTCGCCGCCGAAGCGCGCGTCGGAGATGAGCTCGTCCTGCTCGTGCGCCCACACGAGCTTCTTCACGTCCATCGGCGCGCTGCTCTGCACCGAGCCCCAGCAGTCGCGCCGGTTGACCGTGTAGAAAACGCGGTGGATCATGAGCACGCCGGCGCGGGCGAGGTTCACGGGGAAGCGGTTGAAGCGGAGAATCTCGGGCGTCGCATAGTGGTCGTTGACGAGAACGTTGAGCGCTTCGATCAGTTCGTTCGCGTGGATCATAAAAAATTCGTCTCCTATTTCTTGTAAAGATTCTGGATGAAGCCGCTCTCCTCCAGCTCGCGCAGCGGCCGGTCGTCGAGGTAGTCCTGCGGCTTCGCCTGTTTCGCCTTGGCGTTGGTGAGCGCGATCTGGTCGAGGATGTTCTGCGCGCCGGCGGCGGTCGCGTACGGCGCCGGCTTGAAGACTTTTTTCACCAGCGAGTCGTACATGTTGTCGAGCAGCTCGCGGTCCTGGTTCTTGAGAAACGCCGAGAGGAGCTGCTGCGCCTCGGCCCGGTTCTTCTCGTTCTTGAGCCAGGCGATCGCTTCCACGTGCGCGCGGAGATAGCCGCGCACGAGCTGCGGATGCGCCTTCGCGTAGCTCTGCGTCGTCACGGTGCTCAGCTGAAGAAAGTCGATGCCCAAATCCGAGAGGCTCGCGAGCGAGCGCAGCCCCTGCTTGCGCGCGAGCGGCGCGTGCGAGTCGGAGTTGAGCAGCGCGCCCTGCGCCTGCCCGGCGAGCATGGCGTTCAGGCGCGCAGGGTTGCTGCCGATCTGGAGATAGACGGCGTCGCCGGGGTTGAAGCCCATTTTCTTGAGCGCGAGGCGGAGCCCGACGTCGGTCGTGCTGCCGAAGCGGCTGACCGCGAGGCGCTTGCCTTTGAGGTCGTCGACCTTGTGGATCTCCGGCGTAACGACGAGATCGAAGGAGAGCGCGTTCACCGCGCTCGAGACGATCACGACGTCCGCGCCGCCGACGCCGGCGGCGATCGCCTCGGTGCCGCCGACGTGGAGAAACGGCGTCTCGCCGGCGATCATCGCGGCGACCGCGCGCGTGCCGCCTTCGATGAAGATGTACGTCGCCTCGATGCCGTTCCTGGCGAGAAAGCCTTTTTTCTGCGCCACGACCGACGGCCACATGCCGCCGCCGATCGAGCCGTAGCCGACGGCGATCCGGTCGAGCGCGCGCGCCGGCGCGGCGGAAAGGAGGAAAAATAAAACGGCGGTAAAAATCCCGATGTTCATGCGCTTGTTTTATGACGCGCGGAGATCGGAAGTCAAATTTGCAGGCGCGCCGCGCCCTGCTTGCGATCTCATTCGGAGCCCTTCGGCAAGCTCAGGGCGAACGGAAAAGAATTCTTCCCTCACCCCAGCCCTCTCCCGAAGCGGGCGAGGGAGAAATGGAGTCTCGTTAACGTCTCGCGCCCGCTGTTTTCTTCCTCCTCTCCCTCGAGGGAG
This sequence comes from Pseudomonadota bacterium, assembly GCA_021324155.1. Classification (GTDB taxonomy): domain Bacteria; phylum Desulfobacterota; class Binatia; order UBA9968; family UBA9968; genus JAJPJQ01. The sequence continues at coordinate 106,075 of JAJPJQ010000037.1, forward strand.
AGGACAGAGATGAGGGCGTTCTCACGAGCCTGTCGAAGCATGAACGCCTCACGCCTCTTGCCTATCGACTGCTCTGTCCGCGCGGATGACGGTGCGCGCCATCGCCGCGACGATCGCCGTCGCGACGACGCCGCCGAGCACGACCGCCGCGGTCGCGCCGACGAGTTGGGCGGCGAAGCCGACCCCGGCCTGGCCGAGGAACGGCCCGCCGATAAGGAAGACGAAGGCGACCGCCTGGACGCGGCCGCGGAGCTCATCGGGCGTGGCGAGCTGGATCACGGTCATGCGCAGCGTCTCGCCGACGGCGTCGAGCATGCCGAGCCCGAAGCAAACCGCGAGCGAGACCGGAAACGAGCGCGACAGCGCGAAGGCGACGAGCGCGGCGGCGTAGAGCAGCGTGACCGCGACGATCAGACGCGCCTTGCGCTTGGGGTCACCCAGCGCCATCGCGACGCCGGAGCCAGCGAGCGCGCCGATCGCCGGCGCGCCCAGCAGCGCGCCCAGACCAGTAGGACCGACGGCGAGGATATCGCGGGCGAAGATCGGCATGAGGCCGCGGTAGGCGCCGAAGAAATTTACGCTCGCGTCCATGACGAGCAATCCGAGGACGATGGGCTTTTGCCGGATAAAAGCGAGCCCCTGCATCATGCTCTTCAGGCCGCGCTCCCGGCTTGGCGCCGGCGCGGCGCGGATTTTGAGCAGCCTCAGGCAGACGATCGCCGCGAGGAACGAGGCGGCGTCGAGATAATAGCACCAAACGACGCCGCCGAATGCGATGATCGCGCCGGCGACAAGCGGACCGGCGAGGAAGGCGCTCTGGCGCAGCGTCACGCTGAGCGCGAAGCCGGTCGTGAGCTGCTCGGGCTTGACCAGGCTCGGGATGAGCGCGTAGCGCGTCGGGTTGTCGAAGCTCATGAGCGCGCTCTCGGCGAAGAGGATCGCGTAGATGTGCCATACCTGCACCGCGCCGCCGTCGGTGAGCAGCCCGAGCGAGAGCGAGAGGCAGAAGCCAAGCGCCTGGGCCGCGATGAGCAGGCGGCGCCGCTCGACGCGGTCGGCGAGCCAGCCGCCGGTGAACGCGAAGGCGATCAGCGGGACGGCGCGGAAAAATCCGGTGAGGCCGAGCTGCGCGGCCGAGTCGGTCATCTCGTAGATCTGCCAAGCGACGGCAACGGTGGTGAGTTGGCTGCCGATCGCGGAGACGAGCAGGCTGAACCAGAACAGCGCGAAATTTTTTTCTGCGAGGACGGTCCAGGGCCGGACGGGTCGATCGATCTGGGGAGTTTCGGGTTTCAAGTTTCGGGTTTCGAATAAGATCGCGAAGCTATGATAACGAGCAGCGATACGCCGCCGATTTTGAGTAGCATAACGAGCGTTTTTACGCTAATGATTCACGCATGCGCATCTGCTCGCTGCTGCCGAGCGCGACGGAGATCGCCTTCGCGCTCGGGCTCGGCGACGAGGTCGTCGCCGTGACCCACGAGTGCGACTACCCGCCCGAGGCGCGCCAGCGCCGCGTGGTGGTGAAGAGCGCGGTCGATTCGGCCGCCGACAGCGCGGCGATCGATCGCGCCGTGCGGGAGCGCGTCCAGGCCGGGCGCGGCCTCTACGCGCTGGACCACCAGGGCTTTCGCGCCGCCCAACCGGATTTCATCATCACCCAGGACCTCTGCGAAGTCTGCGCGCTCGATTTGAGCGAAGTCGAGCGCGCCGCCGACGCTTTGCCGCACAAGCCGAAGATCGTTTCGCTCGCGCCGTCAACGCTCGGCGACGTGCTCGACGACATCGCGCGCGTCGGCGCGGCGGCGGGAAGAGAAGCCGCGGCCGGCGCGCTCGTGTCGGACTTGCGCGCGCGCATCGAGCGTGTGCGCGAACTAACATCGCGCTCCGATACGCGCCCGCGCGTCGCGTGCGTCGAATGGATCGAGCCGATTTATCCCGCCGGCCATTGGGTGCCCGAGATGGTCGAGATCGCCGGCGGCATCGACGGCTTGGGCCGTAAGGGCGCGCCGGCAAAACCCGTTCCATGGGAGAACGCCTTGCGCGCGTACGCGCCGGAAGTCGTCGTGCTCATGCCGTGCGGCTTCGGTCTCGAGCGGGCGGCGGCGGAAGCGCCGGCGCTCGCGCGGCTCGCAGGCTGGCGCGATCTGCCCGCGGTAAAGGCCGGCCGCGTCTTCGCCGTCAACGGCTCGGCGTATTTCAACCGTCCGGGGCCGCGGCTCGTCGACGGGGTCGAGATTCTCGCCGCGCTCATCCATCCGGAAATTTTTCCTCCCGCGGCGTCCGGCGCCGCGCGGCGGCTCGCTTAACGGTGGAAGCGCAAGCGGCGCTCGCCGAGAACGCATCAGCACGCTCCGATCTCAAGGCCATCTGGCGCCTCGCAATTCCCGCCATGCTCGCGATCGCGAGCGAGCCCGTGTTCGTGCTCGCCGACACCGCGATGATCGGCCGATTGGGCGTCGATCCGCTCGCGGCGCGCTCGATCGCGTCGTCGCTGATCGGCGGCATCTACTGGGTCTTCGCCTTTCTCATCTTCGGCACGACGACGCTCGTCGGCTTCCACCGCGGCCGCAACGAGCCGGAAGCCTGCGGCGAGCTTTTGGTGCACGCGCTTTTCATCGCGCTCGCCGGCGGCGTCGCCGTCGCGCTGCTGGGATATTTTTTCGCCGAGCGTCTTTATATATGGATGGGCGCCGGACCCGGCGTGCTCGAACCGGGGACGGCGTATTTTCGCGTCGTCATCCTCGGCACGCCGTTCACGTTTCTATATTTCGCCGCCATCGGCTTTCTCCGCGGCGTCGAGGATACGCGGACGCCGATGCTGATCGCCTTCGCCGCCAACGGCCTCAACATCGTCCTCGATTATTTCCTGATCTACGGCGGTCTAGGCCTGCCGGCGCTCGGGCTCGACGGCGCCGCGACGGCGCGGCTCGTCTCGCAGATGCTCGCCGGCTCGCTCTGCGCGGCGGTCGTTTTTTTCTCATCCTATACTGCGGCGTACCGCCTCGACCGCTGGCGCCTCGATGCGCGGAGATTTCTATCGCTCTCGCGCATCGGCAGCGATCTCGCGCTCCGCACCGGCGCGCTGCGTTTCTCGCTCGTCTTCGCCACCGGCACGGTCGCGCGCATGGGAGCGGTCGCGCTTTCGAGCCACGAAATCGCGCTGCAATTGTTTTTGCTCTCGTCCGATACGACCGACGGCATCGCCGTCGCGGGCCAGACGCTCGCCGCCGGTCATCTCGGGGCGGGCCGAGCCGAGCGCGCCTACCGGATGGGCCGCGTGCTGATTCTCTGCGGCGCAGTGTTGGGCGTCTTGTTCGGCGCCGCGTATTTCTTGCTCCAGGAATCGATCGTCGGCTTTTTTACGCGGAGCGGCGAGGTCGAAGCAACGCTCGCCGGCCTGATCTTCGTCCTGCTCGCCGTCTTTCAGCCGATCAACGGCGCGGTATTCGCCTCGGACGGCTTTCTCCTTGGCGTCAACGACACGCGCTATCTCATGCGCGCGATGCTCGTCGGCGCGCTCGGCATCTTCGTGCCGATCGCGTGGCTGTCGCTGCGCGAGGGTTGGGGACTCCGCGGCATCTGGATCGGCCTCAGCCTGCTGATGGCGTGGCGTCTCGCGACGAATCTCGCTCGCTTTCTGAGCAAACGGTGGGAGCCGCTACTTTCCGGACAAGGTCCACGGTAGCGAGCGGCCGAGGATTTCTTCCAGAACCTTGACGTCTTCCCGATAGGTATCTGCGAGGGCCTGCCACGGCGTGATATCGCGTACCGCCGCTTCGGCATTGCGAGTAAACTCCTCGATGGAATCGCGAAAGCTTGTTCTGCGAGCTCAAGAATGTACCGTTGACGCCGATCCCACGCTTCGACAAATTCGTCGAAGTGTGGGATCATTCAGCGTCCAACGCGCGAGTCGTTAAGGAGCTCAAGAATATGTCGCAAGTGATCATCGTCACCGGAGGCGCCGGCGGAATCGGCGCGCCGCTCTGCCGCGCGCTCGCGGCAGACGGCTACACCGTCGTCGTCGCGGACTTCGCCGCCGATGCGGGCAATGCGCTCGCTGAAGACATCAACCGAAGCGGCGGGAAAGCCGTCTTCCAGCAGCTCGATGTGCGCGACAAAGCCGGCGCCGAGCGCCTCGCGGCCGATACATTAAAGAGCTTCGGGCAGATCGACGTGCTGATCAACGCCGCCGGCGTCATCTCGCGCATGCCCGTCTTGGAGATGCCGGAAGCGGAATGGGACCGCGTGCTCGGCATCAATCTCAAAGGCACGTTTCTTTGCTCGCAAGCCGTCGCACGCCACATGGCGGAGCGTAAATCGGGCAAGATCATCTGCGTCGCCTCCGGCCGCGGCATCGCCGGACAGCGGCGCGCCGCGCACTACGCCGCTTCGAAAGGCGGCGTGATCGCATTCGTCAAATCGCTCGCCTTGGAGCTCGCGCCGCAGAGCGTCGCGGTGAACGCGATCGCGCCGGGCGCAACCGATACGGCGATGTCGCGCTCCGGCTCGACGGACGAGGAATGGAAGAAGCGCGCGGCCGTGCCGCCGATGATGGGCGGCCTGACGGAAAAAGATGAGATTGTCGGAGTGGTCCGTTATCTTCTATCGGAGCCGGCGCGACACATCACGGGCCAGACTTTTCTGCTGCGTACGCCATGAGCGCAGCGCAACAATCACGCGACGGAAATCTGCTCTACTCGATTCGCTCATTTTGGTCGCGCCACCGCGGCAAAGCGCTCGGGCTCGCGATCGGCGTTATGGCGGTCATGGCCGTCCGGCGCACAGCTCAAGGCTTCAGCAGGGTCGCCGTGGGCGGGATTCGCGGCGATGTCGCGGATATTTTTCACGACCTCGTGCCGCGCTGGTTCGGCGGGCAGCCGGTTTACGCGTACTCCTATCTTGCCGTCCATCCGCCGGCGACCTACGCGATTTTATGGCCGGTCTTCGGTACGCTCGACATCGATGCCGCGCGAGCGGTGTGGATCGCGCTGCTGACAGGCGGTCTCGCTTGGCTCATGTACATATCGGTGGTCGAGACGCTCGCATCCTCCGCTCAAGAACGCGTCTTCGCGGCGCTCATGCCCCCGTGTATGTACGCTACTCTGCTCACGGTGAGTTCGGGACAGTTCGGCGTCGTGATCCTGCCTCTTCTGATCTGCGCGCTGATACTCTTGAAGCGCAATGCGCCGTCATGGCGCCGCGACATATTATCCGGCGCGCTGCTGTTGCTCGCGCTCGTCAAGCCGACGGTCGCCGCGCCTTTCGTATGGATCGCGCTGGTTCTTCCCGGCGGCATCAGACCCGTAATGATCGTTTTTTTGGCGTATGCCGCGTTAACGATCCTCGCGCTAACTTTCCAACCGACGGACGCCGCCAGGCTGTTTCACGAATGGCAAGAACGCAGCCACGTGCTCGCCTCCACCGCAGGCTCGGCGAATTTGCATCGCTTGCTCGCGCGTTTTGCCTCCGAACGATGGCTGATGCCCGTTTCGTTCGCCGCATTCGCGGCGCTCGGCTGGTGGACATATCGCAGCCGCACAGCCGACGTGTGGCTGCTGCTCGGAGTGGCCGCGGTCTTCGCGCGGGTTTGGACGTATCACCGGCAGTATGACGATATTCTCATATTGCTGCCCGCGATCGCGCTGTTTCGCCTAACCAAGAGGGCGTCTTCGAATGATGGAGTCGAAGTTCTCGCGGGCCTGCTGCTGGCGTCGATTATCGCGACCTGGGTTGCGCCGATCTGGCTGCATTACCATGTGATCGTCGCGCGAACGACGACGCTTCTGTGGCTTGCGGCAGGCGGTTTTATCGCCCTGCAGACGCGGAAAGAGATGCTTCGGTTGAAAAAATCAGCCGTCGGCACAGATTTCCGCGCCGCCGGCTGAACGATTTCAGGCGGCGAATCGGGCAGGAGAAAAAGATTCCGCCGCTCCGCCGGCGTCCGAGCCGATCATGCGCGCGGCGAGCGCGCCCACCGCCGAGCTTGTCGTGACGCCGTGACCGCCCAGGCCGGCGACCCAGAAGAAGCCTTTGACTTTCGGGTCGGGCCCGATGATGAAGCGGCCGTCGGCCGACAGCGTTCTGAGCCCCGCCCAATGTTTGCGGATGGCCACCTCGGAAAGCGCCGGCAGATAGCGGCGGATTTTATCGAATAAAATTTCCGCCACGGCCTCATCCGTCTGCGCGTCGCACGGCGCCATCTCCTCTTGATCGCACGGACAGAGCAGCAAGCCGCCCGAATCCGGCCGGAAATAAAATTCGTGCGTGACGTCCCAGACGAACGGCCATTTCCGGTCGACCGATGCGATCGGACTCGTAATATATAGATGACGGCGGCAAGGGTGCAGCGGCGCATCGACCGCCCCGGCGAGACGGGCAACGGTAAGCGCCCAGGGACCCGCGGCGTCGACCACCTTCTCGGTCTTGATGACGCCGTCGTCGGTGACGACCGCGGCGACCCGTCCGGCATGAACGTCGATCGAGCGCACGCGCGAGCGATAGCGGATCTCCGCGCCGGCCGCGCGCGCGGCTTTGAGATATCCGGTGAGCAGCGCATGGATATCGACGACGCCGTCGGTCGCGGACCACACCGCGCCTTCGAACTCCGCGTTTTCGAGCGCCGGTACGTGCGCGACGGCGCGCTCGCGTGTCCAGCACTCGGCCGACATGCCGAGGCTGCGCGCCATCTCCGCGTCGCGCGCGAGCCGCCGCCACCCCTCGCCGGAGGCGAGCAGCAGCGACCCGTTCTGCTCGAAGCGCGGCGACTCGGGAAAGTCCGGCGGAGGCGAGCGGAGGAACGCGGCGCCCTCTTCGGTCAGCTTCGCGAGCGCCGAGTCGGCGACGACCTGACGCACCATGGAGGCGTTTCGCCCGGACGAATGCACGCCGGGAATCGCCTCCTGCTCGAGGACGACGATATCGCGCGCGCCGTTTCGCGTAAGATGATACGCGGTCGCAGCGCCGGCGAAGCCGGCGCCGATGATAACGCAGTCGGCGGTGGTGATGTCTGCCATCGAAAACGTCTACGCTGGAGGGAAGATCCTTTTACCCGTGCCCTCTTCTTCCACGACAATCGCTTTGGTGGGGCATACTTTGGCGGCCAGCACGATCTTCTCGTCGCTGTCGCCGTTGGGATCGACCACTATCGAGATGAATTTTTCGTCGAGCTGAAACACTTTAGGGGCCGCCTGCACGCATTTGCCGTAGCCTTCGCACTTCTCGCGCACCACCGTGATCTTCATGTCGCCCACCTCCTCCTTTTTTCTATCCTATTAAAACGCTTTCAGCCAGTCCGGCGACCACAGCGTAAGTCTCGGACCTTGTTCGCTTTAACTCTATTTGCATCCAGCAACAACTGCGCTATAGTGTCACTGATGAGAGTCCACCGCTACACGCAGTGGGACGGCACGCAGCAGATTCGCTTTCCCACTTCCGAGGACCTTCTCAAACATCTCTCCGATAATTTCCTCGAAGAAGAAGGCGTTCGCCGCGCGCTGAGAGACTTGATGCGCCGCGGCGTCTCGTCCGAAGACGGCTTGCGCTCCGTGAAGGGCTTGCGCGATTTCCTGCGCGACGCCGAGGACAAGAAAAAAGAGCTGCTGGAAAAGTATTCCCCGGAGTCCTTCAAGCTCACGCCCGAAGAAGCGAAAGCGCTGAGCGACAAGCTCAACAGCCTGGCGGAGAAACTCGAGGCGTACCATGAGAAAATGCGCAACTTCATGGAGCGGCTCTCCGGCCGCTACGCGCAAAACATGGACGAGCTCGCGCAGAAGATGCAGGAAGGTTTCCAGCGCTACCAGGAGTTGCGCGACCGCCTGAAGGACCAGATCGCGCAGCGCAAGATGAAGCGCCCGCAGGACATGACCGGCCAAGGGCATCAAAACCTGATGGAGATGCTCGAGCGGATGAACAAGCTGCTCGAGGATGAAAATTTTCTCAAAAATCTTCCCAACATGCTCGACGCGGCCGTCGAGGACATCGACAATCTGCTGGAGAATCTGAACTCGATGTCCGAGGAACAGCTCGGCCAGCTGAGCGAAGCGCTCAGCCAGATGGAGCAGCTCCAGGAGCTGCTGAACCAGTATCCGTTCCAGGGCTCGCAGCGCATGGGCATGGGCGAAGCCGGCCAGGTGCTGGGACAGCTCCGGCGGCTCGAGCAATTCATCCGATGGGGGCAGCGCGGCATGGCCGATATCGCCGATCTCAATCTCGACGAGATCCGCGAGCTCCTGGGCGACGAGGCCTACGAGCAGCTCAAGTACCTGAAGGGCATCGAGCACATGCTCGAAGAGGACGGTTACCTCGTCCGCACCGGCCAGGGGCTGCGCTTGAGCCCCAAGGGAATGCGCAGGATCGGCGACAAGGCGCTCCGCGAGATCTTCCAGATGCTCAACCGCAACCGCTGGGGCGACCACAACACGGTGGTCAAGGGCCTGCACGGGGAGACGCTCGAGGAGACGAAGAAATACGAGTACGGCGACCCGATGAACGTCAACATCGGCGAGACGCTCATGAACGCGCTCGAGAGCGGCGGTCGCAGCGTGCCGCTGAAAGTCGGCCCCAACGACTTCGCCGTCCATCGCCAGGAATTTTCCACCGACTGCGAGACGGTGCTGCTGATCGACGTGAGCTATTCGATGCTCATGAACGACGCGCTGCACGCGGGGAAAAAGGTGGCGCTCGCGCTGCACCGGTTGATCGAGACGAAATATCCGCAGGACGTGCTCCACCTGGTGGCGTTCCGCTCGAACGCGAAGGTCATCCGCGCGCAGGATCTGCCCTCGATCGTCGCCATCACCTACTTCATGGAGCACGGCACGGACATCAAGGAGGCGCTGCGCTTTTCGCGGCAAATCCTCGGCGCGCAGAAAGCGAGCAACCGCCAGATCATTCTCATCACCGACGGCGAGCCCACGGCCGTGACGCTCGACCGCGGCGGCCGGCTGCACAGCGGCTGGGGCTCGGCGCTGCTGCACGAGAGAATCGTGCAGGAGACCCTCAAGGAAGTCCGGCGCTGCACGCAGAGCGGCATCAAGATCAATACCTTCATGCTCGGCACGGATTTCTACCGCCGCGGCTTCATCGACCAGCTCTCCCGCCTCAACACGGGGCGCGTTTTCTATACCTCGCCCGATCAGATCGGCAACTACATCGTCGTCGACTACATCGCGAACAAGCGCAAGCGCATCGGCCGGCAGTAAACGGCCGCCGGGATTAGAATAAAAAAGGGAGGAGGCTCGCGCCCCCTCCCTTTTTATTCCGCTCAGCTCAGCGAGGACTAATCGTCCGGGGAGGTCTCCTCCCGCATCCTCTGCACGGCGTGTTGCTGTTCGGCCTGGTCGCAGGGTCCGGAATAATCGATCCAGTCCTGCCACTCCGGCGTCATCTGATCCTCGTTGTTCCCCGACGGCTTGTCGTTGTCGGGCGCGGGTATTTTGATGTTGCAGTAATTGTCCGGCACGACCGTGGCTTTGGGATTTTCGTCCGCCGGCGACCACTCGCTCTGGGCCGCGACTGGCGCGGCCTGAAGCGCGAGGACGGCGGCGAACCCCGCGGCGTAAAGAATGTTGGTTTTCTTGTTAAACGTCATTGCTATTCTCCTAAAGCTTGCGGCGCTAGCCGAAAGCGAGTTCGTGACGGGCGGGCGCGGCGCGCACGGACCCCATCGATTAATAATTTCCGAGAAAAAAGTGCCGAGCGACCCGAGAGCGGATCAGAGATTCAGAACGGAGAGAAATAAATTCGTAGAGATTTTCTGCACGGGCGCGAGCCCCTCGCATGAGCCGAGTGAAAATCCCGCGGCCCCGACGCTGTTTAACGGAGTTTTCGGCGACAGGTAGCGCGCCGGCATGCGCGCGCCGTCCGACGGCGCGGCATTTTCCAAGCAAACGCTGCGCTTGAGCGGCCGGTGCTGACTCACCGGCGCGCGGCCGTTCTCGGCCGCGCGCTGAGCAATCGAGTCGTAACGCCCCAGCGTCGCGCGGCCGCTGTGCGCGCAGACGAGCGCGAAGCCAAAGAAAAGCAGGATGGCAAGCGCGGCGATCGGTTGTTTCGCGAGCATGTTTCCACAGTAAACCGTTCGCTCCCAAAGTCAACGGTTTGGAGAATTAAAAGAATATTAAAAAATCTATCAGCCGCGGAGAAGAAAATTCAGACCGGCGATCGCGAGCGCGGCTTCGACGAGCACGAGAAAGACGGCTTCGGGCAGACGATCCAACAGCTTTTTGCCGGCGTACGATCCCGCGATCATGACCGAGCCTAGAATGAGGCCGACGGCAAGGCCGCGCGCGGTTAAGACCGACGTGCTGCCGTATACGGCGACTTTGGTGACATGCATCACGACGGTCGCGAGCGCCTCGGTGCCGATCAGGGCGCCTTTGACGAGGCCGTAGGCGAGAAAGAACGGGATCATGATCGGCCCGACGCTGCCGAGCAGCGCAGAGAGAAAGCTGAAGACCGCGCCGAGGATCGCGAAGCCGCGGAGCGGCACGCGCAGCGCCGCGGCGCTGCCGAAATGCCGGTACAGCACGACGGCGATCAGGAACACGCCCAGCAGGCGCGTGAGGAACGAGAGCGGCGCGGACGCGAAGAGGAGTCCGCCCGCGACGGCGGCGGGAATCCCGCCGAGCGCGAACCAACCGACGACTTTGAGATCGACCTCGCGCCGGTTGAAGACAACCCGGCTCAAGTTGCCGATGAGCTGCGCGACGGTGAGAATCGGAATCGCGTCGCGAATACCGAAGAGCACGACGAGAAACGGCAGCAGCACCGCTGCGCCGCCGAATCCGGCGACGGCGGCGAGCGTGGAAGCCAGGAAAGCGCCGCCCCCGAGCAGCAGCAGGTCGCCGAGCGGCAGCGCGAGCGGCATTTTACTTTTCGTCGATGAGCGCGAGCACGCCCGTATAGGCGAAGAGATGATTTTTTCGTCCGAGCGGCCCGATCTCGAAGCCGCCGAAGATGCCGATGAGCGGAAAATCGCCGAGGGCGCGATGGATGTAGGCGCTGTCGATGTCGTCCAGGCCGTAGAGCGATTTGCCGCGCGCGCAGCAGTTGAAGTAAAGCCCGAACGCCGGAGGCTTGTCGAGCGCGGCGGCGCGCCGCTCGAGCATCTGTTCCAGGTCCTCGCGCGCCCGCTCGCCGTCGCGCAGCGTGAACCACAGCCGCTCGCCCTCGAAGATCTCCTCCGCGACCGCGATGATGCCGCGCGCGGGATCGAGGCCGATGATGTTGCGCACGAGATATTCGCCCGGCGCGAGCTCGTTCTTCGCCCGGTCGGCGGGCAGGCCGACAAAAATATAGGCGAGCGCGCGCCCGAGATTTTCCAGCAGCGGCCCCTTGACCACGCCGGCGAAGGCCTCGAACGCCGGCCGGTGATCGATCTCGAGAATCAGGTTGCCTTCGGTCTTGGTGATCGTCATCGGCGGCGTGATCGGGCGGCAGCCCTGCGTGATGTCGATCGCCGCGGAGAAGCCGCCGCTCATCGAGAAACCGGCGACCGCGTTGCTCGCGACCGTGTCGCCGCAGAGCTGGAAGGTCTTTCCGAGCGTGCCGTTCTCCGCCGAGCCCGCGCCGACCATCGGCACGAACCCCGCCTCCTCGGCGCCGCGGAAAAACGCGCGCGGCTCGACGTTGTACGCGTCGGGGAACGCAACCAGCAGCGATTCCTTCCCGGCGGGAAGGCCGCGCGCGATCTCCATGCCGATGCGCCCTTCGTGCGCGCGCAGGGACCGGTGCAGAAACGGATGGAATGCGATGTTGTCGCAGGCGAGCGCGAGAACCGCCAGGCCGGCGCGCCCCTCGACCTCGCCTTCGCCGGTGAGAACGCCCGCGCCGCTCGACCCCACGACCGAATCGGTTTTGGTCGTGCGGCGGAGCGCATCGGCGAGCCGATCGGCCGCCGGCGCGTGGTCGGCGGTGAAGAAAACCAGCGCCAGGTCGGCGCGGTCGATGCCGGCACTTTGCATCGCCCGAGCCGCGGCGTCCTCTGCCGCCCGCTCGCTGGCGGGATTTTTCGACAGCCCCACGCCTGCGCGGATCATGGAGTCACTCTAGTGCAGTGATCATGTGACGGTCAAGGTGCGAGGCGCTGCATTCGATTTTCCGATGTTCGCCCGCAGTTTATCTGAGGTATAATGCGTGCCGTTGGGCGGGTCTTGCGTAGGGGCGGTTCGCGAACCGCCCGTTCGGAATCGGAGCCCTTCGACAAGCTCAGGGCGAACGGAAAAGAACTCCCGTTGACAATATGAAGATAATTCCGTTCGTGCTGAGCCCGTCGAAGCACTCTTCGATTTTTTCCGCGAAAGCGGTGCTCCAGTCTAGAAATAAGCCTGGATTCCCGCGTGCACGGGAATGATTCAGAACAAAAATGATTTCAGTGCTGATATTAGCCGCGGTTGCCGCATGTTCGAATCCGTCTTCCCGACGAGAAGTGATTGGCCGGTTCAAAGGCAACCCGCCGGCTCTCAACCTTGATCTACCAACGAGAATGCGGATTACGAGGTCGGCCTATAACAAAGCCGAAGGACTGGGTTATAAATTGAACAATCTCTTACTCGAGTTGTATGAGAAAGACGATTATTACCTCGTATATTTTCGGCCTATGATTACCGAGGACGGCCGAAAGCCAAGCGGTGGTGATCTAACGCTGATTATTACTCAGGATGGGAAAGTACATTGTTTTCATCAGGGCCAATAACTCAACACCTTCACTCCCCCTCATTTCCGTCCGCGAACCCCTACCCTATCAGTATCCGGCACAGCGGCCGGATGTCTGCGAGCGTCTCCAATCCTTCGATCACTTCCATGGCACGACGGACCGCGCCTGCGTCGAGAGCGCGGCGCGCGCACTCGGTGAATTTCGCCCGGCGCTCGTCCGCGGTCATTGGATTTTCCGGGCCGCCCTTGGCGTGCTCGGCGGCGCGTGAATACACAACGCCGTTTTTCAAGCGGACCGTCACGCGGCACGGCCGGCCGCCCGCGTTGCTCTTCTTGAGCTCCTTGTCGAGCTTCATGTCGACTTTTTCCGCGAGGCGCAGAACCGCGCCGTCGCGCACCGCCTCGTCGGTGAACGCGTCGAGCGAGACACCGCCGTCGATGAGCGCGCGCGCGAGCACATAGTTCATGGAAAATTTTCCCTGGATGCCGTTTTGCGGGATGCGAAACGCGATCCGCTCGAACGTGTGCTGCGTGACGTCGACCTCGATCGATTCCACGGCTTCCGCCGTCAGCCCATGCTGCGCCCGCAAATCCAGCAGCGCGTCGATCGCCTGATGCGTCAGGCCGCCGCAGGGATAAGGCTTGATGCGGATGCCTTCGGTCGCGAGCGCATAGCTCTCGCCCAGCTCGGCGAGCGGCTTCTCGTCGGGCGCCATGCGATAGAACATCGCGCAGAGGCCGACGGGCGCTTCGATTGCGCGCGCGTTCGCGGTAAATCCCGCCTCAGCGAGCTGCGCCGCCAGGATGCCGTTCCGCGCCGCGGCGCCGACGTGCAGCGGCTTGGTCATCGTACCGAAGTTGCACACGACGCCGCCCGCCAGCGACGCCGTGATGCCGAGCGCCATCTCGATGCGCGGCCGGTCGAGGCGCAATAGCTTGGCCGAGGCCGCCGCCGCGCCCAAAGCGCCGAGCGTCCCCGGCGCGTGCCAGCCGTCCTCCGTCGTATCGCGCAGCGCGAAGACCAGCTTGGCCGTGGTCTCGAAGCCCGCGACGTAGGCTTCGATAATCTGCCGGCCGCTCGCGCCGAGCGACTCGCCCAGCGAAAAAATCGCCGGCAGGATCGGCGCTGTCGGCTGTCCCATCATCGTGAAGCTGTGATCGAAATCGAGCGCGTGCGCCGCGACGCCGCTGGCGAAGGCCGCCGCGAGCGCGGACGAGCGAAAGCCCTGGCCCCATACCGAGGTCTCCTCCACCGCGCGCTCGCGGCGCGCGATCCCGGCGGCGATGACGGCGCATTCGTCGCGGCTGCCCGCGAGCGCGACGCCGAGGCAATCGAGCGCCGCCGCTTTGGCGTTCTCCAGCGCTTTCGGCGGCATGGCCTCGTATCTCGCGCCGGCCACGAACTCGGCGATTTTTTTCGTCACGTCCATCGCAAAATCCTCCGTCCGCAGATTGGAAGCTATGCGATGGATGGGAGCGGTGTCAATGCGGCGGCGGCCCCTCCTTGCGAGGGGGAGGTGAATTTTTTCTGCATTGGATTTGAATGCGGGCACGGCACGCCGCGCCCGTTCGGATCGGAGCTCTTCGACAACCTCAGGGCGAACGGATTAATTCTTAACCGCTGCGTATTTTTCCGTTCGTGCTCAGCCTGTCGAAGCACCCTTCGATTCGCCCGTCCCGCGCATTTCTCTTTGCCTCCCCTTTTGCTATATCCAAATCATGCGCATCGTGCAGATCCCGCTCTTGCGCGACAACTACGGTTATCTCGCCGTGTGCGAGGAAACCGGCGCGGCCGCGGTGGTCGACCCGTCCGAGACCGATCCGGTGCTGGAGCGGATCGATCAAGAAAAAATCGACGCCAAAGCGATCCTCAACACGCACCACCACCGCGACCACACCGGCGGCAACGCCGGCATCCTCGAGCGCCGCAAGCTCGACGTCTACGGCCACAAGAGCGATGCTCAGCGCATTCCCGGCATCACGCGGCCGGTCGACGAAGGCGACGAGATCACGGTCGGCAAGGAGCGCGGCCGCGTCTTCTTCATCCCCGGCCACACGACCGGCCATGTGGCGTATCTCTTCGGCAAGAATCTATTCTGCGGCGATACGCTCTTCACCGCCGGGTGCGGGCGGCTCTTCGAGGGCACGGCCGAGCAGATGCTCGATTCGCTGAAAAAATTGAAAGCGCTGCCCGCCGACACGCTCGTCTACTGCGGCCACGAGTACACGGAAAATAATTTAAAGTTCGCGCTCACGCTCGAGCCCGGCAACCGCAAGCTCGCCCAGCGCATGGAGCGCGTGCGCGCCGCGCGCGAGGCCGGCCGCTCGACCGTGCCGGCGACGATGGCCGAGGAGATCGAGACCAACCCGTTCCTCCGCTGGGACAGCGCGGAGATAAAGGACAATCTCCGCAAGCGGTTTCCGGACCTATCCTTGAATCCGGTCTCGGTGTTCGCTACAGTCCGGCAGTTGAAAGACCAGTTCTAACCCGGAGGCCGCGCCCTCAAGGAGGTCGGGATGTCCAAACTGACCCAGCTCTGGTACCTCGTCCCGCTGAGACTCTGGATCGGCTATTATATGCTGCAGCAGGGCGTCACGAAATATAAACGCGACTTTCCCCACGGCGACTGGATCGGCCGGCAGATCGGCGACGTCAACACGGTCGAGACCTTCGCCTGGTACAAAAATTTTCTCATCCATACGATTGCGCCGCACAAGGAGCTCTTCGGCCAGCTCGTCATGTACGGCGAGATCGCCGTCGGCGTCTGCGTGCTGCTGGGGCTCCTCACGCGCTACGCGTCCATCGTCGGATTGTTTTTGATGATTAATTATTTCTGCGCCATCGGCTTTCCCAAGGGCGGCGCGTCCCAGGCGCAGCAGATTACCTTCGCGGTCTCGTTTTTGGTCTTCATCCTGGCGAGCCCCGGGCGCGTCTTCGGGCTCGACGCGATCTTATTCCGCAGCGGCGGAGGAGCGCCGCCCAAGCGACCGGAGCGCCGGCCGTAATTTTCACGCTATGGCATTAACCGGCTGGGCAACCACCGAAGGCACCGCCGCCTATAGAGAGCGGTTTCTCGACCGCATCCCCGGCGACCACTATCGCCTGTCGAACGGCTTGTGGTTCTCTTCGATCGGCATCGGCACGTATCTCGGCAACCACGACGAGAAAGCGGACGAGCTCTACCGCGGCGCGGTCGAGCGCAGCGTCGAGCTCGGCTGCAACGTGATCGACAGCGCGATCAACTACCGCTTCCAGCGGAGCGAGCGCGCGATCGGCAAGGCGCTCGGCGGCCTCGCCGCCAAGGGCTTCGAGCGCCGCGGCATCGTGGTCGCGACCAAGGGCGGCTACCTGCCCTTCGACACCACGCCGCCCGGCGACATCAAGAGCTACTTCGCCGATACGTTCGTCAAGACCGGCGTCGCGACGCCGTCGGACTTGGCCGCCGGCTGCCACTGCATGACGCCCGCCTATCTGCTCAACCAGCTCGACGCGAGCCGCAAGAATCTCGACCTCGAATGCATCGACATCTACTACGTGCACAACCCCGAGACGCAGCTCGCGCAGATCGCGCCGGTCGAATTGAACCGCCGGCTCTTGAAGGCGTTCGAGGCGCTCGAAGGCGCGGTCGCCGCGGGCAAGATCCGCATGTACGGCATCGCCACCTGGAACGCGTTCCGCGAAGACGGCGGCGCGAAGGACTATCTATCGCTCGCCGAGGTGGTCGAGATCGCGCGCGCCGCCGGCGGCGACCATCACCACTTCAAGGTCATCCAGCTGCCGCTCAACCTCGGCATGGTCGAGGCGCTCACCAAGCAGAACCAGATCGTGCAGAAAGAGCACCTCTCCACGCTCGAAGCCGCGCAGTCGCTCGGCATCACCGTCATGTGCAGCGCGTCGATCTACCAGGGCCAGCTCGCGAAAAACCTGCCCGACTTCGTCGGCGAGGTCTTCACCGGCCTTAACACCGACGCGCAGCGCGCGCTGCAATTCGTCCGCTCCACCCCCGGCGTCACCACCGCGCTCGTCGGCATGAAGCAGCTCGCGCACGTCGAGGAAAATTTAAAGACCGCGGAAGTCTCGCCCGCCTTGTGGGAGCAGTACGGAAAATTGTTTAAGGCGGGGTGAGGGGTCAGAGACACTTCGAAGCCAAATTTCCCAAAGTTTGCATTGCTTGATCGATCTTATCCGTCCAAGGCTCTCCGCAACTAATCCGAATAAAATTCTTGTATTTCTGTTTCGCTGAAAAGATCGGTCCCGGAGCAATGCTGACGTGCTCCTGCAGCGCTTTGCGATGGAGTTCCAACGAATCTACCGATCGAGGAAGTTCGACCCATAGCGCAAGACCACCCTGCGGTCTGGTTACTTTAGTTCCCTCGGGAAAGTATCGTGCGATGGCATGAGTCATTCGTTGAACCTGGGCGGCCAAGTTCTTTCGCATTGTCCGAAGGTGTCGCTCATAACCTCCGCTACGAAGAAAGTCCGCAACAGCTACTTGGGGCGCGGTTGCACATGCCATCGAACTCATGAATTTTAGACGCTGCACTTGCGGCTTAAATTTTCCGGGAGCCGCCCAACCCACCCTATAACCGGGCGCCAGTGTCTTGGAAAAAGAGGAGCAAAGAAGCACAAGCCCCTCGGTATCGTAAGCCTTTGCCGTCAAGGGACGAGAAAGACCGAAACACAAATCGCCGTAAATATCGTCCTCAATGAGCGGGATATTTCTCCGAGCAAGTAATTTTACCAGTTCTTTTTTATTCTTTTCGGGAACGCAACTTCCCAGAGGATTGTTGAAATTGGGCACCAACAAGCATGCTTTGACGGGGTTCCGTTTCAGAGCTGAAGATAAAGCGCTTAAAATGATGCCATCATGCGGATCGGTCGGAATCTCCAGAGCTTTCATCCCGAGGCTTTCGATCGATTGCAGCGTCCCGTAGAAGGTCGGAGATTCTATGGCAATGATGTCCCCCGGTTTAGCGACCGCCCGCAGGCATAGATTAAGGGCCTCCATCGTTCCGTTGGTCGTGACAATTTCTCGCTCGGATAATTTACAACCCGACTCCACTGATCTCTTCGCAATCTCATGCCTGAGCGGTCCATATCCGGGAGGAAAATCATAATTCACCGCTCGCTTCGGATCATTACGCGCTGCCGCCGCTAACAATTTCGTTAATCGTTTTACCGGTAGGTATTCCGAGCTTGGGGTTGAAAGACCCAACTGGACAACACCTGGATCATGGGATGCGAGAAATACTTGAGTGACTAATTCGTTGACGCTTACTTGAGTTACGACTCGAGAAGGATTCGATGGCTTGGGCTCCGGCGGCATCTCACGGTTCATCTTGACGTAGAAACCCGACTGCGGTTTGGCCTCGATGCGATGATCGGCTTCGAGCGTCATATAAGCTTGGAGCACTGTCGAGATGCTGACCTTCATCTGCCCACTGAGCCGACGAATCGACGGCAGCCGTTCGCCCGGATGCAGGGTCCCCCGATCAATTAAATCCCGAATATGGATCGCCACTTGTTTATAAAGATAGTCCGAGGCGTGTGGTTCCTGCCGGTACATAACTTCGATTCTAAGCCTCTCCTGCAGAGTTCTGCAGATACAATAATCAGCTAAAAGCTGCGGTACAGTTGCTGACATACTTGAACTGTTATGGCCACAATTTTCAATACCTGAATCTGTACTGCAATGCGAAGATTGAAGTATTTTTCGCATTGCTTTGAAAGCAATTTTTCACACTGAGGACTGTGGAATTAGTCTCATATGCCGGTGCTATCGGTCGCCTGTTTCCGACACGGCTCACCGATGGTTTTGCCAAAGCTTACGAATGATACTATTTTCAAATAAAACCCGGCAGAGAACGATGAGTAGCAGCGCAAATGACAATCGGCCTTTATTTGCTTACGGCCACGCTGCGATAGCACGTTGGACGGATCCGAAAGGTGAAAGACGGGTTTATCTGATCGCGCGAAGTGATGGTCTTTTTAGCTTCTGGGGCGAGTATTTCAGCAATGATCCTGAAGAAATGTGTTGGCTTCCGGAGAATGTTCGCGGGGGTAAATACGATTCAGAGGAAACGGCGGTGAAAGAGATACATGCGGCCTATCCTTGGTCACGGAACTTATTAAGGGAAACCTGGCCTAGAAAGTAAATCCCTCAATTCCCCGTCACACTATCCACCCGCTTAAACATCTCTCTCAATCTCCCCGCCACATCATCCGGCAGCGGGGGCTTGTTGATGGATTCGATGTTCTGCTTCAAGTGCTCGGCGCTGCCGGTGCCGGTCAAGATGACGTGCGCGCCGGGCTGGTAGCGGCAGAAGCGGTAGGCGGCGTCGACGAAGCTCGACGCCTTGCCCGGGCCGACGGCGAAGGCGAGCGGATCGTCGCCGTCGTAGTCGATCAATTTTTTTTGCTTGAGCTCGGCGCAGACCTCGCGCAGCCGCTTGGGGTTGCTGAAGGCTTTGCGCTCGGCGAACATGACGAGCGTGCCGACGTCTTTGGCGAGCGTCTTGGGAAAGACGGCGCGGGCCGCCGACTGGTTCAAAATATTGAAGCCGACCATGATCACGTCCCAGTGATTTTCCGGCACGCCGCGCGCGAGCATCCGGTGCGTCATGTCGTCGACGAACGCCTCGCTGACCGCGATAAAGCGGATCTTTCCCTCGTCGCGGAGCTTCACGAGCACCGGCAGGACGTTTTTCACCGCGAAGTCGTACTCCGACGGCTCGACGCCGTGGACGTGGTAGACGTCGATGTAATCGGTCCCCATGAGTCGTAGGCTCTGCTCGATGCTGCAGCGCGTCTCGCCTTCGGGGTCCTTCGGGTCGTCGAGCGGAAATTTTTTTTTCGTCGAAATGACGACCTTGTCGCGCGGCATGCCCTTGAGCGCGCGGCCGACGACGCCTTCGGTGCCGTAGACTTCCGCGGTGTCGAGGAAGTTGACGCCGAGATCGAACGCGCGGCGGATGATGCCGGCGCACTGCTCTTCCGAGGCGCCGTCGCGCATGCCGAGGCGGCTCGGCCCGCCGCAGCCGAGCCCGGCGACGGAGACCTTGAGGCCGGTACGGCCGAGTTTCACATAATCCATAAATTAATCTAAGAGCGCTTCGACAAGCTCAGGGCGAACGGAAAAACACGCAACAAACAACATTCACCTCCCCCTTGCCCCCTCCTTCGTAAGGAGGGGGCATCGGAAGGGCCGGCTCCCGTCTTTCATCTCCCCTTAACAAGGGGAGACCGAGAGGGGTCGCGTTTCCGTCATCCGTCATTCCCTCGAAGGGCGGGAAGGTCAATCCCTCTCCACCCTGATCCCCAGCACCTCGCCCCGCGCGCACACTTCTCCCCCGGCGGACAGCGTGCACTCGACCCAGGCCTTGCGGCCTTCGAGCTTTTTGATCCGCGCGCGCAATTCCAATTCGCCGTCGATCGGCGTCGGCTTGAGATACGACACGCTGAGATTGCCGGTGACGTAGCCGATATGCGGCGCGCTGCCGATCGCGCGGCCTTCGTCTTTGTACGCGCGCGCGACGGCGAGGTTCAGACTGTGGCAGTCGATCAGCGTCGCGATCACGCCGCCGTTGACGATCTCCTTCCGCCCGCCGCACTGGTGCGGCGCCGCGCGCCAGCGGCACACCGCCGCGTCGCCGTCCCAAAACGATTTTATCCGGAATCCCTGCGCATTGTCGGCGCCGCAGCCGTAGCAGTGGAGCACGGCGCCCTGGTCCTGGAACGATCGCTCCACGCGGCCCGCGTTCAGCTTTTCTTGAGCTTCAGCGACGCCGAGTTGATGCAGTAGCGCTCGCCGGTCGGCTGCGGCCCGTCGTCGAAGACGTGGCCCAGGTGCGCGCCGCAGCGGCTGCACATCGCCTCGGTGCGGACCATGCCGTAGCTGCGGTCGGTCTCGGTCTCGACCTTCTCGGGATCGATCGGCTGCCAGAAGCTCGGCCAGCCGGTGCCGGAGTCGAATTTCGTGTCCGAGCTGAACAGCTCGTTGCCGCAGCATGCGCACAGATAGGTCCCCTTGTCGTGCGTGTTCCAGTAAGCGCCGGTGAACGCGCGCTCGGTCCCCTTCTCGCGGCAGACATGGTACTGCTCCGGCGTCAGCTCTTTTTTCCATTCGGCTTCGGATTTTTGAATCTTCTCGCTCATTGCGCCTCCTAGCTCGTCATATTGACGAATTGCAGCGGGATGCCCAGGTTCGCCGCGCGCACGGCCTTGATCACGCTCTGGAGATCGTCGATCTTCTTGCCGGTCACGCGCACCTGCTCGCCCTGGATCGCCGCCTGCACTTTCAAATTGAGCCCCTTGACGACTTTCACGATCGCGCGCGCGGTGTCGGAGTCGACGCCTTCCTTGATCGCGATCTCGCGCTGGATCATGCCGCGCGCCGTCGGCTCTATCGCCTTCGCGTCGAGCGACTTGGGGTCGATCTTGCGTCGGACGGCGTTCTCGATCAGCGACTCCTGGACCGCGCGCATCTTCATCTCGTCCTCGGTGACGACGCGGATCTTCTTCTCCTTCTTATCGAGGTTGATCTCGGTCTTCGATTCGCGGAAGTCGTAGCGCGTGAGGATCGTCTTGCGCGCGACGTTGACCGCGTTGTCGACCTCCTGCAAGTCCACCCGGCTCACGATGTCGAAAGACGGCATAGGCGAGTCCTTTCCGGTTTTCTCTATTCTGAACGGCGCCGGCGCGGATTGTCAACCGGTCGAAGCCGTTGTCTGCGCGCGCTTCAGCGGGTATGATCCCCGGACATTTATTCAAAGGAGCATTCATGGCCGAGCATTATCACGACGATCCCAAGAACCTGCGCAAGCTGCGCCAGCTCAAGCCCGAGCTGTTCGCCTCGTTCATCGATTTCGACCGGAAGGTCTTCGAGGCCGGCGCGCTCGACTTAAAGACGAAGGAGATTATCGCCGTCGCCGCGGCGCACGTGACGCGCTGCCCCTACTGCATCGACGCGCACACCAAGCGCGCGCAGAAGGCGGGCGCGTCGGAGGCGGAGATCGCCGAGGCGGCCTTCGTCGCGATGGCGCTCGCCGCCGGCGCGCCGTTCGCGCACGCCGCGATCGCGATGGGCGCGCTGGAGGGGAAAAAAGAATAACCGTTCACCTCCCCCCCTCGCCCCTCCTTCGTAAGGAGAGGGAATCGGACGCGTGAGCGGAGACCCGTTTAATCCCCTCGTTTCTAAGGAGTGGTTGGGGGGGTAGTTTTTCGCTCGGGCGCGTTTGTGTCAAAGCGCCGCGTCGGCCTTGGCGGCGAAGACGAAGTCGCTCTCCGTCAGGCCGTCGATCTTGTGCGTCCAGACGGTGAGCTTTACTTTGCCCCAGGCGAGATAGATGTCCGGATGGTGCCCCTGCTTTTCCGCCATCTCGCCGACGCGGTTGGTGAAGTCGAGCGCCTCGCGGAAATTCTTGAATGAATAATCTTTCTCGAGATGATGCTCGCCGACGACTTTCCAGTCGCCGCCCAGCTTCGATTGTAAATCTGTCAGCTCCTTGCCTTTGAGCGGCGGCACGCCGCCGCGGCACGGGACGCATTCCTTTGCGGCCAATTCGCTCATAGCTACCTCCAATCTTCCGGAAACTAAAACGCTCCCGAAAGCAAAAATGCGGCCAGCACCAAAATCGCCGCGGCGGCGAGCGCCCACGCGTGAATTCTAAATGCGTCGCGCCGCACCTGCGCCGCGGCTGCGTCGTCGGAAATCTTCTCTTCGCCCCGGTCCAGGTTGCACGCGCCGCGTGCAGCGAGGCGCACTCAGTTCCTGCCGCGGTATTCGAGCAATCCCAATGCCGCGAGCCAAAACGGGACGAAAAGCACGAGCAGCCAGGCGCCGCGCACGTGAAACCAAAAAAAGATCGCCGCCAGCGTGATTCCGATGACAAGCAGCGTCGCGCCGAAAACCAATCGCTTGCGCGTTTCGATCGCGCCGAGATTTCCTATCGTCATCGCGCCCCCTGTTTGGGAATCGATTTGAGCCAGCGGTCGTCGCCGGGATCGAGCAGGTGCGACACGGCGAGCCAGAGGCTCCGCGAGTGGCGGAAAAAAAGCAGCGGGAAGGCGACAACGAACACGCCCCAGAAAATAAATTGATGCGTGAGCGTCGCGCCGTAGCGGTCGAGAAGAAAATATCCCGGCATCGCGATCAGCACCGTCACGGCGTAATTGACGTAGATCGCGCCGACGAAAAAGCCCTGCTCGCGCTCGAAGCGCAGCCGGCAGAACGAGCACTCCGTATTCATGTGAAAAAACCCGTCGAACATCTCGCCCACGCCGCAGCGCGGGCAGCGAAGTCTCAGCGCCGCGCCGAGCGTCGGTAAAGGCCGGGGCCGCGGCGGCTTATGCGGGCGGCTGGTCTTGGCCATGGCGGTTCTCTAGAGCTGGTCGACGGTATATCCCTGCGCCTTGAGCCCCTCGATGAGCCCTTCCCTGCCGGCCAAATGGCCGGCGCCGACGATCACGAAATAGGTTTCATCGCCTTTGAGATAGCCGTTGATTTTCGGCAGCCAGCTGCGGTTGCGCTCGACGATGACGCGCTGGTAGACCTCGGGGTACTCGCGCATGCCCTGGAGCAGCGTGGAATCGAGCGTCTTCAGATCGCCCGCGGACCAGGCCTTGACGATCGTGTTGACGCCCGCGCGCATCGTATCGGAGGTGCGCACGGTCTGGAGCAGCATGAGGTCCTGGACGAAGTCCGGCATCTTATTCAGCACCTCGAGCTGGGTCTCGAAGGTTTCGAGCGCGACAGTTTTCTTATTCGTCTCTTTGGCCTTCCGAAAGAAGTACTGATCGACGCCGTAGCCAGGATCGAAGCCCATCGACTGCATCGAGCGGGCGATGATCATGTTGGAGACAAACCAGGGCTTGAAGGCCTTGAAGACGCCGATGTCGAGCCCGAGCTGATTGAGCTTATCGGCGGTCAGTTGATAGGTATTCTCCGAGACGTGCTGTTGCAGCGTCGTCTTGTCGGGATAGGCGGCCTTGGCGACGAGCAGATGCTGCGCCTCGTCGCCCTTGGTGCTGTCGAGGTCCATCTCGAAGACGACCGTTTTGGCGTCTTTGAACGCGGATTCGATCGCCGGATCGAGAGGATAGCTCTGCGCCTTGAGGTAATGAATCGAGCCCAGCAGATAGACGACGTTCGTCGCCGACTGAATTTTCCAGATCGGCCGCTTGCCCGCCTCGGGGGCGGCGGTCGCCGCGTAAAGAGACGCGGCCAAGTAAACGAAGGCAAAGGCGGCGAGGCGACGGGTTTTCCGCAAGCAGCGTTTCTCCGATCTATACAAGATCAATTCCTTATAGCATCCGCGGCATGCGTTATACAGCGCCGCCCGTTGGCAGAGCGCCGCGAACATTGTATGGCTTAAGCGTGAAGCTCGACGGCAAAATCGCGCTGATTACCGGCGGCGGTCGCGGCATCGGCAAAGCCGTGGCGCTGGCCTATGCGCGCGCGAGCGCCAAGCTCGCGATCTGCGCGCGCACCGCGGGCGAGATCGAAGCGGCGGCGAAAGAGATCCGCGCGCTCGGCGCGGAATGCCTCGCGCTTCCCTGCGACGTGGCGCAGGAGGACCAGGTCAAAAAGCTCGTGGACGAAGTCGTGAAAAAGTTCGGCCGGATCGACGTGCTGATCAACAACGCCGGCGTGATGACCCGGCCCACGCCGGTCACGGAATACGACGCCAGCAAATGGGACTATACGATGGCGGTCAACCTGCGCGGGCCGTTTCTCATGGCGAAGGCGGTGCTGCCGGTGATGTTTAAAAACGGCGGCGGCTCGATCGTCAACGTCTCGTCGTCGATCGGCCGCGGCGCCTATGCCAACTTCGCGGCGTACGGCGCGTCGAAATGGGGCCTGGAAGGATTCACCCAAATCCTCGCTGCCGAGGTCGGCGGCCGCAAGGTCCGCGTCAACTCGGTCGAGCCCGGCTACGTCGCCACCAAGCTCACCGGCTTTCACGGCAGCGCGCCCGAATCGGTGACCGAAGTGTTCGTGTTCCTCGGCAGCGACGAGGGCAGCCACGTGAGCGGCCACATGCTGAGCTCTTCGAGCTGGCGCTCGGAGCTCAAGAAATAGCTATTTCTTTTTCAGGATGTCGAGCGCCGCGTTGGCGTTCTTCACGCCGTTGGCGTGATCGCCCGCGTCAAGGTTTTTCTGCGCCTCGTCGAGCAGGCCGCGCGCCTTATCGTGATCCGCCTTCGAGACCTTCGTGGTGCTCAGCAGCTCGCGGCCTTCTTTAATGAGCGGCGCGCAACGCGCGAAAACCGCGCCGTAAGAGCCCGCGAGCAGCGCCGCCGCCGCGATCGCGATGAAAAATTTCTTCATTACTTCTCCTTTACCCTTTCAGGTTCGTCTTAAAAAAATCGACGGTCTTCGCCCAGGCTTCTTTCGCGGCCTCGGGGTTATAACGATCGGCATTGGTGTCGTTGTTGAACGCGTGCTTCGCGCCGGGATAGATCTTATAGGTAAACTGCTTGTGGTATTCTTTCATCTTTTCGGCAGTCGCGGGCGCGTTGTCGCTGATCGGTTTGTCCTCGCCGCCGTAGTGCGCCATGACCGGCGCCTCGATCTTCTCGATCAGCTCGGGCGGATTGGGTGTGCGGCCGTAATAGACGACGACCGCCTTCAAGCCCTTGACCTGAGTGGCCGCGTTGAACGCCTGCTGGCCGCCCCAGCAGAAGCCGGTAAGGCCGACGTTGCCGACTTCCGGCAGCGTTTTTAGATACGCGACCGCTGCGCCGACGTCCTCCGCGACATTGGCTTCCGGCGCCAGCTCACGGATGTTAGAGAGTCCCCCACCCTTTGGGTTTAGTTTTTCGGTGCCGCCTTTGCGCGAGAGAAAATCCGGCGCGAGCGCCACGAAACCTTCCTTGGCGAAGCGGCGCGCGACGTCGCGGATGTGGTCGGTCAGACCGCCGTTCTCGTGGATCACGATCACCGCGGGATGCTTGCCGCCGGCCTTCGGCTCGGTCAGATAACCGGAGATCGTTCCGCCGGGACCCTTAAACTCCACGTCCTTGGAGGTCAAGCCGGGGTCTTTGGGATCGACCTGCGCGGCGTAGGTCGATCCGAGCGTATCGATCAGCGTCGTCGCGGCGACCAGGCTGCCGGTCAGGACGACGGCCTTTTGAATGAACTCGCGCCGGCTGAGCTTGCCGCCGCGGTACTCTTCGACCAGTTGTTTGATTTCTTCCGGCATATTGCCCTCCGTTATTTGATCATGTCGATGCGCGTAAGCGTCGTCTGCTGCCCAACGCCTGGCGAGTTAGTCATGTGGTACGCGGTATACTGCTCGAAGTAGAGATTTTCCGCCGACATGCCGTCGACCGGAATGACGACCTTGATGCCGCGGAACGCCGCCTGGCTGCCGGTGTTGAGCACGGCGCCCTGCGCGGCGGTGCCCGTGACGATCACGGTCTTGACGCCTTTTTCTTTCAGGATTTTTTCCAGGTCGGTGCCGAAAAATTTATCGGCCGACCCTTTGACGATCGGCTCGCCGTCCTGCGGCGCGACCTCCTTTAGAATATCGGCGGGCGTCGAGGCGCTCGTGACGCTGTGGATCACCGTGACCTTTTTCGCCCGCGCCTGCTTGAGCAATCCTTCGACCCTCGGGATCGTCAGCAGGCAGCGCGGCCGACGCTCGTTGTTGCAGGTCTGCTTGACAAAATCGAGGGACAGAACCGCGACGCTCGAGTCGAGCGTCACCGGCTTGAGCTCCGGCGGCTTCGGCGCCTGCACGTTGCCCCATTCTTCGATGACGTCTTTGTATTGCGCGTGGAGCGGCGCCGCCGACAGCATCGCCAAACATAAGACGGCGCCGGCGAGATAGGCTTTGTTCATCTTCTCCCCTCCCTCTCCTCTCCTTTTCCTGCTTATAGCCCCAAAATTTGCGACAGCTTATCCGGGTCGAAGCCGACGAGCGCCTCACCGTCGATCAGCGTCACCGGCGTACTCTGATATCCCAATGCCAACAGCTCTTTCAATGCCTCCGGGTCCTCGCGCACGTTTTTGTCCGTAAAAGCCACGCCCTTTTGAGAAAGAAACTCTTTCTCTCGATGACACGGCCCTCAGCCCGGCTGCGTAAAAACCACGACTGTTTTCGCCATTGTGCTTTCTCCTTATTGAATGCGCCCGTCCGGCGCGCCTGCAAAGACTAACCAGCCGCGACCCCCGAGTCAATCCCCATGTCCGGGCGCCGGCCGTCGGGCCGGTGGCCGAACTTTACCAGCTGAAATCGATCTGCTAGCTTCGACGTGCGAATGAAAAAATTACGCACGACCCATTCCACGGCGGTGGTCGCCGCCGGCATCTTTCTTACATTCGTCTTCAGCCTGTTAAGCGCCGCGAACGATATACCGCCGACGCCGAGCGTCCCGGTTGTCGCGGAGCTTACGCGCCACGTGCAGACGCTGGCCGCCGACGACATGGTGGGCCGCGGCGTCGACACGCCCGGGATCGACATGGCGCGCGACTACATCGCCGCCCAATTCAAAAAATACGGGCTCGCGCCGGGCGGGACAGACGGCTACTTCCAGCGCCTGGAAGTAACGACCGGAGTCGAACCCGCCGGCCGGAACGAGGCGCACCTCGGCGCGGCCGATCTTGTGCTTTCGCGCGATTGGACTCCGCTCGGCTTTTCGGCCTCGGCCGCAGCCGAAGGAGAGGTCGTCTTCGCCGGCTACGGCATCACGGCGGGAAACCACGCCTATGACGATTATGCCGGCATCGATGCGAAGGGAAAACTCGTCCTCGTGCTCCGCTACGAGCCGCCGCCCAAGGATGAGAAGAGCCCGTTCGGAAAATATCCCCGCTCCTCGCGCTACGCGGCGCTAAACGCGAAGGCGGCGAACGCGCGCGCCCACGGCGCGGCCGGCCTCATTTTGGTCGATCTAAGCTCGCCGCAGGACGAGCTCATCAGGCTCTCGCGCAGCATAGGACGCGGCCAAGGCGAGCTCGTCGCCGCGCAAATTCGACGCGAAACGGCCGAGACCATCCTCGGCGCCGCCGGCGTTTCGTTGAGCGATCTCAAGGCGGCGATCGATCGCGAGGAGAAGCCGCACTCCACGACGATCGGCGGCCTCAGGGCGCGGCTCGCGGTCAACCTAACGAAGACCGTGCGGCCGACGGATAATGTCGTCGCGATTATCCGCGGTTCCGACCCGAAGCTGAAAGATGAAAACATCGTCATCGGCGCGCATTACGATCACCTCGGTCTCGGCCACTACGGAACGATGGACCCCAACGCCGAGGGGCAGATCCATAACGGCGCCGACGACAACGCCTCCGGCGTCGCCGTCATGCTGAGCGTGGCGCGGCGCTTCGCCGCCGGCAAAGCGCCGCCGCGAACGCTCGTCTTCGTCGCCTTCACGGGCGAGGAGCTCGGGCTCTACGGCTCGCGCTATTTCGTGGAGCACCCGCCTTTTCCCCTAGCGGCGACCAAGGCGATGATCAACCTCGACATGGTCGGGCGAATGGAAGACAACAAGCTGATGGTCAACACGGCCGATACGGCGAAGGAATTCCGCACGATGATCGGCCGCGCCGCGGGCGGTCTCGACATTGGCATGAAAGCCACCGGCGGCGGCAGCGACCACGTATCGTTCTACAACAAAGGCGTTCCGGCGGTACATTTTTACACCGGCATGCACAGCGACTATCATCGCCCTACGGACGACTGGGAGAAATTGAACATCCCGGGCATGAGTAAAGTCAGCGATGTCGTATTCACGCTTGCCGCCGAGCTCGCCGCTAGCCATGAGCCACTCGCATTCGTCAAACCGGCATCGCGGCGCGGCGGTTAACCCCGCGAAAAAGCCTCCAAATCGCGTTTTTTATATGGCAGGTGGGGCGCACCTGTGATATGTCTGAAGCAGATTATCTCCGCCTAAGGAGGCTCTCGGCCCATGATCAAGCTTTACCACTCTCCCGCATCGACCAACTCGCGTAAGGTGAGGATCGCGCTCATCGAAAAAGGCCTTGAGTTCGAGCGCGTCCCCATCGATCTTGGAAAAAAAGAGCAGAAGACTCCGGAATATTTGAAAATCCACCCTTTCGGCCAGGTGCCCGCGCTCGACGACGAGGGATTCGTCGTCTACGATTCCACGGTCATCAACGAATATCTCGAGGACGAATATCCGTACCCGCCGCTCATGCCGAAAGACTCCGACGGCCGCGCGCGCGCCCGGCTGATGGAGGATTTTCGCGACAATCATTTCAACATCGCGTTCATTCGGATCTTCCGCGAGATGCGCGGCAAACCCGAGAACGAGCGCGATCCGAAAGCCATCGATGCGGCGAAGGCGGAGATCGCCAACTACTTCGAGCGGCTCGATAGAGAGCTTCAGGGAAAAGAGTACTTGGCCGGCGAGTTCAGTCTGGCGGACATCGCATTCATGGCCAACCTGGACCTGATCGAAAAATTCGACATTCAAATCGATCCCAAGAATAAAAACGTCCTCGCGTGGATCGCGCGCCTGAAAGCGCGGCCGAGTTTCGCCGCGTCGGCGCAATAATGGGGAATTTGGGATTGGGAATGGGAATCGGCAGAAATCCCGAACGCCTAATTCCAAATCCCTAATGCCCGTTTTTCTCGCCTGGCTCGTTCACGTCTACACGGCTACGGGGGTCTTGCTCGGATTTTTTTCTGTGCTGCTGGTCGAACGCGGCGAATACCGCTCCGCGTTGTGGCTGAACGCGCTGGCCGTCTGCGTCGACGCGACCGACGGCACGCTCGCGCGCGCGGTACGGGTCAAAGAACGCATCCCGTGGTTCGACGGCGCGCGTCTTGAAGATCTCATCGACTACCTCAACTACGTCCTCGTCCCGAGCCTGATCTTGTATCACGCGGAGCTTCTGCCGGCGGGCGGCGCCCACTGGATCGCCGCCGCGCCGATGCTGGCAAGCGCCTACGGCTTTTGCCAGAAAGAGGCGAAAACCTCCGACAACTACTTCCTCGGCTTTCCATCGTACTGGAACATCGTCGTCCTCTATCTCCTGGTGCTTCGGACCGCCGCTTGGTTCAATGCCGCTGTCGTTCTGGCGCTCGCGGTTATGGTGTTCGTACCGATCAAATACATCTACCCGAGCCGCACCGCCGTGTTTCAGCGCGTTACCATCGTCCTAAACGTCATCTGGGGCGTACTCGTCTTTCTGATGCTTTACTACCTGCCGGATCCTCCGCGAGCGATCGTGTATGCATCGCTGTTCTTCCCGCTGTACTACGCGCTCCTGTCGTTCTTCCTTTCCGCGCGGACACAGCCGCATCGAGGGAAAGTTTGACGATTCGGAGGCAGATCGGGTATTATGGGGCCCGGCCAAACCGCGGCCATCAACCAGGCATGCCGAGGACAATCGGATGACAGCACCCATCAAAGCAGAAGGCGCACGAGCCACAGGGTCCAAACCGAAAATCGGCGAGCTGCTGATGCAGGAGGGCCTGGTCACCGCCAGCCAGCTCAACGAGGCGGTTGCGGCGCAAAAAAAGCAGGCCGTGTACATGCCGCTGGGCGAAGTCTGCGTCGAGCTGAAATTCGTCACGCGCGAGCAGCTAAAAACCCTCCTGACAAAGCATCACAAGCGAATTCCCCTCGGCGAGCTTTTGACCAATCTCGCGCTCGTGACTCAAGCGCAGGTTCAGGAGTGCCTCAACGAGCAGAAAAAAAACCCGAAAAAAAAGCTCGGCGATCTGCTCATTCAAAAGGGGTACCTCAACGAAAACGCGTTGATCAGCGCGCTCAATATGCAGCTCGGTGTCCCCAAAATGGCGCCGCACGCGAGTCTGATCGACCGTGGTCTTCTGAAAGAGATCAACGAGGCCTTTCTACGGAAGACCAACGCCATACCGGCGTATAAACGCGGTAACGAGATGACGGTCATCATGGCCGATCCGCTCGACGAGGCCACGATCCGCGACCTGGCCAAGTTCTTCAAATGCGAGATCCATCCCGCGATCGCGTCGAGCACTGACATTCAGAACGCCCTCAACCAGTGCCTCCATCCCGACTACAAGCTCGGTGCCACCGAAGCGAGCAAAGACCTGATCATCAACACGACCAACAAAGACACCACTCCCGACGCCAAGGACCCGGCGGCGGTCGACATCGTCAATTACATCATTCCCGATGCCGTCCGCGACGGCGCCAGCGACATCCATATCGAGATCCAGGAGAACGGCGTGCGCGTCCGCTACCGAATCGACGGCGTGCTGCACCATAAGACCGACCTTCCCGCCTTTCTGGCTCCCAGCGTGACCTCGCGCATCAAAGTCCTCTCGGGACTCGATATCGCGGAGAAGCGCCGCCATCAGGACGGCCGCATCCAGGCGCAGGTGTTGAATCGCAACATCGATCTTCGCGTCTCTACCTACGTCTCGGTATACGGGGAAAGCATCGTCATTCGTATTCTCGACCGCGGCACGAAGCTTGCGGACATCAACACCCTCGGGCTCAATCCGTCGAACCGGGCCAAATACGAGGAGCTGCTCTCTTTTCCGACGGGCGTCATGCTCGCCACCGGGCCGACCGGAAGCGGCAAATCGACGACGCTCTACGCTTCGCTCAATTATCTGAACAACATCTTCCGGAAGATCATCACCGTCGAAGATCCCGTAGAGCTCACGATCGAGGGCATCGTTCAGGGGCAATTCGAACCCAAGATGAACCTTTCGTACTCGGATTTCATCAAATCCATGATGCGCCAGGACCCGGATGTTCTCATGGTCGGCGAGATTCGCGATCGGATCGCGGCCGAGGCCGTTATTCAGGCGGCGCTGACCGGCCACAAAGTCTTGAGCACGCTGCACACCGACGACAGCACGGGCGCGCTGATCCGTCTCATCGAGATGGGCATCGATCCTTACCTGGTCACCTCCACCGTTCTCGGCGTCATGTCTCAGCGGCTCTTACGCGTTCTCTGCCAGAATTGCCGGCAGCCCTACACGCCGCCGCGCGAGCTGTTTACCGGCTTCCATATCGACCCGCGCGACACCGACGGCCTGAGTTTCTATCAAGCGAAAGGCTGCGCCGTGTGCAACGGCACGGGCTTCAAGGGCCGCACGGCAATCCACGAGCTTCTAGTCGTCAACGATGCGATCCGCGAAGGCGTCATGGGCCACAAGACTTCGACGCAGCTGCGCGCGATCGCTCGGCAGCAGGCGAATATGATCTCGATGCGCGAGGACGGGTTCTATAAAGCCGTCCACGGAATTACGACGCTCGAGGAAATCATCCGCGTCTGCTTTCACAACGAAAGCGACGAGCTGGAAGCGCGCTCGGCGGAAAGCGTTATCGCTATGTGCGAGGGTCGCGGTGTCGAGCCGATGAAGACGTCGATGCCCGCCGCCCCGCGCGCGGCGATGCAGCAGGCGTGGCCGGCCATCGATACGCGCCGGGATGCGGCTCCAACCGAGGGAGAGACGTACCGCGTCCGTTTCGATGTCAACACCATCGAATCCGAGACCGAGCGCATTGCGGACTTTTTTCGCGAGTACCAGCGTGTTAAGGAGATGCTAGGCGAGCCCGTCGGTGCCGACCTCATGGGCGACTTCGTGGATTTTATCGTCGATACCGCGCGCCGCTTGAAGACTACGGAAGGCGCGGACTTCGCGGAATTCTCGCTCTACATCCGCGATCAACGCGACCGGCTTTTCGTCGAGACGATCGTGTCGCACTCGCCGCGCACGCGCGAATCGGCACTGCGCCAGGTCGGATACTTAAAGTAAGCCATGGCTACGAAGAAATCCTCGGCGGAACACCCCGGCCCAGCGCGAGACCATCCGGCGCGGAGGGTCGAAGAGCTTTCTTTCGCGGAATACTTAAAAGTCAAGAAGACCCGCAAGCACATCGAGGAGCTCGTCGTCGAAGATTTCATTGAGCGCCAAAAAGCGTCCGAGACGACTTAATTCCCATTTCGCTCCCCGCCCGATCTTTCTTCATGCATCATTTGCGTAACCCGCTCACCCGACGCGCCGTGTCGAGCCGTCGCGCGGTGATCGTCGCTGCGGCGCTGGCGCTCGTCTCCGCGGCTACTGCGCTCGCCGAGGACGCGCCGAAATACATCTTCATTTTTCTTGCCGACGGCGGCAGCGCCGGGGGTATGGAGATCGCCCGCTCGTTCAACCGCGTGGTTCACGGGGAAGCTTTCACGATTACCGACAAGGTCATGCGCGACGGCTCCCTCGGTCTGCTGACGACCCACGCCGCCGACTCGCTCACGACCGATTCGGCCGCCGCGGCAACGGCGCTCGCGGCCGGCTGCAAGGCCAATATCGGCGCGGTCGGCGTCTGCGCCGACGGACACACGTCGAAAACCGTGATGGAACGCGCCCGGGAAAAAGGCATGCGCGCGGCTCTGGTAACGACTTCGACCGTCTACGATGCGAGCCCTGCGGCGTTCCTCTCGCACCTGTCGAATCGAAAGGACTTCGAGTCCATCCTTGACCAGTATCTCCGCGCCGCGCCCGATCTCATTCTCGGCGGCGGGCGCGAGCAGTTTCTGCCCGCCGGCCGTCCCGAAAGCGCGCGCAAGGGCGGCAAAGACCGGCTCGCGGAATTCACCGCGCGCGGCTACGCTTACGCGTCGGATAAAGCCGGTCTCGCGAAGGCTTCGGGCGCCAAGCTGCTCGGCCTTTTCACGCCGGGCGAAATGAATTTCGACCTCGACAGGGATGTCAATAAGGAGCCATCGCTCGTGGAGATGACGCGCGCCGCGATCCGGTTTCTAGGCCGCGACGACCGCGGCTTCATGGCGTTCATCGAGAACGAAAACACCGACAGCGCAGGCCATTTGACCGATGTCGCCTCGATGGTTCAGGCGTATCGCGATTTCGACCGCGCCGTCGCGCTCGCATACGAATTTTATGTCATCCACCGCCGCGAAACGCTCATTCTGGTGACCTCCGATCACGACTCGGGCGGCGTCGGCTTCACGCTGGCGCTGCAGGACCTTCGTCCCGACGCGAAGCGCGTGGCGGCGAATGAGGAAGATCTAAAAAAAATCGCTTCCATTCCTATCTCGCTCAGAAAGGCCGCGGCGCTGCTCGGACCGCGCCCGACGGCCGAGGCCGTCGATCGCATGATGCACGACGTCTTCAAGGGCTTCAGGCTGGCGCCGGATCTGAAGAAGATGCTGCTCGCAGCGCAGCCGCCCGCGCGCAATCTCTACACCGATCCGGTCGCCAACATTCTCGGCCTCATGGTCGCCAACAACACCCAGGTGTACTGGGGCTCCGGCGGCCACACGCACCAGCCGGTCTTCGTCGCCGCGCTGGGCGTCGGCGCCGAGCGCTTCCGCGGTTATCAGGACAACACGGATTTCGCCAAGCACCTCTTTTCCCTTCTCGGCACCCCGAATTCAAAGTAGCGCTCGCAGAGCACTCGGCACGAGCGGGCCGCCGCCTCGATCTCGTCAGCATTAAGAATCATCGCTTCGTCTTGACTGGCCGGACATGGCCTGTAGGATGATTACCTAAACGCCAACCCGGCGGCAGTGAAGTTATGACCGGCCCGCAAAGCACTGGAGACGAAAGGATAGGCGTTCTAGTCGGCGGCGGACCGGCGCCGGGCATCAACGGCGTCATCAGCGCGCTCACTCTCGAGGCGCGCAATCGCGGGCGCCAAGTCGTCGGCATCTTCGACGGCTTTCAGTGGTTGATGGCGGGCGACACGCAGAAAGTGAAGCTCCTGGATCACGACGAGGTGTCGCGTATCCACTTCCAGGGCGGCTCGATTCTCAACACCGCACGCGCCAATCCGACCAAAAAAACCGCGCAGCTCGATACCGTCCTGACAGCCCTCGCGAAGCTCGAGATCGGCTATCTCGCCACGATCGGCGGCGACGACACGATGTTCGCGGCCAGCCGTCTCGCCGAGCGCGCCGCCGGGCGGCTGCGCGTCTGCCACGTGCCGAAGACGATCGACAACGACCTGCCGCTCCCCGGCGACATCCCGACGTTCGGTTTCGAGACCGCGCGCCACTTGGGTTTCAGCTTGGTGCAGAATTTAATGGAGGACTCGCGTGCGACGCGGCGCTGGTATTTCGTCGTTGTCATGGGCCGGACTGCCGGCCACCTGGCGCTCGGTATCGGCAAAGCGGCGGGCGCGACGCTCACGGTTATTCCGGAGGAGTTCGAAGGGCCGGTGCGGCTGGAAACCCTGTGCGATCTTCTCGAAGGCGCGATCCTCAAGCGCAAAGCGCTCTGGGGCCGTAGCGACGGCGTCGCGCTCATCGCCGAGGGACTGCTGGAGCGCCTGACGCCGGAGGAGATGACGTCGATCGAGGGAGTGCGAATCACACGCGACGACTACGGACATCTGCGTCTCGCCGATATGGATCTCGCCTTCATTCTGAAAACGCAGGTCGAGCGCCGCTTCGCCGAGCGCGGCGAGCGTATCAGCATCACGCACAAGAATATCGGCTACGAAGTGCGCTGCGCCGATCCGCTCGCGTTCGACTGCGAGTACGTGCGCGCGCTCGGCTACGGCGCGACGGATTTTCTCCTCCGCCCCGACCCCGAGGCGGCGCGCTATCACGGCGCTCTGGTCTGCCTGGACAACGGCAAGCTTCGGTATCTGAATTTCGAGGATCTCATCGATCCCGCCACCGGCCGGACGAAAATCCGCCTGGTGGACGTGACCAAGCCGTCGTACAGGATCGCGCGCGAATACATGATCCGGCTCGAGCGCGAGGACTTCGACGACGGCGAGCGGCTCGCGGCACTGGCACGCACCGCGGCGAACGGCGCCGGCACATCCAGCCCGGAAGAGTTCAAAAAAAGGTTCGGCTATCTCGTCACGGAAATTCGAGGAGGAATCTGACATGGCTATGCGCGTGGGCATCAACGGCTTCGGACGCATCGGCAGGTTATGTTTCCGCGCCATGATGCAGCGCCACAGAGAGGACCTTGCCGTCGTCGCCGTCAACGACATGGCCGACCCGGAAACCAACGCCCACTTACTGCAATACGACACGAATTACGGGCAATTTCCCGAAAAGGTCGAAGCCGGCGAGGGAAAGATCCGCGTCAACGGCTTCGAGATGAGCGTTTTCTCGCAGAAAGATCCGGCGCGCCTGCCGTGGAAAAATCTTGGCGTCGATCTCGTCATCGAATCCACGGGCGTTTTCACCGACGGTCATCAGGTGCGCGCGCATCTCGAGGCCGGCGCGAAGAAGGCGATCATCACGGCGCCGGCGAAGAACGAGGACGTCACCCTCGTTCTCGGCGTGAACGATTCGCAGTACGAGCCGAAGAAGCACCATATCGTCTCGAACGCGTCGTGCACCACGAACTGCCTCGCGCCGGTCGCCAAGACGCTGCACCAGGAGTTCGGGATCGAGCGCGGCCTGATGACGACGACGCACGCCTATACCAACGACCAGCGGATTCTCGACTTGATGCACAAAGATCTTCGGCGCGCGCGCGCCGCCGCGATGAACATCGTCCCGACGTCGACCGGCGCGGCCAAAGCGATCGGGCTCGTCATCCCCGAGCTCAACGGCAAGCTTCACGGCCTTTCACTGCGCGTGCCGACTTCCACGGTATCGATCGTCGATCTGGTCGTCGATCTCAAGAAATCGGCGAGCGACAAAGAGGTGAACGCGGCGCTCAAGGCGGCCGCCGACAATCAGCTCAAGGGCATCATGGAATATTGCGAGAAGCCGCTCGTCTCGAGCGATTTCCGCGGTAATCCGGCCTCGTCTATCGTCGACGCGCTCTCGACGACCGTCCTCGACGGGAAAATGGCCAAGGTGCTCGCCTGGTACGATAACGAATGGGGCTACAGCTGCAGAGTCGCAGACCTTGCCGCCTTCATGGCCAGGTCCGCCTGAACAACGGAAGGAGGAGCGGATGATAGCTAGAGACATCATGACAAGGAACGTGATCACCGCCGACGCGGACACGCCCGTCCAGGAGCTGGCGCAACGCCTGCTGGCAAACGGCGTCAGCGGCGTGCCCGTCGTCGACCGGAGCGGCAAAATCCTCGGCGTCGTCTCAGAGGCCGATCTCCTCGCGAAGCGAGGCAAGCTCGCGCGGGACATCATGAGCGCGAAGATCTTTACGGTGCGGGAAGACGCATCGGTTGAAGACATCGCGGCGCTGATGAATGCCGAAAAGATCAAGCGCGTGCTGGTCGTCGGCGAAAAGGAGCTCGCCGGCATCGTCAGCCGGGCGGACATCGTCCGCGCGATCGCGCTCGGCGACTATGTGCCGCTGCGGACGCCGGTGTACGATTTATAGAGGGAAAACGGCTAGCGCGTCAGAGAGATATCTCTTTCCTCATGCGCTCGTATTCTTCGCGGTCGATCTCACCCCGGGCGTAGCGCTGCTTGAGGATCGCCAGCGCGTCGCCGCTTTTGCGGTCGCGCCCGAGCGAGAGTATCAGGCGCACGATGAGCGTCACGCCGCCGATCAGAATCCCCCAGAAGAGAATCATCGCGATCAGCAGCACGAGGAGGCCCCACTTGCCGGACCAGGCGAGATGCCATTCCCATGGACTCCGCTCCGGGCCGGGCCACCACTGCATTGCAAAATCGATAAGCGAACAAAGCCGCGCCACAGGTCTGAATATACGAAAATGGCGGCGCTAATGGTAGAGGCGGGTTACCGATGCGACGGGAAGAAAACGGAGAGGCAAAGGCCTCTCCGTCTCGACGCGACAGTTGCTGATTATCGCGTAAGCGTAAATTAGTAGACGTCGACTCCTGCGCCCAGCGGAGCGACGCCGGCGCCGACGCCGTGCCCGCCGACTTCTACGCCGGCGGAAATACAGCCGGCGAGCGACAAGAGTGCTGCGAGAAGCGATGTCATCACAACGTATTTGAAGCTTTTCATTGTTCTTCACCCCCTAAGAAATATTTTCGTCCGACGGCATGCCATATCAATGCCGGTTAATACCCGAGCAGCGCTATCGCGCCTTGATCGCAAGCTAAAGCAGCAAGGGTCCCAGCGCGATTTGCAGGTTCGAGCCTGCGAGGCACGGAAAACCCTGCAAGTATTTAGTTGTAGAGTATTTTTACCCGCGACCAGGCCGTTGAGCTAGAAATGGACGGAGGAGAATCGTTTTCGATTATGTCTTCGAGAGCGAGACTCGCCAGTAAGTACGCGAGATGCTTGTCTTTGCAGACTTCAAGCGCCGCACCGCTGACCGCGGCGATCAGCTCGCCGAGAGTCGTATTCAGTTTGTGTTTGCCGCCGTTCTTCATCGCTCCTCCTCTGGGCGTCGATGCCTCGGCGATAGGATGAGCAATGTTCGTGCCGCAACGGCGGCAAAGAACCGCGCGTTTATTCCACGACAAAGCGGAACGCGCGTTCTTTCACGCCGGCGACGTTTTGTACGATGACTTCGACCCCGCGCATGTTGACGCGCGGAAACACCACGGTCATTTCGCGATGCCGCCCGTCGCCCTTGTTCTCCACCGTCGTCGGCGCATACGTTTTTTCGCCGGCGCGGAGGAGAACCGACGATCTAAGATCATACCTGTCGAGATTGGCCGACGAGGCATCGAGGGTGATTTCGAACCTGAGCTGATCGGGCGGATCGGGGTTGCGATGCGTGACCTTGACGGTCACGCCGCCGGAAGACTGCGTGGAAGTTGAAATCGACGACGCCGCGCCGTAGGCGACGGCGGCGGTCAAAACAACGGCGACGACTGCGGTCAGAAATGGCTTGAAGCGAACCATCAATGATGTCCTCCTTGCTTCCGTTTCCGCTCAGCCTCCCATTGAGACGCCGAGCATCGCGCCGACGCCGTACGTGATCGCCGACGCCAAGAGACCGATGGCGAGCATTCTGAATCCGCTCGCGAACGGTCCGCGGGCGGTGAACAGCGACAACACGGCGCCGATGCCGAATAGCATGAGCGAGCTTACGCCGGCGCTCGCGACGAGCGCGCTCTTGCCGTCGATGAAGAAGAACGGCGCCACCGGAACGATCGCGCCGGCGACGAAGGCAAGAAACGAGCTGAATGCCGCCGCCCACGGCGAGCCGAGCTCCGACGGGTCGAGCCCCAGCTCTTCGCGCGCCAGCGCGTCGAGCGCCGTTTCCGGTCTTGCGATCATCCGGCGCGCGAGATCCGCCGCTTCCGCCTTCGGAATGCCTTTGGCCTGATATAAAAGCGCCAGCTCCTCCTCTTCTTCTTTGGGATCGGCTATGAGCTCATCTTTTTCCAACGCGATCTGCTTCTCGAACAACTCCCTTTGCGCGGACATCGAGACGAATTCGCCCGCTGCCATCGAAAACGCTCCGGCGAGCAGTCCGGCGATCCCGGCAAGCAGAATGTAGGCGGAGCTTGCGAGGGCGCCGGCGAAGCCCATCACCAGACTGAAGTTCGAGACCAGGCCGTCGTTGATGCCGAAAACAGCGGCGCGGAGCGTGCCGCCGCGCCCTGTGCGGTGCCACGCTTCGCGGTGCATGATCGCCTGAGCGCCGGTGCCGTGCTGTAAATTCTCGAGCGTCTGGCGATGCGCCTTTTCCTCTTCCGGCAGGCCCACCGCCTCCGGCTGCCCGGCATAGCGGTTTTCGTCGCGGCTCTCGATGCCGCTCACGATCGGCAGCACGCGCTCGGTGCCGAAGAGACGCGCGAAGAATCCCAGCATCTTGATGCGCGCGCTCGTAGCGTAGTCGGGCACCGGCGCGCCGGAGGATCTCAAAAGCCCCGCCCAGCGCTTGGCGTGGCGCTCTTCGGCACGCGCAAGCTGCTCGAAGACCGCCGCGCGCTTGCTATCTTTCTCGAGCGACGCGAGCGTTCGATAAAGCGCGATGCCGTCCATTTCCGCCAGATAATTGTTTCGGTACCGCTCGACGTCGGCGGTTGAAGTTGTTTGGTTCGCCTGCAATTCGTGCGCCCCCGCGCTCCAAGAAACCGGCCTAACGGCCGTTCTACAATTGTCGCATATCCTCGCGGCTGGCTGTAGGGGATTCCCTCAGAAATGTAGGGGTTTCCCCACGAACAGGTCACACGCTCTGAGCAGAACATATGCCTACCGGCGAAGAAAACTACTAACAATTCCAGTATTTCGCGCAGATCGACTCGCATCCTTAAGTGCTGCGGCATACTTCTTGCGGCGAGTTCCTGTCGAAAGGAGGAGCGGTGAACCCCATAACCCTCAAACGATACGAAGAGACTCTCATGAAGCGCAGGCACGAGATCCTGCCCGTCTTGCGGCACCTTTCATCCGAGAGCCGTGGCGCATCGCCCGCCGCGATCGGGAACGGCGGGAATTGCGGCGAGGCGTTTTTGACGGATCGCCTGGCTGCGGTTTACGAGCGCGAGCTCGACGACATTGAGACCGCGCTGGACCGCATCCGCACCGGCACATTCGGGTACTGCCGCGCGTGCCACCAGCCGATCGAGCCGCCGCGCCTCGAGCGCTTTCCGCGCGCCGAGTTCTGCCAGCGCTGCAAATAGCCGGAAGAAGTCGACAGCCTTGAGTCCACCAAGGCGCGTCGTCGTTCCCGTTAAAACCTATTTAGTTGCGGGTCGAACGGAAGCGGATTAGTTTAACCATGTGGTGCGAAAGTCACTTTCGGCCATCCGCCGACTCCTGACAAAAAGCCCCTCCCCCGCGGCTGCGCGCGCC
Organism: Pseudomonadota bacterium; assembly: GCA_021324155.1. Lineage (GTDB taxonomy): Bacteria > Desulfobacterota > Binatia > UBA9968 > UBA9968 > JAJPJQ01. Next base: position 146,311 of record JAJPJQ010000037.1, read on the forward strand.
CATTTAGGCCGTCTGCTTGATTCGGCGGGGCCTGACAGTCTGGCGCGGCTCCCGGCCGAAGATTTGCCGCTGCTCGCGCGGCTGCTCGGCGGAAGCGGTTTTCTAAGCGACGTCTTGATTCGTCAGGGAGACTCCTGGCCGGAAGTCTTTCATCGCCAGATACATATCGGACAGAAGAGCGCGGACGAGCATGCCGCCGCGATCGCCGCCGCGCTCGATGCCGACGCCGAACTCGGCGTCGCCGCCGCGCTGCGCCGCCACAAACAGCTCGAATACCTCCGCATCGGCGCGCGCGACCTGCGCCCGGAACAAGCAGTCGAAGAAACGATGCGTGAGCTTTCGGCGCTCGCGGACGGATCCTTGGACATCGCGTATCGTTGCGGCCGCGCCGCCGTCGAGCGCAATTTCGGCCGCCTCGAAATCGATGGACGGCCACAGCAATTCGTCGTGATCGGGATGGGAAAACTGGGCGGCGGCGAGCTCAACTTTAGCTCGGACATCGATCTCATCTATTTATACGAAGAAGACGAAGGCGAGAGCTCCGGCGGCCTAAAAGGAAAGCTCCCCGCGCGCGATTTTTTCTCGCGCGTGGCGGAGGCGATCACGCGGACCATGAGCGAGATCACCCCGGACGGCTTCGTCTTCCGCACCGACTTGAGGCTGCGCCCGTTCGGCAGCCAGGGGCCGATCGTCCAATCCGTCGCCTCGGCGCTCATGTATTACGAATCGTGGGGTCAGACGTGGGAGCGCTCGGCGCTCATCAAGGCGCGGTCCGCCGCCGGCGACGTCGCGCTCGGCGAACGATTTCTCCGCGAGCTCGAGCCGTTCATCTATCGCCGTTATCTGGACTTCAGCACCGTCGAGGAGCTGCGTGAGATGAAAGGCCGGATCGAGCGCGAGCTGCTCGCGCCGTCCCACGAGACGCGCAACGTCAAGCTGGGGCATGGCGGAATTCGAGAAGTGGAATTTTTTACCCAGGCGCTGCAGCTGTTGAACGGCGGCAAAGAACCCGCGGTGCGCGATCCGAACACGCTCGGCGCGCTTACGCGGCTCGCGGAGCGCGGCTTCATACCTGAAAGCGAGCGCGAGAGCCTCGGCCGCGCCTATCGTTTTCTGCGGCAAGTCGAGCACAAGGTCCAAATGGTCCAGGAGGCGCACAGTCACACAATCCCCGAAGGCGAAGCGGAAGAGACCGCGCTCGCCCGCCGCTTGGGCTACGTAAAAAGCCGCGGCGGCAGCGAGCGGGAGCTTTTCTGGCGCGATTTCACGGCCAACACGTCGGCCGTGCGCGCCGCCTTCGACCGGCTGTTCCACGGCGCGGCGAAAGAAATGCGCGCCGAAGAGCTTTCCCCCTGGGAAACCATATGGGCGAAGCTCGAGGACGAGCGCGGCGTCGTCGCGGAGCTTCAGTCGCTCGGCTTCGCCGATCCGGAGCGCGCCTGCCATGACCTCGTAATGATCCGTGACGGCGACGCGCCGCCGGAGCCGCGCCGCCTCCGCATCATGCGGCTCTTGGGACCGGCGCTGCTCGAAGCGATCGCGCGGTCGCCGGCGCCCGAGCGCGCGTTGTTCAATCTCGCGGAGCTGAGCCGCCGGTTGGGCGGCCGGACGGGATTTCTCTCGCTGCTCGCCGAGAATCCGAAGACGATGCGCCTGCTGGTCGATCTCTTCGCCGGCAGCCAGTACCTGACAGACCTATTTCTCGAGCGGCGCGAACTGGTCGACAGCCTGCTCCGCGCCGACCTCGTGACGCCGCGGAAATCCGCCGCCGAGATCCGCCGCACCCTGCTGGCCGCCGCGGAAGACGCCGACGATATCGAGGCGAAGCTCAACGCGCTGCGCCGGGGCAAGAGCGAAGAGCTCCTTCGCATCGGACTTCACGATCTCGGCAGCGAGCTCTCGCTCGAAGATGTGTTCGCCGAGCTCACCGCTCTCGCCGACGCGAGTCTCGACGCGGCGCTCGCGCTCGCGACGGCGGACATCGAATCGAAGCACGGGCGGCTCGCGCCCGGCCGTTTCGCCGTGCTCGGTATGGGGAAGCTCGGCGGCCGCGAGATCGATTACGGCTCGGATCTGGACTTGATATTCGTCTACGACGCGGAAGACGACGCGCGGAGCGACGGCGCCCCGGGCGCCGCGATCGACGCGCACGACTACTACGTGCGCTTGGGGCAGAAGCTCATCACGTTCCTAACCGCGCCGATGGAAGAAGGCGTGCTGTACCGCATCGACATGCGCCTCCGCCCTTCCGGCCGCGTCGGCCCGGTCGTCTCCTCACTCGCCGCCTTCCGACACTATCACGCGACCAGCTCGGAGCTGTGGGAGCGCCAGGCGCTCGTCAAGCTGCGCGCCGCGGCGGGCGACCTCTCGCTCGGCGGCGAAGCGGAAGAGATCGCGCGCGGCTTTGCCTACGGCAAGGGTCTGGGGGACGAAGACATCGCGATGATCGATCACCTGCGGACGCGCATGGAAAACGAGCTCGCTAAGGAAAGCGCGCAGCGCTTCAATTTGAAAAAAGGCATGGGCGGTCTCGTCGATATCGAGTTTCTGACGCAGATGCTCCAGCTCAAGCACGGCGGCGGCAGAGCGCCGATTCAAACACAGGGCACTCTCGACGCCTTGCGCGCGCTGGGCGCCGAGCGGATCATCGGCGCCGAAGAGTATCGGCTGCTGTCCGACGGCTACTTATTTCTCAGGCGGCTCGATCATCGCCTGCGGCTCGAGCGCAACGAATCGCTCGATGTTCTGGAGCGCGATCCGGCTCGATTGCAACAGACCGCGCTGGGGTTAGGATACAAGGGGAAAAAAGATAACCGCGCCGGCAAGCGGCTGCTCGAAGATTACGAGAAGCTGAGGAAGAAAATACGCCGGTGCTACGAGAAAAGATTTAGAGCAGAAAAGCAATACTAATCGGAGTGAGGGCAACCGCGGACTTTACTTTCCGCCCGTTTCGTTTTTCTGCAATCCGACGAGCGCCATTGCGGCGGCCTGCTGCTCGGACTGCTTTTTGCTCGGTCCTTCGCCGCGGCCGAGCATCTTGCCGCCGACGAAGATCTCCGTCACGAAACGTTTTTCATGGTCTGGCCCCGTCTCGCCGACGAGCTTGTACACCGGCGGCTCGTGGAAAAGCATCTGGCTGATCTCCTGCAGCCGCGTCTTATAATCCTCGTGGCCGAGTTTTCTCCCGGCAATGTCGCTGTCGAAATAGCGCTCGATCACGCGCCGGGCCGGCTCGTAGCCGCCGTCCCAGTAGACGGCGCCGACGACCGCCTCGAATGCACCCGCGAGGATCGATCTTTTCGCTCTGCCGCCACTCCGCTCTTCGCCCTTGCCGATGCGCAGCGCCTCGCCGAGCTTCAGCCGCGCCGCCTTCTCCGCCAGCGCGGAGGAGTTGACCAACGCGGCGCGCATTTTGGAAAGATCGCCTTCACTCTTGTCGGGAAAGTGGCGCATGAGCAGGTCGCTTACGGCGAGGTCGAGCACGGCGTCGCCCAGGAATTCCAGGGTCTCGTTGTGCGTACCGGGCTGCCCGCGGCCGTAGGAAACATGGGTCAGCGCGCGCAGCAAAGCTTCGGGATGAGAGAAGGAGTAGCCCAGCTGCTTTTGCAGCGAAGTTAGATTCGATTCGCGCGCCACGTTCGGCCTTCCTTCAGGGATGGCTGCGCCATGATCTTAGCACTCCCGACGTTTTCGCAGGGAATTCCGCGAAATCAGGCGATCGTGCCGACGAGGGCGCCGTCTTGGAAACTTTCGACGGCGACCTCGATCTCGTCGTTGACCTGTCCCGCGTTGGCAGCGACGGTCAGATAATTTCTGCTGTAGCCCGTAAGCGCTCCGTTTTTCGCCCGGCTCTCGAGCAAAACCTGAAGCCGTCGCCCGACGAAGCTCCGGGCGAAAAACTTTTTCTTCCGCGCGCCGAGCTCGCGCAGCTTTTTCGCCCGCTCTTTTTTCACCGCCGGCGGCACATGTCCTCCGAGCGCGGCGGCGGGAGTTCCGGAGCGAACGGAATAAGGAAATACGTGGAAATAAGTTAGCGGCAGCGCCGCGAAGTATTCCATCTGGCGCTCGAAATCGGCCTCGCTCTCGCCTGGAAAGCCGACGATGATGTCGCTGCCGAGCGCCGCGTCCGGCAGCAGCTCGCGGGCGCGGACGATGATGTCGCGGTAATACGCGGTATCGTAGTTCCGTCGCATCGCCTTCAAGATGCGATCGTCGCCGGCCTGCGCGCAGATATGAAGATGCGGACAGAGAACGTCCGACCTCGCGACAAGATTGAGCAGCCGCTCGGGAACCTCGCGCGGATCGAGCGAGCTCAGGCGCAGGCGGCGCAGGGGACTTTTTTCCAGTATCATTTCGACCAGCGCCGTCAGGTCCAGGCGCGGCGTGAGATCGCGCCCGTAGCCGCCGAGATGGATGCCCGTGAGAACGATCTCGCGATAACCTCGCTCGGCCAGTGCGGCGATTTCGCCGATTATCGTTTCAGGCGCGACGCTGCGCGATAGCCCGCGCGCGGTCGGGATGATGCAGTAGGTGCACGAATAATCGCAGCCTTCCTGGATCTTCAAGAACGCGCGCGTGTGGCCGGGGAGCGCCCGCGCGCCGAGCACCGGCACGCCGCGCTCGCGCTGAACGTCGGCGACGGAAATCTTTGGTGTCCCGTCCTGCTCGATGCAGCGGACAAGATCGTCCATGCGGTTTAGCCCGACGACGTAGTCCACGTCGGGCACGCGCGCGACTTCCCCGGGGCTCACCTGCGCGTAGCAGCCGGTGACGAGCACCCGCGCGGCCGGACTGCGGCGCTTCGCGCGCCGGACAAGCTGTCGCGCCTCCCAGTCCGCGCGGTCGGTCACGGTGCAGGCGTTGACGATATAGAAATCCGCCTCGTCCTCGAACGGCACGATCGCGTGCCGCTCCTCCAGCCGCGATTGGATCACGGCGGAATCGTACTGGTTGATCTTGCAGCCGAGCGTGGTGATGGCGATGCGCATGTCTTCGCTGCGCTCACAGTCCCCGATTACAAATCTCAGGTCTCAAAGAAGAGGGTCTGCCCTGTGTCCCTTCGATTCGCTTAGAATCTCTTCTTCGCTCAGAATCTCAAATCAGAAATTTCAAATCTCGGACGCCATGAAGCCGGGCTTCAATTTATATGAAATTTGAAATCTGAGATTTGAGGTCGAGCGATCGGCCGATCGCTCGCTCGATCCAGCCGCCGCCGAGAACTTGCTCGTCGCGATAGAAGACCGCCGCCTGGCCCGGCGTCACCGCAGGGAAGGCGGTCTCGAAGAGGACTTCGCAGCGGCCGTCCGCCGTCAACTTGACGCGGCAAGGAATCGCGGGCGCGCGGTAGCGCACCTGCACCTCGGCGGTAAATTCGCGCTCGCGCGGCGGTTCGATCCAGTTGAGCGCGGCGGCGACGAGCCCTGAGCTGTTCAATTCTTCCCTGCCGCCGACGACGACGCGGCGCGTCGCCTCGTCGATCTCGAGCACATAGAGCGGCTCGGGCGCGGCAATACCGAGCCCCTTGCGCTGGCCGATCGTCAGGCGATGCAGACCGTCGTGGCGCCCGAGAATATTGCCCGCGCGGTCGACAACGTCTCCGCCGTGCAGCTCGGCCGGATCGGCGAGCGACTCAACGAACGTGCGGTAATCGCCGAAGCAGACGTCCTGGCTTTCCGGACGCTCCGCGACGGCGAGCGCGAGGCGGCGCGCGACCGCGCGCACCTCGCTCTTTTCCAAAGCGCCGAGCGGAAACAGCGTTGCCGCGAGCTGCTCCTGCGATAGCGCGAAGAGAAAATACGACTGGTCCTTTTGCCGGTCGACTCCGCGCGCGAGCGCCGCGCGACGCGTCGCGGGATCGCGCGCGACACGCGCATAGTGTCCGGTCGCGACATAATCGGCGCCGCGGCTCCGCGCCCAGTCGAGGAGAATGCCCAGCTTGAAGTCGCGGTTGCACGCGACGCACGGATTGGGCGTGCGGCCGGCGATGTATTCGCCGACGAACGGGCGCACGACAGCGCGCGCGAAATCGGCGCGGGCGTCGATCAGCGTGTGGCGGATGCCGAGCGCCGCGGCGATTTCCGCCGCGCCGCGGTGGTCCGAGCAGTTCCGCGGCGCCGGGCGCGGCGCTTCCCACAGGCGGAGCGACGCTCCCTCGACGTCGTAGCCCTGCTCGACGAGCAGCGCCGCCGTGACGGAACTGTCCACACCGCCGCTCATGGCGACGACAATTTTTTCTTTCCCGGCCATTGGACGAAGATTTAAATTAGCAGGAAATCTGCGGACTTGAAACCGGCGGGCTAACGATCGACTTGCTGCGTCTTGAGCAGCTCTTTGACCTGGCGCAGCACTTCGTTGTCCTCGGCCTGGCGGACTTCGAGACCGCCCTGGCGCGCGGAGAGATCGTTGACGCGCTTCTCAAGCTTCTGGACGTAGTCGACCAGCGTCCCGATCGCCTTCGCGACGGGATCTGGCAAGCGCTGGTGCTCGAGATCGATGCGGTGCGCGGCGTCGAGATGCACGCCTTCGCCCACCACCACGCGGCCGGGAATGCCGACGACGGTGGAATCGGCAGGCACGTCGTTGACGACGACCGAGCCGGCACCGACTTTGGCGTTGCGGCCGATTGTCACGGGCCCGAGAATCGTCGCGTCGACCCCGATCAGCACGCCGTCCTCGACGGTCGGGTGGCGCTTTTCTTTGCTGCGGCTCGTGCCGCCGAGCGTCACACCCTGATAAATCGTGACATCATCGTGAATCTCGGCAGTCTCGCCGATCACCACGCCCATGCCGTGGTCGATGAAGAAGCGCCGCCCGATCTTGGCGCCCGGATGGATTTCGATGCCGGTGTAAAAGCGCCCGATGTTGCTCACGAGACGTCCGAGCGACTTCAGGCCGCTCATCCAGAGCGAGTGTGACATGCGGTAGAAAAACAGCGCGTGAAATCCGGGATAGGTCAGGATCACTTCCAAGAAGCTGCGCGCCGCGGGGTCGCGCTGGAAGACGACCTGGATGTCTTCTTTAAGAGTGCCCCACATGGATCAAATAAGTGTCACTTGGCCGCCGCCTGCTTCGAGTCCTTGTACAGCTTGTAATCGATGCCGTCGACGACCGCCTGCCAGCTCGCCTCGATGACGTTCTGCGAGACGCCGACGGTGCCCCATCGCTCGTGCTCGTCGCCGGACTCGATCAAGACGCGCACCGCCGAGCCGGTGCCCTCCCCGGATGAAAGCACGCGCACCTTGTAATCCAGCAGCTTCATATGTTTCAGCGCCGGATAAAACTTTGTCAGCGCTTTTCTCAGCGCGGAGTCGAGCGCGTTCACCGGGCCGTTGCCCATCGCGGCCGCGTGCTCGACGACGCCGTCGACGGCGAGCATGATCGTCGCCTCGGAGATCGGCGGCTCGTCTTCCTTCCTTTTCTCGTCGATGACGCGGAAACCGAGCAGATGAAAGTTCTTCTTCTTTCTCCCCAGCGCCTCCTGGATGAGCAGCTCGAACGAAGCCTCGGCCGCCTCGAACTCGTAGCCCTGGTTTTCAAGCTCTTTGATGCGCTTCAAGATATCTTTGACCGCTTCGTGCTCGTCATTAAGATCGACGCCGTATTCTTTCGCCTTGTAAATAACATTGCTGCGGCCGGCCAAGTCCGAGACGAGCACGCGCTGGCGGTTGCCGACGAGCTCGGGATCGATGTGCTCATAGGTCTCGCGGTTCTTGAGAATGCCCGCGACGTGCATGCCGCCCTTGTGCGCGAACGCGCTGTCGCCCACGTACGGCTGATGCTTGTTGGGGCTCAAATTCGCCAGCTCGTAGAGGAAATGCGACGTGTCGCGCAGCTTCTTGAGCTGCTCGTGCTCGATGCAGTGCTTGCCCATCTTGAGCTCGAGATCGGGAATGATCGAGCAGAGATTCAAGTTGCCGCAACGCTCGCCGATGCCGTTGATCGTCCCCTGCACCTGGCGCGCGCCCATCTCGACCGCCGTGAGCGTATTGGCGACCGCGAGCTCGCCGTCGTTGTGGCAGTGGATGCCGAGCGGCGTCGTGATCACTCCCGCGAGCGCCGCGATAGCCGCGCGAATCTCGCCCGGCAGCCGGCCGCCGTTGGTGTCGCAGAGCACGATCCAGTCGGCGCCGCCGTCCTGCGCGGCCTTGAGGCAGTCGAGCGCGTGCTTGGGGTTCGAGCGAAAGCCGTCGAAAAAATGCTCCGCGTCGAAGATAACTTCTTCGACCCGCTTCTTCATGTAGGCAATCGAATCCGCGATGATCTCCAGGTTCGCTTCCAAACTGATGCGGAGATCTTCGCGAACGTGGAGGTCCCACGTCTTACCGACGAGCGTGATCGCCGGAGTCTCGGCTTCGATCAGCGTCTTGAGGCTCAAGTCCTGCGCCGGTTTGGCCGAAGGCTTGCGTGTCATGCCGAACGCCGCGATCTTGGCGTGGCGGAGCTTGAGCCTTTCGACAGCCTTGAAGAACTCCGCGTCGCGCGGGTTCGATCCCGGAAAGCCGCCTTCGATGTAGTCGATGCCGATCTCGTCGAGCTTCGCGGCGATGCGCAGCTTGTCTTCCAGCGTAAAGGAGATGTCTTCCGCCTGGCAGCCGTCGCGCAGCGTCGTATCGTAGATGAGAACGTCCTTTTTAGCGGCGGTCATAACGCGGCCTGGTTCTCGATAAATTCTTGGTGCAGAGCCTTAACGGCTTTCTCCATTTGCTTCTCGTCGATCACTACCGATACCTTGATCTCGGAGGTGGAGATCATCTCGATGTTGATGCGCTCGCGCGACAAGACCTTGAACATGCGCGCGGCGACGCCCGCGTGCGTGCGCATGCCGACGCCGATGATCGATACCTTCGCGATCTTCGAATCGACGGTGATGCCTTTGGCCTGAATCGACTCCAGCCCCTCGACGACGGCGACTGCCTTTTTATAATCCGCCTTGGGCACCGTGAAAGTCAAATCGGTCGTTCCCGCCGCGCTCGCGTTCTGGATGATCATATCCACGACGACGTTCGCCTCGGCGATCGGGCCGAATATCTGCGCCGCGAGGCCGGGACGGTCGGGCACGCCGAGCAGCGTGATTTTCGCTTCGTCCTTATCGTAGGTCACGCCGGAGACGAGCAGCGCGTCCATCGTTTCGTCCTCCTCGACGACCCACGTGCCCTCGGCGTCGTTGAAGCTCGAGCGTACGTGGATCGGCACTTTGAATTTCATTCCCAGCTCGACCGAGCGGATCTGGAGCACCTTCGCGCCCATGCTCGCCATCTCGATCATTTCCTCGTAGGAGATGTGATCGATTTTTCGCGCCGCCGGGCACAGATTCGGATCGGTGGTGTAAACGCCGTCGACGTCGGTATAGATCTCGCAGCTGTCCGCGTTCAGCGCCGCGGCGACGGCGACGGCGCTCGTGTCCGAGCCGCCGCGCCCGAGTGTCGTGATGTTGTCGTCCTCGTCCACGCCCTGAAACCCCGCGACGACGACGATCTCGCCGTCGCGCAGCGACTGGCGGACACGGCTCGCATCGATGCTCTTAATGCGCGCCTTGCCGTAAGCGTTGTCGGTGCGAATGCGCATCTGGTGCGCCAGGAACGAGCGCGCCTTATGGCCCGTCGCGCGGAGCGCGAGCGCCAGCAGCGCCGTCGAGACCTGCTCGCCCGAGGCGAGCAGCACGTCGCGCTCGCGCTCGTCCGGCATGTCGCAGATCTCTTGCGCGAGCGCGACCAGACGGTTCGTCTCGCCGGCCATCGCGGAGACGACGACGACAAGATCGTCGCCGCGCTCCCTCGCAGCCGCGACGCGGCGCGCGACATTCTTGATCCTGTCGACGCTGCCGACCGATGTGCCGCCGTATTTCTGAACGACCAAAGACATTAATCCGTGAACTCCTTCAACAGCGCGTCATAGCGCGGGCCGTGTGGCTCGAAAGTCATCGCCCGCTCGTTTTCACCGCCATGCTCGAAATGGATGTTGAGCCACTCATCCACTTCGCCCGGCGGCATCTTCTCGAACCACTCGATCAGGCTGACGCCGTCCGCATACAAATATTCGCGGAGGTTGAGCTCCTCCAGCTCGTGCGCGCCGGCGATGCGGTAGAGGTCGATATGATAAACCGGCAAGCGGCCGTCGTATTCGTTGATCAGCGTGAACGTAGGGCTTCGTATCCAAGCCTCTTTGCCGACTTCGACGCCTTCGGCGACGCCGCGCACGAAACAGGTCTTGCCGCTGCCGAGATCGCCCGTCAAACCGATAATGTCGCCGCCGTTTACCAAACGGCCTAATTTTTTTCCCAGCTTTCTTGTTTCGGCAGCCGACTTGGATTTGACACTGACGCCGCTCGAATCTCGAATTTTCAATTTTGAATTTTGAATCAAACGATCCGATTCCATATTTCAAAATCACAATTCCATGTTATCGCCTGGCGCCCATTTTTAGAGCCTTCAGGCTCTCCGGCAGCGCGTCCACGATGTCGGACGCGATCAGGCCCATCTGTCCTTTTACCATGGCGGCCCGATCACCGGCAAAGCCGTGGACGTATACGCCGAGCTTGAGCGCGTCTTCCATGGGGAAGCCCTGCGCCAGCAGGCCGCCCAGGATGCCGGCGAGAACGTCGCCCATGCCGCCGCTCGCCATCCCCGGATTGCCCGAGGAATTAATGAATATCCGGCCTTCCGGTGTAGCGATCACCGTACGCGCGCCCTTGAGCACAAGATAGCAGCAATTTTTCTCCGCGAACGAACGCGCGACGCCAATGCGGTCGCCGTTGACGGCGGCGGTATCCGCACCTAGAAGACGCGCCATCTCGCCGGGATGGGGCGTCAAGACGGGCGGCCGCTTGGCGCCACCGAGCCGGCGGATGTCGCCGGCAAGCAGGCTGAGACCGTCCGCGTCGATCACGAGCGGCATGTCCAGCTTCCGCAACAGCCACCAAAGGGCCGTCCGCGTCGAATCGTTGAGGCCGATGCCCGGGCCGAAAACTACGGCCGTCTTTCTCTCGAGCAGCCGGTGCCAGTCTTGATCCGAAGGTGGCACGATCTCTTCGTTCGCGTTTTCAGGCAGCAGCTCGGTCATCGCCTCCACGAGCGCGCCGGCGAAAATTCCGTTCAGCGACCGCGCCGACGCAAGCGTCACCAGGCCCGCGCCGATGCGGAGGCCGGCGCGTGTCGAGAGAATCGCCGCACCGGTCTTGCCGTGCGAGCCGGCGAAAACGAGGAGATGGCCGTAAGTCCCCTTATGACTGTCGGGCTCTCGCTCGGGCACGAGTAAGCCGACTTGCTCCTCCTCGAGCAGCTCGGCGCGCGGGCCCACGGCTTGGACGGCCTCGCGACGGATTCCAATATCGGCTACGGCCAGCTCACCGACATACGCGACGCCGGGATAAATCACTTCCCCCAATTTCGGATACCCGAGAGCCACCGTCATCTCTGCTTTGATCGCCGTCCCGAGCGGCATTCCCGTGTCGCCGTCCAGGCCCGATGGAATATCGACGGCGAGTACAGGCAAGCCGGAGCTGTCGATCAGCGCGATCGCCTCGGCGTACATGCCGCGGACGTTCTCTTTGAGCCCGGTGCCGAGGATCGCGTCCACGACGAGCTTCTTGCCTTTGAGCCGCTCGCGCAGCAGCGGCAGCGGCTCGCCGCCTTCGTAAACTTTACCCTTCACTTTCAAATAGGCGCGGAGATTTTCCGCGGCGTCGCGAGAGATTTCCTCTTTGCGCGCCAGCAAAACCGTCTCGCACGGGATGCTTTTTTTTTTGAGATGCCGCGCGACCACGAAACCGTCGCCGCCGTTGTTGCCTTTGCCGCAGACGACGAGCACTCCCGCTTTCGCCTGCCTGCCGAAGCGCGCGAGCAGCGCCTCGGCGACCGCCGCGCCGGCATTTTCCATGAGCTCAAGGCTCGGCACGCGGTATTGCTCGATCGTCAGGCGATCGAGCTCGCGCATCTCTTGCGAGGTGACGGCCAGCATAATGAGATGTGACTGCTCGATTTAAAAGGGGAATTCTATCACGACGCGCGGGCGCGGTCGAGCTGCGCGCGCATCTCCCGCACGGCCTGTTCCATGCCGATCATGATGGCGCGAGCGACGATGCTGTGGCCGATATTGAGCTCGACGATCTCCGGGATCGATGCGATCGCCGGCACATTGTCGTAATTCAGGCCGTGGCCGGCGTGGACTTCGAGTCCCCTGCTGCGCGCGAGCGCGGCCGCGCGGGCGACAGCGTCCGCTTCGCGGGCCTGGGTACGTGACGAATTGGCGTAGCGGCCGGTGTGAATCTCGACGCCGTGCGCGCCGGTGTCCCGGCTGGCGGCGATCTGCTCGTCGTCAGGATCGATGAAGAGATTCACCTTGATGCCATTCGACTGAAGCGCTTCGACGGCGGCGCGTAGACGATGCTTTTGGGAGGCGACGTCGAGTCCGCCCTCGGTCGTGAGCTCCTCGCGCCGCTCGGGCACGAAGCACGCGTCGTCGGGCCGCAGCTGCGCCGCGAGCCGCACCATTTCGTCCGTCGCGGCCATTTCGAGGTTGAGCTTGCTTTTGATCGTCTTGCGCAAACGCTCGACGTCGCGTTGCTGGATGTGCCGGCGATCTTCGCGCAAATGGACGGTGATGCCGTCGGCGCCGCCGTTCTCGGCAAGCAGCGCAGCCTCGACGGGATCCGGAATCATAATGCCGCGCGCCTGTCTCACGGTCGCGACGTGATCGATGTTGACACCGAGACGAAGCATATAAAGAAGCGCTCAGCGTTTCAGCTCGGATTAAAAAACTTCTGAATCTTAGCTGATTACTGAAACAGCTGACAGCTCTCAAGCCAACTCTCTTTTTATCTCCTCGACGATCTCTTCGGCCATACCGCGAATGCGCTGCTCGTTCTCGCCTTCGAGCATGACGCGCACCACCGGCTCGGTGCCGGAATAGCGCACCAGCAAACGTCCGCGCGTACCCAGCTCTTTCTCGACGGCGGCGATTTTCGCCGACACGCGCGGCAGCTTCGCCAGATCCTTTTTTTCTTTTACCCGCGCGTTCAGCAGGACCTGCGGGAGCTGCGTCATGATTTTTTTCAACTGGCTGAGCGGGCGGCCCTTTTCGACCATGACCGAAAGCAGCTGCAAAGCCGTCAGACAGCCGTCGCCCGTCGTATTGTGGTCGAGAAAAAGCAAATGTCCCGACTGCTCGCCGCCGAGATTGTAGCCGCCGCGCACCATCTCTTCGACGACGTAGCGGTCGCCGACCTGCGTGCGTTTGAGCTGGACCCCCAGGCCCTCGAGTGCGATTTCGAGGCCCAAATTGCTCATGACGGTCGCGACGACGGTCGAGCCCTTCAGCATACTCTTCTCGCACATGTCCTTGGCACAGATCGCGAGCACATGATCGCCGTCAACGATCTCGCCTTGATCGTCGACGAATACCGCGCGGTCGGCATCGCCGTCGAGCGTGATGGCGAGATCGGCGCCGTGCTCGCGCACTGCCTGACGCGCCGCTTCGGGATAAAGCGAGCCGCACTCCTGATTGATATTTTCGCCGTCGGGCTTGACGCCGATCGGAATCACCTCGGCGCCGAGCTCCGTCAACACGTCAGGTGCGACCCGATAAGCCGCGCCGTGCCCGCAATCGACGACGATCCTCATTCCTTCGAGCGTGAGATGGCGCGGGAAGGTGTTCTTGAGACAGACGACATACCGGCCGACCGCGTCGTCGACGCGCCGCTGCTTGCCGATCGCGTTTCCGGTCGGGCGGTGGCGCTCCGTCTCGCCGCTGAAGATCAGGTCCTCGATTTTCGCCTCGGTCTCGTCCGGCAGCTTGAAGCCGTCGTAGGAAAAAAACTTGATGCCGTTGTCCTGGTACGGATTGTGCGACGCGGAGATGACGACGCCCGCGTCGCAGCGCATGCTGCGGGTCAGGTAAGCGACGCCAGGCGTCGGCAGCGGCCCGACGAGCAGCACGTCGACGCCCATCGAGCAGATGCCGGACGCGAGCGCGGTTTCCAGCATGTATCCCGACAGCCGCGTGTCCTTGCCGATCAGAATTTTATAGCGATGATGCCCGTCGCTGCCGCGCAGATTCGCGGGCGCGGGCGTGCGGTCGCCCAACGGCGCGCCCGGTCGCTGATGCGCGGGGTCGTGCAGGACCGAAGCGAGCCCGCGGCCGAGCTTCAGCGCCATTTCCGAAGTCATCGGATCGACGTTGGCGACGCCGCGAACGCCGTCGGTGCCGAACAGCCGCCGCTCGTACTGAACTTTTTTTGCCTTTTGTGAAGACATTCGTTGCTCCTGTCTGCTACGCGCCCCGGCCGGAAATCGTCACGCGGAAGCGATCCGGCTTCTGCTCCACCACTTTTATTTCCCGGGGCAGATTGAATGTGAGCGCGACGGAATGCGCGCCCGGCGCGAGGCCTTTCAAGTCGAGATAGACCTGGTCGGGTCCGAGCTTCAGTTCGTCCATTATGCGCTTCGGGCCGCTGACCTTGAGGTATGCTTGCTTGGGATTGATGGTGTACTTTCCGGAGACGTTGCGCGCGCGCACATCGAGCCGGCTGAACTCGCGCTCAATCGTTTCTTCCTCCAGAACGACGGTGACGGCGACTTTCTCGGGCGTGAACGTGAGCGCTTCGTCCGACGAGCTCAAGCGCACTTCGCGCGTGACTTGCCCCTTCGTGCCTTCGAGATCGACGGGAAGCGTCTCGATGGAAGCCATACGGTTAACAGCGCTCGCCGGACCCTGGACTTTGACCGAATCGGGCGCGGCATCCGCACGAACGATTTTATACCCCGGCGGTGGCTTGCTGCCAAGACGGACTGTGACGGGCAGGACCCGCTCGCCGCGCGTCTCGAGCTTGAGATTGATCACCGCCGGGCTGATGCGTGCGATCCTGACGCCGCGCGGCGGATTGAAGAAGCCCGGACTCAGCCGGAATGTCGACGTCCCTGGGTGCGCCCCGTCGAGATCGAGGACGACCTTGAGGTAGTCCGGGTCGAGCGTGGAGAGCAGCGCCGGCGGCCCCGCCACGCGGATTTCCACCTGTCCCGGACCGGGGTTTCCCATCATGAGATCCGCCGGCATGTTGCGCACCTCCACAGGGACCGTAATCGATTTCTCGGTCGGCTTCTGTCCGGCATTGACGAACAGCCACAAGCCGACGGCGAACAGCACCGAAAATATCTTCAGGCCGGTGTCGCCGCTCGCCAACGCGAGAATTTTATTCAATCTGCGATTCATGCGCTGAGAAGCTGCTCGAGGCGCGAGCGCAGCTGCGGGCCGTCGAGATCCCGGGTTACCCTGCCGGCTGAAACGAGAGATATCTTTCCCGATTCCTCGGAAACGACGACTACGACCGCATCGGTGCCTTCGGTCAGCCCGACGGCGGCTCGATGGCGCGTGCCCATATCTCTGCCAACTCTCGAGTCTTCGCTTAGCGGCAAAATGCACTTGGCAGCGGCGATCCGGCCCTTGCGGATCACCAGCGCGCCGTCATGGATCGGCGAGCGCGGCGAGAAAACGCTCTCGACGAGCTCGCCGGTGACACGCGCGTCCAGCGGCGTGCCCACGTCGATGTAGTCGTTCAGTCCCACCTCGCGCTCGAAAACAACCAGCGCGCCGGTCCGCTTGCCCGCCATCGATACGGCGGCCTTGGTGATCTCCTCCACCGCTTGGCCGCGCTCGAACCGATCGGGGTTGCCGAACAGCGGGGTCGTGCCGACCTGGGTGAGCGCGCGACGAATGTCGCTTTGAAAGACGACAATTACGACGAGAATGATCGAGCCGAGGAAGTTTTCGAGAATCCAGTTGAGGGTAAACAGGCCCAACATCTGGGACCCGACGTAGAACAGCAGGATAATTACGAGCCCGATGATCATCTGCATGGCGCGCGTTCCTCGCATCATCGCGATAAGCCGGTAGACGATGAACGCGATGATGCCGATGTCGAGCACGTCCTGCCAGCGCAGCTGCGTGAGGATTTCAGGCATGGCGCGTCTCCAGCCGTTCAGGCGCGCCGAAGCGAAGCGCGTCGGCGACGCGCAGGGCGCGGGCCGCCTGTTTCACGTCGTGGACGCGCACGATGTTGGCGCCTCCGAGCGCGGCGGCGACGGCGGCCGCGAGGCTTCCCTCCAGCCGCTCATCGGGACCGAGATCGAGAATTCTTCCGATGAAAGCCTTCCGCGAAGCGCCGACGAGGAGCGGGAAGCCGAGCGCGGCGAGCGAGGGCAATCCGCGCAGCAGCGCCAGGTTGTGGTCGAGATTCTTGCCGAAGCCGATGCCCGGATCGATGACGACGTTGTCCGCGGCGATGCCGACTGCCGAGGCTTTCTCGGCTTGTTGTTTGAGAAAGTCCGCCACCTCTTCGACGACGTTCTCGTAGCTGGGATTTTGCTGCATCGTCTGCGGCGTTCCCTGCATATGCATGAGCACGACCGGAACCCCCTCGCGGGCGACCAGCGCCGCCATCGCGGGATCGGCGCGGAGCGCGCTCACATCGTTGACGATATCGGCACCGGCCTCTAGCGCCGCGCGCGCGACTTCGCTTTTAACCGTATCGATGGAAATGGGAATCGAGGAATTCGCGCGGAGTCTTTCGATGACGGGCAGCACCCGGCGGTTTTCTTCAGCGGCGGTAATCGATTTCGCGCCGGGCCGTGTGGACTCTCCGCCGATATCGAGGATATCGGCGCCTTCCGCCGCGAGGCGCGCACCGTGAGCGGCGGCGGTGTCCGCGTCGAGAAACCTGCCGCCGTCCGAAAAAGAATCGGGCGTCACATTGATGACGCCCATGATTGCGGTGCGCCGCACCATGTCGACGACGCCGTGGCGCGTGGTGAGAATAAACCCGCTAGCAGCAGCGGGCGCGGTTTTTTCGAACGACTCTCGAGACATCGCGTTTCAAGGCTGCGTCCTCACATTCCGCATTTTATTCCCGAAACGTGAAGCCGACTCGAGCGGGAGAGGGACTTGAGTGAACCGATGACAAGGTGAATCGGCTCGAACTGAAAGCTCCCGGTCTATTTCAGGCGTGCGCCGGCGCGACGAGAGTATGCGGGCTTCCGCCGTTGCCGCCGAATTCCTGCACCAATGCATCGATCTCCGCGCCGTCGAGCGACTCCTTTTCGAGAAGCTTCTCGGCGATCTTGTGCAAGAGATGGAGATTCGTGTGCAGCAGGTCGCGCGCACGCAGGTAACTCGCCTGGATGATGCGCCGCACCTCGGCGTCGATCTCGACCGCCGTGCTCTCGGAATAGTCCTGCTGCTGCGTGAAGTCGCGCCCGAGAAAGATCTGCTCTTCCTTCTTGCCGAAAGTCATCGGGCCGAGCTTCTCGCTCATGCCCCATTCGCAGACCATGCGCCGAGCGAGCTCGGTCGCCCGCTCGATGTCGTTGCCCGCGCCGGTCGTCATGTGGTTTAGGACCAGCTCCTCGGCGACGCGACCGCCGAAGAGAATCGCGAGGTTGTTGAGCAGATACTCCTTCGGATACGTATGCTTCTCGTCGATCGGCAACTGCTGCGTGAGGCCGAGCGCCATGCCGCGCGGAATGATCGTCACTTTGTGCACCGGATCGGTGCCCGGCAGCAGCTTGGCGACCAGCGTATGGCCGGCTTCGTGGTAAGCGGTGTTGCGCTTTTCCTCTTCGCTGATGATCATGCTGCGGCGCTCCGAGCCCATCATGACCTTGTCCTTGGCGAGCTCGAAGTCGTGCATGTCGACTTTTTCTTTGTTGCTGCGCGCGGCCAAAAGCGCCGCCTCGTTGACCAGATTCTCGAGATCGGCGCCGGCGAAGCCGGGAGTGCCGCGGGCGAGCACGCTGATGTCGACGTCAGGCGCCAGCGGCACCTTGCGCGTATGGACAGCGAGGATGCCTTCGCGGCCCTTCACGTCGGGACGAGGCACGACGACGCGGCGGTCGAAGCGGCCGGGGCGGAGGAGCGCCGGGTCCAGAACGTCGGGGCGGTTGGTGGCGGCGATGAGGATGACGCCCTCGTTCGCCTCGAAACCGTCCATCTCGACGAGCAGCTGGTTGAGAGTCTGCTCGCGCTCGTCGTGACCGCCGCCGAGGCCGGCGCCCCGGTGCCGTCCAACGGCGTCGATCTCGTCGATGAAGATGATGCAGGGTGCGTTCTTCTTGCCCTGAACGAACAGGTCGCGCACGCGCGAGGCGCCGACGCCGACGAACATTTCGACGAAGTCGGAACCGCTGATGCTGAAGAACGGCACGCCCGCTTCGCCCGCGATCGCGCGCGCGAGCAGCGTTTTGCCGGTTCCCGGCGGGCCGACGAGAATGCAGCCCTTGGGGATGCGTCCGCCGAGCTTGGTAAACTTCTTCGGGTCTTTCAGAAAGGCGATGATCTCCTGCAGGTCTTCCTTCGCCTCCTCGACGCCGGCGACGTCGTTGAACGTCACGCGGTGCTGATTTTCCGTCAAGAGCTTGGCGCGGCTTTTACCGAAAGACATCGCCTTGCCGCCGCCCACCTGCATCTGACGCATGAAGAAGATCCACACGCCGATGAGTAAAAGCATCGGGAACCAGTTGACGAGCAGCACCATGTACCAAGGCGATTCGTCCTCGGGCTTGGCGGCGATTTTTATATTCTTCTCGCGCAGCGATTTGACGAGATCCGGATCGTTCGGCGCGAAGGTGCGGAAACGCTCGCCGTTGCGGTATTTTCCCTGAATGTTGTGGCCCTGTATTGTGACTTCCTGGATCTCTCCGCGGTCGACCGCAGCGGTGAACTCGCTGAAGATGATCTCGGGCTCGCGTCCGTGCTGTTTGCTGAAAATATTGAACAGGAACAGAAAAATCAGCACCAGCACCAGCCACAAGGCCAGATTTTTCGACATCTGATTCAAACCAAACCCCCTTTAAAGGAGAACCCTAACAAGGGTAACACACGCGCCAAATCAGTTCAACGTTGCCGACGCCATATCCAGGCGGTATTTCAAGCAAAATTGGCTTCCTGCAGACCCAGACCGAGACGCGCAGCCCGCACGCGCAAGACCGACCGCGTCCGGGAAGCTACCAGCGCGACCCGGCTGCGCCCGCAGCCGGGAATCCAGACAATTTCCTCGCCCGCTACGAGCAGAGGCAGCGTCGCGCGCGCGTTTAGCGGAAGTTTTTGATCGATAAACAGCTCTTTCAGCTTTTTATGACCGGTCATTCCCAGCGGCCCGAAGCGGTCGCCGGGCCGAAAATTTCGCACCGTGAGCGCTCCGGGCAGTTCGTCGGCGTCGAAGAACGCCTCGAACGCGTCTTTAGTCATTACGCCGGCGGGAGCGACAACGGATGAAGAGATTTTCATACGGGCTTCGTGAACGACCAGCTCAGAGCCCGGCTCGAATGGATAGCAGTAAGTTTCCGGCAGCGACAGGCGATGCGTGCTCTCAACAGTCAAAATCTCATAGCGCCGCACTGCCTCGCGCGATCCCGGGAGCGCGACGTGACCGTTCGGCGCGCCGCCGGTAATAAGATCGAGAACCGCCTCGATATGATCGAAGCCGACCCGCTTCAAATTGCCCAGATGCTGTTCGAGCCACAGCCTGACGATGCGGCGCTGGAGCGCTCTGGGCTCAGCAAGCAGCGGCTCGCGCAGCAGCTCGCCGGCGCGCGTCGTCTCCGGCAGCCGCTCGCGCGCGAGACGCTCCAGGACTACGTCTTCGTCGCGGACAATCTCGGCCAGCCGCGCGAGGCGCGCAGGAACCGCGGGATCGATTTTTTCCTTCAGGCGCGGGATCAAGTCGAGACGCATCCAGTTGCGCAGCAGCGCCGCGTCGAGATTGCTGCGGTCGATGCAATACGTAAGACCCTCCGCGGCCAAATACGCTTCGACGTCTTCTCTCGACGTCTCGATCAATGGGCGGATCAGAACCGCGTCGGCGTATTGCGCGATCGGCGCGATGGCGCGCAATCCCCGGCGGCCGCTGCCGCGAGTGATGCGCATGAGCAATGTCTCGGCCTGATCGTCCAGCGTATGCCCGGTCGCGACCTTATTCAGTCCGCGGGCGCGCGCCGTCTCGGTCAGGAATCGATAGCGCTCCTCGCGCGCGAGCGCTTCGAGATTACCCGCCCCGCGCTCGGCCTGAGCGCGCGAAAGCTGAATCTCTTTCACATGAAACGGCAGACCCAGACGGTCCGCCAGCGCGGCGACGAAGCTGGCGTCGGCGCGCGACTCCTCGCCGCGGATGCCGTGCTCCAGATGCGCCACTTCGAACCGCAGACCCGATTCTTCTTTGAAGGCTGTAAGCGCGTGCAGCAGCGCGACGGAATCCGGACCGCCCGAGACCGCGGCGAGGACGCCGTCTCCGCGCGCGAGCATGCCGTATTTGCGGATCGTTTCTAAAACTTTGCGCGCCAGCGCCATAGGGTGATTCTGGGCGCTTTACCTGGGCAAATCAAGGAAGAAAACGGTCACACCTTCAGCTTGCCGGCATAGCCGGTCATCTCGACATAGCCGAGTCCCTGAACCGCTTTACCATTGACCGCGCCGCGAATCACTACGCTGCCTTCCCAGTAGGTAACTTTGGTGCTCTTTTTGGTATCGAGCTCTTGGGCGGGAAAAAACGGCGTGACTTCCAGCTCGAGCTGCTCGCGAGGAACCGCGACTTTCCACTTCATCGGGTAAACCGCGCCGCTCTTCGGGCTGTTCCATTTATCCAGCGCTTCGATTTTGAAATCGGCGAGCGCGAGATGCCGGGCCGAGCCGTCGGGCTTGACGATCGTCCCGCTCGAATATGGGTCGATCGAGCCGTCTTTTCGCCGCATGACGTAAAGCATGAGCTCGGAGTTGTCGGCGAGCTGGAGGCTGAACCAGTCCCAGCCGAGCTGGTTGTCGGCGAGCTGGTTGCTGCCGAACTCGTGATCCATCCAGCTCTGGCCGCGGAGCGTTTCTTTGCGCCCGGCGATCTCGAGCTCGCCTTCGGTGTCGAGTCGAGTAAACGAATAATAATACGACGCGCGGCCCGCGCCTTCGGCTTTCTGGCTGAGGCCGTTGTCGCCGTGGAGAGCGACCGGCTTCGCTGGAATCAAGCGCAGCTTAAGCCCTATCTCTTTATCCTTGACATCCAACGACTGCTTTTCACCGCTTCCTTCAAGCCGCCAGTCTTCGTTCCACACTAATAACTTGTCGGTCGCGGCGCCCGCTTTTTCGCCGTAGCCGCGATTCGCGCGCTCGGCGACGCGGAACGTCTTCGCGTCTTTGTCGGAGAGCGCGAAATGCGCCATGTAGAGATCGGTGAAAAACGGCGATGAATTATCTTGCTGGCGGTCTTTCAGGCCGAAGCGGAAAAAGGTGACCTGATAGCCGTAGTTTCTTCCCGACGAGGTCGTGAAGTGTCCCGTGTAATACCACCATTCGGTCTTGAAATCGGGATGGGAATAGTGGTCGCGCGGAAAAATCATTTTTCGGCCCGGAAGCGCGAGCTGATAGGTGAAAGAAGAGAGAAATAAAAATGCAATCAGGAGCCAGAATCCAGGAGCGAGAAGTTTAAGAAGAACGTGGATTGACCGATTGCCATCTTCCCTTCTGACTCCTGACCGGCTCCTACATCCTATTGTCGAATGCGGACGGCTGGATTCTTTTTTCAACCGTGTTATAAGCCGAGCCATGGAAAAGAAAACGTACACCCGTCCCGAGCTGCTCACAACTCCCGAGGAGCTCAAAGCGAAGCTCGGCGCCCCCAATCTGCGCGTGATCGATACGCGCCAGGCCGAGGTCTATGCGCAGGGCCACATTCCCGGCGCGATCCATTTCGATCTCTTCGGCATCAGCCTCATCGACACGAGCCCGGCGCCGCTCGCCGCGTTCATGTCGATGATCGCGCACCTCTTCGAGCTGCGCGGCGTCAACCTCGATACGGAGGTCGTTTTCTACGAGGAAAATTCCGGAATGAAGGCGGCGCGCGGCTTGTGGTTCCTGGAATACTTCGGCCACAAGAAAGTCTCCGTGCTCGACGGCGGTATACAGGCATGGAAAAAAGCCGGTTATCCAGTAACGACCGACACCGTTCCGCCGAAGGGGACGCAGTTCAAAGTCAGCGAGCAGCGCGAGACGCTCGCGACCTACGACGACGTGCTCAGAGCGATCGACGACCGGGATGCAAAGCTCGTCGACACGCGCAGCGCCGACGAATACATGGGTCGACTCGTCCGCGCGGCGCGCGGCGGCGCGGTGCCCGGCGCGGTGCATCTCGAATGGACGCAGAACATCGCGGCCGACGGCGGCTTCAAGACCGAGGCCGAGCTGCGGGCCATGTACGAAAAGATCGGCGTGACGCCGGACAAAGAAGCGGTCGCCTATTGCCAGGGCGGATATCGCGCCGCGCACACCTACCTCGCGCTCCGGCTCCTGGGTTTTCCCAAGGTCCGCAATTACATCGGCTCGTGGAAAGAATGGGGCGACCGCCAGGACCTGCCCATCGAAAAACCGTGGGAGAAAAAGTAGCTCCGCGGCCGCGAGCCGCAGCATGGTTCGCCGCCGCGCTCGCGCTGCTTCTCGCCGTCGCGCAAGCGGACGCACAGACGCCGCGCAAAATCACCCTCGCCTATTCCGCCGTCAGCATGACTTGGCTGCCGGTCAAGGTCGCAGTCGACAAGGGTTTCTTCCGCGAGGAAGGGCTCGAGCCGCAGCTCATTCAAATGCGCGGCAACATCGCGACCGCCGCGCTCGCCACCGGTGATCTCGATTTCTCGCTGAATATTTCTCCCGTGCTGAACGGCGCGATCCAAGGCCTCGGCCTGAAGCTCGTCTGCGGCCTAAATACGCGGCCGCTGTTCTCGCTCGTCGTGCGGCCGGAATTCAAAAGCGCGGCCGATCTCAAGGGAAAAGCCTTCGCTGTCTCATCGTTCGGGAATACGCAGGCGATATTGACGGAGAAGCATTTACAGCATCTCGGGTTGAAAAAAGGCGAGTACCAATTGATCGCGCTCGGCGCGACCGGCGCGCGCGCCGCCGCGCTGGAGAAAAACATCGCGCAGGGAAGCCTCATGCCGCCGCCGTCGAACGTCATCATGGAAAATCAAGGCTACCGCCTGCTCGGCAACACGGCGGAGATTGTCGTCCACCCGATCGCCGGACTCGGCACGCACGAAAGCAAGATTCGCAATCAGCCCGAGATGGTACGGAAGGCGCTGCGCGCGGCGCTGAAAGGCCTCGCGTTCGTGCGCAACAATCGCAGCGAGACAATCCGGCTCATCATGGCGATGAATCAAATCGACGAGAAGACCGCTGCGCGGACGTACGATGTTTCAAAGCCGGGCTTTAGCGCGAACGGTCTTCTGACCGGCGAGGATTTAAGCATCGAGTGGGTCTTCATCCAGCAGGAAACGAAAAAGACCGGCGTGCCGGTCTCGATCGCCTACGATATGACGCTGCTGCGCGAGGCGCAGAGAGAACTGGCGATTAAACCATCAAACGACGAGCCGCCGCATGCGCGGCACTAGCCAGGCGACGAGCAGCGCGAGTACGATCACGATGCCTCCCATGATGGCAACGGTTGTCGGCGCGCCGACGAGATGCGCGGCCACTCCCGCCATCAGCGCGCCCGCGGGCATGAGCCCGCGGTCGAGCATATAGAGGCTCATGACGCGGCCGCGCAGCGCGTCCGGCGTGAGCATCTGCAAAAGCGTGTTCGTCGTCGCCATGAACATGATCTGGCAGGCGCCGACGCCGACGAGCACGATCAGAGCCACCGGAAATGATTTCATTCGCGAAAACAAGATCAGAAAGCTGCCGAGAAAGATGAGGCTCCACAACAGCAGCAGTCCCTTGCGCTTGATACCGTAAGTGCTGGAGGAAAGCAGGAGCACCGAGAGGACCGCGCCTGCGCCCGGCGCCGCCAGGAGCAGCCCGAGCCCTTCCGGCCCGACGCCGAGCACGTCTTTCTGAAAGACCGGCATCAGCGTCTGGTACGGCACGGCGAAGACGCGCGGCACGTACGCCGCCATCATGAGCGCAAGCACCGTCGGGTTCGACCAGACGTACGCGAGCCCTTCCTTCAGATTCGCGAGCGCAGAGGATTGGCGCGCGTCCTCCGGGGTCGGCGGCACATGCATCCAATAGATCATCAAGAGCACGCCGGCGTAGGCCACCGACTGCACGAAAAAATTCCCGCCCGCGCCGAATGCGGCGATGAGCACGCCGCCGAGCGCCGGCCCGAGCACCTTGTTGATGTTGAAGCCCATCGAGTTGAGCGCGATCGCGCTCATGAGCTCGTTTTTCGGCACGACGCCCGGGACACAGCTTTGCCGCACAGGCTCGTTGAAGGCCCACGCCATGCCGGTCAGCAGCGTGAAGACGAACAGGTGCCACGGCTGGAGATAACCCGAGACGACGAGCGCGCCCATCGCGAGCGCCGTCACGATCAGCACGTACTGCGTTCGCAGCATCAGCTGCCTGCGGTCCATGCGATCGGCGGCGACGCCGGCGATCGGACCGGCAACCAGAAACGGCAGCGCGCGCACGCCGTTGAGCGCGCCGAGCAGCACCGACGATCCCGTGAGATCGTAGAGCAGCCAGCCGAGCGTCACTTGCTGGATCCATTGCCCGGCGCTCATGAGCACCGTGCCGGTCCAAAGATAGCGGTAATCGAGATGGCGGAGAGGAGAAAAGGCGCGCAGCCCGAAGCGGGATTCGGCTACTGGAGCTTCGGCGGTAGCGGGCGTCGATAACTCTTCCAAGAATTTCTCGTAGTGTTGCGCCGTTCGGAAAAGTAACGATAGTATCTAGCAGGAAGTGTCCAAGCTTACCAGGACTTTTATGCCTGCGACGCAAAAGATTACCGCCTGGACGATCTGCATCGTGCTCGGCGCGTCTATCGCCGCGTACGCCGCGGAAAGATCATCGTTGGATATGAAGAGCGCGGCGTTTCAAAACGGCGGCGACATCCCGCGAAAGCACACGTGCGACGGCGGCGATGTTTCGCCCGCGCTTTCATGGACCGGCGCGCCAGCCCGGACGAGAGCATTCGCTCTCATCGTCGATGATCCCGACGCGCCCGGCGGAACGTGGGTGCATTGGGTACTGTACGATTTGCCGGCGAACGCAAAGAATCTGGCGGAGGGAAGCGGCGGCGAAAGTCAGCCGACCGGTGCCAAGCAAGGCGTCAACGATTTCCGGAAGACGGGATACGGCGGCCCGTGCCCGCCGGGCGGAACGCACCGATATTATTTCAAGCTCTACGCGCTCGACGCGCCGACGGAGTTGAAACCCGGAGCGACGAAGCAGCAAGTGCTCGCCGCGACGAAAGGTCACGTGCTGGCTGAAAGCGAGCTGGTGGGCAGGTACGGAAGGTAGTTTTTCAAGCTTCGCCGAGCTTTTCGTCTGCGTCGAAGTGCCGAGTCGAGAAGCGAGCAGCCCAAGGCCCGAAGGACGACACAGGCAGCGTATCTGTTTGGTACGCTGAGGATGGCCGGTGACCGAGAACGCAGGGCGGCGAAGCTTATCGGCTCGGCACTATTTCGGCTTGTCGAATTTCAGAACAAACCGGTCGCTCTTACCGCGCTGCTCCTTGACCGCGTTGGTCGTGTGCGGGTCGTCGGCGTTCTTCAGCAGGTCGGATTCTTTGCCGAGCTTGAATCCGACGGCCGTGACTTCACTGACGACCAGCGCGGGCTCGATGCGGTGCAGCGTTTTCGCGACCGAGTCGCCGGCGCCCGAAGCGGCGGCGTGGTCGACGACGCCATAGCTTCCTCCGGGCTTCAGCGCCGCGAAGACGCGCTTGTTCATCGCGATGCGGTCCTCCTTCGCGATCTCATGATAATCGAGGTTCAGCAAGACGAAGTCGAGCGAGCCGTCCTGCGGCAGCCCTACGCTCGCCATCGGCCCCTCGACGATTTTCACGTTGGCATACTGCGGCGCCTTGAAGCGCTCGCGCGTCTCGTCGCGCACCGTCGGATTGGCGGAATAAACGACGCCTTTCGGGCCGACGGCCTGCGACAGGATCGCAGTGTAATACCCGCGGCTCGCCATCAGGTCGGCGACTTTTTCCCCCGGCTTGACGCCGTAAAACTTGAGCATCTCGTCGGGCTTGCGCACCGCGTCGATGTCGCGCTCGGCCTGCGGCCGGTTAGTGTCGCCGAGAATCGCTTTGTAATCCTGCGCCGGAGCGGAAGCCGCCATGAGCAAAGCAACCGCCGTGAATAAATATCGAAGTGAAATATTCATCGGGTCTCCTTCCAGTTAGAACCGGTCCCTGTTTTCAGCTTGCGTGGGTTTCGGCGCGACGTCGTCGCGGCGGATATAGCCGGGCGGCTTGCCGTATTTGGAGCGCACCTCGTACCAGTCTCCGATCGAGGAGACCACATTGACGATGATGCCGCGCTGGACGAGCGCGACCTCGCGCGCCGAGGAAGAAGGCTTCTCCAACACCGCGGTGTCGCGAACGACTTCGTACTGGCCCGCTTCGCTCGCGCGGCGCGGCGGTGCTTGGGGTGGTGGCGTGGCGAGGGGCGCCGGCGGCGCGGACGCTGCCGTTCGATCCCGCGGTGGTTGCGCTTTGGACGATGGCGACGAAGGCGCCAAAGCTACGGTCCGATCGCGCGCCAATGGCGCGGCCGGCGCCGGAGCGCGGGCGAACTGCTTCTGCGCAGACTTTAATTTCTGCTGCGCGGCAGCGAGCTCGCTCCTCGTATCGGCTAGCTTCGCCTCTAGATCCTTGACGCGGCCCGCGTTGGCTTCGTTTTCTTTGCGCAGCCGGTCGACGTCCGCAGCAAGCTCCTGGATGCGCCGCTCGCTTTCCGTGTTGGGCTGCGCAATCGGATTATCCGGCTTATCCGCCGGTAGCGGAGTGCTTTGCTGCCGCTGGTCCGGCTTGACCGCTGGGCGAACGACTTCCTGCCCCGGCGCGCTCTTTTCCACGGGCGCGATGGCGACGGTATTGGGGTTCTTTTTTCTCAGCGCGCGCACGGACAGTACCACCACGACGACGAGCAGCGTGAAGATGACGACGTATGTCCAGCGGGGGTAGGACTCCATGCGCGGCTCCTTTGCGCGTATTATGCCCGTTCTTTTGCGGCTTTCCAAGATATCGGCGCTATGTTAAGCAATGCGCGAGGCGGCAAACATGGCGGTAGTCATCGGAGAAAAAGAGACGCGGCGACTGATCGACATGCCGCGCGCGGTGAAGGTCGTCGAAGAGATGTTCCGCGACCGCGCCGCCGGCAAGACGCGCAGCATCCCGCGCCGGCGGCTCAAAGGCAGCGAGAAACAGCTGAACGTCATGGCGGCGTGGCACGGCGGCACGGACCTTTTGTGTCTGCGCGCCTACGCGGGCGCGTCGAATACGATCACGCTGTACCACGGCCGCAGCGGCGAGATTCGCGCGATCCTGAACGCCAGCTACTTGAGCAGCCTGCGCACGGGCGCGGCGAGCGGCGTTGCGGCCCGATATTTGGCGCCGCCAACCACCGATACGCTCGGCATCGTCGGCCCCGGATGGCAGGCGACGTTCCAGGTCGAGGCGATCGTCCACGCTTGTAAAATTAAAGAAATTCTCGTCTATGGCCGGAATCCGAAGAAGATCAACGCGTTCATCAAGGAAATGCGGCGGACGGTCCGCGTGCCGTTCCAAGAGGCGGCGTCGCTGGAGCAGGTCGAGCGCGAGTCCGACATCTTCGTCCTCGCTACCGACGCGGCGCAGCCGCTCACCGACGGCCGGGCGCTGAAGGACGAATGCCTCGTCATCTCGATGGGCGCCAACCAGCCGGTTAAGCACGAGGTCTCCGGCGCACTCATCCGCCGCATGGATCTCGTCACGACCGACGATCTGCCGACGGCGCAGGGCGACAGCGGCGATCTCATCGCGGCGTGCAACGAGGGCGTCATCCGCTGGGAGAAAGTCGTCCCGCTGGAAAACATCGTCGCCGGAAAAGGTCCCCTGCCGCGGCCGAACCGGATTCTGTTCCAGTCGAACGGCATCGCCGACGAGGACCTCGCCGTCGGCCGCTTCGTCTGGGAGCAGGCGAAGAAGAAAAAATCGAAAGTCAGAGCAGTCAACGAAATCTGAAGAGGCGTTGTATGCATACCGGCTCCTATATCGAAGGCAAATGGCAGCATCCGAAATCGGAGCGGCTCGTCCGCAATATCAATCCCGCCGACACGAGCGACGTGCTGGCGGAATTTCCCGCGGCGACCACGGCCGATGTCGAGCGGGCCATCGCCGCAGCGTCGGCGGCATTTCCCGGCTGGAGAGACACCCCCGGCCCGGAGCGTGGCCGCGTCCTCTGGCGCGCCGCCGACATCGCGCGCCAGCGCGCCGACGAGATCGCACGCACGCTGACGCGCGAGGAAGGAAAAATTTTCAAAGAGGCGAAGGGCGAGGTGATGAAGGGCATCTCGCTCCTCGAGTTCTACGCGGGCGAAGGCTTTCGTATGCATGGGAAGACCCTGCCATCCGAGGCGCGCGACACTTTCACCTATACGATCCGCCGCGCGCTCGGCGTCGTCGGCCTGATCGCGCCGTGGAATTTTCCCTGGGCGATTCCGGTGTGGAAGTCGGCGCCGGCGCTCGCGGCGGGCAACGCGGTCGTCTTCAAGCCGGCGGAGTTGACGCCGGCAACGGCGGCATTAATGGCGGAGATTTACGAGCAGGCCGGACTACCGCCCGGCGTCTTCAACATGGTCGTCGGCTCGGGCTCGGTCGTGGGCGAGGCGATGGTCGCAGCGAAAGAGTTGCGCGCGATCTCGTTCACGGGCTCGAACGAGATCGGCGGCGCGCTTTATGTCAAGGCCGCGATGCGCGGCGCCAAAGTCACCTGCGAGATGGGCGGTAAGAACGCCGTCATCGTCATGCCCGACGCCGATTTGGACAAGGCTGCGGTTGCGATCCACGGCGGCGCCTTCGGCTCGACCGGGCAGCGCTGCACGGCGACCTCGCGCGTAATCGCGATGCCCGAAATTAAAGCCGCGCTCGTCGAGCGGCTCGTCGCGCAGGCGAAGAAGATCAAGGTCGGTTCCGGCCTGGAGGACGGCGTCGACATGGGGCCGGCGGTGGACGAGAAGCAGTGGAAGACCGATCTCGACTACATCGACATCGGCAAGCGCGAAGGCGCGCGCCTCGTGCTCGGCGGCGGCAAACCGCAGCACTTAGACGGGGGCTACTTCGTCGAGCCGACGATCTTCGACGAGGTCACGCCGGCGATGCGTATCTTCCGCGAGGAGATTTTCGGCCCGGTGCTGTCCGTCGCGACCGCGAAGAGCCTCGACGAGGCGCTCCGCTTCGCGAACGCGGTCGACTACGGCCTCACGTCATCGATCTTCACCGAGAACGTCGACACGATCATGCGCTTCGTCGAAGGCGTCGAGACCGGCATGGTGCACGTCAACGAGCCGACGATCGGCGGCGAGGCGCAATTGCCGTTCGGCGGCACGAAGGCAACCGGCGTCGGCGAGCGTGAGATGGCGGAAGAGGGGCTCAACTTTTTTACCGAATTGAAAACCGTCTTCATCAACTACTCGGGCAAGGCCGAGCGGTCGATGACGCGGTAGCGATCACTTTTTTAGGATTTCGATGAACCACTTCGGCTTCATGGCGCCGAAGTCGGTTCGCCGATGATGTAAAACGTATTTGGCCGGGTCGAGAACCGCGGATTGACCTTGCTTCCTCTCGAACAAGCCCCAATGCCATACGTTCCTGAAACTTTCCTTGTGATATTTGATCGAGAGCAGCGCCTTGTCAGGCAGCGCCTCCCATGAGACGAAAGGCTTTTCTTCCTCTGAGCACTGAATTCCGAATCTCCGAAGTAGCCGACGAACGTAATGCGTATCTGAATAAAGATTTTTATCTCTGACTCTGATACCGAGACTCGCGGCCGCCTGTTTGACCTCGGCATAAGTTTTTCCTGCGAGCATCGCCACGCAGGCAAGACCGCAGCCGGTCTCGTCCTCCTGCAAGACAATTTTCATCGATGGTGAATTCGCGGCCTCAATCCGTCGTCGGGCTCTGGTGCGTGAGCGTAATCTCGCGGTGTTCGCGCGCCGATTGCATGATCGCGAGGCATACTTCAAGCGTCGCCATGCCCCAGCGGCCGTCGTGGTACACTGGCCGATTTTCAACGACGGAGTCGTACAATTCTTTTAGTTCCGAGAAGCGCGACGCGCTGCGGCCGGTGACCGGCAGCTCTTTCCGCCCTTCGTCGCCGTAAACGTAAATTCCCTCCGGCGATTGGCGGATGTCGCCGCGCTCGCACGTGGCAAGCGTGATGCCGAAAAAATGGCCGCCGCCCTGGATGCCGCGCCGTCGCCGGTTCTCCTCGAGCGCCATGCCGTGCGCAAACTCCCCTTCCCGCTTGCCGCCGAAGCGCATCGCCTCTTTCGCCTTCTCCTCGTCGATCGTCTTGTTCCGGAGCGCGCGGCGCACCGCGATGCGCTCTTCGGGGTTGTAATGACGCTCGCCGGTGTCCCAGGTAAGCTCGGATGTATCGAAGTATCCGTATCCGTTGTAAACGACACTCGCCGGCGTGCCGTTCTCGAATTCGAGAAACGCGGAGTAATAGCCCGGCGCGGGGCGCTCCGGCATCCATTGTCCGGTGACAGCGCGGACGCTTTTTACCATGCCGCCGCCGAGCAGCCGTATCGTGTCGATCTGGTGCGGCCCCTGTCGATAGACGACGCCGCCGCCGGTTTTCAAATCCAATTCCTGCGGCATGCGCGGGCGCAACATCCAGTCGGTGAACATCCAGGTATGCAGCGCGCGAACCGGGCCGAGCTCGCCCGACACGATCGCCTTGCGCATCGCGCGGATCGCGGGATTGAAGCTCTGTGTGTGGCCGCAGAGAAGCTTCACTTTGTTCTTCTCGACCGCCGCGACCATCTTCTCGCACTCGGCGATCGACAGCGCCATCGGCTTTTCGACGACGACGTGCTTGCCATGATTCGCGGCCGTGATCACGTGCTCGCAATGGAACTGGTTCGGCGTCGAGACCCATACCGCCTCGACTTCCGGATCCTGGCAGAGCTTCTCGACGCTGTCGTAGCCGCGGCCGCCGTATTTTTCCTTGAACGTGTCGAGCGCGTCTTTGCGAAAGTCCGCCGCCGCGACGAGCTGCATGCCTTCCATCTGCGCCATCGCCGGAATAATCTGCGTGCTGCCGACGCCGAGCCCCGCGACCGCGACCTTTAAAATTCTATCCGCCATCTTTTTCTCCTGCCTTTTTACTCGAAACCTGAAACTTGAAATTCGAACTATTTTTTACCACCAATCGAAAATCGATTTGCGCCGCGGCGGCGGTTCCTCCTCCGGTCCGGAGCGGTGATTCTCGCGCATCGCCCGGTCGACCTCACTGCGCAAGAGCTCCCAAATCCTTTCCAGGCATTTGATGAAGTCGGGGTCGTGCATCGTCTTGAAGCTACGCGGGCGCGGGATGTCGATCGGGACGATGCTCTTCACGACGGCCGGCGCGGCGCTCATGACCGCGACGCGATCGCAGAGCATCACGGCTTCTTCGATATTGTGCGTGACGAGGATGACGGTCTTTTTGTTCTTCTCCCAAATATTGACCAATTCCTCGCGCAACAAAAGCCGCGTCTGCGCGTCGAGGCTCGCGAAGGGCTCGTCCATCACGATGACTTCGGGATCGTTCGTGAGCGCGCGGGCGATCGCGACCTTCTGCTTCATGCCGCCAGACAGCTCGCTTGGATGCGCGCCGCCGAAGTCGAGCACGCGCACCATCTCGAGAAAATAGTGCGTGGCTCTCTTATAGATCGGCACCGGCTGGTTGCGGAACTCAGGACCGAGCGGCACGTTCTCCGACACCGTGCGCCACGGCATCAGCGCGGCGTCCTGAAAAACCATCGAGACCATCGCTTCGGTGCGCTTGTCGCCGACGAACTCGACCGAGCCGGCCGTCGGCTTTTCCAGGCCGGCGATGATGTGGAGCAGCGTCGTCTTTCCGCAGCCGGTTGGGCCGATCACGCCGAAGAATTCCCGGTCGCGCACTTCGAGATCGACGCCGCCGAGCGCGCGGACACGCTTCTCGAGTTTGCGCCCGCTGAAATAGGTCTTCGTGAGTCCGTGGACGACGACGCGCATGAGCCTATTTCGGGAACTTGAAAGTGTCTTCGTAGAGTTTGATGTACTTCTCGAAGTTGTCGTAGACGTCGCCCGAAGTCACCGCGGGGCGGATGCCTTCGATCAGACGCGGCGGATCGGGCGGCGTGTCGATGCGGTCGGGGATGCGGCGGGCCGCGCGCAAAATCTCCTGGCCCTTTTTCGAAAGGAGGAAGTCCATGAATAGACGCGCTGCATTCGGATGCGGCGCCTTCGCGTTGATGCCGGTCGGATGGATGCTCGCGTAGACCGGATCGAGCGGCACCCAGTCGACCGGCGCGCCGCTCTGCTTCAAAACCTCGTAGCTCTGCGAATAGACCGAAATCGATCCCTTGTACTCGCCGGCGGCGACGAGCTGCGCGACGAGCGTGCGTCCCGGGCGTGGCTGAAGCTGCTGCTGCGCGAGCCGGCGCATGAATGCGAGACCCTTCTCCTCCCCGCCCAGGTTCCGCATCGTCGTCGCGAACCACTCGTACGCGCGCGATTCGATGCCGATCAGGCTTTTCCATTCGGGCTTGAGCAGATCCTCGTAGGATTTCGGCACACTCGTCTTCGGCACATTACGCGTGTTGTAGCCGAAAACGGCGTAGGTCGTGTAGATCGACGTCCACAATCCCTGCGGGTCTTTGAAGGCGTCGCGGTAGAATTTCCGCTCGGGCGAGTCGTACGCCGCGAACATGCCGCGTTTTTTCAGCAGATGTCCGTAGAAGCCGGTCTCGCAGACGACGTCCCAGAGCGGCCGGCCGGCCCGGCCCTCGGTCAGCATTTTTTCCATCAGCTGCGAGTCGCTGGTGCGGTAAAACTCGGCGTCGATTTTCGGATACGCCTGCTTGAAGCCGTCGACCAGCGCCTTGGCGTCGGTCGCCGTCATCGACGCGTAAAACGCCAGCTTGCCTTCGGCCTCGGCTTTGTCGCGGACTTCGGCCGCAGCGGCAAACAGCGGCAGGAAAAATATGGAAACGACCGCCGTGAGTAGAGATAGACGTTTCATCGCCGCGGCTAAGGCATTTCCGCGAGCAGCCGGCCATAACCCTTCAGCGGCTCGCGTAAGTTCATCTGCTTTTTCGTGGCCCAGACCTGCGCCGGGATGCTCGAGACGACATTCGTATTCAAATCGCGCTCCAGCGCTTCGATGATCGGGAGGTTGTGCCAGCCCGCGCCGAGCATGTAGATGCCGTCGGCTGGACCGTGTTCGAGGAAGGTTTTCTTCGCGAAATCGTAAATCGCTTCCTGGGAGAGCTTGCCGGCGTCCTGGAACGGCACTTCGATGCCCTTCATCGCAGCGACTTCGAAGCCGTCGTCCTCGAGAAACTTCGCGAAGCGCCGGTTCATATCGTCCTGAAAATAAGTGATGCCGACGAGCTTCTTGATGCCGAGCGCGCGGAACGCCTCGACCTGCGCGATCGTCGCGATCAACACCGGCACGCCGTATTTCTTCGTGAGCTCGGCGGCGATCGCGCGGTCGGCGCCGTGGCCGCGCACCATCGCCGGCGGCGCGCCCATGATCATGACGACATCGGCGCCGCGCTCGGCGAGCTTGGCGACCTTCTTCTCCGCGACGGCGAGCGCTTCCTGAAATTCCTTTTCGTTGCCCGCGCGGATGCCGACGTGCGACGGGATGAAGCCGACGCCCTCCGGCATGAGCTTGATGAAGCTCTCCATTGAGCCCGGCCGGTAGGTCGGTTTGACGAGCCCGACGATGCCTTTCTCGCCGTAATACATGGCTAGCCGATCGGCCGCTCGACGCGGCCGAGTACGCGTCCCGGCAAATTGCCCGAGTGGCGGCCTTCTTCCGTCAGCACCTGGCCGTTGACGACGGTCATATGAATGCCTTTGGCTTTTTGCACGAGCCGCTTCTCGCCGCCGGGGAGATCGTTGACCGCTTCGGGCTCGCAGTCGTTCACCTCATCGGGATCGAAGAGAACGAGATCAGCGGCGAGACCGGGACGGATGAGCCCGCGATCGTTGAGACCGTAAATCGACGCGACCATGAAGGTGAGCTTTCGCACCCCCTCTTCCAGCGTCATAATCTTCCGGTCGCGAATCCAGTGGCCGAGAAAGCGCGTGGCGTAACCGTAGCCGGCATCGTAAATCAAGTGCGCGCCGGCGTCGGATTGCCCGACGAGGGTGGAAGGGCTGCGCAAAATTTCGGCCACGGCCTTCTCATCGCCATTGTTGCTGGAGGTTTGAAAGACCGTCTCCAGCTTTTCTTCGAGCGAGAGGTCGAGAAACGCATCGAGCACATCCTTATTCTGCATCGCGGCGATCTCGGCGACACTCTTCTTCTCCAGCGGCTTGTTTTTTTTCGTCGCGGCTTTGATGAGATAAACGAGGTCCCAGCGGCGCGAGAAGCGCGAGCGGAAGCCGCCTTCGACCGCTTCGGCGTGGAGCTTTTTCCGCGCGGCGGGATCGCGGAAAATTTCCATCCGCTGCTCGATCGGCGT
Organism: Pseudomonadota bacterium; assembly: GCA_021324155.1. Classification (GTDB taxonomy): domain Bacteria; phylum Desulfobacterota; class Binatia; order UBA9968; family UBA9968; genus JAJPJQ01. Next base: position 180,766 of record JAJPJQ010000037.1, read on the forward strand.
GAAGAGAATCTGCTTCCACGTCGGCAGATCGTCGAAGACCTGCGCGTTTTTCAGATTGAAGCGGTTGTTGAACAGGCGCGCGTTGCAGAGCGGATACGACGGCAACCCCGCGGCGAGGCTTTTATCCGCGAGGTCGAGGAGCTCGCGCCATTGGTCCGGCTCGTCCCAGCGGTGCGCGATCGATTGCCAGACGACAGGCCGCCCGCACGCGGCGAGGCGGTCGAAGAGATCGACGCCCTCTTTCGGCGGCACGGCGATGCCGAGGGTGCCGATGGAGATTTGCATCGTGCCGCGGTTCAAGTCGCCCAGCACGCTTGTCAGCTCGACGAGCTCGCGGTCGTCGGCGAGCCGGCTCGCGACCGGCCGCCCGTCGGTGCGCATATGGACCGGATTGCGATTGGTCGAGAAGCCCATCGCGCCGGCGAGAATGCTTTCCTTCAGCACCTGCTTCATGCGCGCGATCTCGTCCTCGTTCGCCGCCCGCTCGCACGACGCCTCGCCCATGACGTATTGCCTGAGCGCGCAGTGGCCGACGAGCGAGGCGACGTTGACGCCGATCCGTCCGTCGATGCGGTTCAAATATTCGCCGAAGCTCTCCCACTCCCAGCTGACCGCATGCTTGAGCACGTTCAGCGGCATCGCCTCGACGCGCACGAAGCTGTCGAGAATACCGTCGCGATCCTGCGGGCGCGATGGCGCGAGTGTGAGGCCGCAGTTGCCGGGTATCACCGTTGTGATGCCGTGCCAGCACGACGAGGTCGCGATCGGATCCCAGAGGAGCTGCGCGTCGAGATGCGTATGGAAGTCGATAAACCCCGGCGCGAGCGCAAGGCCGTGCGCGTCGACGACGCGTCGGCCGCCGTCTTTAATACGGCCGACGTCGGCGATCCTGCCGCCGGCGACGGCGACGTCGGCGACAAACGAAGGCATGCCGCTGCCGTCCACAACCCGCGCATTTTTAATCAGTAAATCGACCATGGCGACCTCCGCCGAGCGCTCGCGCTCCCTCGGTATAACCGCACGAGCGAATGGCTGTCAACCAAGCGCCCCGACGCGTTGACAAGCTGCGCGGCGCTGTGACAAAGAGTCCACTCTAGGAGACGATTATGAACAACGGCAAAAGCAGGCATACGTCGAACGGCCGGCCCGCACATGTCATCGACGCGGACGGTCACGTGCGCGAGACGGACGAAGAGATCATCGAATACATGTCTCCCGGCTACCGCTCGCGGCGCGACGCTATGCTTTATTTCCCGCTCGTGCCGCACCACGGCTGGCACCGTTCGATTCCGGCGAATGACTACCGCCATCAGGATTTCCGCGTGCCGGACTGGCGTGAATGGGCGCAGAAGCTCGACGAGGGCAAGATAGAGCGCACGATCTTATATCCCACGCGCTTCATGCACATCGGCCAGATCGGCAACCCGAAATACGCCGCCGAGCTCTGCCGCGCGTACAACGATTTCCTGCACGACCGCTTTCTCTCGCGCGACCGCCGCTTCCGAGGCATGGCGCTGCTGCCGCTCCAGAACGCGGACGCCGCGGTCAAGGAGCTGCGGCGCGCCGTGACGCGCCACGGCATGGTCGGCGGCATTCTGCCCGCCGAAGGATTGCCGCGGCCGCTCGGGCATCCCGAGTACCGGCCTATATTCAAGGAAGCCGACCGGCTTGGCTGCGCGCTGTCGATTCATTCCTGCACGTCGCTGCGGGACAACGACAGGTTCTTGGAGCCGAACGAGGTCGCGGCGCTCGCGCACGTCATCCCGCAGATGCGCCAGTTCACCAACATCATGATCTCGGGCCTGATGAATAATTTGAGGCGCCTGCGCGTCGGCTTCCTCGAAGCCGGCTGCGGCTGGGTGCCGTATCTAATTAGCAAGATCGAGGAGCGGCTGGAGCGCATTCCGCCGAAGGAGCGGCCGGTGCTGCCGAGCGTGCTGCTCGCGCGCCGGCAGCTCTATTTTCAGTGCGGCGAGGAGATGACGGTCAAGCGCGACATAGAGCTGCTCGGCGACTCGTGCCTTTTGTGGGCGTCGGACTTTCCCCACGAGGCGACCAAGACGGATTTGAACGAGCTCGTGCGCGAATTCGTCGCGCGGAAAGATCTAGGGAGCGCTTCGAAGAAAAAGATTCTCTACGACAATCCGAAAAGGTTCTACGCGCTGTAAAGCTACTGCAGCGATTTGATGAAGCCGCTCTGGTCCAATTCGCGGACGAGGCGGCTGTCCGCGAAGTCTTCCGGCTTCGCGCCCTTGGCTTTCGAGTTTTGCCTTTCCACATCCTGCAGCATAGTAGCGATCCCGCGGATCGAAGGATACGGCGGGATCGAGAAATTCTTGATCACGCTTTCGTAGGTCTCCTCCAGCACTTCTTTGTCGTCCGTGCGGAAATATTTGCTCATCGCCTTCATCGCGAAGGCCTTGTCTTTTCGCCCGCGGGCCGCGCCTTCGATGTAGGCGCGGAGAAAGCGCCGGACGGTGTCCTCATGGGTCTTGAGATAACTCCGGCTCGTGACGACGCCGTTGACGTGGTACTCCACGTCGAGCTTCGATAGATCGAGGATCTCTTTCAGCTTGAGCTTCCGCGCCTGGAGCGTCGCGGGCGGGGTGATCGCCGCCGCCTGAACTTTGCCCGCGATCATCGCCGTCACCGTCTCGCTCGGCCCGCCGGTCTGCACCATCGTGATGTCCCGGTCGGGGTCGATGCCGTGGGATCGCAGCGCGAAGCGCGAGGCGAGATCGGAGAGCGTTCCGAAGCGCGTCGCGCCGAAAACTTTGCCGCGCAAATCCTCCATGCGCTCGATGCCGGGGCGGGCGAAAATCGTAAACAGAAACTTGCGCACGATGGTGGCGACGATAACGGTGTCGGCGCCGGAGAAATTCGCCGCGACCGACGCGGCGCCGCCAAGCTGGAGGAGCGGGACCTCTCCGGCAAGCATCGCCTGCAGCGCGAGCGAGCTGCCGGGTATGCTGATCGCCTCGACGGAAAGACCGTTCTTCTCGTACAGCCCCGCCTCCTTCGCCAGCCACATCCCCATCTGCGTCGCCGACGCCGAGCCGCCGCCGACGCGGATTCTTTCTAACTTCTTATCCTGAGCGGACGCCGAAGCGGCGACCACAAACGTGAGGAGCAATAATAGCATTGCGCGAAGCATCCTCGTGCTGCTTAAGACAAAGCCCGGCCGGCTGTCAAGTATTTACGCTTTGATAACGCCTGGAGCGAGCCAGTCGCCGGCGAGCTTCTCGGTGCCCCCTGGGTAATCCGGCGCGACCTGCGCGGCGAGATTTTTTAGATGCCGCATGTCGATCTTCAGCGAATCGTCGAGCAGCGTGAAGTAGCCGTCGAACGTCTTCGCCGCGAGCGACGGCGATTGACCGAATTTCTCCTGGAGTAAGCGCAGCGCATCCTCCCGGCGGCTTTTCAAATGGCGCACGGATTCCGCATGGGCCTGCAGAAACGCGGCGATCTCTTTTGACTTCTTGGCGAGAATCTCCTTTGTCGTCTCGATCGTGATCGGCAGCGGATCGTCGACGACATCCGGGCAATCGAGCCGATGAAAGCCTTTTTCTTCCGCGACAAAGCCGAACTGCCTCGGCACGAGCGCGCCGTCGACGCGTCCAGCCGTTAGCGATTCGTACGCGTCCAAGTCGCCGTGCAACAGCGTTAGCTTCACGTGTTTCTTCAATTCGAGTCCGGCGTGTTCCTTGAAGACGTGGCCGATCGGCGCGTTCCGCGCCGGCTCCTCGCGACACGCTATCGTCTTTCCTTTGAGGTCCTTGATGGTCGCAATCCGAGATGCCGCCATGAAATAGTACGGGCAGCTATTCAGCGGCGACCCGACGATGACGGACGTCTTCGATTGCAAGAAATGCTTGAGCGATTGGCGCCCGACGACGAAGGAAACGTCCGCGGCACCGGACGCGAGGCGGCGGTAGCGCTCTTCGGTTCCCTGCACGTGCTGCCACTGCAAATCGATGCCGTGCTTTTTATAGATTCCCGCCTCGATCGCGAGGTGCGGCGAGATTTCGCGCGCGAACTTTCGGCCGTCTTCGCCTTCGAGCTTGCCGTACATGGCGGTCAGAGAGCTCATGTCATTTCTCCTTCAATAAATCCGGCAGAATGTCTTCGTAAAACTCGCGGTCGCCTTCGAAGATCGGCAGCATGAATATTTCTTGCAGCGCGAGCCAGCGCGCCTCGCCCACCTCGCGCGGATCGAGGACCAGCTCGCCGCTGACGTACTCGGCGTGCCACCAATGCAGGCAGTAGCGACCGCTCGTTGAAGGATTCTCCCAGACCTTAGCGATCGGCTTGACCACGAGTCCGACCTCTTCCATTGTTTCGCGCGCGACCGCCGCCGCCTGCTCCTCGCCAGGCTCGACTTTGCCGCTCACCGGACCCCACCGGCCGCTCCACGGCCCCCCCGGCGGCCTCGCGATGAACAATGTTTTGCCGTCGTTTACGATGACGGCGACAACGGCGTCGATGGGCATAAGATTCATGCAGTGTGCGCGCTGCGCGAGTCGTCGTCAAGCCCGGCAAGCTTCGTTGCACCCTATGAGAAATAATGTTACGCCAATTCCACACATGGCGAAATTTCGCGTCACCGTCGATACCGGCGGAACGTTTTCCGACTTCGTTTTTTTCAACGAAGACACCGGCGAGATCACAATCACGAAAGTTCCTTCGACGCCGAAAGAGCCGTTCCAGGCGGTGCTGAACGGCGTCAAGGAATTAATTGCGCAGGGTGTGACGGCGAAAGACATCTCTTTTTTCTCCCACGGGACGACCGTCGGAACGAATGCGCTGCTGGAAGAGAAAGGCGCGCGCACGGGGCTGCTCGTCACCGAAGGATTTCGCGGCATCTACGAGGTCATGGAGCAATCGCGCGGCTACGGTCCCGCTACGTACGATCTGTTTTTCGAGAAGCCGCGCCTGCTCGCACCGCCCTATTACACGGAAGAGATTCCCGAGCGCGTCGATTTTCGAGGCGAGGTGCTGAAACCGATCGACGTCGAAAAATCGCGCGCGGCGATCCGCAAATTGAAGGACAAAAAAGTCGAGTCGATCGCCGCCTGTTTTCTATTTTCCTTTTTGAATCCCGGCCACGAGCTCACGATCAAAGAAATCGTCGAGAGCGAGTTTCCCGAGGCGACGCTTTCGCTCTCGTGCGAGGTGCTGCCGCAGATCCGCGAGTTCTACCGCCTGAGCACGACGGTGATCAACGCCTACATTGCGCCGGTGATGAGCAAGTATCTCGGGCTTCTGGAGAAAAACCTCCGCGACATGGGCGTGACGACGCCGCGGCTTTACATCATGCAGTCGAACGGGGGCGTCGCGACGTTTCGGAGCGCGGCAGAAAAACCGGTCGCGACGGTATTGTCCGGCCCCGCCGGCGGCGTGATCGCGTCGGTCGGCATCAGCAAGCGGGCGGGCATCCAGAACATCATCACGTTCGACATGGGCGGGACGAGCTGCGACGTCGCGCTGATTCATCAAGGCAATCCGACGCTCACGACGCAGGGGCGCATCAACCAGCGGCCGATCAGCCTGCCGATGCTCGACATCCACACCGTGAGCGCGGGCGGCGGCACGATCGCGCGCATCGACGCGGTCGGCGGCGTGCAGGTCGGCCCCGATAGCGCAGGCGCCGATCCGGGACCGATCTGCTACGGCAAAGGCGGCGAGGAGGTTACCGTCACCGACGCCAACCTCATCGCGGGCGTGCTGCATCCCGACACGTTTCTCGGCGGACGGATGAAGCTCGACCGCGTGAAGGCGGAAAAAGTTCTGGAGGAGAAAATCGCGCGCCCGCTCGGCTTAAATGTCCTCGAAGCGGCGGACGGGATTTTGAAAATCATCAACGTGAAGATGGAAGAGGCGATCAAAGCGGTGTCGTCGCAGCGAGGCTACGACATCCGCGACTTTACGCTCATCGCCTTCGGCGGCGGCGGGCCGATGCACGCCGGAAGGATTGCGCTCGACCTCGGCATTCCGACGCTGCTCGTCCCGATTACGCCCGGCGTCACCTCGGCGCTCGGCCTTTTGCTCGCCGACGTCAAGCACGACTATGTGCGCTCCAAGCTCGCGCCGCTGCACGAGCTGAACCTGGAAGAGATCAACGGCCTCTTCGGTCAATTGGTCGAGCAGGCAAAGAGCGAACTCAAAGGCGAAGGCTTCTCGGACAAAGAGATCGCGCTCAACGCGTTTCTCGACCTGCGCTACGCCGGCCAGGGCTACGAGCTCACCGTGCCGGCGCCGCTGCCGCCGTTCAAGCGTGAAGATATGGATCTCATGCGCGAGCGCTTCGACGCGCAGCACGAGCAGGCGCACGGCCACAAGGCGGAAAGCGAGCCGGTGGAACTCGTGAGCCTGCGGCTGGTATCCTTAGGTCTAGTGCCGGAGGCGAAGCTCTCCGCCGCGAAGCCGACGGGCAGGAAAGTCGAGGAAGCGCGAACCGGTAGCAGGAAAGTTTTCTTCGGCAAGGAGCATGGCCTGCTCGACTGCGCGATTTACCGCCGCGATCGGCTCGAGCCCGGACATAATATTTCCGGCCCGGCGATCGTCGACCAGCTCGACACGACCACCGTCATTCACCCGGAACAGCAGGCGACCGTGGACGATTATAGAAATCTGCTGGTGAGAATGAAATGACCGTCGATCCGATCACGCTGCAAGTTATTCAAGCGCGTCTCGCCGGCATCGTGCAGGAGATGCAGAACTCTCTCTTCCGCACCGGCTTCTCGACGATCATCCGCGAGTCTCAGGACGCGAGCTGTGCGATATTAAA
>JAJPJQ010000039.1 GCA_021324155.1 Pseudomonadota bacterium
ATGTTAAAAGCTTGTGGTGCCGGTGAAGGGACTTGAACCCCCACGGAGTTGCCTCCATCGGATTTTGAGTCCGACGCGTCTGCCGTTCCGCCACACCGGCCGAGCTTTATTTGATAACGCAGGTCCGCTGCGCGGTCAACTCGCCGGCTTGCGGTTTGCCTTAACGCTTCTTAGGTGATCTCCGAGGGCAAATTCAGTATTTATCCGATTGTTCGGTCTTCGACCGGCGATATAGTTTCAGGTGGAGGTTTTGAGTTTAGGCGGAAAGGGGGTGTGAATGATGAGACGGATGTTGAACGGTTTTATTGCGGTGCTGTTCGTGCTGTCGTTGGCCGGCTGCCAGACGATGACGGGCAAATCGGCCGGAGCCAACGTCGACGACGCGACGCTCACCGCGCGCGTGAAGACGAAGCTCGTGTCGGAGAAGGCGGCGAATTTGACCCGCATCGACGTCGACACGAACAACGGCGTCGTTTATTTGAACGGTTCCGTGCAGACGCCGCAGCAAAAGGCGCAAGCCGAAGATCTGGCGCGGGGCACGGATGGCGTGAAGAAGGTCATCAATAACCTGCAGGTCTCGCAACGCGGCTGATCGAGCGAAGAGGCGCCGGCGGACAGCAAGATCGTCCGCCGGCGCCGGGGCCGTCATTCAATCCGCTCCGTTATTCATCTGTTCACCGCCCTTTCGAAGGAGATTTCCATGGCATGTCTATCGCGATTCAGCTTCCAGGCGGTTCCGGGAAAAACCGGCGAAGTCGAGGATGCGCTCAAAAAGCTGCGCGAACTGGTGGTCAGCGCCGGCGGCAGCAAACCGAAAATTCTTCACACGCATTTCGCTTCGTTCGGCTCCCCCGACATCGTCTTCGAGCAGGAGGCGCCGGACCTCGCCACGCTGGAGAAGCAGATCAATAAGCTTACCGACAACGGCGACTTCCAGGCATGGACAAAAAAGATGTCGGGTCTGCTGATTCACTCTCCCAAGCGCGAGATTTACCTGATCGTCGACTGATCTCCGCAGCTTGTCCTTTCATGAATTAAACGCAGGAGGTAGTTCAATGGGAAATAACGTCTACAAAGCGAAAAAGTTCAACCTTTCGGGCTTACAAGGCATTTCCGACAAAACGCTCGAGATGCATTTCGGCCTCTACGAAGGCTACGTCAAAAACACCAACCTCCTCACGGAGCAGCTGCTGGAGATGTCGCGCAATAAGAAAGCGTCGCCGACAAATCCTTCTTTTACCGAGATTAAGCGCCACCTGGGGTTCGAATACGGCGGGATGGTGTTGCACGAATACTATTTCGGCAATCTCGCTCCCAAGGGCAAAGGCAACCTGTCGAGCGAGCTCAAGCGCGCCCTGGAAGAAAGCTTCGGCGGCTTCGACGCGTGGAAAGCCGATTTCGTCGCCACCGGCGGCATGCGCGGTGTCGGTTGGTCGGTGCTTTACCAGGATCCGATGACCGGCAAGCTCTCCAACAACTGGATCGAGCTGCACGACATCGGCGTGCCTTCGGGCTTCAAGCCGATTCTCGTAATGGATGTGTGGGAACACGCGTTCATGCTGGACTACAAGCCATCGGAGCGCAGCAAATACATCGAGGCATTCTGCGCGAATATAAACTGGGACGCGGTAAACCACTTTTTCTCAAGCACCGGCGCTGTCAGACCGGCGGCGTAAAGCCTAGTAGCGCATGACTCGGACCGCGCGCATTACACCTTTCGGTGCCCGGACATTTTCTGAAAAATTAGACGCCCGCTCGCGCTCAGGTTTGCCAATCGATCGAGTGCGGAAGTAGTGTAAGTCTTCCTTAAGAAGAAATTTCACTTGGCCGTAGGGAGGCGGATTCGATGTCGTTAACGGATAGTCATAGTATCCCCGGCTACACGTTCGGCACCGCTGAAGTTGCGAAGTCGCCGATCACGATGCGGGAGTGGGAGGAACTGCAGAAATCGGCGCTCTTTTCCGAGGAAGACGTTTTTTACTTGCGTTTTTCCGAGGCGGTGCTGGCCGACCAGGTGGACGACCTGCTCAAGACCTGGCGCGGCATCATCTTCGATCATCCGCATCTCCGCGCTTACGACGAAGATCCGAAGACGCACGAGGTCGATACCGAATACGCCAAGGCGGTTGGGAAGCGCTTCGGCCAATGGGTGCTCGACACCGCGCGGGCGAAGTACGATCAGGCCTGGCTCGATTATCAATACGAGATCGGCCTCCGACATCACCGTTCGAAAAAGAACCAGACCGATAAAGGCCACACGCTCGGCCACATCCGCGCCCGCGATCTCTTCGCGTTCTGCGCCTCCATCGTGATCCCGATGAAGCCTTTTCTCGCAAAGAAGGGCCACCCAGCGGAAGTCGTCAACCGCATGTATGACGCGTGGTGGAAGTCAATGATTCTGCAGGCGACGCTGTGGATGCAGCCGTATATCCGCGAGGGCGATTTTTAGGCAGACTTAGAAAAGTTCTTTCCAGCAATCTTCGAGTGACGCAACGCCGTGGAGTTCGGGTGACTTCATGTGGCCCAACTGCGCGGCGTTGCTTTTCGGCAGGATCGCGCGCGTGAAGCCGAGCTTGCCGGCTTCCTTGACGCGCGCCTCGGCTTGCGCGATGCCGCGCACCTCGCCGGCAAGACCGATCTCGCCGAAAATGACGGTACGCGCATCGATCGGCTTCTCCTGATGGCTCGATCCAACCGCGGCGGCGATGCCGAGGTCGACCGCCGGCTCGTCCAACTGAACGCCGCCGGCGACGTTGACGAAGATATCCTGGTTAAAGAGCCGCGCACCCATTTTCTTTTCTAACACAGCGACAAGCAGCGCGACGCGGTTGTGATCGACGCCGATCGTCGTGCGTCGTGGCACGGCGAGAAACGACGGACTCACGAGCGCCTGAAGCTCGACGAGAATCGGCCGCGTGCCTTCCATGCTACAGATAACGGCGGACCCGGGCGCTTTCAGCGGCCGCTCCATCAAAAACAGCTCCGATGGATTCGCCACCTCGCTAAGGCCGCTTTCCTTCATCTCGAAAACGCCGATCTCGTTGGTTGAGCCGAAGCGGTTCTTCACCGCGCGGAGGATTCTAAAATTATGGCCGCGATCGCCCTCGAAATAGAGCACGGTGTCGACCATGTGCTCCAGGACGCGCGGGCCCGCGAGGGCGCCGTCCTTGGTCACATGGCCGATGAGAAACGTGCTGAGGCCGGTCTTTTTCGCGAGCGTGATGATCGCGCCCGAGCATTCGCGCACTTGGGCGATGCTGCCGGGCGCCGACGGCAACGCGGAAGAGAAGATCGTCTGGATCGAATCGATGACGAGCACCTGCGGGCGGATTTTTTTGATCTGCTCCAGGATTTTGTCCAGCGCCGTCTCGCTCAGCACGAACAGCTTGGGCGCGTCGATGCCTAAGCGCTCGGCGCGCATCTTGATCTGGCGCGGCGATTCCTCGCCCGAGACGTAGAGGCACGTAAGGCCGGTGCGGCCGAGCGCGGCGAATGCCTGGATGAGCAGCGTCGATTTGCCGATGCCCGGATCGCCGCCGATGAGCGTCACCGATCCGGGCACGAGGCCGCCGCCGAGCACGCGGTCGAACTCGCCGATGCCCGAGAACACGCGATCCTGCTCATCGGTCGATATCGCCGTGATCGCGGTCGAATCTTCATGGCCGAAGCCGTCGTCGGCGCGCGCGTTGACCGAGCGCTCGAGTTTTTCCTCGACCATCGTGTTCCATTGATTGCAATCGGGGCACTTGCCGAGCCACTTCGGCGACTGCGAGCCGCAGTTCTGGCAGGAGAAGACGACGCGCGCTCTGGCCATGAATCGGGCGGTCAGCTTTTACCGCTCCACAGATGCCGGAACTGGGCGGCGACGACGTCTTCGTAGGCCGCATCGTGCGCGAGCAGTCCCATGTCCATTGCGAAGCGGTTCATGTTGCGGACGGTTTCCTCGGAGATCGTCGCATCGTAGTAGGGGAGATCGCGCTCGATGAGCTGCGCGATGATCTCGGCTTCCGACGCCGGAAAGACGCGGCGCCCGATCGCCGTCGCCCGCTTCGGGTCCTCGCGCAGCGCTTGCTGCGCCTTGACGAGCGCGCGCACGGCGGCGGCGGCGCTCTCCGGCTCGCGCTGGATCAGCGCTTCGGTCGTGATCAGTGCGGGGAACGTGTAATGGAGCGCAGCCTCGGGCGCGAGGCCGCGGCGTACATCGAGGATGATCTTGCCCACGCCTTTGCGTACGGCGATCTCGGCGCCCATGGCGTTCGCCCAGAAGCCGTCGATCGCGCCCTCTTCCAGCGCTTTCGCCGCCGTTAGACCGAAAGACACCGTCGCGCCGGTCGCGCCGGGTACCGGCGCGATATGCACACCGTCGCGTGCGAGATCGAGGCCGGCTTCGAGCAGCAGCCGCTTCAGGCCCAGGTCGACTCCCGGCGCGGCGCCGATCCGCAGCCCTTTCAGCGCCGAGACGTCGCCGCGCTGCGCGTCGATGTCGGCGCGCAGCACGAGCAGCCAGTACATGCGTTGCGCGAGCGCGCCGAGCAGCTTCGCGCCGCGCCAGTCGGTGAACGCCATCAGCGTCGCGTGCGCCGAGCCGGCGACGAAGTCGAGCGCGCCGTCGCGCAGCGCTTCCATTAATTTAGGGACGGGGAAAAGTAGCTCGACCTTGTCGATGTCGAGACCTTCCGCCTTGAAGAAGCCGAGCTCGGCGGCGGCGATCGCGGGAAAATAGGAATTCGAGATCAGGTCGGGAACGGCGATGCGCATCGAAAAATCTCAAATCTCAAATTTCATATCTCATATCGCAAACCATCTTTGAGATCTGAGATTTGAGATTCAGAACCTAGCACTGCCTAGGTTCCGATGGGCTGCTCGGCGCGCCAGGAGCGGATGTATTGCACGATGTCTTCGACCGGCAGCACGTCGGCGTATTTCTGGTTCATGTCGAAGAGATTGATCGCGTGGCACGCCTCATGCCGGTCGAAGACGCACTCCTCGGCAACGATCATGCGGAAGCGATAGGTCGTGCCCTCCACGACGCTCGCGCGCACACAGCCGCTCGTGCTCTCGCCGCATGCGATGACGGTGTCGACGCCGAGCTGGTTCAAATGCGCGACCAAAGGCGTGCCCCAGAAGGCGCTCGGCGATAATTTTTTCAACACCGCCTCGCCGGGCATCGGCTCGACCTCGTCGATGATGTCGAACTTCCGACGCTCGCGGTCGAGCATCTCCGGCGACTTCTTGCCGCCGGCGCTGCGCCGAAACGACCATTCGTCGACCCCGGCGCCGCCGAGTCCTGTGACGTGGATGATCGGAATGCGCGCCTCGCGCGCGGTGCGGAGCAGTGTCTGAATGTGCGGGATCGCGTTCCAACCGGCCATGCCGCAGCTGCCGGGCCAATCCTTGATCGCTTCCAGAACCGGCTGCGGCTTGTCGCCGAAGACCCAGCGGTAGAGATCGATAAGCAGCAGCGCCGGCTTCTTGCCGAAGCCGATCGGCCGCGGCTGCTTCATCCCGACGTGCGCCTTGTCCTGCTCTGTCAGAAAACGATCCCAGACTCGCTCGGCCATGAAACACCTCCTTCGAACGCTCCATGTCTATCACCCTGCGAATTCGAGGGTCAAGCAGCGCGCGCTGTTTGCGCGCTTTCCGCCGGTATAATAAATCTATTGGTTCGATGTCCGACGCTTTTACCGAAGCCATCGACGCGCTCAAACGCGGTGATCTTTACCGCCGGCTGCGCCGTGTCGACGGCGACCAGGGTCCCGAAATTGTCCTCGACGGTCGCAAGGCGCTGAACTTTTCCTCCAATAACTATCTAGGGCTTGCGACGCATCCTGTGCTAAAAAAAGCGGCGCAAGACGCGGTCGAGCGCTACGGCTGCGGCTCGGGGGCTTCGCGGCTCATCTCCGGCAACATGGTGCTTTACGAGGAGCTCGAAGCGAAAATCGCGAAGCTTAAAAGCGCCGCAGCGGCGCTGGTGCTCAACTCCGGCTATCAGGCGAACGTCGGCATCATGCCAGCGCTCGCCGGCGAAGGGGACACGATCTTCAGCGACGCGCTGAATCACGCAAGTATCATCGACGGCTGCCGCCTCGCGCGCGCAAAGACGGTCGTCTACCCACACTGCGACGTGGGGTATTTGAACGACGCGTTGAAGAGTGCGCCGCAAGGCGGGCGCAAGCTCATCGTGACCGAGACGATCTTCAGCATGGACGGCGACGAGGCGCCGTTGGCCGACATCGTCGCCGTCGCAGAGCGACACGGCGCGCTGATCATGATCGACGAGGCGCACGCAACCGGCGTTTTCGGCCCGAACGGCGCCGGCGTCGCGGCGCAGCTTGGACTTGCGGAGCGTATTGCCGTTCAGATGGGCACCTTGGGCAAGGCGCTCGGCGGCTTCGGCGCTTACGTCGGATGCAGCGCAGCGCTGCGCGAATTTCTCATCAATCGCTGCCGCAGCTTCATCTTTGCGACCGCCTTGCCGCCGGCCGTGCTCGCCGCCGGGAGCGCCGCGGTCGATCTTCTTTATAACGAGCCGCAGCGCCGATTGGCGCTCTGGCACAATATCCGTGCGCTGCGCGAAGGCTTTCGCGCGCTGGGGTTTTCCATCGACGCGAGTGAGAGTCAGATCCTGCCGCTCGTCATCGGCGACGCCGGAAAGTGCATGGCGTTCGCCGAGCTTCTGCTGGAAAAAGGAATCTTCGTTCAGGGTATTCGGCCGCCGACGGTGCCGGAAGGCACCTCGCGTCTACGGGTGACGGCGATGGCGACGCATACGCACGAGCATCTCCGCCGCGCACTCGACGCTTTCGAACACGTTCGAAAGCAATTTTGAATTATAAGTTTGGAATTTTCAATTGAGGAGATCGGAAATTCAGCATTCAACATTCAAAATTCAACATTAATTCTCATGTCGTCACGATACGAAAGACTTAAGCGGCTTGATCACGCGTACGTCTGGCATCCGTTCACGCAGATGCAGGACTGGATGGCTGACGAGCCGTGCATCATCGAGAGCGGCGAGGGCCACTATCTCGTCGACATCAACGGCAAACGATACCTCGACGGCGTCTCATCGCTCTGGTGCAATGTACACGGCCACCGAAAACGCGAGCTCGACGAGGCGATTAAAGCGCAGGTCGATAAAATCGCCCACTCGACTTTTCTAGGGCTCTCGCATCCGCCCGGTATCGAGCTGGCGGAAAAATTAATCTCCATCGCGCCGGAAGGATTGAAGCGCGTCTTCTATTCCGACGACGGAGCGACCGCTGTCGAAGCCGCGCTCAAGATCGCCGTTCAATACTGGCAGCTGGACGGCGAGACGAAGCGGACGCGAATCGCGTCGCTCGGCGAGGCATACCATGGGGACACCGTCGGATCGATGAGTGTCGGCTACGCGGAGACTTTCCACCGTTTTCACCGCGATCTGCTTTTTCCCGTGCTGCGCCTGAATCCGCCTCATGTGTTCCGCTATTACGAGGGCATGCGTGAGGCCGATGCGCTTAAACACGCGATCGACGAAGCGGAAAAGAAGCTTGCGGGGGAAAAAGATGCGCTCGCGGCGCTCATTGTCGAGCCGTTGATACAAGGCGCTGCAGGCATGTGGGCGCATCCCGTCGAATACTTGCGCGCGCTGCGCGAGATCTGCCGCCGCAACCGCATTCTTTTCATCGCCGATGAGGTCGCGACGGGCTTCGGCCGCACCGGACGGATGTTCGCCTGTGAGCACGCCGGCGTTACGCCGGATATTCTCTGCGTCGCCAAAGGCATCACCGGCGGCTATCTGCCGCTCGCGGCGACGCTCGCGACCGAAGAGATTTTTTCGGCGTTTCTCGGCGAGTACAAGGAATTCAAAAGCTTCTTCCACGGACATACGTACACGGGCAATCCGCTCGGGTGCGCGGCGGGGCTTGCGAGCCTGAAGGTTTTTGAGTCCCAAAAGATTCTCGAACGGATGCAACCGAAGATAGAATATCTGCGCGAACGTTTAGCGAAGAAATTTTTGCCGCTCGATCATGTCACCGATACTCGTCAATGGGGCCTCATGGTCGGCATTGAGCTGGCCGAAGACAAGCAAACGCGGCGCAGCTATCCGGTCGAGAAGCGCATCGGCCACAAGGTGATCCTCGAAGCGCGCCGGCGCGGCGTCATCATCCGGCCGCTCGGCGATGTGGTTATTCTGATGCCGCCGCTGGCGATCGGCGATGACGAGTTGAAGACGCTGCTCGACGTCGTTTGTGAATCGATCAAGGCGGTGACGGAGCGTTGATGGGCACCGGCATCTTCATCACCGGCACGGACACCGCCGTCGGCAAGACGCTGGTCGCGTGCGGCCTCGCAGCGCTGTTCAAAGAATCCGGTCTCAGCGTCGGCATCATGAAGCCCGCCGAGACAGGCTGCATCGAGAAAGACGGAGAGCTGTTTCCGGAAGATGCCGTGCGTTTGAAGAACGTGGCCGGCTCGGACGACCCGCTGGAGAATATCTGTCCGTATCGCCTGGTCGATCCGCTCGCGCCGAGCGTCGCCGCCGAGCGCGCCGGCGTCAAGATCGACATCGCGCGCATCCGGCGCATCTACGATGAGATCGCGTCGCGTAACGACATCACGATCGTCGAAGGCGCCGGCGGTCTTCTGGTCCCGCTGCTCCCGCATTATACCTACGCCGATCTCGCGAAGCTACTGAAGCTGCCGGTGATCATCGTCGCGGCGAACCGTCTCGGCGCGATTAATCATCTCTCTCTGACGCTGGAAAGCGCCGCCGCTCGCGGCCTGCGCGTTGCCGGCTATGTTTGGAATAATCTCGAGCGGCAGCCGTCGCTCGCCGCGGAGACGAATCCTGACGCGCTGCGGTTCCTGACCGCGGTTCCGTGCATGGGAGAAATTCCCTACGTGGAGAGTTTCGAGCGCCATGCTCTTGCGAAGCTTTTTGCTGAGCGGCTCGGCGGTGCTCTCGATGGCCTGCTCAAGCGGCGTTGACGGTATCGACCGCCGGCGCGGCCTCGAAGCGCTTCACCGCGGGCGACAGCGTCCACATGAGCAGCGTAAGCGCGATTCCGACGCCGCTGCCGGCGAGCAGCGCGCCGGGCGCTCCCATCAATGACGCGAGGAATCCGACGATCATCGCGCCGACCGCATTGGCGCCCTGCGAGAACATATTGAAAACCGAGAACGCGCGGCCGCGCAGGTGATCGGGCGTCAGCAGATGAAACGATGTCTGGCGCATGACCGCCTGCAGAGAGTTGGTGAGGCCGAGGCACGCCACGAGCCCGACCGCGACCCAGAAGCTCGGCGTCACGGCGAACGCGCCGAGAGACAGGCTGAAAATCAGAAACGCCCACAGTGCGAGCATGCCTTTACGCCGGACGTCGCCCATGAACAGCACGCTGAGCGTTCCGAGCGTGCCGCCGATTGCCGGCGCGGAAGCGAGCATGCCGAAGCCGGCCGGCCCGACATGGTGAATGTCCTTAGCAAACACTGGCAGCAACGGGCGGTAGTAGCCGACGCTCATGATGATGAAGTCCATCATCACGAGCGCGAAGACGATGCGCTGGAGCCAAAGAAAGCGGACGCCGTCGAGCAGCCCGCTAGGCGTTACCGCCGCCTTCACGCGGTCCGACTCCGCTGAGCTTTTGATCATTAAAAAGGCGGCCGCGGCGGGAACGTAGGCGAGCGCGTTCACCAGATACGCGTTGCCGGCGCTCGCGGCGGCGAGCGCGACGCCGGCGAACATCGGCCCGATGAAATGCGCGCTCTGCGCCATGCTGGAGTTCAGCGCCGCGGCGTTGGTCAGGTGCGAACGCGGCACTAGGGCGGAGATCATCGCCATGCGCGCGGGATACAGGATGATATTCAGACCGGACGTCAGCGCGGTCGCTACAAGGATGTGCCAAACCTGGATCAAGCCCGTGATTGTGAGGACGCCAAGCGAGAGCGCGACGAGAAAGTTCCCCGCCATGGTGATACAGGAGAGCGTGCGCCTGTCCATGAGATCGGCAAGCGAACCGCCGAACAGTCCGACGACGAAAAGCGGCACCGCCTGGGCAAGGCCGGTCATGCCCAAGAGAAACGCGGATCCGGAGAGCTCGTAGACCTGATACAGATTCTGCGTCTGGCGCATCTGCTGCGCGATCGTGATGAAGAACGAGCCAAAGAACAGCAGACTGAAGTCGCGGTAGCGGAGCGAGGCCCAGGGAACTGAGGGCAACGCATCGTCGGCGTGTTCCAAGATGTCTTTCATCGTAAACGCGACTGAAAAAGCTAGGGCGTGAAATTTTTCAACGCTTCATCGTACACGGCTTTCAGCGGGACTTTCTTTCGTGCGGCGATGCGCCTGACGTCGTCGTATTCCGGCGCGCCGCGCCGCGCGCCGTCCGGCTGCTCGACGACTTTGACTTTCACGCTGCCATATTTCGTCTTAACGCGGACGATCTCGCGCTTCAGCACGGAGCGATGGACCGGATAATAGCGCACGCCGATGGTCGATGTCTCTGAAAAAATAATCGCCGTCAGGTTTTCGCGGAGGCCGGGCGCGGCGATGACGCGCAAGAGCACACCGGGACGGTTTTTTTTCATCTGCACCGGCGTCAGGAAAACGTCGCGCGCGCCGGCGGCGAAAAGCCGCTCGAAGACGTAGTCGTAAAGCTCGGGGCTCATGTCATCGATGTTCGTCTCGATGACGAGCATCTCGTCGTGTTCCGAACCCGCTTTGTCCTGCCCCATTACCAGACGTAACAGGTTCGGCCGGTCGGGAAATTCCTTTTCGCCGGCGCCGCAGCCGATCTTCTCAACGATCATTTCCGGCGCGGCGCCGAAACTCTTTCCCAGACTCGCGACGATCGCCGCGCCCGTCGGGGTCACCGTCTCGGCCTGGAGATCGACCCATTGGACCCGCAAGCCTTTCAGTAATTCCAGCGTCGCGGGTCCGGGCAGCGGCAGCGCGCCGTGACGCGATTTCGTCACGCCGCGGCCGAGTGGGATGCGCGAGAAATGAAAGGCGTCGATCTTAAGATGATGCGAGCCGACGGCGGCTGAGACGATATCCACGATCGAATCCGTCGCGCCGACTTCGTGGAAATGGACGCGCTCGGGCGCGACGCCGTGGACCTTGCCTTCGGCGGCGGCGAGGCGCTCGAAAATGTCGAGCGCGCTCTCCTTGACCGGCTCTTCGAGCGCGCTTTGCCGCAGCATGCGCCGGATCTCCGCCCAGGAGCGCTCCGGCTCTTGCCTTCCGGCGACGACGCGGAAGCGCGCCGCGCGGATCGCGCCGATTTTTTTGCTGCCCAGTTCGAGGCGATATTTGAGGCCGGGAATTTTCTTGAGCTCGGCTTTGAGCGCGTCGAGCGGCAGGCCGAGATCGAGCAGCGCCGCGGCGAACATGTCGCCGCTCGCGCCGCCGATCAGGTCGCCGTACACGATTTTCATAGCGAGGAAGCTTTCAGCAATCAGCCATTACCGAGGGAAAGAGATTTCGGCTTAAAGCTGAATCGCTGAAGACTGATAGCTTTTTTTACCACGGGGTGCGGATTTCTTTGCCGCTCGTCTCGACGAAAATCTTCTCGGCCTTGAACGGTTTCCCGCGCAGCCGGTCGGTGAGCCAGTCGACGATCAGCGTGCGCGAGCGCGGATTGCGGATCGAATGCTTCTCGCCCTCGTAGACGACCAGCACCTTCGGGCCGCGCACCTCTTCCATGAAGTCGTAGACGAACTCGATCGGGCAGAGTTCGTCGTCCTCGCCCGCGACGATCAGATACGGGCAGTTGATCTTAGACGCCACGCGCTTGAGCGTCAGCGTTTTGGCGAACTCATCGAACGCCGCCTCATCGTCGTAGCCGGACATGTACATGTAGTTCATCTTGAACGTCGGCGAGGCGGTGTTGAAGATCGTGTACTGCCCGGGCTCGACGCAGACGCCGCTTACTGCGCAGGCTTTGAAGCGTGGCTCGGCGGCGGCCACGCGCGGCCCCCAGTACGAGCCCATGCTTGAGCCCATGATCGCTAGATGGTTCGCGTCGATCTCCGGACGCTTCGAAAGATAATCCGCCGCGAGCTTGCCCGCGTCTTCGTAGTTCGACGCCGTACACTTGATGCCGCGGGCGCGCGTCTCGCCCTGACCGGGGCCGTCGATTGCGAGCACGGCGATGCCGCGTTCGATAAACGGCTCGCCGTAGAGCGGGTTGTCCTCCTTCACGCCGTCCATGCCGGGAATATAGAGGACGCATGGGACTTTCTCGCCGGCTTTCAATCCCGGCGGCAGGTGCAGCAGCGCGGCGATGTTGTTGCCTTCGTACGGCAGGTCGATCCGCTCGATCGGCCGTCCGGCGAAGCGAATGAACTTGTCGTAGCACTCGCGCTTCTTCTCGCCCCAGGCGATGCGTTTCGGATTGTTGTCCTCGTAGACCGCCCACATCGCGTTCGTATAGAAGGTTGCCGCGACGTAGTAGTGCTCGCGCGCCTCGACCTCATGCCCGGCGGCTTCGGACTCGCGCGCGAGCTCCTCTCGGCGCGCCGCTGCGCGCGAGAATTCGCGCGGGATATCGGTGAATTTCTGCACGCGCCGGCTGATCTCGCGGATATCCGCCTCGACGCCGGCGCCGCAATTGCGCAGAATCTTGCCCGTCCGCCCCTGGTCCCAATCGAGTCCACGCGTCTGGATGATTTGATCGAGCAGCCAGCGCTGCTCGCGCCAGCGCTTCATTTTGCGTTCGGTTTCGACTCGCATGATGGCTCCTTTCTACTTCGCTTTCACGAACCGGTCGTCGACGAATTTGCGCAAATCCACATTCTTCAACATCGGCACGGTGTCGACGAGGCTCTCGCGCACCGCCTCCAGTCCTTTCATCGACGGATAAGGCGGGCTCGTTAAGGCGGTCGCGTATTCGCGATACCCGGCTTCGAGCAGACTTTCGTTATCGACGCCGACGTATTTCTTCAAGATCTTCAGAGCCGCTTTGCCATCTTCCTTGTAGATTTTCGCGCCTTCGGTGAGCGCTGCCATGAATGCGTGCGCCGTCTGCGGGCTCGCGGCGATATAGTCGCGCTTGGCGGCGATGCCGGAGAAGGTGAATTCCTTGCCGAGGTCAGGAATGAAAACTAGGCGTTTGTAGCCGGCCTCGAGCGCAGCGGTCGAAAACGGCGGCGAGAGGATTCCCGCCTGCACCGCACCGGCGCGTAAACCGGTGAGAATCTCCGGGATGCCGCCCATGCTGATGAGCGAGACGTCCTTCGTCGTAAGCCCCAAGTGCTCGAGCGCCGCACGCGCGGCGAGATCGGCGGCGGAGCCGAGACGCGTGATGCCGATTTTTTTTCCTTTAAGGATCTCGCGCGTGATCCCCGGCTCTGCGACGAGCGAAAAGACCATCTTGTGCGTCGTCGTGCCGATCCAGACGAAATCGGCTCCTTGCGCCCACGCCGTCATAATCGCCCCCGGAGCGAGATGGCTGAACTGGATTTCGCCAGCGAGCAGCGCCTGGGTCGCCGTCGTGCCGCTGCGAAAATAGATCAGCGAGGAATCGAGCCCGTGCTTTTTGAAGATGCCCTGCTCATGTGTCAGCCAAAGACCGCCGATGCCGGCTGAAATCGCGCTGTAGGCTATTTTGACAGCCCGATTTTGCGCCGCGACGCCGGACGCAAGGAGGAGGGCAAAGGCGAGAGCCAGGACTGTGGTTCTCATGGTCGCTCTCAAAGCGCTAAACCATAGTCAAATTCCGCTGCGATGGCAATGCCGCCGAGCGCGGATTCAAGTTGACCGAGGGGACGATTTATGCCTATAGTGATTTGAGCTGATTCACCTCTTAAATCGATAAGTTTCAGCGTAAAAACCCGATGCTTTTCAACTTCGCCAATGTGTTGGTTTTTACGGCGCTAGGGGCCGGTTTCGTCGGCGTCAATCTGCTGATCGGCAAGCTCTTACGGCCGAACAATCCGCAGGAGCGCAAGCTTTCGACTTACGAATGCGGCGAGCCGGCGACCGGCAGCGCATGGGTCAATTTCAATATCCGATTCTATGTCGTCGCGCTGATTTTTATCGTATTCGAGGTCGAGATCGCTTTCGTTTTCCCGGTCGCTACAGCGTTCCGCCGCTGGGTCGAAAGCGGCCAGGGTGGATTCGCCTTCATCGAGATACTCGTTTTCGTGGCGATCCTCATGCTCGGGCTAGTCTACGCCTGGGCCAAGGGCGATCTCGAGTGGGTCAAGAAAATCGAGTCATAGGGGAATTATGCAACCGCTGCTGAATTCACTGCCTGAAACCGTATTTACCACTAAGGTCGACGAGTTGCTGAATTGGGGCAGGGCGTCGTCGCAGTGGTACATGCTTTTCGGGCTCGCCTGCTGCGCGATCGAGCTGATGCAGACCGGCGGGCCGCGCGCTGACCTCGACCGCTTCGGCTGCGTGCCGCGCGCTACGCCGCGCCAGTCGGATCTGATGATCGTGGCCGGCACGCTCACCTACAAGATGGCGAAGCGCACGAAGCTGCTCTACGACCAGATGCCCGATCCCAAATATGTTATCTCGATGGGCAGCTGCTCGAACTGCGGCGGTCTGTTCCAGGTCGCCTACTCCGTTTGCAAGGGCGTCGATAAGATCATCCCGGTCGATGTCTACGTGCCCGGCTGCCCCCCCAGGCCGGAAGCGTTGACCGAGGGGCTGCTCAGAATTCAGGACAAGATGATGCGCGAGCGCTGGCTCGTGAAGGATCCGGCGCGCGAGGAGCGGGCGGGTACCTAGTGCAGGTGCAGGAGATCTATAACAAGCTCGAAAAGCAGTTCCCCGGCAAAGTCGGACTTTTTCGCGGCGACATCTTCGATCCTTGCCTGAATGTCGATGCTGGAGCGATCGTAGAGGTCTGCCGCTACCTGCGCGACGACCCGGAAACTTCTTTCGAGGTGCTATCCGACTTGACGGCGGTCGACTGGACCAAGAAGGACGACGAAAAAATTCAGGTTGTCTACCATCTGTTTTCCTACGGCAAGCGGCACCAGATCGTCCTCAAGGTCGATCTGCCGCGCGAGGCGCCGCGCATCGCCACCGTCGAAGGCGTCTGGAAGGCGGCCAACTGGTTCGAGCGCGAAGTGTTCGATCTCTTCGGCGTCGACTTCGTCGGCCACAGCGATCTCAGGCGCATCATGCTGCCTGAGGACTGGATCGGCCATCCGCTGAGGAAGGATTACGTCGAGCAGGAAGAATACGACGGCATCAGCACGCAGCGCGCGCCGCTCGTCGAGAAATTATTGAAATAGAATGAGCGAAGCCGTTTACCCCCAGAGCGAGGTCTTCCACACCGAGGACATGACGATCAGCGTCGGTCCGCAACACCCGAGCACGCACGGCGTGCTTCGCTTCGTGGTGCGCACCGACGGGGAGGTCATCGGCGAGGCGATCCCGGACGTCGGCTATCTCCACCGCTCGATCGAGAAAATCGGCGAGAAGTGCACCTATCACGGCTACGTGCCGTACACCGACCGGGCCGATTATCTCGCCGCGATGTTCGCCAACCAGGGCTTCTGCATGGCGGCGGAAAAGCTGGCCGCGACGGAAGTCACCCGGCGCGGGGAGTTTTGCCGCGTCATCGCCTGCGAGCTCAACCGCATCGCCAGTCACTTGATCTCGGTCGGCACGTTCGGCCAGGACATCGGCGCGATCACGCCGTTTCTCCACGCGCTCCGTGAGCGCGAGACGATCAACGACCTGATGGAGGAGATCTGCGGCGCACGACTGACTTACAACTATATCCGCATCGGCGGCGTCGGCTACGACATCACGCAGGAGACCTGCGATAAAATTCTTACGTTCCTCGACCACTTCGATCCGATCGTCGACGAGTACAACCGGCTGCTCTCCTACAACAAGATTTACATCGAGCGGCTCGCGAACGTCGCGGTCATCACCAAGGAAGAGGCGTTCCAGTACAACCTCGTCGGGCCGAACCTGCGCGCCTCGGGCATCAAATGGGACATTCGCCGCGATATTCCGTATTCCGTTTATCCCGAGCTCGACTTCGAAGTGCCCGTGGGCCACGGCGAGAAGGGGACGCTCGGCGACTGTTACGACAGGTACTGGGTGCGCATGCAGGAGCTGCAGGAAAGCAGCAAAATCGTCCGTCAATGCCTGAAAATGATGCCCAAAGGGCCGGCGATCTCCAAAGTCCCGCGCAAGTTCAAGCCGCCCGCGGGCGAGGTTTACGTGCGCGTGGAGGCGCCGCGCGGCGACATGGGCTACTACGTTGTGAGCGACGGCAGCGAATATCCTTATCGGGTGCGCATCCGCACGGGGTCTTTCACCGCCATGGGAATCATCGACAAGCTCTCGCGCGGCATCATGGTCGCCGACCTGATCGCGCTCATCGCGAGCCTCGACGTCGATGCGCCGGAGATCGATCGCTAAGCAATGCAAGCATTCGTCGATAGCTTGATACAGCAGGGCTACTTCACGGGCATGCCGACACAGGTCGTGTACGCGATCGCGATGATCGCCGCCGCTTTCGCGGTGCTTTCTTTCTTTGTCGCGCCGCTGGCCGGTGTGACGAGCTGGCTCGAGCGTAGGGTCTGGGCGCGCATGCAGTCGCGCGTCGGCCCAAACAGGGTCGGGCCGCAGGGGATTCTCCAGTGGCTCGCCGACGGCATCAAGAATCTCCTGAAGGAAGATTTGATCCCGGCCGCGGCGGACCAGCTCCTTTTCCCGCTTGCGCCCTATATCGTCTTTATCGGCTTTCTCTGCACCTTCGTTGTGATCCCGTTCGGCAGCAATCTCATTGTCGCTGACCTGGATATCGGCATTCTCTATCTGCTCGCGGTCACGTCGATCGTCGTGGTCGGCATCCTTATGGCGGGCTGGTCGTCGAACAACAAATGGTCCCTGCTCGGCGGCATGCGCTCGGCGGCGCAGATCGTGAGCTATGAGATCCCCGCCGGCCTTGCCGTGCTTTCGATCATCTTTCTCGCCGGCACGATGAGCACGCAAGGAATCATCAAGAACCAGGGATGGGCACCGTGGGACTGGTATCTTTTCAATAATCCGTTTACGTTTATCGCGTTCTTCCTCTATTTCACCGCCGCACTCGCCGAAGGCAACCGGACGCCGTTCGATATCCCCGAGGCGGAATCCGAGCTCGTCGCGGGCTACGTTACCGAGTACAGCGGCATGCGGTTTTTATTTTTCTTCTTCGCCGAGTGGGGCAACCTGTACGTCATCGGGGCCGTCGCGACGATTCTGTTTCTCGGCGGTTGGCAGGTGCCGGCGGTCGGAGACGGCCTCATCGAAGGCGTGCTCCAGTTCGTCGTGTTTTTCTTGAAGGCATACCTCTGGGTTTTCGTCGCCATGTGGGTGCGCGCGACGCTGCCGCGCGTGCGCGTCGATCAGCTCATGGCGCTCTGCTGGAAATACATGGTGCCGCTCTCGTTCCTCTGCGTTATCGGAACGGCGGCATGGATGGTCGTGTTCCCCCACGGGAATCGTTGGGCGAGCGTCGGAATGTTTGTTCTGGGCGTGGTGATTCTGTTGCTATTTTTCGGACGCGTGCGGTACCAGATTCGACATTCGAAGCCCGAGCTGTACCTGCGCCCGTATATTTGATTTCACTTTGACTTTGAGCGGCGACTGAAATATTTCACTTAGGCAAATGAACGGATTCGGCGGCTACATCAAAAACATCGTCGAGACCGTCAGCACCATCTTCGAAGGGCTGGCGATCACGCTGTCGCACCTTGTGCGCCGGCCGATGACGATCCAGTATCCCGATCGCATTCCGAAGCCGGTCCAGGAGACACTGCCGCTGCGCTACCGCGGCATTCTCGAAGTCGATCTCGACATCTGCACCGGCTGTCTCGCCTGCGAGCGCGTCTGCCCGATCAGCTGCATCACGATCGGGATCGACATGAACAAGGAGACGAAGCAGCGCACCTTCGGACACTTCGACATCGATATCTGCAAGTGCATGTATTGCGGGCTCTGCGCCGAAGCGTGCCCGACGGGATCGATCCGCCACTCGCAGGAGTTTGAGGGCGCGAGCTACAGCCCGGCGGGGCTGGTGCGCCACTTCGTCACGCGGCCGGTCGCGCTTTACAAGCCGAAGAAAGGCGGCGAGACCGATCCCACGATGGTTGAGAAGGTCAAGATCGGGCAGGAATATCTCGATGAGTTCGCCACGCCGGAGGGCGGCGCCGGGGCGGGGGAAGGCTAAATGGGGACGGCTCGGGCGTCCCGACGGATTCTGTTTTCGATTGCGATTTTTCACTAATCGACCCAAAAGGCCTCGGGCTTTTTGGGATTTTTTTTAGAACGCAGCGCGGACCATGGAAGTCGGCACAGTCGTATTTTATCTGATCGCGCTCCTCGTCGTTGCGTCGGCGGCGATGGTGGCGTTCTCCCACAACATCATCTACTCCGCTTTCTCGCTGCTCGGCACGTTCGCAGGGGTGGCCGGGATTTACGTCTTTTTGGGAGCCGACTTCGTGGCCGCCGTGCAGCTCCTGATCTACGTCGGCGGCATTCTCGTCTTGATTCTCTTCGCGGTCATGCTGACGCACCGTATCACCGACGTGCAGATCACGAACCGCTCAGCCGGAGTGGTCCCCGGCTTGATCATTGTCGGCCTCCTGTTTTGGCTGCTTTACGAGACCATTACCACGACGCCCTGGGCCAAGGCGAAAGAGATCGCCTACGCGGCGACGTCGGCGAAGATCGGCGATCAGTTTCTCCAGAGCTACCTCTTGCCGTTCGAGCTCGCCTCGATCGTTCTGCTCGCCGCGCTGATCGGCGCCGTCGTCCTGGCGCGCAAGGAAATGAAAGGATAGCCCTGGCGATGGAAATCACGCTCACGCATTTTCTCGTCCTCGGGGCGATCATTTTCTGCCTCGGCATGTACACCGTCCTCTCGCGGCGGAACGCGATCAGCGTGCTCATGGGGGTGGAGCTGATCTTGAATTCGGCGAACATCAACTACGTCGCGTTCGCGCACTACAGCAGCGGCGGCGTGGACGGTCAGATTTACGCGATCTTCGTCATCATGCTCGCGGCGGCGGAAGCCGCGGTCGGACTCGCGATCGTGCTCGCGATCTTCCAGATCTTTCACACGATCGACGTCGGCGCGACGGAGACGCTGAAGAACTAGAAAATTTTAGATTTAGATTGCCGATCTCCGATTGAATCGAAAATCCAAAATCGAAGATAGATAAGATGGAACATCCGATTCAAACCGATTATCTCCGCTGGATCGTTCTTCTGCCCTTGATCGGCGCGGCGCTGAACGGTCTGCTCGGCGCGCAGCTGCAAAAGCGGGTCGGCAAATGGTTGATCAGCATCATCGCGTGCGCGCCGGTGGTGATCGCCTTCGGCATCTCGGCCGCGGCGTTCTTGAAGCTCAAGGCGCTCGAGCCGGAAGAGCGCTTCCTCATCGATCACGTCTATCCCTGGCTGCACGTCGGCTCGCTGAGCGTCGACGTGTCGTTCTGGGTCGATCCACTGTCCGCGGTCATGATTCTCGTCGTCACGGGCATCGGCGGGCTCATCCACATTTATTCAACCGGCTACATGCACGACGACAGGTCGTACTGGCGCTTCTTCGCGTTCCTTAACCTCTTCACCTTCTCGATGCTCTTGCTGGTGCTCGCCGATAGCATGCTGCTCATGTTCATCGGCTGGGAAGGCGTCGGGTTGTGCTCGTACGCGCTCATCGGCTTCTGGTATCACGACCATGTCAACACGCGCGCGGGCAACAAGGCTTTCATCGTGAACCGCGTCGGCGACTTCGGCTTCATTCTCGGCATATTTCTCATTTTCTGGACGCTCGACGCGCAAGGCCACGCGACGCTCGCGTTCCGCGAGATCACCAAGAACGCGGCGCTGCTGCAAGGGCAAATGCTCTGGGGCGTGCCGGTCGCGACGCTCGCGACGCTTTTTCTCTTTCTCGGGGCGACCGGCAAATCGGCGCAGATCCCGCTCTACGTGTGGCTGCCCGACGCGATGCAGGGGCCGACGCCGGTCAGCGCGCTGATCCATGCGGCGACGATGGTCACGGCCGGCGTGTACATGATCGCGCGGCTGAACGCCGTCTTCTCGCTTGCGCCCGAGACGCTCCACGTGGTCGCCGCGATCGGCGCCGCGACCGCGCTCGGCGCCGCGACGATCGCGCTCACGCAAAACGACATCAAGCGCGTGCTCGCCTACTCGACGATCAGCCAGTTGGGCTACATGTTCCTCGCCGCGGGCGTCGCCGCCTATGCCGCCGGCGTCTTCCATCTCATGACGCACGCCTTCTTCAAGGCGTGTCTCTTTTTGGGCTCCGGCAGCGTCATCCATGCGATGGGCGGCGAGCAGGACATGCGCAAGATGGGCGGGCTCAAGAAGTACATGCCGTGGACCTTCTGGACGTTCACGATCTCGGTTCTCGCGATCGCCGGCGTGCCCGGCCTCGCGGGTTTCTTCTCCAAGGACGAGATTTTGTGGCAGGCGTTTTCCAGCGAGCACGGCTCGCCGTGGCTCTGGCTCGTCGGCGTCGTCTGCGCCGGCCTCACGGCCTTCTACATGTTCCGCCAGCTCTTCATGACCTTTTTCGGCGAGTGCCGCGCCGACCATCATACCAAGGAGCACCTGCACGAGTCGCCCAAGGTGATGACGCTGCCGCTCGCGGTGCTGGCCGTCGGCGCGATCGCCGCCGGCTACATCGGCCTGCCGGCGGTGTTTGGCCCTAACTTCTTCGGGCATTGGCTCGAGCCGGTGCTGGGGGGCGGGCACGAGGAGCACGCCTCGGCGGCGCTGGAGCTCGGGCTCATGCTGGTTTCCATCGGCGTCGCGGCCCTCGGCATCTTGCTCGCCTATCTGATGTACTACAAGAAGACGCTCTCGCCGGACGTCTTCGCGTCGCTCGCCGGCGGCGTCTTTTATCGCCTGTTCGACCGTAAATATTATGTGGACGAGTTATATCAGAAGGTCTTTGTCGGCGGCGCGCTGAAGCTCGCGGCGATCGGCGTCTGGATCGACACGAATATCATCGACGGCATGGTCAACGGCACCGCGCGTCTTACCGTCTTCGTCTCGTGGCTCAACGGCCTCTTCGATAACTACGTTATCGACGGCATGGTCAACGCCGTCGCCGATCTAACGTACTGGTCCGGCGGCAAATTCAGAAAGGTGCAGACCGGCAGCATCAACGGCTATCTCTACGTCATTCTCGGCGCCGTGGTGGTCGCGATCATCATCAAGCTGCGGTATGCCGGCTGATTTCTTAGGAGAAGTGGACACATGACAGAGCACGTGCTTACGTACATGACTTTTTTCCCGCTGGCGGGAATGATCGCGGTGCTGTTGTTGCCGTCGAGCAAGCCCAACCTGATTCGCTGGACCTCGGTCGTGTTCACGATCCCGCCGCTCCTGCTCGGCATCTGGCTGTACCGCGCGTTCGATCCGAATAACCCGGGCCTGCAGTTCACCGAGCAGGTGCCTTGGATCCCGACGTATAACATCCAGTATTTCATCGGCGTCGACGGCATCAGCATCTCGATGGTGCTGCTCACCGCGCTGCTCTCATTCATTTGCATCTTCGCCTCGTGGGGCATCGAGAAGGGCGTCAAGGGTTATTTCGCGCTGTTTCTCCTCCTCGACACCGGCATGATGGGCGTATTTGTCGCGCTCGATTTCTTCCTGTTCTACATTTTTTGGGAACTGATGCTGCTGCCGATGTACTTTCTCATCGGCATCTGGGGCGGGCCGCGGCGCGAATACGCCGCGATCAAGTTCTTTCTCTACACACTCTTTGGCAGCGTGCTGATGCTGCTCGCGATCCTGGCGCTTTACTTCACGAGCGATCCGCATACCTTCGACATGACGGTGCTGATCAAGCAGGGAGCGAGCTACAGCACCACGCCGCTCGGCATCTGGCCGTTCGACAGCCTCCACCTACGCTGGGGCTTTCAGCACATTGTCTGGCTCGCGCTCTTCGTCGGCTTCGCGATCAAGATTCCGGCGTTTCCGTTCCACACGTGGCTTCCCGACGCGCACGTCGAAGCGCCGACGGCGATCTCAGTCATCCTCGCGGGCATTCTCCTGAAGATGGGCACCTACGGCATCCTGCGCATCAACTATCCGATGCTGCCGCAGGCGACGGCGGACCTGGCCTACGTTTTTCTCGGCGCGCTCGGCACCTGGAACATCATCTACGGCGCGCTCTGCGCGATGGCGCAGAAGGACTTTAAAAAGCTCGTCGCGTATTCGAGCGTGAGCCACATGGGCTACGTGATGCTCGGCATGGCGAGCTTCACGCCGCAGGGCATCAACGGCGCGCTGCTCCAGATGTTCAACCACGGCACGATCACCGGCATGCTCTTCCTCATGGTCGGCGTGATCTACGACCGCGCGCATCACCGCGACATCGAAGGCTTCGGCGGCCTTGCGGCGGTCATGCCGGTTTATACCGGCATCAGCGCGCTCGCGATCTTCGCCTCGATGGGCCTGCCCGGCTTGTCGGGCTTCATCTCGGAAGTGCTCGTGTTGCTCGGCACGTGGCAGAAGTACCCCGTGCTGACGGTCTTCGCCGCGACCGGCGTCATCCTGACCGCCGGGTATCTCCTCTGGACCGTCCAGCGTGTCTATCTCGGCATGACGAACGAAAAGTACAAGCTCATGCCGGAGATCAACACACGCGAGCTGTTCACGATGATTCCACTCGGTATCATCGTGATTATAGTCGGCGTCTATCCGACAGTGGTCCTCGACCTGCTGCGCGCGTCGCTCACCCAGCTGAACCAAGTCATCATTCCGCATCTGGGCTAACAAGATGGATCTGGATAACCTCGCGAGCCTCGAGTATTTCTATCCCGAGATCATTCTCGCCGGCGCGATCCTGCTGGTGATTGTCCTCGATCTCGTGATCAAAAATAAGCGCGTTATCGGCGCGTTGTCGATTCTCGGCTGCCTCGCCTCGCTCGGCGCGACGCTCCAGCTCTACAGCGGGCCTTCGGGCTTCCTCTTCCACCGGATGATGGTGCTCGACCACTTCAGCCTTTTTTTCAAAATCGTCGCGCTTGCGGCGACGATCCTCGTGCTCTGGATGTCATTCAGCAGCCGAGAAGTCGCATCGCTGCATCAGGGCGAATACGCGACGATTCTTTTGAGCTCCGCGCTCGGCATGTTTTTCATGGCGTCGGCGACGAATCTTCTGATGGCGTATCTCTCGCTCGAAATGGTGAGCATCACGTCCTACATCTTGACGGGATTTCTGCCGCGCAACCGCCGCTCGAGCGAGGCCGCGCTGAAATATTTGATCTACGGCGGCGTGGCGTCCGGCGCGATGATCTACGGCATGAGCTGGATCTTCGGCATGACCGGCAGCCTCGACTACAGCCAGATCCACGCGGCGCTGTTCCAGGGCCAGCCGAACCAGCTCGCGCTGTTTATCGCGTTCGTTCTCATCCTGGCCGGTTTCGGCTACAAGATCGTCTTCGTGCCGTTTCACATGTGGTCGCCGGACGTATATCAGGGGGCGCCGACGCCGTTCACGGCGTTTCTTTCCGTGGCGTCGAACGCCGCGGGGGTGGCGATCCTGCTGCGTTTCTTCTTTCCCGGCGTGTCCCAACTCGGGCCCGACGGCAGCTGGCGCTTCCTCTCAGGAGTCGAGTGGCCGCAGTTCCTGCTGATCGTCAGCATGGTGACGATGACGCTCGGCAATCTGTCGGCGTTGGGCCAGCAAAACCTGAAGCGCATGCTCGCCTACTCGGGCATCGCGCATGCGGGATACATATTGATGGGCCTCGTCGTCCTCAATACCGAGGGCCTCCAGGCGATGCTGTTCTACATTGTCGTTTATCTGATCATGAATCTCGGCGCCTTCCTCGTCGTCGTGCTGGTCGCGAATGCGACCGGCAAGGAGGAGATCGACGGCTATCGCGGGCTTGCGTGGCGCGGCTCGGCGGTCCCGGCGATCGCGATGGCGATCTTCCTGTTCTCGCTGACTGGGCTGCCGCCTCTCGCGGGCTTTGTCGGCAAGTTCTTCCTGTTCGCGGCGGTCATCAAGCAGCAATTCTATCTGCTGGCGCTGGTCGCCGTCGCGAACAGCGTCATCTCGCTTTATTATTACGCCCGGGTCGTAAAGGTCATGTTTCTCGACTTCCCGGAGGCCTCCGACGGCCGCGTCGAGCTCAACCCGGGCGCTGCAACGCTGCTTGGCCTGCTCTCCGTTATGACGCTGGTCTTCGGCATCTACTGGGGGCCGCTCGTCGCCTTCACGAGCCAGTCGCTGCAGTTCTTCACCAAATAAAATCCCTGGCCGCAGTCACGTTTTTTGGTCTTTTGTCGCTCAAAACGTGACACTGCGCCCTCGCGATCGTCTGTTGCTGTAGAAAAAGGCTAATAAAAATAACCACTTAATGGTTTCTGTCTGCTGGCATTCGGCTTGCTCCATCGTCGGTAGAGAATTTCCGCCGAAGGGAGAGCCGCAATGGGCAAAAGACTGGTTTCGCTGTATTCAACCTTGATGATGTCGGTATTTTTCTGCGTCGCGCCGATGCGGCTTTCCTCCGCGGAGCAGCCGACCGAGCAGATCAAAGGGGCGATCGAGCGGATATCCCAGGTGCTCCAGGAAGTCGTCGCCGCTCAGGGCGCCAACAAGGACGAAGCGGTCGAGAAGATCCGCGGCATCCTGCTCCCGAGATTCGATTTCACGGAGATGGCGAAGCGCTCGCTCGGCAATCGATGGAAAGAGATTGAGGGCCGCGAGGACGAATTCGTGGCGGCTTTCGCCGCTTTCGTCGAAGGCTCTTACATGAGCACACTGGAGTCGTACCGCGGAGAAAAAATCCTGTACCTTCGCGAGGAGGTCAAGCAGAACCTCGCGCAGGTCGATACCGAGGTCGTGCACGGCAGCGAGAACCTCGCAGTCGATTATCGCCTGCACCTGATCGAAGGCCAGTGGAAGGTCTACGATGTCGTGATCGACAATATCAGTCTTACGTCCAATTTCCGCTCGCAGTTCAGCCGCATCCTGGCGGGCGCGTCGATTGACGAGTTGCTGAACAAGCTGCGCGCGAAGGCGGCCGGCCGTCCGGTCTGACGCTTTACACAATTTAACGATAATCGATTAAGGTAGGCTGCATGAAAATCGTGCGGCCGATTTCTTTCGTCTTCCTTCTTTTCTTCCAAGCGCATCGTTCGCTCGCCGCCGCTCCGGACGAAGTCACTTTCCCAAACGGCCCGCTCGCGCTCAAAGGATTTATTTACAAGCCGGAAGGCGCCGGCCCTTTCCCCGCGATCCTTTATAGCCACGGCAGCGAGCGGCGCCCCGGAGCGAAGCCTGAGATCGGAAACTTTTTCACCGCAAAGGGCTACGCCGTATTCGTGCCGCACCGCCGCGGCCACGGACGGTCGCCCGCCGACCGCCAGGTGGATGCGCTGTCCGATCAGGGCTCGCGGGGGGTCGTCGCGCTCCACGAGTTGCACCTCGAGGATACGCTCGCTGCACTCGCGTATCTGCGATCCCAGCCTTACATCGATTCGCGTCGCGTCGTTGCCGCCGGCTGCTCGTACGGCGGTATTCAAACCGTCCTCGTCACCGAGAAAGGACCAGGCATCGCCGCCTCGGTGGCTTTTGCGCCGGCAGCCGAGACCTGGTCGCGCTCGACGGCGCTTCAGACGCGACTTAGGCGCGCCGTCAAAGAGGCGTCCGCGCCGATCCTTTTCATTCAGGCGGAAAACGACTGGGATTTGACGCCCACGCTCGTGCTCGACCGCGATATGGAAGCCGCCGGCAAGCCGCACAAGCGCGTGATCTTTCCACCTTATGGACAGACGCACGCCGACGGGCACGGCGGCTTTTGCTTCCGGGCGACCGATGTCTGGGGCGGCGCAGTATTGGAATTCTTGAGCGGCGCTTTTAAGCGCTGAGCTTGACAACTTCGCGGATGCGAATTTAAGTGTAGTGCAGTCAAAGACGCGGCGGCTGACACGATGCCCGATTCCACCAAGCGAAAAGCGATGCTCCGCACCATGATTATGGTGCGCGCCTTCGAAGAGAAGCTGAACGATCTCTACCAGCGCAAGGTCATGTTCGGCAGCCCGCATTCCTACCGCGGCCAGGAAGCGATCGCTGCCGGGGTCTGCGCCGCGCTCGCGCCTGGCGATCTCATCGCGAGCTATCACCGCGGCACCGGCCATCTCGTCGCCAAAGGCGCGGACATCTACAAGCTGCTCTGCGAGTGCATCGGCCGGCGCGACGGCTATTCGCTCGGCCGCGGCGGCAAAATGCACATGGGAGATCTGTCGTTCGGCTTTCTCGGCAACACCGGCACTGTCGGCGCGACGGTTCCCGTCGCAACCGGCGCCGCGCTCGCAGCGAGTATCCGCGGCAGCGGCGAAGTCGCGGTGAGTTTCATGGGCGACGGCGCGATGAACCAGGGGGTTGTCCACGAGGCGATGAACATGGCGGGCCTCTGGAAGCTGCCGGTCGTCTTCGTGGTCGAGAACAATTTATACGCGATGACCGTGAGCCTGGAGAGAAGCGTCGCGGTTAAGCATCTCGCCGAGCGCGCGGCCGGCTACGGCTTCGAAGGCAAGGCGATCGACGGCAACGACGCGGAGTTTGTGTACGAAGAGACCGTGAAGGCCGCCGCCAAGGCGCGGAGCGGCGGCGGCCCGACGCTGCTCGAATGCCTGACCTATCGCTGGGACGGCCATTTCGGCGGGGATCCGGGAACGGGATACAGAAAGCGCGAAGAGATCGAGGAATGGAAGAGGCGTGATCCGATCCGCCGGCTGAAAGAAAAGCTCATCGCCGCAAACGAGCTGACCGAAGCGGAGTTCGAAAAACTGAGCGAGACCGTTTACGCCGAGCTCGATGACGCTGCCAAACGCGCGGAGGCCGCGCCGCTGCCGGCGGCCGAAGCCGAAACCGACGAGGTGTTCGCGCGCTAGCGGTGGCAATCGACAAATTGATAACAGAATGAGCGACGGCGGAACAAAAACGAAGGAAATGCGCCTGCAGGAGGCGCTGCGCGAGACGCTTCGCTACGAGATGGCGCGCGACCCGCGCGTCTTCGTCATGGGCGAAGACGTGGCGCTTTTCGGCGGCGCCTACGGCGTCACGCGCGGGCTCTTGCAGGAGTTCGGCGATGGGCGCGTGCGCGACACGCCGATCTCCGAGGCGGCAATCGTCGGAGTCGCGGCCGGCGCGGCCATCAACGGCCTGAGGCCGGTGGTCGAGATCCAGTTCTGCGATCTCTTGCCGCTGTGCATGGATCAGCTCGTCACGCTCGCGGCGCGGTATCATTACATGACCGGCGGAAAAATTTCCGTGCCGATCGTGATCCGCAATAAATTCGGCACGCGGCCGGGAGGCGGCCCGAGCCATTCGAGCTGCAACCACGGCGCCTTCATCCCGTTTCCGGGACTGAAGATTATCGCGCCGACGACGCCCGCCGACGCGAAGGGTTTGCTGCTCGCCGCGATCCGCGATCCGAACCCGGTGCTCTGCTTCGAGAGCCACCATCTCTACGGTATTACGGGTCCCGTGCCGGAAGGCGACTATATGGTGCCGATCGGCAAGGCCGCGATCCGCAAACCGGGGAAGGATCTCACGATCGTCACGTGCGGCGGGATGGTGCTCAAGGCCGACGAAGCGGCCGGTCGCCTCGGCGAAAAGGGCGTCGACGCCGAGATCATCGACCTGCGCTCGCTCGCGCCGCTCGATACCGAGACGATTCTCGCCTCGGTCGCGAAGACCAGGCGCGTGGTGATCGTCGACGAAGGTCCCGTCGTCGGCGGCCTCACCGCCGAGTTGGCCGCTGTGATCCAGGAGAATCTATTTTCGAACTTGAAAGCGCCGGTGATCCGCGTCGGCGCCGCTCCCATTCCCCCGCCGCACAGCGGCCCGCTCGTCGAAGCGATGGTGCCAGGCGTGGATAGGATCGAGGCGGAAGCGCTGCGT
The DNA here is from genome assembly GCA_021324155.1 of Pseudomonadota bacterium. Lineage (GTDB taxonomy): Bacteria > Desulfobacterota > Binatia > UBA9968 > UBA9968 > JAJPJQ01. Next base: position 27,900 of record JAJPJQ010000039.1, read on the forward strand.
CTCGTCGGCGCGTGACGCTCGCGTCTATCCTACATCACGTCATCGGGATCATGATATGCTGCTGATACGCCGGGCGCTTCTGCAGCTCACCGTACCAGCGGCTTAGGTTGTCGAGCTTCGGCCGCTCGATCGGCAGATTGAACCAGCGGTAGGCCCACACCCCGAGCGGGATGTCGCCGATCGTGAAATCCTTTCCGGCCAGGTAGGCATTTTTCGCGAGCCGGTCGTCGACGATTTTCCACGCTGCGCCGGTCTTGTCGAGCGCGGTTTTTAGTACCGTCACGTCGCGTTTTTCGGGTGGCGTGCGCACGTAGCCCCAAAAGAGCGGCACGATCGCAGGTCCGAGCGTCGTCAATTGCCAGTCCATCCAGCGGCTCGCCTGCGCGCGACCCTCCGGCATCGCTTCGATCAGTTTGCCGCCGCCGTATTTGTCCGTAAGGTAGCGCACGATCGTATTCGATTCCCAGAGAATCAGTCCGCCGTCTTCGATCGTCGGCACGAGGCCGTTGGGATTAATATCCAGGTAGGGTTTTTCTTTGTTGCCGCCGAATTTGCCGCCGAGATCGATCCGTTCGAAATCAAGGCCGAGCTCGCCGGAGCACCACAGCACCTTCTGCACGTTGGAAGAATCGTTCCTGCCCCAGATCTTGATCTTCGCTGCCATAGTCACCTCCGCTGGGTTTTTCCATAGCACCGTTGCGCCGCAAAGTGTATGGCGCGGCGCGTTTGAGACCTACCCGGCCGCCTCTATCACTTTCGAATCCGATCTGATAAGTAAACAGCTTTTATAGGCAAGCATCGGGGGAAGGGTATGGCGCGAAGGATACCGGCGTTGGTGCTTTTTGCGGTTCTGTCCGCGGCGAGTATGGCATCGGCCCAGAATAAGGAGGAGGGAAAGAAGTTCTACGTTACTTATTGTTCCAGCTGTCACGGCGACAGCGGCAAAGGCGATGGGCCCGCAGCGGCGTCGCTGCCGGTCAAGCCGGCGAATCATACCGACGGGAACGTCATGAATAAGCTATCCGACAAAACCCTTTTCGATATCATTGCGAAGGGCGGTCCCGCAGGCGGCAAATCGAATTTTATGCCGGCCTGGGGCGGCGCACTTAAGGAAAACCAGATTCAGGATATCGTCGCGTATCTCCGAAGCATCGCCAACCCGCCGTATAAAGCCGGAGGAAAGTAAAAATATTTCGCGCCGCCCCCTTGACGTTGGAGGAAGCGCAATTACATTTGCACCATCGGCGTTCCGCCGATGTTGTAAATCTATGATTTTTCAGGAGGTTTTGCTATGGCGCTCAAGGTTCGTCCATTGCACGACAGGGTCATCGTGCAACGAATTGCCGAGGAAGAAAAGACCAAGGGGGGCATCATCATCCCCGACACGGCGAAGGAAAAGCCCCAGGAAGGCCGTGTGGTCGCCGTCGGCCGGGGCAAGCAGGAGGATGGCAAGGTCATTCCGCTGGATGTCAAAGCCGGAGACAAGATTCTCTTCGGCAAGTATTCCGGAACTGAGATCAAGCTCAATGGTGAGGAGCATCTGATTCTCAGGGAAGAAGATATACTGGGTATCATCGAATAGGAGGGAGAGAGAAAATGGCAGCGAAAGAAGTCAGGTTTAGCGAAGAGGCCAGGTCCAAGGTCCTTCGCGGCGTCAATATTTTAGCCGACACCGTTACCGTAACGCTGGGGCCGAAGGGCCGCAACGTCGTGCTCGAAAAATCCTGGGGATCGCCTACGGTCACGAAGGACGGCGTAACCGTCGCAAAGGAAATTCAGCTCGAAGACAAATTCGAAAACATGGGCGCGCAGATGGTGAAGGAGGTCGCGAGCAAAACGTCTGACATTGCCGGTGACGGCACGACCACGGCGACCGTGCTCTCGCGCGCGATCTTCAGCGAAGGGCTCAAGATGGTCGCCGCCGGGCATGACCCGATGGCTCTCAAGCGCGGCATCGACAAAGCCGTAGCCAAAGTGATCGAAGAGCTCAAGTTGCTCTCGAAGCCCACGCGCGATCGCGACGAGATTGCCCAGGTCGGCACGATCTCCGCGAACAACGACGGCACGATCGGCGATATCCTCGCCGAGGCGATGGACAAGGTCGGCAAGGAAGGCGTGATCACGGTCGAAGAGGCGAAAGGCCTCGAGACGACGCTCGATCTCGTCGAAGGTATGCGTTTCGATCGCGGCTATCTCTCGCCCTATTTCGTCACCGACCCCGAGCGCATGGAAGCGGTTTACGAGGATGCGCTGATTCTCATCCACGAGAAGAAAATCTCCAGCATGAAGGATCTATTGCCGGTGCTCGAGAACGTCGCCAAGACCGGCAAGCCGCTGCTCATCATCGCCGAGGAGGTCGAGGGCGAGGCGCTTGCGACGCTCGTCGTCAATAAGATCCGCGGCACACTGAAGACCGTCGCCGTCAAAGCGCCCGGATTCGGCGACCGCCGCAAAGCGATGCTCGAAGACATCGCGATACTAACCGACGGCCGCATGATCGCCGAAGAGCTCGGCATCAAATTAGAGAACGTTACGCTGAAAGATCTCGGCCGCGCGAAACGCATCATCGTCGACAAGGACAATACGACGGTCGTCGAGGGCGCGGGCAAGAAGTCGGCGATCGAGGGACGCATCAACCAGCTGCGGGCGCAGATCGAAGAGACGACCTCCGACTACGATCGCGAGAAGCTCCAGGAGCGGCTCGCGAAACTCGCCGGCGGCGTCGCGGTCGTAAAAGTCGGCGCGGCGACGGAAGTCGAGATGAAGGAGAAAAAGGCGCGCGTCGAGGATGCGCTGCACGCGACCCGCGCGGCCGTCGAAGAGGGCATCGTGCCCGGCGGCGGCGTGGCGCTAGTGCGCGCTTCCACTGGGCTTGGCAATCTCCGTGTGACCGACGAGGAGAAAGTCGGCGTGCGAATCATCCAGAAGGCGCTCGAAGAGCCGATGCGCTGGATCGCTCACAACGCGGGGTCCGATGGCGCCGTGGTGCTCGACAAAGTCAAGAACGGTAAGGGCTCGTTCGGGTTCAACGCAGCCAAGGAGGAGTTCGAGGATCTCGTCAAGGCGGGCATCGTCGACCCGACCAAGGTAGTGCGGACAGCGCTGCAGAACGCGGCGTCGGTCGCCGGCCTGCTGATTACGACCGAGGCGATGATCGCCGAGAAGCCGGAGAAAAAGAAGGAAGCTCCGGCGATGCCACACGGCCACGACGATTATTAATCGTTTCGTCTGAGCGCAAAACAAAAAGGGGGGCCGCGAGGCTCCCCTTTTTTATTTTGCGCATGCCAGCGCGTGAACTCGGGCTTTTAGTACCTCTTGACAGTCCCATAACCGTGATTACCTTTTCACCGAAGCAGTTATCTCCGACACAACCAAAAAAGGAGGGAAAATATGTTCGATTTAGCCCGTTGGGAGCCGTTTGACGGTCTGATCAACAACTTCTTCGAAGATACGTGGCGCCGGCCTCAGCACGCCACGGTTGCCGTATGGTATCCGCCGGTCGACATTCTTGAGAGCAAGGATTCGTATCTGATCCGCGCCGAGCTGCCGGGCATGAAGAAGGGAGACTTCAACCTCGAGCTCGACGAAGGCACACTTACGTTGAGCGGCGAGCGCAAGGCCGAAGAGCCTGCGGAAGGCGTCGAGTATCATCGCTCCGAGCGCCTCGCGGGAAAATTCACCCGCTCGTTCCATCTGCCCCAGACCGTAGCGCAGGACGGCATCAAAGCCACCTATCGCGACGGCATCCTGGAAGTCTACGTGCCTAAGGCGGAAGAGGCGAAGCCGAAGAAGATTGCCGTCAGCGTGAACTAATTCGCTTCCGTATATGGAAAAGGGGAGGAGAAATCCTCCCCTTTTTTTTGCCTGTCTCTGTTCATTGTCCGACCCGCTGCCATCTTGACTGCCCGGCACTCGTGATTATGTTTTTCTTGTTTTCGGAGCCTTAGCACGAAAGGAGGACAGTATGGCTGAATGGAGTGCTTTCGCAGATATGGATGCGCTTCGGCGCGAGATCGATAGGGCGTTCGCTGAATTTGCACCCGCGGGCGCCTCCTCCCAGACGGCGTTTTTGCCGGGGCTCGGCCCGCGCCGCTATCCGCTTGTCAACCTTCACGAAGACCGCGATCATCTTTACATTGAAGCGCTCGCGCCCGGCGTCGATCCCGCTTCGCTGAACCTCGCCGTAGTGGGGAACCAGCTCACGATCTCGGGCGAGAAGCGCCGCATCAACGGCGAGGTGCGCCCCGAGGCTTTTCATCGGAGCGAGCGCGCCAGCGGGAAATTCGTCCGCGCGATCGAGCTGCCGGTCGAGGTGAACGACAGCGACGTATCGGCGGAATACAAAGACGGTCTGCTCATCGTCAGCCTGCCGAAGGCGGAGAAAGTGAAGCCGAAGCAGATCAGCGTCAAAGTTTCCTAACCAAGATTAAGTCGGAGGAATTATCATGGCTGAAAAAACCGTTGCGACAAAGCGTGGACAGCAGCAGAGTCCCGCGACCGAAGTCACGCGCAGCCGCGAGAGATATCTCGCGCCGCCGGTCGATATTTACGAAACGCCCGACGGGTTGGTCGTGATGGCAGATTTACCGGGCGTCGCCAAGGACGGCGTCGATGTGCGCGTGGAAAACGGTGTTCTCACGCTGCACGGGCGCGCAGGTGATGCCACTCCGGGCGACCCGGTCTACCGCGAGTTTGAGCTTGTCAATTTTTAGCGGCAATTCGAGCTCAGCGACAAAGTCGACCAAGCGAAGATATCGGCACAGCTCAAGCACGGCGTTTTGACCCTGCACCTCCCGAAGGCGGAAGAAGCGAAGCCGCGCAGGGTCGAAGTTAAAGTCGCCTAGCGGCATGGCGGCTTTCAGATCGGAGGATTACGCTCGGCGGCGCGTATTTTTGCTTGCCGTTTTTTTTCTGGTCGCACTGCTCGTATGGCGCATCGCCGTGCGGGGCGCCGTAACTTTGGAGCGTGCCGGGCCGCGTCCGATCGCGCCGCGCGGCGAGCTCGCCGCCGACGAAAAGTCGACGATCGCGTTGTTTCGCCAGGCATCGCCTTCCATCGTTCACATCACGGCGGTCAGCGTCGCGCGCGACTTGTTCACACTGAATCTGCTGCAGATCCCGGAAGGAACCGGATCGGGACTTGTCTGGGACGATACCGGCAATATCGTCACGAATTACCATGTCATCCAGAATGCCGGGGCCGCCCAGGTGACGCTCGCCGACCAGTCCACCTGGAAGGCGCGTCTCGTCGGCATCGCGCCCGACAAAGACCTGGCGGTGCTGAAAATCGACGCGCCGAAAAGCAGACTGAGACCGATACCCATAGGCACGTCGAAAGACCTGCAGGTAGGTCAAAGCGCGTTCGCAATCGGCAATCCGTTCGGCCTCGATCAAACGCTTACGACCGGTGTTGTGAGTGCGCTGGGGCGCGAGATCGAGTCGGTGACGCGACGGCCGATCCAGGGTGTAATTCAGACCGACGCCGCCGTCAATCCGGGAAACTCCGGCGGACCGCTGCTCGACAGCGCCGGCCGGCTGATCGGCGTCAATACGGCGATTTATAGCCCGTCGGGAGCCTCGGTGGGAATCGGCTTTGCAATTCCCGTCGACACCGTCAATCGTCGTCCCGGAGCTCATCCGCCACGGAAAAGTCGTTCGGCCCGGACTCGGCTTTCGCGCAGCGGATGACCAGATCACCGAACGTCTTGGAATCAAGGGCGTTCTCGTCCTCGAGGTGCCGCCGAACAGCGCAGCCGCCAAAGCCGGCATTCGCGCGACCACGCGCGACGCGCAGGGACGCGTCCGTCTCGGTGACGTGATCGTCGCCATGCAGGGGAAAAAAATCGATTCCACGAACGATCTCTATCTCGTGATGGAGGAACAAAGACTCGGCAGCGTCGTGAACGTCACCGTACAGCGCGATGGAAAGCAGGTACAGCTTCGCGCCGTGCTCGAGGCTGTGGATGAGGCGAGCGGCTGAAACTATTTCGCGGGCGCGATTTTGAGCTTGCCTTTGTCATTGACGGCGAAGACGATTGCCTTCAACGGCTCGGTGCGGCTCTGATTCGAGACGTTGTGCACTTCGTTGGGCATTAGATAAGAGAGGGTGCCGCGCCGCTGCGGGATAGCGAAATTATTGCCGCCGGCTTCCACCGCGGCGGTGCCCTCCAGGATATACGCGAACTCGCTCCCGGGATGCGAGTGCTTCCCGGTCGACGCGCCGGGCGCGATCTCGACGACGAACACATCGACCTCTTTTCCCGGCGCGCCTTCGAGGTCGGTCTGCAGCAGCGTCGTGCGTTTGACCGGCTCGTTTTGCGCGTGCAGGAGGCGCTCGGCGAGCAAGCCGGTGGCTGCTCCGCTGCCGAAGATAAGAAGCGCGATCCAAAGTCGATGTTTCATCGGCGACCTCCGTTTTTCCATTGTATATAGGCGCCGCGCGGCTCGGTTGCAACGCCTCGGCGGCGTCCATTTCCTTGACTTAAGTCCATTTTTACCTTAAAAAATAAAGTGTTCACGAGGCTGGCCGCGGAGCTTCTAAACCACCCGGATTTCCGTCCGGTGTGAGGGTCTTTTTCTACACGGAATTTGATGTCGGATCCTTTTTTCCCGGTACTGGTGCTTTTCGCGTTTGCGGCTGTCGTGGTGCTGGCGCTGCTTTTTATCGCGCAGACGGTCGGCCCGAAGCGGATGACGGCCGTCAAAGCGGACCCGTTCGAGTCCGGCAATCCTCCTCAAGGCGACGCGCGCATCCGCTTCCCGGTGCACTTTTATCTCGTCGCGATGTTGTTCCTCATCTTCGATCTGGAAGTGGTGTTCCTGTACCCGTGGGCGGTATCGTTTCGCCGGCTCGGCGTTTTCGGGCTGGTCGAGATGGGGATTTTTCTGCTGATCGTCGTGATCGGCTTCATTTACGCATGGAAGAAGGGCGCGCTCGATCTCGACTGAAATGGCTGACGAGATTCCACAGCTGGAAGCAATCCGCCGGATACTCGGCGACGCGGTGCTCGACGCACACACCGCGCGAGGCGAAGACGTCATCGTCATCCGCCGCGACGGTCTCGTCGAGTCGTTCAAGCGCTTGAAGGAAGATCCCGCGCTCGCGTTCGATTTTCTCTCAGACCTCACCGCGGTCGATTATTTCGGTAAAAAGGAGCCGCGCTTCGAAGTCGTGTACCATTTGCTCTCTCTCGGAAGCGGCCGCCGCGTACGCGTCAAAGTGCCCGTCGGCGAGAGCTCGCCGGAGGTTGATTCGCTCGTTTCGCTCTGGCGCGCGGCCGATTGGATGGAGCGCGAAGTGTGGGACATGTTCGGCATCCGCTTCCGCGGTCATCCCGATCTGCGCCGCATTCTGCTCTACGAGGAATTTCGCGGCTACCCGCTGCGCAAGGATTATCCGGTGAATCAGCGCCAGCCGCTCGTGCCCGAGCGGGCGCTCAAAGGAACGTTCGTCGACATGCGCTCCAATAACAAGCTGGCCCAATTGAAGCAGCAGCTGGAGAAGCAAAAGCTCGCCGGCGCGGATTCGAAAAGGGGATGAAAGCCGAAGTCAAAGAGCTGCCGCAGGACATCATGGAGCTGCAGATGGGCCCGTCCCATCCGGCGACCCATGGAACGATCAAATTCAATCTCAAGCTCGACGGCGAGCGGGTGGTCGACTGCGACACCGAAGTCGGCTATCTCCACCGCGGCTTCGACAAGAGCTCGGAGCAGGGGACCTGGACCCAGGTGATTCCGTACACCGACCGGCTGAACTACGTCTCGCCGCTGATCAACAATGTCGGCTACGCGCTCGCGGTCGAGAGGCTCCTCGGCGTCGAGACGACGCCGCGCTGCCAGTTCATCCGCGTCGTTGCTAGCGAGATCTCCCGCATCACCGATCATCTTACCTGCTGCGGTATGGCCGCGTCCGAACTCGGCGCCATCACCGCCGGCTTTTATATGATCGAGGCGCGCGAGATGCTCATGCGCATCGTCGAGGCGCTGACCGGCGCGCGCCTCACCGTGACCTACGTCCGCATCGGCGGGCTTAAGCACGATCTACCCGAAGGCTTCGCCGCACAGGTAAAAGACGCCTTCGAGAAGACGCGCCGCCTGCTCGCGGACGTCGAGAAACTGCTCTCGCATAACCGGATTTTCATCGACCGCATGTCGAACGTCGGCGTGATTTCGAAGGAGACCGCGGTGAGCTACGGTCTGACGGGGCCGGTCCTGCGGTCGACTGGCGTCAATTACGACGTCCGCAAGTTGCAGCCGTATCTCGTTTACGACCAGATGGACTTCACGGTTCCGCTCGGCAGCCACGGCGACAACTACGACCGCTTCATCGTCCGCGTCGAGGAGATCGAGCAGAGCATGCGGATCGTCGAGCAGGCGCTGGAAAAAATGCCGACGGGTCCCATTTCGATCGAAGACCCGCGCATCGTGCTGCCGGACAAAGAAAAAGTCTACAACAGCATCGAAGGGCTGATGCATCACTTCAAGATCATCATGGAAGGCGTGCACGTGCCGCCCGGCGAAGTGTACCAGGCGGTCGAGGGCGGCAACGGCGAGCTCGGTTTCTATTTAGTGAGCGACGGCGGCGGCAGGCCCTACCGCGTGCGCGTGCGGCCGCCCTGTTTCATCGCGATGGGCGCGTTCCGCGAAATGATCAGAGGCTACACGGTCGCTGACATCGTGCCGACGTTCGGCATGATCAACATGATCGGCGGTGAATGCGACCGCTAAAATCGCCGCTCTAAAGTAAACATGGCTGTCAAGTTTTCTGACGAATCGCTGAAGAAATTCGAAGCAATCGTCGCGCGTTATCCGCAGAAGAACGCGGCGATGCTGCCCGTGCTCTATCTCGCGCAGCAGGAGTTCGGCTATATCAGCCCGGAAGTGATGGAATACGTCTCGCAAATTATGGACGTGCCGGTCGCGCGCGTGTTGGGCGTCGTGACGTTCTACACGATGTTCAATACGAAACCTATCGGGCGCCATCACATCCAGGTCTGCCGGACGCTGCCGTGCGCGCTAGCCGGCGCGGAGCGCATTACGGGGGCGATCAAGGAAAAGCTTAAGATTGGTCTCGGCGAGACGACGCCGGACGGGCGCTTCACGCTTTCGGAAGTCGAATGCCTAGCCTCGTGCGGCACGGCGCCGATGATGCAGGTGAACGACGATTACTACGAGAACTTGACGGAAAAGAACGTCGGCGAGCTTCTCGACCGGCTGAAATGAACGACAGAATACAGAATCTAGAATTTAGAATTCAGAATTCAGAATTCAGAAGGGAAGAAGCCGAACCTCCGACCTTCGACATTCTAGCTTTTATATTCTAAATTTTGCTTTTTATGGAAAAGATTTTACTCCGCAATATCGACGCGCCCGATTCGCAGACGCTTGAGGGTTACCGGGCATGCGGCGGGTATCGCGCGCTGGAAAAAGTGCTGCGCGAGATGACGCCGGAGAAGCTGATCGACGAGGTCAAGGCGTCTGGCCTGCGCGGGCGCGGCGGCGCGGGATTCCCGACCGGTATGAAGTGGAGTTTCGTGCCCAAGGATAACCCGAAACCCAAGTACGTCGTCTGCAACGCCGACGAAAGCGAGCCGGGGACGTTCAAGGACCGGCTGCTCATCGAAAAGGACCCGCACGCGATCGTCGAGGGGACGATCATCGCGGCCTACGCGATTCGCTCGCACACGTCCTTCATTTACATCCGCGGCGAGATGTTTTACGGCGCGCAGGTGCTGCAGCGCGCGCTCGACGAAGCCGCCGGCGCCGGATATCTCGGCAAAAACGTTCTCGGCTCGGGTTATGACATCGATTTGATTCTACACCGGGGTGCCGGCGCATACATCTGCGGCGAAGAGACTGGGCTCTTGTCGTCGCTCGAAGGCGGGAAAGGCTGGCCGAAGATCAAGCCGCCGTTTCCGGCGACGCACGGTCTTTTCGGCTGTCCGACCGTCGTCAACAACGTCGAAACGCTCGCGGCGCTGCCGTGGATCATCACCGAAGGCGCGGCGCGCTACGCCGCGATCGGCACGGAGAAGAGCAAGGGCACGAAGCTCTTCTGCGTCAGCGGGCACGTCAAGAAGCCCGGCGTGTATGAAGTCGACATGGGCTATCCGTTCAAGAAGTTTCTCGAAGAAGACTGCGGCGGCATGGCGAACGGCAGGAAGCTCAAGGGCGTCATTCCCGGCGGTGCGTCGATGCCGGTGCTGCGCGCCGACGAGCTCGACGGCATCACGATGGACTACGAATCGTTCCAGGCCGCCGGTACGCTGCTCGGCTCGGGCGGCGTAATCGTCATGGACGAATCGACGTGCATGGTGCGCGCGGCGTGGAACCTCTCGCGGTTCTTCGCCCATGAATCGTGCGGTCAATGCAGCCCGTGCCGCGAAGGCTGCCACTGGATCGAGAAGATACTAAACCGCGTCGAGCACGGCGCCGGCAAACCCGGCGATCTCGAGAAGATCCTGAGCGTGAGCGGCAACATCGGCGGCAACACGATCTGTCCGTTCGGCGACGCGGCGTCGTGGCCGCCCGCCGCGTTCATCAAAAAATACCGCGGCGAGTTCGACGAGCACATCGCGGCGGGCAAGTGCACGATACATTAAGTAGAAAGCCGATCAATCAGAAATGGATCCGGTAAAAATCACCATCGACGGGCGCGAGATCGTCACGGAAAAAGGCAAGACGGTCATCCAGGCCGCCGAGGACGCGGGCATCGACATCCCGCATTACTGCTATCATCCCAAGCTCACGATCGCCGGCAATTGCCGCATGTGCCTGGTCGAGATCGAGAAAATGCCGAAGCTCCAGATCGCCTGCAACACGCTCGCGACCGAAGGCATGGCGGTGAAGACGCAGAGCCCGAAGGTGCTGGAAGCGCGCCGCGCGGTGATGGAGTTTCTCCTCATCAATCACCCGGTCGACTGCCCGATCTGCGATCAGGCGGGCGAGTGTTGGCTCCAAGACTACTACATGGAGCACGACCTCGCGGCGAGCCGCTTCGAAGAGCGCAAGGAGCACGAGCGCAAGCGCGAGATCTTCGGCCCTTACGTCGTCTTCGACGGCGAGCGCTGCATCAAGTGCACGCGCTGCGTGCGTTTTCTCCAGGAAGTCACGCGCACCGACGAGCTTACCGTCGTGAACCGCAGCGACCATGCGACGATCGCGCTGTTTCCGGAAAAAACACTCGACAATCCGCTCTCGGTCAACGTCGTCGATATTTGCCCGGTAGGCGCGCTCACGGACCGGGATTTCCGCTTCAAGGTCCGCGTCTGGTATCTGAAAAAAACGCCGTCGATCTGTCCCGGGTGCAGCACCGGCTGCAACATATCGGTTGAGACTTATCAAAACCGCATTGCGCGTTTTAAGCCGCGCGTCAACGAGGCGGTCAACAGTCACTGGCTGTGTGACGAGGGACGTTACTCGTTTCACGGGCTCACGGAAGGCGAGCGGCTGACTTCCCCGATGATCCGCCAGGAAGGCGGGCTCGTTGCCGTCGATTGGGACACCGCGCTCCGCGCGGTCGCTACAGGTCTTGCGGCGAACGCGCCGGCCGCGGCGATTCTGTCGGGGCGAAACACCAACGAAGAGGCGTTTCTCTACAGCCGCTTAATGAAACAATTTGTCTCTGACGGAGGTCTCGAAGTCTTTTATCGCGAGCGCGAGCTGACGGAAGTGGAAAAAATCCTCAAGAGTCCCGACCGCTCGCCTAACTTTCGCGGCGCGCGTCACATGGGCGTGGGCTCCGAGGCCGGGGTCGAGCCGCTGCTGAAAAATATTATCGATGGAAAATTCCGCTCGGCGTATGTCGTCGGCGAAGATCTCGCATCATTGTCCGACCTCGGCGACAGGCTGAAGTCGGCGCTCGGTAAATTATCGTTTCTCGTCGTACAGGACACGCGCATGACGCCGACGGCAGCGCTCGCGCACGTCGTGCTGCCGTCCACGAACTTCGCCGAGAAGGAGGGCACGTATACCAACCGCCGCGGCAGGGTGCAGAAGCTCAATCCCGCACTCGTCGCGCCCGCCGGCGCGCTGCAGGACTGGGAGATCTTTGCCCGCCTGCTCGGCGAGAGTTACGACCGGCCGGCGGATATCTTCGCGGTCCTCTCCCGACAGCTGCCGGCGTACGCCGGCCTCGATTATGAAAAGATAGGCGCGCTCGGCGCCGATCTCGAAGCGCAACATCAATGATAGTCGATCTCGCGATCGTTGCAGTCAAGGCCTTCCTCGTCCTTTTCATGGTGCTGAACCTCGCCGGGATTCTCGGCTGGGTCGAGCGCAAGGGCAGCGCGCTGATCCAGGACCGCATCGGAGCGAACCGCGCCTCGATCTTCGGCTTCGCCGGCATGGGGCTGGTCAATACGCTGATCGCGGATCCGATCAAGATGCTCACGAAAGAAGATTTTATTCCGGCCCACGGCGACCGGCTCATGCACACGCTTGCGCCGTGCCTCGCGTTGTTTCCGGCGCTTGTGACCTTCGCCGTGATTCCCTTCGGCGACGTTTTGGTCGTCGGCGGGCGCGAGATCAATCTGCAAGTCGCGAACCTCAACATCGGCATTCTCTACATCTTCGCCATGGCGTCGCTCAGCGTCTACGGCATCGTGATCGGCGCGTGGGCCTCGAACAACAAATTCTCGCTTTTGGGCGGCGTGCGCGGCGCGGCGCAGATGGTCTCGTACGAGATCGCGATGGGACTGTCGGTCATCGGCATCGTCATCGTCTACGGCACACTCGAGCCGCAGGCGATGGTTCGCGCGCAGGGAGAGCTGTTCTGGGGCTGGCTGCCTGCCTGGGGAGTCGTTCGGCAGCCGCTCGCGTTTTTGCTCTTTTTCACCGCCGCCGTCGCGGAGACCAAGCGGCTCCCGTTCGACGCGCCTGAGGGCGAGTCGGAGATCGTGGCGGGTTATCACGTCGAATACTCGGGCGGCAAGTTCCTCATGTTCTTCGCCGGTGAGTTCGCCGAGGTCGTGACCGCCGCGGGATTGGTTACCACGCTCTTCTTCGGCGGTTGGCAGGTGCCTTATCTCCTGCGCGACGGATTCTATTTTCCGTGGGGCAGTGTGGTTTCGCTCGCGCCGCTCACGGTAACGATTCTTCAGGTCGCCGCGTTCACGGTCAAGGTGCTCTTTTTCTGCTGGCTGCAGATCATTCTGCGCTGGACGCTGCCGCGCTTTCGCTACGATCAAATCATGCGCCTCGGGTGGAAGATGCTGCTACCGGCGGCGCTCGTCAACCTATTTCTTACGGCGGCGTGGATCGTCGTACGCCGGCCGGTTTGAACCGACATGATTGTCTTTTTCATCCTGGCCTTTCTGACGCTGCTCTTCTCGCTGCTGGTGGTGACGCAGCGCAACGTCGTGCACAGCGCGATGGCGCTCGCCGCGACGCTTTTCGTTATGGCGGTCCTGTTCCTCACGCTCGACGCGCCGATGCTGGGCGTGCTTCAGATCCTCGTTTACGCCGGCGCGATCATGATTCTCATTCTATTCGTCATCATGCTGCTGAACCCGCTGTCGATCGAGGCGCGGCCGGCGGCGTGGTGGATGCTCGGCTCGCTTGGCGCCGCGGCGCTCTGCCTACAGCTCGCCGCGCTTGTCCATCGGCCGGCGGTTTCCGCCGAGGCGGCGGTACCCGCCTCGTTCGGCGGCCCCGAGAGCATCGCACAAAGCCTGTTCACGGATTTCGCGCTGCCGTTCGGGCTCGCTTCGGTGCTGCTGCTGGTCGCGATCATCGGCGCCGTGGCGCTGGCGCAGAGGCAGCGTTGATGCAGGCGCCAATCGAATATTATCTCGTGCTGAGCGCCGTTCTCTTTGCCATCGGCGTCGCCGGGGTCGTCATCCGCCGCGACGTCATCGTAATCCTGATGTCGATCGAGTTGATGCTCAATGCGGTCAATCTGACTTTCATCGCCTTCTCGCGTTTTATGGGCTCGGTCGAAGGGCAGGTGATCGTGTTTTTCGTCATGACGGTGGCGGCCGCCGAGGCGGTGGTGGGCCTGGCGATCGTCATCTCGGTCTTTCGTTTCCGACAGACTCTCGATCCCAGAGACATGCAGCTTCTGAAGTGGTAGCTCGCTCGACGGCCGACTCATGACGACCAATCTGCTGCGCTGGATCCCGCTGCTGCCGCTCGCCGCCGCCGTGCTCAACGTTTTCTTCGGCGGCCGCTGGGGCAAGAGATTCGCCGGAATACTCGCCTCCGCCGCGGTGTTCGGATCCTTTCTGATCGCGCTGCGAGTCTTTATGCTGCTGTCGCCGGACGCCGTCTTGCGCGACACGCTTTATACCTGGATCGAATCCGAGCCGTTCAAGGCACAGGTCTCCTTTCAGGCCGATGCGCTCACGGCGGTCATGCTGCTCGTTATCACCGGCATCGGCTTTTTGATCCACCTCTACTCGACCGGCTACATGGCGCACGACGAGGGCGAGGCGCGCTTCTTCGCCTACCTCAATCTGTTCGTTTTCTTCATGTCCGTGCTGGTCCTCGCCGACAATCTGCTGCTGTTTTTCGTCGGGTGGGAAGGCGTCGGCCTCTGCTCCTTTCTACTGATCGGGTTCTGGTACGAAGACCCTGCGAACACGACCGCCGGCAACAAGGCGTTTATCGTGAACCGCATCGGCGATTTCGCCTTTTTACTGGGCATGCTGCTGCTTTTCTGGGAGATGAACCGTCTCGGCGTTCCGTCGCTCGACTTCGCTGCTCTGAAAGACGCCGCCGCGCGTATCGCCCCGGACACGGCTGTGCTGATTACGCTGCTTTTCTTCATCGGCGCGACCGGCAAATCGGCGCAGATCCCGCTCTACGTATGGCTGCCCGACGCGATGGCCGGCCCCACGCCCGTGAGCGCGCTGATCCACGCCGCGACGATGGTGACCGCGGGCGTCTATCTGACGGCGCGGCTGAATTTTCTCTTTGTCCTCGCGCCCTACACGCTTTCGCTGATCGCAATCATCGGCGCTGCCACGGCGCTCTTCGCCGGCACGATCGCCGTAGCCCAGAACGACATCAAGCGCGTGCTTGCGTATTCGACCGTCAGCCAGCTGGGCTACATGTTTCTGGCGGCCGGCGTCGGCGCGTTCAGCGCCGCCGTCTTTCACCTGTTCACGCACGCTTTTTTCAAGGCGTGCCTGTTTCTCGGCGCGGGCAGCGTCATCCACGCGATGGGCGGCGAGCAGGACATGCGCAAGATGGGCGGGCTGCGCCGCAGGCTGCCGGCGACGTACTGGACGTATCTCATCGCGGGACTGGCACTCGCGGGCATCCCGCCGACTGCGGGCTTTTTCTCGAAGGATCGGATCTTGCTCGAAGCCTACGCGAGCCCGCACGGCTCGCTAGCGCTCTGGCTTGTCGGCTGGATCACGGCGGGGCTCACCGCGTTTTACATGTTCCGCCAGTTGTTCCTCGTCTTTCACGGCACGAGCCGCGCGCCGGAGTCGGTGCAGGCGCACGTCCACGAGTCGCCCGCGGCGATGACGATCCCGCTGATCGTCCTCGCGCTCGGGTCGATCGCGGCCGGATGGCTGGCGCTGCCGTCGCGCGACGTCTGGGATCCCTGGCTGCAGGCCGTCTTGGGGCGCAGCAATCCGGCCGAGCATGGCGAGGCCGTGAACGAGACGCTGCTCGTCGCGCTTACCGTCGGAATCGCTCTTGTCGGCATCGCCGCGGCCTATTTTCTTTACGGTCGTGAGCGCCGCGTCCGCGAAGACGGACCGCTCTGGGGCACGCTCGCGCAAAAGTATTATATCG
Source organism: Pseudomonadota bacterium (assembly GCA_021324155.1). Classification (GTDB taxonomy): domain Bacteria; phylum Desulfobacterota; class Binatia; order UBA9968; family UBA9968; genus JAJPJQ01. The sequence goes on from JAJPJQ010000039.1 coordinate 43,647, forward strand.
ACGAGCTGTACGATTTTCTTTTCGTGCGGCCGTTCACGGCGGCCGCGAACTGGCTCGCGCGCGCGTTCGATCCCGGAATAATCGACGGCGCCGTCAACGGCGTCGCCGGACTTGTCCGCGGCATCAGCGCCTCCGGCCGACGGCTTCAGAGCGGCAACGTGCAGCATTATCTCTTCGCGTTTTTGATCGGCACGATTTTGATCTTCGTATACTGGCTGAGGCGGTGAGGTCGTGCCGGGTTTGAGTCTGCTGGTGTTTTTGCCCGCCGTCGGAGCGGCGGCGCTGTTGTTGATCCCGCGCGGCGCGATGCGCGCTTTGTTCTCGCTCGCGTTCGGGTTCAGCCTCGCCGTTTTTCTGGTATCGCTGTGGATCTTCGCGCGCTTCGATCCCAACGCCGCCGGCATGCAGGCGGTCGAGCGCGCCGCCTGGATCCCCGCCTACGGCATCGAGTACATCGTCGGTGTCGACGGCCTCAGTCTGTTCCTCGTCCTGCTCACGGCGCTGATCGTGCCGATCGCGATCCTCGCCTCCTGGACGGTTCACGACAAGGTGAAGGAATATCTTTTCTTCATGCTCGTGCTCGAGACCGGCATGCTCGGGACGCTCGTCGCGCTCGATCTGTTTTTGTTTTACGTCTTTTGGGAAGTGATGCTCGTGCCGATGTATTTTCTCATCGGCGTCTGGGGCGGCCAGCGGCGGCTCTACGCCGCGGTCAAATTCGTCGTCTACACGATGACAGGCAGCCTGCTCATGCTCGTCGCGATCATTTTCCTCGCGACGCGGAACTATCAGGTGACGCAGACGCTGACGTTCGGCTTTCAGCAGCTCGCGAATCTGCGGTTGCCGTTCCACGAGCAGATGTGGCTGTTTCTCGCCTTCGCGCTTTCCTTCGCCATTAAGGTGCCGCTGTTCCCGCTGCACACCTGGCTGCCGGACGCGCACGTTGAGGCGCCGACCGCCGGGTCGGTCATCCTGGCGGCGATTCTCCTCAAAATGGGCACCTACGGCTTCATCCGCTTCGCGATTCCGCTCTTTCCCGAGGCGGCGCTCGCCGCGGCGCCGTATGTCACCGCGCTCGCGGTCGTCGGCATCGTCTACGGCGCGATGGTCGCGATGATGCAGGACGACATCAAGAAGCTCGTCGCCTACTCGTCGGTGAGTCATTTGGGCTTCGTGATGCTCGGGCTTTTCGCTTTCAACCTCCAAGGCGCGCAGGGGGCGGTTTACCAGATGCTCAACCACGGCCTCTCGACCGGCGCGCTCTTCCTGATCGTCGGCATGATCTATGACCGGCGCCACACGCGCATGATCGCCGACTTCGGCGGCCTCTGGAAGCAGGTGCCGCTCTTGTCGGCGGTTTTTCTCATCGTGACCTTTTCTTCCATCGGTCTGCCCGGGCTCAACGGGTTCGTCGGCGAGTTCCTGATCCTCCTCGGCGCGTTTCAGGCGCATCCCGGCTGGACGGTTCTGGCTACAAGCGGCGTGGTGCTCGGAGCGATCTATATGCTGTGGATGTTCCGTCGCGTCGTTTATGGACCGCTGGTCCGTCCGGAGAACCGGCTGATGGCGGACCTGAGCCCGCGCGAGATCGCGATGCTGGCGCCGCTGGTGGCGCTGATCGTTTTCATGGGCGTATATCCGCGGCCGTTTCTCTCGCGCATCCAAGGCTCGGCGCGCGTCGCGCTCGAGCGCGTCGAGGCGCAAAGCATGGCGGCGCCGCTGGTCCGCGTCGAGAGCGCCGGGGAAAGGACCGATCGTGGCCGCTGATTATGTCGCGCTGCTTCCGGCCGCCCAGATGCTGGTGGCCGCGATCGTCGTGCTGGTGCTCGACCTCTTCACGCCCGCGGACGAGAAAGGCGTGCTCGTCTGGACGAGCCTCGCGGGACTCGCGCTCTCAGCCTGGGTCGCTCTTCGTTTCCGCGGCGCGGAAGGCGCCTTCGGGAACACGCTTTTGCTCGACGGGTTCGCTGTGTTCTTTATCCTGGTGTTCGCCGTTGTCGCGGCGCTGACGATCCTGATGTCGGTCCAATACGTGCGCGAGTCCGGCATCCGCGAGGGCGAGTTTTACGTGCTGATTCTCCTGAGCGCCGTCGGCATGATCATCATGGCCTCCGCGAACGATCTCATCCTTTTCTTCATCGGCTTGGAGACGATGTCGATCGCTGTCTACGTGCTCGCCGGCATGTGGCGCTCGCGCGCCGAGTCGGCCGAGTCGGCGATGAAGTATTTTCTCATCGGCGCGTTTGCCACCGGATTTTTTCTGTACGGCATCGCGCTCATCTACGGCGCGACCGGCTCGACGCACCTGGACCGCATCGCCGAAGCGCTCGGCGGGCCTCAAGCCGCGCTGCTGCTCACCGCCGGCGTTTTTCTCGTGCTCGTGGGGCTCGCGTTCAAGGTCGCCGCGGCGCCGTTCCATTTCTGGGTGCCGGACGTCTACGACGGCGCGCCGACGCCGGTGACCGCTTTCATGGCCGTCGCCGTCAAAGCCGCCGCGTTCGCCGGCTGGGCGCGCATTTTTCTCCACCAATGGGAGCCGCTGCGGGATGAATGGACGCCGGCCGTAAAGGCTCTCGCGATTCTGACGATGACGCTCGGCAATGTGCTCGCGGTGACGCAATCGAGCGTCAAGCGGATGCTCGCTTATTCCAGCATCGCGCACGCCGGCTATCTCATGATCGCGCTCGTCGCCGGCGGCGAAGTTGGCGCGCAGGCGCTGCTGTTTTATGTCGTCAGCTACGCCGCCATGACGCTCGGAGCTTTCGCCGTGGTCGCGGCGCTCAAGGCTGACGACCGCGAGGGGGCCGCTTACGCCGACTTCGCCGGTCTCGGATACCGGAAGCCGTTTTTAGCCATGGCGATGTCTCTCTTCATGCTCTCGCTTGCCGGGTTCCCGCCGCTCGCTGGCTTCACGGGTAAATTCTATCTCTTCCGCGCGGCCGTCGCCGCAGGGCACACCGATCTCGCCGTTATCGGCGTGCTCAACAGCCTCGTGTCAGTCTTTTATTATCTTCGCGTCATCCTGATGATGTACATGCAAGAGGGCGGCGTCGAAGCCAAGAGCTTCCGCGGCGCGCCTTATCTCTATGCCGCCGTCGGCTTCACCGCCGTCGCGACGGTCTACCTCGGTATTCTGCCGACAGGCGCGCTCTACGCGAGCCTCGGCGCGATCGCTTCCCTGCGCTAATCTCGCGGTGTTTCGTGGCTGAGAGTCGCGCGGAGACCGGCTTTCAGTCGGCTTCCTTGTTAGCTTGCAAAAAATCTTTGAAGGCCTTTACGAGCGGCGAGGTCTGGCGGGTCTTGTGCGTGACGATATAGATGATGCGTTTTAGATTGAGCTCAGGCACGTTCAGGATCTTGACGCGCCCGGTCTCGACGTCGGAGGCGACGTGGCAGTGCGCGATGAAGCCGATGCCGAGGCCGCTCGCGACGGCATTGCGGATCGCGTCGCGCGCGCCGATCGCGGCGCTGACTTGGATCGCGGGCACGAACGGCACGCCTTTTTGGGCGAAGCGCTGCTCGACCATGTCGCGCGTCTGAATCCCCGAATCCGACGCGATCAGCGGCTCTTTCGCGAGCATGCGCAGATTCACCGCGCGTTTTTTCGCCAGCGGATGGAAGGGTGGCGCGATGGCCACGATCTGCTCCTCGATGTAGAGCTCGGAACGGAGCAGCGGCGAGTGCGGCGGCAGGCTCACCAGCGCGAGGTCGAGGTCGCGGTCGAGCAGTTCCCTTTCCAGGCTGCTGTTGCTCTGAATCTTGAGCACGACCTGCACCCCGGGATGCGTTTTTTTGAATTCCTGCACCGCGTGAGGCAGAAAGGAGGCGGCCGGAATCGGCGACCCGCCGACCGCGAGCCGGCCTTTTCGGAGCCCGTGGATCTCATCGATCTCCTCGGCGGCCCCATCGATGATCGCGAGCGCGTCGCGCGCACGGCGAACGAATACCGCGCCCTCGGGCGTGAGCGAGATTTTGATGCCGTGCCGCTCGAACAGCTCGTATTTCAACTCGTCGACCAGGCCTTGTATGAGCGAGGAGACGGACGGCTGCGTGAGACCGAGCGCCTTGGCCGCTTCGGTGAAGCTTTGCACCTCCGCGACCTTTGCGAGAACCCGCAGCTGATGAAGCGTCATAGAGAAGGGACAAGCCGTTTCAGAACCGACCTCTTATAGCTCCGGCGGTTCAAGACTTCAAGCCGCCGGCAGAGGGGGGTTCTGGACGTCAAACGGCCGGCAACTTTCCAGGTTACCGGCTTTTGGGGAAGAAGCCGATGGCGACCGGGACTTCGGCAGTCCCGGAAATGTGCTCCTCGTAGCCCGCCGTTCTGATGGAAAGTTGGGTCGAGCCGCCGCCGTCGAGATTCATCAGGTCCGGTGTCTCGATGCGCCATTCGGGCGCGCCGAAAAGCTCTTGCAGCTCCGTCCAAGTCAGGCCGCCGAAAAGGTTGTCCGTCACGGCGATGACAAGCCGCCGCGCCGCGTCGATTCCTATGAGCGAGCGCCGGAACTGTTTATCCGCGCCACGCGTCACAGCGAGGGGCGAGCCCTTGGCCAGGAGCAGCGGTCCCGCCTGCAGTCCCTCATCCGCCTGCTCGGGATCGAATTGATCTCGATGCATGATCAACGCGGCACGATCTTTGATCGCGAAGATGCCCGTGAAAAGCGGACTTTTCGATATCGCGAGATTTCTTTCGGAGCCCGCTTTGAAGAATCCGAGAGCGGCGTGGCGCTCGTCGAAGTAATTGGCATTTATGATCGCCAGCGCGCCGCTCTTTTCGGCGAGCGTCTTTACCGTGGCGCTCCGCAAGCGGTACTCGGCGCTGTGCACGACGCGCGGCTCGATCCAACGGCTGTCGAAGCGGAGGACCTTCAGCTGGATCGACTGATACGGATCGATCCGCTCGAGGCTAATCCGCCGGTATTCGGCGCCTTGAAAAACGGTCTTCCAGCCACCCGCGTCCGTGACGGTGAGTCCCGGGCTCGCTTTCAGTCTCAGCGGCCGCTGTGCCGCCTGCGGCCATACGCGGCAGGTGAGCGCGAAGAGCAAAAGCACAGCCAGCGGTGCGACTCTTCGTTTTGCCATGTTCGACGCCATAGGCGGCGACTTTCGATGATAACAAAACGCTTACACGAAAAAAACCGCGCGCGGGCTCGTTGCAAACGGACCGTCTCTCGTGTACGCGTAGTCTAAATGACGATAAGGGGGGTGAGGATGAAATATGCGATGATCGGCTTCGCGATGGTCGTGGTTACTGCGGCGGCCGGCTGCGGCAAAGACGACAAGAGCTCGGCTGAGCGCGATGCCGAGGTCAAAAAAGTACTCCAGCAGGGCGCCGACATGGAAAAGAAAATGTACGAAGGGATGCAGAAGGGCGTCGAGAATATCGAGAAAAAAGTGCAGGATGCAAAGAAGTAATCGACAGCCTGCGAATTAATTTCCTTCCGGTTTTTTCCTCCTTGAGAAAATCGCCGAGCGTGCCAAAATTGACGTAGCTTTGGATTTTTTGGCCCCTGCCAGGCTCAGAAAATTCATAGAGCTGTAACTTCTAACATGCTCAACGAATTCGCAATCGAGGTTTTTCGTGAAAATCGCGCAAGTCGCCCCACTATACGAGCGTGTGCCGCCGAAATTTTATGGAGGAACCGAACGGATCGTTTCCTATCTGACCGAGGAGCTCGTCCGACAGGGTCATGACGTGACGCTGTTTGCGAGCGGCGATTCCCTGACGTCCGCCCGCCTCGCCTCGGTTTGCGACGAGGCGCTCCGTCTCAATCAGGACATCAAAGACGATATCCTCTACCATATCCTATTGGTTGAAGAGGTCGCGAGGCACGCCGCCGAGTTCGATTTCATCCATTTCCATCTCAATTATCTCCATTTTCCGATTGCGCGGCGGCTACCCACGCCGCACATCACGACGCTCCACGGCCGTCTGGATCTGCCGGAATATGTTTCGCTCTATCGCGAATTCCCGGATGCTCCGGTCGTGTCGATCTCCGACAGCCAGCGCGAACCGCTGCCGTGGCTCAATTGGCAGGCCACCGTCCATCACGGACTTCCCGAAAATCTCTTCCAATGGCGCGCGGAGTCCCCCGGCAAATATCTCGCGTTCATCGGCAGGTTCTCTCCCGAGAAGCGGGTCGACCGCGCGATCGAGATCGCCAAACGCAGCGGGATGCCCCTGAAGATCGCCGCAAAAATCGAGAACGCGGAATTGGAGTACTACAAAACCGCGGTGGAGCCGTTGCTGGACGGCCCGCTCATCGAATACATCGGCGAGATCGGCGAACAGCAAAAACAGGATTTCTTGGGCGACGCTTATGCGCAAATCTTTCCCATCGACTGGCCCGAGCCGTTCGGTCTGGTCACGATCGAGGCGATGGCCTGCGGCACGCCGACGATCGCGTTCCGCTGCGGGTCCGTGCCGGAGATCATCGACGACGGAGTCACCGGGTTCATCGTCGACAGCGTCGAGGAGGCCGTGGAAAGTCTCGAGCGCGTCGCCGCGCTCGATCGGGGAAACTGCAGGCGCACCTTCCAGAAGCGCTTCAGCGCTTCACGGATGGTCAAAGACTACATGAAAGTTTATGCCCGGATCCAGTCAGAAAGCCCGTCCGTCGCGGCCTAGGGAACGCCCCGACGACATCATCAAGGTCGAAGACCAGTACTACATTCTCGCGACCGCCGCTGCCGCCGAGGATCGCGTGCGCGTCCTCAAACACGGCGACACGTTTGCGGTCTTCGACCGCTACGGCGACAGCCGCCCCGTCGGACTCGGGGAAGAAGGCATTTACCACGAGGGCACGAGGTTTCTTTCCCGGCTCGAGCTGCGCCTCGGCAATACGCGGCCGCTGCTCCTGAGCTCCACGGTGCGGGACGACAACACGCTCCTCGCGGTCGATCTCACGAACCCCGATATCAGGGTCGGCGATCAAGTGACAGTGCCGCGCGGCACACTGCACTTTTTCCGTTCGAAATTCCTCTGGCAGGCGGTGTGTTACGAGCGGCTCATTATTATGAACCACGGGCTCACCCCGGTGCATGTGAGGCTGTCGCTCAGCTTTGCCGCGGATTTCGACGACATTTTCGAGGTCCGCGGTATCAAGCGCGCAAAAAACGGGCGCTACCTGCCGGATCACGTACGCAAGGACAGCGTCATGCTGGCCTATGAAGGCCTCGACGGCGTGATCCGCCGGACGACCCTGGAATGTGAACCGGCGCCGCGCGAGATCTCGCGCTCCTACATAAGCTACGATCTCTCGATCGATCCCAAACAAGCGTGCAGGCTCTATTTCACGGTAAGGTGTCAATCGGGAAACGAGCGGCCCGCCGTCGATGCTTACGATTCCGCCCTTCGCGACGCGGAGGCGTCTTTTCATCGCCGCGCCACTCTCGATGCCTCCATATCCACCTCCAACGACCAGTTCAACGACTGGATCAACCGGTCCGTCGCCGACCTGCGCATGATGGTGACCGAAACGCCGAAGGGGCCGTACCCGTATGCCGGCGTCCCATGGTTCAGCACGGTTTTCGGCCGCGACGGGATCATCACGGCGATGGAGTTTCTCTGGGTGGACCCAGAGATCGCGAGAGGCGTCCTCGCCTTTCTAGCCGCATGGCAGGCGACCGAACTTATCCCTGAGCGCGACGCCGAGCCGGGGAAAATACTACACGAGATGCGCCGCGGCGAGATGGCGGCGCTTAACGAAGTTCCGTTCGGCCTTTATTTCGGCAGCGTGGACGCGACACCGCTTTTCATCATGCTCGCGGGCGCCTACTACGAGCGCACCGGTGACCGGGCCTTCATCGAGTCGATCTGGCCTAACATCGAGCGCGCGCTTCACTGGATCGACGAATACGGCGATATGGACCGCGATGGTTTCGTCGAATACCTGATGCATTCGAGCAACGGCCTCATTCACCAGGGCTGGAAGGATTCGAAGGATTCGATCTTCCACGAGGACGGCACGCTGGTCGAGGGACCGCTGGCGCTCTGCGAGGTCCAAGGTTACGTTTACGCGGCGAAGCTGTGCGCGGCGCATCTGGCCGATTTGCTGGAGAAAACCAAATTAGCCGCCGACCTGTGGCGGGAAGCGGACTCGCTCCAAGAGCGCTTCGAAGAAGCGTTTTGGTCTCCGATACTATCGACCTACGTCCTCGCGCTCGACGGCGCGAAGCAGCCTTGCCGCGTGCGTTCGTCGAACGCCGGACATTGCCTTTTTACCGGCATCGCGACGCCCAGCCACGCGCAGCTCGCGGCGCAGACGCTGCTCGCGGAAGACTTGTTTTCCGGATGGGGAATCCGGACGCTTTCAGCCTTGGAGGCGCGCTATAATCCGATGTCCTACCACAACGGCTCGGTCTGGCCGCACGACAACGCAATGATAGCGTATGGTCTTGCGCAGTACGGCTATAAAGACGCCGCCATGAAAATCCTATCCGGCCTTTTCAACGCGAGCGCGTTTCTCGAGCTCCGGCGCATGCCGGAGCTTTTCTGCGGCTTCGGACGCCGCCCCGGAGAAGGGCCCACACTTTATCCGGTCGCCTGCTCCCCGCAATCCTGGGCGGCGGCATCGGTCTTCATGCTGCTCCAGGCGTGTCTCGGCCTTTCTATCAAGGCGCCCGTCAAACAGGTGCACGTCTCGCATCCCGTGCTTCCCGATTTTCTCCGCACGGTCGAGGTGAAGAACCTGAAGGTCGGAGACAGCTCGGTCGATCTCGTCTTTCAACGACGCGAAGGCGACGTCGGCATCAATATCTTGCGAAAATCGGGCGACGTAAAGATCCTGCTGATTAAATAACCTCGCGCCGAGCGATTATTTTTTTTCCGGCGTAAGCTCGAATACGACGCGATCCAATAGCGGCGGCGAGTCGCGGAGCGAGAGCACGCGGCGGCGCAGGTCTTCGTTGTTCAGAAGCCGCGCGCGGCAGGCGAATGACTCGCCGCCGGCTCTCACCTGAACCTCGGAATTGTGCAGCATATTGCGGCACCAGTGCTTGCCTTCGACGCCGCTCGAAGAGACG
>JAJPJQ010000012.1 GCA_021324155.1 Pseudomonadota bacterium
CGATTGCGGTTGAGGCAGTGCCTGGAAAACCACTGGTTTGGGCGTGAGTCGAAGCGATGATACCGGCATGTTGACCTGCAAAGAGGCGAGCGCGCTGGTATCGCAGTCGATCGATAGACCGTTACCGCTGAGTGAGCGCTGGGCATTGCGCCTGCATTTGTTGCTGTGCGATGCCTGCACCCGCTTCAAGCGCCACGTGGAATTCCTACATAAGGCGGCGCAGCGGTACGCCCGTCGTGATGTCCCTGCCGCTCGGCAATTGCGGCTTTCCACCGAAGCGCGGCGGCGTATTCATAGTGCGCTGCCCCGCGACGGTGAATAGACAACAAAAGAACCGACCCACAACTTACCAACTGGAGATCCATGTTATGAAACGTTCCAACACAAAAATCGCCGGCGCAATTTCCGGATTACTCGCCGCCGGTCTCTTCGCCACCACTACCGTCGCGCAGGCGGCGGATGCGCCCGCCGTAGAAAAATGCTACGGCGTCGCGAAAGCGGGCAAGAATGACTGTCAAACGGCCAATAGTTCTTGCGCCGGCACGTCGAAAAAAGACGGCGACAAGAGCGCATGGATTTCCGTTCCGAAGGGCACCTGCGAGAAGATCGTCGGCGGCTCGCTGCAAGCGGCCAAGAAGTAACGACGTTGTCGGCAACCGCAGCCACTCGAGTCACAACTCCGATCCCGGCGCGAGCCGGGATCGGGCTGCGCGCGCCCCATTATCGCGACGTGATCGAAAGCCGGCCGGATGTCGGCTGGCTCGAAGTCCACAGCGAGAATTACTTCGGCGCCGGCGGTCCGCCGCTGCGTTATCTGGAACAGGCGCGGCAGTTCTATCCCGTCAGCCTGCACGGCGTCGGGCTTTCGCTCGGCTCGACGGATCCGCTCAATCGCGAGCATCTGCGGCGGCTGAAGCGGCTGGTGGAGTTCATCGAACCCGGCCTCGTCTCCGAACATTTGTGCTGGTCCTCCGTCGACGGGCGCCATCTGAACGATTTGCTGCCGCTACCCTACACCGAGGAGGCGATCGCGCACGTCGTGCCGCGCATCATCGAGGTGCAGGAGTTCCTCGGGCGGCGCATCCTCATCGAGAATCTTTCGAGCTACCTGCAATACCGGCACTCGGTCCTTACCGAATGGGAGTTCCTCGCCGCCGTCGCCGAGCGCGCCGACTGCGGGATATTGCTCGACGTGAACAATATTTATGTCAGCGCGCGCAACCACGGGTTCGATCCGGCGGACTACCTGCGCGCCATCCCCGCGGAGCGCGTGCACGAAATTCATCTCGCCGGCCACACGGTCAAGCGCTACGACGACGGCGAGATTCTCATCGACACGCACAACGGGCACGTTGCCGAGGCCGTGTGGTCGCTTTATCGGACGGCGATCAAAGACATCGGGGCGCGTCCCACCCTCATCGAGTGGGACAGCGATCTGCCGACGCTCGAGGTGCTGGTGCAGGAGGCGCACACGGCGCAATGCCTGATGGAGAAGGTTCATGAAACAGCGGTCGCCTGATTCTCAAGTGACATCCTCACCCCTCTCCCCCGTTCCCTCTCCCGCGGGGGGAGAAGACCGCTCCGCGCGTGGCGCTCCGCGCGCTTCCTGCGCGCCCGCGCCATTACCACGTCCCTGTGGGGCACCCGCGCTCTCGTGCCGTACAGGGACGTACCAATGTCGCGAGAGACAGGATCTCGGGAGCGACCTGCATTCGCCCAGCCCCGCGCAGCAGAGCGATCCGAGCGCGCTGCGCGCGACTTCATGCGTTCGGCCGTCACTGCGTGAGCTCGAACAGGCGTTCGCGGCCGCGGTCTTCGAGGATGCTTCCACCGTCCTGGCGCACGTCCGCGACGAAATCTTTCCCGCCGCGCGGCATTTGCAGATCTACCGCAACAACACCTTCGCCAATCTCACCGACGCGCTGGCGGCTATCCATCCCGTGGTCCAGCGCCTCGTCGGCGCGGAATTCTTCGAGCATGCGGCCGACCGTTACATCCGCCGGCATCCGCCGCGCTCCGGCAATCTGCATGACTTCGGCGAGGCCTTCGCGGAATTTCTCGCGGATTTTCCGCCGGCGCAATCCCTCGCGTATCTGCCCGATGTCGCCCGGCTGGAGTGGGCGTGGCATGAGGCTTTCCATGCCGCCGAAGCGGCGCCCTTCGCTTTCGAAGGGCTCGGTGCGATTCCGCCGGAAGCATATGAGGACCTGATTTTTCGGCTGCATCCTTCGGCGCGCTTGCTCGCGTCGAAGTATCCCGTGCTCGCCATCTGGGAGGTCAATCAACCCGATTTCGCCGGAGAACCGGCGGTGGACCTCGATCAGGGCGGCAATAATCTGCTCGTCATGCGCCGCGACCTGCGCGTCGAGATCGAAACGCTCGGCCCGGGCGAGTACGCCCTGTTGGGCGCGTTTGCCGCGTTGACGCGCCTCGCCGATGCGCATGCGATCGCGCTCGAAGCCGAACCGGGCTTCGAGCTGATGCGCACGCTGCAAAAAAATATCCAGTCCGGCGCGATCGCCGGCTTCACCTTGGGCCAACACGAATAAGGAAAAACAACATGTCCTCCGCCGCCGTTCGTTTCGCCAAACCCGTGATCGCGGGCCTCGAGTTCCTGGCGCCGCTCGCCGATCTCGGCATCCGCTTGTGGATTGCGAAATTTTTCTGGGATTCGGGCCTGAGCAAGATCAACATCGATGGAAGCTTCCCGTTCCTGCACCTGAACCCGACGACGATCACGCTGTTCCAGACCGAGTATCACGTGCCGATCCTCGCGCCCGCGGCCGCGGCCTACCTCGGCACCGCGGTCGAGCTTATTTTTCCCGTGCTGCTCGCGCTCGGGCTCGGCGGTCGGCTCGCGGCCGCCGTGCTGTTCGTGTTCAACATCATCGCGGTCATTTCCTATCCCGGCCTGGAGGAGTTCGGCGTCGCGCAACATCAGCTCTACGGCACGCTGCTGCTGCTGCCGTTACTGCGCGGTCCGGGAAAGATTTCCGTCGATCACTTCCTACGCCGGCGTTTCCTCGGGCCAAGAGATTAGAAGCCATTTCGAAAACGGCATCGAGTGCGCGCCCGGCGCACCCTACGTCGAATTAATCAGGGCTTCCTTAAAAGCTCAGCCCGGATGGAGGCGCGAAGCGCCGGAATCCAGGGCTCTGTTCGACAACCCGGATTCCGCTGCGCTTTATTCAGGCGGGATAATTGGAAACGTGTTTTATCGGACGCGCTCTAGCCGAGGGAAGGACTAGCCAAGCGCTACATCTTCGAAGGCAACGACATCCGGCCGCCCGGCGGCGAAGCGCAGCCGCGGTTTGACGCCGAAACGCTCGCGCGCGGGCAACGCGAGCAAAAGACTCGACACCGTTCCGAAACCGAAATCCGTCACGACGTTCATCGCGCCTTCGCGCGCGCCGCTCGCGTCGGCTTCGCGGCTCGCGAGCAGCCGTTCCCACGCGCTCCATTCCCCGCGCTCGGGATCGGGCACCGCCGCCGCGCGCGCGAGCGGCAGATAACGGCGAATGCGCGCGGACGATTCGTCGTTGAGATCGTGCGCCGTCAGCATCGATACGCCGGCGGGAAGCTTTACCACTTCGATGTGCCCCGGATTCGCCGTCTCCGTGTGGCGCAGCCAGTACGCGCCGCCGCTATCCGCGACCACGAGATTGAATGCGCGGTACGCGCCGGGATTCAGGTGCGACAGCGCTTCCGCCGCCGTCGCCGCGTCCGCGTGATCCAGCGCTTCGAGCACGAGCTCCCCGCGGCTGCGCTTGCCGACGGCCGGGCCCAAGGTGTGGACACGATTCATGATGGCGGCGGCGACGCCGTCGTCGTTCACGCCGAACCAGCTCCCGCCGCCGAGCTCATCGAGCCCGGCGACGACGTGCGCGCGATCCGGCCAGTGGCGGCCCGGCGGCCGCCACGGGCGATCGAGCATCTCGTCCCGGTTGGCGGCCATCAATAGCGGCCACGGATGCTCGGGCCGATGAAGCACAATGAGCGTGCACATTAGAAAGTGTCTTCGTTTGCGACGCGTGATAGGCGCCACGTCCCTTGCGGCTAGATCGTGGCGAGGATAGCCGATTGATGAGAACGAGTTAACTCTGTCTAAGGGATCCCCTGAACCGGCGTCATCGCGAGGAAGGGTCGGCGGTTGCGCGGCGATCCTTCGACGGAACCCGGGACAGGCGCCGACGCAAACCTCCACTTCGTGTCATTGCGAGTCGCCTGTTTCGCCTGAAACTGCACACGGACCATGAACCGCTTTGCCTGTCATACACACCCCCCTTGCCCTCCCCCTCAAGGGGGAGGGGGAGTTGGTTCGCTGCGCGGTTCATGGAAAGGAGCGTTAGCGACGAATTGCTTCGCTCGCAACGACCAACCGAGCCTTGATCTGACCCCTAAAGCTCCTCTCCCACCGCCTGGAGCAGCGGCTTGCCGGAATTTCGCTCGCGCCATTGCTTGAACGTCTGCCGGTAACCTTCGAACGGTTGCGTAAGTGGATCGCGGGTGTCGTTGCTGAGCGCATACGCCATTCCTTCGATGAGCCATTCCTTTCCGTTCAACAGCACCAGGTTGCCGAAGTGTACCGCCTGCCAGTAGTGAATGAGCTCGTGCTCCAGGTAAAAGTCCTTCCACCCGCGGGGCGATACCACGATGGCGAGGGTGCCGGCGGTATAGGCCGCGCGGCGTCCCACGCCGAAGCGCTGCCCGCACGTTTCGGTCGCGCAGAAAATGATCCTCGGCTCGCCGACCGCCAGTCCCCAGCGTGTTTCGAGATATGCTCTCGACGTTCGGTACAACTCGGCGGCTTCGGCATACTTCCCGACATCGTCCACGCAAATCGTCGGCACCGGACACCGGGCGCCGAACGCCTCGGGCGCGACGACGCGACTCGGCTTAAAGAAAGCCAATGCCGCCACGGGGAATAAAACAACGGCCAACAACACCCAGCTGATGATTTTCATGGACGAGTCCCGCGCCGTTACACGAGTTTCAACGGGTGGAGTTGCCACATCCGCACGAGTTTCAGCATCAGGAGAACCAGCAAGGTCGCATGGAAGGCGAAATCCAGCACATCGACCGCTTCCGTCAGGCTCCCCGCCGCGAGCTGCTTCAGGTCGCGCCACAGATGCGGCTCGGCGAACGGCGGCGCCAACGCCAGCACCAGCGCCGCGATCGCGAGCGGTGCCAGCGGAAAATAATCGAGCCAGCGCAAGAGACGCGGCGGCTCAGCCGCCGCGTGTCCCTTTTTGAATAAGCTCGATGCGATAGCCATCGGGATCTTCGACAAACGCAATCACCGTGCTGCCGTGCTTCATCGGGCCGGCCGGGCGCACGACGCGGCCGCCGCGTTGGGCGATATCCGCGCACGCCCGGTACGCGTCGTCCACTTCGACGGCGACGTGACCGTAGCCGGTCCCGAGCTCGTACTTCGGCGTATCCCAATTGTGCGTGAGCTCGAGCGCCGCTTGCTCGGACTCCGGACCGTAGCCGACGAAGGCCAGGGTGAAACGGCCGTCCGGGTAATCCTTCCGCCGCAGCAACCGCATGCCGAGCACTTCCGTGTAGAACTTGAGCGAGCGCTCGAGATCGCCCACCCGGATCATCGTATGCAGTATACGCATGGCCGTTTCGCTCCTTCCCGGTTCAACTCGCTCCGCCCGCCGTTTCGGCGCTCACCCGTAGTAACAAACGTAATCGAGCAGCTCCAGCACCTCGATATCGAACTCCCGATTGGGCGGAAGCGTGAAGCTCGCGCCGGCGCGATGCTCGCTCCACGGTTCGTCGGCGATTTTCACCCTGCAACGGCCTTGCGTGATCTCGAAGCGCTCCGGCTCGGTCGGCCGAAAGCGGTAGGTGCCGGGCAGCATGACACCGAGCGTCAATTTCTGCCCGCTCAAGGTCAGCACCGTGCGGCTGGTCACGAGGCCGTCGTGATACACATTCGCCTTCTTCTTCACTTCGACGTTCTTGAAGCTCATTGTGGCTCCTTCTGCTACTACTTCCGTCTGCGCCGGCGCGCGGCAATCCGCATGCGCAGCGCGTTCAGTCGGATGAAACCTTCGGCGTCTTTCTGGTTGTAGGCGCCGCGATCTTCTTCGAAGGTCGCGATGGTCGCGTCGAACAAGCTGTCGGATTCCGACTTGCGCCCGACGACGGCGACGTTGCCTTTGTAAAGCTTCAGGCGCACGACGCCGTTCACGGTTTCCTGCGACGCGTCGATCATCTCCTGCATCATGCGCCGCTCCGGGCTGAACCAGTAACCGTTGTAGATGAGACTCGCGTAGCGCGGCATCAATTCATCCTTGAGATGCGCCACTTCGCGATCGAGCGTGATCGATTCGATCGCGCGGTGCGCCTTCTGCATGATGGCGCCGCCCGGGGTTTCATAGGCGCCGCGCGATTTCATGCCGACGTAGCGGTTCTCCACGATGTCGGCGCGGCCGATGCCGTTCGCGCCGCCGATCCGGTTCAACGTCGCGAGCACCGTCGCCGGGCTCATCGCCTTGCCGTCGATCGCGACGACGTCGCCCTTCTTATAGGCAAGCTCGAGATAGGTCGCCTTGTTCGGCGCCTTTTCGGGCGCGACGGTCCAGCGCCACATATCGGGTTGCGGTTCGAGCCAGGGATCCTCCAGCTCGCCGCCTTCATAAGAGATATGCAGCAGATTCGCGTCCATCGAATACGGCGATTTCTTGCCGCGTTTCATCTCGACCGGAATGCCATGCTTCTCGGCATAGGCGAGCAGCTTCTCGCGCGAGGTGAGATCCCATTCGCGCCACGGCGCGATGACTTTGACGTTCGGATTGAGCGCGTAATAGCCGAGCTCGAAGCGCACCTGATCGTTGCCCTTGCCGGTCGCGCCGTGCGCGACCGCGTCCGCCCCGGTTTGCTTCGCGATTTCGATCTGGCGCTTGGCGATCAGCGGGCGCGCGATCGACGTGCCGAGCAGATATTCGCCTTCGTAGAGCGCATTCGCGCGAAACATCGGAAACACAAAGTCGCGCACGAATTCTTCCTTGAGATCATCGATAAAAATCTCCTGGACGCCCATCTTCTTGGCCTTGGCCCGCGCCGGTTCGAGCTCCTCGCCCTGGCCGATGTCCGCCGTGAACGTGACGACGTCACAGTCATACGTCTCGCGCAGCCATTTGAGAATGACGGACGTATCGAGCCCACCCGAGTACGCCAACACCACCTTTTTTATTTTCTGTGCCATACGCCTTCCAAATCATGGATCAAGTGAATTTAGCCCCCAAAACGCCGGCCCTCGAAGCGATTTCGCCGCCGCTCGTACCAACCTTTATAGGCGCAAAGAGGTCCGGGGTTTTGCCATTGTAACCCGGATAGCGGCCACGCCTTTACATCCATTGGGCGCCTGCGGATACTGCTCCGCGGAGAGTCGGCTGCTTTTCCCATCTCCTCATAACCAACAACTAGTATCGGCATGATCGCGCGGGGCGCGACGTCCGATCAGGAGGCATCTGTGAAAGCGGTAGCAATAAAACGGTTAATAAAGTCCCAGCTCATCGCAATTCCCGCTCTGTGCGTGGCGCTCGTCGCGAGCGCTTCCAACGAGTCGCAAGTCATCGTCGATCCGCAAGCCGCGGTGGAGTTCGCCGCGCTGCCGAGCGATCTCAAGTTCCCCGAAGGCATCGCCGCGAATCCGGCGAACGGCGATATCTACGTCGCGACGTTCAACGGCGGCGCGACCAACAGCATCCTGCGCTACAACAAATACGGCAAGCTCGTCGCGCGCAACGACTTCTCCGGCATCACGCCGCTGCTCGGTCTTATTTACAATCCGAAAGACCAGAAGGTGTACATCACGAGCGTCGATGATTTCACCGTCGGCGGCTCGCGCATCGTGCGCATCGCCGGCAACTTCAACGCCGGCACGCCCGCGGAACTGGTCGCGCTCATCCCGAGCGTCGGCGCGCCGACGCCGCGCATGGTGCCGAATCCGGACGGCAGCCAGGACCTCATCACCTTCGGCGATGTCGCCCGCGTGCCGAACGCGCTCGAGCTCAACAGCAACGGCGACCTCTTCGTGTCCGATTCGTTCCAGGGCGCGATCTTCCGCATCAACAGCGCGCACACTTGCGGCCCGTGCGCGATCACGACGATCGCGCACGACGGCTTGCTCGCCACCGCCGGCTTCCCGCCCTTCGGCGCGAATGGTCTGGCATTGAACAAGGCGCAGGACACGCTCTACATCGCCAACACCGGGGATGACCGCATCTTGCGCTTGAACCTCGGCACCGGGGCGATCGACGTCTTCGCCGAGAGCATCAATGGCGCCGACGGCATCGTCTTCGATCAGGAGGGCAACCTTTGGGTCGCGGCGAATCAGGCGGACAACCTGGTGGCGCTGGACGAAAACAGCCGCGTGATCGCGCAGCTCGGCGCGTTCCTCGGCATTCGCGAGAATGGGTCGCCGAAAGGACTGCTGTTTCCGGCCAGCCCCGTGATCGTCGGGAAGGATATTTTCGTCACGAATCTATCCATTGCCCTAAGAGGCGCCGCCGACGTGGAGAGCGAAGTGACGCGGTACACGATCTCGCGGATACGCATTCCGGGATCGTTGCGGCATTAATAGGTAACAGAAAGCGCCGAAGGCGCCGACAATCGTCGAGCGCCTTTCGGCGGGCCGCAAACGGGCACACGCTCTCCGCGTGTGCCCCGTCTCTCCGTGCCGACTCGCTGAACGGTCTTGCCGCTAGGATGCGATCCAGGCCGGTGAA
>JAJPJQ010000049.1 GCA_021324155.1 Pseudomonadota bacterium
ACCGCGGCTGCTGGCACGGAGTTAGCCGGTGCTTCCTTTGAAGGTACCGTCACTCCCTGGGATTGTTCACCCCAGGGACATTCGTTCCTTCCGACAGGGCTTTACGACCCGAAGGCCTTCATCACCCACACGGCGTTGCTGCGTCAGGCTTTCGCCCATTGCGCAAGATTCCCCACTGCTGCCTCCCGTAGGAGTCTGGACCGTGTCTCAGTTCCAGTGTGGCTGGTCATCCTCTCAGACCAGCTAACCATCTTTGCCTTGGTAGGCCGTTACCCTACCAACTAGCTAATGGTGCGCAGGCCCATCTCTAAGTGATAGCTTGCATGCAGAGGCCACCTTTGACCCCGATCTCCGAGGAGACTGTGGTCTTATCTGGTATTAGCCCATCTTTCGACGAGTTATCCCGGTCTTAGAGGTAGGTTACCTACGTGTTACTCACCCGTGCGCCGCTTTACTCAGGTATTGCTACCCTTTCTCGCTCGACTTGCATGTGTTAGGCACGCCGCCAGCGTTCGTTCTGAGCCAGGATCAAACTCTCCAGTTAAATTTTTCAATTCCCCTTAACGGGGTTGATTGACTGGATGAATGATAACTGCCTCGATGTTACTCGTTGGCTTTAACAGAAGCCCTAAACCGTCTTCCACTCGGTCTTGGCGGACCGAGTGAAACGCTACTATTTAGTTTTCAAAGACCAGAGGAGAATGCCCGGAAGGCAAACACTAAACTTAAGACAAACATCAATGTTTGTCAAGGTCGATTCCAGGAATTTTGAGAAGAATTTTTCGGAAAATTTCTGGACGAAATGTTTATATAACGGCGCGGCCGCCGCGAGTCAAGGGTGAAGTGGAACAATCTCGAAAATTAATCCCACACCGAAAATATTCCCTGCTTCCACGGCTCATTCGACAGCCTCGGCGATCCGCGTCTTGCCGACTTCGATCAAGCGGTGGAGGCTGCGCTGGAATTCGAAGTTGATGTCGCTCACCGCCCGCCCGTCGACGCGCACCGCGCCCTGCGCTACGAGACCGCGCGCCTCACGTTTCGAGCGCGCGAATTTTAGATCGACCAAAAGCTGGCAGATCCCCATGCGCTCGGGCGCCGGGAATTGCGTGCGTACATTCTTAGGCACCTGGCGCTTCTGAAAGCGCGTCTCGAAGTATTCGCGCGCGAATTCGCCGGCTTTTGCGCCGTGAAATCGCGCGGCGATCTCCTCGGCCAGAGCTTTTTTGAACTCCATCGGATGCGCTTTTCCCTCGGCTACCTGCGCGCGCGTCCTCTGGATGTCGGCGAGCGGCCGCTCGCTGAGAAGCTCGGCGTAGCGCCACATGAGATCGTCGGAGATCGACATCATTTTTCCGAAGATTTCTTCCGGCGGCTCGTTGATGCCGATGTAGTTGCCGAGCGACTTGCTCATCTTGTTGACGCCGTCGGTGCCCTCCAGAAGCGGCATCGTGAGGACGACCTGCGGCTCTTGACCGTATTCGCGCTGGAGCTCGCGGCCGACGAGCAGGTTAAAGCGCTGGTCCGTACCGCCGAGCTCGACGTCGGCTTTGAGCGCGACGGAATCGTAGCCCTGCATCAGCGGGTAGAGAAACTCGTGGATCGTGATCGACTGCTGGTTTTGGTAGCGCGTTTTGAAGTCCTCGCGCTCGAGCATGCGCGCGACCGTATACTTCGCGGCCAGCTCGATCAGCGCGACGGCGTTCAACTGCTCCGTCCAGCGGCTGTTGAAGTCGACAATCGTCTTTTGCGGATCGAGGATTTTAAAAACCTGGTCTTTATAAGTGGCGGCGTTTTTTTCCACCTCTTCGCGCGTCAGCGGCTTGCGCGTCTCGGACCGCCCGGTCGGATCGCCGATCATTCCAGTAAAATCGCCGATGAGAAAAATAACTTCATGGCCGAGATCCTGGAACTGCTTCATCTTCTGAAGCAGCACTGTGTGGCCGAGATGAAGGTCGGGGGCGGTCGGGTCGAAGCCCGCCTTGATCTTGAGCGGCGTGCCGCGCTCGAGCTTTTTCAATAGCTCGTCTTCCAGGAGGATCTCGACTGCGCCGCGCCGAAGCAACTCGATCTGCTCGCGGCCGCTCTTCACGCGTCCTCCCGGTTCCAAGGCACGCGGATGCGTCGGATGGTCTGCGCGCGACCGGTCGTCTCGTCGACTTCGGTAATGATGCCTTGCAGCGCCACGTTCTCTTTTGCGACTTCGAATTTCCGCGGTAGACCCGACATGAAGCCTTCGATGACGAGGTCCTTTTCTATGCCGATAACCGAATCGAGCGGCCCGCACATGCCGAGATCGGTGATAAAGGCGGTGCCGCCGGGAAGAATTCGTTCGTCGGCGGTCTGCACATGAGTATGCGTGCCGAAAACGACCGACGCGCGCCCGTCGAGAAACCAACCCATGGCGATCTTCTCCGAGGTGGCTTCCGCGTGCATATCGACGATGACGACGCGCGAATAGCCGCCGTGCTCCTTGAGGATCGTCTCGGCGGCGCGGAAGGGATCGTCGACCTGACTCGGCATGAAGACGCGCCCCTGGACGTTCACCACCAGAGCGCGGAGCCCGCGCTCGCCGCGCCACTCGACCCAGCCTTGCCCGGGCGCGCCGGCGGGATAATTCGCCGGCCGGATGAGGCGGCTGCGGTTTTCGAGAAAAGGATAGATCTCCTTTTTTTTCCAGATGTGATTGCCGGACGTGAGCACGTGGACGCCGGCGGCGAGCATCTCCTCAGCGCTTTTGATGTCGACGCCCATGCCGCCGGCGGAGTTCTCCGCGTTGGCGATGGCGAGATCGATGCCTTCGCTCCTGATGAGATCAGGCACCAAGTCTCTGATCGCGCTCCGCCCCGGCCGCCCCACCACATCGCCTAAAATCAAAACGCGCATAATCAGTTTCGAGTTTCGGGTTTCAGGTTTCGAGTACGGAAGTCGGAGCAAAAAAGGCCGTCGATAGAACTTCCGGGCTTTCCTCGAAACTCGAAACTAGCAACTCGAAACTTCATCGTGCGTATTCCACCGACCTGACCTCGCGTATGACCGTCACCTTGATTTGGCCCGGATAGGTCATTTCGGCCTCGATCTTCTTCGCAATCTCACGCGCCATCCGCGCCGCCTCCTCGTCGCCGATCGTGTCGTGCTGGACGATGATGCGGATCTCGCGGCCCGCCTGGACGGCGTACGACTTCTCTACGCCGGGAAACGAATGGCAGATCCGTTCGAGCTCTTCGAGGCGGCGCACATACGTCTCCAGCATCTCGCGGCGAGCGCCCGGGCGGGCGCCGGAAAGCGCGTCGGCGGCGTCCACCAGAGGCGCCAGAATCGTCTCCGCCTTGACGTCCTCGTGATGTGCGGCGATCGCGTTCACGATTTTCGGCGATTCGCCGTATCGGCGCGCGAGTTCCGCGCCGATGATCGCATGCGAGCCCTCGACCTCGTGGTCCACGGCCTTGCCGATGTCGTGCAGCAGAGCGGCGCGGCGCGCCTGCTTCTCGTTGAGCCCTAGCTCGGCGGCCATGTTGCCGCAAATAAAAGCCGCCTCGATGGAATGAAGCAGGACATTTTGCGCGTAGCTGTAGCGATATTTCAGGCGTCCCAGAAGCTTGATCAACTCGGGATGAACGCCGTGCACGCCGACATCGAAGATCGCCTTCTGCCCCGCTTCGCGAATCACCTCGTCAAGCTCCTGCTCGGACTTGCGCACGACTTCCTCGATTCTGCCGGGATGGATACGCCCGTCCGAGAGCAGCTTATCGAGGGTCATCTTCGCGATTTCGCGCCGGATCGGATTGTGTCCGGAGATAACCACCGATTCCGGCGTATCGTCGACGATCAGATCGATGCCGGTCGCCGCTTCGAGCGCGCGAATGTTCCGCCCCTCGCGGCCGATGATGCGACCCTTAACGTCGTCGCTCGGCAGCGGCACAACCGTGACGGTGCGCTCGGCGACGAAGTCTCCCGCGAGCCGCTCGATGGCCAGCGCGACGATCTTCTGCCCTTTGCGCACGGCTTCTTCGCGCGCCTCCTCCTCGATGACACGGATGCGCTTGGCGGATTCGTGCTTCGCCTCCTCGATCATCTGATCCATGATGCTTCGCTTCGCCTCTTCGTGCGTCATGCCGGCTACGCGCTCGATCTGCTGCCGCGCTTCGACGGCGAGGCGATCGTATTCGGATTGTTTGTCCTCCGCGTTCTTCTCGCGCGCTTTGAGAGACTGCTCGCGCCGTAATACTTCTGCTTCGCGCTTCTCGATCGATTCGATACGCTTATCGATTCCTTCCTCTTTGCTGACCAATCGCTTTTCCAGATTTTGCAGTTCTCTCCGTGTCTCGCGTATCTCCTTCTCGAAGTCGAGCTTCGCCTGTACGTTACGCTCTTTACCCTGGATCTCGGCCTCTTTCGTGATTGCGGCCGCTTCTTTCTTGGCCTCTTCGATAATCCGCGCGGCGTTGGCGCGCCCCTGTTCGAGCTCCTTTTGCTGATTTTTGTTTCGTATCCATGAGATCGCAAGAAGCGCCAGGGCTCCAATGACAAAGCCCGCGATTCCAGCTGTTAGATATGCTTCCAATGTCAACACCCCCTTTTCATGCTAAGAGTTTCCGGGACGGCGGATGTGAGCGGCCGGTCCCGGCAGTCGACAATCCTCCCTTCGGTAATGAGATATTCAACACGTTGGTCCCAGGTATCGGTGGGAATCGGTCCTTCCTCCAATTGCGTTTCATAAGCCAATCCGATCGTATGAACAGCGCCGCCGAACGATGCGAGGGCTCGATCGTACCAGCCCTGGCCCCTGCCGAGACGGCCGCCCAAGAGATCGAAAGCGACGCCCGGCACAAAAACGACCAACCCGGCGGCTTCGAGCGAAGTGCGATAATCCGACCCCGCCGGCTCGAGAATTCCGTATCGACCGCGGACAAAGTCAGTTGCGAGCCGGCAGCGGTTCCATCGCAAGGAGCCTTCCGGCGCGACGCTTGGATAAAATAATTCTTTGCCGGCACGCAGCGCGTGATCTCGGATCAGTTCGGTCGCGACTTCGCTGCCGGTTGCGCTGTAAAGCGCAACGGCAGCAGAATCGCCGTAAACCCGAAATTCGACCGCGCGGCTTTGAATGAGGCGGCTTTTCTGCTCTCTCGCGGTTGCGGACAGAGAATCGCGCCGCCTTAAGGCAGCGGCGCGTATGCTGGCTTTTGTCTCCCCCATGAGAATGCCGAGCCTCGTCGGCGAAACAGGCGGGGAGAACGGCAGGGAAGTGAGACCTACGTTACGCGATCTACGGAAATCGTACGCATGCTAAATCGAAACTCCTCGGAGAGCGGCTCCCCGAACGCGAAATCCGTTTCGGAGAACCCCTAATGATACAGACCGAGGGTTCATCAACAACAATTTGACAAATTTTGTCGATATCCACAGATGCCAACATTACAAACACGTAACGATAGCCCCACAACTCTTACGTCCACTCAACGCCTGGTAAAGAATTTTCCCCCGCTCATGCCGTGTCAACGATCAACTTGAACCTGTTAACCAGGTGGACGCCATATTGCCGGTGTAGCCTTCCCCTCGAAGGGGCTTGACTGATGCGGCAAGGAACAGCTTCCTTTTTTTCTTCGTTGGTTAAAGTTGCCTCAGATGATCACGCACACAGCAGGGGAAAGGATCATCCGGTTTTTTATCCCTCCTCGGTTAAGTTCGTCACCTTTTGTAACAATCGATCGAGTCTCTGAGACATCGTATTGTAATGGTCCTTGAGCCGTTGATACTCATCGGCGATGTTCAACGCCGCCAACATGGCAATGCTGGCTTTCGCCGACGGTCGTGTGTTTTTTTGGACTTCCTGCATTTTTTTATCGACATAGCCGGCTACGTTTCGCACGTAGCTTTCCTCGGCATCGGTGCGAAGCGTCAGGCGTTCGCCCATAATCTCCACCTCGACCGCTCGCTTCATGCTATATCGAGTTCCTCTAAATGCCCGAGAATTTTGTCCAGGCGCTCGCGAATTTCATTGCGTTCGCGCTCAAATTGCCGTATCTGACCGCGCAGTTGATGCCATTCGGTCTCACGCTGCTGCAGCTTCTTTTCCGCCTGTTCCTTTTCTCTTTTGATTTTCTCGTGCTTTTCCAGCAGGCGGGTTATTTTCGTCTCCAGTTCTTCTAGCGTTTCCATCGAAAAAGTAACCAGATCGACCGCGAAATCAGTCTAAATTCATGATTGCCGCTTGTCAAGCTGATTTTAGTCTTTGAAAACCGCTATGTTACCGAAAAAACTGCATGTTCTAGGTCCGGCAAAAAGAACGCGGGGCGAGGCGTAGGCGGTAAACCTTTTTCGGGCCGTCCGCGTCTAAGTTATTGTAATTAAGAGCCTTAGAGGCCAAATGGGCGTATGATGACGCAGCAGAGAGCATCTAGTAGCCATATTTGGAGGCGCAGTATGCCATTGGGCTGGAACGCCGACGGCGAACGTCGTAAACTCTTTTCGGTCCGGCCGGCGCCATCGTCGAATTGACAAAGGGGTGCAACATTAACCGTGCCCTCGAAATAAGCTTAGAGGCTCCGGTCGGCCGACGTGAGCGTACATTGACCATGAGCAGTCGGCCCGATGAGCTCGGCGATGACGCGCTTGTCGTCGCCGCGCAACAAGGCGAGCGACAGGCGTTCGAAATCCTCGTCGAGCGCTATAAGGAAAAGGCTTATCGCATCGCGTACGATTTTACGCGCGACCGCGAAGAAGCCAAGGACCTTTCGCAGGAAGCGTTCTTGCAGGCGTTCAGCCATTTGAAAGGTTTCGACAGGCGATCCAGCTTCTATACGTGGTTTTATCGTATTCTGGTCAATCTGTGTCTCGATTATCGCCGTCGCAAGGCGAAAGTCTCCTGGGAATCGCTCGAAGAACGCGTCGAAAAGGGTGAAGGGTTTGCGAATCCCGGGCCGTCGCCCGTTGAGGAAACGATGCGCGGCGAAATCTCCGAGCGGATCGGGGCCGCGCTCGCCACACTGCCGCCCAAGCAGCGCGCCGTTTTTCTTTTGAAGAATCATCAGGGGCTTTCGATCAGCGAGATCGCCGGTGTCATGAAATCCGCCGAAGGAACGATCAAAGTTCATCTTCATCGCGCCGTCATCGCCTTGAAGCAGAGATTAGCGGAATTGGCTTAGGAGAGAGTTTATGAGTCAAAGCAACGCGTGCAAAGATTTTGAGCAAGACCTCGTGCTTTATCATTACGGCGATTGTGTTGGGGCCGACAAGCAGCGCGTCGAATCGCACATCGAGGGCTGCGACGGCTGTCGTCAGTTCCTGCAAGAGCTCAAGGCGTTTCTTCCCGCGACGCTCGCCGTCGACGAGCCGCCGGCGTCATTTTGGCAGGACTACAGCCGCGAGATGCGCGTCAAGCTCGCTGCGGCGGATGAAAAGCCCGGCTGGATACGTTCGCTCGCGGCTCTCTTCCGCCCGTGGCCGGTGCCGGCGCTCGCGGCCGGAGCAATTATTGCGATCAGTCTAACCATGACGATTAATAAAGCGCCGCAAGCGCCGTCGGATCCGTCGTACACGGACATGGCATCCAACGCCGATTTCTTCAAATCGATGGATCTTCTCGATTCGATGGATTTGCTCGAATCTGTTGAAACACAAATGCAAGACACTGAGAAAAGTGACGCGACTGCTCAAAATCTATAGCCTGTTCTTTTTGCTCGCCGTCCCGTCCGTGTCCTGGGCGCAGTCGCGCGAGCAATGGCAGCGCTTTACACCCGAGGAGAAGGCGCAGGTCGAGCGCAATTATCAGCGTTGGCAAAGCCTGCCGCCGAACGAAAAGGACCGCCTGAGAAAAGAATACCAATACTGGCAGAACCTGCCGCCTGATCGCCGCCAGCAGTTAAGACAGAATTATCAGCAGTTCCGTAAGCTCCCGCCGCAAGAGGCCGAGCAGTGGCGGGAAAAGTATCGCCAGCGCGGCTTCTCGCCGGAAGACAAGCGCGCTCTGCGCGACCGGATGAGAGGAGGCGGCAAAGACGGCCGCTTCAGGTAAACCATTTTTTGCCGAATCCGTCTAAGTACACAGATACAAGGAAGAAAGGAGGCATGGCCGTGGTCAAAGCATTATTGTTGGGCGTGGTTATGATGCTCCTGGTGCCGACTGTAAGTCACGCTTATCCGTGGCGCGGACACTATCATCATTATTACCGCCCCTATGTCTATGCACCGTACGTATACTCGCCGTTCCCGTACTACTACGCACCTTATCCCTATTACTACGGATACCGGCCGTACTATTACGGATACTACAGACCTTATCGGTATTGGTGGGGCTGGTAAGGAGGAGGAAAGATGAAAAAGTTGCTGCTCGCTGTATTCATGTTCGCTTTACTAGCGCCATTGGCGGGTTGTGTAGTTTATCCATATGGTTATTACGGCTACGGTTATGGCTACCCATACGCTTACTCATACGGCTACTATGGTTACGGATACCGACCGTATTATTACCCGTACCGTTATGCCTACCCGTACCGTTACGGCTACTAAGTGGATCGACGATGAAAGGAGTCCGACAATGAAAAAGGTTTCTGCGCTGCTATTGGCAGCTATTTTTGCCGCAGTGCTGCTGATCCCGGCCCAGAGCTTCGCCTATTGGCGGGGTCCGTGCTGCGGCCCGCGCGTGGTCTATCGCGGCCACGGCTACCCTGGAGCCGCGATCGCCGCAGGAGTGCTGGGCGGCATAGCGACCGGGATCTTTCTCGGGGGTGTTCTGGCGCCGCCGCCGGTTGTTGCCGCGCCGGCCTATCCGCCTCCGCCGCCACCCGGCGACGCGTACAATTCCGGCTATGCCGACGGCTACCAGCAGGGGATTGAGCGCGGGCAAGCGGAGCGCTACCGTCAGGGCCGCGACCGTGGCTATCAGGAAGGCTACGACGCTTCCCGCTCGGGGCGATACTAACTTCATTCGCAAGGGTTTTCTGGGGAGGCTAAAGTGAAGACGGCTCTACTCGCAATCGGTACGGCAGCTCTACTCTTCGTTTTTTCTCCTCCCGCGCGCGCGCAAGTGTCGTACGGATACGATCCGTACGGCGCTTATGCGCAGCCCGACTATCAGGCCTACGATCCATACTATCAGCTGCACGTGCTTCACTATCAGCTCTATCTCCAGCCGTACGGCTACTATTATTATGCCGCGCCGCCAATCGTTGTCCCCGGCGCGCCCGTTGTCGTCGCGCCGCGCGTCGCTGCCCCGGCTGTCGCAACGCCGGGTGTTGTCAGCCGCCCGGCGCCGGCGCTGAGATCCGCAATTCCCGTCGTAAAACGCAGATAAGGAGAATTTATGACGCTTAAGAAAATCGTGCTTACGGCGGGCGCTATCGCTCTTAGCGGATCGCTTGCGCTCTCCGCGGCGATTGCCGATTCCGGTTTCGGCCGCCCCGGCATAAGGGGAAGAATGGGCGCGCCGCTCTTTAGCCAGCTGCAATTATCGGATACACAGCGCTCTGAAATTCACGATATCTTTACGAACAGCCGCGACACGATTCGCCCGCTGATGCAGCAGCTGCGCGAAAAGCAGGCCGCGCTCAGGCAGTCGTCCGAGGGCGCCTTCGACGAAGCCGCCGTAAAGGCGCAGGCGCAGGATATCGCGTCGCTGCAAGCGCAGTTGATCGTCGCGCGCGCGCACATCCGCAACCAGGTGCTCGGCGTGTTGACGGACGACCAGAAAGCACGATTGAGCGAGCTGCGCGCCGAGCGCATGCAGCAGTTCCGCGAATGGCGCCGGCAGCACTCCGCGCCTTCGGAGCAGTCGTAAATTACGGCGTGAAGCCGTATCGGACGGCGGCCAATGGCGCTGACTGAAGATCAGAAGATACGCCATTTTTTAGGCCGCGCGAGCTTCGGTGCCACTGCGGCCGAGATCGAGAAAGTCAAAGCCAAAGGCATTCCCGCCTATCTCGAGGAGCAGCTCGAGCCCGATCGGCTCCCCGATCCTCTGGTCGAAGAAAAATTAAAAAGCCTCAAGACTTTGAGCCTCAGCGGCTCGGAGCTGCTGGAGCTCTATCCGCCCCAGCAGCAGGCTGCGGCGAAGGGGATGACGCCGGCGCGGGATCAGTCGCCGCGCTTTGTCATTGCCGAGCTCCAGCGCGCGAAGATCCTGCGCGCCGTCTACAGCGCGCGTCAACTACAGGAAGTCATGATCGACTTCTGGACCAATCACTTCAACGTTTTCGCCGCCAAAGGCGTCGACCGCTGGCTCGTCACCGAGTACGAGCGCGAAACCATCCGTCCGCGCGCGCTCGGCCGTTTTCGCGATCTGCTGCTGGCCACCGCGCAGAGCCCGGCGATGTTGTTTTATCTCGACAACTGGCTGAGCTCGAGTCCCGACGCGGCGCTTAGCCGCGCGCGCACCGGCAACGGCGCTATCCGCAAGGGGGGCATCAACGAAAACTACGCCCGCGAGCTCATGGAGCTGCACACGCTCGGCGTCGACGGCGGCTATACGCAGAAGGATGTCGGCGAGGTCGCGCGCTGCTTCACCGGCTGGACTATTCGCCAGCCGCGCGGCAGGCCGGAATTTCTTTTCGACTCGCGCATGCACGACCGCGGAGCCAAGACCGTGCTCGGAACGACGATCGCCGCCGGCGGGGGCGTCGAGGACGGCATTAAGGTCGTCGAGCTTCTCGCCAGCCACCCGTCGACCGCCCGCTTCATCTCCACCAAGCTCGTTCGCCGCTTCGTCCGCGACGATCCCCCGGCCGCCCTCGTGGCGCGGGCGGCGGATGTGTTCCGCGACAGCGGCGGCGACATGAAGGCGGTGCTGCGCGCGATTTTCTCGGCGCCGGAATTTTTCTCGCCGGAAGCCGTCGGCGCGAAAATTAAAAAACCGATCGAGCTCATCGCCAGCGCGCTGCGCGCCGCGGGGGGCGAGACCGACGCCGCGCAGCCGATTCTGCGCCATCTGGTCGCGATGGGCGAGCCGCTGTTTCTCTCGGTGCCGCCGACCGGCTTCCCCGATGTCGCCGCGACGTGGACCAGCCCCGATATGCTGCTCGCGCGCATCAATTTCGCCATCGACCTCACGGCCAACCGGATTCGCGGCACGCGAATCAAAGCCGGCGCAGCGACGGCTCTGGCGCTCGCCGCGCCGGAATTTCAGGTGAGGTGACATGGAACTCACGCGGCGGATGTTTTTAAAGACCTCGGGAATCGGGTTGTTGGCGCTCGGGCTGCCGCCCTCGTTCCTCGTGCGCGCCGCCGCAGCTGAAGCGGAAAGGAAGAACAAGGTCCTCGTGGTCGTCTTTCAGCGCGGCGGCATGGACGGTCTAAACGCCGTGATCCCATTCAAAGACCGCGCGTATTATGCTTTGCGGCCGACGATAGCCCTCGCGGAGCCGGGCTCCGGCAGCGATCGCGCCATCGATCTGGACGGCTTTTACGCATTGCATCCGGCGCTCGCGCCGCTCAAGCCCCTGTTCGCTGCCGGCCGGCTCGCCGTCGTCCATGCGGCCGGCTCGCCGGACAACAGCCGCTCTCATTTCGATGCGCAGGATTATATGGAGACCGGAACGCCGGGCGTGAAAAGCATTCGCGACGGCTGGCTCAACCGCCTGCTGCAATACGGCGCAGCCGGAGGGCCGCTGCGCGCGGCCGCGGTCACCTTTAGGATGCCGCGCATTCTCGCCGGCGACGCGCCGGCTCTGACGCTGACTTCGGTGGAGGAATTTCGCCTGCGCGATCCGCTGCTCGCGCCGGCGCTGGAACAGCGCTATGCGAATGTGAGCGATCCGCTGCTGCGCAAGAGCGCCGCGGGGCTATTCGACGCGATGCGGACGCTGCAAGCGACGGGCGCATTATCCGCGCCGCCGTCGAAAGAGGCATACCCGAGCGGCCGCTTCGGCGCGAGCCTGAAACAGATCGCGGCGCTGGTTAAATCGCAGGTCGGGCTCGAGATCGCCTTCACCGAAGTCGACGGATGGGATACGCACGTCGGCGAGGGCGGCGCGTCCGGCCAGATGGCGAATCGATTGAAAGAGTTTGGCGAGGGGCTGGCGACGTTTGCGCGCGACCTCGGCGAGCATATCGAAGACGTCGTCGTTGTGACGCTGTCGGAATTCGGCCGCACGGCGCGTGAAAACGGAAACCGCGGCACCGATCACGGCCACGGCAACGTGATGTTCGTCATGGGTGGAAAAGTCAAAGGCGGAAAAGTTTACGGCCGCTGGCCGGGACTCGACCCCGACGCCCTGTACGAAGGCCGCGACCTCGCTCTCACGACGGATTTTCGCGCCGTGTGCGGCGAGGTCCTTGCGCGTCATTTGGGCAGAACAGAACTCGACAAAATTTTCCCCGCATACCGGGCGCCGGCGCCGCTGGGCATCGTCACGTGATTTGCTCAGCCATGAACGTTTTCGGGAACAGAACCTTTCCTGTACGCACAGGCATTTTACCTACCGGCAACCTTGACCTGCTCAAGCGAAGGTCTAAACTTTTAAATATAACCGCTTCGCAATGTGGACTTGTGGAGGGTAACAGAGGAATAAAGAACATTCGACATCAGCCGGAAAGGAGACATGCCATGAAAAAGGCGTTTTTGTTGGGCGTGGTTATGATGCTCCTGATTCCGTCGGCCGGCTATGCGTGGCATAAACACTACTACGCGCCGTACTTCTATCCCTACGCATACGCTCCGTATCCTTATTTCGCTTACGCTCCGTATCCGTACTATCGACCATATCCGTATTACGGCTATGGACATTATTATCGGCCGTACCCATATTTCTACGGATATTACCCATCGTATCGTTATGGACCGTGGTACTGGTAAAGGCAGATCATTCTATTATAGTGGCGAATATTGTTGAGAGATTTTTGAAGGAGAGTCAGAAAATGAAAAAGCTAGTTTCAACGCTGGGATTAATCGCCGCGCTGGCGTCGGCGTTACTGTTCCCGGCTCAGAGCTTCGCCGGCGGTCGCGGCGGCTTCGCTTCAGCGGGTCGCGGCGGCGCTGCCGCTGGGCGCGGCGGTTTTGCCTCTGCGGGTCGTGGCGGGTTCGCTTCCGCACCAGCTCGGGGGAACTTCGGTCCGAGTCGGGGAGGTTTTGCTTCGTCCGCGGGCCGTGCGTTCGCTGGAACTCCCCGTGGCTTCGCTCCGACCGCGGGGCGTGGGGGGTGGAATGGAGGCTGGCGTGGCGGCTCCTGGAACGGGGGCTGGCATGGCGGTTCATGGGGTGGCCGTAACTTCTACGGTTCCCGTTTTGGTTTTTATCCTCGGTACGGCTACGGTCGTTTCCACTACGGCCACTGCTGCGGATACTATTACAACGGCGCCGCGATTGCCGCCGGGGTCTTGGGCGGCATCGCGACAGGCTTCTTGATCTCCCCTTTCTTGTATGGGCCGCCGGTCTATGCCGACCCGGGTTATTATCCGCCTCCGCCTCCACCGGACTACGGGTATCCGCCGCCTCCCTATGATCCCGGCTATCCGCCGCCGTACGACCCTGGATACGACCAGGGACCGCCGCCGCCCGATCAGGAGCAATACCAGAGCAATCCACCGCCTGCGCCGCAAAATCAGCAGTACCAGCAAAGCCCGTACTCGTCTGAGGGCTACAGGCCTGCTCAATATCGCTACTAATTAGTTTGGGAGAGCGACTAGGCGATCGCGCCGGAAAACCCGGCGCGATCGCAGTCGTTGTGTGATCACAAGCTGCTTGATTCTTTGGCGGGTATTTTGTAATCGGCGCTCGCCGCGATTTCGGCCCACGCACCTTCCATTAACTTAGACATAATCTCCGGAACGTTCGCGAGCGGTACGCGGATCTGCTGCATCGTATCGCGGTCGCGGATCGTCACCTTGTCATCCGCAGCGGCCTTGTCGTCGCCGACGGTCTGCACGTCGACGGTGACGCAGAACGGCGTGCCGACTTCGTCCTGACGCCGGTATAGGCGTCCGATCGAAGCCGTGTCGTCGTAAACGGAGTACCACCGCTTTCTCAGATCGGCGCAAAGTTTCTTCGCCGTCTCGACGATGCGGTCGTTTTTCTTGAGCAGCGGCAAGACGGCGATCTTCACCGGCGCAAGCTCGGGATGAAACCTCAGCACGACCCGCTTCTCGCCGCGCACCTCTTCCTGATTATACGCGTCGACCATGAACGCCAGCGTCGCGCGGTCGGCGCCGGCCGACGGCTCGATGACGTAGGGAACGACTTTTTGTTTCGTCTCCTCGTCGAAATACTCCAGCGCCCTGCCGCTGAATTTCGCATGCTGTTTGAGATCGAAGTCGGTGCGATTGGCGATTCCTTCGAGTTCGCTCCAGCCCATCGGGAATTTATATTCGATGTCCGCGGTGCGCTTGGCGTAGTGCGCGAGCTCGTCTTTTTCGTGCTCGCGGAGCCGCAGATTTTCCTTCGTCATGCCGTACTTCGGATACCAGGCGAAGCGCTCGTCGAGCCAGCGCTGGTGCCATTCCTCGTCGGTTCCCGGCATGACGAAGTACTCGATCTCCATCTGCTCGAACTCGCGCGTGCGAAACGTGAAGTTTCCCGGTGTGATTTCATTGCGGAAGGCTTTGCCGATCTGCGCGATGCCGAACGGCAGTTTCAGCCGCATCGACTGGAGCACGTTATCAAAATTGACGAAGATGCCCTGCGCGGTCTCGGGGCGTAGGTACGTCACCGCCGCCTCGTCTTCCACCGGCCCCATGAACGTCTTGAACATGAGGTTGAACTGGCGCGGCTCGGTGAGCTCGCCTTTGCCGCACGCGGGACAGAGCGACCGCCGATGGTTGCAATGCTTGCACGCCTCGCCGGCGGGAATGATGAATTTATTGCCCTTCGCCGCCTCGCAGTAGTGCGTCCACGGCTCCTCGTCGATCTTGTCGGAACGAAATCGCCGCTTGCACGCCTTGCAGTCCACCATCGGATCGGTGAAATGATCGAGATGGCCGCTCGCCTTCCACACGCGCGTGGCCATGAGAATCGACGCGTCGAGACCGACCATGTCGGAGCGCAGCTCGACGTTGTCTCTCCACCACGCGCGCTTGACGTTATTCTTGAGCAGCACGCCGAGCGGCCCGTAGTCCCAGCACGACCCGGTGCCGCCGTAAATCTCGCTGGATTGAAAAATAAAGCCGCGCCGCTTGCACAGCGACACGATTGTTTCCATATCGGTCATAGATATCCAACCATTATAAGCGAATGCGTAGGGTCCTTACAGCCCGAGCACGTCCTGCATGCTGTAGAGGCCTTTTTTCTGCTTCGCAAGCCAGACGGCTGCGCGGAGCGCGCCGCGCGCGAAGGTCTCGCGGTTCTGGGCGCGGTGGATGAACTCGACGCGCTCGCCGAGCCCGCCGAAGATCACCGTGTGCTCGCCGACGATGTCGCCTGCGCGGACGGAGAGCAGAGCGATTTCCTCTTTCGTGCGCTCGCCGACGATGCCCTTGCGGCCCGACACGCCGGCGGCGCCGAGATCCCGCTTCAGCGCCTTCGCGATCGGCTCGGCCAGCGCCAGCGCCGTGCCGCTCGGCGCGTCTTTTTTGAAGCGATGATGCGCCTCGATGATTTCGACGTCGTAATCGTCGCCGAGAATGCCGGCCACTTTACCCATGAGACTGACAAGCAGATTCACGCCCAGGCTCATATTGGCCGAGATGAGGATTCGACCGTTGCGCGCGAGCTTTTCGATCTCTTCGCGCTGCTTCGGATCGAGACCGGTCGTGCCGATGACGATCGGCGCGTTTTTCCGCGCCGCGATACGCGCGTGCTCGAGCGTCGCCGCCGGCGCGGTAAACTCGATGACGACGGCTTCCTTTTTGAGCAGCGGCTCGAGCTCGGCGACGATCGGAATCCCGAGCTTGCCTATGCCGGCGACCTCGCCGGCGTCTTTGCCGATCTGCGGATTGTCGGCCGACTCGACGGCGCCGGCGAGCTTCAAGCTCCGGCCCTCGTGAATCAGCCGGACCAGCGTCGCGCCCATCCGCCCCGCCGCGCCGCAGACGATTGCATCCAGCATATTAGTTTTTGAGCAGGCCGAAATCGGCCATTGCCTGCCGGAGCTTTTTCACGTTGCCTTCCGCCATCGGCGTCAGTGGCAGGCGCAATTCGTTGCTGCATTTGCCCATCAGCGCGAGCGCCGCTTTGGATGGAATCGGATTGGTCTCGATGAACACCGCGCGGATGAGCGGAATCAGCCGGAGTTGCAGCTCGCGGCCTTTTTCCCAGTCGCCTTTGAGGCATGCCGCCGTGAGATCGGCCATTGCCTTCGGGGCGATGTTGGCGACGGTCGAGATGACCCCTTTGCCGCCGAGCGCCATCAGCGAATAAGTCAGCGAGTCTTCGCCGGAAAAAACCGCCAGCCGATCGCCGCAAAGACGGATCACGTCGATCGCCTGATCGACCGAGCCGGTCGCTTCCTTTACTCCGGCAACGTTTTTGATCTCGCTCAGGCGCGCGAGCGTCTCCGGCTCGATCTTCGAACCGGTGCGCGCGGGAATATTGTAGACGATGAGCGGGATGCCGACCGCCGCGGCGACGGCCTTGTAATGCTGATAGATCCCTTCCTGCATCGGCCGATTGTAATAGGGCGAGATCAGGAGCGCGCCGTCGGCGCCCGCTCGCTCGGCGCCGATCGTGAGATCGATCGCCTCCTGCGTCGAGTTCGAGCCCGTGCCCGCGATCACCGGAACGCGCTTCTTGACCGCTTTGACGACCGCCTTGATCACGTCATGGTGCTCCGCATGGTCGAGCGTGGCGGACTCGCCGGTGGTGCCGCACGGCACAATGCCGTTGGTGCCGTTCTGGATGTGAAATTCGACGAGGCTCTCCAAGCTTTGCCAATCGACCTTGCCGTTTTTGAACGGCGTCACCAGCGCGACGATGGAACCGGAAAACATTTTCGCCTCCTACATTAGAGAATCGATTTTAGATGCGCGCCGAATTCCGCCTGGAAAGCGTCGACGTCCTCGCCGAAGGCGGCGGAGAAATGATCGCTGCGCGCGGCGGAATCGCGAAAGCGCGCAAAATAATCGAGCACGGCCGGAAGCCCTTTCCGCTCGATTAGAAAATCGACGGCAAGCAACGACTGCCCGTAAACCGCCTCTTTGCCGACACTACGCTCTGCGGCTTCCCATTCAGCTTCGGTTGCCAGTCCATCGAGCGGCGGCAGCGTGCCGGCGGAATAAAACGAGGCGGAATGCCGCGACGAAAGCGCCGCGCCTGCTGCATAGGTATGGAGCCCGAGACGGTCCGTAACCTTATAAGCGCCCCACTGAGCGAATCCTTCCATCAGCCAGTAGTGCGGCGTGGCGCAGCGCCAGTCGGCGAGCGCGAATTCAGCCAAGTGGACCATTTCATGTGCGACCGTTCGAACACGATCCGGCCAGGATATTCTCGCGAGACGCTCGGCGTTGGCCAGAACCTTGCGCCGGTCACAACTCGCGATCGCGAGCGCTTGCTCTCTGCCGCCCGGGTCCGGGCGATCGCGCAGCTCGCTCTTTAATCCAGTCGTGTAATCAGCGCCGCTGGGGTACAGATAAAAAACCGATTCCAGCCGCGGCAATCGCAAATCCTCTACCATCACCGACGCGATCGCTTTGACCGCCATCCCGTAATCATGGACTCCCGCCGATGGTCTTGCCGTCTCCGGCGCGTAGGCGAGCGGAATCTGCTGCGCCGTCGTCGCGCAGCCGGCGAGCATCACGATCGCAAGACCGGCAAAGCTCCAGCATTGGAGCGCGTTTGTCATGAACGGATTAAACTCGCGCCACGCCTTCGAACACTTCCACGGCGGCGCCGGTCATGTAGACGCGGTTGTTTTCGCGCCAGTCGATCAAGAGATCTCCGCCGCGAAGATGGACGGTAACTTTCCGTCCGTGCCGCTTCGTCAGTGCGCCGGCCACCGCCGCGCCGCACGCGCCGGTGCCGCACGCCCAAGTCTCGCCGGCGCCGCGCTCCCAGACGCGCATGCGGATCTCTTCCGGCCCGAGAACCTTCACGAACTCCGTGTTGACGCGATTGGGAAAGAACGCATGGTGCTCGAAGTGCGGCCCGAGTTTCTCCAGATCGAGCTTGTCGGGATCGTCCGGATAAAGAACGCAGTGGGGATTTCCCATCGACACGCACGTGACGCGATAAACCGCGCCGTCTACGTCGAGCGGATGATCGAGAATCTTTCCGTCGGCGTTGACCGGGATCTTCCGTCCTTCGAGAATCGGCTCCCCCATGTCGACTTCGACGAGGTCACCGACCAGTCGCGGCCGGATAATGCCGGCGAGCGTCTCGACCGCGAGCTCGGTCTTTTTCGTGAGTCCGTGATCGCGCACGTATTTCGCGAAGCAGCGGATGCCGTTGCCGCACATC
The DNA here is from genome assembly GCA_021324155.1 of Pseudomonadota bacterium. Taxonomy (GTDB): domain Bacteria; phylum Desulfobacterota; class Binatia; order UBA9968; family UBA9968; genus JAJPJQ01. The sequence continues at coordinate 18,317 of JAJPJQ010000049.1, forward strand.
TCGACCTGGCTCCCGTCGGCGTTGTAGATCTCCATCTTGAAATCGCCGACGGCGGAAGGGTGAATCGTCAGCAGCTGGTCCGCGCCGACGCCGAAGCGCCGGTCGCAGAGCTGCTTTGCGATCTTCGTGAGGTCGCGCTTTTCGCCGCCGAGGCAATCGATGAAAATGAAATCGTTGCCGCAGCCGTGCATCTTGGTGAAACGAAGCTCGCTCATAGAACGATTCGCTTACTGCAGGGCCGGCGGAATCGTCTCGCCGCGAATCAGATCGTCGAGCGACTCGCGCTCGCGGACGACATAGTACTTGTCGCCGTCGACGAGCACTTCCGGCGGCCGGGGATGGGAATTGTAATTCGATGCCATAGTAAAACCATACGCCCCGGCGCTCATAACCGCCAGCAGATCGCCCGGCTTCGGGCGCGGCAGTTCGCGGTCTTTGGCGAAAAAATCGCCGCTTTCGCAGATCGGGCCGACGACGTCGGCGACGATCGTCTCCCCCTTGCTCTCGGCCACCGGCAGGACTGCCTGATACGAGCCGTAAAGCGCGGGGCGGATGAGATCGTTCATGCCGCCGTCGACGACGACGAACTTCTTCTCCTCGTGTTCCTTGAGATAGAGCACCTCGGTGACGAGCATCCCCGCGTTGCCGACCATCACGCGGCCGGGCTCGAGGATCAGCGTGACGTTCAGCCCTTCGAGGCCTTTGACGAGCGCGCCGGCGTACTCCTCCGGGCTCGGCGGCTCTTCGTCCTTGTAGCGGATGCCCAAGCCGCCGCCGAGATCGAGATAACGGATGTCGGCGCCTTCTTTTCTGAGATAGCCGACGAGCACGCGATCGAGATATTCGCGCACGCGCGCCAGCGCGTCGACGAACGGCCCGACGGAAGTAAGCTGCGAGCCGATGTGGCAGTCGACGCCGATCACTTCGAGATTTTTCAGCGTGAGCGCCTGCTTGTAGAGCTCAGCCGAACGTTTGATCTCGATGCCGAACTTGCTCTTTTTCATCCCCGTCGAGATGTAGGGATGCGTCTTGGCGTCGACGTCGGGGTTGATCCGCAGGCTGATCGGCGCGCGCTTTCCCAGCGCGCGGCCAACTTCGTCGATGAACATGAGCTCCTGCTCGGATTCGACGTTGAACATCAGGATGCCGGACTTGAGCGCGTACTCGATTTCGTCGCGCTTTTTTCCGACTCCGGAAAAAACAATCTTCCTGGCGTCGCCGCCGGCCTGGAGCGCGCGGAAGAGCTCGCCGCCCGAGACGATGTCGAAGCCGCTTCCCTCCTTCGCGAAAGCGCGCAGCACCGCCAGATTCGAGTTCGATTTGACCGAAAAACAGACGAGATGCGGCGTCTTGCCGAACGCCTGGTCGAAAACGCGGTAATGGCGCCTGAGCGTTGCGAGGCTGTAAATATAGGCCGGCGTGCCCACCTCGCGCGAGATTTTTCCGACGGGGACTTCTTCGGCGAACATCTCCCCGTTGCGGTATTCGAAATGATTCATTCAGTTCTCCAGGTAACCTCGGCCTCGTTCGACGGATCGCTCATGGAACTATCCGCTACCTTGGAAAAAACGCGGTAGCGGTAAACCGTCCCGTTTTGCACTTCCTGATCGACGTAGCCGAATTGCTTTCGCTTGATGAATTTCTGCTGGTCCTCGACGTCGACCGTCGCGAGCTGCCGATACGGCGACGGGCATTCCGGGCAATTTTTCGCTATTTCCCTGCGAAAGATTACAAACGACACGAGATCGTTCAACTCTTTGCCGTCGACGTAGCGCGTCGGCCGTCCCCAGGTGAGCACAACGCCCTGCTTTCCGGCCTTGGCGCGCAAATCCGTGATCGGCTCCGGCACCGCGCCTTCGGGCGCGCGCAGCCCTCCTTTGCTACCGCAGCCCGTCAAAAGCAGGCATAAGGCAACAGGCAACAGGCAATAGGAAATTAGCTGAACGGCATATTCCCGAGATCTTTGACTAATGCCGAATGCCTCATGCCTATTGCCTAATCTATTCATACACCGAGCTCCTTCAGCCGCCGCCGCACGTTAACAGGGGCCGTGCCGCCTTCCGAACGTCTCCGGCCGACTCCGGCATCGGCAGTCAGATAAGCATAAACGTCCTTTTCGATCTTCGGCGAGAAGCGCTTCAGCTCGCCGAGCGGCAGGTCTTCTATTTTGACGCCGCGCTCGACGCAGGAGCGCACGATGCGTCCGACGATGCCATGTGCCGACCGAAACGGCACACCGTGCTCAACGAGGTAATCGGCGAGATCGGTCGCATTCATGAACCCGTCGGCGGCGGCCTCCGTCATGCGCTGCTTTCTGACTTTGACGCCGGCCGCGAGCTCGCGCATGACTTCGAGACTCGCCTTGACGGTATCGACGGTGTCGAAGAGCGGCCGTTTGTCTTCCTGCAGATCGCGATTATAGGCGAGCGGCAGTCCTTTCATGATCGTGAGCAGCGCCTGCAGGTGGCCGAACACGCGCCCGGCTTTGCCGCGAACGAGCTCCGGCACGCCGGGATTCTTTTTCTGCGGCATCATCGAGCTGCCGGTGCAGTAGCGGTCGGGAAGCTCGATGAAACCGAACTCCGTACTAGACCACAACACCCACTCCTCCGCAAGGCGGCTCAGATGCACGAATAGGATCGCGGCGGCGGCAATGAATTCGATCGCGAAATCGCGGTCGGCGACGCTGTCGAGGCTGTTTTTCGAGACCCGCGCGAAGCCCAGCAGACGCGCGACGTAGCGGCGGTCGATCGGCAGCGTCGTGCCCGCGAGCGCGCCGGAGCCGAGCGGCAGGACGTCCATTCGCTTCAAGCAGTCGCGCATCCGCTCGGTGTCCCGCTCGAGCATATCGGCGTAGGCGAGCAGATGGTGCGAAAAGAGCACCGGCTGCGCGCGCTGGAGATGCGTATAGCCGGGCATGACAACGTCGATATGGCGTTTCGCGGTCCGCGCGAGCTCGCGCTTGAGGCCGTCGACGGCGACGATGATCGCTTTCACTTCGTCGCGAAGATATAACCGCAGATCGAGCGCGACCTGATCGTTGCGGCTCCGCGCGGTGTGAAGCTTCTCGCCGACGCGACCGATGCGCTCGATGAGCCGCCGCTCGATATTCATGTGGATGTCTTCATCGGCGGCCGAGAAACGGAACTTGCCTTCGTCGATCTCGTCGCGGATCGCCTCGAGGCCGGCGACGATGCGGCGGGCCTCTCGCGGCGCGATGATGCGCTGCCGCGCCAGCATGCGCGCATGCGCGATACTACCGGCGATATCGTGGCGGTAAAGCCGCGCGTCGACGTCGATCGAGGCGGTAAAGGCCTCGACCGAGCCGGCGGTGGCGGAAACGAAGCGACCGCCCCATAATTTTTTACCCGGCGGCATTTTCAACCCTGAATTAATTTTCCTTCAGCTGCTTCAGCCGCCGCAGACGAAGCCGCAGCGCGTTCAAGCGAATGAAGCCCTCGGCATCAGCCTGGTTGTAACCCGCGCCCTCTTCGAACGTCGCGATGCCGGGATCATAGAGCGAGACTTCCGACTTTCTGCCGGCGACGGAAGCGGCGCCCTTGTAGAGTTTAAGGCGCACACGGCCGGTGACGTTGGCCTGCGCCGCGTCGATCATCTGCTGCAGCACCTCGCGCTCGGGCGCGAACCAGTAGCCGTAGTAGATCATTTCCGCGTAGCGCGGCACCAGCGAGTCGCGCAGCCGCATGACCTCGCGGTCGACCGTGATCGATTCGAGCGCGCGGTGCGCCGCATGGAGCAGCGTGCCGCCGGGAGTCTCGTAGACGCCGCGCGATTTCATGCCGACATAGCGGTTCTCGACGACGTCCGCGCGGCCGATTCCGTGCGCGCCGCCGATGCGGTTCAGCTCGGCGAGCAGCTTCGCGGGCGAGAGCTTTTTGCCGTCGACGGCGACCGGATCGCCTTTCACGTAGTCGATTTCGAGATATTGCGGCTTGTCGGGCGCCTGCTCCGGAGATTTCGTCCAGACGAACATGTCGGCCGGCGGCTCGCTCCACGGATCCTCCAGGATGCCGCCTTCGTAGCTGATGTGAAAAAGGTTCCGGTCCATGCTGTAGGGCTTGGCTTTGGTGACCGGCACCGGAATTCCGTGTTTTGCCGCATAATCGATGAGCTTGCCGCGGGAGTCGAGATCCCATGTGCGCCACGGCGCGATGACTTTGACATCGGGCTTGAGCGCATAATACGTCAGCTCGAAACGAACCTGATCGTTGCCCTTGCCGGTCGCGCCGTGAGCGACCGCGTCGGCGTTCTCTTGCAGCGCGATCTCGATCTGCCGCTTAGCGATGAGCGGCCGGGCGATCGATGTGCCCAGGAGGTACGACCCCTCGTAAACCGCGTTCGCGCGCAGCATCGGGAAGACGTAGTCTTTCACGAACGGCTCGCGCAGGTCGTCGATGTAAACCTTGGTCGCGCCGGTCTTGAGCGCCTTTTCGCGAACGCCTTCGAGCTCCTCTTCCTGCCCCAGATCGGCGCAATACGCGACCACTTCGCAGTCATACGTCTCGATCAGCCAGCGCAGGATGACCGAAGTGTCGAGGCCTCCGGAATACGCCAGCACGACTTTGTTTACCTGCATGTCTTCGCGATCGATTTTCGGCATTGTTTCCCTTAGCTCTTCAAACCCTTCATGCCTTTGAGCGCCCAGACCATAATGCCTTTCTGGACGTGCAGGCGGTTCTCCGCCTGGTCGAAGATGATCGACTGCGGCCCTTCGATGACGTCGTGCGTGATCTCTTCGTTCCGATGCGCCGGAAGGCAATGCATCACGACGGCATCGCGCTTCGCGCGAGCGACCAGCTCACGGTTGACTTGATAACGGCGAAAGGCGCGACGGCGCGCCTCCGCCTCGGCCTCCTGGCCCATGCTCGTCCACACGTCGGTATAAATGACGTCGGCGTCCTTGACGGCCTCTTCAGGATCGGCGGTCACCTGAACGCGCGCCCCGGTCTCCTTAGCCTCTGCAACCAGGAGCGCGTCCGGCTCGTAACCTTTCGGACTCGCGACAACGAGCGAAAAAGGAAGCCGCGAGGCCGCTTCGACCCAGCTGTTCGCCACGTTGTTGCCGTCGCCGACGAATGCGATCTTTAGTCCTTCGAGCCTGCGCTTTTTTTCGATCAACGTAAAGCAATCTGCCAGCACCTGACACGGATGGTACAGATCCGTCAGTCCGTTGATGATCGGCACCGACGCGCAGCGCGCCATCTCTTCGAGCGTATCCTGAGAAAAAGTCCGGACCACGATGAGATCCGCCCAGCGGCTCAAGACGCGCGCGCCGTCGGCCGCGCTTTCGCGAAGCCCGAGCTGGATTTCGTCGGGGCCGAGAAAAATCGCGCTGCCGCCAAGCTGGATCATGCCGGTCTCGAAGCTCACACGCGTCCTGAGGCTCGGCTTTTCGAATACCATCGCGAGCGCTTTCTCGGGCAGCCGCGGCCGGACGATGCCGCGTTTCAGCTCGTGCTTGAGCTTGCGGCTGAAGGCGAAGATCGCCTCGATCTGCTTCCGTGCGAGCGGCTGGAAACTCAATAGATCGCGTTTCTGATTCCGATCGGTAGTCATGGCAAATCCGGGGCTGGGAAAAAACCTTATGTTAGTTTCACGCGCGGGGCGATTCAAGAGGGAGTTATTGCCGCGCGAGGACTTTTTCCAGGATTGCAAGCCCCTGCTCGATATCCTTTTTGCCGATTGTGAGCGGGGGAATAAAGCGCAGCACCTTGTGCGCCGTGGCATTGATCAATAGGCCCGCCTTCAAACAATCCTCCACGATCTTGCCCGCGTCCTGCTCCAGCTCCATGCCGAGAATCAGGCCCTGGCCGCGAATGTCGCGCACGAAGCCGAAGCGCCGGCGCATCTCCTCGAGCCGATTTTCGAGAAACCGGCCCATCTGGACGCAGTTCTTGAGCGCGCCGCCGCGCAGCAGGGTATCGAGTACGGCAAGACCGACATTGCAGGCCAAAGGGTTTCCACCGAACGTCGAAGCATGAGCCCCGGGGACGAAGCTCCGCGCCACCTTTTCTTTCGCCGCCATCGCGCCGAGCGGCAAACCGCCGCCGAGCGCCTTGGCGAGCGTCATGATGTCCGGCTCGACGCCGTAATGCTCATAGGCGAAGAGCTTCCCCGTCCGCCCCATGCCGGACTGGACTTCGTCGAAGATGAGGAGAATCTCGCGATCGTCGCAGAGCTCCCGAAGTCCCTGGAGGTAATTCCGGTCCGGCACGACGACGCCGCCTTCTCCTTGGATCGGCTCGACGAGGATCGCGACGGTCGTCTTTTCGTCGATCGCCGCCTCCATGGCGCGCAGGTCGTTGTAAGGAACCTGCCGGAAACCCGTCGGCAATGGATCGTAGCCGGCGCGCACCTTTTCTTGTCCGGTCGCGGTGAGCGTGGCCAGCGTGCGGCCGTGAAAGGAGTTATAGGTGGAGAGAACCTCGTATTTGCCGCCCAGCCACTCGGCGCCGTAGCGGCGCGCGAGCTTGATAGCCGCCTCGTTCGCCTCCGCGCCGCTGTTGCAAAAAAAAACCCTTTCGGCGAACGAGTGACGGCAGATCTCGCGCGCGAGCAGCGACTGCGGCTCGATATGGTAAAGGTTGGAGACGTGGAGCAGCTTCCCGGCCTGAGCGCGGATGGCGCGGGCGACCGCCGGATGATTGTGACCGAGGCCGTTGACGGCGATGCCGGCGACGAAGTCGATATACTCCTTGCCGTCGGCGTCCCACACACGCGCGCCTTTGCCGCGGACGAGCGCGACCGGAAATCGCGCGTAAGTGTTGGCTACATATTTTTCGGTGATGTTGATGATCTGGCGATTGTTCACTTCTGCACCACTTCCGTCCCCACCCCTTCCTTCGTGAACGCCTCGAGCAGCACCGCATGTTTGACGCGGCCGTCGATGATGTGCGTCTTGCCGACGCCGCCCTTCAACGCGTCGATGCAGCATTCGACCTTCGGAATCATGCCTTCGCCGACGACGCCGTCTTGAATGAGTTTGCGCGCTTGGTTGATCTTGAGGGTGCTCAAGAGCTCGCCCTTTTTATCTTTCACGCCCGCGACGTCGGTCAGCAGGATCAGCTTTTCGGCGCCGAGCGCTTCCGCCAGCTGGCCGGCGACGAGGTCGGCGTTGATGTTATAGGTCTCGCCGCGGTCGCCCACGCCGATCGGCGCGATCACGGGAATGAATTTATTGTCGTCGAGCGAGTTGATCACCATTGGATTGATGCCCGTGATCTCGCCGACCATGCCGATGTCGACGGTCTCCGGCTCCTGGCCGTTGTTCTTGATCGTCATCATCATCTTCCGCGCGCGGATGAGGCCGCCGTCCTTGCCGCAAAGCCCCACCGCCATGCCGCCGTGCTGGTTGATCAGATTGACGATCTCCTTGTTGATCTTGCCGACGAGCACCATCTCGACGATGTCCATCGTCTCGGCGTCGGTCACGCGCATGCCGCGGACGAACTGCGTCGGCGTGCCCATTCTTTGCAGCATCTCGTTGATCTGCGGGCCGCCGCCGTGAACGACTACCGGATTGACGCCGACGTATTTGAGCAGGACGATGTCCTGCGCGAAGCTGTCCTTCAGCTCCTCGTCGACCATCGCGTTGCCGCCGTATTTGACGACGAACGTCTTGCCGTAGAAGCGCCGTATATATGGAAGCGCCTCCATGAGCGTCTCGGCCTTACCGATGAATCGTTCCATAATCGTCCTGAGCGTCAGGCTAGCCTGGACGCTACAATATATAGCGCGAGAGGTCCTCGTCTTTCAAAATCGGACTCAAGCGATCGCGCACGTACTGCGCGTCGATCACGACTTCTTTACCCGGCATTTCGGGCGCCGCGTAAGAGACCTCGTCGAGCAGGCGCTCCAGAATCGTATGCAGCCGGCGGGCGCCGATGTTCTCCGTGCGCTCATTAACTTCGGCGGCGACGCGGGAGATCTCCGCGATCGCGTCCTCGCGGAAGATAAGTCGCACGCTCTCTGTTTCGAGCAGCGCCGTGTATTGTTTTATGAGCGCGTTTTTAGGCTCCGTTAGAATGCGGACGAACTCCTCCTTGCCGAGCGAGCCCAACTCGACGCGAATCGGAAAGCGACCCTGAAATTCCGGCAGCAGGTCCGAGGGTTTGCTACTGTGAAAGGCGCCGGAGGCGATGAAGAGAATATGGTCGGTCTTCACCATGCCGTATTTCGTGTTGACGGTCGAGCCCTCGACGATCGGCAGCAGGTCGCGCTGGACACCCTGGCGCGAGACATCGGGGCCGTGGGCGGCCTCGCGGCCGGCGATCTTGTCGATCTCGTCGATAAAGACGATGCCCGACTGCTCGACCCGCCGCACCGCCTCGGACGTGACCTTGTCCATGTCGATGAGCTTGCCCGCTTCCTCCTGGGTGAGGATCGCTATCGCCTCCGGAACCTTGACCGTGCGCTTTTTGGTCCGCTTCGGCATGAGATTGGAGAACATATCCTTTAAGTTGAACTCCATTCCCTCCATGCCCTGCGGCGTCAGCACCTCGACCATGGGCATGATCGTCTGGCTCATCTCGATATCGACGAAGCGCTCGTCGAGGCGGCCTTCGCGCAGCATCTTCTTCAGCTTCTCGCGCGTGCCCGCGGCGCGCGCCGTATCCGCGTCCTCGGTTTCGCTCTTGCCGAACTGCATCGGCGGCAGCAGAATGTCGAGGATCTTCTCTTCCGCCATCTCACGGGCGCGGATCTCGACTTTTTGCTTCTCCTCTTCCTTGACCATGCCGACGGCGAGCTCCGTCAGGTCGCGGATGATAGACTCGACGTCCCGGCCGACGTACCCGACTTCCGTGAATTTCGAGGCCTCGACTTTGATGAACGGCGCCTGAGCGAGCTTCGCGAGTCGCCGCGAGATCTCGGTTTTCCCGACGCCGGTCGGCCCGATCATGATGATATTTTTCGGCGCGATCTCCTCGCGCAGCTCCTCCGGCACGAGCCGGCGGCGCCAGCGGTTTCGCAGCGCGATCGCGACCGCGCGCTTGGCATCGCGCTGGCCGACGATGTAGCGGTCGAGCTCGGAGACGATCTCGCGCGGCGTCATCATCGGCGCGTGTGAGCCGGATGTCGCATCGATCACTCCTTCGGTTCGTAGATCCTTCACTTTAGTTCCTTACGGCAGCTCTTCGTAGCTAAGTTGCTCGTTTGTATAGACGCATATGTCCGCCGCCTGGCGCATCGCTTCCTCGGCGATTGCGCGCGCGTCCAATTCGGTGTGCTTCAGCAGCGCGCGCGCCGCGGCGAGGGCGTAATTGCCGCCCGAGCCGATCGCGATCGCGCCGCCGTCCGGCTCGACCACGTCGCCGGCGCCGGAAACCACCAGCGTATTCTCCGCGTCGGCGACGACCATCAGCGCCTCGAGCCGCCGGAGCACGCGGTCGGTGCGCCAGTCTTTCGCCAGCTCGACGGCGGCGCGCTTTAGATTGCCGTTGAATTGCTCGAGCTTCGCCTCGAACTTTTCGAACAGCGTGAACGCGTCCGCGGTCGCGCCCGCGAAGCCGGCGATGACCTTATCGTGATAGAGCTTCCGCACCTTGCGGGCGGTGTGCTTCATCACGGTCTGGCCGAGGCTTACTTGGCCGTCGCCGACCATCACCATCTTCCCGTTGCGGCGCACCGCCAATATCGTTGTCGCGTGAAACATTGAAACTCAGGCGCGAGGCGCGAGTAGAGGCGTGAGTGAAAGATTTCTCACGCCTCCTGCCTCGCGGCTCTTGCCTCTATGCCCTCGGATGAGCTTTATCGTAAACCGCCGTGAGCTGGTCCAGGTTGAGATGCGTGTAGCGCTGCGTCGTGGAGAGACTCGCGTGGCCCAGCAACTCCTGAATGACGCGGAGATCCGCGCCGCCATTGAGCAGATGCGTCGCGAACGTATGGCGCAGCCCGTGCGGCCCCATGCGCACGGGAACGTCCGCCGCTTTTAGATATTTATCCACGACCCGCGCGATACTCCGGGTCGTGATTCTTTTGCCGCGATGGTTCAAGAACACCGGCTGATTGCCTTTCGCCGCGCGCTTCCATACCAGTGCCTGCTCCGCGCCGTATTCTTCGAGCGCCTTCAGCGCGACTGCGCCGATCGGCACGATCCTTTCTTTCGAGCCTTTCCCCATCACTCTAATGATGCCGAGTCGAAAGTCAACGTCGCCCCAGTTGAGTCCGACGGCTTCGCTCACGCGGACACCGGTCGAATAAAGCGTCTCCAAAATCGCGCGGTCGCGAAGCGTGAGAATCCCCTCGCCCTCGACGCCGCCGAGCAGGCGAAAGACGTCGTCGACCGAAAGAAAAACCGGCAGCGGCTTTTCCTGCTTCGGCGTCGCGAAGAGCGCCAGCGGGTCGCGCGCTATGCGCTTCTCGCGCAAAAGATAACGGTAGAAGCCCTTCAAGGCGGCGAGCTTCCGGCCGATCGAACTCTTTTTGTTTTGCTTGGCGAGCGACGCGAGATAGGCGCGGACGAGATGGACGTTCACGTCCTCGATCGAAGTCTTCTTCTCGTCATGTTCTTTGGCTCTCTGCTCGAGATACGCATCGAACTGCCTTAAGTCGCTCAAATAGTTCCGCAGCGTGTGCGGCGAGACGTTCTTCTCCAGCTTCAGATGATCGCCGTAGCGCTCGATCCAATCGTCCAATAACTTGGGCTCCGGGAAAGTGGAACGAAATCAGTGTAGCACGGAGGGAGGGGAAAAGAAAAATGGAGGAGCTCTCGATAATATTAATTACACTAGACCTCCTCGCTGACAGAGACGACGCGGTCGGGCGTGTGGCGACGATCAGAGGGAAGATCCAATCTTTATTGAATGGCGAATGGGCTGCTGTCGGCACAGACCACCGGAATCGTCACGCCACAAACACGGATGATCGCCTGCCCCGTTGCCGGCTTCTTGACCTTCCAGAGGAGGTCGCCGACGTTAGGGGTCTTTTTCGAAATCACCGACCAGGTAGCGCCGCCGTTGCGGGAAATTAGAACAGCCATATTGCTCGCATCCGCCGTGCTCCAACGGATGGATTGTTTGCTACCCACGCGCCAGGCTGCACCGTTAGCTGGCGACAGAATTGAAATAGGCGAGGGCTTCGCATACATCGCTGTCACGGTTTTGTCCTTGCTCATTGACAAGACACAGGTCGCACCCGAAACGCTGTCGCAACCTGTCCAGCTGATGAAATTTTTATCTCCCGCTGTCGGCGGCGCGACCAAAGTCACCGAGGCGTTCTTGCTGAAAAGGCGTGTAAATCTCGTGGCACCATTGCCTTGACCGTTGCTATCGTTTGGGGTGACTGTGACGTTCAGAGCGGTCCCGGCGTTCGCATCCACCGTCAGTGTCGCCCCTACTTCATCAATTGTAAGGACAGCGCTGCTTTGACGCCCCAGGATTGCGCCGCCGAACGGGTTGCTTAGGTACAGATTGACCGTTTCCTTTCCTTCGACAATCGAGTCGTCGAGGATCGAAACCGAGAACGTCTTGCGCGTTTCGCCATCCGCGAATGACAACGTGCCGGACGTGGAATTGTAATCGCTTCCTGCGCGCGCCGTCCCATCTGCCGTGTGAAAATCGACGGATACTGTTCCGGTCTTGCCGGCTTTGCGCAGCACACTTATCAATGCGGTTCCGCTGTTCTCGAGCGTGCTGAAGCCGGCCGATTCGAAGTGGAATTCGCCGGGGTTCGGCGCAAATTCGTGCGCGCCCATGTCGACGACGGCCTGGCCATTTGCGTCTCCATCGACAATCCGGTCCACGCCGTCGATGTCGAAGTCGGTCAGCTCGGGAACGCTGTTATCACCGCGGTCAACCACGGGCGAGCCGGGATTGAGGCGAAAGTCCCCATACGATGCGTCCACGAATTGCGGGTCGGCTGGGATGTTGGTGAGGTCGATAGGGCATTCGTCGCCGATCAGCATGCCGGTCGGGTTGAACAAGTCGTTGAAGTTGAACATGGACGGTGTGGAACGCTCGCAGTAAACGATCGGGGCCGTACCCTCGCCCGCGAAAATATTATTTGCTACCCGTCCGGTGAAGAAGTCCAAATAGAGCTGCGAGCCTTCTCGGCCTGAGTTCCCTACTACCGTATTGTTTGTAATAACGGCGTTGCCCGTGGCCCAAATGCCTCCGCTGCAGACGCCGTAATTATCGAAGACGACATTCTGCGTAACTACACTATCGTTCATGGCGACAATGGCGGCGATGGCGTCGATGCAAAAATAGCCATAGCCCTCTGAGAAGAAACGGTTTTCAAAAAGAATGTTGCCGCGAATGACCGTCGGATGGCCGGGGCGGCCGCTGCCGCCGATCGCGCCGGCGTTGTCGTAAACGACGTTGTCGAGAATCTGCGCGGCCGACATCCACCCACCCGCGCCGATACCCCCCGTCGGGCAAAGCGGGTTTTCATTGCCTTTCAGCGTATTCGCCTGAATGATCGGCTCGCCGTCTTCGATACCGATGCCGCCTCCGCCGCATGATGTTGAAGTCAAGAAGTTGCCGGTGACAATGGGATAAGAGCGTCGCACGAAAACGGCGCCATAGGCATCGCCGTTTTGAATCGTGAAGCCGCTAAGCAGCGACTCGCGGCTTTGCCTGTTGCCGATCGTAACCGCCGGCGCGGCCCGGTTACCGTCGATGATCGTGACCTCGGGGCCCTCCTCGCTGACGAGTTTGATGTCCTTGTCGAGAAAGTCGACATTTTCCCGGTAGAAGCCAGGCGCGACGAGAATTCGGCTGCCGGAAAAAGCGGAGTTAATCGCGCCTTGAATCGTTGCCATGTCGGCAGGCACATGGATGAGCGTGCCTACGCTGATATCAGTCGTCGCGCTTTCAATCGCACCCAGGCCGTTATCGGCCTGGAAGGTTATCGCGAATGGTCCGTTCTGGGTCGCGTCAGGCGTCCATGCGAACGTACCGGTATTGTCGTGGTTGTCGGTGAACGTCGCGCCCGGTGGCAGTCCCGACACAGTCAGCGCGACGATATTGCCGTTCGCTTCCGTGGCGTTAACGTTGAAGGTAAGGCCATGGCTTTGTTCAATCGTTTTTTTCTTGGGCGCGGTGATTGTAACGACGACATGAGCGTTGAAGCGGATTTCGCCGATGAGAGCGGGAGCGCCAGTTCCGCAATAATGCTCGAAAGTAGCCCAAAAGGAATCGATGGCGTCGCCGGCACCATAGGCGATTTCACGAACCGTAAAACGTCCCGTGGAATCACAACCAATGGCACCGTAAACGGCCAATCCGGGGACCGGCGGCGCCTCAAATGGAAATCTGGTCGCGTTCTCGTACGTTCCAACTGTTAACGGCTGATTATTGGGTGCAGCGAAGTAAAGTTGCCAAAAGGGCCAAGCTCTCGTCTGGACACTGATGTAAACGGCATTGGAAGTCGACCAGGGTCGTTGCGCGGTGAAAGTACCGTCGGATGGCGTGAAAAAATATTGTTGTGCTAAGCCTGCGTAATCACCAAGCTCGCTATCAAGCTTCAGCGACGTTTCGACGGCGCGCGCTGGCGCTAGCGGCGCGAGCCAAAGCCCAAAGGCAATCGCTAGAAGACGAACGTAAAAGCTCCTGGCCATGCGGTCACACCCCGGTTCACCGGATCGTGAATGCACAACTTCCTCCCAAACCGCCCCAATGGATAGCATTGCCAATGTCCCGTCGTCAAATGGTCAATAGTGAAGATAGTGTTACCATGCAATCGGGTAATTTGTTCATATACAGCCACGTTTTTGGGTTTTTCTTTGTAACCCGGCGCGCCGCTGCGACGATGGGGACGGCCCGTTTTCCCCGCCTTGCCTCGACTGTGCAAAGCCAGTAATCTCGTCGGCGGTCATGGCGAACGGGCCGCTCAAATCCGAGGGCGCGGAGATCGACGGCTTCGTCGCCGCGCTCGAAGCGGCGCACGATGTGAGAGATGTCGCGGGATGGCGCTCGGGTTTCGCGGCGCTCGATCGGGCGCTGAACGGCCTTTCGCGCGGCCTGTACCTGCTGATCGGCCCATCCGGGTCGGGGAAGACGGCGTTCGCGAAGCAACTCGCCGATCAAATGCTTCGAGTGAATGACATCGCGGCGCTGTTTTTTACGTTCGCGGAATTAAAGGACGATCTGCGCGTCCGCACGCTTGCGCGCTTGAGCGGCTTGGAGACGCACGAGATCCGCCGCGGCGCCGGATACCTGCTCCACAACTATGGCGCCGCGAAGCAGCCGGGCGCGGATGAGCCGCCGGCGGGCTGGGACAAGGTCAAGGCGGTCGCCGCCGAGGCCAAGAGCTGGCTTGCGCGCCTGTACATCATCGAATGCGATCTCACGTCGACCTATGATGGCATCGAGCGGCAGGTTGCGGCCGTGCGGCAAGCGGCGAATACGCAACATCTGCTCGCGATCATCGATGACGCGCAGCGCCTTGGCGATGGCTCGATTGCGATCGACGCGCGGCTACCGCTCGTCGTCGAACGGTTGAGCGATCTGGCCGCGCGATTGGAATTGCCGCTCTTGGCGACATGGCCGGAATCGGACCGGGACCCGCCGCAGCGATGGGCGGAGCGCGCGCCCGGCGCCGCCGCCGTCATGGTGCTCCGCGACAATGGATCCAGCGACGCCTTCACGCGCCGCTTGGAGCTTCACATTGTGAAAAATCGCGGCGGCGAGAAGGCGAAAGTCGCTTTCGACTTTACAGAAAACTTGTCAAAGATAATCCAAGTTGACCGCCCCCGATGACCTCGATCGGCGCTCCCGTTTTCGAAGCGCGCGGCGCAAGCCGCACTTTCACCGAACACGGCGGCGGCGCGCCTGTGCACGCCGTGCGCGGCGTTAGCGCCACGATCCATCCAGGCGAGTTCGTCGTCGTCGCCGGTCCTTCGGGCTCGGGCAAGACGACGTTCCTACACCTGCTCGCCGCGGTTGACGCGCCGAGTGCGGGTGAAATCCTCATCGAAGGCCAGCCGGTAAGCGCTCTCTCTCGCAATGCCAAGGCGGAGATTCGCCTGCAGCGAATCGGCTTGCTCTTTTCCGAGCACAACTTGAGCCCTGCATTGACGGCGGCGGAAAACGTCGACCTGCCGCTCGCGCTGCGCGGCCTTTCGGCGCGCGAGCGGCGCGAGCGCGTGCACTCGGCGCTCGCGCGATTGGGCGTCGCGCACCTGGCGCGGCGGTTTCCCGATGCGCTCTCGACCGGCGAGCAGCAGCGAGTCGCGATGGCGCGGGCCGTCGCCGGTCATCCGGCGGCGCTCATCGGAGACGAGCCGACGGCGCATCTCGACTCCGAGGCCGGCGCGGCGTTGCTCGATCTCGTTCAGGCGCTCGTCAGCGAGCGGCGCATGGCGGCGGTCGTCGCGAGCCACGATCCCGCCGTGATCGCCCGTGCCGATCGCGTGATTCGGTTGCGTGACGGCGCCGTTGTCGAGGATTGAGGTGATACGCGCGCTGTTCGTTATCGTTTTGCTAGTATGCTTGCGGCTTGATGACAACCTGTCGTCCGCCGAAGCGCCGCCCTTGTTCGGTGCGGGTTATACGAAAGTGTTCGCGCGGCCGTTTACCGCGGGCGCGTCGCTGGCCATCCGGCGCCACAGCTGGAGCCGCAACATCTATCTTACGTTCTTTGTGCGCGACGCGTCGCGCGGAGTCATCCGAGTGACCGGGTCGCAGCGCGATCTCGGCAACATCGCCCTTAGAACCCACGGACGCGTGTATCTTTATTTCCCGAGCGCCGAGCTTCTGCTCACTTTGCCGGCCGGCGTCGGCGCCCAGCCGCTCTTCGGCAGTGATTTTTCCGCTGACGACCTGCTCGCGTTCGGCGACGTCACCGGGCGTTTCGCGCCGGCGTCCGAAAGCGCCGAGACGCTTTCCGGGACTGCGGCGCGGCGCTTCGAGTTGAAGCCGCGCGACGCGAAGAATGCGCCCTACGCCGCGGCGCGGCTCTGGATCGCGCGCGACGGCGGCATGCCGCTGCGCCAGGAATTTTATTCGGCCGACGGCGCGCTCATCCGCGAGGTCGTCGCGGAGAGCGGCGGCAGGATGCCGTTTCCTGTGCGGTGGTGGGCGCGGACCTTCGGTCCCCGAGGCGGAGAATCGGAACTCCGCTTCACCTCATATGAAGCCAACCGGCAGCTGGCGGACGATCTGTTCACCGTCGAGGGAATCCGGCGGTGGCGCTGACGGACATCGATCGAATTTTTATTCCGTTCGTCCTGAGCTTGTCGAAGGGCGGACGCGTATCGAGACGAGGCCCACGATGAGCAGCTGCTCGCTGACGCTCGCGCGCTTCGCAGCACGCAACGTTTGGCGGAACCGCCGCCGTTCGCTCCTCACCATCGCCGCGATCGCCGGCGGGCTCTTCGTCCTGGTCTTCTTGAAAGGCTTGCAGGACGGTTACGTCGCCCAGCGGCTCGACCAGGGGCTCGGCCTCTCGATCGGCCATATTGTCGTGCGCTCCGCTGACGCGAATCAGCCGGGCATCCCGGACGGCGCCGCGATCGCAAAAACGCTTCTCTCAGACACTGCAGTCGTCGCCGCCGCGCCGCGCGTGCGCTTCGAGGCTTTTGTGCAGGGTGCCGCGGGCTCCGCCGGTGTTTCGGTCGTCGGCTTCGACGCGGACGACGAGGCGAAAGTCACCTGGATTGCGCGCGCGATCGTCGAAGGGAAATTCCCCGATACGAATGTCATCGCACCGTATCCGATTCTCCTCGGCCGCGATCTCGCGCGCCGGCTCGGCGTCCCGCTGGGAGGCAAAGTGGCGCTCCTCGTCGAAGGCGAAGACCGCGAGCTCGTCGCCGAGCCGTTCAACGTCGCGGGAATCTTCCATACCGGGGCGACGCTGTTCGACAGCGGCGTCGCCTACATTCCGCGGCGGATCGCCGCGCGCATGCTGCTCGTCCGCGGCGACGCGACGGAGGTCGTCGCGCGCGTGCGCGAACCGCTCGCCGCGCCGGAGATCTCCGACCGTCTCGCGCGCGACCCTCGCCTCACCAATCTTAGCGTCGCGAGCTGGCGCGAGGCGGCTCCGGAGATGCAAGAGGCGATGGAAGTCCTCCGCGTCATGGAATCGATCCGCACGGGCGTCCTCTTCGCACTCGTCGGCCTCGGCATCCTCAACACGATTACGATGTCGCTCTACGAGCGGCGGCGCGAGTTCGGCACCCTCATGGCCGTCGGCATGTCGCCGGAGAAAATTTTTACGCTGCTGGTGCTGGAGGTCGCGGTGCTGGTCGCGGTGGGCGTGTTGCTCGGAGTCGGCGGCGCCTTCGGGGTCGTGGCGGGCTGGCTGGGGCGGACGGGCGTCAACGTCTCGGCGCTCGGCGCGCGCCTTCCCGGCGCGCTCGCCGGCACGAGCGTGATCTACCCGATCGTCACTGGAGAGAATTTACTGCTCGCGGGCGCGTGGGTGCTGGGAATCTCATTCGCCGTCCTGATCGTGCCGCTCTATCGGATATTGCGGCTCGACCCTGCGACGGCGCTGAGGGACCGGGTGTGAGTTTAATGGTTGTGGCAGTTATCCACGGCCGCACCGACCGTCGCGACCGTTCCAACAGCCGAGTGCTGTTGACCTTCGGCAACGCCGAGGATGCTCGCTTTCTTCATGCTGGTCGGAGTTTTTGTGCCCTTCACGAATGAAACCGTTCCATGGATGACGAAGGTCGAGCCGGAAAGCGTGTGCTGTCCCTCCATGACGAACAGACCAGTTCCAGCCACGAGTCCATCGAGATGCGTGATCGATCCACTACCACAGGCTAGATCCGGCTGCGTCGCGATTCCCCATTCAGTATCGCTAAAGAAATACACGTAAGCCTTCCCGTCTGGGTCGGCAACAATGGTCACGCCGTCGGTACAACCGCCCGCCGTGCCTTGAATACACTGTACAATCATCGCGGCAGTTACTTTGTTGACAAAAGGCTTCGTTCCAGCAGTAACATCGTGAAAGTGTGTTATCGTTCCCGAACCGGTAATCTCAAAAACCTCACCGTTAAACGCGAAAGCATTCTGCTGGTGGACAGCTAAAAAGCCTACGAATACCAAAACGACCGCAGCAATTTTAAGCGCCATAACCCCTCCCACCAAAGATGGACGGACGGCCCTTTATACCGAAAACGGGGATCGTGCTGCAAATATTTTTTTGTTCGACGTCTACGGCTTCACCATCGTGTACAGAAACACGTCGTCGCCCTGGACCGACTGGAAGCGGAAGCCTTTCTTGACCAGGCTCGAAAGCGCGGCGGCGCAGGACGAGTCGACGCTGAACAGCGGTGCCGCGACGCTGCTGTCGGTTTCCGCGACGGTGATGTCGCCGCCGCCGTTCGACGCGCAGCGGAGCAGCACGACATCGGCGGTCGGCACCGGCGTAAGCGCGCCCCGGCCGATAGCGAAATTCCCCGCCACCACGGCGGCGGCGAGAGCGACGACGGCCGCGGACATGACGATGCGACGCTTCATAGGAACCTCCTTTTTCGACGCAAATTCGTCGCTCTTATAGCGACGGGGCCGACGGGCGGCAATGAGGGGTAGGTCCTATTTTTGAAAGGTGATTGTGACCCAATTCGCCAAGCTGTGAGAGTACGGAAACCACGGAAAGCCTGGACTCCCGCTTTAGCCGGAATGCCTCACGGGCGGAAGCGTATCGGTTTTCCGTTACACCTGGGGCTCGCCCGCCCTCGTCCCGCGCACGACGACGTTGTCGCCTTCGCGGCGGATCTCGATGTTGTGTGCGCCATCGAGATAGATCATCGTACGGGGCGGCTCGAAGAGGATGGTCTTCTGCGGCAATTCTTCGACGAAGACCTGCGCGGCGCTCGCGGGCAGCTCGAAGCGCTCGGTGTGCATGAGGTCGCCTTCGTAGCAGACCTCGATCCACGGCCGATTGCCCGAGACACCGAGGATGATCACGCCGGCGCGCTTGACGCGGCCGAGGAGGTTGTCGGTGTCGGAAGCGACCGCCATGTTTCGCGATTCCTAGGGCCGGTTCGCGAACCGCCCCTCAAAGAGAATTCATTCGCCCAAAAGCGTTTTGGCGTCGCGAATGACCTTGCCGGTCGCGTTCCGCGGCAGCGACTCGCGAATTGCAATCTTCTGCGGCACCTTGAAGCTCGCGAGATTCGAGCGCAGAAACGCGAGCAGCTCTTTTTCCGCGGGCTTCTGTCCCGGGCGCGGCATGACTGCGGCGCCGATCACATGGCCGCGCTTCGCGTCGTTGATCGGAAAAACCACGGCCTCGGCGACGGCGGGATGCTCGGCCAGCATGTTCTCCACTTCGGCGGGATAGACGTTCAGCCCGCCGGTGATGATCATGTCGTCCTTCCGCCCGAGGTGATAATAGTAGCCGTCCGCGTCTTTCCTGCCGATGTCGCCGGTATGAAACCAGCCGCCGCGGATGCGCTCGGCGGTCGCCGGGGCGCGGCGGAAATAGCCTTTCATCACGTGCGGCCCGCGCGTGACGATCTCGCCCGGCTCGCCGTCCGGCGCCTCGCTGCCGTTCTCGTCGACGATCTTCACTTCAATGCCGGGCACCGCGCGGCCGATGCTCGCCATCTTGGCGTCGGCAACCTGCGGCTCCGTAAGCGTGATGAGCGGCGAAGTCTCGGTCAACCCGTAGCCCTGGATAACTTTCACGTGCAGCTGCGCGTTCTTGAACGCGCGCATCAGCGCTAGCGGCACCGTCGTCCCCATCATGCCGGCGAGTTCGAGCGTCGAGGTGTCGTAGGATTTGAGATTGGGCAGATTCAACAGTAGCTGAAAAATAATCGGCACGCCGTGGAAAAATGTGACGCGGTGTCTCTGGATGCCTTCGAGCAGCGTCACCGGATTGAATTGGTCGAAGATCACCATGCGGCTGCCCTTGTCGACAATCTCGTTCAAGTAAATCGGCCCGGAGATGTGCGACATCGGCAGGATGCAGCCCCAGATCGTATCCGCGTTCGTTTTGTGCATCGCCGCCATCACGCGCGGGAACTGCGCGAGATTGACGGCGGTGAGGACGACGCCCTTCGGCTCGCCGGTCGTGCCGGAGGTATAGAGAATCAGCGCGTCGTCATCGGACGCTCGCGCGGTCGGCGTGCAATCTCCGCCATTTTGCAGCCTGCGCTCGAAGCTCTCGACGCCTTCTCCTTCGGCAATCCACAGCGGAACGTTTTTCGATTCGCGCATCGCGTCGCGCGCGTCGGCTGCGAGCTTCTGATGCGTCACGAGCAATTTTAAATCCGCGTCGCGGAGCACGCCGGCTAATTCTTTGCCCTTGAGGCGCGCGTCGAGCACGACGGTCACGGCGCCGGCCCGCTGCGTGCCGTAATACGCGAGCGCGAACGCGATCGAATTCGGCAGCAGGACGCCGACGCGGTCGCCCGGCGCGATGCCTTCCATACGGAGATTGACGGCGAGCGATGACACTTGCTTGTCGAGCGCGCCGAAACTCAGCGATTCGTCCTTGAAAACGAGCGCGGTCTTGTCCGGCAGCCGCCGCGCCGTCGCGGCGAGAACCTGGTCCGGGAAAAATGCTAGCTGATGGGAATCGTTTGCCATAATGCGAAGGCCCGCTGGAACGGCTTGAACCATTTGGAGAGCTTGTGCATCTCGCCGCGCTCGAGCTTGAGCTTGCCCTGCTGCGTCGCGAGAAACGCGTCGAGGCGTCCGCGGAAAACCGCCTCCCACCACTCGCGCGCGCCGCCGATGGAAAACTCGCCGTCGTCCGCCTGCTCGAGGCGCGTGATCGCGCCGCCGTCGAAATGCACCGTCCACGGCGCGCCGTCGCCTTCCATGCGGAGCGTGAGAGTCGTGCTGAGCGCGCTTTCCCGGCCGTGGCGGCGATACTCCAAGTCGGCGTTGGCAACGTCGACGAGCGCCTGCATGTGCGGGCGGGAAAACAGCGCATGCGCCGGGCCGTCGCGTCGCGGCGGCGGCGCGAGCTTCACCGGCTTCGGCTCGGCGGCCGTGGGACGGGCGACTCCTTGATCGCGTACGAGCTGGCAGTGGACAGCCTCTTCAAGGAGATCGGTCAGGAGAAACGCATCCTTTAAATCTTTGCCGATCGCGACGCTGCCGTGGCCGCGAAGGATGACGATCGGCCGGAGCTTCAGCTCCGCCACGACCTGCGCCGGGTCGGTCACGGTCGGCGTATCGTGGCTCACGACCGGCACTTCGCCGATCGTGTATTTCTCCTCGAAGGAGAGCGGCGCGAAGTTATCGTGCGTGAGCGAAAACGTCAGCACGAGCGGCGGGTGCGCGTGCACGATCGCCTGCGCGTCGGTGCCTTTGTAGATCGCGAGATGCATTGGCGTCTCGCTCGACGGCCGCTTTTTCTTGTCTATCGCCTTGCCGTCGAGATCGATCTGGACGAGATCTTTCACCGTCAAAAAGCCGAGCGGCGCGTGCTGCCCTGTTATGAGGAAGCGGTTTTTCCCGAGCCGGCAGCTGATGTTGCCGCCCCAGCCGGTAATCAGCCGCCGCTCGAAGAGCAGCTTGCCCCAGCGGATCAGCTCCGCGGCTTTCACGCGCCGCCCTCCTCCTTGAAGAGCGCCCACGGAACGATTTCCTTCTCCACGGGATAAATGTTTATCCCGTCGGTGATGACGCGGCGGCCCATGAACGTCGAGACGTCGTGGTCGACTGGCGCCGGCGCCGCTTCTCCGGCAAGCAGCTCGATCGGCACGCCGTGCGCCCGCGCGAGCAGCGCGGCGAGCAGCGAGCCGCAGCCGCCGACCGGGCCTTGGCCGCCGATTTCATCGTAGAAGAGATATAATCGCCGGATCGCGCCGTCCGCGAAGAACGTCCCCATCATGTTGTCGGAGATAATTTGCACCGCAACGCCGCGCTCCGACAGCTCCCTTGCGACGGTCTGGAGCCCTGCGAGCCCTGGACGCATCTCGGGCACGAGAACATGCGGCGCTTTTTCGAGCTTAAGCGTGCGCGCGAGCGCGCTGTATTCCGATTTTTTCGGCACGCCGTAGACGAGCAGGTGATCGGCCGCTTTCTTCGGCTTCTCCAAAACATTCGCGGGTCGATATTTCTCGCGAAACTCCTCGGGAGTATAGCTGTTCTCGAAACCAACGAGCCGCGTAATCAGTCCTGACGGGGTCGCGTCGAAGGCGGGATAACGTCCGGCGACGGGCGTCTCGATAAGCGAGCGGCCTTCGAGCTGATAGAGCTCGGCCGCCGGTCTTTCTTCGATATCGACGTCGGCGGCGCTGTTGAGCGCGCCGGGGTCCTGCACCAGCGGATAAAACGGCACGCCATAGCGCTGCGCCACGACGGCGATCGGATAAGTGCCGACTTTGTTGACGATGTCGCCGTTGCGCGCGACGCGGTCGGCGCCGACGATGACGGCGTCGATCTTGCCGCCGGCTATGACCTGCGCGACCGCGCCGTCGGGAATGACTTCGACGGGAACGCCGGCCTGGCTCAGCTCCCACGCCGTCAGGCGCGAGCCCTGAAGATAAGGCCGCGTCTCGGTCGCGATGACAGTCAAATCTTTTCCTAAGTCGCGGCACGCCTGCGCCACGGCGACCAGCTCGCCGCTGACGTTGCAGTGCGTGAGCAGGCGACAGCGCGCCGGCAGAAGCTCGGCGGCCTTGCGGGCGCGGTAGAGCCGGGCGCCGACAATGCGCCCGATGAACTCATGCACCTTCCCTTCGAACCAGGCTCCCGTTTGATTCCCATTCGGCTGCGCAAACCAGGGTTCGAAAAATTCCGCCAGCCCTTTGAAATCGAAAGTCGGCCGCGCCTCGGCGAACTCCTCGCCCAGCCGCTTCATGCGCGCGCGCAGACCCGCGCCGGAATTCTCGCGACGCGCGACCAGCGCCGCGGCGTAAAAGAAAGTCAGCACTTGGCCGAAGGCCCGCGTCTTCATGTCTTTGACCGCCGCGAGCGCCTGGGGCAGCGCGCGGACCTCTATGTATTCCGTACGCCAGGGCAGCAGCGTCTCGTCGAGGATCTTGAATCCCTCGCCTTGCCACACGACGGGCTCGAAGAGCGGGCTTTGTTTGACGTTCATCGAAGTCAATCCATGAAGCGGAGCGCTTTGAGCGCGATGTCGACCATCTTCTCTTCGGATTTAATGAACGCCGGGTCGCGAAAGCCGAATTTGCCGCACAGGCACTCGTCGGAGACCGCCATGATCGCGGCTGCGCGCTTGCCGCGCACCTGCGCGATGGTGAGAAATGCCGACGTCACCATGTCGATCGCGGCGATGCCCTGGCGCTCGAGGTCGCCGATCAGCTCCGGCGTCTCCTGAAAGAGCGCGTCGGTCGTAAAAACCGAGCCCAAGTGATAGCGCACCCCGGCCTCTTTCGCCGCCTTTTCCAACGCGCCCACGGCGCGGGCATCCGAGACGGTCGAGAAATTTTTCGCGACGTAATATTCCGTCGTCCCTTCGCCGCGGCGCGCGCCGGTCACGATGACGAGATCGCCGACCTTGATATGTTCTTGAAGCGAGCCGCAGCTGCCGATGCGCACGAGAATCTCGGCGCCGCCGGCGCAGAGGATCTCCGTCGTGATCGCCGTATCCGGCGCGTAGCGGCCGCCGTTGCCGACCGTGACACTTTTCCCTCCGTAGCTGCCGGTGTGCATCTCGTAGTCGAGAAACGAGAAATTTTTTTTCGGATTCTCGAGCAGGCCGCGGATCATGTCGCTCCGCTCTTTCGGCCCGGGGATCAGCGCATAACGGCCGAGCGAATCGGACTTGAGCCCGAGCATCGACAGCATGCGGGCGGGCGTAAAATGCGGTTCTTTCACCATCGCTTAGAGGCTTTCCGCGATGAATTCGAGCAGCTCCCGGGTCGGCAGGATTTTTCCAGCGAGGGCGAAGCTCCGGTGACAGACCGCGCTCGTGGTGAGCAGCAGTTCCACGCCCGCCGCCTTCGCCTCGGCGAGGCGGTCCTCCGCGCTCCACTTGGCGAGGTCGGGATAGGACTCCGGGACGCCGCCGCCCCCGCCGCAGCACGACGACCACCGACGGTTGCGCGGCATCTCGATCAGCTCAACGCCGGGAATCGCGCGCAGCAGATTTCTCGGCGCGTCGTAGACACCGGCGCCGCGGCCCAAATGGCATGGGTCATGGTAAGCGACTTTTTTAGTGATCTTTTTACTGAATTTGAGGTTGCCGCTGCGCGCAAGCTCATCGAGATATTCCACGCCGTGAACGACGCGGACGCTCGGCAGATCGTCTTTGGGATATTCGCCCCAGATCCGCCGGCAGCTGCCGCACGCGGTCACAACCGTGCCCACCCCGGCGCGGCGGATCGTCTCGATATTCATATCCCGCAAGCGCGTGTATTCGTCGCGAAAGCCGAGGTCGCGGGCATACAGGCCGCAGCAACTCTCGTCCGCGCCGAGAATCGCGAAATCATCGCCGGCCTTCTGCATCAGCTTCGCGAGCGCGACCGCCGCCGCGCGGCCCTCCGGCCGGTCGGCCGAGCAACCGGCAAACAGTAATGTCGGCGCTTTATGCTCCCGCAGCGTTTTCAATCCTAGACGGGCGGCCCATGCGCCGCGCGCGTCCGTCCCCCACGGGTTGTTCGCGCGCCGGAGCGCCTCGTACATCGGACGATGCGGCTCGATCGGGCCTTCGGTATTGGCGATTTCCTCGCGCATCGCCACGGCGATATCCCACGGACCCGCGCCGTCGTCGCGCACGCCGCAGGTCTCCTGGCACATGAGGCAGTTCGTGCAGGTATAGATGACTTCCTTCAGCTCCGGCGTGATCGCATCGAGACCATGAAAAACACGCTGTGTCATGAGCCAGCGCGATTTCGGCGTAAAGCGCTGGAAGCGATAGTAGTCGTAAGGCGGGCATTTCGTCTTCGGACCGGGGTCGTCCTCCATCGGATTGACCGGTCCGTGGCCGTAACAGGAGCCGCAGAGGACGCAGCCCGTCCCCCGCTCGCCCGCGTCGGGAACGTAGAGCCAGCGCCTGACGCGCGCGAGGCCGGACGGCTCTTTCGTTTTTACATCCATGAAGATAGTTAAGGTATTAAATATATCGAAATATCGATGCGTGTTTCAAGTTTTCGCCCGGCGGATTATTCATCGGGCGAACGCGACAGTCAATTTAAGCTGAGGAGCTAATTCGGATAAGCTTGCGCAGGAGGCCGGCGAGCTCTTTCTGCTGCGTTTTGCTGAGCGGCGAGAAAAACTGCGAGATGCTCTTTTCGAACACGGGAATCGTATTGCGATAGACTTTCGAGCCCTTGTCGGTGAGCGTGACGCGCACCACGCGCCGGTCGCGCGCGTCGCGCTCGCGGACGACGAGTTTTTTCTCCTCGAGGCGGTCGACGATGCCCGTGAGATTGCTGACCGTTACCATCATCTTTTCGCCGATCTCGCCGAACGGGAGGCCGCCAGCGTAGCCGATTGTCGCGAGCACGTAAAACTGCGGCGGTGTCAGGTCGAGACGCTCCAGCTCGTCTTGGAGTTTTTTATTCGAAACGAGATTGAAGCGCAGAAAGCGCACCCACAGGCTGGTCGTGTACCGCGTGAAAAAGGGATGCGTATTTACGGGCACGCCAAAAAGCTTAGACTTAGAGGTACGAAAAAGCAAGATTAAGTCCACGGCGGATGGAGTTCTCATGAAGCTGACGATTCTGGGTTGCGGCGACGCTTTCGGCAGCGGCGGACGCAACAATAGCGGTTATCTCGTCGAAGCAGGCGACCGGGTATTTCTCCTCGATTGCGGGCCGACGACGCTGCTCGCGCTGAAGCGCGCGGGCTACGATCCCGGCCGCCTCGACGCCGTGTTTCTAAGCCACCTCCACGGCGACCACGCGGCGGGACTGCCGTTTTTCTTCACCGATTATCTGCACGAGCATCCGCGCGCGCGGCCGCTCCACGTCGGCGGCCCGGCGGGCACCGAAGAGCGCGTCCGCGGCATGTTCCGCTGGATGTTCGGCGAGCGGGCGGAACCGCGCGACCCGCCGCCGACGGAGTTCCACGAGTTCGCGCCGGGTCGCGACGCGACGATCGCCGGCATCCATGCCTCGCCTTTCCGCGTGCCGCATCAGACGCGCGACGTCTCGCTCGGCCTTAGCGTTTCATGCGGCGGCAGGACGCTGCTCTTCTCCGGCGATTCCGCCTGGACGGAGGAATTCGTCGCGCGCTCGCGCGGCGCCGATCTCTTTCTCTGCGAGTGCTGCTTCTACGACCGCGACTCGGCGGTCCACATGAATTATCTAACGCTGCGGAAAAACCTGCCGCGTCTGGAGTGTAAAAAAATCCTGCTCACGCATTTGGGCGAGGAGATGCTCGCGCGCAAAGCCGATATCGACTTGCCGCTTGCTGAAGACGGGATGGTTGTCGAAATTTAGACGCTAGCTCGGGTTCTGCGTCGACTGGCTCTGCGCGGCCGGTAGAATGATGGCGCGAAAACCGCTCTTGGTCTCGATCTCGCGCGCTACTTCCTGCGCGTCGGTGAGCTTGGTGTATGGCCCCACCTTAACGCGATAGGTCGTCTGGCCGTTCACCGGCGCGGGCTCGAGCAGCGTCGGAATGCCGTTCGAAGCGATCATCTTCTGCAAATTCTCCGCGCGGTCGCGCTCGCGGAAAGATCCGACCTGGAGCATGTAGCCGGGTGACGCCTCGAGACGGCGCTGCTCGTCCATCGTGAAGAGCACCGAGGTGCTGCGCTCGCTTGCCGCCGGGATTGCGGGTGCCGCGGCCGCGATCCCGCTGTCGCTGCGGCCGCCGGCGATTTTCAACGTCTCGTAATTGTTAAGGCCGTAGGCGAGGAGCTTCGTGCTGTCGCCCCAGAGGTTGTGCGAGCCCAACATCGAAATGATTACGGTGTTGCCATTGCGCTCGGCAGCGCCGACGAAGCATTTCATCGCCGCGAGCGTGTAGCCGGTCTTGCCGCCGAGGGCACCTTCGAAATTCCACAGCATGCGGTTGTGGCTGCGCACCATGAGCTGGCGCGGCTTCGCGCCGCGGCCGGGTGGCGTCGTGGTGACGGCGCTCGCTTTGGCCGCGACGATGTCGCGGAACGTCGGATTTTTCATCGCGTAGTTGAAAATCAGCGCGAGGTCGCGCGCGGTCGAGTAGTGCTCGGCGGCGGTCAGGCCGTGCGGATTGACAAAGTGGGTATTGACGGCGCCGAGATCGTGCGCCTTTTTCGTCATCATCTGGCCGAAGCGCTCGACCGACCCGCCGATGCCCTCGGCGAGCACCATGCCGGCGTCGTTGGCGGAGGTGAGAAGCAGCGCGTAGAGCAGGTCGCGCACGCTCATCTTCTGCCCGGTCTTAAGATAGAGTTTTGAAGACGGCACCTGTGTCGCCGTTTTGCTGACGGTCAGCATATCGCTGAGCGGCCTGCCGCTCTCCAGGACGACGATGGCAGTCATGACTTTGGTCGTGCTCGCGGGCGGAAGCTCAACATCGGCGTCGCGCTGGAAGAGGATTTCGCCGGTTTTCGCGTCCATAAGGAGCGCGGCACGGGCGGTTAGGCCCTCGTCCGGAAAATCAGCGCGCGCCAGCGGCGGATTGGTGAGACAGACTGTGAAAAAAAGCAGAAAAAGCCAAGCTCGATGTCGTAGTGCTTTCAGAACAGACGAGCCTCCTTACACTTAGACGAAAAACGCCTCCCTTTATAACATAATGGAGGGCGGGCGAACAGACTTATTGTGCAGTAATTAGCAATTTATTGAAGCTGTTGCTGGACGGCATCGATCGCTTGGCGCGCTAGTGTGTACTTTGGCTCGATCGCGAGCGCTCGTTGGAACTCCTCGAGTGCCTTTTTGAGCATTCCTTTGCTCAAATAGACCCGCCCGAGATTGAAATGCGGATAGTGGTAGGCCTCGTAGCGGCGCGCGCGCGTCGCCCTCTCGAGCCAGGGGATCGCCTCATCCAGGCGACCGAGGCCGATAAGATAGGCCCCGATATCGTTGTAGGGGTTGCCGAAGTCGGGATCGACGGCGATCGCCTTTTGACATTCGGCGATCGCTTCCTCGTATTTGCCCTGAAAGCTGTAGGTCCAGCCGAGAAAGGTATGCGCTTCGGCGGTGGGGCGGGACGCGATCGACTCGCGGTAGAGGCGCACCGCTACGTCGAACTTCCCTTCCATCTGAAAGCGGTAGGCTTCGTGAAAGAGCCGGACCGCTTTTTCGAGGCTCTCTCGCTCGTCCATGGCTTTAGTTTTTTTTGAGCGGCGGCTCCGGCGTTACCCCGTGCTTTTTCAGCTCGCGCTCGGCGTCGCCGCGCTCGCCCGACTGGCGTCCGAGCGCTTCGTCACGGATGCGCTGCCGGCACGAGTCGCAGATGCCGCCCTGGAGCGTGCGCGCCTGGCCGCATACCATGCATTTTTTCGGCTCCGCCGCCATCCCACTTATTGTACCCGAAAAGATCGCTTTGCCAAGCATATTCGTTCGGCGAAGCGAAAACCGTCAATCGGCGAGAATTTTTACTTGTGCGGGGTCTTCGAGAATCATTTCCAAGCCATATTGCGGGTGGTCTTTGACCTCGCCGGTGACCTGGATCTCTTTGCCTTCGAAACTTTTCGGCGCAAGGTTGCTTTGCTCGAAACGCTCGACGGCCGAGGCGAAGATCACGGCCGTGAACGCCGCACGCGACGGGCCGAAGTTGATGAAGTAAGTATTGCTCTTCGAGGATTTGCCGACGCGGTAGACGCGCCCGCGGATCTTCGCCTGCGCGCCGGCGAGCTCTTTGATCTTATCGACCTCGCGCGCCTGGACGACGTCGGACTCGGCGATGGGGGCAGGAGGCGGCGAGGCCGCCGTGACAACCGAGACCGGCGCGACCGCAGCCGGCGCCGTGGGATACCATCTCTGATAAAAAAAATGCACGAGAAAGCCGCCGGCGAAAGCGACGGCGATTACCGCGGGTACGACGGCCTTGCGCAGCAACTCCTTCGCGCTCATTTTTCGCACAGACCGAGGATCAACCGCTCCATCGTAATGCGCGGCGAATGGTTGCTCGATTTGAGGCGGAGATCGGTCTCGTAGACGAGCTCCAAGTCGCGCGCGAGCTTCTTCGTGGTGAAGCTCTGCGCCTTGGAGACGGCGTGATAGGCCGCCTTCGGGTTCGACAGTATGCGCACGGTCTCTTCCGGCATGTTGCGCACGAGCTCGTCGGCGGACATGCGCTTTTTCGCGCGGCGCGTCTCCTGATCGATGAACTGGCGCGCGATAAGCAGTCGGCGGACGGAATGTGCGATCGGGCCCAGCAGCGCTAGCGGATGGCTCCCCTGCGCCATCAAGCGCGCGACCTGCGCTAGCGCGGCGACCGCGTTGCGCTCGCCGAGCGCATTGGTCATATCGAAGACCCACCCTTCGCCCTGGTCTATCACGACCGCCTCGACGTCCTCGGCACGGATCACCGGCGCCGCGCCAACATAGAGCAGGAGGTTTTCCACTTCCTGATGGAACGACCAGAGCTGCGTGCCGGCGCGCGCGAGCATCATCTCCCGCGCCCGCGGCTCGATGCGCTTGCCGGCTTCCGTCACCCGGCGGTCGAGGAATTGCGCCAAGGTTACGGCGTCGATCTTGCCGGTGCGGTCGCGCTCGACCGCGAGATCGAGCGCCGCGCCCTTTTCGGCGAATTTCTTGTAGAGCCGCGTGCGGCGGTCGACGTGATCGGCACTCAGTAAAAGCACGCCCCACACCGGGGGGCCGCTGTCGAGCAGATCGGCCAGGCGGTCGACTTCGCCGCGCCCGCGGCGGATTTCCATATTCTGCGCGCGCGCATGCAGCAGAATCGCTTCCGCCGTGTCGCGCCCGCCCTCCCCGACAATGGCGGCGACTTCGGCCGCTTCGGCGCGCGGCTCGGCACGCTGCCAGCGATCCTGGGTCCAGCCTTCGAGATTCAAGAGCTCGAGCAGCGCGCGCGCTGCGTCGTCCTTTTTACCGTCGTTCCAGAAACCGAGGATTTTCTCGCCGATCTCACCCTTGTTTTCGGCCGACGCGAAATACGGCGCGTTCTCGACCCAGACGGCTTTGACCCCGGGAAAAAACGGCGCGGTCATGAGCGCGGCCTCGATCTGGTCCCATAGCGCGCTACGGCCGTCGAAGCGCTCGAGATTGAAGGCGCGGTTTTCCTCCGGCACGAGCGCATCGACGAGCGCCTGCGCCCCGCTCCGCACCTTGAAATCGTCGCCGTGAAGCAAGAGTAGCGGATGCGCGACGCCCTTGCGGATGTCGGATAGGATGGAGTCAACCGTAAGCTTCATCGAAATGGGAATCAGGTTTCAAGTTGCAAGTTTCACATTCTGATTAAATGCAGTGAGTAACCGCAACCTCTTTTCCTTGAAACTCGAAACCAAAACTTGAAACTATTTTTTATCGTCTCGGAACCCACATGCGACTTTTTTCACTCCATATATAATCGGACTTCCAGACTTTCAGCCCGATGGTGAAGTTGCCGCCGGATTTCGTTACGAAGATTTTTTCTGTCGAGTGCGGAATTTCGGTGCGCGCGATCAAATAGACGCGCTTGGCGATGCCCTTGTTCACGAGGATGCGGTCGCCGACCTGCATCTCCGGCTTCGGCTCGCGCCTGGGCTCTCTTCGGTGATCGCGTCTGCGCATAGATGAAAATTAACATCGGCAATTCCGGCACGCAAACAGCGCCGCGCTCACCGCAGCTTAAGCTCCTTCTGGACTTCGACGAGCAGGGAAAAATCACGCAGCTGCGACAGCGGCACGCGCTTATCGGATTTGAGCTCCCTCAGCCGCGCGTCAACGGCGAATTGATAGGTCGCGTCGCTCACGCCGCCGTCGGCGCTGAACGACGGCAGGATCAAGTCGTACGATTCGCTCGCGACCTCCTTTGTCTGCTGCAGCCACCGGCCCATAATGGGCACGACCTCTTCCTTGCGCTCGCGCACGACGCGGAGCCCGCGGACGATCGCGCGCACAACGCGCTTCGCCTAATCTCTATGCTCTTTCAGGCGCTGGTCGGTGATCGAGATCGCCGAGATCGGGCTGCCGACCTTTAAGTCCTTCGGCCCGCCGACGATGTTATATGCCTCGCGCTGGAGCCGGATCGGCCCGGGCGGCGACACGCAGACCGCGTCGACGAGGCCTTTTTTCAGCATCTCGACGCGCACGGGCTCGTCGGCGCCGAGCGTGACCATCCGCACGTCTTTCATATCGAGGCCCTTCGCGTGCAGGATCGCCTCAGCCGCGAGATAATCCGAGCCGCCGATTCGCTGCGTCCCGAGCCGCTTGCCTTTCAAGTCGGCGATCGTCTTGATCTCCGGCCGCGCGACGATGTGGTGCAGCGGCTTTTCCGTCAAAACGGCGAGTTGCTTGAACGGCATGCCCTGGAGCGCCGCGGTCATGATGTTGCCGAATGTGAGCGTGTATTGAATGTCGCCGTTCATCATCGCCGGCACGGAGATCTGGCTGCGCATCTGCACCAGCACCGGCTCCATGCCCTCGTCGCGGAAGAACCCTTTCACCGCCGCAACTTCCGCCGGCAGAAAGGCGTACGTCCGGCTTGAATAAGAGATCAGAACTGTCTCGGCCGCGAAAATCGGCGGTTGCAAAACGGCGCAAAGTAGCAGCGCGGCCAACGTGATGCGTTTCATCGGCGATGCTCCTCGTTGTAGACGGCAAGCTACCATGAAGCCGCCTCGCGGCCAATCGCTTCCATCAGCTTGACAATCCCGGCCGCCGCTCCTATAGGTGAGGGTCTTGTACCTTCGAAAACTTCGTGGAGGATGCCGATGCGATTCGTCACGTTCATAAAAAACAATCAGCAGCGCCTAGGCCTCATGGCCGGCGATGACCAGGTGATCGACTTGGCAGAACTCAACCGGCGCTACATGAAAGCCGGCGCCGCGCCTTATTTGAGCGGCATGCAGGAGTTCATCGAGGCGGGCGGCGCCGCCGTCGCGTTGGCCAAGAAGGCGGCGAAGTACGTCGACGGCCGCGACGAGGACGGGCAGAAGAAGCTCCGACAGGGCGGCGCGCTGTACAAAGCGAGTCAGGTGAAAATCATCTCGCCGATTCCGCGGCCGGCGAAGAACGTCGTGCTCCTCGGCGTCAATTACAAGGAGCACATCGAGGAAGGCGCGCGGGCGCGCTCAATCGAGCTCAAGTATCCCGAAGCCCCGGTCTTCTTCACCAAGCCGAAGACATCGGTCATCGGCCACATGGGCAAAGTCGTCCACTGGAAGGCAACCGAGAAACTCGACTACGAAGTCGAACTCGCCGTCGTTATGGGCCGCAAGGGCCGCGATATCCCGAAGGACAAAGTCTACGACTATATCGTCGGCTACACGATCTGCCTCGACATGACCGCGCGCGACCTGCAGCGCAAGCACGGCCAGTGGTTCAAGGGCAAGTCGCTCGACACCTATTGCCCGCTCGGGCCATGGATCGTGCACAAGAGCGCGCTCCCGAATCCGCAGGAGCTGCGGCTCATCTGCCGCGTCAACGGCGAAACGATGCAGGACGACCGGACCTCTAACATGATCTTTGACATCGCGACGACGATCGAGGCGCTGTCGGCCGGCATGACGCTCGAGCCCGGCGAGATCATCAGCACCGGCACGCCGTCGGGCGTCGGGTTCGCCCGCGTCCCGCCGTTTTTCTTGAAGCCCGGCGACAAAGTCGAGGCGGACATCGAGAGCATCGGCGTGCTGCAGGTCGAGATCGCAGCGGCGCCATAAGGCACACGTCTGCTAGTTTCAGTTTGCACGGGGCTTGAAACTCAACACCTGAAACTAGAAACTTACGTGATGGAGCGCGTGCGGCCTGCTGCCGTGGCGGGCTCGTTCTATCCCGCCGATGCCGAAGAGTTGAGCGCACTGCTCGACGAATGCTTCGACGCTCACCCGCTCGGCCCTCAAGGAAACCGCTCCCCTACGCGTTCGCTTCTCGGCGGCATGGCGCCGCACGCCGGCTATATGTACTCCGGCCCGTGTGCGGCGCATCTTTATTCCCGCATCGATACAGCCGCCGGACTCGCGATTGTCGTCGGCGTGAATCATCGCGGGCGCGGCGCCCGCGCCGCTTTGAGCCCGGCGGAGTTCTGGGAGACGCCGCTCGGCCGCGTTCCGATCGACCGTGAAGCCGGCGACTGTCTCCGTGGCGAAGTCGATTTTCTCAGTGTCGACGAGCGCGCGCATCGTGACGAGCACAGCATTGAAGTCCAGCTGCCGTTCCTGCAGACACTCCTGGACGAATTCACTTTTTTACCGATCAGCCTCGCGCATGTCTCCGAGGACGAATGCCGCCGGCTCGGCGAGGCGCTGGCGCGGCTCTATGAGGCGCAAACTGCTGCCGGCCAGAAGGTGCTGCTCGTCGCGAGCAGCGACTTGAACCATTATCGCTCACCCGCGGAGACCGAGCGCCTGGACGGCCTCGCGCTGGAAAGTATCCTCGCGCTCGACCCGGCCGGTCTGCTTCACACCGTCGCGGAAAATCGCATCACGATGTGCGGCGCCGCGCCCACCGCGGTGATGCTCTTCGCTGCGGCGGAGCTCGGCGCGAAGCAATCGCGTCTTCTCAAGCACTGTCACTCGGGCGACGCCAAGCCGATGGACGAGGTCGTCGGTTATGCGAGCGTCGCCATCGAAGTTTGACTTGCCCGGACCCATTTGTTAGGTGTGATCTTGATGCTAGGGGTGTCCGTCGAGGCGGACTGAGAGCCCGAAAACATCGGGCAACCCTCCGAACCTGATCCGGATGACACCGGCGTAGGGAAGCGCGAGAGTCACGGTCCCGTAGTTTGGGGACGAGCTTAGACCGTATTCCCTGGCCAGACGCTGGCCGAGTTGAATACGGTTTTTTATTTTCATGCTGGTTCAGATCAACGGCGAGAAAAAAGAGATCGAAAACGGACTCAGCGTCGCACAGCTGCTCGACGCGCTCGGCATCCGGTCCGGACGGGTGGTGGTCGAACTCAACCGCGACATCGTCGCGCGCGCCGCGCACGAGGAAACATTTTTAAAGGAAGGAGACGCCGTCGAGATTGTGCATTTCGTCGGCGGCGGATAAGAGGTCTTTTATGAACGATGCGTTCAAATTAGGAGACAAGACGTACCGCTCGCGCCTCATCGTCGGCACCGGGAAATATAAGGATTTCGAGGAGACGAAAAAGGCGATCGAGGCCTCGGGCGCCGAGATCGTGACCGTCGCGGTTAGGCGCGTCAACATCACGGATCCGAACAAGGAAAATCTGCTCGATTATCTCGATCCTAAAAAATTCACGATTCTCCCCAACACCGCAGGCTGCTATACCGCGGACGACGCCGTGCGCACCTGCCGGCTCGCGCGCGAAGCGGGGGTCGGCAATCTCGTCAAGCTCGAAGTGATCGGCGACGACCGTACGCTCTTTCCCGACATTCCAGCCACACTCGACGCAGCGCGGCAGCTGATCAAGGAAGGCTTCGTCGTGCTGCCTTACATCCACGACGATCCGGTCACGGCAAAGAAGCTTCAGGAGATGGGCTGCGCGGCCGTGATGCCCCTCGCGGCGCCGATCGGCTCCGGCCTCGGCATCCGCAACCCCTACAACATCCGTATCATTCTCGAGCACGCGACGGTGCCGGTCATCGTCGACGCCGGTGTCGGCACGGCCTCCGACGCGGCGGTCGCTATGGAGATCGGCTGCGACGGCGTCTTGATGAACACGGCGATCGCCGGCGCGCGCGAGCCGATCCTCATGGCGGAGGCGATGCGGCTTGCGGTCGATGCCGGTCGCAAGGCGTTTCTCGCCGGGCGCATCCAGAAAAAACTCTACGCGACCGCGTCCAGCCCGCTGGAAGGCGTCCTCGGCTAAGTGCCGCGCCCCGATTTCGACCTTTATCTGGTCACAGACCGCACGCTAACAGGCGGGCGCGATCTCGTCGAGGTCGTCGAGCAGGCGCTGATTGGCGGCGTCAAATCCGTCCAGCTGCGCGAGAAGGATCTCGGCGGCGCAGAGCTTTTTCATCTCGCCGAGAGGCTTAAAGCTGCTTGCGCGCGCCATGGCGCCCGCCTTTTCATCAACGACCGCGTCGACGTCGCGCTCGCCGTCGACGCCGACGGCGTCCAGCTCGGCGCCTCCTCGATGCCGGTCGGCGCGGCGCGCGCGCTTTTAGGCGAAGAAAAATTCGTCGGCGCGTCGGTCCATACGCTCGAAGAAGCGCGAGCGGCGGCGCGCGCCGCCGCGGACTTCCTCCTTTTCGGACCGGTCTATTTCACGCCGTCGAAGGCCGCCTACGGCGCGCCGCAAGGTTTCGAGAAACTGAAGGAAGTAGTGGAAAAAATTTCGATTCCCGTTTATGCTATCGGCGGTATATCGAAGGAGAACGTCGAATCGACAAGGCAGACCGGTGCCCGAGGCGCGGCTTTGATCTCGGCGATCATTGCCGCGCCGGATCCTGCGGCGGCGGCGAAAGTGATTTTACGGCGGCTTAAGACGAACCCCGACGAATGAACGAGAGCGCGACGGAAGCCCTAACCTACCTGCAGGACAACGTCCTCCTTGCGCTCTTTATCGCGTTCGTCGTGGGCTTTCTAGCGAGCAAGACCGTAGCGCAGTCGGGCAAATCGAATTTCGCCCTTTACTTGATCGTCGGCGCGTTAGGAAGCTTCGTGGGGCAGTTCGGCGTCCGGTACATCGGCCTGCAGCCGATCCTCGATCAAGTTGCCGGCATGGCGCTGCTCTTCGATGTCCTGATCGCGTACCTCGGCTCCTTCATCGTCGCCGCGCTCGTGCACATGTTCAAACCGATGTAAGCCACCCTAGCTCAGTTGGTAGAGCAGCTGATTCGTAATCAGCAGGTCGCCGGTTCGAGTCCGGCGGGTGGCTCCAGTTTTTTCAGTCACTGATAAACCGAACTTAAAAATCCTTCGCGCTGCAGCTCTTCCATTATCGAGAAATCCACGAACTCTTTTGGGTCGTGCGCTTCCTTGACTCCCGCCATGACGAGAAAAACGCTTGCGTCTTCCGGCCCGACGAACGGAAGCTTCGGAAAAACCGTCAACCAGAAGTCATAGGTCTCGTCGAGCACCTTGCCGTCGTTCTCGCGCAGATTTTTGGCCAAGACTTTGATCGCAAAGCTCCTGTCGCTGCGAAAGCGCGCGAGACCCGCGACCATCGCGCGCATGAAACCCTTCACCGTCTCCCGCTGGCTCTTGATGAAAGCCTGTCGCGTGGCGATCTGGTTGATCGGATACTGGATGCCGCTACCAACGAGATCGTAAAGTGGTCTGAGCCCGAGCTCGCGCGCCTTGATCGTAAACGGCGGCTGCAACAGTGTTGCTTGGGCGGCCGCCGTCGCGACCGCGCCGAGGCGCGTGCCGAAATCGCCCATCTGCAGCATGGTCACGTCTTTGTTCGCGTCGAGTCCCATCTGCTTCAAAGCGTAAATCGTGGCGACGTAGCCGGAGCCGCCGATCGCGCTTACCGCGAGCCGCTTGCCTTTCAAGTCCGCAGGCTCGTGGATGTCTTTGGAGACGTAGAGCGTGTACGGAAAAACGCCGACGGTGCGGGCGATCACCATCGCATCGGCGCCTTTTAGCCGTGCATTGATCACCGCCGCGCCGCCGGTCGTGCTGACCTGGATGTCTCCGGCGATCAACGACCGGGTCACCGGCTGTCCGCCGGAAAAGCGGATAACCTCGACGTTCCTGATGCCGTACTTTTCAAAGAGCTTGGCCTCGACGGCGACCCAGAGCGGCGCCTGCGTGACACTGAAGATCGTGCCGACGCGAAGCGGCGCTTCCGCGCCCAATGCTGCCGAGACGGCCGCGAGAAGAATCAAGCAGGCGAGCGCGGCGGCCTTCCTCTTAGCCGAAGATTTCATTTTTCCATTTCTCCCGGATCTTATTTTTCAGCTCCTCGCTCGACTCGGCGATGGGCGGGAACTGGTGGCGGCGGTCGTAAGGCATGCAAGCGTCGATGAGGCAGCGCGAGCTGTGGCCTTTGTTCTCGGGCGGAATGCAGACGTCGAGCGAGCCGCTCGCCGCGCGCCGGATAATTTCGACCGCCTGCTCGGGATCGCAGCGCGTCGCCATTGCCCACAGCACGTCGAATTCGCTGGTTGGGTCGATGTCTTCGTCGACCACGACGACGAAGCGCCCGTTGTAGGCGCCGCCGAGACACTGCGACGCAAGAATCAGCGCCTGGCGCGAGTGGCCGGGGTAGGCCTGCTTGATGGAGATGACGTTGAAGAGGCTTCCGATGCCCGGCTCCAGGGACCAGACGCCCCTCACGTTGGGCAAACCCGCTTTCTCCACGCGGTCCCAGAGCTGCGCCGCGCGGATCATTCCCTTCGACAGCGAATAGTCCGTCGGCGGCCGGCCGGGGCGCGCGACGCAGAGGATCGGATCGTTGCGGTGATGAATTCGTTCGATGCGGAGCACCGGCGTGTCTTCCATGCGCGTGCCGTAGTAGCCGAGCCATTCGCCGAACGGGCCGTCGGCTTTGACGTCGCCGGGATGCAGAAAGCCTTCGATGGCGATCTCCGCAGACGCTGGGAAAGGCAGGCCCGTGACTTCGCCCTCGACGAGATCGTACGGCCGCCCGCGGATGCCGCCGCAGTAATTGTATTCCGAATAGCCGAGCTCGATGGGATTGCCCGCTGCGAGCAGCAGCAGCGGATCCTGGCCGGCGCACAGCACGACGGGACACGGTTTCCCCTTTTTAAAATATTTTTCCATGTGCTGGCGCCCGTGCTTGCCCGCGGACGACATGAAAAGCCCGACGGATTTTTTATCGTGCACCATGGCGCGATAGGTGCCGAGGTTGAGCCAGCCTTCGTCGGGATCGCGCGTGATGGCGATGCACGCGGTACCGATGAACCGGCCGCCGTCGAGCTCGTGCACTTTCGGCACGGGGAACTTGAGCACGTCGACGGCGTCGCCGGACATCGTGTTCTCGAATACGGGCCCCTGCTTCACGATGCGCGGCGGCAGAGGACGGAGCGCGGCGAGCTTTTCCTTGAAGCGCGCGACGAGCTTCAATCCAACGCTGTCCAGCGGCAGGCCGGCCATCAGCGCCAGCCGGCGATAGGAGGTCTGCTGGCCGAAGAGAATCCGAAAGCCTTTGGGATATCCTTTAATTCGGTCGAAGAGCAGCGCCGGAATCGCGCCCTTGCGCTCGCGGTAGATGACCTCCGCGATCGTGCCGATCTCGAGGTCCCAGTCGGCGCCGTCGATGCGTTTTAACTCGCCGATCGACTCGACGACCTTCAGCCATTCCCGCACGTCCTCGTACGGCGACGGCAACACGCCGGCCGCGCGCGCATTATTTTTTTTCGGCAGTGACATCTTTCCCCCGTGTTCGCCGAGCCGTTCAACGCGTTACTTTTTTTCCCGGCGGTAGTGCTTCGCCCCTTCCATAATCGACTCGACGATTTTTTGATAGCCGGTGCAGCGGCAGAGATTGCCGTCGAGCGCGCGGCGGACCTCCGCCTCGCTGGGATCGGGATTTTGCAGCAGCAGCGCGCGCGCAGCAAGGATCATTCCCGGCGTGCAATAGCCGCACTGAAAACCGTTGCGCTCGATGAACGCTTGCTGCAACGGATCGAGAGCGGCGCCGCGCGCAAGCCCTTCGACCGTGGTGATCTTGCGGCCGGCGACGAGCGCGGCGAGGAGCGTACAGGAGTGGGCGGTTCGCTCGTCCAGGAGCACGGTGCACGCGCCGCAGTAGCTCGACTCGCAGCCGCGTCGGGCGCCCGTGAGCCCCATCTGCTCTCGGAGCACGTCGAGGAGCAGTGTGGAAGGCTCGATCGCGAGCTCGACCTCCTCCTCGTTCACGCAGAGGCGGACGATGCGCTTCATCGCTCTTCCCCAGCCGCCGCCCGGCGGAGCGCGCGCCGCACGAACACGCGCGCCATCTTTTTCCGGTATTCCGCCGGCGCGTGCGCGTCGTCGATCGGGTCGCACATTGCCGCCGCGGCCTCGGCCGCCGCGTCGATCGCTCCCTCGTCGAGCCGCGCGCCGCCGAGCAGCTTCTCCGCTTCGTACGCGCGGAAGGCGACCGGGCCTACGCCGCCGAGCGCGAGCCGCGCACGCCGGCAGACGCCGCCGTCCATTTCGAGAAGCGCCGCGACGCCGACGATCGCCAGATCTCCCGGCCGCATCGCGTGCTTGAGATAAAGGGCTCGGCTGCCCGCAGGCTGCCGCGGGATCGCGATGCCCGTCAGGATCTCGTCAGCCGCGAGCGCGGTCGAGAAATAGTCGGTGAAGAAATCCGCCAGCGGAATCCTGCGGCGGCCGCGCGGGCCCGCACATTCGGCTTCGGCTCCGAGCGCCAGCAGAGCCGGCGGCGGGTCGCCGCCCATCTCGTTATGGCAGAGATTGCCTCCGAGAGTGCCGAAGTTTCTCACCGGCGTCGAGCCGATCCTTTCGACCGCCATCGCGAGCAGCGGAGCGCGCTCGCGCACGAGCGGCGAGGCCAATATATTCGCGTGCGTCGCGAGAGCTCCGATCGAGAGACCGTCCGTCGGCCCTGCTGTGATTTCCGCCAGGCCGCCGACGGCGTTCAAGGAGACGAGCGTCGCCGGCCGCACCAGTCCGGAGCGGATCATGAGCAGCAGCGACTGTCCTCCCGCGAGAATGCGGGCATCGGCTCGCGCGCTCAAAAGCGCGGTCGCCTCGCCGATCGTCGCCGGCTCCAGCAGATCGAATTTCATCGGGCGTGGCTGCGAGCCTTCGTCAATTCAGGTTGAAGGCCCGGCGAAAATCCTTCACGTGCTCGGTGTTGGTGGGGATCTCCGGATCGAGCGGCACGAGCTTCAGCTTGCGCTGGTCCATGTCGGGAACGAGCGGCGCAACATCGAGGCGGGCCGACGCACGCCGCGTTTTCTGTAGAATATTCTGCCCTTCCCTAGAAATGCTGTAGTTCATGAAGAGCTTGCCCGCGTTCGGATGCGGCGCCTTGGCGGCGATGCCGACGGGCGCCAAGTTTACCAGGATGGGATCCGTGGTCTTGACCCAATCGACCGGCTGGCCTTTCGCTTTCATCTGCTCCATTTGATCCGGGTACACGACGACGACAACCTGGAACTCGCCGACGGACATCAAATCGGACAATAGGGCGTGACCGTTGCGGAACTGGAGATCCTGCCGACTCAGCGCCTCCATATATTTCATTCCCTTTTCGGCGCCCCAGTATTGCAGCATGCCCGCATGCCAAAAATACTCCTCGTTGTCCATCCCCAATTTGCCCTTCCAACGCGGGGCCAGAAGATCCTCCCAGTTTCTCGGAGCATCCGCTTTGCTCACGAGCTTGCTATTGTAGCCGATCACGTTATAGCCGCTGTAGAGCGATACCCAATGATGTTGCGGGTCTTTGAATCCGGCGGCGTAATGGACCGCCTCGGGCGCGGCGTAGGGCTGCAGCAGGCCGCGATTCTGGATCACTTTCAACGCAAACGCGTTGAGAACGTCGTACGTCGGTTTTCCAGACAGATCCTCGGTAATCGCGCGGTTGACGATCTGCTCTCCTCCGGCGCGGAAGATGTCGACCTTGAGAAACGGGTATTTCGCCTCGAATCCCGCGACGAGCGCGCGCGAGTCTTCGATGCGCATCGAGCTCCAAAATAAGACTTGTCCTTCTTTTTTTGCGCCGCGGATGAGCTCGTCCTCCGATTGCGCCGCGGCGCGCGACGTGAACGCGAGGCCGACCAGCAAAGCCAACAGGATCGACACATGACGCATCGTATCCTCTCCTTTCGATTCCGTCCGGTCACCACATGATGGAGCCGCCGTTCACCACGATCATCTGCCCGGTGACGTACTCCGACCAATGGCTCGCGAGAAAAAGCGCCGGGCCGACGAGGTCCTCGGGCTGCCCGACGCGGCGCAGCGGGATCTTCTTCGCTTTCGCGTAAAACTCCTCTTCGCTCTTCACGTGCGCTTTGGGCTGCGGCGTGTCGATCGCTCCGGGGCAGATGCTGTTGACGGTGATGCCGTGCGGCGCGAGCTCGAGCGCGAGCGATTTGGTGAAGCTGATGATGCCGCCCTTCGACGCCGCGTAGTGCGCGCCGTGCGCGGAGCCCGCGAGCGCGCGGCCGGAGGTGAAATTGATGATGCGTCCGGCGCGGTTCTGCTTCATCGTCGGCATCACCGCCCGCGCGCAAAAAAACGTGCCGGTGAGATTGGTCCTGAGCACCTGGTCCCACTCCTCGTTCTTCATCTCCGCGACGGACGAGGCGGGAAAGACCGCCGCATCGTTGATCAACACGTCGATGTTTTTGTAAGCTCGAAGCGTCTCGGAGACCATCGCATTCACCGACGATTCGCTCGAAACGTCGGTGCGAACCGCAAGGGCGGTTCCGCCGGCCGCTTCGATGTCCTTGGCGACCCGCGCGCCGTTCTCCCCGTTGAGCTCGGCGACGACGACTTTCGCGCCTTCCGCCGCGAGCCCTTTGGCGAGCGCGCGCCCGATGCCCTGGCCCGCGCCGGTCACGATAACGACTTTATTCTCCAACAACTTCACGCCAACCCCTCCATTCTTTTTTTATCGGCCTTGTTTCGCCAAAGCGGCGTATATCTTTTCCGCCGTCACCGGCAAAGAGAACAGGCGCGCCCCGACGGCGTCGGCGACGGCGTTGGCAATCGCCGCCGGCGGACAGTTGTTGGCGAACTCGCCGATCGGCTTCGCGTTGAGAGGCCCGACTCCGCCGGCCGATTCCAACAAGACCGTGTCGAGGTTCGGGATGTCCTTGATCGACGGCAGTTTGTATTCGCCGAGATTGCTGTTGAGGACCCGTCCGTTTTCGATCACCAGCTCTTCCATAACGCCCTGGCCGAAGCCCATGACCGTGGAGCCGTCGATCTGTCCCTGATGGCCGATCGGATTGATGATCGTGCCGACGTCGTGCGCGCTCACGATGCGGCGCACGCGCACCGCGCCGGTCTCCGGGTCGACCTCGACCTCCGCAACCTGAGCGCAGAAATAGCTCACGCCGTCGGGATAGGGATAATCTTCGTAGACGGTGACGGAGCGGCGGCCGTCGAGCTGCGCGAGCACGCGGTTGTGGCTCACCTGCTGCGCGGGCTCTTGCGCCAGCCAGAATTTGCCGTCGCCGTACTCGACGTCGCCCGGAGCGCATTCGAGCAGGCGCGCGGCCTGGTTCAAAAAGTTTTTGCGGAGCGTATCGCATGCCTGCACTACGGCATGGCCGGCGACGTAAGTCACGCGGCTCGCCCGGACCCCGCTGTCCTTCGTCGTCGTATCGGTGTCGCCGACGACGACGGTGACCTGATCGACCGAGACCCGCATGCGCTCGGCGACGAGCTGCCGCAAGATCGTGTGCGTGCCCGAGCCCTGATCGATCGTGGGGCTCAGCACGACGAATTTGCCGTCGCGCTCGGCCGTGAGCACAACGCCGGTGTCGCCGCCGCTGATATGCCGCGCGGTGAGCGCGACACCGCGGCCGACGCGAGCGGGTTTGGGCTTTTTCCAGCCCGCCGCGTCCAGCGCGGCCTTGAACACCTCGCGGAAGCGCACGTCGGTTAACCGGTGGCCGACCGCATCCTCCTCGCC
Source organism: Pseudomonadota bacterium (assembly GCA_021324155.1). Classification (GTDB taxonomy): domain Bacteria; phylum Desulfobacterota; class Binatia; order UBA9968; family UBA9968; genus JAJPJQ01. The sequence continues at coordinate 60,730 of JAJPJQ010000049.1, forward strand.
GTCGCCGATCAGATTCTTCAGGCGAAATTCCGCGGCGTCCATCGCCAGCTCTCGGGCGATGAGATCCGTATGCGACTCGAGTGCGAAGACCGTCGCGATCGCGCCGGGGCTCCGATAGTAACCTCCGGGTACCGTGTTCGTGTAGATCTGCAAAAATTCGAATTCGGAATTCTCGACGCGATACGGCACACCGACGTAATGGCCGGTGGCGAGAGAGGCCTTCGACTTGAGCGCGCCGTAGGCGCCGCTCGCGTGCACGGCGCGGAGCCTGCGCGCGACGATGCGGCCGTCGCGCATGACGCCGCTCTTCACCGTCACGATCGTGGGATGGGCGGGATTGCCGGCCGTCAACTCCTCGGCATACGTCATCACGATCTTGACCGGCCGCCCCGCTTTACGCGCGAGCAGGTACGCGATGGGCAGATCGATGCCATCGCCTTTGCCGCCGAACTCGCCGCCGACGTTCACGGCGTTGATGCGGATCGATTCCTCAGGGACGCCGATCGCATAAGCGAATTGACTGCGCACGCCGAAGGGATTCTTGGCCGACATCCACACTTGAATGCGCCCGCCGTCTTCGATCGCAACGACGCTAGCGTGCGGCTCGAGGTATCCTTGATGGCGCGCGGGGATGCGGAACGTGTGCTCGATGACGAGATCGGCGGCGCGGAAGCCGCTCTCGACGTCGCCCTTCTTCCACGCGAGACGCGTCAGGCCGTTTTGGAAGTCGGTCGCGAGCGTGTCTTTGGGCGCGCCGCCGTAAGCCGCGACGTTCGCGTGCAGCAACGGCGCGCCGGGCTTCATCGCTTCGAGCGGATCGAAGACCGCCGGCAGCTGCTCATATTCGACGTCGATCGAGTCCACCGCTTCTTCCGCCGCTTCGCGCGTATCCGCCGCGACCGCGGCCACGCGATCGCCGATGAAGCGGGCGACGTCCCAGCAGAGCACCGGCATATCGCGGATCTGCTTGCCGATGTAGCAAGACTTCGCGTCTTCGCCCGTGACGACGGCGCGGACTCCCGGGACGCGAACCGCGCGCGAAGCGTCCACCCGGACGATGCGCGCGTGCGGATAGGGACTGCGGAGAATCTTGCCCCACAGCGCTCCCGGCAGCTCGACGTCCGCGGCGTAGCGCGTGCCGCCGCTCACTTTTCCGTCTCCGTCGGCGCGCGGTACCGGCGCGCCGACGACTTTGAAGCTTTTTTCTTTTCGGTTCATGGGCACGTTCAGCGGATTCCGTATTTCTTGTTGGTCTCCTCGAAGAAGCCTTCGCGGTCCAATTCGATGAGGATGGAGTTGTCGACGAAGTCCTGCGGCTTCGCCTTAATGTTGCTCATCGTGAAATAGGTCTCAATCTCCTCCGGATCCGCGTTGTACTTCGGCTTGTAGACCGAGACCCAGAAATCGTAAGCCTCCGAGAGCAGCTTGGGGTCGGAGATGCGGAGATACTTCTCCATGACTTTCATCGTGAACGTCCGGTCGGCTTTGACCTTGGCCAATCCCGCGATCGCGGCCATCATGAATCTTTTCACGCTGTCGCGATTGCTCCGCAGGTAGCTGAGATTGGCGGTGATCTGGTTGCCGGGAAATTTAACTCCGCTTTGCGCCAGGTTGAAAATGGGATTGAGCCCGAGCTCTCTCGCCTTTAACGATTCCGGCGGCTGCACGAGCGTCGCCGAAATCGTGCCGCTCACCGCCGCCGCGAGGCGCGCGCCGGCGTCGCCGATGGTTGTCAACGTTACATCGGTATCAGGATTGAGGCCCAGCTTTCTCAGCGCAAAGATCATCGCGAAGTGCGTCACGCCCCCGAGGCCGGCGATGCCCACGCGCTTGCCCTTCAAGTCCTCGGGTTTTTTGATCGCCGGATGCGCGTAAAGAATATACGGGAACACGCCGACGTTGGTCGCGATGATGACGACGCCGCCGCCTTTCATCATCGCGTTGATCGCCGCCGGGCCGCCGGACGTGTTGAGCTGTACGTCGCCGGAGATCAGCGCCATCAACGACTGCGTGCCGCCGGAGAACTGGACTGGAGCGACGTCGAGGCCGTGGCTCTTGAAGAGTCCCGCCTCGGCCGCGACGTAGTAAGGCGTCTGGGTCGCGCTGCGGAGCATCGCGACGGTCAGCTTGTTCTCGCCGGCCCCGCGCGCCGGCGCCGGTGAAATCCAGAGGCAAACGAACGCCAAAACTACAATCGGCTTTACATAACGCGCCATGCTCAAGGCCTCGCCGCCGCCGCTTCCAGCGCGGCGAGCACCTTGTCGGGCCGCATCGGCAGCTCCGTCATGCGAACGCCGGAGGCATTGTATAGCGCGTTGGCGATCGCCGGGGCGATTGCGAACAAGCCGATCTCGCCGATGCCTTTGGCGCCGAAGGGGCCGTCCGCGAGCGGCGACTCCAGAAGAATCGTTTTCATGGGCGGCACCTGCTCGGCGAAAGCTATCGCGTAATCGGAAAAATCGGTGTTGAGAATGCGCCCGTCGTCGAGCGCGAGCTCTTCGGCGAGCGCGTAGCCGAGCCCCATGACAATGCCTCCCTCGAGCTGCCCGACGACGAGCGGCGGGTTCACCGCCTTGCCCACGTCGTGCACCGATATCACGCGAAGGACTTCGATCTGACCGGTCTCGCGGTCGAGCGCGATCTCCAGCGCCTGCGCGCCGAAGCGCCAGCCGCTCTTCTGCCCGTCGTCGACGAACGACGCCGTCGCGACGATGTTCTTCCGCTTGCAGCGGCGGTCGCGAAAAATCGCTTCGACGGTCGCGGCTTCGGCGCCGCTGCGGCGGTATATCTTCTTCTGCCTGAGCGTCAGCGACGACGGTTCTTCGTCGAGAATCTCCCCCGCGACCTCGAGCAGCTCCGCGCGCGCATCGGCGGCCGCGCGCAGCACGGCCATGCCGCTCGATACGAGCACGCGGCTCGAATAGGTGCCGTGATCGAACGGGACCGTGGCGGTGTCGGCGCTCGCGACGCCGACGTCGCCGACCTCGACACCGAGCTCTTCGGCGGCAATCTGCGCGACTGCCGTCTCCATGCCGCCGCCGACGTCCGAAGAGCCGACGAGCACCTGGATGCTGCCGTCGCGCTGGATTGAGACGACGGCGCTCGACGACCCGCCGGCGCCGGTCGGCGTTTTATAAACCATGCTGAGGCCGATCGCGCGGTCGCCGTGCCGCGCGCCGGCTTTGCGGTAGCCGATCTCGTCCACGGCGTGCCTGAGGCATTCTTTCGCCATGACGCCGTCGACCACGTCGCCGTTCGGCGAGACATCGCCTTCGTCGAGCAGGTTGCGCATGCGGAATTCCACCGGGTCCACTCCGAGGCGATGCGCGATCATGTCCATCTGCGACTCACCGGCCCAGGTCGCCTCGGGCACGCCGAGTCCGCGAAACGGACAGCCGCGCATCGTGTTGGTGTAAACCAGATTGGAGGTGACGCGGAGATTGGGAATGCGATAGGGTCCGGCGGCGTCTTTCAGCGCGCGGTTGCTCGCCGGAAGGCCGTCGGTATAGGCGCCGCAGTCCCAGAAAAATTCCGCTTGGCGCGCCGTGATCGTCCCGTCGCGGCCTACGGCCGTCTTGAGCACGATCGCCGCAGGAACCGAGCCGGCGCTGGCGGTGAACTCTTCGCCGCGCCGCATAACGACCCGGACCGGCCGTCCGGTCTTGAGCGCCAGCGCGACGGCGTAGTGTTCCAGTCGGACGCCGTTTTTTCCGCCGAAGCCGCCGCCGATTTTCGTGCAGATGATGCGGATCGATCCTTCCGGAATGCCGAAGATATCGGCGAGCGTGGCGCGGACGATGAAAGCTTTCTGCGTGGAGGTCCAGACGGTAATCTTGTCGCTCTCCACCCTCGCGACGCAGGCGTGCGGCTCCATGTAGCCGTGGTGGACGCGCTTGGTGCGAAACGTGTCCTCGAAAACGTGCTCGGCTTCGCGAAACGCGAGCTCCGTGTCGCCGCGGGCGAACTCGTTGCGGTGCACGATGTTGGTGTTCGGCCGCGGTTTCCATTCGCGGGTGACCAGCCGGTTCGGCTCATAGCCGGCCATCTCCTCATGAACGAGAGGAGCGTCGGCGCGCATCGCGTCGAGCACATCGAAAGTGCCCGGATTCTCTTCGTAATCGATGTCGATGAGGCGTGCCGCCGACTCCGCGGCCTGTTCATCCATTGCCGCAACCGCGGCGATCGGCTCGCCCGCGTAGCGAATTTTTTCAGAAGCGAAGATCAGCTCGTCTTTGACGCCGTAGCCGAAGCGCTCCGACGGCACATCGGCGGCCGTGAGCACGGCCTTGACGCCCGGCGCCGCTCTCGCCCGCTCGACGTCGATGCGCGCTATTTTTCCGCTGGGAATGGCGCTCCGGACGATGAAGCCGTGGAGCAGGCCCGGCAGCGTCACGTCCGCGCCATAGAGGACATTTCCGGTGACAATGTCCCGGCCGTCCTTGCGGGGCACAGGCTGCCCGATGACGCGCAGCGCCTCTACCTTGCTGTCCATCGAAGAAAGATCGGCAACGGCGCCGGATTTATCATCCTACCGGCGCCGAGTGTCCTTTCGGCGGGGTGTAAAGCTGGAGGAGATTGCCGTCTGGATCGAAGAAGTAAAAGCCGCTGCCGCTCGGGCGGTCGACCGTCGGCGTGCTGTGAGTTCGGACGCCCCAATCCTTCATTTTGTTGACCGCGAGATCGAAGTCCTCGCGGCTGACGACGAACGCGTGATGGGTGGCGCCGTCCTCGACGAACCCGTCGCGGTTGAGCGGCTTCGGCCGCTGGAAAAGCACGACCATGTCGTTGCCGGATCTCAAGTCCGCGCGGTTCAAGTGGTCGCCCATGTCGTCGCGGTTGAGCTTGGCGATCGTCATGCCGAGCACCTCGGTATAAAACTTGACCGCCCGCTCCACGTCATCTACGGGGATGCCGATGTGGTAGAGTCCCTTCGTCTTGATCATGGCTGATCCTCCTTATTTGCGATCTTCAAAGCTGTCGTTCGAGCTTAAGTTTCCTCCGTTCGCCGCGCGGCTGTCAATAGCGGAGAGCGGGGGGCTTACGGCCTCCAACCCTCCGCTTCGAGCTCGCGGTTCGCCTCTCTCACCACGCGGAAGTCGAATACCGTGTCGGGCTTGATCGCTTCGCTGCGGCCGATCGCTTGCGCGGCAATCGCGATAATCGCCTGTTGCGCTTCCGTACCGATCATCCCGTCTTTCGTGAAAGACGGCACGCTGGAATCATACATCGCTGCGACCATTTCCCGGTTCTGTGTTTTCATGTGGCGCATCATGATATCGATGGTTTCCGCGCGACGAGCGTGAACGAATCTCAGCCCCTTCAGCGCCGCTTTGACGAACCCCTTCACGACCGCCGGACGGTTGGCGAGCGCGTCGAGCTGGATGCCGATGCCGCCCATATAAGAGGGGAAGGCGTCGCCGAAATAGCCGAGCACCTTTAGCCCCGCTTTCTTCGCGAGATAGTCGTGCGGCGGCGACAACGGCGCGGCGGAAACGGCGCCGGACAACACCGCCGCCATCCGCGTGCCGCTGGTGCCCATGACGAGGAAAGTCACGTCTTTAGTATCGATGCCCTTCGATTCGAGAAATCTCCGCGCGCCCACATCCGCCAGCCCGCCGATTCCTCCCGTGGCGATTTTTTTGCCCTTTAGGTCCTCCAGCGAACGAATGTCGCTTGCTGCGATGAGATACATGTCCGTTCGGCTGCCATTGGCGAAGACCGAGCGGATCGGCATGCCGGCGATCGCCGCGTTGATCGTGGGCGAGCCGAGCGTGTTGAAATCGATGCCGTGACTGACTAGGGCCTTCGATGCCACGCCGCTGTTGAGATAAATGAAGCGCGGCTCGAGCCCCTCCTGGCGTAAGTAACCTTTGTCGCGCGCGGCGACGTATGGCGCTTGGACAAAGCTCAGCGAGCTGATTGAGACATCGACAAGAAGAGGTCTTTCCTGGGCAGGCAGCCGGTCGGCGCCGGAGAGCGCTAAACAGACGGCTCCCAACAACCATAAGGCGGCACGCGTGACGACAGGCATATCGGTCGCTTCTCGGAAGAAAAAATCCGCCCTGCGTTTGCGGTCATAGCATGCGGCGAGAGGCGTCATCAACAGCCGGAAGTCAGACCAGCTAGAATCGCTTCCGCGTTAATCGGAAGCTCGCGGACCCTAACTCCCGTCGCGTTGTAGACGGCGTTCGCGACGGCGGGCGCGACCAGACTGATGGCGACCTGGCCGACGGCCTTGGCTCCGAACGGACCGGGGCCCTCGTTGCAGCGCACGAGCGAGGTGATTAAGCGCGGTATGTCGCAGATGCTCGGTATCTTGTATTCGCCAAGGCTCAGCGTGGTCACGCGGCCGTCATCGAGCCCCATCTTCTCGGTCAACGCATATCCCAGCCCTTGAATGAAGGCGCCTTCGATTTGGCCTTGATGAATGAGCGGATTGATGATTGTACCCACATCGAGGATGAAATGCGCTTTCGGCACCTCAATGTGACCGGTTTGCGTATCGATTCGGACCTCGGCGACTACCGCTTGAAACGAGTAGAGATTCGGCTTCGCGCCGGAATAGTGACCGAATCCACCGATCGGTTCGCTCGAAAGAGCCGCGAGCTCGCGCAGCGTGAGGCTCCGGCGCGATCTTCCTTTTAGAAAGACCTTGCCGCCGGCATAAATCACATTCTCCAAACCCGTGCGCCAATGCGACGCCGCCGCTGCGCACAGATTTTGAATCAGCGCGTCGGTCGCGCGCATCACGGCCTGCCCTTCGATGTGGACTCCGCGAGTGGCTTTGATGCCTTCGTCGAAAGGCGCGGTCGACGTCTCCTGCACTTCGATTTCAACGAGCCGCGATTCGACGCCCAGTCTTTCGGCCGCGACTTGCTGGTGCATGGTGTAGGAGCCGACGCCCGTATCGCCTACGCCGCTGATCAGTTTGATGGTCCCGTCGGGTTGCAGCCGAGAGATGAAGCTCGATTCGCCGCGTCCGATATGCCGGTCGCCCAATGCGATGCCTCTGCCCGCGACGATGCGGCCGTGTGCCGGCTTCGGTCGGCTGCTCCGCCAGCGCGAGACGGCGCGCGCCCGCTTGAGGACGTCGAGGCCATGCGGATTCTTGATCGGCTCCCCGGTGGGCCTGGTGTCTGCCTGCTTCAGGACGTTGCGGCAGCGAAAGTCGATCGGGTCCAAGCCCATCGCGAGGGCGATCGTATCGATATGGCTCTCGACGGCGAAAAGCGTCTGCGGCTCGCCGGGCGCGCGGAAGTAGCCGCAAGGCAGCTGATTCGTGTAGACGCAGGTGCCCGTCATTCGGGTATGGGGAATCGCGTAGCAGCCGGCGGCGGAAAAGGCGCCGCTCATCGACGCCTGCGGATTGGGCCGGAAAGCCGCGTAAGCGCCCGCGTTATAGAAGGTCTTGGCTTCCCACGCCCATAGAATTCCGCCTTTTTTGACGCCGGTCTTCAAGACCACGACCGCCGGATGCCGCGGGGCGCAAGCGAGAAATTCTTCGGCATAGCTCCGCACGAAGCGGACGGGCTTGCCGGTCAGCTTGGACAAATGATACGCCGCCGGCACGGCGTAGAGAAAATCCTTCGCGCCGAAGGAGCCGCCCATAATGCTCGGATGGACGACGATGTCGTCTTCGCCTGATTCGAGGTAGTGCGCGAGTTCGCGGCGCAGCTTGAAAAAACCCTGATCCGCGACCCAGATTTCCACCCGGTCCTCGGCGTCGACGTCGACCGTGCACGCGTAAGGTTCAATGTACGCTTGATGTACCATCTGGGTGCGATAGACGTTTTCAAAGACATCGTCGCATTCGGCCAATCCCCGGTCGAAATCTCCCTTCGCGATTTGCACCACGCTTTGAACATTCTTCTGGCCGACCGCCTTCGGGCCTTCGTAGGTGTCGTAGTCGGGATGCAGCAGCGGTGCTTCCGGGGTCAGCGCTTCAAGCGGGTCGAAGACCGCGGGCAGCTCCTCGTATTCGATCTCGATCAGCTCGGCCGCCTCTTCGGCGGTGTCGCGATCGATCGCGGCGACCGCGGCGACGTCCTGCCCGAAGTAGAGAACCCGCTCACGCGCCAGTACCGGCAGGTCTTTGAGCTTCGCTCCCACAAGATGCCGATTGGTATCCGCTCCGGTGATGACGGCCTTGACACCCGTCAAAGCCAGAGCCTTGGTTATATCGATATTGAGGATGCGCGCGTGCGGCAGCGTGCTGCGCACGATTTTTCCCCAGAGGCTCCCCGGGCGAACGATATCCGCGGTATAGCGGCGTGCGCCGGTGACTTTCTCCTCACTTTCGATGCGCGGCAGCGGTTTGCCGATGCTAGCGCGCGTCATGTTTTTTGGGCGGCGATTATCGCGGAGATTCAGAGGATTACTCCGACGCAACGGATTAGCGATGGAGAGATCGGCTTAACAACTTCAGAGCAAGCTCTTCCATTTCTCGTAGACGCTGGCGCGTAGCTCTAGAGACGGTCCCGTCGCCGACGGAAATTGTTGCCGCCACTCGTAAGGCTTGCACGCATCGAAAACGGCTTTCGAGGTAAAGCACGCCGCCGCGGGAGTGTTGGGCGGAATCATCGGGTCGATGGAAGAGCTCCAGCTTCGACGAATGATCTCGATGTCTTCGATCGGATTCATGCGCGTTCCCATCGCCCACAGCACCGCCTGGCTGTCGGAGGGATCGATGTCGTCGTCCACCACGATGGTAAAGCGGGCGCCGATCGAACCCGGTTTCGTCTGCGACGCGACGATTCCCGCCTGCCGCGCGTGGCCGGGATAGCGCTGGCAGATCGACACCACCGTCCAAAGCTGGCCGTACGCCCACACACCTTTAACATCGGGCACGCCGCACGCATCCAATCGGTTCCAAACCGCCGCGGCCCAGCGCCACGGCATGCCGACCGCTTCGGCCTTCAAATGCGGATGGCCGAAAATGATCGGATCGTTCCGGAACATTACGGACTTTACATGAATCACTGATTCGGGCTTCGTGCCGGTAGAATAGTAACCGACCCACTCCCCGAACGGGCCTTCATCGCGGAGATCGTTGGGATGGACAAAGCCCTCGATCACGATTTCCGCGCTGGCCGGAATCGGCAGGCCGGTGTGGGCGCCGATCACGACCTCGATCGGTTTTTGTCTGATGCCGCCCGCGTACTCGTATTCGGACTCGGCGTGCGGATGTTTGTGCTCGGCCGCCCAATAGGTGATGAGGTCCTGGCCGAAAGTCACCGCGATCGGCATCGGCTTGCCCGCCGCGTGATACTTTTTCATGTTGGCCATGCCGTCCTTATTCGGCGACATGTAGAGGCCTAACGTTTTTTCGTCGTGAATCACGATGCGATAAATGCCGAGGTTTACGGTTCCTGAATCCGGATCCGCGGTGATGCAGACGCATCCGGTGCCGATGTAGCGGTTTTGGTCCTCGTTGCCGTCGCCTTGGTTCCATCTCGGCGCGGGGAATTTATATAGATCGATATTTCCGGCTTCGTCGACGTTTTCGAAAAACGGGGCTTCCTTGACGGTCACCGGCGGGATGCGCGGCTGATCGTGGATCTTTTTCATGCGCGACTTCAAATTGCGGACGTATTCGAGAGGAGGGAGAAGGCTATCCTCCTCGCTCATGCCGCAAGCGAGCGCGGAGATGCGCTGCGAGTTTTGCGGATTGACTAAGACAGCGAAGTTTTTCGGGTAGCCGGGAATTTCACTGAACAGGGCCGAGCAAGGATCGGGCTGGCTGCCAATAATATCCCACAGCGTGCCGATCTCCAGATCCCAGCTCGCGCCTTTGATTTTCTTGAGCTTGCCGATCGCGTCGAGCTTTTTCGCCCAGAGCCTTAAATCCATCAAGTATTCCATCGCATCATTCTCCAACGAACAATCGCCGGCGTTCGCCGCATCGTCCGCTTCGCCGTCTCAGCACGTGGCGAACGTCTTGCAAAACAGCTCGGCATAGCTCTTCGAATTGGCTCCCAAGCGGTCCGGAGTCTGAACCAAATAGCGCGGACGCACCAATTCGGGAAAGCGTTCCTTTAAACCAGGGCGCGTCCCCGTTCTTCCGAGGTTCTCCACGACGATCTTTTGCCCGTCCGTCAGCATCCAATCGATAAAGAGAATCGTGGCATAAGGACGCTGATTATTTTTCGCCACCATCACGTATTTTGGATCGGACAAAACGGGGTCTAAAAGGGAGATGCCGATGGGAGCGCCGCGCTGCTTCATGGTCAGCGGCCGAAACGCGAATATCCACGGCGCTATATGAGATTCTCCGGCAGCCAGCAAACTCGTCTGGAGGTTGTGCCCCTTACGCAGTGTGGGCTGGTTTTGGGCGAGCCTTTTGAAATAGCTCATGCCCTTTTCTTTGCCCCAATAACCCATGAGCGAAGCAAAGATGTCGTCGTCTTCTTGATCCATGGATATCTTTCCTTTCCATTTTGGATCAAGCAGATCGTCGTAGCTTTTAGGAGCTTCATCGCTTCGGACTAATTTCGTGTTGTAGATCATCGCGACGACCTGCTGGAACCAGGCGGTCCAATAACCGTCGTTGTCCATGAAGTCCTTTCCGATGCCGGCGCGTTTAGGAGATATGTAGGGCTCGAGCAGATTGTTTTCCCTCAGCCGCAGCGCCGTCAAGCTCGTCGCTTCGACGACGTTGGCCTCGAAGCGGCCCGCGCGCGCTTCGGTTACCACCTGGTTGTAAACACCGAGAGCGCCGCTCCGGTAATGACCAACGTCGAGAAACGGATATTTCTTCTTAAAAGCGTCGAAGAGGACCTTCATATCGTCGACGCCCGTCGTGCCGTACAAAACGACTTTGCGTTCCTGTTTCGCGCCTTCGATAAGCTTCGCCTCTCGCTCGTCTTCCTGGAGGCCTCGCAGTTCTTTCAGGACTTCTGGCATATCTCGAGCCAAGGCTATGTCGCCGGAGGTGGCAATGGTCCCGAGCAAACAGAAGATCGATAACGTCCACGCGGCGGATTTGAGCATAACTTGCATCCTCACAGTTTAATTCGAAATGCGGCCTGAAATAATCGGATTTCCGGCTTTGTCGTAGATGCGCTGCGAGGTATAGCCTTCCGGCCAAATATCGGTGAACCATGCGCGCATTCCGAATTTTATTTGCAGGAGTTTGTAGCTGTTGTTGCTGTTATTGAAATGCTCATGCTCGAACATCGCGGGCGGAACGTGGAGGACGTCACCCGGCTCCCAGGTGACTTCGTGACCGTGAACTTCCGAGACGCCGGTCCCCTCGAGCGCGTAGAGCACCGCCTCCAGGTGTTTGTGGCGCCCCGTATGATATCCGGCCGGTTCTTCGAACATACGCGCGATGGCCACGCTCTTGGCTTTGAATCCGTTGCTCGGAATGATCAGGTATCTCCGGAAGTAATGCTGATTGGTATTTCCCGGTATCGTTTCCGCTGGGTCGAGACCGGAGGGCGCCTCGTCCATGTGAATCGATACGCGGCGATCCTTTTCCAAATATTGCGAGCCGTGAGAGGGAATGTTCAACAGGCTGGGAGTATTTGGGCCGCATTTCTCGAACTGTTCCAATCTCGCGAGGCGGACAAAAGCCTCCAGAGGAAAACACATGACTGAAAGATATTGCGCCGGCTCATCTCCTAGGTTGACGTGCTGATGCACGGCGCGATACGGAATTTGCAGCGCGGTGCCTTCGCGCCAATCGAACCGCTTGTTGTCGATGATGGTGAAGCCTTTCCCCTTTAGGATAAAGATCGATTCCTCGCCGTGGGAGTGGCGGCCGGTGTGCCAGCCGACGGGGATTTCCGCCTTGAGCACGGCGCCGCCCATCGTCGGGAAGCCGAGTTCGTTGGAAAGCATGAGCTTCACCTTCGCGTCCTGCACGGTTTCCACCCACGGAATGTCGCGATCGCGCGCGATCACCGGGGAGCATTTGAACTCCTCTTGAATGCGGTCGCCGACTGCCAGCCACTCGTCGTAAAATGTCGTCATTTTTCCTCCTGAATTAATGCTCTATTTCAGATGACGCCCTCGTCGCGCAAGCGCCGGATTCGGTCGCTGTCGTAACCTAATTCCGAAAGAACTCCTTCCGAATGTTCGCCGAGCGCGGGAGGCGGAGCGGCCTTTTCCAATTCCGTCCGGCTGAACGAAACCGCCGGACGAACCGACCGCGTGACGCCTTCGCTCGGATGGCTGTACTCGATTTCGAGGCCGGCGTGCTTTACCTGCGGGTCGGCAAAGACTTCGCTCATGTCGTAAATCGGCGTGCACGGCACGTCGAAGCGCTCGAATAGTTCGAGCCAATGAGCTCTCGGCTTTTGCTTCAGGACATCCACCAGAATCGCCGCGAGGCTTTCGTAATTGGCGATTCTTGTCTCGCGCGTGGCAAAGCGCGGATCCTGCCGTAAATCGGTCATGGCGATCGCCTCCGTCAGCGACTCCCAAAATTTCGGCGGCGAGGAGAGATGAATCGCCAGGAGCTTCCCGTCGGCGCACGCGGCGGCGTACACCTGCGAGATGCGCGGGCGGGTGAAGCAGTCGTTCACCTCGTCGGCAGACAAATACGCTACGGCCGGCTCGATCAAAAAAGATAGTGTGGCCGACAGCATGCTGAGCTCGACCTTTTGCCCCAAGCCGGTCTTTTCCCGCGCCAATAACGCGCCGAGAATGCCGTAGCAGGCGAACACACCGGTGATGCAGTCTGAAAAGGCCGGCCCCAGCGGCCGCGGATTTTCAGTGTTCAGGAGGAGCCGGAGTAACCCGCTGTAACCCTGGCCGACGGTATCGTACGACGGCCGCGAGCGATACGGTCCGGTTTTTCCGAAGCCGGTCACCGAGCAATAAATGAGCCTCGGATAGCGCTCGGCCAGCGCCTCGTAGCCGAAACCCAAGCGCTCGGCGGTTCCCGGCCGGAAATTTTCAATGAGAACGTCGGCCTTCGCGAGCAGATCGCGCAGGACTTCGATGCCGCGCGGCGACTTCAGATCGAGTGTTAGGCTTCGCTTGCCGCGATTGTAGGCGCGGTACTGCGGGCTGTAGCTGCCGCGACTCCAGGTGCGGAAGGGATCTCCGCCCTTGGGATGTTCGATCTTGACGACATCGGCGCCGAGATCGCCGAGCAGCATGGCGGCGTAAGGTCCGGTGATGAAGCTCGCGATCTCCAGTACGCGCACGCCGTGAATCGGAGTCATGTTTTTGCCTCGGGCGCGCGACCGGCGGGCTCCGCATTGAGCGGCAGGAAAATATCGTCAGGCGCCGGCAGATTGCCGATAAGACCCTCGGCGTACAATTCGTCGAGAAAAGTCGTCAGCACTTTTCGATTCGCGTCGAGCCCGTAAGGCCAATAATCCATGCCCAGCACCCGCCGCGCCTCCTCGACATCGCCGCTCAGCCACGGCAGCGTCACGCGCGGCGCGTCGGTGTCCAGCAATTGCTCGTAGCAGAGCTCTTTGGCCGCCGAAAACGCGGCAAACAGGCTATCCGCGATCCATGGATTCTCTTCGTAAAGGGGGCGTCGCATGATCAGAGTGTGCATAATCGGAAAAATACCGTGTTTCTCCGCCGATGCGCGCTCCGCCGCGCGCGCGTCGATCCACAAGCGGCGCAGCTTTCCCGCGGCGTAATCTTTGGGCGCGATCACGGATAGCAGAATATCGAGATCGCCGCGGAGCAGCATGCGCTCCAGCTCCGCGCGTCCTCCCACGACGATCGAAGCGCGCGGACTCGAATGCGTGGGCACCACGCTCGGCCCGATATACCAGGTCATATCCTCAGGCGAAATGCCGTATTCCGTGCGCAGAAGCCAGCGCACCCAAACCGCGGCCGTCATTGTGTAGCTGTTGACGCCGATTTTTTTTCCGCGTAGAGCCTCGGCGGTCAGCAGCGAATCACTGCGCACATACAGAGCGGAATGGCGAAACATTCTCGAAGGGAAAATGGGAAGCCCGACAAAACGCCGGTCGCCGGCGGCGCGAACGATCGATAGATACGCGAGCGACATTTCTCCGACCGCGTACTTCTCCTTCAGCACCTCATTGAAAAGCTCTTGCGGCGGCGCCGAGGACCATTCGAGAGCGAGGCCCTTCGCGCGAATCGTGCCGTTCGCCAGCGGCAGCGTACGGTCGTACAACCCGCAGCCCACCGTCAATCGCGTCTCGGAGCCCATGTGTATACCGTCAGATGCCTTTTTCCTCGATGCGCCGGAGCAGATGGCCGTTTGACGCCTGCGCGGCGGCGACGATCCTATCCTCGTCAAGAAAAAGCATTTCGCGATTTTTCATCAGCAGGCACCCGTCGACGATCGCCGTCGACACGTCTGTGCTTTTTGCGCAGTGGACGAGCTGGCTAAATAGATGATTGACCGGCTGGATGTGCGGCGCGTGAATATCGACCAAAATCAGATCGGCTCGCTTCCCTTCTTCAATCGTGCCGCAAAGATCGCTTAGTCCAAGGGCTCGCGCTCCTCCGACTGTCGCCATCTTGAGCACGCTATACGGGTCGATCACGCCGGGATCACGATGATGGACCTTTTGCAGCAGCGAGGCAGCTTTCATGGTCTCGAACATATCTTGCGAGTGATTGCTCGCCGCGCCGTCCGTGCCGAGCGCGACGTTGACCCCCTCGGCAAGCATCTCGCGAACAGGCGCGACGCCGTCGCCGAGCATCATGTTGCTCACGGGATTGTGCGACACCGAAGTGCCAGTTTGCTTCAGCAATTGAATCTCTTCCAGCGAGATGTGCACCGAGTGCGCGAAGATCGTGTTATCGCCCGGAATATCGAACTGCCGCAGATACGCCACGACGCCTGGCGCGCTGCAATGCTGCCGCACGTAATCGAGCACCGATGCCGATTCGGCGACGTGCGCGCTGATTCCGATCGCGTTGCTGTCGGCAAACGCCCGGAGCTGCCGCAAAAGCTCCGGCGATGCGTTGATGGGCGGCGTATTAGGGCCCGTCATAAACGATAGCTTTCGTGTCTGCGTCTCCGAAAATGTCTTCCGTGCTCCGCCGACGATCGATTCGACGAGCTTGAAGGCGGCATCCGGCTTCTCTTTGACGCAGTTCGGAACGATCTCGCCCGTGTCCATGATCGTACGCGCGAACACCGAGCGAACGCCGGATTCCCTGAGCGCGCGCACTGTTTCCGGCGCGCAGTCGGGATTTGGATTCAAAAAATTATGTTCGCAAATCGTCGTAACGCCGCCCTTCAACGACTCCAGGCAGCCCAATAGCGTCCCGGCGTAAAAATGCTCCGGCAGCAGCGCCTGCGCAGCGCCGTAGATTTTTCTCAGCCACGGGAACAGCGGAATGTCCTCCCAGATCGCCCGCAGCAGGACCTGGTACAAATGTGTATGGGCGTTCACCAGTCCCGGCATCAGCACCGTATCATGCGCGTCGATGAGCCAGCCCGGCTCAATGCGCGCCGGCGCACCGGCGCCCATGCCGGTGATGACGCCGTCTCGCACGGTGACATAACCGCCCCTGATGATATGCGACTCTGCCGTCATCGGCAGGACAACGGCGTTAAGGATCGTTCCGCTTCCGGTCAATGTTATTCCTTCCCCGTGGCAGCCTCAGTCGATTTTGACGTAGACCACGCCGTTCTCAATTTTCGTCTGATACGTCGCGATGTGAAACGCCGGACAATTCAGGCCCTTTCCGGTGAAAAGATCGAAGATAAATCCGTGCAGGGGACATTTGATCGCCTTCGCGGCGAAAACCTGCCCGTCGTCGAGATTTGCGCCCTCGTGCGGGCAGCGCCGCTGAATCGCGACGATGCGCTCGCCCGCGGCGGCAACAGCGACTTCCCGGCCGTTGATCGTTCGTCCGACCAATCCCTTTTGTCTGACCTCCGATTCCGGCCCGAAAAGCGTCCATGGCGCTTCGTCTGGCATGCGATTGATCGACGCCTCACATTACAAGGATCTTCCGGCTGTTGCCGGAAAATATTTTTTCGCGATCAGACGCGCTCAACTCCGAATGGTCGACATTCCAGATCGCTTTCTCCATGTACTGCATGCCTTCCTGCCCGGTCCCGAAGGGATAGTCGGTGCCGAACAGGATGCGGTCGATGCCGTAAATTTTGACGGCGCAGTCGATGATCGCCGGATGCGTCGGCCCCGCCGTGTCGTACAGAATATTTCTACGGAAGTAGTAACTCGGCTTGTTTTTCGCGCGGCCTTCCTGAAAGCCGCGCTCCAGTCGCTCCGATAAGTATGGAATCGCGCCGCCGACGTGCGCAGCGATCAGCTGTAGATTCGGATAACGATCGAAGAAGCCGCCGAGCACGAGCCGCGAAATCGCGAACGTCGTGTCGAGAGGCCAGCCGATCAGGTGGTGCAGACGATAGGCTTTCCACGGCTCCGGCAGCTCGAATTCCTCGGCGCGGTATCCCATCGGATGTATGAAGATGACAGCCTTCATCGCATCGGCCATTGTGAAAAACGCGCCGAAGGCCGGCTCGTCCAGCATTTTGCCTAGAATGTTCGATCCCAAAGCGAGGCCGACGTAGCCGGGAAGCGTCTTCGCCCGCTCGAGCTCGCGACAAGAGACGTCGGCGTCGCCCATGGGGACGGAAGCGAACATCTTGAACCGGTCGGGCCAGCGCGAGCAAATCTCGGCATAGGCATCGTTCGACAGGTGAGACATGTCGAGCGAAAAAGAGGGATCGTCGAAGTAAACGCTCGGCGCAGACATCGAAAGCACCTTGACGTCGACGGCCCACTGATCCATCTCGCCGAGAAAAACATCGGGATTCCATGTCCAGTGCGGCCTGAGCTCCGGCGGCGATGGGAGCTTACGCTTGATCGCCGCGACGTACTGCTCCGGGAACGCATGCGTATGAATATCGATCTTCATATCCAGTATCGTGCGTCGAGCGGCTTCAGCGCGATCTGAAATATCCCGAGCGCTCAAGCTCCTCGATCAGGCCCGTATCGACGACGTCGGACATCGATAGCTCGCCCACCTTCGGATTGATCTGCGCCATGCCTTTGAACGCCATGCGAAACGCGGCGTCGGTCGGCTGCGGATTCTCCTGGTAAAGGTTGAACGCGACGTGCTTCCACTGTCGGTCGAGAATTGCCGGGTCGGGACTGCGCAGCCAGCGCGCCGCGATCTTCAACGACTGCTGCTTTTCCGTTCGGAGAAACCGGACGCCGCGAATAAACCCTTTCATGATGGCGAGAACGGTTTTTCTCTTTTCCGCCAGGTAGCGGCGGGTCACGAAAATCGTGTCGAACGGATATTCGACACCGGCCTCCGCCAGATCGAACACGGTGTGAAATTCCGAGGAGCCGGTGCCGAGGAATTCCGTTCCCGACAAAATCGCTGCGTCCACAGAGTTGGAGCGAAGTGCCGCGATTCGATCAGGCGACCCGCCGAACGACTGGAGCTTCACCGAGCCCGGATCGACCCCCATCTTTTCGAGCGACACACGGGTGGCGATCTCGTTCGAATCGCCGAGCCGGCCGATCGCGAACCGCTTGCCTCTGAGCTCGGCGGGAGATTTGACCGGCTGCCGGCTCACCAGAACGTAGTCCATGCGGTTGACAGGAACGGCGACGACGACGAGCTTCGCGCCCGAGGCGATCGCCGCTGCCACCGGTGGCGCGCCGGCGTAGCCGGCCTGAATGCTCCCGCCCACCAGCGCCTGCACCATCGTCCCGGAGCCGCGGATGAACGTGATTTCGGCGTTGATCCCTTCCGATGCGAAGATGCCCGTATCGCGGGCGATCCACCACGGCGCCATCGAAAGCGTCAGGGTGGGAAAAGAGATCGTGACGTTCTCCAGCGGCTCCGCAGACCTCGCCGGCGCGGCCGCGCCGGCGAGGCAGAGGAGCCAAACGAGAGCCGCGATGAAGCGTTTCTCCAGGATGTCCGTCATGATGATCTCCCGTTTATACCTCCGGCGTTACTCGGGAGCGTCCTCGAGCTGTTCGAAGCCCGCACCACGGTCGACGCCGATGCAGTCCACCAGGTTCGGTTGAACGGAGAGCAGCCGCGCCTTCTGGGTCGATGAGCTGTTGAAATACTGCACCGTCACGCCGTGGTCGCGCTGGGGAATATTGATCATGTCGCCCTGCTTCCACTCGTGCTTGTCGTTGTCGAGCATCAGGTAGCCGGCGCCTTCCAGCACGTACTGAACGATGCCGCCCTGCACTTTCTGCTTGCCGGTTCTCTTCCCGGGGGGAATTTCCTGCGCGTAGACGATCAGCGCCTTGGACGCAGTGTCGTCGAGCAGGGGGTGCATGTACCATTTGACGAGCCCGTTGCGGTTTTTCTCCAGCGGACGCTCCTTCGCGCGCACGACCCGGAGGCCTTTGGCGATACTGGCGCGCTGCTTGTCGCGCAGTTCAAATAGTTGATCTAAAAGCGTGGCCATGACGATCTCCTTACTTTGCTTGTTTTTGTAGTTTGTCTTCGCCGGGCTTGCCGAGCAGCGTGTAGAAATTGCCCAACTCCATGAAATGGGGCTGGTAGAGGAACGCGAGCAGGCGGCACGGCTTGTTGGGATCGGTATTGAACTGCTGATGCTCGACGCCGCCGGCCTGGATCGGCAAAATGATCAGGTCGCCTTCTTCCCAGTCGTAGCGCTTCCCGTCCATGACGGTGTAGCCGCTTCCTTCGAGGGCGTAGAGCACCACGCCGCCCTGGTGAATGTGCTTCCCCGAGTGCGTGTGCTGCCGCTCCTCGAAAACGACCCAGGTTTGCACCGCAGTGTCGGGATACGCGTAAGGGCTCATATAAAACTTGATCTGCCCCATCTTGCCGCGCTCCCACGGACAGTCGTCGCCTTTAATGACGACGGTGCCGTTGAGCGCGCGCTGCCGCTGCTTCGCCCAGTAATGAATGCTCGCCTCGTCGGCTGTGTCGCCCGGCTCGACCTCGATCTGAAAATCAGGCTTTCGCATTATTTTCCTCCTCGGTAGTGATTTCCCTCTCTCGTTGATTAAATTCGGCCTTACGTTTTTCCGCTGATCCGTTGTTTTTAGCGCCGCTTCTCAATCTCGCTGTCTCCGCTCGATCGACGATGCGTGAAGTCGTCTCCACGGCCACGCCGTAGTCGCGGCGTGCGGATTCCGCGCTCACGATGCCGTCGATTACGTCCTTTAAAACGGCTTCGGGATCGCGCGCCAGCGGGTCGCCGAAGCCGCCGCCGCCGTTGGCGAGAATTTCCACGACGTCGCCATGGTTGAGCACATAGCGGCGATTCACGTCGAGGCGCTCGCTCGCGCCGCCGGTGCGCTCCAGCATCAGAATCGACAACGGCGCGGCGCAGCCACCGGCCGTGCCGAAGGTCGCGGTTTCCGGCCGCAGCCCGCCGCCGGCCGCCACGAACTGGACGTTGTCGGTGAGCACGCGGAACCGATATCTAACGCCGAGGCCGCCACGCCACTTTCCCGGCCCGCCGCTGTCGCGGAGATATTCGTACGCTTCGAGAAAGTAAGGGCACGTCATCTCGTGCCGCTCCGGGTCCGGCGCGCGCGCCCCGCCCATCGAGCTGATCGGGCCGACGTGATTCCAGCCGTCGATGCCCTCGGTGGCGCCGCCGCCGCCCTTGCAGAAATGATGGATGCTGACGAAGCGCCGCCGCGTCCGCGGGTTGAAACCCTCGGTGTGCGGTCCGCACCATTTTCCCCAGCATGCCTGGATGCGGTCGGGAATCGCATCGGCGAGCGCGAGCCATGTCGCTTCGACGATCGCCGCGCATGTCACGACGGTGCAGGCGGTCGTCGGCGCCGGGTCGCGCGCGTTGACGAGCGTTCCTTCCGGGGCCGCAACGCTGATCGCTTCGTACGAGCCGTGATTCATCCGCACGTCTTTTCCGAGCGCGCCGAGCAGCGCCTGCCACGACGATGAGACGGTATTGGCATATGAGCTGTTGAGGAACCCCGGGACTTCGGCGTCCGTACCAAAATAATCGAAGGCGGCGTGCTTATTCTTGACGGTGATTTTCAGACGGATGCGCGGCTGCGGCAGCGACGGATCGCGAAAGTCGAGCGGGCGCTCGGCGCTGTAGCTGCCGTCGGGAATCAGCGCGATCGCCTTTTCCATCTGCGTCCGCGTCGCTTCGAGCTCAAGCGCGATCGCGTGCTCCACCTCCCGGTGATCGTAGCGCTCGAGGAGCTGGTGCAGCGCCAGCTCGCCGAGGCGCGTCGCGCCGATCTGACACAGCAGGTCGCCCTGGACCAGCTCGCGGTTGCGCACGTTCGAAAGTAGGAGATTCCACACCTCGTCGATCCGTTTGTCGCGGCTGAAAAGCCGCGTCGGCGGCAAACGCAGCCCTTCGTCGAAAACGGTCCGCGCGTCGGGGTTGTAACCGGCTATGCCGGCGCCGCCGAGATCGGCGTGATGGCCTTTATTGACGACCCAGAAGGTGAGTTTTCCGCTATTGAACACGGGCTTCAGCACCGTCAAATCGGGAATGTGCGTATTGCCGACGTAAGGATCGTTGAGCAAAAACAGATCGCCTTCGCAGGCATCCCTGTACCGCGCAGTGACGGCATCCATCGCGCATGGCAGCGAGCCGAGCAGCACGGGAATATAGGTCGATTGCGCGATCAGCCGGTTTCGCGAGTCGAAGACCGCGGTGACGAAGTCGCGCGATTCGCTGAAGATCGGCGAGCGCGAAGTCCGAAGCATCGTCTCGCCCATCTCGCGGGTGATATTTGCGAGTTTCGCCGTGATCACCGAAGCGACGATCGGGTCGAATTTGATTCGGGCTTTTCGCTTCGACGGCTTCATTATAGACCCAGCGCCAATCTGAAATTGCCGCCGCCGTCGAGCTGCGCGCGGCAGTACGGCTGGACGACGACGGCTGTATCGGGGTACTCGACGACGCACGGTCCCTGGAGACGGGCGCCCGCGCCGAGCGTCGCGCCGTCGTATACCGGAGCGGCGGCAAACTTTCCGGCAAAGAATACTTTTCGCGTTTCTTTGAAAGATTTTTTTACGCCGCCGTCCTTACCTATCCGGATCCGCGCCGGCTTCTTCGTGCCCGCGGTGGAATGCAGACGGACGTTGACCAGCTCTACTTCTCCGGCGGGATCGGCGTAGCCGTAGAGGCTTTCGTGCCGGGCGTGAAAGGCGGCGGTGATTTTTTTCGCGTCTAGATCGGCAAGCGGGATTTCGACCTCGTGAAATTGTCCCGTGTAGCGCACGTCGAGCGTGGGTCTGAGAGAAAGGGCGCCCGCGTCGCTCCGATTTCTCGCCTCTTTGGTCATTTCATCCAGCGCGCGCCGGATCTCCGCTTCGACGCCGTTGCGAAGCGGGCGGATCAGCGAGCGAATATAATGATGATGAAAATCCGCCATGAGCATGCCGTAGGCGCACATAACGGCGCCGACGCGCGGTATCAATACATCGCGAATGCCCAGCTCCGCGGCGATCTCCGCGGCGTGGATCGGCCCGGCTCCTCCGCCCATGACGAGCAAATGATCTCTCGGGTCGATGCCCTCCTGAATCGTGACGACGCGGATCGCGCCGGCCATGTTGGCGTTGACGATACGGTAAATTCCCGCGGCGGTTTCCTCGACGCTGAGACCGAGCGGCGCTCCGACGGCACTCACCGCACTCGCGGCAAGATCGGGATTCAATCGGAACCGCCCTCCCAGGAAAGCTCCCGGGTTCAAATAGCCAAGAACGAGCTGGGCGTCGGTGACAGTCGCCTTATTCCCGCCTTTGCCGTAACATGCCGGGCCGGGAAGCGCGCCGGCACTCGCGGGCCCGACGCGCAGGATTTTTCCCTCCTCCGCCCACGCGATGCTGCCGCCGCCCGCGCCGATCGAATGAATCCGCAGCCCCGGCGTCGCCACGCGGTAGCCGCCGACTTCGCGCTCGTTGGTGAGCGATACGACGCCGCGCTGGATGAGACTCACCTCGAAGCTGGTCCCGCCCATGTCGCCGACGAGGACTCCGGGATGTTTGCCCGCGAAAACTCCGGCGGCCGTCGGCCCGGCGGCCGGACCCGACAACAGTGTGTTCACCGGCGTGCGGCGGATCGACGCCAGCGAGCCGACGCCGCCGTTCGACTGCATGATGTAAAGCTCCCCCGCGAAACCCTCGCGCGCGAGCGCGGTCGAGAGTTTTTCGAGATAGCCGTCGATCACCGGACCTACCTTCGCGTTAATGATTGTCGTACAGTGGCGCTCGTAGGCGCCGATCTGCGGCAGCACTTCGTGCGAGGTGGAAAGATATGCTTTCTTCGCCGCATCGCGCACGACTTCGGCGACGATCTGCTCGTGCGCCGGATTGAGGAACGAGAACAAGAGACTGACGGCGAGCGATTCGACGCCCTCCGCGAGCAATCTTTCGACCGCGGCTTTGACCGATTCGCGGTCGAGCTCGCGGACAACCGCCCCTTCGCAATCGACGCGCTCGTCCACCTCGGCGATCAAATGGCGCGGCACCAGCGGCGCCGGCGGGCGCAGCTTGCCGTCGAACGGCGACGGCCTCAGCCCGCGCCGCATGTTGGCGATGTCGCGAAACCCCGCCGTGGTGAGAAATCCCGTCTTCGCCGTCCTGCCGGTGATCAAAGCGTTGGTCGCGATGGTTGTCCCGTGGACGATTCTCGCGATGCGCCGGATGAAATCATGCTCGGCGAAGCCCAGGCTCGCGCCCATCGCGCGCAGGCCTTCGAGAACTCCCTGCGAAGGATCGTCGGGCGTGCTGAAATGCTTGAACGTCGAGGACCGGCCGCCTCTTTCCACCAGGAAAAAGTCGCTGAACGTGCCGCCGACGTCGACGCCGAGGTAAAGCGGCTCGCGCCAGTTCGCAGCTCCGATTGCCGGTCTATTCGCCATGAAGTCTCTTGCGTTTACGAGAGGATTTCCCGCGCGATGATCTCGCGGTGGATCTCGGAAGTGCCGCCGCCGATCGTGGCGGCGCGCGAATCGCGGAAATGGATCTCCATCTCGCAGTCTTGTGTGTAGCCGAAGCCGCCCATCATGTGGACGCCGTCGCTCGCGATTTTCACGTAGGTCTCGGACGCCATCAGCTTCGCCATCGAGGCCTGCATTCGGCACGGCAGTCCCCGATCGACCATCCAGGCGGCGCGGTAGACCATCAATCGGGCGCTATCGACGGCGGTCTGCATGTCGGCGAGCCGGTGGCGCAGCACCTGAAAGGCCGACAGCGGCTTGCCGAACTGCTCCCTCTCGTTCAGATATTTAACCAGCATACCGATGACGGACTGTGAGTTGCCGACGTACTGCGCGCCGACGCAGGAGCGGTCGCCTTCCAGGGTCTTGCCGAGGTTTTGCCAGCCGCGATTGATGCCGCCGACGACGGAGTCTTGGCCGACGTGCGCGTCGAGGATCACCTCATTCAGCGGGATCGACCGCCGGCCGAGCGTCTTCAAGCGGCGCGTCTCGACTCCCGGCGTGCCTTTTTCCACGGCAAAGACCGTCAGCCCCTGCTCCTTCTTTTTCTCCGTCGAGGTGCGGGCGACGACGAGCAGAAGATCGGAAAGCTCGGCCGCACTGATGAACATCTTGCTGCCGTAGAGATGAAATCCGCCGTTATCCTTGACCGCCCGCGTCCGCAGGGACGCCGCGTCGGAGCCGGAATCCGACTCCGTCAGCGCGAGCCCGACGAACATCGCCCCCGAGGCGATGGCGGGCAAATATTTTCGCTTCTGCTCCTCGCTGCCGTAAAGCAGCAGCGAGCGGCTGCCGAAAACGCAGCTGCTGAAGTAGAGGCTCGCGAGCGCCGGCATCGCCTGCGCAAGCTGCTCGATCACGAGCACGACCGCGACGAAGTTCCCTCCGGCGCCGCCGTATTCTTTCGGCACCGGCAGACCGAGCCAACCCGCCGCGCCGAGTTTGCGGTAGAGATCGAGCGGGCATTCTCCCGCCTCGTCGTAGCGCCGGACGACTCCGGCCGGGCACTCCTGCTTGACGAACTCGCGGATGCCGGCGATCATCATCTGCTGCTCTTCGTCGAGTTCAAAATCCATTGTTTATAAACGATCCATGACTTTGTCGGACCACTGTTTCATGAACTGGAGTTTGTCCGGGAAATAGGTGCTCAGCCAGATATTCTCCACCCCGCGGCCGACGAGCGTCTTGATGCGCTCGCGGCATTCCTCCGGAGTGCCGACTACCGCGTAACGGTCGACGAGATATTCCTCCAGCCCCAGCTCCTGAACCAGCCGCGTGTTCGTCGTCTCGGTCTCGCCTTTCAAATGGACGCGAAAATCGTAGCTCGCGTTCAGCTTGCGGATCGCGTCGGCGTATTTGGGCGGAATGTGCTTGTTCTCCATAGTGAACCGGGCGAGCTGATTGGCGGGCGCGGCGAGCGACATCCGGATTCCCGCGGTGGCTTCTTCCTTCGATTTGCCGAAATTGCAGATAACCAGCCACCAGACGTCCATGTCCTTGAGCGTCTTGCCGGCGATCTCAGCGCCCGCCGCGATATCGGTGAGCGCGTCGGCGGCGACTTCCTCCTGAACGCCCGTCCCGACGATCGCGCCGTCGGCGATCTCGCCGGCGCAGCGCAGTGTCTTCGGCCCGTGCGCGGAGATGTAAATGGGGATTTTCGGCCGCGTCCAGGTGAGGCGGATGTTTTTTTCCTGATACGTCGCTTCGCCGTTTTTGTAGAGCGATTTGATCGCCTGGATGTACTCGCGCATGGCTTTGATCGGCGCCGCTTTGAGTCCGAGGTTGTAGACGGCGCTGTCGCCGGAGCCGAGCCCGAGAAAGACGCGGCCGGGGGCGATCTCGTCGAGTGAAGCGATCGCGCTCGCCGTCACCGCCGGATGGCGCGTGAGCGCATTGGTGACGCGCGGACCGAATTTGGCCTTGCGCGTCACGCCGGCCGCCAACGTGCACGCGACGTATAATTCGCGGTAGACGCTCTGCGAGTCGACGACTCCGATCTGCTCGAAGCCGGCACCCTCGGCGGCGGCGCAGCACTGCTTGAACTCTTCCAGGTTGTTGGGAGTGAAACTGATTCCGAATCGGGGCATATATCCGTGCCTGCTTAGCGCGTTTTCGGCTTCGTCTTGACGAGCCCGTTTTCGACGAAGTCGGTGTACTGGAGCGCGATGTCGTGGGAGCTGAGCGGTCCTTCGGGGTTGTACCAGCGAATGATCCAGTTGCACATGCCGAGAATCGCGAAGCCGCACACCTTGGGATCGACCTTGCGGAACTCGCCGCGCGCCATGCCTTCCTTCAGGATGGCGCGGAGCAACTTTTCATACTCGTCGCGCATCTGGACATATTTTTCCCGATACTGCCGCTGCAGGAAGCGTCCCTCCTCGATGAAAACCGAGACGGGCTCCAAGTTGAGTACGATGCTGTCGATGTGATCGATCAAAAAGAGCCGGAGCTTTTCGCGCGAGCTAAGATCGGACTTGACGATCTTTTCCACGCGCGCGAGCGCGCCGCCGACGGCCTCGACGAGGGTCTCGTACAGCAGCTCCTGCTTGCTGGAAAAGTAGTAGTAGAGCGTCGCTTTTCGAATGCGCAGCTTTCTCGCCAACGTCTCCATCGACGAGCCGTTGAAGCCTCTTTGCTTGATGAGCGTCGCCGCCGCTCGTGAGATTTCGGAGCGGCGCGCGTCCCAGGCGGGCTTCGCTGCTGCGGTTTTTAGCGTGGCCATGCTTTTCCTTTTCTCTGCGTGTCCGCGGAGCCGGCGCGGCTATGCCGCGAGCATCGATTCGATATATTTGCCCGTCCGGTCTTGTCCCAAATCCCGCAGCAGGGTCGCCGTGCACATGGGAAACGGCTTCGTCAGACACATCGACTGAACGAGCGCGATCGCGCGCCGCAGCGGAATTTCCGAATCTGCCATACTCTGCTCCAGCGTCTCGTGAATATTCTGGAGCTTCCACGGAATCTTGCGCGCGCGCTTATCGAGCAGACGAAGAAATTCCCGGTCGACGCCGTCCAGCTCCACGCGTAGCGGACCGTCCTCGTTTTTTTCTACCATCCAGTTCTCCAGCTCCTCGACGGCTTCGGGACGGCAATCGATTTTCTTGCCCGCCTTCCAGACTTTGAGCGGAACCAGCCGCTGCCTGCCGGAGATCTCCTGGCCGTCGCAGTCGCGGAAGCGAAAATCGCCCTCTTCCAACTTCAACACCGTGATATCCGCCCTCCCGCCGAGAGTGATGCGCCCGCGCCACGGCTCGGCGTAGATCGCCTTCGCGGCGTTGCTGGTGACACATGCGAGCACTTCCGGGACGGACATTCCCATAGCGAGGAATAGCGACATCACGTGACAAAGGGACTTCGCCGGTCCGGTGACGTTGCGATTCTGCAGGTCGCTGCTGATCGTGTCGGGAAAGATGCCTTGCTCGAAGCCGATCCGCGCCATCGTGAAATTGAAGTTGAAGCTGCCGAAGCCAACGTCGAGAATGACGCCGCGATCGCGGGCGGCCTTGAGCTCCTTGGCAGCGAGTCCGCCTTCGGTGTACGGGCCGCCGTAAACGCCCGTGTAGACGTGCGTCGCCATATCGCCCTGCTCAAGCAGGTTGAGCACGGCGGGCGTCGTGATCAGCTGCGGCCGCACCATGAAATCGCCGATGTGGATGTAAAGCGGAATGCCGAGCATCCGCGCGACCGATTTGGCGAGATGCACGGGCTCGATGCCGATCGGCCCGAATGCCGGTATCTTGAGACCGCGGACGCGGCCTTCCGGCCCGACCCACTCGGACATCTGCGCGAGCGGAATCCCCGACATGCTGCGGACAAACTTGTAGTGTTCGCCGGTGCCGCCGGTGACGCCGAGCGGCTGCAAATGGAGAAAGGCGAACCAGTCGGTCTCGCAGGCCTCGTCGAGAAGGACCTGCATCTCGGGGTAGTTGTAGGCGCCACAGCTGCCGGCGTCGACCATCGCCGTGACGCCCGACAGAATGCCGAGAGTATCCGGGTTGAGGCAACTCAACGCGCCGTAGGCATGCAGATGCGTATCGATCAAACCCGGACAGACGATGCAACCGGCGAGGTCCGCGACTTCGCGCGCGCTCGCAGTGTCGTCAATAGTTCCGATGTAAGCGACTTCGCCGTCAGCGATCCCTATGTTGGCAACACGATCGGTCCCGCTTGCGGGGTCGATCACACGGCCGTTTTTCAGGAGCCAATCGTAGAACATAAAACGCCTGCTTACCTACTGCGCGGCTCCCGGCTTCATCGCCGCCGCTACTTCGCGCGCGTATAGGTCGAAGATGAATCGCCCCGGCTGGACGTTGGCGTACTTGGGATTTTTCTCGGCGATGTCGTTGAGGATCAATGTAAGATGCTCCGGGCTGACGGTCGGAATGGGCGGGAGATATTTCCGTATGAGGAGATCGTAGGCGGTGTTGAGCGCGTCGCGATCGTCGATCTTGGTGTACTTGGCGATGATGTTGACCGCTTCCGGCTGATGAGTTTTGACGTAATCGATCGACGCGATGAGCGAGGCGATGAAGCGCTTGATCGGCTCTTTGTTTTTCTCGAGATAGCCCTTCTTCGCGCCGAAGGCTTCCTTCTGGTACTTGACGCCCATCGCGGCGAGATCGCCGAGCTCGCGGAATCCCGCCTTTTTCGCGACCAGCGAAGACGGAAACGAGAGCACGCCGGCGGCGATCGAATCGGCTTTGAGTGCGCCGACAATCCCCGGGACACTGCCCACCTGAATCAAGGCGACGTCCTTCCGCGGATCCATGCCGGCGTGCATCAGAAGCCACTGGGCGGCGAAGTCGATCGTGCTGCCGAATCGCGTGACGCCGATCTTCATGCCTTTGAGCTGTTGGATCGACGTGATCGTCGGCTTCGCGTACATCGCAAACGGCAGCGTGCGCGTCATTCCGGCGAACAGAACCAGATCGGACGCCCCGGCGAGATTCGCCGCGATGATGCCGCCGGCGGCCCCGCTGATGACGTCGATTTCACCCGACATGAGCGCGGCCATGCCTATCGGCGTACTGGCGATATAGACGAGCTCGACCTTTACGCCGTGCTTATCGAAAATCCCAAGGTCTTTGGCGGCCCACAGCGCCGCGTAGCCGGCGTCCGGGGCGGGATAGGCGACCCGGATGACGTCCTCGGCGAAAGCCGATGCCCTATGCATCAGCACGATCGACATGAAGACGAGCAAGCCGCGCAACATGCGCTTCATTTCGACCCCCGGCCGTTCACTTTAGTTGCATGCGACGCTTTGGCACGCGCGGAACCGCGGGATTTTTTCGCCACCGGCGCGCTCGCGCCGCTTGCCGCATAGCTGCCGTAAGCGGGCTTGTAATCGCCGTCGACAAACTTCTGGATTCCCTGCCGCACCCACTCGCCTTTTTGCAGGTACGACAGCTCGGCTTGCTTGGCCAGCTCCCATTCAACGGCGGCCGAATAGCTCATCTGCTTGTCGCGCCAGAAAACTTCCTTTGCGATCATCATCGCGACGGGATTTTTTTTCGATAGCTTTTCTGCAAGCAAAGACACGTCTTTCATCAATCTGTCATGCGCGACGACACGGTTGATAAGCCGAACTCGTTCGGCCGTAGCGGCATCGATCGATTCGCCGGTGAGCGCCATGTAAAGGGCATCGCGATGCGACAGGAGTTCCATGGTGATTTTCATCGATCCGCCGGCGGGGAAATTGCCGAAGTTGACTTCCGATAGGCCGAACTGCGCGCGGTCCGAAGCGACGGCGATGTCGCAAAGCCCCATGACCCGCAGCCCGCCTCCGATACACCAACCATTAACCGCAGCGATGGTCGGTTTGGGAAATGTCCGTAGAACCTCCGCCCAATCCATAGCTACGTCCGTAATCCGACGGGCTCGGAGAGGATCGTCGAAGTTCTCGGCGAAAAATGCCTTGAGGTCCTGGCCGGCGCAGAAACTGTCGCCGGACCCCGTAAGAATTAAAACGCGCACGCTATCGTCCGCTTTCAACGTCGCCAGCGCCGTAGCCATCTCGCGGTGCATCGCAGGGTCCATCGCGTTCTTTTTCTCAGGACGATTTAACTGGATCGTGACTACAGGTCCGTGATGAGACACAATGATACGCGACAAAGATACCTCCGCTGTTCTACCGACCGGTCGGTCGACTCCTATAACACAGGTATGAGGTTGTCAACCGCCAGATACGGAAAAAGGCGCTTCGGTTGCCGCGCTCAACGGTTCCGGGACAACGTGTCACTTAGGGGGGTCTTTACTTTAGCGCACGCCGGAGGAGAATATAAAAGGTATGCTGACGGAAGCTCTGGAAGGATTGTGGCTCGACCGCGATTTGACTTGGCTCGAGTTCAACCGCCGGGTTCTCGCCGAGGCGCTCGACGAGCGCAATCCGATGTTGGAGCGGCTTAAGTTCCTCGCCATCTTTACGTCGAATCTCGACGAGTTCTTCATGAAGCGCATCGCCGCGCTTCGCATCGAGAACAACGGCGATCACGCGAAGATTTTAGGAGAGCTCCGCGCGGTCATCGTCGATATGGTGCGGCAGCAGCAAGACTGCTTCGCCGCGCTTCTGCCGCGGCTCGCCGAGCACGGCGTGCGCATCATCAGCTGGCACGACATGACCGATCGCCAGCGCGACGAGGCCTCGAAGTTCTTCCAATCCAACGTGCTGCCGGCGCTGACGCCTCTCGTCGTCGACGCGGCGCATCCGACGCCGTTTCTTTCGAATCTTTCGCTTTCCTGGGGATGCCGGCTGCGCGAGCCGGGCTCCGACGCGACGCTTTACGGCCGCGTCAAGGTTCCAACCGGCCTCTCGCCCTGGATTCGCATCCGCGAGGATTCGCCGGCGGGGAGCCGCTGGTTCTTAAGCCTGGCGGAGCTCATCCGCCCGCATCTCGACGATCTTTTCGCCGGTCTCCAGACCTACGATCACACACTTTTCCGCATCACGCGCGACGCCGAAGTCGAATGGCAGGGAGACGGCAACGCAAGCCTGCACGAGATCGTCGCCGAGCGCATCCGGCTGCGTCGCTATGAGCCCGCCGTGCGCATCGAGTTCGGCCCCAATCCTGACGTTGCGCTGCGCGAGATCTTGCTGTCGCTCCTCGAGCTTACGGAAGAAGAGGCGTACGAGCTGCCGGGACCGTTCGATTTCAATACTCTTTGGATGCTGGCGGAAATGGAGCTGCCGGAGCTGCGCGATCCTCACTGGACGCCTCGCATGCCGGCATTATTGAAGAATGAACACGCGCCGCTCGTCAATACGATCCAGCGCAACGATATCCTCGTGCATTTTCCCTACGAGAGTTTCGACGGCACGGTAGAACGCTTCATCCACGAAGGCGCCTGCGATCCGAAGACGCTCGGCGTGAAGATGACGGTCTACCGCATCGGCGACGACACCCCGTTCGTCCACTGGCTCATCCAGGCGGCAGAAAGCGGCAAGCAGGTCGCCTGCGTCATCGAGCTTCAGGCGCAGTTCGATGAAAACCGGAATCTTCATTGGGCCAACGAGCTGCTGAAAGTCGGTGCGCACGTGTCCTACGGCGTTCTCGGGCTGAAGATCCATGCGAAGGTCGCGCTGGTCGTACGCCAGGAGGGCGAAGGTGTCCGCTGCTATTGCAACATCGGCACCGGAAATTATAACCAAAAGACCGCCCGGCTGTATGAAGATCTCGGACTTTTTACCTGCGATCCGGAAATCACCAGGGACGTCGTTCAACTCTTTCACTCGCTCACGGGACACGCTCGGAGCCATCATTTCGAGCGGCTGCTGGTCGCTCCCTGGAACATGCGCGAACGCTTTATCGAGTTGATCCGCAGAGAGGTCGATCACTTGAGGGCCGGCAGGCCCGCGCGCATCGTCGCGAAAATGAATCAGCTCGAAGACGAGGAGGTCGCCGAGGAGCTCGTGCTGGCTTCCGGCGCCGGCCTCCCGATCGACCTCATCGTCCGTGGCTTCTGCTGCCTTAAACCGGGGGTGCCCGGGCGGACGGAGACTATTCGCGTGCGCTCAATCATCGGGCGATTCCTCGAGCACGCGCGAATTTTCTATTTCGCCAACGGCGAGAACGATCCGCGGAACGGCGATTTCTACATCGGTTCCGCGGACTGGATGGAGCGAAATCTTTCACATAGGGTGGAAGTCGTGACGCCTGTAGCCGCGCCGAGCCTGAGGCAGCGCCTTTGGGAAATTCTCGAGATCAATCTCACCGACCGCAGGCAGGCCTGGGTCATGACGCCGAACGGCGAATACACGCGACTTCAACCTGCGCCCGAGGCGCGTGGTGCCGAAGTTGAGGGGACGCACGCAACGCTGATGCATCTTACCGCGAGCAACGGGAATGCTGTCGTACGCGAACTGCCGCTAAATCGCTCCTCGGACCTTTCTTTCGATCATATACCCGGCAGAGTCCCCGGAAACGGTCCTAAGTTCTAGCCACGCTTCGCCAGTCCGCAGCGTTGATCGTCGATCTTCTCGATGGCCTGACGGATCTCTTCGTCGACGAGCCGTTTTACGTTCTCTTTCATCGTATCGTCGGCGGTCAAGCAAAAGACATCGTACGACTTCTTTGCCAGCGCTTACAAAACCGAAAAGCGGTTCCAGTTTTGGAATAACTTCTTCCGCTCTTAGCGCACTAGCGCGGAATATTTTTCCCTCAGCTGACCGTAGCGCTTTCCGGCTTCTGTCGCACCCTTGCGAATGTCGTCCGAGACGACGTCGTAGGGGGGGCGGATCGGACCGGTCTTGCAGTATCCCGACGCGGCCATAAGAATTTTTTCGAGCTGGATGTTGTTCGAGGCGAATATCTCGGCGGAGCCGACGATGTGGTGGTCCGGCTCGTTCGCCCACGCGATGTCGTCGGCGATCGCTTTCGCCTGCTTGGCGTTGCCGTCGGCCAGCGCCTTCATCAGCGCGACCGCGGGCTGCGGACCCACAGACGGAATCCAGCAGGTCGTCTGGGTCTCGGGCGAGATCTGCGCGAACTCGTAGGCGAGGCCGACGGGTGGAATGAAATTGATGCGCCCCTTCGTCGCCTCGACGACCTGTTTGAGAATCGCGCGGTTGGCGAACTTGGCCGACATGACCGTCGGCGCCTTGGCGGCGACGGGGCCCCAGAAGTTGGCCCCGAAGTCGAAGCGGAAGGCGCGCGGGTTGGCGTAGATCATAATGGGAAAATCGGGAAACGTCTCGGCGACGTCGGCGTAGAATTTCACGGCCATGTCGAGCGTGACGGGCTGCCACATAGGAATGCCGAGCAGCGTTCCCGTCGCGCCGAGCCCTTTGACGAACTTGATACGCCGCGCGACTTCGTGGCCGCCGAGCGCGGTCGTGCCGATGAAGGTCGGAATGCGCCCGCGCACCGTCTTCAGGATGCAATCGACGTATTTCTCGTAATCGTCTTGCGCGGTCGTCGCGCACTCGCCCATCGTGCCGAGCGCCATGATGCCGGCGGCGCCGTCGCGCACGAGATTTTCGCTGATGCGCGCGGTCTCGTCGAGATCGACCGTGTTCGTCGCGTCGAGGCGCTCCGCGCCTTCTTTGGCCGGCGTCGGCATAATGGCGAGCGCGCCTTTGAGGTCTTTGGCGGTAATCATAGTAGGTCCCTCCTTAAAAATCGAATTTGCCGTGCGATGCGCGTTGATTCTGCTATATCAGCTTTTTTTCGATTCGTCTTTCGGCGCGGGAACGCGCTCGCGCTCCATCTTTTTTCCGGTTTCGTAGTGCTTACCTTCGATCGCGAGCTTTCCCGCCGCGTTTTCGTCTTCGGTCCACCAGCCGAGATCATAGCCGTACCAAGGGCGGCGCAATTCGAGGCGCGGCAGGCCTAATTCTTCCCAGATCGGAATGACACGCTCCATAATACGTTTCGGCGGCAGCGAGACCGGCGGGTACGGCCACTTGCGCGTCGCGTCCATGAGCATGACGGAGACGCTCGAATCGCCTCCACTCGCCTGAAACCCGCCCGGGTCGCCGGTTCCGGGCGGAAAGGCCGACCAGTCGGCCGAGATGAGCGGCATCATCTTCACTTTCATGTCGCGGTGCGGCTGCAAGCGGTAGGTGATCGCCCACACGATCGCGTCGACATTTCGCGGATCGATATCGTCGTCGACCACCACGATCATTTTGGCGCGAATGCTCGGCGAAGCGGTGCACGCTTCTAGAATGCCGCTCACTTCGCCGTCCTTCGGCTCAGCTATCTGAATGCAGCATAGTCCCCAGCCGCCGCTCGCTTCGTGATAGCCCACGTCCTTCACGCAAGCGAAGCCGCGGCCGCGCAAGTACGAGATCGCGTTGCCTTCGCTGCCGACGGTGCGGATCATGCTCGATTCGGACGGCGGAAACTGGCTAAGCATCGTTATCCAGAGCGGATTCTTACGATGCGTCACGCAGGTGATCTCGAAAAACGGATTAAGCTGCTGCGGGTCCATGTAGCCGGTGAACTCGCCGAACGGGGCCTCCGGCTCCAGGACGTCGGTGCGGATATAACCTTCCAAGGCTATTTCCGCACTTGCGGGTACCTCGATATCGACGGTTTTCGCCTTGACGACCGCCACCGGCTCACCGGCGAGCCCGCCCGCGACTGCATATTCGTCGACGCCATAAGGAATTTTTATCACCGAGGCATATGCCACATTGGGCGGCGCGCCGACGACGGCCACGGCGGGCATCGGCTTGCCGAGCTTCTGCCATTTGCGCCAGTGCTGCGTAATGTGCTGGCCGCCGCCCGCGTTCATGCCGAGCCGCGTGCGCGATTTCATCATGCCGCGGTAAGTGCCGATATTGCGCACGCCGGTCTCCGGGTCTTTCGTGATCCACTGGCTGCAGCTCGTGAACGGCGCCGCGTCGAAGCCGGGCGTCGAGATCGGGATCGGAAACTCCTCCAAACCCATCCCCGGGCGGTCCAGCTCGTCCTGGAGATGCACCTCTTCATGCACCGGCCCGCTGGCGACGAGCGCCGGGTCGATCGGATTCTCGCGCGCCTTGGTCCAGCGCTCGGCGATCTTAGCCGGATCGCACTGCAATCCCGCGCCGTAAATCCGCCGCGAGCCCGCGAGGCAGGCCACTACGACGGGAATGGAAAAGCGACGCCCGGCGAGATCGGTCACGTGCTCGAACAAAAACGCCTTGCGTTCGGCTTCGGGCAGCCCGCGAAACTGCAAACGCACGAGCGGATTCAGCTCGGTATCCTTGTTGATCGGGCGATTCACCCGCACGAGCAGGCCCGCCTGCTCCAGCGCCACAAGATGCTCGCGCATGTCTTTGAAATACGCCAACGCCGACTCCCTTCTAGAACGCCTTCAACGGATTATCCCAATCGCGGCTTATCGTCCACCGGGCTGAAGCCGGAAGCCGAGCGCGCGGCCGAACGCTAAGAGACACAGCAGCAGGAATACGATGAAGAAGCCGATCACCGCGGCGCGCTCCAGGTTCGCGTCGGCGATCGAGTCCAGCATCAGCAGCGAGATCGTGCGCGTGCGGTTGGTCGACAGAAAGATCACCGCCGGGATCTCGCGCACCGCCTGAATGAACATGATGATACCGACCGACAGCAGCGTCGGCTTGAGCAGTGGGATCATGATGCGCCGAAACGTCGACAGCCACGATGCACCGGCGGTCGCCGATGCTTCCTCCAGCTCCATACTGATTTGCATCACCGCCGACTTGATCATCTGCGTGCCGAAAGGCATCTCCTTGATGATGATCGCGGTCACGAGAAGCGACACGGTTCCGTAGAGCATTTTCACCCAGCTGCCCGAGCCGAGCACCGCCCAGAGCAGCGCGAGGCTGATCAGTATGCCCGGCAGCGACCACGGCAGCCACGAAAGCAAATTCACCACGCCGCGCCCCGGCAGCTTCGTATGCACGATGAAGTAGGCGACCAGTGCGTAGAAGAGCGTGCCGGCGATGCTCGCGCCGAGTCCGAGAATCAGCGTGTTGCCGAGCGAGCGGAGAAAAATCGGATCGTGAAAAACCGTGGTCCAGTGGCGCGTTGTCCATGACACCGCGAGATTGAAGAAGCCGAATACCTCCATGAACGTGCCCATGACGAGCGTGGCTAGCGGCAGCGCGATCATGACGAAGATGAAAAGCGCCGAGAGAGCGAATGTGAGCCAGCGCCAGCGGCCGAGCGCGGTCGGCCGGACCGTATAGCTCCGCCCCGTAACGACGGTGTACTCGCGCCGGCCGAGGATAATTTTTTGCAGCCACACGAGCGCGAAGATAACCAACAGCAGGATGCTCGACAGCGCCGTTGCCTGGCCGAACAGCGGCGGCTCCCAATGGATAAAATCGTAGATGCGCGTCGGCAGCACGTAGATGCCCGCGGGAATGCCGAGTACTAATTCGATTTCGAATGATTCGAGACTGCGGATAAAACCGAGCGCCGTCGCCGTCAGCAGCGCCGGCGCGAGGACCGGCACGGTGATACGCAGCAGCGTGCCGATAGTGTTGCTGCCGGAGGTCTGCGCGGCTTCCTCTAGCGCCGCGTCCATCGCGCGGAACGCCGGCGTGATCAGCAGGAAGCGGACCGACGTGCTGAAGGCCAGATGGCACCAGATGATGCCCCAATAGGAAAAGATGTTGAAAGGCGCGGCGGCGAGATTGAACGCCCCCATCAGCGCCCTATTGACCAACCCGCTGTGCGGGTCGAGCAGCAGAATCCAGCCCATCGTCATCGGCAGCAGCGGCAGGAAAAAACCGAGCCACAAGGCGAACTCGATCGTCCGCTTGCACGGCGTGTCGGTGCGCGCGACCACCCAGGCGAAGAAGATCGCGAGCACCGTCGTGATGACGATGCGCACGGTCGCCAGGCTGAAGGTGTTGAGCAGAACCGTTAAGAGCGTGCGATCGTTGAACGCCGCGATCCAGCCCTGAAGCCCCCATACCGCCGGCTGGCCGGGGCGGCTGACCGCGAAGCTCTTGAGGAAGATGAGGCCGACAGGATAGGCCGTGACGAGAAAGACGAGCGCGATCAGCGGCAGCAGCGCCAACCACGTCCACGGCGTCGGCAGCGCGCTCGCTTTGGGGAAAAACAAGCCCATGCCCCGAGAGATCGTCGAACGCGCGAAAATCGCTACCTCCCGAACAGCTCCTTCAAAATCTTCTCTTCCTCGGGAGTCCGCGTCTGCGCCTTCTCGCTGTACCCGGCCCAATATTTCACGCCGGGCTTGGGAACCATGTAGGTAAACAGGTGGTCCGTGGGCACGTCGAGCCGGCGGCTCACGTGATTCATCGCCTTGCTCCAGAGCGTCTGCGCGTCTTTCGTGAGCAGCCAATTGAGAAAGACCGTCGCGGCATTCGGGTGCGGCGCCTTGTTGATGAGCATCGCGGTGCCGAAGCTCGCGCCGATGTAAGTGCCGATGTCCTTGAAATCCTCCAGCACGTCGAACTTGACGCCGCGGTGCAGCAGCTGCGCCATCACGCCGTCGCTCGGCGCGACGAGGATCGCATACTTGCCCTGCGCGACCCACTCGATCTGCCGGCGCTGATCGCGATCGACGACGGCCGCGTTCTCGCGCAGCCTCTTGTAATAGTCGGTCGCCTTTTGCGGCCCGAGCATCTCCCAGATGAAGCGGAAGACCGGCACGGCCGCGCCGGATACCATCGGATCGTTGACAACGATCCTGCCCTTGAACTTCGGGTTGAGGAGATCGTTTACCTTCTCGACATCTTCGCGCTTGACCTGCCGGCTGTCATAGATGATCGGCGAAGAGGCCTGGCCGACGAAGACGAGGTCGTAGAGGCCGTCGCTGTCGGAGAACTCGTGCTTGTTGTCGCGCCAGTATTTCGTGTCGACGGCTTCGGGCAGGATAAGCGCGGGCCGGACCGGATCGAGCGCCTTCATCGGCTTGAGCTGAAAATTCGCCGTCGTCGGGCCGCCCAGAAAAACATCCGCGCTGTAGATGCCGCCGTCCCTTTCGGTGCTCAGCTTGACCGCCTGCTCGCCGCTCCGGCCGCCCGAGTATTCGATACTGATCCCGGGGTACGCCTTCTTGAACCCGTCGATCATGGCGTTGCGGATCACGTCGCCGGGCGGGCCGAGCACGACGACCGTTCCCTCTTTCTTGGCGGCGGCTAGGACCTTGTCCCAGCGCT
This sequence comes from Pseudomonadota bacterium, assembly GCA_021324155.1. Lineage (GTDB taxonomy): Bacteria > Desulfobacterota > Binatia > UBA9968 > UBA9968 > JAJPJQ01. The sequence continues at coordinate 97,684 of JAJPJQ010000049.1, forward strand.
CCTGCCAGGCGGGCTTTGTCTGCGCCAACGCGAAAGATGTGTAAACGAGCGACGCGGCGACGATACAAAATACCGCGGCAACGACGCCGTACCGCGACGCGCTGCTACGAGACGTTTTCATGCAAATGCCTTTCTGGTTCAGCTTGAGAACGTGGACGGAAGAATCGCACCGTCACATATCAAATTCCGCGAATGCCCCGCAACTGCCGGTTCTTCTTTTCGAGTAGAACCGTGCTGCGAAGGCTGCTACGCTCCTTCACCCGGCTCCTCGCGATAAAGCTTCAACGCCTCGAGCATCGGCTGGTCGTTCATCGAAAACAGTATCGCTTCCTCGCTTTTCGATGCGTTCTGATGGCTGTGCCAGCTCCAGAGCGGCACGACGAAGCAATCGCCCTGCTCCCATTCGTACTTCTTGCCGTTGATGACGGTTACGCCGCTGCCGCGAAACGCGTGATACACCGTGCTGCTGTTGTGGCGGTGCGTGCGCGTCGTCTCGCCTTTACGCAGGAGCTGAACGCAGCACGACATCGTCGGGAACGTGTGGCCGCCGTTAACCGGATTGACGTATTCGAGCGCGACGCCGTCGAACGGGCTGCCTTCGCTGGCTTCGAGATTTTTCAGCGTGCGATACGTATCGTCCCATTTATACTGGAGCGGCCCGGCGGCCTTTTCCCAGGTCGGACGCGCCATACCGATGCGATGCGCCGTAAGCTTGGTCGAATCCTTGATCGTCTGGAAATCCCCGGGGAACGGCTCCCACGTGATCACCTGGAGCGCGTTCAGCAAAGGATAATCGAGTCCGTCCAGCCAGACGATCGGCTCCGCCTCATTGACATGGCCGTGCCAAGTCATCGGCGGATTGAGGATCAGATCGCCGGGCTCCATGACGAACTTCTCGCCCTCGACCACGGTGTAGGCGCCGCGCCCCTCGACGATGAAACGGAACGCGCCGAAGTTATGGCGGTGGCTGCTCGCGAGCTCGCCCGGCTTCAGGAGCTGCACGGACATTTGGATGGTGTGCGTGGTCGCGCGCCGGCGACGGCTCGGTAGATTCTGATAGGCGGGGTTGATCAGACGCAGCGTGCGCCGGTCGGCCATGCCTTCGAGGCCGTGGATGTCGCCCGCGCGCATCAGATGCTTATAGATGATGCTCCATTTCCACACGTGGGCCTGCACGGAAGTATGCGGGTCCTTCTCGTACGCTACCTTGTCCTCTTCGGACGAGCCGCCCATCCAATGCCCTTCGAGACCGTTGCCGGCCAGCTCACGGTCGAAACTATCGAGCAATTCCTTGTCCGCCATTCGACTATCCTCCTTGATTTCTCTTGACGACTTTATTGGGCTCGTCGCGCGTTTACTCGCATTTACTAATGATCCGCGTGCTCTCCCTGATGCGTGAGAACGAGGCCCAGATTTTCCAGCATCGGGCGCGTGCTGTGCGCCAGGATGCGCAGCGGCGCGTCGCCGGTGTTGAAGTATTGATGCCATGCGAAGACCGGAATCGCCAGCGTATCGCCTTTCTTGATCTCGAAGGACTGGTCGTCGACGATGCAGCGCCCGCTGCCCGCGAGGACGTAATCGATCTCGTCGTAGAGATGGCGGTGCGCGCCGGAGCGCTTGCCCGGTGGAATCTCCGCGACGACCGTCGCGAGCGCCTTGGCGTGAAAGCCCAGCCGGCTGTCGACGACGTAGGCCAAATTCCCCATCGCGGTCGATTCGAATTTGAGCTCGCTACCCTTGACCAGTACGCGGCCGGCGCGACGGCGATGCTCTTCATTGTATGCGAACGCCACCTGCTCGGCGTAGAGCCGGCTCGCTTCGCTGTGGCCGTCGTCCTCGGCCTCCATGACGGCGCCGCCGGGAATTAGCGTGCGCAGCGCGTCTTCACCCTGCTGCGCGTAAATCCAATATTCGGGGTACCTCTCGTCCTCGTACACGGCCTGTCCGATGCCCATGTAGAGCGGACCCGTCGTCGACGCGACGTGCAGCGCCGGCTCTTTCGAGAGCGCGACGTGGCGATGCCACGCGAACACCGGCACATTGATGAAGTCGCCGGCTTCCCAATCGTAGCGCACGCCGTCGACTATGCTGTAGCCTTTGCCCGCCAGCCAGTGGATCACCGCTTCGACCGTGTGGCGATGACCAAGCGTCTTCCACTGTAATTGATCCTGGGTCTCGGTCGGGACGTGCTTGCTCACGAACAAACGATGCGTCCGGTTGTTGAATCCCAGGCGCGGATCGACCATGTAAACGCCGCGGTTCGTCTCGAGCAGCTTCGCGACCTCGTCGCCGGACACGAAGATCGGCGATTCCTTGCGGCGCTGCTGCTCGTCCTTCCCGTACTTTACTTGTTCGAGATAGAGCTTATCGTTGGGAACCGGATGGGAAATTGACATTCGACGTTCGGCCTCCTAAACGCGAGACTCGCCGCGCGCACAATAGCTCAGCGCGCGAAAAGCTCCTTCAAAATCTTTTCCTCTTCCGCGGTCCGTTTCTGTGCTTCTTCCGTGTACGACTTCCAGTATTTTCCATTCGGCGCGGGCGTCAGGTACGGCGGCACGTGATCTTTGGGAACGTCGACGCGCAGACTCATCTGATCCGTTGCCCGGCTCCACAAAGTCTGACCGTCTTTGGTCAAGAGCCAGTTGATGAAAACCGCCGCGGCATTGGGATGCGGCGCCTTGTTGATTCTCACCACAGTGGCGGAGCTCGAGCCGGTGACCCCGCCGAGATCTTTGAACTCCGGCAGGAATTCGAATTTCAGCCCGCGCTTTTGCATCTGGCCCGCCGTCCGCGCGCTCGGCCCTACCAGGATCGGATATTTCCCCTGCGCGACCCATTCGATCTGCCGTCTGAGATCGCGGTCGACCGCGCCGACCTGCGCGCGGAGCTTGCGATAATAGTCCGCGGCCTTCTCGGGCCCGAGCGTCACCCAGATGAAGCGCAGCAGCGGCACGGTGGTGCCGGTAACTTGAGGATCGTTGAGAACGATCCTGCTTTTCCATTTGGCATTCAACAAATCGCTCAGCCGCTCGATCTCTTCGCGTTTGACCTGCTTCGGATCGTAAAGCACCGGCGGCGAAAGCTCGATGCCGAAGACGAGATTGAACTGCCCCTCTTTGTCCGAAAACTCGATGCGGTTGTCGCGCCAGTTCTTCGAGTCGGCCGCTTCCGGCAGCATCAGTATGGGCGGGATCGGATCGAGCGCGCCCATCGGCTTCAGCTGAAAATTCGCCGTCGTCGGTCCGCCGACCAAGACGTCCACGCTGTAGACGCCGGCGTCGCGCTCCGACTGAATCTTGACCGCCTGCTCGCCGGTACGCGCGGCGAAGAACTCCATCTCGATCTCGGGATACGCTTTTTTAAAGCCGTCGACGAAGGCGCCGCGGATGAACTCACCCGGCGGCGCGAACACGACCACCTGCCCTTCCTTTTTCGCGTCGGCGACCGTTTTGGCCCAGCGCTCTTTCGCATCCGGCTTCGCCTGCGCGCGCGCCGGCGCCGCATCCAAGACCAAACAGCCGGCGAGGAGCGCGGCGCAAAAGACGCGGCTTCTTTGCTTCATTTGCCCGCCTCGCCCGGTTCCTCACGGTAGAGCTTCAATGCTTCCAGCGTCGGCTGATCGTTGACGGAAAAAAGAATCGCCTCTTCCTTCTTTGAGGCGTTCTGATGACTGTGCCAGCTCCACAGCGGCACGACGAAGCAGTCGCCTTCGCTCCATTCGTATTTTTTGCCGTCGATCGTCGTAACGCCGCCGCCGCGGAACGCGTGATAGATCGTGCTGCTGTTGTGGCGGTGCGTCCGCGTAATCTCGCCGGGACGCAGCATCTGCGCGCCGCACGCCATGGTTGTGAATGTATGCCCGCCGTCGGCGGGATTGACGAATTCGAGCGCGACGCCGTCGAACGGACTGCCGTCGCTGGCTTCGAGATTTTTGAGCGTGCGGTACGTATCGCTCCATTTATACGCGAGCGGCCCCGCGGCCTTCTCCCACAGCGGCCGGACCATGCCGAGGCGATGGACCGTGGACTTGTACGATTCCTTGACCGGCTGGAAGTCGCCGGGAAACGGCTCCCACGTCAAGACCTGAAGCGAGAGCACCAGCGGATAATCCAGGCCGTCGAGCCACATAATCGGCTCGCTCTCGTTGCCGTGGCCGTGCCAGGTCATCGGCGGGTTGAGAATCAAATCGCCGGGCTCCATGAAAAATTGCTCGCCGTCGACGACCGTGTAGGCGCCGCGGCCCCTGACGACGAAGCGGAACGCGCCAAAATTGTGCCGGTGACTGCTCGCAAGCTCGCCCGGCTTCAGCAGCTGCACCGACATATGAATGGTGTGCGTGGTGGCGTGCTTCTGTCCCTTGAGCTGCTTGAGGCCGGGATTCTGCAGTCGTACGGTACGCCGCTCGACTTTCCCGCCTAAGCCGACGAGGTCTCCGGCTTCGCGCAGCGAGCTCTCGATATCGGCCCATTTCCAGACGCAGGGCTGAACCATCGTCTTGGGATCCTTCGTAAAGAGCCTGGCGTCGGAATTCCACAGTTCCTCGTTCCAAAGGCCTTGGAGATTTTTCTGTTCGAGCTCCTGATCGAGCTGCTGGATCGATTTGCTCATGCCTGCTCCCGCGCTGGGATCCTGCGGGCGTCCGCTCGCGCTATTTACCGTGGGACAAAAAATACTCGTCGATTAATTGTCTGCCCTTTTCGCTGATTTCCCGCCTCAAGCTTTCGGCTCTGTCGGGATCGTTCTGCTCGATCGCCGCGGCTATGCCGGCGTGCATCGCCGCCACTTGCGCCATGTAGCCGGGCACCGACGTCAAAAACGCGCGGTAGCGGAGACACGGATTGCCGAGCATCTCGATGAAGCGCGTGAGCCGCGGCGAGCCGCAGTGGCGGGTGAAGAATCTCTCGACCGCGGAAGCGATCTCCAAAAATTTGCCCGCGTCGCGCTCCGCCGCGGCGACCCGCAGTTGCTTGACCCAATTCTTGTACTTCGACAGCTCCTTCGCCGTCAGTCCACTGCTGGCGAGCCGGACGGCAAGCCCGATCAAATACGAGCGCAGGAGAAAAATCTCGCACGCGTCCTCCGGCGTCACTTCGGTGACGTGGGCGCCTTTGCCGGGGACCAGCTTTATGAGCCCGTCGCGCTCGAGAATGCGAAATGCTTCCCGAACCGGCGAGCGGCTAATGCCCAGTTGTGCGGCGATCGGAATCTCGCTGATCTTTTCGTTCGCGCGCAGGCGGTTTTGCGCGATTTCGGTCTGAATATGCCGCACGACCTGATCGACGAGAGTTTCTGTCCCGGTGCCGTCTTTCATATAAGCTGTCTACAGAGCTGTCGACAGCTTTCTATAAAGTCGGTCGCGTGTTGTCAACCGTGCAGATTAGTGGATTTAAGATTCTTGGATCATTCCGGCAGGCCGTTCAAGAGATACATCGCCTGGATCGCCGCACTCGGCTTGCCCAAGCCGCCGAACCAATGATCGTAAATGGAGAGCACCTCGCCCGAGCGATAGAGCGCGGCGAGGGCGCGGTTGACCGCCAGCCGAAACGCGCCGTCGTTGCGCCGCACCATAAAGCCGTAAGGCTCATAGGAGAAAAGGACGCCGGCCAGAGCGAAGCGCGACGGATCTTTCGAGGTCGCCGCGAGTCCGATGAGAATGCCGCGGTCGGACGCGAACGCGTCGGCGGCGCCTTTGTCGAGCGCCGCGAGGCCTTCGAGATGGTCTTTGACGTGAACCATCTCCGCCGTGACGAAGTCTTTTTTCAAAAAAGCCGCCAGTGCCTTCTCTGTCGTGCTCCCGGGGATGACCGCGATGCGCTTACCGGCGAGATCGCCGACGGTGTGCAGATTCGAGTCCGAGGTTGTCAGCAGGCCGCCGCCGTCGACGAATGTCATCAAGCTGAAATCCACGCGCTCCTGGCGCGAGAGAGTGGCGGTCGTCGTGCTGCATTCGATGTCCACTTTGCCGCCGGCCACCATGTCGATTCGGTTATCGACGGTCACCGGAATCCACTCAATTTTGAGTGTCTCGATACCCAATTGTTTTTCGATGCCGCTCGCGACACGGAGGCACAATTCGATCGAGTAGCCGACGGGCCGCTTGTTCGGTCCGGGAAAAGAAAATGGCGGCGCCGACTCGACATAGCCGATCGTCAAAACTCCGCTGGTCTTTATTTTTTTAAGTGTTCCGTCGAGCTCCTGAGCCGTCGCCGGACGAACCAGGAGAAGCGCGAATAAAACACCCGCCATGAAGCTGGCTCTGATCATGCCGTGGTTACCTCCGCGGTTAAAGAATCACAGGATGCCATTGCACCCTATACTAGGCCGATATGGAGATTACTGAAAGCTTTACAGCGAGCGAACGGAGCTATCTGTATGCCTGCGGATACTCTTCCGCGGCTTTTTCCGGCGAGACGTAGCCCAAAGCGACATCGCGTTTGACCGCCGAGGCGTCCCGCTCCGACGGCGCGCCGTAGCCGCCGCCTCCGGCGGTGAGAAATGTCACGGTCTCGCCGGGACGAGCGAGCATGTGGCTGAATTTCCCGGCGAGCTTTTCCGACTTCCCATTGCGTTGAATGAACGTCGCGTTGGTTTGCCCCTCGGCGCCGCCGAAGAGCCCCCAGGGCGGGCATTTGATGCGGTCGGTGTTGCGGCTGACGAGCATATCGTGCAGCGGCCGCACGCGGACTTCGACGCCGATGCCGCCGCGAAATTTTCCCGCGCCGCCGCTGTCCGGCCGGAACGCGTGGCATTCGTAAAGCAGCGGGTAATAGAGCTCCTGCAGCTCGACCGGCGTGTTCTTAACGTCGCCCTGGCACATCGACACCGCCGACGACGCGCCGTCCTCGAAGGGACGGCCGCCCCAGCCGCCGCCGATGATGTTCTGGCAGACGTAGCGCCGTCCGGTTTTCGGATGCGTGCCGAAGATCGCGTAACCGCCCATGTCGCCCTTGTGCGCCGCGGGGATGCGCTCCGGCAGAACGGGCGCGAGCGCGCGGATGATCGTATCCAGCACGGTCGGGAGCGAAAGACTCCAGCCGCCGATCGGCGCGGGCCGTTTGGCGCTGAGCAATTTTCCCGGCGGCAGCACGACCTTGAGCGCGCGAAACGATCCTTCGTTCACTTCCGAGCGCGGCGACGTGAGCGCCTTGAACGCGACGCGCGCGGCGGCCATGCCGCCCGACGAGCCGCAGTTGATGAATCCCGCCACCTGATCCGCGACCTCGGAGAAATCGACCGTGAGCTCGTCGCCGCGGACCTCCACGGCGACTTTGATCGGAATCGTCTTGGTGAAATCCCGCCCGTCGTCGTCGAGAAAAGACGCCGCGCGATAAACGCCGTCGGGAATCGCGCGCACCGACTGGCGCACGAGCCTGTCGGTCTGGTCCCAGATCGTCCGCACGGCTTCCTCAAAAACCGCGGCGCCGTATTTCCGGCAGATCTCCGCCAGGCGCTCCTCGCCGGTGCGACAGCACGCGATCTGCGCGCGCAGATCGCCCATCGACGACTCGGGGAAGCGGATGTTGTCCTCGATGAGCCGGAGCACTTCCGCGTTCGGCTTGCCGCCGTCGTAAATTTTGACCGAGCGGATCTGGAGCCCCTCTTCGTAGACGTCGCGCGTCATGCTCGAGCCGAAGCCGGTGCTGCCGCCGCCGACATCGATCCAGTGCGCGCGCACGGCGAGAAAACAGGTCAGCCGGCCGTCCCAGAAAAACGGCGTGTAGACCGCCATGTTGTTCAGATGCTGGCCGCAGATCTCGGGATGGTTGACGAGAAAGACGTCGTCGGGACGGATATTCTCCTTGCCGTAGACTTCGATGCCGTCCTCGACGGCGACGCCCAAGTCGGCGAGAAAGATCGGCAGCGCGCCCTCGTTCTGCGCCATCGTGCGCCCTTCGTCGTCGAGGATGCTGACGCAGTAGTCCTGCACCTCGTAGATCATCATGTTGTACGCGGTCTTTTTTAAGACCGCCGACATTTCGTTCGCCGCGGCTTTGAGCGCGCAGCGGATGATCTCGACGGTGATCGGATCGATGGGCACGGCAATGTCTCGGAAGACCGTTTATTTGAAGCGCGCGAGGTACCCTTCGCGCTGGAGCTCGGCGATGACGCCGTTGTCGAAGAAATCCGCCGCCTTCGCGCTCTTCGCGTTGGCAAACTCGGACTGCGTGGCGAGGAATTTGAGCACCGTCGCGATGCCCTTCTCTTCCGTCAGCGGCGGCTGGGAGAAGAGCTTCGAATAATAGTCGAAGCTGCGCTTCGCGATCGCGTCGTCGGTGATGCGCATGTATTTTTTCACGATCGGCGTGCTCCTCGCGGCGTCGTTTTTCAGGATGTGGATCGCCTCGATGTATGCCATGAGGATTTTTTTGACGGCGTCGCGGTTGTTGCGGAGATATTCTTTCCGCACCACGAGGCCCGACTGCGGGAACGGATCGGACGAGGTCGAGAAATCGGCCAGTGTAGCCAATTGCAGCTTTTCGGCTTCGAAGGTAAACGGCGGCGCGAGAATCGTCGCGTCGAGATTGCCGTTGGCGACGGCGACGAGGCGCGGCTGCGATCCGGGAATCGCCAGGAACGTGATCGATTTCGGATCGATGCCCCAGCGGTCGAGCGCATTCAGGAAAAAATACTCGTTCATGTCGCCGCGGCCCACCAGGCCGACGGATTTGCCCGCGAGGTCCTGCGGCTTTTTGACCGTTTTAGGCTGAGCGACGATGGCGACCGTGGCGCGGTTCGTCGAAGTCGCGACGATGACGACATCGCCGCCGACCAAATCCGCCTGCACCGTCGAGACGCCGGCACTCTGTGCGACCTGGATCGAATTCGACATCAGCGTCGCGATGCTGCGCGATCCGCCGGCGATGCGGATGAGCTCCGACTCGATGCCCTGCTTCGCGAATAGTTTCAGTTCGTGCGCGATCCAGATCGGCGCTTGATATCCCAGCTCACCGCCGTAACTCGCCTTGATCCTGATCGGCGCGCTCGCGGCATAGGACGCGGGGCGACCGCAATCGTGAATCGCGATGGAAGCCAGAACCAACAGCAATGCGCGAGCCATCCACTTAGCCACTGTCACTCTCCCTTGAATTCGGGCGCGTCCTCGCGCTGCTCCATGCCGTGCGCGACCTCGTCGTGGAACGGCTTGTAGATGTACGCCATCCAGAACGACGGCGTGTCGCCGTTGAGGTTGAAGTGCTGGTGCTCGACGCCGCCGGGCTGGATCGGCAGGAGAATCAAATCGCCGCGCTCCCAGTCGAGGCGCTGGCCGTCGCAGACGGTATAGCCCTTGCCTTCGATAACGTAGATCACGAGGCCGCCCTGATGGCGGTGCTTGCCGGAGCGCGTGCGCAGCTCGTGCGTGAAGACGTTCCAGTCCTTCAGCACGGTGTCGTGCAGCACCGTGCGATTGAGGTAATAGCGCAAGCGCCCCTGGCGCGTCATCTCCTCCTTGCGGTCCGCGCGCCGGACGACCACCTTCCCGGTGCGCGAGCGCTGCTGGATTTCCTGGGTGCGCGCGTAGTTGCGGTCGTACGTCGTCTGCGGCGCGTCGACTTTGACCTCGATCGCTTTGCCGGATTCCGCCGCGAGCCTGGCGCGCAGCGCGGCGAGATCGTCGGCCTCGGACTCGAACGCGCCGGAAAACTGCGGCGCGGCTTCGAGCTGGAACAATCCCGCGCCGCGGTCGATGCCGAGCGGCTCGCTGAAATTCGGCAGGCAGGCGGTGAGAACCGCGTCGCGCGATGGGTCGTCGTTGAAATGCTGGTAGGTCACGCCTTCGGGCAGCAGCGGCAGCTGGACGACGTCGCCGGCTTCCCATTCATAGGCGGCGTCGTTGATGATCGTCCGGCCCTTGCCTTCCATGACGTAATGGACGACGCCGCCCTGGCAATGCTGCTTGCCGCTCTGGCTGCGCGGGGGGATTTTCTGCACCGAGAAAATCAGCGCCTTATGGCAGCTGCGCTCGGTCGCAGGATGCAGATACCATTTCATGACGCCCTGGGGATTGGTTTCCCAGGGGAGGTCCGCGCCGCGCACGACGAATGGGCTCTCGGCGCGGAGCGCCCGCTGCCGATCTCTCAGCGCGATCAATTGTTGCCAGACGGTATCCGCCATATCAATTCTTCTTGGGCTCTTCTTTGCCGATGTACGACTGCCGGTAGCTCTGCATCGTCTTGCCGCGCAGCTCGTAGAGGTACTGGACGACGCGCTCGTTGCTCATGAACTTCGACTCGTCGTAATGGTCGTGATGCACGATCTCTTCGAGCGGCCGCCGGACGCCTTCCGACGGCTCGACCGCGGGATAGCCGATCGGAATGATGAGATAGAGCATCATGAGATCCGGCACGCCCAGAACTTTCTTGAACGGCTCTTGAATGTGGATCGTCACCCACTGCGTGCCGAGGCCGAGCGACGCCGCCGCGAGATGCATCAACGTGCAGGTGTTCGCGAGACCGTCGGTGAGATGCGACTGATCGCGGCCGAAGGTGTGCGCGCCCTGGACCGTGCCCCATTGCCGCCGCCCGTCGCCGACGACGACGATCAGCGCCGGCGCCTCGGACCAACCGGCGCCGCGGCGCTGCTGCTCGACGGCTTTTTCCGCAGTCATCTGATACGCGGGATGGCGCAGCTCGAAAACGCGCTGCTGCTCCATCCAGTAGATGAATTCCGCGTTCACTTCCGTGTAGGCGCGGAAGAGGTCTTTTTTGACTTGCGGGTCTTTGACCACGATGTACTCCCACGGCTGGGAGTTGGCGCCGGACATCGCCCAGCGGCCGGCCTCGAGGATTTTATCGATATATTCCTCGGGTATCGGGTCGGATTTCAGTTTGCGAATACTGGATCGCCGCCGGATGATGTCGTAGAGAAGCTCGTAGCCGGGAGTCGTGTTCGCGCCCATTTTTGCCGCCTCCACCGGGAAATTTCTTATAGCTTACGCTCTCGTTGCAATTCAAGGATGCGCTTGTTAAGCCTAACGCGGCCGCGCCAATGAAAAAAGCCCTGCTTCCCGCCGTTATTGCACTCGCGCTCGCGGCCGCGCCGGCCGCTGCCGCCGAGCGCGTGCGCATCACGTACGCGAGCCGCTCCATCTCTTCTATTCTCGCTTTCATCGCAGAGGACAAGGGCTTTTTCAAAGAGGAGGACCTCGAGCCGCAGCTGATTCTGACGCGCGGCACGACGGCGATCGCCGCCGCGACGACCGGCGACGTCGAGGCGATCCACATCATGGGCAGCGCGATCCGCAGCATCATGCAGGGTCTGCCGCTGAAAGTTCTCGCCGTGAATCAAAAGCTGCCGCTTTTCTATCTCGTCGCGCGCCCGGAGCTGAAAACCTTCGTCGATCTCAAGGGCAAGACGATGGCGGTCACGACCTTCGGCGGCAGCCAGCAGCTCGCCGGCTATCACATGCTGCGCAAGGGCGGCATCGATCCCGTCAAGGATATTACGACGATACTCTCCGGCGACGTCCCGGCGCAGCTCCAGGCGCAGGTGTCCGGGCCCGTGCAGATCACGGTGTTGTCGCCGCCGACGGTCTTCGTCGCGCGCGACAAATACAAACTCAACCTGCTCGCGTCGATCGGCGACGACTACGTCAACTTCATCTCGGGCCTGATCGTCTCCGAAAGAACACTGCGCGAGAAAGCCGGGCTCATCCGGCGGGCGCTGCGCGCGCTCGCGAAGGCGAATCGCTACTTCCGCACGAACGAGAGCGGATCGGCCGACATCCTCGTGAAATATCTGAGCGTGAGCCGCCCGATCGCCGTAGAGACGTATCGCTACGGATTGCCGGCCTACACGCCGAACGGCATCCCCACGCCGAAGGAAATCGAGGAGCACCTCAAAGCCGACGCCGAAGTTTTGAAGCTGAAGGAGCCCGTGAAAAGCGCGGCCATATTCGACTTCGCGCTCGAGCGCGAAGTCAACGCCGAGCTCGGCGTGAAATAGTTCAGCCGCCGAGCGCGGCAAAGAGATCGCGTAACGATTCCCGCCGGTCCAAAGACGTAACGACGTCAATCGCAGATTGCGCGCGCTCGCCGAGAATCGGCGCCGCCAGCGAAAGGAATTTGTCCTCGATTTCGCGCTCCGACATCGGATTCGCGCTCTCGCCTTTCGGCACGACGGTCTCATGCGTATAGGACGAGCCGTTTTTCAATCCGACGCGCACGCGCCCCGGCCACGATTGCGGGAAATAGCGGTCGAGCTCGCTCTCGCCTTGCACGGCGACGCGACGTAGCAAATCCCGCACATGGACGTCGCTGAGCATCGCGTCCTCGAAGCAGGACAGATCCATTTTTCCGCCGATCGCCGTCGCCGCCATGACGTACTGGCCGCTGCCGAGCGCAGCGGCGCGGTTCTGCGGCGGCGCCGGCCGATTCACCATGCCGGCGTTCGCCGTCGGCACCCTCAGCGTGATTTCTTTTATCGACGAAGCATTCACCGAATGCTCACGAAGCAACGTGAGCAGCGCTTCCACGCCGGCGTGCAGCTGGCGCGCGCACGGATACGGTTTGAACGCGACCTCGGGTAAAAAATAGCCGTCGAGATTTTTCAAATACTCCCACTTCGGCAACGCGGAGAGCGTCAGGCAAAATCCGCGCGGGTCTTCGAACGCCTTCCTGGGGCCGGTGAATCCGGCCTCGGCGGCGTTGAGCGCGAGCAGGCCGTTTCGCGCCGCGCTACCAAAGATCAGGTGGCGCGCGGTCGCGCCCTCGGCGCCGCCGGTGATCATGCCGCCGGTATATAGGGACGCGATGCCGAGCGCGTTCGCCGTCCTATCGGGCGGCCACTGCAAAAACTTGGCAGCCGCGACGGCGACGCCGAAACCGCCGCAGACCGTGCTCGGCCACCAGCCTCGCGCGAATAATGCCGGCGCATCGACGGCGAGCCCCACGCGCGCGGTCGTCTCATACCCTGCGATCACGGCTTCCAAAAAGCCCGTACCGCTGCCGCCGTTTTTTTGCGCGAGCGCGAGCAACGCCGGAACGGTTAGCGCGCCGATGCAGGTCCCCGCGCCGCCGTGGATGTCGTCCATCTCGCCGCAGTGCGCCGCGACGGCCATCGCCTGCGCCGCATCGAGATAGGATGCGCGCGCGCCGCTGCCGACGAGCGTCGCGTCGTTGCCGCGGGCCGCGGCGGCGAGATCGTAAGCGCGCTTTCCGGGATCGAGGCGCGAGCCGGCGAGCAGGCAGCCGAGCGTATCGAGAATGTGGAGCTTCGCGGCGCGAACGACCGCTTCGGGAATATTATTAATGCGCAGCGAAGCGTAGTGACCGGCCAGCCGCTCGCTTAAGCTTTCTTCCACCATTTAGGAACCGACATCGATCGCTAGATGGCCGTGCGGCTCGACCTGCATTTTGTCGCCGGGATAGAGGAGGATCGTCGCGCCCATTTCTTCGATGACCGCGGGGCCGACCAGGCGATCGCCGGGCTTGAGGCCGCTGCGGAGATAAATGGGGCAAACGACGCCGCGATGCGCGTCGTCGAAAGTCACCTTGCGCTTGCCGCGCTCGCCCTTGTCGTCGTCGCGAAACGCGGCGGAAAGCGCCAGCCGATCGCCGGAGCGCCCGAGCGCCGTCAGGCGCAGGTTGACCATCATCACCGGCTCGTTCGGCGCCGAATGGCCGTAATGCTGCTGATGGAGTTGGTCGAAGCGCGCGCGAATCGCGCCGAAGTCCTTGAGTGTGCGCAGATCTTCGGTGACCGGCACCGGCACGGTATACTCCTGGCCGCGGTAGCGCATATCGAGAAAACGCCTGAGCGCTATCTGACGCGGCGCCGCGCCTTCCTCGCCGAGCGTTTCGCTAGCGGATTTTTCCAGCGCGGCGAACGCGGCGGCGATCTCCGCGCCATTGGTCTCGCTAAGCTCGCGAATGAATGTCTGCACGTAATCGTGCTTCAAATCGGCGAGCAGCATGCCGAGCGCCGAGAAGTGCGCGGGCATCGGCGGAATGACGATGCGCGGCACCGACAGCTCGCGCGCGATCGCGCCGGCGTGCAGCGGCCCGCCTCCGCCGCTCGGCACGAGCACGCAGTCGCGCGGATCGTAGCCCTTCTCGACCGATACGGCGCGCACGGCCAGCGACATGTTGAAGTTGGCGATCGTGAGAATGCCGAGCGCGGCTTCCTCGAGCCCGAGACCGAGCGGCTTGCCGATCTTATCGACGATCGCCTGCGCCGCTTTCTCCGGCTGCAACCGAATGCCGCTGCCGAGAAAATATTCCGGATCGATGCGGCCGAGGATCAGATTCGCGTCAGTCACTGTCGGCTCGCTGCCGCCGCGTCCGTAGCAGGCGGGACCCGGCGCGGCGCCGGCGCTCTGCGGCCCGACTTTGACGCCGCCCGCCGCGTCGATCCACGCGATGCTGCCGCCGCCGTTACCGACTTCCACGATGTCGACGACCGGGAGCATCATCGGATGGCCGGACACATAGCCGCCGACGTAGTAGCTGCTCGTCACCTCCGGGTGAAAATCTTTGATGAGGCTCGCCTTCGCCGTCGTCCCGCCCATGTCGAAGGAAATGATCTGACGGCAATCGAGCGATTCGCCGATCTGGGCCGCCGCGATGACGCCCGCGACCGGGCCGGACTCCATCATCGTCACCGGCATCTTCTTCGCCGTCTCGGCCGACATCACGCCGCCGTTCGACTGCATCACGCGGAACGTGCCGCGAAAGCCCGCGGCGGCGAGCATCTTTTCGAGCGCCGCGAGATAGCGGCTCACGAGCGGCCCGACGTAGGCGTTCAGCACCGTCGTTGAGGTGCGCTCGTACTCGCGGAACTCGCGCAGGATCTCGTGCGACAATGAAACGTAGGCTTCCGGAAATTGCTCGTGCAGCAGCTCGCCGAGCCGCCGCTCGTGCGCGGGATTGGCATACGAGTGCAGCAGGCACACCGCGACGCTCTCGACGCCGGCCGCTTTCAGCGCGGCGATCGTCGCCGCCGCCGATTTTTCCTCGAGCGGCGTCAGCACTTCGCCGGTCGCGTAAAGCCTTTCAACCACTTCCAGGCGCAAGTCGCGCGAGACCAGCGGCACCGGCCGCTTGAAAAATAAATTGTAGCCCTCGGGCCGGTTGCCGCGGCCGATCTCGTACACGTCGCGGAAGCCCTTGGTCGTGATGAGCCCGGTGCGCGCGCCTTTGCGCTCGAGCACCGCGTTGATCGTGACCGTCGAGCCGTGGACGAAAAACTCCGCGCCGGCGACGTCGATGCCGGCGATGCCGAGGCAATCCTGAATCGCGCGTGACAAATCGTCCGGCGTCGTGAGCGACTTGCTGCGATAGACCTGCCGCCCGTCGTCGATCGCGACGAGGTCGGTAAACGTTCCACCGATATCTACGGCGATTCTTAGCATGCGTTGTTATTTGCCGAGCAGCGAGGTCGGCCCGCTGGCCGTCACCAGAAAACTATCGCCGAATAAGATCAGCTTGCCTTCGCTCTCGAACGCGACGCGCAGCGCGACCGCCATATTTTCCGCGAGTTCCTTTGCGCCAACGGAGCGCGCGCCGGCCTCGCGCGCGTCGCTCTCATTCAGAAACGGCGCTTCCCATTGATTGAGACCGAGTCCGTTGCCGAGACCGTAAACCGTCGCAGCGGCGTAGAATTCGCCGAGCTGCCTCTGCGCGATTTTATCGATAGCCGCGACCGCATTTCCCGGCCTGAGCTGCGCCGCCATGCCGGCGACAATATCCTGCGCTTTGCGATACGCGGCTTGCAGCTTCGCGTCGGAAGATAATATGTAGGTGCGGCCCGCTTCCGCCCAATAGCGCTCGTGCTGCACGGCCAGATGCAGCGCCCAATGATCGCCAACCGCGGCGGTTTGCTTGAAGCTCGGCGGCTGCAAGCGCTTCTCGCCGGCGAGAATGCGAATGTCCTCGGCGCCGGCGTCGCGCGCGAGCCGGTCGATGTCGGCGACGATCTCGTATTCCTTCCGTCCGGGCTTGATAAATTTTTTTGCGCCTTCAGCTACGGCATGAAGCACGCGGCCGGCCTCGCGCAGCGCGTTTACTTCCAGCGCGGTTTTCTTGAGCCGCATCGGCTCGAGCAGCGCGTCCGCCTCGATCCATTGAACCTCGGGCAGACCGCGCTTCATCTCTTCGAGCTGCGGCAGCGGAAAACCGCGGCCGGAGTCGACGAGTCCGATGCGCGCTTTCGCGAGTCCTTTTTCTTTGATTAATTCCGCGCCGGCGCCGCCGACCTGGTTCGACGCGCGGATGTCGTCGACCCAAGTGAGCGTCTTGGCGAACGGGATGTCGCGGCTGCCGATGTTAAGCAGGAGCGCGAGCGCGCCGTCGCGCGGCACGACGACGATGCCGCCGCGGACTTTGGGAAAATAATTCGTCAGATAGCAAAGATCGGCGAAGGAATAGTTGTCGCCGTAGATGACCAGCGCGTCGAGCTGCCGCTCGGCCATCGCTTTCCGCGTCGCCGCGAGCCGCGACTCGAATTCCCCCCGCGGCACCGCGTTCGGATCCCACGTGGAGCAGCCTCGTTTGAGCACGGAGTGGCGTCCGAAGATCATCGCTTCACTCCTTTATATAGAGGTCCCAGGACGAGCGCGTCATGGGTTCGGCTTTGGACGCGGTCATGACGACGGTGTCGCCGAGCGTCATGTAGCCGGTCTCCGGCAGATACTGGTTCGGGTGCACGATGAAGGTCATGCCTTCTTCCAGCCGCGTATCGTTCCCGTCCTCCAGATTTCCCGGCGCCGACGAGCCGCAGCCGAGCCCATGGCCGCGCACGCGCATGAAAGGCGGACGGCAATATTTTTCGTAGCCCGCATCGGTGAGCACGGCGTTGATCGCCGCCGCGACGCCGCTCGCCGGCGCGCCGGTGTTCGCGGCGTTCATGCCGAGCTGCATCGCGTTCTTCAGCAGCGCGTATTTTTCCTGCACCACCGGCTGCGGCTGGCCGAGTACCACGGTGCGGCAGATTTGCACGAACAGCCCGCCGACGCACGGCGTGATCTCGCCGATGATAATGTCGCCCTTCTGCACAATGCGGTCGGTCGGCGGATGGAGCGCGTTGTTGTGATGGTGCGCGACGACCATGCCGAAATTGTCTTCGGCGCCGAGCGCGCGCATGCGGTATTCGACGATCGCCGCTAGCTCGTATTCTTTCAAACCCGGCCGCGCCTCCTCGTGCAGCGACTGGACGCCGGCGTCCGCGATCGCGGCGGCTTTGCGCAGCCTTTCGAGCTCGAATTCAGTCTTCCGGCGCGCCATGTTTTCGACGATATCCTTCGCGTTGACCGGTTTTTGCGGAAGCGCTTTGACGATGTCGTCGTTTAACGCGGCGTGCATCCATTCGCGGCCGACCACACCGACCTGGCCGGAAAGCTTTGGGAGCACATTCCAAAATTCTTTGAACGGCTTCACGTCCTGCACCCACGACTCGTCTTTCGCGCGCGGAATGTCCCAGGCGGGCGTGACGAAAAGAACCGCATCGCCTTCCAATGGGAAGACCAGCATCGCCTCCGGCCCGACGCCGATGAAATCCGTCAGGTAGGCGACATAATTCATGCGCAAAAAGTTGTGCCGCCCGGCGTCGAAGACGAGCAGCGTGTCGATGCCCTGCTCGCGCATCGCCTGCCGGATCTTCGCGGCACGGCTCTTATATTCCTGTTCGCCGTTCATCGCTCCTCCCTAATCGGCCGGCATGTAGCCGAACGCGCGGTCGCGCTCGATCAGCTCGCGCGGCCGCTGCGTCGCGCAGCCGTAGCCGCCGCCTCCGGCGGTGAAGAAAGTCACGCTGCCGCCTTTTTTCAGCGCCAGGTTGGGACGCTTGGTCATCCATGCGCCGGCGTCTTCCGGCGATTGCTTGACCAACGCCTTCGCGGCGGCGCCGCCGTCGCCGCCGAAAAGCCCCCACGGCGGCGTGCGCGTCCGCTCGATGTTGATATTCACGAGACAGTCGCACAGGGTCTTCACGGTGATTTCGATACCGAGGCCGCCGCGGAATTTTCCCGCCCCGCCGCTGCCTTCGCGCAGCCGGTGCCGCTCGACGAGCACGGGATAATAGAGCTCCTGCAGCTCGATGGGCGCATTCTGCACGTCGCCCTGGCACATCGAGACCGTGGCGTTTTGGCCGTCCTCGCCGGCGCGCCCGCCCCAGCCGCCGCCCATGATCGTCTGGCACAAGTAGCGCCTGCCGGTACGCGGGTTGCTGCCGAAGAATGCGTAGCCGCCCATGTCGCCCTTGTGGCCTGCGGCGATTTTATCCGGCAGCGCCGGCGCGAGCGCCTTGAAAATGAGATCGATCACCGTCGGCAGCGTGCGGCTCCAGTTGCCCACCGGCGCGGGCGGCGTCGCGCTCAAGATTTTTCCCGGCGGTATGATGACTTTTAGGGCGCGAAAGCAGCCTTCGTCGATCGGCGAGAATGGACTCACGAGGCACTTGAAGGCGACGCGTGCCGCCGCGACCGCACCCGACTCGCCGGAATTGATCGAGCCGGGCACCTGATTGCTGATCTCCGAGAAATCGATGGTCATCTCGCCGCCGTCGACGATCACTTTCACCTTCAGCGGCACGGGCCGGTTGAGATCGACGCCGTCGCTGTCGAAAAGCGCTTCGGCTTCGTACGTGCCGGGCTTGATGCGCGCGACCTGCTGCCGCGCGAGCGCCTCGGACTGATCGCCGATCGCGCGCACCGAGCGCAGGAAAACCTCGAGGCCGTAGCGGCCGACGAGTTCGGCCAGGCCGCGCTCGCCGATGCGGCAGGCGGCGATCTGCGCGCGCAGGTCGCCGAGACAGCTCTCGGCGAAACGCACGTTGTCGGAGATCAATTGAAAGAGATCGCGATTGGGCTCCTCGCCGCGATAGAGCTTGAGCGAGCGGAACTGCAGCCCCTCCTCGTAAATTTCCCGCGTGCCGCTGTAGCCGAAGCCGACGCGCGTGCCGCCGATGTCGATCCAATGCGCGCGCACGGCGAGAAACGCGACCAGCTCGCCGTGGTGAAAAAACGGCGTGTAGATGACGACATTGTTCAAATGCTGCCCGCAGACGTAGGGATGATTCATGATGACGACGTCGCCGGGCCGAAAACCGTCGCGGCCGTGCGTGCGCACGCCGTCGACGATCGCCGGACCCAGGTCGGCGAGGAAGATCGGCAGCGCGCCGAAGTTCTGCGACAGAATATTGCCGTCGGGATCGACGATGCCCACGCAATAGTCGCGGACCTCGTAGATCATCATGTTGTAGGAGGTCTTGCGCAGCACGGTCGCCATCTCGTTGGCGATGTGCGCGAGGCCGCTGCGCACGACCTCGACGGTGATCGGATTGAATTCCGATGCGGGCATTTATTTCTTTTCGTCCGCGGTCACCGCGCGCGACGCGGAATGGATCGGCACGGTCGCTTCGCGGAGCGAATAGAGATATTTGATCACGTCTTCATTCGACATGTACTTGCTCATGTCGTAGCGGTCGCGGTGCACGATGTTTTCGAGCGGACGGCGCACGCCTTCGTGCGCGGGCACGTCGGGATAGCCGATGGGAATAATGAGATAGAGCTTCAACAGGTCGGGAACGCCGAGCACGCGCTTGTGCGGCTCCTCGACGTGGATCGACACCCATTCGGAAGTAAGGCCGAGCGACGCGACGGCGAGATGGATCAAGAACGACGCGTTGGCGAGGCCGTCGGTCAAATGCGACTGGTCGCGGCCGAAGGTGTGCGCGCCCATGACGGTGCCCCACTGCCGCCGGCCGTCTCCGAGCACGACGATGACGGCCGGCGCCTGATGCCAGTTCGCCTTCGCCTTGTTGAAGCGCAAAGATTCGTGCGGGTCGTTCTTCACCTGATAGGACGGATGGCGCAGGTTGTACTCGCGCTGCTGCTCCATCCAGAAGATGAAGTCCGTGTTGTATTCGGAATAGGCGTCGCGCAGCTCTTTCTTGATCTTGGGATCGGTGACGATGACGAACTCCCACGGCTGGGAATTCGCGCCCGACATCGCCCAGCGGGCGACCTCGAGAATCTTGTTGATGGTGTCTTCCGGAATCGGATCGGGCCGGAATTTGCGCACGCTCATGCGCGTCTTCACGAGCTTGAGCAGCATGTCGTACGTTTGATTTTTGTCGCCCATAAACTCCTCCACGCTCATTGCCCCGGAGTCGTTAAGAGATTGTCTCTCAGCGCGCGCTTACCATATCGGCGCGGCGACAAGCGGTCAAGTTTGAAACGGGCTATGGGAAGCAGCGAATGCGCAGGAAACTGGCTGAGAAATAGATGACGGCCGAGCGGCTAAAGATGGAAGCGGCGGCGAAGAAATACGACGGCGGAATCGAAGAAACGGCAGCGATTGTGTGTCAAAAGCTCCATTCTCGCGATAGCCAGTCCAAGGCGGTGTTGAAATCGTAAAACGCGCGGGTCTTCACGCCTTGATTAGAGGCGGCGGAGGCGACGACCATCAGCTGGCCGTACTGCTCGATTTCGCGGCCGCAGACGAGCGCGACTTTTTGCTCGACGCCGAGGCGACTTTCGAGCAGGCCCTTGAGGATTGCTCCCGTTCCGGAAGCGTCCGCATTCCAAGTCGCTTCACGCAGGTCAAGGAGCGCGGGCTCCCTAACGGCCGGGAACGCGCCGGCGAGCCGGCAGAAAATTCCATGAAAATCCGCAACCTCCAGTTGTCCGCGCGCCGTCGCGCGTACATATAGTTTTTCATGATCCGACCAGACAGGCCGGATCTCCAGGTCCAATGCCATGAAGCCCTCTTAGCCTTGATTACGATCTCCTTGCGGTTGCCTCCTTGGTGCACCGCAGCAACATTCAACGCGGAATGGTGATTTAATGGAGCGTATTATCGGGGCGGGTTCGATGTCGCAGCGCGCTGAGATCAGCCATCCACAGTGTCATGCAAGCAACATATAACCATGGCGGGCTGGCCGTGTCTTGACATTCAACGCCAATCGATTGACAGTTTGTATCTTAGCCTGTTTAGCCCTGCACTGCGCACCTGATCGCCTGCCTCGACGAACAACCCTGGCGCGTTTCGGTATTGCGGCGGTTTTGATATAGTCGGGGCTTATTTCGTTATGGCGGAGTGGATCGAAAATCAGCCGTGCGCCGAGGAAAGCGCGGAAGCGACGGCGGCGCGCTACAAGGCGCTCTTGGACGTGTCGGAAGCGATCGCGCTCCACGGCGATCTGCACGCGCTCTTCCACGATATCGCCGTGCGCCTGCCCAATGTCTTGAATTTCGACTCGATCGGACTCGTTTTGCACAATCCGGCCACGGATACCGTTCGCCTCCACCTACTGGAAACGCGCGGCGACTCGAAATGGCAGCGAGAGATTCCCATCGTCGATCTGCCGGTCGATCAGGCGCTTAGCGGGCTCGCGTGGCGCGAGCAGCAGTCGATCGTGGTCTTCGATACGGATAAAGACACGCGCGCGCCGCAAGGCGCCGCGGTCCTGAGCCGCAACAATATCAAGTCGTGCTCGGTCGTGCCGCTGACCACGCCCTACCGGCGTCTCGGCGCGATCATTTTCGGCAGCCAGCGCTACAACGACTACAACTGCGCCGACCTGCAGTTTCTCGAACAAGTGGCGAAACAGATCGCCGTCGCCGTCGACAACGCGCTGCGCCGGCAGGATGCGCAGCGGCTTCAGGCGGAGCTCCAGCACGAACGCGATCGCCTGCGTCTCCTGCTCGATCTCAACAACAACATGGTCTCGAACCTGGACCTGCGCGCCGTCCTGCGCGCGGTTTCGGCGAGCATCCGCCGCGTGATGGAATGCGACATGGTCGGCGTGACGCTGCCCGATAGCGCGAACGATGGCATGCGCATCTTCGCGCTCGATTCGCCGACCGACGGCCACGGTATGCTGCGCGAGGAATTCACGGTTCCGATGCACCAATCGATCTCCGGCAAGGTCTTCCGCGAAGGAAAACCCTGGCACGGAAGAATCGCCGACGGCGTCGAGCCCTATCGCACATTGAAGTCGCCGCTGCTCGCTGACGGTTTTCAATTCGCCTGCATGGTGCCGCTCATCAGCCGCGGCCGGACGCTCGGCGTTCTCGCCATGGGCCGCAAGCAGCCGCCGCCGTTCGCCCAGGAGGATGTCGATTTCCTCATGCAGCTCTCGACGCAGGTCGGGATCGCGGTCGAGAACGCGCTCGAGCACCGCGAGGTGACGGAAGTCAAGGAGCGGCTCGCGAACCAGACGCTGTATCTCCAGGAGGAGATCCGCACCGAGCACAATTTCGAGGAAATCATCGGCGAAAGCCCGTCGCTGAAGGAGACCCTGCGCCAGGTCGAGACCGTCGCTCCGACCGATTCGACCGTTCTCATCCTCGGCGAGACCGGCACCGGCAAAGAGGTGATCGCGCGCGCGATCCACAATCTCAGCGCGCGCCGCGACCAAACTTTCGTCAAGGTCAATTGCGCGGCGATCCCGCTCGGGCTGCTCGAAAGCGAGCTGTTCGGCCACGAGCGTGGGGCTTTTACCGGGGCGATCGCGCAAAAGATCGGCCGTTTCGAGCTCGCCAACCGCGGCACGCTGTTCCTCGACGAGGTCGGCGATATTCCGCTCGAACTTCAGCCCAAACTCCTGCGCGTCCTTCAGGAGCAGGAATTCGAGCGTCTCGGAAGCCCCAAAACCGTGAAGGTCGACGTCCGTCTGATCGCGGCGACGAACGCCGATCTCGTGCAGATGGTTGAAGATCGGCGCTTTCGCGCGGATCTTTATTATCGCCTCAACGTCTTTCCGATCCGCGTGCCGCCGCTGCGCGACCGCGGCGGCGATATCCCGCTGCTGGTGCGATATTTTACGCAGAAATACGCGCGGCTGATGAAGAAAAATGTATCGACGGTGCCCGCCGAAGCGATGGCGACGCTGGCGCGCTATGCCTGGCCCGGCAATATCCGCGAGCTGGAAAACCTCGTCGAGCGCGCGGTTATTCTATCGCCGGGCCCCGAGCTGCGGATTCCGCTCCGCGAGCTCAAAGCCCAGGCGGCGGCTGCGGTTTCGTCCAATCACGTAACGACGCTGGAAGCCGCCGAGCGCGAGCACATCCTCCGCGCGCTCGCCGAGACGAAATGGCTGATCGGCGGGCCGACCGGCGCCGCCGCGCGTCTCGGCATGAAGCGCACCACGCTGCAATCGCGCATGAAGAATTTGGGGATCACGCGCCCGAAGTAGCGCGCCCATCCCGCCGCAGTTCACGCTTTTAAGATCGCTGCGAAGTCGATGCCGGGCAGATCGCCGATGCGCTCGATCGTCATATCCGGCGCGGGGCAGCTTTCGACGAGGTTTTTATCCAGCGCATAATGTCCCTGGCGCGGGAAGACGGTGGTAACGCGGCGGCCGAAGATTCTCTTCACGGCGGTGAGGATGCGGATCTTGTCGTCGATCAGGACGTAATGGTCCGCGGGGTAGCGCCGCTCCACATCGTCCAATTCGGTTTCCTTGTGAATGTAGATGAGCACGTGGCCCTCGAAAGCTTCGTGCAATCCCGAGCGCCACACCTTGAGCGGCTGGAAAACGACGTCGCCGTCGGAAAGAATCACGGGCTTGCCGAATTTCTTCGCGTGCTCGACGGCGTCGAGCGAGCCGGGGAACAGGCGGTTGGCGAACGGATATTCCACAAAGAAGTGCGAGACGGTCAGCAGGTGCGGATCGCGCGGGTAATTGTCGCGGTAGAGCTGCAGGGCGCCGAGATAGTCGGCGTACCCCACCCTGGCGCGCAGCTCCTCGAATAACGCCCAATAGCGCTCCTGGCGCTCGTGGCCGACTTCGCGCTCCAGATGGTTCTTGAGGTCCAGCGCGATATGGTCGTTGTCGAGCAGCGTGTTATCGACGTCGAAGAGAAAAACGATTTGCGCGCTCATGCGTCGCCCTGATGATTGTTGAACGGCCGTTTTCACCAGCCATATCAGATGCGCAGCAAAGTCCAAACAACTCCGGCAAGCTTTATTACGATTCATCTTTCCGAAATGTTGACGGTGTCCGCCAACGCGTCACTAAATGCCGAGATGTCGGCATTCCGACGATAAATCGGCAGAGGACGCCCTTCATATTTTTTTTATTCCAGCCTGCGCTCTTCCAAGTGCCCGGATCATCGCGGTTTGCACAAAGGCTGCGCGTTTGTCGGGTGAGGCATGACCTTTGCCTCTTCACACGCGTATTATTTCCGGTAGAACGATTCGGAGGAGGAACACCACATGAGCGCGGAAAAGAAATTATCGGGTAAGGTCGCGATCGTAACCGGCGCGGCGAAGGGCATCGGCGCAGGTATCGCCAAGGAAATGGCGGCCGAAGGCGCGGCGGTCGTCGTCAACTATTCGTCGAGCAAGAAGGGCGCGGATGAAGTCGTCGCCGCGATCAAAAAGAACGGCGGTCAGGCGCTCGCGCTGCAGGCCGACATGGCGAAGAAATCCGACATCGAGCGCCTGTTTTCCGAATCGATGCGGGCGTTCGGGAGGATCGACATCCTGGTGAACAATGCCGGCATTTTCGAATTCGTGCCGCTCGAAGAGATCACCGAAGAGCACTTTCACAAACATTTCAATCTCAACGTGCTCGGTCTTATCCTCGCTTCGCAGCAGGCGGCCAAATATTTCGGCCGCGACGGCGGCGTCATCATCAACATCAGCTCGCTCGCGAGCACCAAGGCGCCCCCGACAACATCCGTCTACAGCGCCACGAAAGGAGCGGTCGATACCTTGACGAAGGCGCTCGCCAACGAGCTCGGGCCGCGCAAGATCCGCGTGAATGCAATCAATCCCGGCGTGGTGATAACCGAAGGCGTGCAGGCGGCGGGAATCGCCGGCAGCGACTTCGAGAAGCAGGCGGTGGCGCAGACGCCGCTCGGCCGCACCGGTCTGCCGGCGGACATCGGGCCGGCCGCCGTTTTCCTCGCCTCTTCCGATTCGTCCTGGATCACGGGCACGACGTTGGTCATCTCGGGCGGCCTGAGCTGAGACCGGCCGCTCATTTTTCGACGAGCGGGTAGCAGGGGCGGTGGAATCGTGCAAGGTAATTTATAAGACGCTGCACGGCCGCGAATGGAGCATCTGCGGGAGCCGCGGCGTACAGAAGGAGCATTCGTATGAAATTTACCACTCTCGGCGACACGGGCCTCCTCGTGTCGCGCCTGTGCTTCGGGGCGATGACATTCGGCGGCGGCGAAGGCCTTTACAGAGTCATCGGCGCGAGCGGCCAGAAGGAAGCCGACGAGCTCATCAAGACTTCGATCGACGCAGGAGTCAATTTCTTCGATACCGCGGATGCGTACTCCCAAGGCGAAAGCGAGACGATCCTCGGACAGTCGTTCAAGAACCTCAAGCTCGCGCGCAAGGATGTCGTCATCGCGACGAAGGTATACGGCCGCGTCGGACCCGGGCGAAATGACGTCGGCGCTTCGCGCGGCCATATCATGGACGCCGTCGAAGCTAGCCTGCGCCGCCTGCAAACCGACCATATAGACCTGTACCAGATCCACGCGAACGATCGCGTCACTCCCGTCGAAGAGACGCTCGGCGCCCTCGATACGCTCGTGCGCAGCGGCAAGGTGCGCTACATCGGTGTCTCTAACTGGCAGGCATGGAAGATCGCCAAGGCGCGCGGCGTATCGAAGCTCAACAATTTTGCGCGCTTCGATACGCTGCAGGCGTATTACTCCATCGCCGGCCGGGACCTGGAGCGAGACATCGTTCCTTATCTCGAAGAAGAAAAACTGGGGCTCCTCGTCTGGAGTCCACTCGCCGGCGGCCTGCTCTCCGGAAAATTCAGCCGCAACAATCAAAAGCCCGAAGGCTCGCGCCGCTCCGATTTCGACTTTCCCATCGTCGACAAGGAGCGCGCCTGGAAGATTCTGGACGTCATGGCCCCGGTCGCGAAGGCGCACAACTGCAGCGCCGCGCGCATCGCACTCGCGTGGCTCCTGGCGCGTCCGGTGGTCACTTCGGTCATTATCGGGGCACGGAGAATCGGCCAGCTTCAGGACAATCTCGCCGCCATCGATCTGGAACTCACCAACGACGAAATCCGAAGATTGGATGAAGTCAGCGCACTCCCACCGGAGTATCCCGGCTGGATGCTCCCATTCCAGGGCGCCGACCGCCTCGGCGCGATGGAAAGTCCGGTTTGGGAGCAGCGGCGCCAAGCATGAGCGGCGAATCGACCGATTCTGATCGGCGTGATCTTGTCACTTCAGCCGATATCTCGGCGCCTGCCACTACTTCGGCAGCGTTTGTCATCACAGAGCGAGACGCGCAGCGGCAATTTGTTATCTATCGAGTGAAATCAGCAGCGATTCCTGCCTGATGCTTGGCATCCAGCTTGCTCAAAGCTTTATCGTAGATCACGAATGCAGGAGGTCACGCTAAAGTGAAGACTGGAAAATTATTTCTTTCGGCTGCGATCCTGGCCGCCGGCCTCGCCGCCGGCGGCGCAGCGTTGGGCGCCGACGGCGTCGTCCTGAGAGAGCCGTTGTCGCCGGGCTCCGATTACTGCCATTTGCAATTTCCCCCGATCCGCGAAAATACGCTGGGGACGGATAAACCGGTGCTCAAGGATCCGGATTCGGGCGACCTCATCGATTTTTACGGCCCGTGCGACGAGAATCCCGTGGGGCCGAATCAGGTGAGATTGCAAAAGCAAGAAGCACAACGGCGACACGACATCGAGCGCGAGGATTAATGTCGCTCGATTCGCGAAAGTGAGGTTGAAGCGTGAAGATCGGACAAGTATTTCTCTGCACCTATATTCTCGCCGACACCTTGACGGCAGCCCGCGTTTCTTTGGGCGCGGACGGCGTCTTGTTGAGAGAGCGCTTGCCGGGCTCCAACTACTGCCGACTACAGTTTCCAGCGATCCGCGAAGATACTCTCGCGACGGCGCATCCTGTGCTCAAGAGCCCGGATGCCGGCGACCTCATCGATTTTTACGGCCCGTGCGATGAGAACCCGCTCGGGCCGCGCCAAGTGCTCTTGCAAAAGCAAGCCATACAGCGGCTCCGCCGTATGGAGCGCGGAAACTAACAACCGCCGCTATTCGCTGTGGCGTCACCAGTTCTCGCAAGTGAGGAGACGATGGGAAAACTGGACAGCAAGGTCGCGCTCATCACGGGCGGCAACAGCGGCATCGGTCTGGCGACCGCGAAGCGGTTCGTCAGCGAAGGCGCGTACGTCTTCATCACCGGACGACGCGAGTCCGAGCTCGCCGTCGCATCGAATGAAATCGGCCGCCACGTAACCGCGGTCCAAAGCGATGTGTCGAACCTCGGCGATCTCGACCGCCTCTTCGAGCAAATCAAAACAGAGAAAAGTCGCCTCGACATCGTCTTCGCCAACGCCGGCGTGGTGACGTACGCGGCGCTCGGCAGTATCACCGAGGAATATTACGACACGATGTTCGACATTAACGTCAAAGGGCTGCTCTTCACCGTCCAGAAGGCGCTGCCGCTGATGCCCGACGGCTCGTCCATCGTTCTGAACGCGTCGATCGTCGCGAGCAAGGGATTCGCGTCGAACAGCGTCTATAGCGCGACGAAGGCCGCCGTCCGCTCTTTCGCGCGGACCTGGACGACCGATTTGAAGCAGCGTCGCATCCGCGTAAACGCCGTCAGCCCCGGCTCGATCGATACCCCGGGGCTTAAGGATCTGCTCGCGTCCGCCGACGTCGGCCGCGAGCGCGCGAAAACGCTGGCGAGCACCGTTCCGATGGGAAGATTCGGGACGCCCGACGAAGTCGCGAAAGCGGTCGTCTTTCTAGCTTCCGACGACAGCAGCTATATCAGCGGCGTGGAACTATTCGTTGACGGCGGCCTCGCGCAGATTTAGGAAAGAACCGCCCAACCTGACCGCCGAAATCTCGGCACTGACGAACCTTCGGCTCGTCTTAAACGCGGCTTCAGCGCGTCAAACCCGCCGCACCGCTCCAAGCTTCTCGATTCTTAACGCTTTTCTCATTTCATCGCATCTTTCCCGTTCTGGCATTGCGATTGCCTAAGCATGCTATTGAGGACGAAGGAAATGAAAACTTTAGTCGGGGCGTTTGGTTTGATGGGCGCTTTGTTATTTTCACCGGTCGCGGCCGACGAGCTGACGAAGCAAGACCTGCTTCATAACGTTCGGCCGCCCGCTGAGAAGCTGTCGGTCGTCTGGGCGGCCCGAATCGTCGAAGACGACAAAGCCCTCGGCATCGTCACGATGTACGACGATCCAGCGACGAACCGGCCCGTCGATTACATGGAAATTTACGACACGACCGGCAATCTCCTGGCTTTCGCCTGGTTCGACCGGTTCGGCATCGAGCGCATCGCCGTCGACCGGAGCTTCGTGGAGCCGTCGCAGGAGCCCGTGGGAAGGTTTCTGATCTTCGCCGACGGGCAGGAGCTTTAGGGCTGGATGAGAGAATTGAAATGAAGAAGATTTTTACAGCTCTGGCGTTTTTCGGTCTGTTATTGACAACGTCGGGGATCGCTGGCGCGCAGTATTATGGCCCTTACCCCTATTATCCATATCCGCCATACCCGTACGCAGCGCCGTACGGCGATCCGAGCCAGTACGATCCGTATTACGAGCTACACACGATGCACTATCAGCTCTATCTCGATCCGTACGGCTACGATTATCCGTATTGGAATGGAACGGTGGGCGTGGCGCCGTCGCCGGCGCCGCCCGTGCGTCCGGCGCCGCCGCGCGTGGTGGTAAGACCGCCTCCGGCAACGCGTCCGACGCCGCCGCCGGCGAAGTAGCTTGTAGCGTGCTGAGAAAGGAAAGGAGCGCTGAAATGAGCAACAACGTGAGACCGGTCGACGAGCAAGAGTTCGAGCAGCAAGTCCTGCGCTCGGATTCGCCTGTGCTGGTCGACTTCTGGGCGCCGTGGTGCAGTCCATGTCTAAGGATGGCGCCCGTCTTCGACGCCGCCGCCGCGCGGCATGCCGGAGCGGCCGTGTTTTTCAAGGTCAACATCGACGACAATCCGTCGCTTATCGGACGCCACGGCATTCAAAGCATACCGACTTTGATCCTCTTCAAGGGCGGTGTCGAAAAAGACCGATTGATCGGGACCGCAGACCTCGAAGCGATCTCGGAAGTAATCGGCCGCCATGCGCCGGCGGAGGTTCGCCCAGAGGGCGAAGCAAGGTCGTAATCAAAGAAAAGCGACAAAATAGGAGCTCACGATGAATGGCTGGGAACTTATATTTCTTCAAAGCCGCGCGAACGCCGGCTGGTACGACGAAGATGCTTTGCCGACGCACCTGTGGGCGTGGCCGAAGGAAACGTGGCTGAAAAAACGCCTCCGCGAGCTGCGCAGCGAGGAAAAGGAGCGCAACGGCTGGCCGATTCGCGGACATTCCACGGACGAGAACGGGGCGTCGGCCGCGCATGATGGCGCGAATCATTTCTCGCTCGTGCCGCTGCTTCTCGCCGAGAATCTTCCGGTAGAGGCTCGCGATGCGCTTCGCCAAGGCCGGCGGCGGGACGCGGCCGATTTGCTGAGAGATCGCTATGGACTCGAGTGCGCGGACGCCGACGCGCTCACGGATGTTGCCGCCTACTAGCGGCACCGGAGGATGGTGCTATGAAAATCATAAAAATGCTTTACGAGCTTTCAATGTTCACGACCGCCATACTGATCGCGCGGATCGGCACGGAGGGAATGGTCCCGGCCTTGACCGCTACGGTGATCGAGCGCGCGTTTCGTACGCGCCGGCGGTGAAGCTCGTTATGGAGGCTACGCAAATGATTGCCAACGTATATTCGGAAGTGCAGGCGCCCGTGCGGCTGCAGCATACGGACGATGAATTTTGTTGGTGCGACCCACTCGTCGAGGCCGACGATGACGGGGAGGAAACGGTTATTCATCGGGAAGTAATCTGGAATTAAACGATCGTGTTGAAAGTAACCGCCAGCATAACCGCCTCCGGCGCGATCCTGGATTTGGAGGGAAAGCTCGCCGGTCCATGGGTCGGCGAGCTTAAGGAATGTTGGCGCAGCGTCGCCGCCTCCGGCGTGCGTGTACGCGTCATGCTCTGCGCGGTCACATTCATCGACGAAGCCGGCAAGCGCCTGCTCGTGGAAATGCACCGGCAGGGCGCCGAGCTCATCGCCGAAGGCTGCATGAACACGGCGATCGTGGCGGAGATTGAAGAGGAAAAAGGAAAATTCTAAAGCGCCCCCGCTCTTCTTAAGCGATGCCACTTATCCACAGGCAAAGAGAAGCCGACATTTCGGCATCTGCCGAAAAGTCGGCGATTATCCGCGGGCAGCGATGATGACCAGATGCGTACCGCATTGAAATTCCAGGACTCTCCGCGTGGCATCCCGATTGCGTTCTCTTAAAGGCAACGCGGTTAAGGTTGTGATGGATGAAAGGAAGGCGCGATGAGAGATTATTTCGATAGTTTCGAGGACAGAGCCTCCGCTGTATTCGAATCCGACCCGCTGGTCGTCGAGCGCTATCTCTCCACGGTCAAGAAAGACCTGCGGAGAGAGCCTGAACGGTTATTGATGCTGGCGGTGCTCGAAGATGGGATTCATTCGTATCAAAAACATGCTGGCGCGACTTACCCCATGGGGAAGAAGCTTTTTAAGGACGCCGAAGAATGGATCTTCGACAGCGAAGACGACGGCGCGTTTTCCTTCGAAGCCATCTGCGAGGCCTGGGGACTCAACGCCGCTTACTTACGGCTCGGGCTGCTTCACTGGCTCGAACGCAATCGCAGCAAACGGCCCCAGCTCCGCGTAGTAGCAAAAAATGATGCACCAGCGGCGCGTGCGCGCGCGGCGGGAGCGCGACTCTCGATGGTCCCGCTGCTCCTGGATGAGGATATTCCAGAGGCGGCGCGCCGGGCGCTGATCGATCACAAGCCGCGCGCAGCCGGCAAGGCGCTCATGAAAGCTTATAATCTAAGCTGCGACGAAGCGAAGCATCTGGTCGACGCCGATCCCTGCGTCAAGACGAGTCAGTCGCGCAATTAGCCGAGCCGCGAGCGTGATCGGAGCGAACGCCGCGCGTGTCGCGATCGCGATCTGATTTGAGTTGATCGGCTTTGAGAACGGTTCGAGCCGGGTCCCTGGGCCGACCAAGTAAACCGTCATGCACGTTGTTTCTGTCAATGTTGGACTTCCTCGCCTCGTCCTCCCTAAAGGCGCGGCAGTACCAACCGGAATCTTCAAAGCGCCCGTCGCGGGCCGCGTGATGGTGCGAACGCTCAACCTCGACGGCGACCGGCAAGCGGACCTCTCGGTGCACGGCGGCGCGACGAAGGCCGTCTACGTCTACCCGGCCGAACATTACTTATACTGGAGAGGCGAATTACCGGGGAGCGATCTTTCCTGGGGCATGTTCGGTGAAAACTTCACGACCGCCGGACTCGCGGAATCCCACCTCGCGATCGGCGATAAGTTGCGCATCGGCTCCGCCGTCGTAATGGTGACGGAACCGCGGATGCCCTGCTACAAGCTCGGCATTCGCTTCGGCCGACCCGACATCGTCAGGCGCTTTCTCGCGAGCGAGCGCACGGGCTTTTACCTCGCCGTACTGCAAGAGGGCGAAGTCGGCGCCGGCGATGCGATCGAGGTGATCGAAAAGAGCCGTGACGCCGTAACGATTCGGGACATCACAAAACTTTACACCCACGACAAAGCCAACGTCGGCCTGCTTCGACGTGCGATCGAAGCCCATGCCCTCCCTGAAAGCTGGCGCGAATACTTTCGCGATCGTCTCACGAAAGCGTCGACGCGTTCGGGCCGACATGCAGTGAGGCTCAAGTCTGCGGCTGAGCCGATCAGTCGCGGATAGTTTGCAGGAACCAGTCGCGCGGGATTTCTCTGCCCAATCCGGCGCTGCGCGCGCGGTCGTAGATGAGCGAGCCGACGGTCACGAATTGAAGACCTTTCACGCTGTCTTCGCCGCCGACCTTGATGCCGCTGGAAGCCGAGATCTCCTCGTCGTTTAGACGGCCGGGAACGCGGTCGTCGATCAGATCGGCGAGCGCCACCAACCGGCCGCGGAAATTTTTATTGCGGTTGCCGCCGCGGCCGCGCGCCGGCCCCATGGCGCGACTGAGCGCCTCGCGGCTGCCGGCTAGATAGGTCGGAAACCCCTGCGAGTCATCGATGCCGACGCCTTCGACGATCTGGCTCGCCATCCCGCCGCCGACGCAGATATTGAGGTGCGCGTTTACGTCATCCGCGAACTCGCGCGACACCTGTGTCAGATGCATGCCTCTCTCGAGGTGCCGCGCGTAGATCGTCGGCTCCTTCGAATTCGTGCACGTCGCGAGAATGTCGACGCCCCGCGCCGACTCCTCCGCACTCGCGCAGGGGATCACCTCGATCCCGAGCTGAGCCGACATTTCCTTCGCGTAGGCTTCGCGATGCTCTTTTGTCGGGCTGAAAACCTTCGCTTGCTTGATCGGCCGCACGCAGTGAAAGGCTGCGAGATGCGTCCGCGCCATGCCGCCGGAGCCGAACATACCGACGACCGCGGCATTCTCGCGCGCGAGGTATTTGGCGCCCAGCGCGTAGAGCGCGGCGACCAGCATGTGCTGCAGGTGGCCGTCGTTGATCACGGCGAGCGGCTCGCCGTCTTCGGTGCTGAAGAGAAAGACAAAACCGCAATAAAGTCCCGGCTTAACGCAGTACTTGTCCTCGACGCGGACACCATGGCGGTCCGGCCAGGTCACGACGTCCGACTTCATGCGGATCGCGAAGCGCTGCAGGCTCTTGCTCGATCCTTCCATCGTGCCCCAGCGATGGAATTTATCCACGCTGCGCGTCTCGGTGTAGACGTCGACGCGCGGCCTGCCCGCGAGCTCGCCGCGCGCCATTTCCCGATGGCCCTCTTCGATCACGCGCAGCGTATCCTCCATCGTGAGGACCTGCGCCACTTCTTCGTTGTTGATGAAAATCATTCAAGCCGCCAATATCTATCCGTCAGCGGCTCTTGAGCCACGCGACGATGTCCTCGATCAATGCCGCGCGGTCGCCGTTGTTCAGATGGTGATTGCCGCCCCGCACGCCGCGATGGGTCGCGGTCGCGCGCATCCTATTGTAGAGAAGCTCGCCGTGGGCGAACGGCACGGTCTCGTCGGCGGTGCCGTGGACGATCAGGACCGGCTTCTTGAGACTATCGACGAGCCCGATCGCGTCGGCGGCGCGGAAGTGCTTCTCCTGCAGCGGTCCGAAGCGGTCTTCCAAAATTTTTCTCGCGTTGCGGTTGTCTTGGAGAATGCTGGTAAGATCGGTGAACGCGGCGATCGCGACGGCGCCGGCGAAGATATCTTGCGTCGCCGCGGCGACGAGCGACATCGTGCCGCCGGTCGACTGCCCGGCGGCCCAGATTCTACGCACGTCCATCGCGTCGCGCATCGAATTCGCGCACGCCGCCATGTCCTCCGCCCAGCAGCTTAAGTCCGCGCGGCCGGTCGATTTGCCGTAGCCGCGTTGGCTCAAGCGCAGCGCGGAGTATCCCTCTTCGGCTAATCTTGCGAGCAGGTCGTCGTACTGGGCGCCGCCGCCCCAGCCGTGGCAAAAGACGACGCCTTCGCCTCGCCCTTTGCTTGGCTCCGGCGCCCAGACGAGGCAGTCGAGGCGTGCGTCGCCGCTCTCGACCTCGTAGTTTTTCGTCATCACACCTGCCGCTGAAAATTATTTGAGCGGCGTGTGAATCTGCAGATAGTTGCCTTCGGGATCGAGGAAATAGACCGAACGGCCCGTGGGACGCACATGCTCCTCGTAGAGGATCTGGACCCCGGCCTTCTTGAGATCGGCGACGGCGGTCGTGAAGTCCTCCTTTGCCAATTCGAGCGAGATGTGCGAGGTGCCGTCGTCGAAGGCGCCGCGGTCGATCGGTTTCGAGCGCTCGAAGAGCACGAGCTCGTCGCCGTTCTGCATGAACATGCGCGCGGTCATGGGATAGTGCCCCATCGCCTCCTTAAACAGGCTGCCGGTCTCCTCGTCTTCGGCGACCTTGGTGCACTGCATGCCGAGGACTTCGGTGTAGAACTTTTTCGCGCGGTCGAGATTATTGACCGGAAGCCCGAGATGGTGGACGCCTTTGATCTTGAACATGTCCGCCTCCTTTATATTGCGAACGTATTATATGCGCGTCCGGCGGCGGCGTACAACGGGTCAGGAAATCCCGTAGAGCCGCGCCGGGTTCTTCCACAGAATCTTATCCTTGATCTCCTCCGATACATCCGTCCGCTTGCGGAACTTCGTCACCGAGTGCGGGAAGTCGCAGTCGCCGTGCGGGTAGTCCGACGCGAAGACGATGCGGTCGGAGCCGAGAACGGCGACCGTGTGCGCCAGGCCTTCTTCGTCGGGTTCGCACGAGACGAAGCAGCTCTCGCTGCGCACGTATTCGCTCGGCTTCTTCGGCACGCCGTCGGGATGGTGCATCGACCGTGAATAGTGGTCGTCCATGCGCCACATCCAGTACGGCAGCCAAGCCGCGCCGATCTCGAGAAACACGAACTTGATGCGCGGATATTTTTGCATGACGCCACCCCCGATCAGCGTCATGATGCCGATCATGAGATTAAACGGCATGCCGACCATGTGGATGTAGAAGTACGGGTCTTTGAATCGCTCCTGTCCCGGGCTGTCGAAGCAGCCGGTGATCCAGTGAACGCCGACGGCCGCGCCGAGCTCGTTCGCCTCGCGGAAGAACGGCTCGAAGAACGGATCGTCGAGGTTGCGGTTGCCGGCGATGCCGGGAATCACGACGCCGATCAGACCGAGCTCTTTGACGGCGCGGCGCAGTTCCTTCGCGGCGAGCGCCGGGTCCTGGAGCGGCACGGCCGCGATCGCGCGCACGCGGCCGTCGTAAAGGCGGCATTTCTCGCCGACATAGTTATTATACGCGCGGCACATCGCGGCCGTGAGCTCGACGTCGTCGAGCAGCGGCGCGAGCGCCATAATGTTGGGATAGACGACCTGGACGTCGATGCCCTCGGTATCGAGGTCTTTCAATCGTCCCTCGACGTCGTCGAGTCCCGGCGAGTTGATCGCCATATTGGGCTTCCCCTTTTTCCAGAGATAGCCGTTTGGCGTGCCGTGGCCGTAGTTCCCCACCGGCCGCGGTAAGAGTTTCCCCTCGACCATCCAGTAAAGCACCTTGTCCAACTGCACGACTTTCGGACCGCGGTCTTTATATTCTTTTTCCAGATACCGGTCGAAGAGATCGTTCGGCTCGTTCGCGTGTCCGTCTGCGTCGATAACCATTTCAGCTCCTTTGCTGTTCGTTCACGAAATGTTGTATAGGCGCGCGGCGTTTTTCCAGAGGATATGCTCTTTGAGACTGTCCGAGAGATCGGTGCGCGCGCGCAGCTTGCGAACCGAGTTGGGGAAATCGCAGTCGCCGTGCGGATAGTCGGACGCGAAGATGATCTTGTCCTCGCCGATGATCGACGCGGTGTGCGCGAGACCTTCCTCGTCCGGCTCGCACGAGACGAAGCAGCTCTCGCCCTTCACGTACTCGCTCGGCGCCTTGGGCAGGTTCGAAAGCTTGTGCGAGCTGGTATCGTAGTGATCGTCCATGCGCCACATCCAGTACGGCAGCCAGGCGGAGCCGATCTCCAGAAAGACGAATTTGATGCGCGGATATTTCTCCATTACGCCGCCGCCGACCAGCGTCATGATGCCGATCATGAGATTGAACGGCATCCCGACCATGTGAATATAAAAGTAGGGGTCTTTGAACCGCTCCTGTCCCGGGCTGTCGAAGCAACCGGTGATCCAGTGAACGCCGATGGCCGCGCCGAGCTCGTTCGCCTCGCGGAAGAACGGCTCGAAGAACGGATCATCGAGGTTGCGCGCCCCGACGACGCCGGGGACGACGGTGCCGACGCAGTCCAATTGCTTCAGCGCCCGCCGGAGCTCCTTCGCGGCTTCATGCGGATTTTGCAGCGCGATAGCCGCGATCGGCTTGACGCGGCCGTTGCTCGGTTTGCATTTCTCGGAGACGTAATTGTTGTACGCGCGGCACATCGCCGCGGCGAGCTCGGCGTCGTCGAGCAGCGACGCCGTCGCCATGATGTTGGGATACGCGACCTGGATATCGATGCCTTCGGTGTCGAGATCTTTCAGCCGCCCGGCGAGGTCGTCGAGCGATTGCCCCTCCGCCGCCATGCCGCGCTTCTTGAGATTCGTCCCGAAAAATCCGCTCGGGCTGCCGTGGCCCCAGTTGCCCACCGGTCGCGGCAGAAACTTGCCTTCGATCATCCAGCGCCGGCCGCCGGCGTCGACGACTTTCGGGCCGCGCGCCTGAAATTCCTTTTCCAGGTAGCGGTCGAACAAATCCGCGGGCTCGTTACAGTGTCCGTCTCCATCGATAACCATTTTCGTACTCCTCGGCTATTTTTTCTCCGCCGCCATCTCCTTCTGCACCTCGGCCAGCAGCGATCGGTCGGCGATCTGCGTCAGCGGAATTTTTTTCTCGATCTTCGCGCGTGTCACCGCGTCGTCGAGCGCGGCTGTGAGGGCGGCGTCGGTCATGGCGCCGTTCGGGCTGTAGGCCGGGAAATAACTCTCGAACATGCCGGCCGCCAACGACTTGTCGTTGCGCGAATAGTTCGCCAGGATTTCGGTCGATTCGCTCTTGTTCTCCTGGATGAAGCGCAGCGCCTCGATCGTACCGCGGATCACGCGCTTCACCTGATCGCGCGACTGTTGAATCTTTTTGTCCGTCACGATCACCGCGTTCTGCGGCAGGCTGGTATAGTCCTTCGCCCAGGCGATCACGTGATAGCCTTTCTTCGCGCCCAACATGTTGAGCGGCGGCCCGGCGATGACGCCTTCGACGCGTCCCTGCTCGAGCGAGGTGAGCCGACCCATATCGTCGCCGCACGGCAGAATTTTCAGATCCTGCCCGGGCGTGAGGCCGTTCTGCTTGGCGATGACGTCGGCGACGAGATGCGTCGTGCTGCCGAAGTAGCTGATGCAGATCACCTTGCCCTTCAGATCGGCGACCTTCTGGATGTTCGGCCTGGTCATGAGAAAGAAGACGAGCTTGTCCTGCGTCATCATGACGAGCTTCACCGGCACGCCCTGGACCGCCGCCGCGATGCCCTGCGCCATGGTGACGGCGTAGTCGAGATCGCCGGTGCCGAGCGCGTTCATCGCGACCGCGAGCGAGATGCGGATGTGCTCGGACGCGATGCCGTGGCGCGTGAAGAAGCCCTTCTTCTCGGCGACCACCGTCGGCAAGAATCCCGGCGAGCTCGACGAGATGCCGATGCGGACTTTGTCCTCGGCGCGCGCGCCGGCAAAAATCGCGAGCACGAGCGCGAGCGCGGTGCTCGTGGTAAAAACTTTTTTCATCTATGCTCCTCTGCTACGCCACGTCGATCGGGACGCCGTCCGGGTCGGCCGTCTGGAACGCGCCGCCGTGGCATTTGGCCAAGAGCTTCAGGCGAATCTCGCCCTCGGCGCCGGCGGGCTTGGGCGACAGCGCCGGGTTTCGCCGCGCCAGCGCGGCCAGATCTTTTTTGAACGCTTCGAGGTCCTCGACCTTGAAGCCGATATGATCCATGTGGCGCGGCTCGATGCCGGCGCCGTCGTAGTCGCTGATATTCCACGGCATGACGACGAGCGTCACGCGCCCGTCGGTGAGATAGTGATTCGGATCGCCGGCGGGCTTCTCCGTCTCCTTCAACTCGTAGACCTCGCGGTAGAACTTCGCCAGCCGCTCGGGATCGAGCGCGCGCAGCGCGAAGTGGCTGACCGTGCGCGGCTGCTTCCACTCGCCTTCGACGTAGATTTCCGCGCGGTTCGCCATCTGCTGCTGCGAAAGATCGAAGACGTAGCCCTCCGGATCGTGGGTGCTAATGCCGGCGAACGGGCGATTGGTCGGCCGGCGCACGAGCTTGACCGAAGGATATTTTTCGCGCAGGCGCGCGTCGATCTCGTCGACGCTTTCGACCTCGAAGCCGAAATGCTCGAGCCCGGCCTGCCTGCCGAGCTTTTGCGGGATGATGTTCATGCCGACGTAGCCGTCGCCGATCGCGACCGCGCTTTCCGGCCGCGGCGACTTGCCGCTCTTCATGCCGAACAGCGCCTCGTAGAAACGCGAGAGCAGGGTGTAATTATCGCTGATGATCGCGAGATGCTTGATTTGCGTCCGCATGCCCTCTCCTACTTGTGCGAATACATCTGATCGATCGCGCCGCTCTTTTCCAACTCGGCGAGCAGGCTGTTGTCGATGAAGTTTTCGGCCCTGCGCTGCGCCGCCTCCGGCATCTCCGCCGCCATCTGCGCGAGCGCGAACTTGACCGCGCGCTCGTCGCCGTAGGGAATCTTTTTGTACGCCGGCTGGTAAATCTCCCAGCTCTTCTTTAGCAGGTCGCGCTCGGTGATCTTTAAATACTTGCCGATGACCTTGAGCGCCAGGTCCTCGTCGGTCTTGAACGATTTGATGCCCTCGACCCAACTCTTGAGGAAATTTCTCGCCGCGTCGCGATTGGTCGCGATGAATCTCTTCGACGCGACCAGGCCGTTGACGGGATAATAGATCGGCAGTTTGCTCAGATCGATCACGACGTGAAAGCCCATCTTCTCGGCGAGCACCTTCTTATCGCCGGAGAGCATCGCGCCGTCGATCGCGCCCGCCTGGAGCGCGGCGAGACGCGGCGCCTCACCGCCGGCTTGGAGGATCGTCACGTCCTTGTCGGGCTGGAGATGATTGAGCTTCAGCGCCTCGCGCAGCGCCATGTCCGTGAGCGAGCCGTAGCGGCTGACGCCGATTTTTTTGCCCTTGAGATCGGCGGGCGTGCGGATCGACGCTGGCGTCACCACCGTCTCGAGCAGTTGGTCGACGCCGCTCGCGATCAGCGTGAGATCGGCGCCTTTCACCCAGGCGCCGATCGCCGCCGGCGGCGCCATGTTGGCGACCTTCACGTCGCCGGAGACCATCGCCTGGATGATCACCGACCCGCCCGGCATGTAGAGCAGCTCGCTCGCGATTCCGTTTTTCTTGAAATAGCCGGCGTCCTGGGCGATCCAGAGCGGCCCCGCCGTCGGCGAGAGCGAGACGTATGGAATGCGCAGGGGCTGCGCATATACGGCTGCGGCAATAAAATAGCTCGCGATGAACGAGCCCAACACGCATGCGAGACGGCGCATCGCCCTGCCCCTGCTACTTCGGCCAGCGGATATTGACCGCGATGTCGACCCAGCGGCCGTCGGGGTCCTGCACTCGGTAGTCGGCGTCCTTGTCCGCCTTGGAGTCGATCACGACCGGAAAGCCGGAATCCTTCAAGCGCTGCTCGAACGATTCGATGTCGTCGGCCTCGAAGCCGATGTGATTGATGCCTTCGGGCTGGTCTTCGCGCTTGATCTCGATCAGCGCGACGTTGACGTCGCCGTCGGACATGTAAATTGCGCCGCCGCGGCCGCGCTTCGGCTCGAGGCCGAAGACTTTCTCGTAAAATTCCACCATCTTGGGACGGTTTCGCGTCATCACCGCGATGTGTCTGACTTTAGGCCGCATGATCGCCTCCTTTACATTTCCAATCTGTACAGCTTGGCCGCGTTCTCCCACAGCATCTGCCGCCGCTCGTCCTCCGGCACGTGCTCTAGCGCCGGCGCGAGGCGCGCCCGGCTCTCGGGCCAGCAGGAAGTCGCCAGCGGGAACTGCGTCGACCAGAGAATATTTTTCGCGCCGAGATAGCGCCGCACGCGCACGCTCTCGCGGTCGTACCAGCAGGTGAAATAACACTGGCGGGCGAAAAGCTCGGAGGGCTTCAGCGGATAGCCTTCGCCCGGCAGGCCGTCGGCGGCCGACTGATAATCGGCATATTCGATCTCGTACGCGCCCCAGCCGAGCGAGCTTTCCGCGAACACGACTTTCAGCTTGGAAAAGCGGTGCAGGATGCGCGAGAGAATAAAATTGGCGAACACGGCGATCGAGCTGACCGAGCGCGTGATGTCTCTGAACGCCGCCGCGGCGGCGGGCGGGAAGGATTCGCCCGGCGCCATCTGAATCTTTCTCGACGCGCCGGAGTGAAAGCAGAGCGGCACGCCGAGATCTTCGCACGCCGCCCAGATGGGATCGTACGCGCCGTCGTTGATGTGCGGCACCGCGCGCAGCTCCATCGGCGACGCCGGGTAGATCACGCCCTTGTGGCCTTTCGCGACCGCGCGGCGGATCTCCGCCACGGCGGCTTCCGCCGGCCAGAGCGGCACGATGCATTGCGGCACGAAGCGCGGGCTCACCGCCGCCCACTCTTCGACGAGCCAGTCGTTGTAGGCGCGGACGCAGTCGAGCTCGAGGTCGTAGTCGTCGATATGGGCGAAGGTCTCGCCCGCGAGGCCGGCGACGACGGGATAAAGCACGGAGTAATCGACGCCGTCGCGGTCCATCGCCTTCAGGCGCTCTTTCGGATCGTACGCGGCGGCCGGGACTTCGTCCCAGCGCCGCGTCGCGCGCGTGCGGTCGTCGAGCGCCGCGCCCGCGAGCGCGACACCGGGAAGATCGACGCGCCGGCCATCGACGCTCCAGTACTGCGCGCCGCCGCTATCTTCGCGGAGCTGCGGGATGCGCTCGCCCCATTTCGCCTTCGACAGGCGCGACGTCCAGACTTGCGGATGCTCCTGCGCGTGATCGTCGGCGCTGATAAAGCCGTATTTCATGTGACCTTCGATTCTAATTCAAGCCGTAAAGCCGCGCCGCGTTGCGGAACAAAACTTTCTCGCGGTCCGCCGGCGCGACGCCGGCGAGCGAGCGCTCGACCATCTTCCACGAATCGGGATAGGTCGAGGTGATGTGCGGGAAGTCGGATTCCCACATGATGTTATCGACGCCGATCAGCTCGCGCAGCTCGATGCCGACGGTCTCGAACCAGAAGTCGACGTAAATCTGCCGCCGGAACTGCTCGCTCGGCCGCGTCTTGATCCCTTCGGTCCACAGGCGGCGCCGCTCCCATTCGTAGTCGCACGCTTCGAGCACCGAGCTCACCCAGCCGAGGCCGGTCTCGGCGAACACCCATTTGAGGCGCGGAAATTTTTCCAGCACGCCGGAGAAGATGAGATAAGGAATCATCTGCGTCGCCGTGCAAAAATTTCTCAACGTCGAGACCGCGTGCGCCTGCTTGCGCGTGAACTCTTTCCACTGCGGCAGCGCGAGCTTGCCCGCGAGCCCCGCGGATGCGTGCAGATGGACGGCGACGCCCATCTCCTCGCACGCACTCCAGAGCGGATGCCAGTAAGGATCGCTCAAGTTTTTCTGCCCTTTGACGGCGTGGCTCGGGTCGGCGAGCATGTTGATGCCGCCGTGGCCGGCGGCGATGGCGCGCCGCGTCTCGGCCACGATCGTTTCGATCGGGCTCAGGAAGGGCGTGATCGCGAGCGGAATGAAGCGCCGGCTCGCGCGGCGGAACTCCGCCAGCGCGTCGTTGTAGGCGCGCACGCAGGCGAGCTCGAACGCCTCGCCGCCCTGATAATAAGTCCCGCCGGGGCCGTTAGGGAACAGCACTTCGGCGTCGATGCGGTCGCGGTCGAGCGCGCGCGCCCGCGCCGCCGGATCGTAGACCTCGCGCGGCACCTCTTCCCATCTCTGCGGATAATAGCCGCGCTCCGGCATCGCGGTCGGGCAGTTGCACACGTTGCCGCTCTGGACCTCGCCGTCGACGATCCAGCGCTCGACGGGAAAAGCATATTTTTCCTCGCGCGTCTCGATAACGCGCGGGATGCGGTCGCCCCACTGCGCGCGCGACATGCGGTTCGTAAACGCGTCTTTATCGAGTTGTCCGTGGGAGTCGGAGCTGATGAGGCCGTAGCGGAATTCCATGTTATTTACCCCGAATGTTAAAATCCCAGCGCGCAGCCTTCCTTGCGCGGATCGCTGCCGCCTAAGAGCGCGCCGGTCGCCTGGTCGCGCGCGATCGCGTGCGCGCCCCCGAAGCTCTCGACCGTGCCGCCGACGACCTTGTGTCCTTTCGCTTCGAGCGCCGCGACCGTCTCGCGCGGAAAATCCGGCTCCAGCGCAACCTCGAGGCCGATGATGTGATTGAAGCGCGGCGCGTCGATCGCTGCCTGCGGCGTCATGCCGAACTCGATCATATTCAACAATATCTGCGCCTGCACCTGCGGCTGCACGTGCCCGCCCTTGAGGCCGACGGCCGCCCACGGCGCGCCGTCTTTATAGACGAGCGACGGCGCGAGCGTGTGCAGCGGCCGCTTGTGCGGCGCGACGCAGTTCGCATGATTCTCCTCGAGCGAGAAGAGCTGGCCGCGGTTGTGCAGCGCGATGCCGGTGCCTTCGGCAACTACGCCCGAGCCGAAGTTCGTAAACAGGCTCTGGATGAACGAGCACCAGTTCCCTTGCGGATCGACGACGGCGAGGTATTCGGTGTCGCCCATGACCGGAATCGCCGCCGCCTCGGCGCGCGCGCTCTCGCGCTCGATGGTTTCCCGCATCGCGGCAAGCCGACGCTCGGCGATCAGCGCCTGCCACGGCACGCGCATGAAGTCGCGATCGGCGACGTAGCGGTCGCGATCGGCGAAGGCGAGCTTTTTCGCTTCAATCAACAAATGAAGATAGTCGGCGCCGTTGTGCTCGAGCGCGCGGAGCTCGAACGGCTCGG
This sequence comes from Pseudomonadota bacterium, assembly GCA_021324155.1. Classification (GTDB taxonomy): domain Bacteria; phylum Desulfobacterota; class Binatia; order UBA9968; family UBA9968; genus JAJPJQ01. Next base: position 140,219 of record JAJPJQ010000049.1, read on the forward strand.
CGAGCTTCAGCATTGTCAGCGCGACGATGCCCTGCGTCGCCGGCGGCAACTCGTAGATATCGTAGCCGCGGTAGTTCGCCGTCGCCGGCTCGATCCAATCGGCGCGGCAATCGGCGAAATCTCTCAGTGTTAGCGTGCCGCCGAGTGCGTCGGATGCACGCACGATCTTTTCCGCGATCTCGCCGCGATAAAAAGCGTCGGCGCCTTCGGCGGCGATCTTTTTCAGCGTGCGCGCGAGGTCGGGCTGGCGAAAGAGCTCGCCGGCTTTCGGCGCGCGGCCGTCCTTCAGATAGTTCGCCGCGGCCGCGGGATTCTTCGATAGCTTGCCCTCGGACTTCTGCCAATGGTCGGCGGTGAGCGCGCCGACGGGAAATCCTTCGTCGGCGCATTCGATCGCCGGCGCGAGCACGTCGGACAATTTCATCGTGCCGTGCGCCTTCAGCAGCGCGTCCCAGCCGGCCACCGCGCCTGGCACGGTGACCGAGTGGATGCCGGACTCCGGCATCTTCTCGAATCCCTTGCCGCGGTAAAATCCCGGCCTCGCGGCATAAGGCGAGCGGCCGCTCGCGTCGAGCGCCGCCGGCTTCGCGCCGCCCGCCATGCCGACGAGCGCGAACGCGTCGCCGCCGAGACCGATCGACATCGGCTCGACCACGCCGAGAACCGCGGCGGTTGCGATCGCCGCCTCGACGGCGTTGCCGCCGCGCCGAAGAATCTCCACGCCGGCGAGCGTCGCGCGCGGCTGGCTGCAGACGACCATGCCGCTTTTACCCATGACGGTGGCGCGTAATTTCATGCGATGAACGACCCGCTTATTTCTGGTACAGCTTTTCGATAAACTTTTCGCGGACGAGCCGGTCGACGATGGAATTATCGGCGAACGTCTCCATCGGAATGTCTTTTTGGCCCATGGATTCGAGAATCGGCGTCGTAGCTTCGGGCGTGAGCCGCGGCACCTTTTCCAGGTAAACGATCGAATCCTGATAAATGTCTTCGATGAGCTTGGGATCTTTAAGCCGCGCGAATCGCGCGATCGCGCGCAGCGATGTCGGCTTGTCGCGGTGCATCGCGGCGACACCCTCGGCGTAGGCGCGCGTCATCGCTTCGACGGTGGCGGCATTGCGCTTCAGGTAGTCGCGCGACACGACGATGACGTCCATGGAATACTGGATGCCCATGTCTTCGAGCTTGAGCAGCAGCTTGGGCTTGGTCTGCGAATCGACGCGCAGCGTCGAGGTGACCGCGCCGGCGATCTGCTTGTGCTGGAACGCCGCGCTGACCTCCATGGTGCCGCCGAGCTGGCGAAGGCTGACGGCGTTCTCCAAGCCGTGTTTTTTAAGCAGGATGCGCGTCAAATTGTCGGTCACGGCGCCGAAACGCGTGACGCCCAGCACCTTACCGCGCAGATCTTCGAGCCTATTGATCTCCGGCTGCACAAACAGCCGGTGATACGGCCGATTGGCCGTGCTCATGACCGAGACGAGCTGCGCGCCGCGCAGCACGGCGGCGATCGTTGCGTTGGTCGCGGCGAGGCCGGCTTGGAGATCGCCGCCGAGGAGCGCCTGTATGACGACGGGACCCGACGAGATATAAATCAGCTCGGCGTCGATGCCGTTGCGCTCGAACGCGCCGATCTCCTTCGCCATCCAGGAGCCGGCCGCCATGGCGCCGATCGTCGAATAGCCGAAGACCATCTTGGCGCGCTCGGCCGCCTGCGCGCCGGCAGCGAGAACCAGCGAGAAAAAAAGCGCCGCCAGCGAAACGCGCGCGTTTCGTTGCTTCATAACCGTCCTTTCGGGCTTGCCCGCTATCAGCCGAAATTTCCCAGGCCGCCGCCCAGGATCGCGACCCCTTCGGTGCGCTCGATATACTTCGCGAACTCGTACTTGTTCTGCCGCGGGTCGGGAATGCGGCGCGACTTCTCCGGCCGGTCATCGTCGAGCGCCGCGATTTTCGCCACGATCACGTGCGGGCCATTCGACCCGAGCGCCGCTTTGACCTTCTGCTCGAAAGCCTCGGCGTCGTCGACCATGCAGGCGCTGTCGATGCCGCTCGCCTCGGCGACTTTGGCGAGGTTCATCTTGCCTCCCGTCGCCGTTCGCATCCCGGGCTCTTTTTTGTGGCTGCCGAGATAATTCCCGTTGTCGAAGACGATGATCGTAAGATTTTTCGCCGCCTCGTTGGCGACGGTGCCGAGCGAGCCTAGGTTCAGCAGCAGGTTGCCGTCGGCGTCGAGCGCGACGACTTTCCGCTTCGGCAGCGCCAGCGCGAGGCCGTGCGCGACCGGCGTGCACATGCCGAGCGTTACATGAAACAGATTCGCTTCGCGCTCTTTGAGCTGTCCCCAGAACGCCGTCGTGTTGCCAATGCAGGCGACGACCAGCGTGTCGTCGGCGACGACGCCGGCTAATTTTTTCAATAATGCGTAGCGGCTTACCATAAGGCCTCCTCCGTGAACAAAACCGCAGCCGAGCGAAGCCATGCGCGCGCGCTCTCGTGGCATTCCTTGATCGTGCGCACGACGTCTTCGCTGCGGCGCACGACGCGATAGGGCACGTCCATCGCCTTCAGCGCCGGCTCAGTGGTCTTCTGATACATGCCGAGCCAGCGCGGATCGCCCAAGTCGCCGCGGTAGGGAATCAAGATGAGCAGAGGGATCTCGTGCAGCAGATTGATGCGCGCGATGTGATAGGTCGCGACCAGCAGCCCCGAGGTCGCGATCACGAGCGCGGGCTTTTTGCCGCCGGCCCACGCCCCCATACAGATGCCCGCGGCCTCCGCCTCGTTCGCCGCGCCGACGTAGCGGATGCCGGATTCGCTCCGCTCCAGCATTTTGTAGACTTCGATGAACTGCGCGTCGGGAACGCCGACGGCGAAGTCGACGCCGGCCTCCTTCATTCCCTGGACGATCAGTTTGGCTTTTTCTTCTTTCATCCCCGAGAGACCTCCTTTAAATCGCTGGTGTCGATCAGCGGCCCGTCAGCTTATTGAAGAACGCGGCGAGGTCGCGGTTCTTGCGCCCCCAAGTGAACATCGAAACGACGTGCACGTTCGTGTCCGGCTCGACCGTCCACTTGACGTCCTTCCGCGGCGCCCAACGCCCCTGCTGGTTCACCATGATCTCGCTCGCCTCTTTCGACAGATGATAATCCTCGAACAGCGCCGCGGCGTAGGGATGCGGCGCGTGGGCGGCGATGCCGATGACCGAGGGCGTGCGCACGATCGTGGGATTGGGAAAAACGAAATTGATCGGCGCGCCCTCGGACTTCATCTTGACCGCGTTGTGCGCATAGCCGTCGATGATGACATCGTGCTCGCCGGCGGCAACGAGCTGCGTCATGAACGTATGCGACTGCCGCGCGAACGTGACTTCCTGCCTTTGCACGAGCTCCTGGAGAAAACTCTGCGCCTTCTTTTCGCCCCAGATGTCGATCAGCCCGGCGAGCAGGTCGTGCGCCTCGGCGTCCATCAGCAGGTTTTTCTTCCAGCGCGGCTTTAGAAGGTCCTCGTACTGCTTCGGCGCGTCCTGCGGCGTGACGCGCTTGTTGTTGTAGATCAACGTATAGCCGATGGCGTACACGCCCGGCCAGAGTCCCTCGTCATCAATGAAGCCCTTGCGCACGAACGGCACCATCGGGCTCTTGTAGCGCACGAGCATTTTGCGGTCGATCAATTCGAGCGCGTTGTTGCCGGTGAGGACCGCGACGTCGACGTTGTAGACGTTCGCCCGGTATTCGGTCGTCACCTTGTTGAGGACGCCGGGGCCGCCGAGGCTCAGGAAGCTCACCTTGACGCCGGGGTAGCGCTTGGTGAAGCCGTTGATGATGTCCTGCGTGTCGCGGTTATTGGTCGCGGTATAGAGCGTCAGCGCGCCTTCTTTCTTCGCGTTCTCGACGAGCACGCTCTCGCGCTCCGCTGCCGGCTTGCGGTTGAGCTGAGCCAAAGTCTCTTCGACGTCGGCGGCGGCGAATCGCGGCCACAGCAGCGCCATGCCGGCGAGAAAAAGTAAAAGATTGCGGTGCGAAAGGCTCATGGGGCGTCCTCCCCGTAGAACGGTCAAGATGATTTCTTAATCGCTCTCCACACGCGCTCCGGCGTCAGCGGCAATTCCTTGATGCGCGCGCCGGTGCTCCAGGCAATGGCATTGGCGACGGCCGGCGCGACGGGGATGATGCCTCCTTCGCCCATGCCTTTGGCCCCGTACGGTCCGGGCCCATTGCCGTCCTCGATCAAAATCGCTTCGAACGTCGGCGGCAGATCCGTGAAATTGGGCACCTGGTATTCGAGCATGCTGTCGTTGACGATCTGGCCGCCTTCGTACGTGACCGACTCGTAGAAGGTGTGGCCGATGCCCATCATGACGGAGCCCTCGTCCTGACCCTCGCACAACGGCCGGTTGAGCGCCTTTCCGACGTCGGCGCCGCTGATGTACTTATCGACGGAGATTTCTCCAGTTTCCCGGTCGACGCGCGCCTCGACGGCGCCGATGCCGACCTCCCAGAAGAGCGGATTGGACGGCTCCGGCGCCATACCGCTGTGCGCGTAGCCGGTGCCGATCAGCTCGCCGCCCTGCATGGCGAAATGTTTGCGGATCATATCGGCGTAGGAAATGTCCCTGCCGCCGGCCTTCGCGCGGCCGTCGTTCAGCGTGATAGCTTCCGGCGGCGCCTCGAAATGCTCGGCCGCGAGCTCGACGAGCTGGAGGCGCGCGTCCTGCGCGGCGAGCATCACCGCCTTGCCCATGACGGTCGTCGAGCGGCTCGATCCCGTCGAGCGGTCGAAAGGCGTGAAATCGGTATCGATCGGCCGCACTGTGACGCGGTCGAGCGGCACGGAGAGCTCTTCGGCGACAATCTGGCTCATCACCGTCTTCGAACCCTGCCCCAGTTCCACGGTGCCGATGAGCAGCACGACGCTGCCGTCGGCGAGGACGTGGACGGTCGAGGTCGAGGCGAGCGGCGCACCGGGATCGGTGACGCCGAAGGCGATGCCGCGTCCGGCGCCGTCGCGCGTCGTGGCGCCGTCCCAGCCGATCGCCTTCGCGACAGCGTCGAGCCCTTTGAAAAGATCGGCGTCGATCGGGTTGCCTTTCGGCCTCAGCTCCTCGCCTTTGCGGAGAAGATTTTTTCGTCTCAGCTCCATCGGGTCCATGCCGAGCTTCAGCGCGATGATGTCGAGCTGCGACTCGGTGGCCCAAGCGGTCTGCGGGCCGCCGATCGAGCGGAAAGAAGCCGCCGAGACGGTATTCGTGTAGATGCAAGAAGAGGTGATTTTGAGGTTGGGAATCCGGTACGGACCGAGAATGCGGATGAGCGTGCGTCCGGTAACGGTCGGGCCGGTCTCGGCGACGGCGCCGGTGTTGAGATAGATCTCGGCCTCCTTCGCCGTCAGCGTGCCGTCCTTTTTGAAGCCCGTCTTTACCTTGCAGATGGCCGAATGGCGCCGGCAGGTCATCATCGCCTCGGCGACGCTGGTTTTCACGCGCACGGGCCGCCCGGCCTTGCGCGCCAGCGCGACCACGAGCGGCTCGATCTTACACCCTGACTTGCTGCCATAGGCGCCGCCGACGAATGGAACCAACACGCGCACGCGCGAGAGCGGCAGCTGGAAGACGTCGGCGATCTCCTGGCGAACGCCGAACGGATGACTGTTCGAAGACCAGATCGTAATGCCGTCCTCATCCTCTTCGGCGATAGTCGTGTGCGGCTCCATCGAGTAGTGGTAGACCATGGGAAACTCGAAGGTGTCTTCCACGACGTCGTCGGCCTCGGCGAAGCCGGCCTTGACGTCGCCTTTGACTAGCGAATCCTGAAAGCAGATGTTCTTCGGCGCGAAGGCATGCAGCTGCGGCGCGCCGTCGGCCATCGCCTCCTGTACGGTCGTGACCGCCGGCAATTCCTCGTAATCGACTTTGATCGCGTCGATCGCCGCTTGGGCAGCGCGGATATCGATAGCGGCGACGGCGGCAACGGGCTCGCCGGCATAGATCACCCGGTCGATCGCCATGATCGGCCGGTCCTTGCGCTTGCCCCGGCCGATATAGGGATCGATATAGTCGATGTCCTTGCCGATCAGCACCGCGACCACACCCGGGAGGTTCTCCGCGGCGGAGATGTCGATGTTTTTGATCCGCGCATGGGCGTAGGGGCTGCGCAGGAACTTTCCCTCGACCATGCCCGGGACGATCATATCGCCGGTATACTTCGCCCGGCCGGTTACCTTGTCGATGCCGTCGACGCGCGGAGCTGCCGTACCGATGATTTTCATGAAGACTTTTCTAGGCCTTTATGGCTTTTCGTGCAACATCGACGAAATCGCACGGTTAACGCCGGCTCGCCGATTTCACTGAAGGCGCTGCGAGTTTCACGCCCAAGCGCAGCCATAGAAGCCGCGCGGAACGGATAATGAGACGGTGCGGGAATGTGGAGTGTCTCGCCGGTCGGGCGGGACGGATTAGAACACGACTTCCTGACTCTTCGGCTTGCCGCCGCAAATGCGGCACTTTCCCGGTATCAGCATGTCTTTGACGGTCCAGGTGTCGCCGCACTTCGGGCAATGGGTCCAGATGATCGGCGACGGGTCTTGCTGCTGTTCTTTTTGCTCTGTTGGCATTTCCCCCTTCTTCCTTCCACGTGTGCGCGCGGTTTCCATCGGCATTAAAAAGCAGTCTTAACCTAGTAGTGAAAGCCATAGTTGTCCAATATTGATTATCTATTTATTCATTAGTTTATTTAATACCTGGATTCACCCCCGCCCGGCGAATATCGGCTTGCCCTCGGTGCGCTCCAAGTACCGGACGAATTTATATTTCGTCTCTAATAAATCGACATTGGAGCGCACGATCTTGCGGTGCACCAGGCTTTCCTCGATCTTGCAGACGACGAAGCGGAGTCCGCTCTCCTTAAGCGCGCCCGTCGCCTCGCGCTTGAATTCTTCGAACTCTCGAATCAGCACGGAATGCTCGACGCCAGCGCCCTTGGCGATGGCGGCGAGATCGGTCTTGCCGGCGGTCGCCGTCGGCCAGCTGATGCGCGTGCCGCTGTATTTCTGGTTGTCGAAGACGAAGACCGCGAGGTTCGGCGGATTGAGATTTGCGAGCGTCGGCAGATTGAAAAGCGAGAGCAGCAGGCTGCCGTCGGATTCGAAGACGAAGACCTTGCGGTGCGGCAGCGCGATCGCCAGCCCCATGCCGACGGCGAGCGCGTTGCCCATCGAGCCGAGCGTCAGATCGGCGTCTCGGTGCGAGAGATGGCCCCATTCGACGCGCTGACCGCTGAGCGACGTCACGACCAGCTCGTCTTTCATCTGCGGCGCCAGCCATTCGAAACAGTCGTAGCGAATCATATGGTAAACTCCCCGGTGAAGAGCAGAGCCACCGGCTTCTTGAGCGCGTTCATCATCCGCACCGCGTCGGCGATCTTCGTCTCGAGACCGTCGCCGTCGCGAAGAATCTGGTATTCGATGCCCATCGATTCCAGCTGCGCGACCATCTTGATGCCGTATTCCACATAGAGAAACGTGTTCCGCTTGTCCGCCATGCTGCCGACGTAGCCGACAATCAGCAGCATCGGCACGCCGTAGCGCACGCCAACGGTGACGATGTTGTACGACGAAACCCAGATGCCGGGGCCTTCCATATAAGCGGCGCAGACCTTGCCGCCCAATGCGGCGCCGGCGGCGATCGAGACGCCCTCGGCTTCGCTCGACACCGGCACGAGCTTGAAGAATTCGTCCTTTTCAATCAGCGGCAGCATCTCGCTCAAGCGCGTCTCGGGGACGAACGTAATTAAATTGACCCCTGCCGCCTTGAGGCTGCCGACGATTTTTTCCGCCAGCGCAGCTTCCATGATTGCTCCTTTATTTGGGTTTCCAGCCCGACGCCTGCAACTCCTTGTAGATCTTTCGCGTGAGGCTGAAGTCGAAGACTTTTTTTGCCGGCGGCGACTCCTTGAGCTCGGTCCGCTCGACGATCTGATCGATCGATTTTTTCTGCACCTCTTCGCTGACCGTGCCGTCACTGGTCGTGCCGGGCCGCGCGAGGTCGTAGAGCCTGTTGGCCGTTGCCGTGTCGACCTTCAACACGCGCGCGTGAATCGCCACGCTGCCGGCGCGGTTATCGCGCAGGTAGAGCAGCCCCTTCAGCGTGGCGCGGGTGAATTTTTGGACAAAAGCCGGATCCGACTCCATAAGCGAATCATTCAGCACGATGCTTCCCTGCACCTCGACGAAGTCGTCGCCCTTCGTGAACGAAAACAACTGACGAAAGCCCGACTCCTGCGCGAGCTGCGCCGCCTGCTCGTTGAGCACCGCGGCGTCCGTGGCGCCCGCTTTCAGCGCGAAATAGCGCGCCGGGCCGGGACCCGTCGCGAGGATCGCGACATCTCGGCCGCCGTCGAGATTGTATTTTTTGAGCAGGATGCGCAGCAGCGAATCGGGTCCGCTGCCGATGCTCGAGACACCGACCTTCTTGCCTTTCAGTTCCTCGATACTCTTGATCTCGGGCTTGGAATAAAGCCAGAACATTGGCCGCACGTAGGTGGTAAAGATAACGCGCAGCGGCGCGCCGCGAATGATCGGCAGCAGTCCCGCGCCGCCAGAGCTGGCAAACGGCACCGTGCCGCCGATCAACGCCTGGACGGCGGGGGCGCCGCGCATGACGACGAGATCGACGTTCAATCCCTCTTCCTTGTAGAATCCGGCTTCCTTGGCGATGATAAAGCTCCCCGAGGATATGCTGACCGTCGGGATTCCCACGGGAACGTAGCGCAGCTGCGTCTGCGCTGTGGCCGTGCCGGTCGCGAACCATAGACTGATAAGTACGAGATAGAAAAAAAATTTTCTCACACACGTCCTTTCGCGTCACGCCTTTGATTAGGGTTTTACTGCCTCGGCATCGACGGCCAATAGCCGCTCGGCGCCGTAGAGGCCCACTTCGACGGTCGTGCGCGCGGGCGGATCCACGGGAAAGAATTCCTTGTAGGCCTTGTCCATGGCGTCGAAATCTCCCATGTTGCGGAGATACACCGTCACTTTCACGACGTCCTTCAGCGAAGCGCCCGCGGCTTCCAGAATCGCGCCAATGTTTTTCAATGTTTGCCGCGTCTGCGCGCCGATGTCGGCGCCGACGATCTTGTGCGTATGCGGATCGAACGGGCCGGAGCCGGACACGTAGACCCGCCCGCCGGCGGCGATCGCCTGCGAGTAGTGGCCGCCAGGCGCCGGCGCGGCGGCCGTTTTAACAGCGTTTCGTTTTTCTTCGGCTTTGCTCATAACGACAGCTCCGTTCCTTTTCCTTGCGCTTTGGCGCGCTCGTACACGACTTTGGCGGTGCAGACGTCCTCGATCGCGAGACCCTGCGACTTGAACAGCGTGATCTCGTCGGCGCCCTCGCGGCCGGCTTTTCTTCCGAGCACGACCTCGCCCAGCTCGCCGACAATGTGCTCCTTGCCGATGGCGCCGTCGGCCATCGGCATCAGCAGATCGCCCGCCTCGCGCAGCGCCGCTTCCATGGAATCGACGATGACGCGGGATCTTTTCACCGCGGCTTCGTCGAGCTCGCGCGCGTCGGTGGTGTGCGAGCCGATGCCGTTGACATGCGCGCCGGGCGCGAGCCACTCGCCCTTGAGTATCGGCTGCTTCGACGACGACGCGGCGATCACGATATCGAGCCCGCGCACCGCTTTTTCCGCCGCGTCAACGGGGGCGACATCGACGCCGAGCCTCGAGGCCATCCGCTTCGCGAAATCTTCGCGATGCGCCGCTGTCGGGCTGTAGACTTTGACCGATTTTATTTTCCGCACCGCGCAGACCGCTTCGAGCTGTGTGACGGCCTGAATGCCGGATCCCAGTATTCCGACCGAGGCGCTCTCTTTTCGCGCCATATATTTGGTCGCGACGCCGCTCGCGGCGCCCGTGCGCACGGCGGTGATATAACCGCCTTCCATGATCGCGAGCAGCCTGCCGGTGCGGCAGTCGCTGTAGAGAATCGTCGCCTGGATCGTCGGCATGTCGAATTTGCTCGGGTTTTGCGGATACCCCGACACGAGCTTCATGCCGAGCGCGCCCATCGTCGCCAGATAAGCCGGCATGACGTTGATCACGCCCGGCGGGTCGGGGACGCGGATCGTCGGCCGCACCGGCATGTCCGCTTTGCCTTCGGCGAGGTCGCGAAACGCCTGCTCGACCGCATCGATGGTGTCCCTCATCGTGAGCACCGACATGACTTCTTCGCGATTCAAGATAAGAGCCAAATGAGCGCCTCCGAATTTATTTTTTGCCGATTTCCGCGATCGCCTCGGTGACGCACTTGTGGTCGTTTTCCGGGGTCGAGCCCGAGACGCCGGCGCCGCCGACGAGCTTGCCGTCGATCAGGATCGGCACGCCGCCTGGGCCCGCCCAGAACTCGTCGGGATAGAGGCCCGACATGCCGACGATAAAGTAATTGCCGGGATAATTCGCGTAGCGCTCCATCGTCTGCTTCGTGTCGCGCTTGTACGCCACCGCCGTCTTCGCCTTGGCGATCGCGATCTTCTCGCCGAATCCGCCGCCCGCCTCGCCCATGCGCGCGTACGCCACGAGCTTTCCCATCTCGTCCACGACCGCGATGAACATCTCGAGTTTCATCTCGCGCGCCTTCTCTTTGATGCGGCCCACGCATTCTTCGGCGAGATCGAGCGTCATTCCAGCCATGGTTATTCTCCTCGTTTGCCGGATTTTTCCGCCAGCGCGTTCCAGACGCGCTGGCTCGTAAGCGGCACGTGATACACACGCACCCCGGTTGCGTCGTAGACCGCGTTGCAGATCGCCGCGGCGGCGGCGAGCGTACCGCCCTCGCCGATGCCCTTGGCACCGAACGGTCCCGTGCCGCCGCCCTCTTCGACGATGATCGAGTGAAACTTCCCCGGCAGATCGCGAAAGCGCGGCAGATGATAATCCATGACGGTCGGGTTGACGAGTTGGCCGGCGCTGTAGACAAGCTCTTCATGCAGCGCGTGGCCGATCCCGAAGAGCACCGATCCTTCCTCCTGGCCGAGACAATGGCCGGGATTGATCATCTTGCCCGCGTCGGTGAGCGACACATAATTCAGAAGCTTCACCGCGCCGGTTTCGTCGACCTCGACCTCCGCGGCGGCGAGGCCGTTCTCCCAAAACGTTGCGGGATAGCCGAGCGGGGCGTCGTCGCGGCGCTCGACCTTGTAGCGCCCGCGCCCCGTGATCTCGCCTTCGAGATCGCCGAAGTGGCGCCGCAGAATCTCCGCGAACGAAGCCTCTTTGCCGCCGCATGACACGCGCCCGTCGGCGAGTTTCATTCGTTCCGCCGGCGCCTCGAAGAGTTCCGCGGCGAGCGCGAGCAGCTGCGCGCGCGCATCGCGCGCCGCCGCCTGGACCGCCTGGCCCATCACCGTGATCGCGCTGCTCGCGTGGGTGCCGCGGTCGAAAGGCGTGGAAGCGGAGTCGAGCGGCGCGACTTGGATCTTCGCCGGCGGCAGCGAAAGCTCCTCGGCGACGACCTGCATGAGCGCGGTGCGCACGCCCTGGCCCATCTCGACCGAACCGAGGAACAAAAGCCCGCTGCCGTCGATGAGAATCTGCACCATCGCGTTCGCTTCTTTGTTGACGCCGCCGCCGTCCTTGACCGCGCAGGCGATGCCCTTGCCGCGCCGAACTCCCGGCTTTTGCAGCGGTGCAGATTTTTCTCCCCAGCCGATCGCGCCGGCGACGCTCTTCAATTCGGTTTTCAAATCGCAATCGATCGGAATATTGCCGGCCGTATAGAGGTCGCCCCTGTCGAGGAGATTCTTGAGCCTCAGCTCGACGGCATCGATACTGAGCGCGCGCGCGATCGTGTCGGCCTGCGATTCATAGGCGAACGAAACCTGCGGCCCGCCGAAGCCGCGGAACGCGCCGCCGGGAACTTTATTCGTGTAGACGCAGTAAGCGTCGGTCTTCACATGGGGAATCCGGTACGGACCGTGCGCGCGGTACCCGGCGCGCTCGGTGACGGTCGGGCCGGAATTGGCGTAGGCGCCGCCGTCGAAATACACCTCGCAGCGGCGCGCGACGAACGTGCCGTCGTTCTTGACGCCCGTCGTGATCGTCACCTTCGCGCTCGGATCGGAGAGCGTCTTGAACGTCTCTTCCGCGGTCACGCGCAGCCGCACCGGCCGCTGCGCGAGGCGCGACAGCGCGACCGTGAGCGCCTCGTACTTGACGCCGCTCTTGGCGCCGTAGCCGCCGCCCACGTAAGGCACGATCACGCGCACGCGGCTTTGCGGCAGCCCGAACATCCGCGCGATCTCCTGGCGCAGCGGAAACGGCGTCTGCGTCCCGCTCCAGACGGTAATCTCCTCGCCCCGGTCGTCGGCGACGGAGACGTGCGACTCCATCGGATAATGCTGCGCGCCGGCGAGATAATAGGTCTCGGTGAAGACGCGGTCGGATTCCTTCAAGCCGCGCTCGACGTCGCCGCGCTCGTAATGGAAATGATAGAAGATGTTCGTCGCGTCGTGGCGCACGACGCTCGCGCCGTAGCCGTAGCGGGGATCCTTGCGCGCGGGATTCTCGTCATGGATCATCGCCGCGCCTTGCGCGAGCGCCGCGTCGACGTCCAGCAGCGCCGGCAGCTCTTCATACTCGACCTCGATCGCGGCGAGCGCTTGGTCGGCAATCCGTTCGTCGCTCGCCGCGACCGCGGCGACGACGTCGCCGATGTAGCGCACCTTGTCCAGCGCGACGATCGGCTGGTCCTTGATATAGGTACCGTAGAACGGCGCGCCGGACATGAGGTTCTCGCGCGTGAGCACGGCGAAGACGCCCGGCAGCGCCTCGGCGCGGCGCGCGTCGATGCGGACCACCTTGGCGTGCGCGTAGGAGCTGCGCAGGATTTTGCCGTGCGCCATGTTCGGGAGCTTCAAATCGCTCGCGTACACGGCGCGGCCCGTGACTTTTTCGCGGCCGTCGATGCGCGGCACGCTCTTTCCGACCGCGACGCTCACATCGTCGCTCCGCGCGGAAGCATGACCGGGTCCTCTGGAGTAAAACCGTTCATCATCGGGGTTTGAGTTTCAATTCGCGCTGAGCCTCTTTGACGAGCGAGAAATCCGCGACTTCGGCGTTCGCGACGTCGCGGTCGATCTAGAGCGCGCTCTTGGCGTCGTCGATGACGAGCCGCAGGCCTTTTTCGGGAATGGTTCCGTCCGGGCTCGAGCTTTTCCACGCCGCGTCGTAGTAATCCGCCGCGCTCTGCCGGTCGATGCGCGCCCAATCGCTGAGGATCTGGATGGTCTCGTCGCGCTGCTCGCGCATGAACCGGCTGCCGCGCATCAGCGCCTTCAGCACGCGCTTCGCCTCTGCCGGCTTCTCGGCGAACTTCTTATTCGTCGCGCCGAGGCCGGCGTAGGGAAACGTGAACAGCTCGTAGGAGCGCGCGATCAGCCGGAGGCCGCCACGCTCGGCGCGCGCCGCCGCCGCGGGATTGAGCAACGCGGCGTCGACGAGGCCGTTCTGCAGCGCGGCGAGCCGGCCGGCGTCCCCGCCCGCGGCAACGAACTTCACGTCGCTCGGATTGAGGCCGAGATGCTGAACCGTGAGCACCGCCGTCACGTAGGCGTTGGCGCCGAAGGAGCTCACGGCGATGCTTTTGCCCTTCAAGTTCTGCGGCGTCATGCCGGCTTTGCCGACCAGCGTGCCGGTCGGCGCGTCGACAAAGCTCGCGGCCACCTTGAACGGAAAGCCGCTGAGCGTCGCGCGCACCACCGAGCCGAACATCAAGGTATAATCGATGTCGCCGTTCGCCAGCGCCGGAACCATGACGTTGCCGGCGATGCGGATGAGCTCGGGCTGCAATCCTTCCTGCTGAAAAAAACCTTTGCGCTCCGCCACCGCGCCGAAGAGAAACGACCCCTCGACGTTGGAAATAGAAAGCTTGACGGTCTCGGCGCGTGCGACTGCGGCGAGCGAGACGATGATCAGCGCGGCGGAAAAGAAGATTTTCATCGTTGTCGTTATTTTTTGTACAGCGCGTCGATGAAACCGCTCTCGTCGAATTCCTTGAGATACTGCAGCTCGGTGAATTCCTCCGGCTTGGCCGTCGCCGCGCGCGGGTAGATCTTCACCAGGGAATCGAGCACGGCCTTGATGCCCGCGTTCGTCGGATATTGCTTGCGCGGCAGGATGTTCTCGGCCGTCGATATGTTGTAGCTCTTCTCCAAGAGCTCGCGCTCTTTCGTCTGCCGGAGATATTTCGCCAGCGTTCGGATTCCCGCCTCACGGTCGGTCTTGAGCATGTGCACGGCCTCGAGATGCGCCTTGATGAAGCGCCGCATAATATCGGGATTCTGCTTCGCGAACTTCCGCGTCGAGACGACGCTGTTGTACGGCAGCGGCATGGTAACGTCGGTGAGGATGGTAAAGCCTTCGCGCTCCGCGGCGAAGCTCGTCGGCGGGCTCAACAGCGTCGCCTGGATGCGCCCGGTGCGGAGCGCCGCGAGGCGCTCCGGCGTGCCGCCGACGACCATCAACGTCACGTCGTTGCGGCCGAGACCGAATTTCTGCAAGCCGTAAAGCGTCGCCGTAGTCGCCGAACCTACGACGCTCGCGATGCCGACGACCGTGCCTTTGAGCTGCTCGGGAGATTTGATCTTCGGATTGACGATCAAGGAATAATCGGTCGCGATCTCGCCTGCCGCGACCATAACGGCGTCGGAGCCGGCGAGGTTGCTCGTGATCGCGGCGGTTCCACCCATGAACGCGATGTTCACCTCGTTGGCGACGACCGCCATCACCGCGACGTTGCCGGTGACGCGGACGAGCTGGACGTCGAGACCGTTTTTGGCGTAAAGACCGCTCTCTTTGCCGATCCAGACGGGCAAAGCGCCGGGGCTATCGGAGGAATAGCTGAGCTTTAGACTCTGCGCGTCTGCGGCTGCGGCGGTTGCTAAAAGAACACATGCGAGTGCGAAATACTTCAAAGCGATCATATCGGATACACATTTAACGCTTGCCGGACTTGTCCGGCCGCTTGAGGAATTCGTCCAGTTCTTTCGCGAGATATTTCTTTTTCTGCTCAACGAAATCGGTTCCTTTCGGCACGTTGAACCCGCGCGCGCGGCTATATTCGGCGTTGCGCTCATGCTCGCCGGCGACCGCGTTGTTCGCCTGTTGGACGAGCTCTTCGGACCAGAGGCCGAGCGAGTAGCCGTGCCACGGCGGCCGCGGCGTGAGCTTCGGCAGGCCGAGCTCGTCCCAGATTTTTCGCGCCGCTTCCATATATTCGCGCGCGGGCAGCGCGACCGGCGGAAAATCGGCCTTGAGCGTCGCGTCGATCAGCAGGGTCGAATCGGTCACGTCGTAATGCTCGCCGTCGGCGACGTAGCGGATCGGGTTCCACGGCAGCGGCCGGTTGGGCACGATGCGCATGTCGCGATGCGGCTGCGAGCGGTTGGCGATCGCCCAGAAGAGCGACATCGGATCGTGCGGATCGATGTCGCGGTCGACCGCGACGATGATCTTGTGGATGATGCGCGAGGGCAGCAGCGCCTCCAGCGCTTTCCACTTCACTTCCGGCTTCGCCTTGTCCATCTGCACGACCGCCACCTGGCGATTGAGCAGGTCCTCGTAGAGCGCGACGCGCAGCACCGCCGGGCCGACGGTTTTCTGCAGATGCTTGAGCGCCAGCGTCTCGTACGCCGCCTGCTTTATCTTGCTCGACTCGCTCGGCGTCAGCTGGCTCAGCATCGAAACGTACACGGGATTTTTCCGGTGCGTAATCGCCGTCACCTCGAAGAGCGCGTTCAAATCGCCGGGATCGACATAGCCGTGCGCCTCGCCGAACGGGCCGTCGGGCTCGAGGTAATCGGTTCTAAATCGCCCTTCGATCACGATGTCGGCCTCGGCCGGCACGTCGAGGTCGACGGTCTTGCACTTGACGACTTCGAGCGGCTCGCCGCCGAGCGCGCCGGCGAGCGCCACCTCGTCGACGCCGACCGGCACCGGCTGCACGGCGGCATAGGTGATCGACGGCGGGCCGCCGACGACGATCGCGGCTTCGAGCGGCACGCCTTTCTTGTTGCATTTCTCCCAATGCATGGCGCTGTGCTTGAGGCTGCCCCACATGACGCCGGTCTTCGTCGCGCCCTTCACCTGCGCGCGGTAAACGCCCATGTTGCGCACGCCGGTCTCGGGATCTTTGGTGATCCAGCAGCCGGCGGTGAAATACGGCGCGTTGTCGAAGCCGGGCGTCGAGATCGGCACCGGCAGCTTGTAGAGGCCGCCGACGCGCGTGAGATCGTCGCCCTGGTAGACGACTTCCTGGACCGAGCCGCGGCCGGCGAGCGCCGGCGGCAGCGGCTTGTCGAGCGCGCGCGACCAGATCGCCTCGACCTCTTCCTCTTTGCAGTTGAGGCCGAGCGCGTAAATTTGCTGCGAGCCGGCGAGGCCGCCGATCAAGACCGGGATATCGTATTTCCTGCCTTTCGCGTCATGAATATTCTCGAAGAGAAAAGCGCGCCGTTGCTCTTCGTCGAGGCCGCGGAATTGCCAGCGGACGAGCGGATGCATCTCGGTGTCTTTGTTGATCGGCCGCGTGACGCGATAGAGAAGGCCGGCCCGCTCGAGGGCCGCAATGTATTCCTGAAGATTGCGATAGTAAGCCATAAAATTTTATGGGACGCGCTTGGCGTCCGCGTGGAAATATCCTTCCTGCTCGAGCTCGCGCACGAGGCTGTTGTCGATGAAGTCCGCAGGCTTGGCGCCGGCCGCCTCCTTGCCCAGCGACGCGAGGATCTCTTCGAGGCCGGCGGGATTGACGTAGGGAATTCTTTCGAGATGTTTAACGCCGTAGATTTTGTAGACTTCCTCGAGAATCTCCGGATCCTCGATGCGCGCGTATTTCGCGAGCACTTTCAGCGCCGCGGCCTTGTCGCTGCGCACCTGGCGGATGCCTTCGACATACGCGCGCAGCGTGCGCAGCACGACGGCGCGATTATTTTTGATGTACGAGCGCGTTGCGTTGAGCGGCGAGTTGACGAAATTGAGGCCCAGGTCGGAAACGTCGACCAGCTCCTTCAGGCCGAGCTTCAGTCCCTGAAGGTTGCTCGGCGGCGAGATGACGCCCGCGGCGACGACGCCGGTCTGCACGGCGCTCAAGAGCTGCGGCATGCCGCCGGTCTGAAAGACTTTCACGTCGCGGCCGCGCTGAAAATTCCATTTCTTGAGCAGCAGGGTCACGACATAATCCGTGCCGCCGCCGAGGCGCGTCACGCCGAGCGTCTTGCCGCGGAGATCCTCCGGGCTTTTCACGTCGGGACGCGTCATGACCGAGTAGACGAGCGTATTGACGGTATTCGCGATCATGACCAGGTCGGCGCCGTGGAGCGCAGCCTGGACGATGCCGGGAGCCGAAGCCCGCGCAAGCTGCACCTCGCCGCCGAGCATGGCCTGCACGACGACCGAGCCGCCGCCGATATAGAGAAAGTCGACATCGAGCCCCTGACGCTTGAAGGATCCGCTTTCTTTCGCGATCCAGAGGGGCAGTTGAACGCCGCTGATCGCGCTGTAGGCGATGCGGATGCGCTCCGCGGCCGCGGAGCGCGCGCACAGGAGAGCGAGCGCCAGCGCCGCAAGAAGCAGTGAGGCGCTTTTTAAAGCCATTTTAATTCGTCGATGAATTCTTCCTTTATCATGAACGCCGTTCGATGATCAACGCGGGGGGAACGGCAGGATGTCGCTGTATTTTTTCACGACCTGATCGAACAGCTCGCGCCCGGTGCGCGAGACCTTTGGAAACTTCTCGCGCCAGGCGAACGGCCGCACGGCGTAAAAGATGGCGCGGCTGTTGCTGTGGTCGCGCGCCGCCCTTTTTTCCGGCGGCATCCGCGGATCGAGCGGCGTCGACCAGCAGCCTTCGATTGTCTCGATGTCGGTCGCCGGATCGACGCGCGTCATCATCGCCCAGAGCACTTCTTTCAAATTCGTCGGATCGATGTCCTCGTCGACCACGACCACATAGCGGCCGTGGCGCGCGGCGGCCGAGCAGGCGATCACCGCGTGGGCGGCCTGGCGGGCATGGCCGGCATAGCGCTGCCGGATGGCGACGACATAGAGATAATTCGAGTGCGCGTACACGCCGACGACGTCCTGAATGCCCGCGCTCTCGAGCTGGTCCCACAACAGGCCGGCGCGGAGATTCAAATCGAAGCGCACCGCGCCCGGCCACAGCGGGGCCTCGTCGTCGAGGATCGGATCGTTGCGATGATAGATCGCTTTGACTTTCACCACCGGCTGCGGCTCGCCGGTGCCGACCGTGCCACCGGAATAATATCCCGTCCACTCGCCGAACGGCCCTTCGTCGCGCGCCTCTTCGCGCGGCGGCGGCACGAAGCCTTCGATGGCGATCTCCGCGTGCGCGGGAATCGGCAGCCCCGTGACCGGACCGCGAAAAACTTCCAGCGGCTTGCCGCGGAGCCCGCCGAGCACGTCGAGCTCGGAAGTCTGCCAGGGAAATTTCGTCATCGACGCCATGAACGTGAGCGGGTCCTGCCCGAAGGTCGCGACGATCGGACAGCTCTGGCCCTTTTCCCAGTACTTCATGCAGATCTGGCGTCCCTGTTGCCCGGGGCTGATCCACAGGCCGAGCAGATCGGGCGCGTGCACCTGCATGCGGTAGGTGCCCATATTGACGTAGTGGCTGTCGGGATCGGAGTTGATGATGACGTCGCCGGTGCCGATGTAGCGTCCGCCGTCTGTCTCGTGACTCCTGAGGACGGGGAATTTCAGGATATTGACGTCCTTTCCGGTCATGATGTTTTCCATGACTGGCGCGCGGCCGACCTCCATCGGCGGGAGCGGCTTGGCCGAGCGGATTTTTTTCGACGCGAGCCGCACGAGCTCGAGCTTGCTTTTGTCGTAAGGCAGACCGAGCGCCAGCGCCACGCGCCGGAAATCGGCGTAAGGCAGACTCACGATGCGATAGCCGCGCGGGTAGTCTTTGATCTCATCGAATATCAACAGCGGCGGCTGCGCAATCAATTCCGCCGTCGCTTCGATCAGCGCGCCGATCTCGAGATTCCAATCGGCGCCGGTGATCTCCTTCCAGGCGCTCATCTGCTTCGCCGCCGCGATGTACTGGCGCAAATCGTCGAATACCTGTGCTTCCATAAACTCTCCAGCGCCGGCGATCAGAGAAGCGCGAGTTTGCCGCCCATGTACTTGAGCACGTTACCGGCGAGGATTTTCTGCTTGGTCTCCGCCGATATGCCGTCGAGCGACTGGACGCGCGCCGCCGTGTCGAGATGCCCGTCGTCGTGCGGGTAGTCCGAGCCGAAGAACAGACGGTCATCGCCGAGCTCTTCAATGACCCGAGCCAGGCGCTTGCCGTCGTCTTCCAGCAGCAAATCGTCGACCACGAAGTAAAAGCGGTCGAAATACTTATCGATCGGATTGGTGAGCATATCCTGCAAATATCCGATCTGTTCAACGTTCTCGGAGATGCGGTGCTTCAAATTGACGGCGAACTCGGCGCCCGCCTCCAGGAAGGCGAAGTTGAGCTCGGGAAATGAATCGAGCAGCCCGCCGAAAATGAGGTTGACGATGTTGGTGCAGTACTCGAAGGGCTGCGAGAGGATGCGGCGGCCGGCGGTGCCGTCGGAGCCGAGCACCGACAGGCGCTCCTTGCCGACGAACGGGCCGGCGAAGCTGCCTATATGGATGATGACGCCGCGCACGCCGAGGTCGCGCGCGTAGTCGTAAAGATTCCACCAGTGCGGATCGGCGAGGTCGATGCCGTTCCAGTTCGTCGGCATCAAAAACGTGAGCATGCCGAGATCCTTGACGCAGCGCTCGAGCTCCTTCATCGCCGCGCGCGTATCCTGAAGCGGCAGCTGCGGTGCGCCGGTGAACGTCTTGGGATACCGCTTCATGAACTTTTCGTAAATAAAATTATTCGACGCGCGGATGAAAGCCGAGCCCGGGTCGGGGTCGATGTAATTGAACATTCCCACCGTCCCGGCGGAGACGAACTGATAGTCGATGCCGGCGTCCTTCACCTGCTGGTAGCGCACATCGGCGTCGTACTCCGCCGCGTGCCAGGCGGATTTGCCTTCGCGGTTTGAAACCTCGCGCTCGCCGGCAGTGAGCACGCTGATGATTTTATTGTTAAAAATACGGCGCACGTTGCCGCGCGAATCGGTGAAAGAGCGCGGCCGTAAGTGCTCGTATTGCGGCGCGATAACATAGTCCTCGCGCCGCGGCCGCGAATGAGAATCCAAATCGATAACCATCATGGTTCGTTGTGCCTCCGTTGGCTACTGTGCATATCCGGTGGTAAAAGAAACCGTTTACCGCTTGGCCGCGCGCTTGTCCAATATAGTTTTTCAATTTTCCTATAAGGATCTTTAATACATTCGTCGATTATCTTATATTCTGGATTATGGACACGTACCGGTTACAAGTCTTTCTCGAGTGCGCGCGGCTGAAGAATTTCTCCCGCGCCGCCGAATCGCTGCACTTAAGCCAGCCGTCGGTCTCGCTCCATGTCCGCGGCCTCGAAGACTGGTGCGGCACGAGGCTCTTCGAGCGGCGCGGCCGGCGCGTCGAGCTGACGGAGGCCGGCGTGATGCTGAAAGAGCATGCGCAGCGCATCATCGCGAGCATCGACTCCGCGCGCCACGACGTCCACTCGGTGCTGGAGCTTGGACGCGGGCGCCTCGCGATCGGCGGCGCCGGACTGGCCGGGACCTATCTTCTGCCGAAGGCGCTCAGCATGTTCAAGACGATGTATCCCAAACTCGACATTTATATGAACTACGGGCCGGCGACGAGCATCGAGCGGCTGCTGCAAGAGGACGCGATCGAGCTCGGCATGTTCAGCCGCAATCCGCGGGTTGACGGCCTGTTGGCCGAGTCGTACGCCACCTCCGAGATGATCATCGCGGCGCCGCCGCGCCATCCGCTGGCGCGGCGGCGCCGGGTAAGCCTCGAAGAGCTCGCCGCGGAGCCGTTCGTCATGCGCGAGCCGGATTCGTCCGGCACCGACCTGGTGCGCAACTTTTTCAAGAAGCACGGGCTTGAAATAAAACTCGCGATGGAAGTGTCGGGCCATGAATCGATCAAGGTTGCGGTAGCCGAGGGACTCGGCATCACCGCGATCGGCCGGCGCTGGATCGAAAACGAAGTGGCGCTCCGACAGATCGCGGTGCTCAAGGCGCCCGACTTCAATCTGGAGATCGATCACCGCATCGTGCAACGAGCGGCTCGGCCGCTCTCGCAGGCGGCGAAAGCCTTTTTCCAATTTCTTTGCGACCGCAGGCGCGAATTGCGCCGTTTGGTGTGATCGCGTTCGCCGGCTCCTTTGTTTTATGAGATCGTGAATTTGTTATGGTCCGACCTCGAAATAAGCTCCCGAAAGGCGGCAAATCTCCATGCAACGGCTTCTGACGATCGCCTGCGGCGACTATGACCGGACGCATCCTTTGATCGACGGCACGGTGACGTCCCTGTTCAAGGCGTTTCAGCGCGCGAAGGAAATCGTCTACCAGAAATTGAACGACGTCTCCGCGTACAAAATCAGCCTCGCATGGTTCCGCGAGCCGGTCGCGGACCAGGAAAACATCCTCGGCCCCGATCCGTGGGCCTACGGTCTCGCGAGAAATCGCCACATCGTCGAGACTTTAATGACCTATCCCCACGAGCAGGGGCTCGTGGAGAGAACGCTGCCGGTCGAAGAGCTTTTCGCGGCGAATACGCTCAAGCTGGAGTAACCATGACGAAGATCGTCGTCACCGGCGGCAGCGGCATGCTCGGCCGCGAAGTCATTCGCGAGCTGCTAGCGGACGGCTTCGAGGTCCTGAGCGTCGATCGCGCCGCGCCGAGGCAAGAAATATGCGCATCGGCGATCGTCGATCTCACGCGCGCCGAAGAAGTCGCCGCCGCTTTTGGCGGCGCCGCCGGCGTAATCCATTTAGGCGCGTATCAAGCGCCCGGCATCGTTTCGGACCCGGAGACTTTCTCGAACAATGTCGCCGCGAGCTACAACGTGCTCCACGCCGCGGCGGCCAACGGCGTGCGCCGCGTCGTGCTCGCGTCCAGCACCGCGGCGTTTGGTTTTCTCTACGCGCGCAAACCGTTCGCCCCGGATTATCTGCCGCTGGACGAGAATCATCCGTGCCGGCCGCAAGACCCGTACGGTCTCTCCAAAGTCGTCGCCGAGGCGACGGCCGATGCCTTCGTCCGCGTTCACGACCTGGCGGTCTTCAGCCTGCGGTTTCCCGGCGTCAATTTCGAGCCGGACTTCCGCGGCTTCGCCGAGCGCTTCCAAGATCCCGGCGTCAAGCTCGGGCGCTTCTGGAGCTACATCGATTCGCGCGACGCCGCCGCCGCATGCCGCCTCGCGCTGGAAGCGCCGCCGCACGGGCACCAGGCGCTCATCGTCGCGGCGCCGACGAGCACCCTCGCCGAGCCGACCGACGAGCTCTTGCGCCGCTATTTTCCCGGCGTGAAAAAGGCGCGCGCGGACCTCCGCGGCAACTGGAGCGGCGTCGATTCCTCGCGCGCTCGCGAAATTCTCCGCTTCGAAGCGCAGCATGTCTGGGAAAAATATCTGCGCTAGGCGCTGCAGCATCGTCAAGTAAAACTCGATCCGTCGCTAAATAGTTTGAAATTGACATGATGTGCGCGCCTGCCTATTCTCATTGCAGGCAATGGTAAGGCAGAAAGAAAAAATCACGCTCGCCGATCTCGCGCGCGTTGGCCGCGGCACACCCGCCGGCGAGTGGTTTCGCCGCTATTGGCTCGCGGTCGCGAGCGCCGACGACCTTAAGGATATTCCGCTCGCGCGCAAAGTTCTCGGCGAAGAACTCGTGTTATTCCGCGACGGCCGGGGCCAAGTCGGCCTGATCGGCCTTCATTGCCCTCACCGCGGCACCTCGCTCGAATACGGCGAAATCGAGCCGAACGGCATCCGCTGCCCGTATCACGGCTGGCTGTTCGATGTCTCCGGGCAATGTCTGGAACAGCCGGCGGAACCGGACGATCGCTTCGCGCGCAAGGTGAAACATCGCGGCTACCCGGTGCGCGAGCAGGGCGGACTTTTCTTCGCCTATCTCGGACCCGACGCCGACGAACCGCCGCCGCTGCCGAAGTATTTCGCGCTCATCGATCAGGCGGGGCAGCGCTCGCTCGAACCGACGCGCGCTTACGATTACAACTGGTTCAACTTCATCGAGAACGGCGCCGATCCGGTGCACTTCTCGATCCTCCATCGCAGCGACCCGAGCGACGGGACGTGGCGCAGCTGGTTTTTCGATTTCAAAAACATTCCCTACTTCGACGCGGTCGAGATGAGCTACGGCATGAAAGTCGTCTCGCGCAAGCCCGGCCCGACGCCGGATACCGAGTACGTCGACGAGAAGAGCTTCGCGCTGCCGAGCATCCTGCAGATCGGCGACACGGAATTCACGCATTTCAAGCAGCCGCGCGACGCGCTTAAAGCAGGGTCGCACAACCGCCACTTTATGTTTCTCACGCCGAACGACGACGAGCATTTCACGCTTTTCACGGTCAATTACTATACGGGCCCGGACCGCGAATTTTTTAAAAAGCTTGCGCCGTCGCGCGAGCTGACAGCGCGGGAGGAAAGAAAACCGTACGACGCGCGGCCCTTCGCGCCCTTTCGCGGCAGCGTCCGGCGCGAAGACATCGCGTGCCAGGCGACGCAGCCGCTCCTCGGCGCGCGCAAAGAACAGCTTGCAACCTCCGACAAGGGCGTCATCATGCTGCGCAAGCTGATTCTCGAAGGCGTGCGCGCCGTCGCCGACGGGCGCGCACCGAAGGGCGCCGCGGAAGGCGGCGTGGTCGAGATCGATTCGTTTACCGGCATTCGCGCGAAGGGAAACTCGTGAAGCGCGCGCTCTCGCCGGCGATTTTTCTTTTCTTTTTTCTTTGCGCGCCCGTTGCGGCCGCGCCGCTTCACGTCGCTTACAGCGCGATCAGCGGCGCGATGGCGCCGCTCTGGGTCGCGCAGGACGGCGACTACTTCAAGCGCGAAGGACTGGAGACGCAGCTCCTTTATATCGGCGGCGGCTCGCTGCTCATCCAGTCGATGCTCGGCGGCGATGTCCAGTTCGCCTACGGCCCTTCCGTGCCCGTCGTGAACGCGTCGCTCCGCGGCGCCGATCTCGTGCTCATCGCCAACACCGGCAACGCGATGGTCTTCTCGATCATGTCGCGCCCGGAGCTCAGGAATCCCGCGGACTTGAAAGGCAAAAAGGTCGGCGTCACTCGCCTGGGCGGCTCGACCGATCTCGCGCTCGATTTCGCGCTGGAGCGCTGGGGCATAGCGCGGCGCGAGTTGACGGTCGTGCAGACCGGCGGCATGCCGGAGAGCCTCGCCGGCGTCGGCACCGGCGCGCTCGACGCCTCGGTGCTCTCGCCGCCGAGTAACTTTCGCGCCAAGAAAACAGGTCTCTACGAGCTCGCCGACGTCGGACAGATGGGCATCGTCTTTCCCAACACGCCGATGTCGGCGCGGCGAAGCTACATCCGATCCAACCGCGATACCGCGCTCAGATTTCTCCGCGGCTTCAGCGCGGGAGTCCAGCGGCTCAGAAGCGACCGCGACTTCAGCATGAAGGTGCTGTCGCGCTATACGCGCGTGACCGATCCCGAGACCCTGGGCGAATTGTACCAGGTGTTCGGCGTCCGCCACACGGGCGATCCGGTTTCTTATGTCCGGCCCGAAGGCGTCGAGCGCATTTTGAAGACGATCGACGCGCGCGAGGCGCGCGACGCCAAGGCCTCCGACTTCATCGACAACACGCTGCTCAAGGAAATTGAGCAGAGCGGCTTTTTCCGCAAGCGCTAGCGCCGATGAAAACGATCGTCACCGGCGGCGCCGGCCGGCTCGGCCGCTATGTCATTGAAAAACTGCGCGCGCACGGCATCGAGGTCGCCGCGGTGGACGTCGAGAAGCCGGCCGAAACGAAGTGCGAGTTTATCGCCGCGGATTTAACCGACGTCGGGAAGCTGAGAAAAATTTTCGCCGGCGCCGGAGCGGTCGTCCACCTCGCGCGCCGGCGCTTCGCTTACACCGAGAGCGGCTACGACGCCGCGACCGGGACATGGAAAACGCCGGACGTGGCCGGCGACGCCGAGCGCTTCAATCACAACACGGCGATGATCTACAACGTTCTGGCGACGGCGGCGGAAGTGGGCGTAAAGAAAGCGGTCTGCGGCTCGAGTCTCGCAGTGTACGGCTTCTATTATCCTGCGGCCGCCGCCGCGCCGGAGTATGTGCCGATCGACGAGAAACATCCGCGCCGCCCGCACGATCCCTACGGCTTATCCAAGCTCGTCGGCGAGCACATGTGCGACGCTTTCGTTCGGAAGACGCCAATCCGTATCGCGAGTCTGCGCTTCTCGGGCATTTATGCCCCGGAGAACGCGCGCGTGCTCGCCGAGCGCAGGAAAAATCCCGTCATCCGCGGCGGCGGCGCGCTGTGGAGTTATGTCGACGTGCGCGACGCCGCGGCGGCGTGCTGCTGCGCGCTCGAAGCGGATTTTTCCGGCCACGAAGCTTTTAATATCTGCGCGCCGACGACGATCGTGGACGAGCCGACCGCCGAGCTCGTGCGCCGCTTTTTGCCGCAGGCGAAAAATATCGACGCACGCCTGGAAGGCAACGCTTCCGGCTACGCGACCGCAAAGGCGGAGCGCATGCTCGGCTTCAAGGCGCGCCATTTATTTCACGACGGCATTCTCGATTAAAACACCGGAGGAAAAATGCAACAGGAAAGAGCGTTCGAACCCAAACCCTACGAAGGCAAGACCTCGTTCGATCAGTTCCTCGACTGGGAAGAGCTGCCGGTGACGAAAAATTTCGTCGTCGGCGATATCCGCAAGCTCGAAGTCGCCCCGTGGCGCCGCCGCGGCGGGCTCGCGCACTACATCATCCTCGGACATCCGAAGGAGCCGCCCAACTCGGCGGCGTACGTCTGCGAGATCCCCCCGGGCCAGAGCCTCAAGCCGCAGAAGCAGATGTTCGAGGAGATGATCTACGTGCTCAAGGGCCGCGGCGCGACCACCGTGTGGCTCGAAGGCGGCAAGAAACAGACCTTCGAGTGGCAGGAGCGCTCGATGTTCTCGGTCCCGCTGAACGCCTGGCATCAGCACTTCAACGGCCAGGGCGGCGAGACCGTGCGCTACATCGGCTACACCAACATGCCGATGGTTTTCAACATCTACCACAACTACGATTTCGTCTTTAACAATTCGTATCAGTTCCTCGACCGCTACCACGGCGAGGAGGACTATTTCAGCGGCAAGGGCGTCGCGGTCGACGCGCGCCGCGTATGGGACACGAGCTTCATCGCCGATATCGAGAAGCTCAACTTCCACGACTGGACCCGCAAAGGCCCGGGCGCGACCAACGTCGAGCTGGAGTTCTGCGACAACATCATCTCGGCGCACATCACGCGCTCGCCGGTGGGCGCGTACAAGAAGGCGCACCGCCACGGCCTCGGCGCCGACATCCTCGTGATCGAAGGCAAAGGCTACTCGCTCATGTGGCTCGAAGGTACGCCGCTGGAGCGCTACGACTGGGGCGAGTTCAGCATGTTCTCGCCGCCGCACATGTGGTTTCACCAGCATTTCAACACGGCGAAAGAGCCGCTCAAGATGCTCGCGTTCAAGCCGTTCGGACAGAAATATCAGGTCATGGACTACGACCGCCTCTTCGAGAGCACGAAAGGCGGCGGCCACCTGATCGAGCTCGAGGATGAAGACCCGAAAGTGCGCCAGATGTTCCAGGAAGAGCTCGTCAAAGAAGGCGTTCCGTTCAACATGCCGCCGGTGAAATACCGTCGCTAGGAGAGAAATCGGAACATCGGGGCGGTCTCTTCTGAAACTCGATAAGACGCGGAGTGCTTCGACGGGCACGAACGGAAAATTCACAGACAGTAAAAATCCGTTCGCCCTGAGGTTGTCCAAGGGCTCCGAAAGAAAGGCATTCATGCGCAAATTTTGTTTTCTATTTATGCTTGCCGCGCTGATCTTAAGCGCCGCGCGCGCCGACGCGCTCGAGCGCGTGATCTTGGGCTACAGCGGCGTCGGCTCGGGCGAAGAGGTGCATCATCTCGCGAAGCAGGTCGGACTTTTCAAGAAATACGGTCTCGACGTCGAGATCGTCTACATCCCCGGCGGCTCGACGGTCGTGCAGGGCATGGTCTCCGGCGAGATCCAGTTCGGCCGCGGCTCGCCGAACGAGGTGGTGAGCGCCAACGTCGCCGGCTTTCATCTGAAGATGATCGCCGCGCTGATCAACAAATTCGTCTATAGCTTCGTGACCCCGCCGTCGATCACGAAGCCCGCGGACTTGAAGGGCAAGAATGTCGCGATCTCGCGCTTCGGCTCGGGCTCGGATTTCATCACGCGCATGGCGCTCAAGTCCTGGGGCCTCGACCCGGCGAAGGACGTGACGATTCTCCAGATCGGCAACTCGCCGGAGCGCCTGGCGGCGGTCGCCAGCGGCAAAGTGCACGGCTCGATCCTCTCGCTGTCGCAGACGCCGCGCGCGAAGAAGATGGGCCTGCGCGTGCTTGCCGATCTCTCGCAGGTCGATGCGGAATACCCGCAGGGCGTGCTATACGTCACTTCGACACTGATCGAGAAGCGGCCCGATCTCATCCGTAATTTTATGAAGGCCTACGTCGAGGCGATCCGCGAGTTCAAGACGAACAAGCCGGCGGCGTACGCAGTGATCGAGAAGAGCAGCGGCCTGACAGACAAGGCCGACATCGAGGAATACCACAACGTGCTCACGAGGAATTTTCTCCTCAATTACCCGATGCCGACCGTCGCCGGAATGAAGACGGTGCTCGACGATCTCGGCGGCAAGAACCCGAAGGTGCGCGAGCTCAAGCCCGAAGATCTCATCGACACTCGGTTCTTGAAGGAGATGAAGGATTCGGGGTTCGTGAAATAGAAGGATCGATCGTGCGCAAAACCGCCGCGGCATTTTCGATAATATTTTTCCTGGCCTGCGCCGCCCCGGCGCCGGCCGAGAAGCTGCGGCTCGCCTACAGCGGATCCGGTTCCGGTGAGGAAGTGCACCTGATTGGACAACAGGCCGGAATTTTCAAAAAACACGGTCTCGATCTCGAGATTATCCGCATCGCCGGCGGCTCGACGATCGTGCAGGCGATCGTCGCGGGCGAGCTCCAGCTCGGCCGCGGCTCCGCCGTCGAGGTCGTCAACGCGCAGCTCGCGGGGTTTCCGCTAAAGATCCTCTCGGCGCTGATCAATAAATTCGTCTA
Source organism: Pseudomonadota bacterium (assembly GCA_021324155.1). Taxonomy (GTDB): domain Bacteria; phylum Desulfobacterota; class Binatia; order UBA9968; family UBA9968; genus JAJPJQ01. The sequence continues at coordinate 168,523 of JAJPJQ010000049.1, forward strand.
CAGCTTCATCACGCCCCCCGATATCGCGCGCCCCGAGGATCTCCGCGGCAAGGCGGTCGCGATCAGCCAGTTCGGCGACGGCTCGGATTTCATCACGCGCATGGCGCTAAAGTCGTGGGGCCTCGAGCCGATGAAGGACGTGACGATCCTCCAGGTGGGCAATTCCACCGAGCGGCTCGCCGCGCTCTCCACGCGGAAGGTGCAGGGCGCGATCCTTTCGCTCGCGCTCGCGCCGCGCGCGAAGAAGCTCGGCCTGAAGGTGCTCGCGGATCTCTCGCAGATCGACGCCGAATACCCGCAGGGCGTGCTTTACGCGCCGCAGTCGATGATCGACAAGCGGCCCGAGGCGCTCGCGACTTTTATGCGCGCCTACATCGAGTCGATCCACTACTTCAAAACCAACCGGCAGGCGGCGTTCGATCAGATCGCCAAGTCGAGCGGCATCGCCGACCGCCAGGACATCGCCGAATACTACGAGACGTTGACGAAAAACTTTCTCCAGGACATTCCCGCGCCGTCGCCCGCGGCGGTGCGCACGGTGTTGGACCAGCTCGCCGCGCGAAATCCGCGCGTGCGCGAGCTGAAGCCCGAGAACCTCGTCGACACGCGCTTTCTGCCGAAGAGCAAATAACGCGGCTTGCCGCCGCCTGAAAGGCATCGCGTATGGCTCAACTTCCATTGGTCAAAATCGTCGCGACCGGCGGCACGATCGCCAACACGCCGTCGGGGCGGCTCCATGCCGGCGAAGTCGCCGAGGTGATCCCGGACCTTAAAATTACGGCGCGCATCGACATCGAAGAGGTCTGCCGCGTCGGCAGCTCCGACATCACGCCCGACCGCTGGCTGCTGATCGCGCGGCGCATCAACGAGCTCGCGAACGACCCCGAGATCGCCGGCTTCGTCGTGACGCACGGGTCCAACACGCTGGAGGAGACCGCCTATTTTCTGCACCTGACGGTGAAGACGGAAAAGCCCGTCGCGCTCACCGCCGCGCAGCGGCAGTTCACGACCATCAGCTCCGACAGCCCGAAAAATTTTCTCGACGCGGTGCGCGTCGCGGCGAGCCCCGCCGCGCGCGGCATGGGCGTCATGACGGTCGTCAACGACGAGATCAACTGCGGGCGCGACGTCACCAAGCGCATGAGCTATCGCGTGCAGACCTACACGTCGCCCGATATCGGCGCGCTCGGCTTCGTCGACCTCGGACGCGTCACGTTTTACCGCCGCCCGCTTCGACGCCACACAACCGGCTCCGAATTCGACGTCGGCGGCGTCGCGCAGCTGCCGCGTGTCGACATCCTTTATACCGCCGCCGGCAACGACGGCATCCTGATCGACGCGGCCGTCGAGCACGCGCGCTCCGAAGGCCTCGTGATCGCCGTTTCTCCGACCGGCGCTCCCGCTCCGGGCATGAAGGAAGCGCTGCACCGCGCCGCGGCGCGCATTCCGGTCGTGTACGCGAACCGTGGCGGCCACGACCGTCTGAGGCGCATGCGCCCCGGCGAGCCGTTCATCGCCGGCGACAACTTGAACGCGCAGAAGGCGCGCATCCTGCTGATGCTCGCGCTTACGAAGACGCGCGACGCCGACGACATCCAGCGGATTTTCGACGAATACTGATTCGGACAGGGCACGGCGCGCCGTGCCCTTCTTTGGTCAGCTCGCGTAGAGCTGATCGATGAATCCGCTGTCGTCGATCTCGCGCAGATAGTGCAGGTCCCACGGCTCCATCGGCGAGATGTTGCCCATGTTGGGATCGTGCGCGGCGTCGAGCTCGAAGACGTTCTGAATCGCCGCGGGCAGCGGATAGGGCTTCGCGAGCAAGAGCTTCGCCCACTCGCGCTGCAGATGGACGAAATAGGCGCGGTCGTCGAGCGTGTACCGCTTGGAGAGATTCTTTTGCAGGATGTCCGCCACCGCGTCGGGCTCTGTCTTGAAGAAATGAATCGCGTCGATGATCGCCTTCAAGAATAGAATCACCGTCTCGCGGTTCTCGCGGATGTAATCCGTCGTCGTGAGGATCGTCGTGTTGTGGATCACCGGCCGCTCCGGCAGCGGAATGATCTTGAGACCTTTCTTCTCGGCATAGAGATCGAACGGCATGTCGACCAGCGCGGCGGCGGCGTTGCCCGCGACCACGTCGTCGGCGTAGCGCGTCAGGTTGCCGCTCATGCTCTCGATCGCCTCGACCCGGATCTCCTCTTCCTTGAAGCCGAGCTGCCGCAGAATCGCCTTCAAATTTCCCGTGACGCACGGCGCCGTCGAATGGCAGACGATGCGTTTGCCGCGGAGCTCGTCGACGCTCTTGAGCTCCACCGGTCCGACGAGCCGGTCGTCCCAGCGATTCTGCGTCTGCGCGAGATACACGAGCCGCTTATGTCCCTTGGCGCGCTCGCGATACGTCTCGTGGTGCAATCCCGAGACGAAATCGATCTCGCCGGCATAAATGAGCTTGGTTCGATGCTTCATCGTCGGCGCGCGCGAGCCGCCGACGATTTCAAGGTCGATCTCGAAGCCGTACTTCCTCGTCACCCCCGATTCCTTGAAAACCGTGAGCAGCGGCAGATGCGACGAATCGCTGGCGAGCAGCGCGAGTGAACGCATGAAAACTCCTTCTTTCGTTGTCGGACGGAAAATTTGTATGTCAATTCGCGTGGGGAAGCAAATGCGGATGGCCGCCGCGCATCGCTTATGACCGCGCTTGCAAAGGCTACCGTCTATTTCGTATATTGCGTGGCCGTGGAGCGTTCACGCAGTCTGACCTCTAGGCTTTTTTGCGCGCTTCTTTGCGCGTGTGTCCTGAGCGCGTGCGCCGCTTCGTCGAACCAAAGCCCGCCGCCCGGCGCAGCCGTCGTCGAAGCGCCGGATTTCAACAAGCAAGGCGGCACGTGGACGTATCGGGTCGTTCACAACATGGCCTCGGGCGGATACCGATCAGATATGGACTATGGCGACATCGAGCTTCGAATCCGCAACGGCAATTACCAAAGAAGGCGAGTCGATGGCGATAAAAGACCCCTCGGCTCTGCCACTTGGCTTTACGCAGCCTTGCCGACACCCAAAATTATCGAAGATAAGGCACGCTATTTCAATTTTCCGTTATGGATAGGCAAAGAATGGGATGGAGCGCAATTCATAACTCACCGATGGCGCGATGCGCATAGCACGGTAACGGGGATCGAAACCGTTGTTACGCCTGGCGGGACGTTCGAGGCCTATCGCATCGAGCGTAAAATGGTTACATTCGCGGGCATCCTCAATTACTATGGGACGGAAGTTTATTTCTATTCGCCGCAGACGCGCAGCATCGTCAAGTTCGATTTCAAGCTAGAGATGAAAGACCTCGTCGGCGATGCACAATACGGGCTGCAAGAGACCGCCTCGTTCGAATTGTTGAGTTATAAACCCGGACCGGAATCCTCTGAGGTTAAGAAAGCAAGCGCGCATTGAAATGGGCGGGCCGCGAAGTCTATAGCGATTTCCGGCGCATTTCCTTGAGCGACCCGTCTTCATCCGACTGCGGGGTCACGTAAGCGGTGCACGCGTTCAGCGCAAATATCGCGAGCGCGAGCCATAGAAAATGCGACTTCAATATTCGGATTGCTGTCTTCATTACAGCGCCCCCCTTTAGCACTCGACGTTCGGCGAAAAAATCATCAGGCTCATCGGATCCGCAGGTCCGGCGTCCCGGAAGCAATCGTTCCCGGCGGCCAGGATTTTCGCGGCTGTGTTTCGGAGCACCGCGTGCGCGAGCTTTCCGAATTTCAGCTTCCGCAGCAGCCGGACGCGCAAATCTCTCACGTATCGATTGTAACTTTGAGAGGCCGCTTCGTCGGGATTATAAAAACCGTATTGTTTCTGCAGCGTGAACCCGGCCTCAGCGAACAGCTGGCGCAGCCTCTCGCGCGTCCGAAAGCGCTGGTAACCGCCGCCATCGCGCTCGGCGACCGGAGTAGCTTCCAAGATAACGAGGATGCCTTTGGCATCGATCTTTCGGCGAAAGAGATTCAGAGTATCGCGGCATTCGCCATCGTCGAGAATATGACCGAGGACCGTAACGGACAGGATGAGATCGATGGACCCGTCCTCGACCGCGAGATTCTTCACGCTCTCGCCGTGGCGAAATTCGATATTAACGATGCCGCCGAACTTTAATCGCGCGTGGGCGGTGACGACCGGGGAAATATCGAAGGCGAATACTTTCGTGAAATATTTGGCGAGCAAGCGGCTGAAGTCGCCGGATCCGGCGCCGAAATCCAACGCAATCTCGCGTCCGACGGTCGCGGAGGCGACGACGCGCTCAATCGCCGCGAGCCGGGCGGCCTGGTCGAAAGCATAGATCACCGGATCGGCCCAGCCGGTATGACCGAACCTCGCGGCGCGGTCATCCCAGTACTTCGCGTCGGCCATACGCCGTCTCTCACTCGACCTTCTTGCCCATCTCTTTTAAAATCTCCCGCATAATGCCGAAATCGAAAACGTCGTCGACGCCGACCTTCTTCTTCGTCTCGACGTTCCAGCGCGTGCTCTCCAGAACCTTTTCGAGCGTCGCGCGCGGGACGATTAAATTCCGGCTGTAGTTCTTGCCGTTCGCCTTGTACGCCTCCTCGGCGGCGGCGGGCGTCGATCGCCCCCAGGCGGCGAGGTCTTTGATCGCGCCCTTGGGATTGTCGAGAATGAACTGGTTTGCGCGGTAGAGCGCGCGGAGGACTTTCTTCACCTCGTCGCGCTCGTTCTTCAATTTATTTTCGTGGAGGCCGACGCCGTTCACCGGAAACGGAAACAGCGTGCCGACTTCGAGCAGCCGCTTGAATCCCATCTTCTCGGCGATCGCGTCGCCCGGCGGCGTGACGAGCGCCGCCTGCACGACCCCGGACTGGAGCTGCGCGAGGCGGCCGGAGCTCGAGCCGGCGGCGGTGAAGCCGATATCGCTCTTGGGATCGAGGCCGTAGTGCGCGGCGGTCAGCCGCGCGAGGATGTCGGTGAGCGAGCCGTAGGAGCTGATCGCGGCCTTCTTGCCCTTGAGATCGGTGAACTTCTGAATCGATTTGTCGACGACGAAGACGTGGTTCGGCCGCTCGATCAGGATCGCCGCGACCTTCATCGGCAGCCCGCGCAGGTTGCCGGTCACGATGGATTGCAAAATAAGATTATAATCGATGTTGCCCGCCGCGAGCGCGGCGATCGAGACGTTGGCCGTGATCTGCACGAGCTCGACGTCGAGGCCTTCGTCTTTGAAATAGCCTTGTGATTGCGCCACGCCGCCCGAGAGAAACGACATGTCGGGATTGGAGATCGCGATGTAGATTTTCTTCGCGTGCGCATTGGGCGTGAGAGCGAAAAGAAGGAGGATGAGAACCGCTGCGCGTCGAACAATATTCATTCAATTACCTCGGAGGCACGGCAAGCCGTGCCCCTACATCGGAATTTGTGAGATTCGTTATCATCCTTAGCGACGGCTCCGGGTGGAAGAATTAGCCTCTTATGTACGACACGGCGTGCCGTGCCCTTCTTAATCTTACGACAGCACCTTCTTGCCCCATTTCTCCTTCACCTTCTTGGCCAAATCCTCCGGCACCTTGACCGACGGCGGGAAGTCCTTGATCCAATCGTACGGCCGGCAGGCGTCGATGATGGCGCGCGAGTTGAAGCTCGCCGCCTTGTCCTTGCGGCTCTTGGGCAGAATCGGATCGAGCGGGCTGCTGAGACAGCGGCGCAGGATCTCGATGTCCTCGATCGGGTCGCAGCGCGTCGTCATCGCCCAGAGCACGTCCTTCATATCGCTCGGGTCGATGTCCTCGTCGACGACGATCGTGAAGCGGCCGAGATACGCCGCCGCGTGCACCTGCGAGGCGAGCACGCCCGCCTGACGCGCGTGGCCGGGGTAGCGCTGCTTGATCGACACGACCGTCCAGAGACGCGTGTTCCCCTCCGGCGGGCACCAGACACCTTGAATGTCGGGCACGCCCGCGCGCTCCAATTCCTCCCAGATCATCGCCGAGCGCCAGAAACTTTTGTAGAACGTCGCCTCCGTCGGCGGCCGGCTCGGCGGCGCTCCGGTCATGATCGGGTCGTTGCGATGATAGATGCGCCGGATCTTGATGACCGGCTCCGTCCGCGACGAGCTCGCGTAATATCCTGTCCATTCGCCGAACGGCCCCTCTTCGCGGCGCTCGTTCGGCAGACATTCGCCCTCGATGATCATCTCGGCGCTCGCGGGCACGGGCAGGCCGCTGCGCTCCAGGCGCACGACGTCGATCGGCGCGCGGCGTATGCCGCCGGCGAAATCGTATTCGGAAAGTCCGTACGGCACCTCGAACGCCGAAGCCATGAAGATCAGCGGGTCGTAGCCGATCGCAACCGCGACCGGGAACGGCCGGTTCTCGGCGAAGAACTTCTCCATCTGGATGCGGCCGTGGCGCCCAGGCGACATGTAGAGGCCGAGATTTTTCCCGTCCTGAATCATGATGCGATACGTGCCGATATTGACCCAGCCCTCCTGCGGGTCCTGCGTGATCGTCAGGTGCGCGGTGCCGATGTAGCGGCCGCCGTCGCCTACGTTATAGCGCGGCGTCGGAAACGCGAGCACGTCGAGGTCCTTCTCATCGAGCACGTTCTCCATGAACGGCGCGTCTTTGACCGCGTGCGGCGGAATCGGCTGCATGTCCTTGATGCGCTGCCGCCACGCGCGCACGAAATCCATCGGCGGGAGATCGACCGGCATGTCGGTCGTGAGCGCGACGCGCTTCATCGAATTCAGCAGGCCGACCGCGAGGCGGCGGCCTTTCGGGTAATCTTTGATTTCGTCGAAGACGATGCACGGCGGGACTTTCGATTCCTTGCGCGCCATCTCGGTGATCGCGCCGATCTCGAGATCCCAGTCGGCGCCCTCGACGGTTTTCAATTCGCCGAAGCCGTCGACCTGCTTGAGCCAGTCGCGTAAATCCGTGTAAGCCATTTCGTTCTCCTTAACGCGCTTTCTGAAAAATTCCGTCGCGCTCGAGCTCGGCGATGAGGCTGTTGTCGATGAAGTCGCCGGCCTTGGCGTTGGCGCCCTTCATCTCCGAGCGCAACACCTCTTCGACCGCCTCGGGCTTGACCGTGGGAATCGATTCCAGATGCTTGACGCCGTAGATGCGGTAGAGCTCGGCGAGAATCTCGGGGTCCTGGACTTTGGTGTATTTCGCAAAGAGCTTCATCGCGCCGTCGCGGTCGCCCTTGATCCGCTGGATGCCTTCGATATAGCCGCGGAGAAAGCGCAGCGCCACCCCGCGGTTCTTGTCGAGAAAGCTTTGCGTCGTCGCGACCGGCGAGTTGGGATAGAGCAGCGGCAGGTCGGCGAAGTCGATCATTTCTTTCAAACCCATTTTCGCCGCCGCGAGATTCGTCGGCGGCGAGATCACGCCGGCGTCGACGCTGCCGGCGGTGATCGCGCCGAGTAGCTGCGGCATACCGCCGGTCTGGAGCACGGCGACGTCGGCGCCGCGCTTTAAATTAAATTTCTTGAGCGCGAGGTCGAGCGCGAAATCCGTCGACCCGCCGAGGCGCGTGACGCCGATCTTTCGCCCTTTTAAGTCGGCGGGCGATTTGATCTCGGGCTTCACCATCAGCGTGAAGACGAGTCGGTTGATCGTGTTCGCGATCATCTTGAGATCGGCGCCGCGCATCGACGCCTGCATCACCGCGCTCGCGCCGAGGCGCACGAACTGGACGTCGCCGCCGAGCAGCGCCTGCGTCACGACCGAGCCGCCGCCGATGTAGAGAAGCTGCACGTCGAGGCCGTGGCGCTTAAAGAGCCCGAAGTCGCTCGCCGCCCAGAGCGGCCCCATCGCGCCGCTGATCGAGCTGTACGCGACGCGGATCGGCTCGGCGTCCGCGCGCGCGGGAAAGAATACGGCGAGGAGGAGGACCACCGCGAAGATACGGAAAAAGAATTTCATCGAAGAAATATTAATCAGAGGGCACGGCCCGCCGTGCCCCTACATAAAACAGCATCATGCGGCTGCTTGTCATCCTGAAGCAAGGCTGAAGAATGTCTCCGGAGAGATGCTTCGCTGCGCTCAGTATGACAGTCGCGAACGTTCGGCATTGAGATTTCGTCCGTAGGGCACGGCGTGCCGTACCCGCCTTATGTCCCGCATGCAAACATGCGGGAATGACGGTCGGGCACCCCGCAGTGCCCGACCGTCACTTCTTCGGCGCCAGGATCGCCTTCAGCTTCGCGCTGGTGCCCGGATCGATGTCGTACAAGCTGGCGAAGGTCTTGGCAATGGTTGGGCCGTCGATCGGGTCGATATCGAGATCGGATTTTTTCGCCTCGACGAGGAGATCGGGATCCTTGAGCGTCTGGATGAACGCGTTCTGCAGCTGCTTCACGCGCTCGGCCGGCACGCCCGGCGGCAGCGAGTACGGGAACTGCGCGACGTGCGCGTTATCGGCGATTTTAAGCAGCAGCTTGGCCTCGTCGGTCTTGGCGTATTTGATCGCGAGCGGGACGTTTTTCAATTCGGGATTTTGCTTCAACGTAACGAGCAGCACAGAGTGTATTTTCCCGCTCTCGAACGCGGGGCGCCAGACGGTTTTTACCGTCTGCCACGAGCCGCAGTAGCCGTCCACCTCGCCCGATTCGACGGCGAGCCGCGCGTCGGCGCCTCCCTTGTAACCTTCGACTACCTGAAGGGGCAGATTGAGCGCTTCCTTGAGAAGCTTCGGCACGTCCGAGGTGCTGGTGCCGGGGCCGATCGATGCGATCTTCATCGGGCGCTTCGCCGCGAACCAGTCGTCGGCCGTTTTCACGCCGCTCTGCGCGTTGAAGGTGCAGAGCGTGTCGTATGGACTCGGCACGCCCAGGTAGCTGAACTTGCGTCCGTCGAACTTCACCGCCTCGTTGCCCATGATCTGCTGGAGGATCAGCGGCGCGGCCCATGCGCCGATCGTCAGACCGTCGGGCTTCGCCTGATTGTAGAGAAAATTCGCGGCGATAATGCCGCCGGCGCCGGTCATGTTTTCGACGATGATCGTCGGGTTGCCGGCGAGGTGCTTGCTCATATGGCGGCCGATCATACGGCTGTAGAGATCGAACGAGCCGCCGGCGGAGTAGCCGACGACGATGCGCAGCGTTTTGTCCTTGTAGAAGTCCTGCGCGCCGGCCGGCGCGGCAAAAAGGATCACAAGCCACAATCCTGCAAATAAGATTTGAAGTGTCGAGCTTCTCAACCGCATGCGACCTCCTTGGCCAATTAGCCGCGTCCGACGAATGTTATCGGCTTTCCTTCCGTGCGCTCGAGATATCTGACGAACTTGTATTTGTTTTCCGCAAGATCGATTGTCGGCCGCGGAATCTCGCGGTGCAGCAGACTCTCTTCCACCTTGCAGACGACGAAGCGCAAACCTTTCTTGTTGAGCCAGGCGACGCCGTCCTTTTTAAACGCGCGGGCGCTGCGGATCGTCATCGCGTTGCGGATACCGGCGGCTTTCGCGAGCGCTTCGAGATTCGCGCGCCCGCCGGTCGCCGTCGGCTCGCTGATGCGGCTGCCGCTGTAGACGCCGTTGTCGAAAACATAGACGGCGAGATCGGCCGGATTCAGGCGCGCGAGCGTCGGCAGATTGAAGAGCGAGAGAAGCACGCTGCCGTCGGACTCCAGAACGACCACTTTGCGGTGCGGCAGCGCGAGCGAGAGCCCTGCGCCGACGCCCAGCGCGCAGCCCATCTGGCCGAGGAGCAGGTTGCCGTCGTGCTCCGAGAAATGGCTCCATTCGATGCGCTGCCCGCTCTGCGACGTCACGACCAGGTGATCGGTCATGAGCGGCGCGAGCATCTTCAGGCATTCGCCGCGCGTCATAGCGAGAAGTCCCCCGCGAACAGCAGCGCCGACGGCCCGCGCAGCGCGTTGGCGGCGCGCACGGCGTTCTTGATCTTCGTCTCCAGACCGTCGCCATTCTCGATCACTGCGTGGGGAATCGCGAGCGCCTCGAGCACCGGACGAGCGTAGGCGCCGATCGTCGAATAAAGAAAGCTGTTCCGCTGGTCCTGGAAGCCGCCGAGAAATCCGACGACGAGCAGCAGCGGCACGCCGAGCTGCTTCCCGACGGTGACGAGCGAATAGCACGAAACGTAGATGCCGGTGCTCTCGATGTAGCACGCCGCCTGCTTGCCGCCGAGCGTCGCGCCGGCCGCGATCGTCACCGCCTCCTGCTCGCTGGAGACGGGCGCGAGCTGGAAGGATGAATCGCTTCGCATCAGCGGCAATATCTGGCTGAGGCGCGTCTCGGGTAGGTAGCTCACGAAATTGACGCCTGCGTCGCTCAAGCCCGCGACGAGCCGCTTGGCGAGTTCCGCTTCCATGTTAACGTGCCGCCGACAGCGTTGCCCTGTTTACGCCTCGGGCAGCACGCCCGCTTCTTTGAGCTCTTTAAACAACTGGTCGCGCGCCTCTTTGGGCATCGGCTGCGTCTCCCATTTCGGAAAGCGCTTGACGGCGAATCCGCGCATGCGAAACACTTCGCCGAGCGCGGTGCGCCCATACTTGCGCAGCGCCGCGGCGACGAGCCGCGCCGCCGTGTTGACGCGCTGCTGCAGACCGATCGCCTGCTCGAATCTTTTTTCATCGAGCGCGCGCCAGAGGCTCACGGATAATTCCGGCAGGAAGCTCGTCGGCGGATTGATCATGCCGGCGACGCCGAACGGCACGAGGCCGAAAAGATCGGCGTTGCCGGTAAAGACCGAGACGTCGGACGGAAAGAGCCGCACGTATTCGAGCAGCGCGCCCGCCCCGTAGGCGACCTTGATGCCGCGAATCGTCGGGATCTGCTCCTTCATCCGCTTGGCGAACTCCGGCGGCACGGAGATGCCGGAGTACTTCGGGTTCTCATAGATATAGATCGGCAGGCTGACGGCCTGCGCGACCTGTTTGTAGTGGGCAATGATCTCGTACTCGCTGTGATCGGAATAATAGTACGGCGGCACAACGCCGACGGCGGAGGCGCCCTTCTCGGCCGCGTGGCGCGCAAGCTCGGCCGTGCTCTCGCCGTCGGCCGTGCCGACGTGAACGATGACGGGGAGCCGCCCGCGCGCTTCGCTGAGCGCGACTTCCGCCGCGCGCTTACGCTCCGGCAGCGACATCGCCGGCCCTTGGCCGGATGAGCCGAGCACGAATAATCCCTGCACCGCCGTCTTGACGTAGAAATCGACGAGTTGGCGCATCACGCCCTCGTCGACTCGTTGTTTTTCGTCGAACGGTGTGATGAGCGGGATCAGGACGCCTTTGACCATACGATCCTCCTATCGCGCCTTGCGCACGCCGGTGAACGAATCGAAATAAACGACCTCCGACGCTTTTTCTTGCGGCACCACGCCTTTGGGCCGTTCGCCCTTCTGCGCCGCGGCGATCGCCTCGCGAACGATGCGGCGAAACATGATGACGCCCTTGTCGGAAGTCGCGAGGCGCTCCTCGCGCTCGCCGAGAAGCCCCTGCGTCGACTGGCTCATGATGTCTTCCTGGCGCACGTTGCCTTTGAAGGGCATGTACTTCCGGCTGTCGTAGGCTTTGACTTCCTGCTTCGGCACCTCGGCCGCGCGCATCGCCTTCAGCTTCTCGAAAAATTGCGGGTCGGAGCCGGTGTAGTAGTTCACCGTGTAGATCGTGAAGTGCTCGTCGTCGTTGGGGGTGAGGAACAGCACGTGCTCGCACTGCGAGCCTTCGGTCATAAGCTTCACCGCGTCAACCTTCGCGTGAACGAATTCCGTATCGCCGACTTGAATGATGCTCGGCAGCGCGAGACTCATCGTATCGACGAACTCCGTCCCGGGCGTGGGGCCGGGCTTGGTCATGACGCCCTTCATTCCGTAGTCGGTCTCGACGAATTGGAAATCCGGCATATCGGTGTAGCTGAAGAACTGATCGCCCCACGCCTGCTCGCCATAGCCCGTATGGCGGTGGAGAATGCAGATGTGACACGGATCGGCGGAGTTCTCGAAGAAGTTGAACCAATTGTAGTCGTTGGTGCGCACCGGCTCGATCTGCCGCATGCCGCCGCGGTCGACGAGGCACGAGTAGCGCGGCAGCGGCGGCGCCGGCTGCGGGCCCAGATAGGCGAAGATGAGGCCGCCAAGCTCCTGTACCGGATACGAGAGGTGCTTCACTTTTTGGCAGAAAATGCTGTCCTTCGGCTCGGCCGGCTGCTCGAGGCATTGGCCGCTCACGTCGAAGAGCCAGCCGTGGTACGGGCAGCGAATGCCGCGGTCTTCGATATCGCCGTATTCGAGCGACGTGCCGCGGTGCGGGCAGTGAAGACCGACGAGACCGAGACGGCCGTTCAGATCGCGGAACAATACGAGCTCTTCGCCCAAAACTTTAACGGCCTTCGGAATATCGTAGAGCTCTTCCGCCGCGCTGACGACGAACCAATATTTTCTCAGCCATTCGCCGGCCGGCGTGCCGGGGCCGACGCGCGGAATGTCCGCGAGCGAAACCTGTTTTAATTTTCTCGCGCTGCTTGTCTTCATGAATCGATCTTCGCAATCAGCTAAGGCCGTATTCTTTCCAGCGCCTGAGCACCTCCGCGCGCATCTCCTCGGTCGGCTCGGCGACCTGGCCGCGAAATCCTTCCTTGATCGTGCAGTCGGCCATCATTTTCGACGTGACGCCGTCTTTGGTGGCGGAAGGCTCGAGGCTGCTCGTGATCGAGCGCGGGATCACGAACATGTCCGTCGCCGGCTGAAAGCGCGTCGTCATGGCCCAGAGAATCTCGTTCGGATCGTAGACGTTCACGTCCTCGTCGACGACGATGACGTGCTTCCACTTGCCGCTGCGCGTGTACAGCGACGATGCAAGGAGATTATTCATCAGGCCGGGGCGGATCAGGCGCTTTTCCACCTGGAGCACAAGCACGATCGAGACGCCCCACGGCGGCGCGTAGGCTTTTTTCAAGACCGGATACGCCGGCTTGAGCTCCTGATAGGCGGCGACGCCGTAGGTGAGCGCGTCGATATACAAATGCTCGTGCGGCGGCTTGCCGAGCCAGATATTGTGATAAATCGGATTTTTCCGGTGCGTGATCGCCTTGATCGTCATGACGCGCTCGTTCGGCACCATCTGCGTCGTGTAGCCGCAGAACTCGCCGAACGGCCCCTCGTTGCCGGTCTTCGCCGGGATCGTCATCTCGCCTTCGAGAACGATCTCGGCGAGCGCCGGCACTTCGATATCGACGGTGCGGCACTTGACCACCTCCACGGCTTCGCCGACGAGGCCGCCGGCGATCGCGAGCTCGTACACGCCGATGCGCGGCTCGAACTGGGAGGCGACGTAGACGGCCGGCGGCACGCCGATGCAAACCGCGACCTCAAACGTTTTCTGGCCGCGCTTTTCCGCGTTGCGGAACATGTCGTGGCCGTCGTGCCCGGGAGTGAGGCGGAGGTTCACCTCGTTCTTGTTGTTGAACATCATCCGATAGATCCCCATGTTCATGCCGTACTCGGGATCTTTGATGATGACGTGGCCGGCGGTGATGTACGCGGCGCCGTCGCCGGGATTGTTCGTGCAGATCGGGAGCTTGGTCAGGTCGACCTCGGTCCCTTCCATCACGACCTCCTGGCACGCGCCTTTGGACACGAGGCGCGGCGCGATCGCGTTGTCGGCGCGCTTCACCGTCTCTTCGAAAACGTTCTCCGGCGTCAAGCCGAGGGCCATCGCGACGCGCTTTTCGCCGAACAGCAGTTGTCCGACGACCGGAATTTTCGAGCCTTTGACGTTCTCGAACAGCACCGCCGGGCTGCCGGGGCGCTCGTTCAAAATTTTGCAGATCGCTCCGAGCTCGTGCTTCGGATCGACCGGCGCGCTTATTTGCTTGAGCTCGCCCTCGCGCTCGAGGACGTCTAAAAACTGACGCAAATCCATCATAGAAAAATCATCCGTGGGCTAACCCCAGCACCATAGGCCGAACTTGAAATCGTGTCAATCTTGAACTATTTAACCGTAGCTCAAGTTTTTCTTTATGGAATTGCGCCAACTGAAAAGCGTGTGTCTGATCGCGCAATACGGCACGGTTAAGGAGGCCGCGAAGCGATCGTTTCTTACCTCGTCGGCGGTGTCGCTTCAGATCAAGATGCTCGAGCGCGAGCTCGGCATCAAGGTCTTCGAGCGGGCGGGAAAAAGGCTGGCGTTGACGGCGAAAGGCGAGACGCTTTACCAGGACGCGCAGAAGATCCTCGACTCGGTCCGCGACGCAGTCGAGCGGACGGTCGCCGATACGGGAGAATTCTCGGGGAAGATCTCGCTGATCGCGCCCGCATGTCTCAGAAATTTTTACCTGCCGGCGATCGCGCGCTTTCGCGCCGCCTACCCGTCGATCCGGCTCACGATCCTCGCGCGCAGCCACCGCGACGCGCCGTCGACGGTCTATTCGGGAGAAGCGGACCTCGCGATGGGCATTTTCGAGCAGCTTCTGCCCGACCTCGAGAAGCTGCCGCTCGTCGCCCCGAAGCTCCGAGTGATCGTCATGCACAACCACCCGCTGGCGTTTAAGCGGCGCCTCTCGATGCGGGAGCTGGCCGAGCATCCGCTCGTGCTGCTGCAGCCGTCGATGACGACGCGCAAGGTGATCGACGGCGCGTTCCGGAAAGAGCGCTTAACGCTCAGGATCGGGATGGAGGCCGCAACCTGCGGCGAGATCAAGCGTTATGTGGCGAATCAGATCGGCGTCGGCGTCATCCACAACATCTGCATCGATCCGGAGGATACGAGCCGCTTCCGCTCGCTAAGCGTCGAGCGGATGTTTCCGCATCCCGAGGCGCAACTGATCTTTCATCGCGCGAAGAAATTCTCCGCGGGAGAAAAAAAGCTGATCGAGTTTCTGCAAACCGTGTCCTAGAACCGTGTCCTAGGACACGGTTTGCCGGTCTTTAAAACAGGAAGCCCCAGGCAACGATCGCGAGCGCCGTCCCTGCGAGCGCGCCCCAGCTCACGGCGTTCTTCCACAGGATCGCCATGTGCCGGCGGTGTTTCAGAGCCTCGAAGGGAATCAGCTTCGCCATTCCCCAGCGCGCGATCATGTAGCGTTCGCCGCTGTCGATGCCGACCGCTATCGGATCTTTTTCGACATCGTGCGCCCGCCACACTTCGATCTTATCGAAGCGCTCGCTGGCGCGGTAAATCTCTCTCGCGATCGTGTAGGGAATGCCGCCGCTGGTAGCCGGAGAAAACATGTGCACCAGGTTGTGCACGGCCGAGCGGTCGAGCGCGTGCGATCTCACCGGCAGAAAATATTTCCAAACTTCCCACTCCTCGGCGGATATCTTCGGATAAAGCTCGGCGGTCGCTTCACCGGCCTCGGCCGGAAACGCGCCCTTTTTCAATACATAACTCTCGGAGTACATCGCGCTCTCCTTTCGGATGTTTTCTTGGCTAACTATTTTTGAATAGCGCGATGGTTTAAAACGCCAAGGGTGCCCGCCTCGGGTCATTCCCTGCTTTGGACCAATAAAATTACCGGAGGAAGGGATCAGGACTGTGGATAAATCTAGCCGGCGGACATCGCGTCGAAGATGGCGCCGCCGAGCGTGGGGAAAACGTAATGCGCGGACGCGAGAGTCGAGCGCGTGACGCCGCCGAGAATCGCCGTCGAAGCGATCTGGATGATATCCTCGGCCTCGGCGCCGATCACGTGTACGCCGAGCAAGCGGTCGCTTTTCTCGTCGTAGATAATCTTGACGAGGCCTTCGGCCTCCTCGCGCACGCCGGCGGCGGGATTGGAGCTGAACGGCATCCTACCCGCTTTGACGGCGGCGCCCGTCGCGCGCGCCTGCTTTTCCGTGAGTCCCACCTGGCCGATCGCCGGGATGGTGAAAACCGCGGTTGGAAAAACCGTGAAATCGACTTTGCGGTGATTGCCCTTCACGGCGTTTTCTGCCGCCAGCACGCCTTCGTACCACGCGACCGGCGTATGCTGGTGCTGCCCCGCCGCGTCGCCGGCGGCGTAGACGTTGCCATTGCTGACCGACTGCAGATGTTCGTTAACCTTCACGGCGCTGCGGTCGAGCTCGATGTCGGCTTTTTGCGGTTCGAGCGCCGGCGCATTCGACGGCCGGCCGGTCGCAAGCAGCACCTGATCGGCGGCAAAACGCTGAGACCGGCCGGCTACTTCGGCTTCGACGCTTTTATCGTCGCCGATTCGCTTCACTTTGGCGTCGGTCACGATTTCTATCCCCGCCGCCTTGGCGATTTCGAGGAGCGATTTGCGGATATCGTCGTCGAGCGCGGGCGCGATCTCGGAACCCGCCTGAAGAATAGTCACTTTGCTGCCGGCGCGCGCGAGCGCAAAGCCGAATTCCAGGCCGATGAAACCGCCGCCGATGACGACGAGCTGCTTCGGCTGCTGCTTTAAATGGATCAGCTCATCGCTCGTGATCCCGCGCTCGGCGCCGGGGATTCCGGGCCGCGAGGGCTTCGAGCCGGTGGCGATAACGAATTTGTTGCCCGAGAGTTTTTTGCCGTCGACGGCGATTTCCTGCGGACCGGTGAACTTGGCTTCGCCGCGGATCACCGATATGCCCAATTTTTCGAGGCCGCGCTCTTTTCCCTCCGACCAACTGGCGACGAGGCGGTCCTTGCGCTCGATGACTGCGGCCCAGTCGAAAGCGATATGCTCGGTTCCCTTGAGACCCAACCGGCCGGCGTTGCGCGCGCGCCAGTAAAGCTCGACGGTGCTCACGAGCACCTTTTTGGGGATTCAACCGCGGGCGAGGCAGGTGCCGGCGAAGCTCTCCTCTTCGACAATCGCCGTGCGGGTGCCCAGCTTCACTGCGGCTTTGGCGGCGTTAGTGCCCGCGGTGCCGCCGCCGATAACGATTAGATCGTAATCCATGAACCTGCTTTAACGCCGACGTCACGCGTGTCTAGGGATGTGATACGTAACGGAGCCGGCCTTCTCGGCGCGGAGCGAGGCTTCGAGCGCGGTGTCGATGATCGGATGATCGGGGTCGCGCATGACGTTCAGCGGATCCTCGCCGCGGCGGACTTTTTCGATCTCGTTGCGGAGCATGTCGCGCAGCATGACGACGCCGTGATCGGAAGTCGCTAGGCGCTCGCGCGCGCGGTTGGCGATCGGGCCCTGCGTCTCCCACGCCATGAAATCCTGCCCATCGACCTCTGTCATAGTATACCTGGCGACGGGATGAGCCCCGTTCGCCGGCACCTTGAACGGTTTCCGGTAGTCGACCGGCACCGCGTCGCCGTTCGTGGGCTTGGGGCCCTCGCTGAACGGAACGAAGTGGAGATAAACCACCCAGGTGTGCTCGTCATCGATCGGCACGCGGATCTGTGTGCGGTTCGCCTGGCGCAGCAGATTGGGGAAGATGATGGGATGCTCCTCCATCGTCCCATCGGTAAAACAGCGCCGCTTCATGATGCCGTAGGGCACCTGGTAAAACTCATACTTTTCCAGGTCGTCGATCGTGCCGCGCGTCGTGCCGCGCACGGTGAAGCCGTTCGTCACGAGCTCCTGATGCAGAATATGCAGGTGCGTCGTGTCGACCGAATTCTCCATCGCCTGAAGCCAGTTGCAGTCTAGCGTCGGCAGCGCGCGAATCCAATGCCAGCCGTCGGTCCGCGCCCAGACATCGTATTTCGAGATCACCGGCGCGGGCTGCGGGCCCATATAGGCCCAATAAAGCCCGGCGAACTCCTGCGCCGGATAGGCTTTCTGTTTAACGGTTAAATGGAAGTTGCTGCCCTTCGGCTCCGCCGGACATTCGAGACAATTGCCTTTCGTGTCGTAGAGCCAGCCGTGATAGCAGCAGGAAATACCGCGCTCCTCGACGCGGCCATAAGAAAGCGACGCCCCGCGATGCGAGCAGCGGTCCTCCAAAAGACCGACGCGTCCCTGCTTGTCCTTAAACAGGACCAAATCTTCGCCGAGGATGCGCACGAACTTGACCGGCTTCTCCTCGGTAATATCCGAGGCGATCGCGATCGGATGCCAGTACCGGCGCAGCAGCTCGCCCGCGGGCGTCCCGGGTCCGACGCGCGTAAACATCTCGTTTTCTTCAGCTGTCAGCATGGGATCACCTCCGCCGCGATCCGTATGTATAGCTTGACATCGCGGCGAATAAAAGAGCCGCCGGGCGCGGGAACTTTCTGACGCGAGAAGACTGTGATACAGAGCGACGTGGAGGTTTTTTCGCATGAAGCTACCGCATCGCGACCGCATCGACCTGGGTCCGTCGCCGTACGACACTTTCCTCGAGCGCGAGGCGATTCCCGTCGTGAAAGGCTATTTCGTCGAAGATTTGAAGGATCTCGAAGTGAAGCCGTGGAAGCGTATGGGCGCCCTCGGCTGCTACCTCAACATGGGCGGCCAGCAGGAAACCGACGCGTATGTCTGCGAGATACCCGCGGGCAGCCAGACGCTGCCGCAGCGGCATCTCTACGAAACGCTGATTTACATCGTCGCGGGCCGCGGCGCAACAACGGTGTGGCACGATGAAAAGCGGAAGCGGACGTTCGAGTGGGGCGCCGGCGCGATCTTCGCCATCCCGCTCAACGTCTCGTATCAGCATTTCAACGTGTCGAACGAGCCGGTCAAATTTCTCGCCGGCACCAACCTGCCGCATTTACTGAATCTGTTTCACAACGAGGATTTCATTTTCCGCAATCCGTTCGAGTTCAGCGACCGCTTCGACAACGATCCGGATTTCTTTCGCAAGAACGAGCGCCTCACGACAAGGAGCTGGGAGACGAACCTGGTTCCCGACGTGAATACATTCCCGCTCGATGAATATCCGATGAAAGGCAAGGGCGTGAAGATCATGCGCTTCGGCATCGCCGGAACGGTCTACGGCTGCCATATCCAGGAATTTCCGACCGGCAGCCGCAGCCTCTTCCACCGCCACGGGCCCGGCGCGATCGTCTGCGTCACGCAGGGAACGGGCTATGCGATGGTCTGGCGCGAGGAGGACAAAGAGCGCACGCGCTTCGAGATCCGGCCCGGCTCGATCTACTCGCCGGGCGACCTCATGTATCACGGCCACTTCAACACCGGGCCGACGCCGATGCGCCACTTCGCCATGCGCGGCCGGAGCCCGAAGTACAGCCAGGACCGCTATCGCCCCACGCTCCATGACATGCTGCCGCTCGACATGGAGCCGCCGGAAGTCCACAAAGAATATCTCGCGGAGATCGCGCGCAACGGCATCAAGGAAGCGGTCTCCATCGTCCAGGAATAATTAAGGAGAAAAAATGGAACAGCTCGCATACCACGATCTCAGATCTTTCGTCGAAGCGGCGAAAAAAGTCAGCGATTGGAAACAGATCGACGGCGCCGACTGGGACGGCGAGATCGGCGCGCTCGTCGAATCGACCGCCGAGCTCGTACCGCAGCCGCCGATGCTCATCTTCGACAAAATCAAAGGCTATCCGGCCGGCCACCGAGTGCTCAGCCTGCCGTACGCCGCCTACAAGCGCGTCGCGCTCTCGTTCGGCCTCTCGACCGAGATGAGCAAGCTCGAATTGGTTCGCGCCATCGCGCGCAAGATCAAATCGACCAAGCCGATCCCGCCGCGCGAGGTGAAGACTTCGCCGCTGATGGAAAACGTGATGGAAGGCGACCGGGTCGATCTCTTGAAGTTCCCGGCGCTCCGCTTTCACGAGCAGGACGGCGGCCGCTACATCGGCACCGGCGACTGCCTGATCAACGCCGACATCGAGGGCGGCTTCATCAACATGGGCACGTATCGCATGCAGCTGCACGAGAAAAATTTGCTCGGCCTATGGATGAGCCCGGGCCAGCACGGCCGGCTTGTCTGCATGAAATACTGGGAGCAGGGGAAGAGCTGCCCCGTCGTCGTCACCTTCGGCCAGCACCCGATGGTGTTCGCGCTGTCGCATACGAAGATCGCCTGGGGCCAATCGGAAATCGATCACGCGGGCGGACTCATCGGCGCGCCCGTCGACATCATCCGCGGACCGCATACCGGCCTGCCGATTCCGGCGAGCTCGGAGATCGCCCTCGAAGGCGAAGTCCCGCCGCCGAAAATGGAGTCGCGCGCCGAAGGTCCGTTCGGCGAATGGCCGGGATATTATTCCGGCGGCACGATCGGCACCGGCGAGCAGCAGCCGGTGATCAAGGTGAAAGCGATCTATCACCGCAACGACCCGATCCTCGAAGACGAGGCGCCGCTCTGGCCCGGCGCGGTCAAGATCGACGCCAACCCGACGGCGGGAATTCTCTGGGATCAACTCGAAAGCGCCGGCATCCAGGACATCGTCGGCGTTTACAATCACACGTCGTATCTCTGCGTCGTCGCCATCAAGCAGCGCTACGCCGGCCACGCCAAGCAGGCGGGCCTCGCCGCGCTCGCCTGCTCGTCCTCGGCGCGCAACGGCCGCTACGTCGTGGTCGTCGACGAGGACATCGATCCCAGCAACATCAAGGAAGTCATGTGGGCGATGATGACGCGCGTCGACCCGGCGACCAATATCGATCTCATCGACGGCTGCTGGTCGACGCCGCTCGATCCGCGCATGCCGCCGTCGAAGCGCGAAAACCGCGACCACACCAACAGCCGCGCGGTTTTTTACGCCGTGCGGCCGTTCGAGTGGCGCGATAAATTTCCCAAAGTCTCGCGCACCAGCCGCGAGCTGCGCGAGGCGGTAGTGAAGAAATTTTCGGGTATCGTGCCGTTCCCGAAAGGATAAGGAGAACGTGCTTCGACAGGCTTGGCACGGACGGAAAGGAAATTAGTACCTCAATCCGTTCGCCGTGAGCCTGTCGAAAAGCTCCGAGATTTTCCGAAATGAATAGATTCGCTTCATTCATAACGTTTTCGCTCGGAATATTGCTTTTCACCGCGCCCGCGTTCGCCCAATCCGAATGGGAAAAGACACTCGCCGCCGCGCGAAAAGAAGGCACGCTCGTCGTCGGCATTCCCGCGAGCGTCGAATTGCGCAAGGCGCTGGAGTCGACCTTCCCCGCGAAATTTAAAATTCCGCTGGAGCTCTCGCCGAGCCGCGGGCCGGAGAACGCGAATCGCATCATCAGCGAGCACAAGGCGGGCGTGCGCTACTTCGATCTCTTCATCTCCGGCGGCGCGACGCCGCTCTCGCTCGTCGCCGAAGGCGCCGCCGACGAGCTGCAACCGTATATGATCGCGCCCGAGGTGCGCGATCCGAAGAACTGGTGGGGCGGCCATATCTGGGAGGACAACGTCAGCACGAAGAAATACGCTTACGCGTTTCAGTGCTACACGAGCGAAACGTTTTGGTACAATACGTCGCTGGTCGGGAAGAACGAGCTGCGCTCGTACGACGATCTGCTCAACGCCAAGTGGAAGGGACGGATCGGCTTTCTCGATCCACGCAACCCCGGCTCGGGCCAGAACACCTGGACGTTTCTATGGAAGATTAAAGGCGAAGATTATTTGAAAAAGCTCGCGCAGCACGATCTGCTGGTCACGCAAAACCAGCGGCAACTCGCCGAGGCACTGGCGAAAGGGAAACTTGCCTTTACGATCGGCCTCAGCCATTACACCTACGAGGGCTTTTTAAAGGCCGGTCTGCCGGTGAGCCCGATCGGCGAGCTCAAGGAAGGCGGCCAGGCGAATAACGGCAGCGGCGTGCTGACGGTGGTCAAAAATCCCCCGCACCCGAACGCGACCAAAGTTTTCGTCACTTGGTTCCTCGGCAAAGAGGGCCAGGAGCTTTACGGCAAAGCGATGATTCAGGGAAGCCGGCGCTTCGACGTCGACACGAAATGGCTGACGGAGTACGGCATCGAAGGCTGCAAGGATGTCATGACCGTCGACGATTATTATCGATTGGAGACGCATCTCGAATCTTCCGTACAAAAACTGCGCAATCCGGCGATCGCGCTCGCGTCGAAGATTTTGAAATAATCGAGAGGGGCGTTGCCATGATCACGCAAGAAGAAAACGATTTGTTGACGCGCACCGGCAAGGGGACGCCGGCGGGCGAGCTGCTCCGCCGCTACTGGCAGCCGGTCGCGCTCGCCGAAGAGCTGCCGCAGGGAGGCGCGCCGCTGCCCGTAAAAATTCTCGGCGAAGAGCTGGCGCTCTTTCGCGACGATCACGGGCGCCCCGGCCTGTTGGGGATCCACTGCTCGCACCGCGGCACCGACTTGAGCTACGGCCGTGTCGAGAACGGCGGGCTCCGTTGCCTTTATCACGGGTGGCTCTACGACATTAAAGGGCGCTGTCTCGAGCAGCCCGGCGAGCCGAACTGCGGCGAGCACCGCGACAGCATCCGCCATTTGGCTTATCCGTGCGAGGAGTCCGGCGGCATCATCTTCACATATATGGGCCCCGGCGAGCCGCCGCTTTTGCCCCAGTACGATTTTCTTATCGCCCCCGCCGAGCGGCGCTACTCGAATAAAATTTATCACGAGTGCAACTATCTCCAGGCGAACGAAGGCAATATCGATCCCGTGCACCTGTCGTTCCTCCACCGCTTCTACGAAACGCCGCAGGGCCGCTACACCGGCGTGCGCAACACGGAGGACTCGCATTACAACCTCGTTGGACGCGATCTCGCGCCGACGATCGACGTCGAGCGCACCGACTTCGGCGTGCGCATTTATACGACGCGCAACCAGCCGGGCGGCAACGTGTACCTGCGCGTCACCTACTTCATCATGCCGAATCTGAGCGCCTTTCCCGGGCAGACCGGTGGCGAAGGCTACTCGGTCAACTGGCACGTGCCGATCGACGACGAACATCACTGGAAATATACGTTCGTCTACAGCCGCGAAGCGGCGCTCGACAAGGGCATGATCCACCGCGCGCGCTCCGAGGTCGGCCCGGACTACAAATTGGTCCGCAACCGCGCCAACCGTTTCAACCAGGACCGCGAAGAGATGAAGACGAAGACCTTCTCCGGCATGGGCTACGGCTTTCAGGCGCACGATCTGTTCGCGACGTCGAGCCAGGGGCCGGTCCAGGATCGGACGAACGAGCACGTGATCACCTCCGATAAGCCGATCATCGCCGCACGAAAGCTCATGGAGAAAGCGATCAAAGATATCCAGGAAGGACGCGAGCCGCCGCACGTCGTGCGCGATCCGCGCGCGAACCGCTTTCCGCACATGCAGGTCATCTCCGACCTGATCCCCGGCTCGACCGACATCAAACAGCACACGAAAAAGGCCGAGGAAGAGGCCAAGGCGCGCCTGTGACCCCGCTCAGGATGGGCATGGCGGGGCTCGGGGTCGCGAGCACGCAGATCCTGCCGCCCGTTTCGAAGCTGCCCTATGTGAAGGTCGCCGCCGCGGCCGACACGCGCCGCGACGCGCTCGATAAATTCCATAACGAATACGGCGCCGAGGTCTTCACGAGTTTCGAGGCGATGTGCGACAGCCCGAACGTCGATTTCGTCTACATCGCGACGCCGAACGACCTGCACGCCAAGCACGCGATCGCCGCCGCCGAGCGCGGCAAGCACGTGATCGTCGAGAAGCCGATGGCGATGACGCTGGACGAATGCGAGGCGATGAACGCCGCGGCGGAGAAGCATGGCGTCAAACTCCTCTGCGGCCACACGCACAGCTTCGATCCGCCGATCCGGAAAATCCGCGAGATCGTCGCCAGCGGCGAGCTTGGAAAGCTCCGCATGATCCACACGTGGAACTACAATGAGTTCATGTACCGCCCGCGCATGAGGCACGAGCTCGCGATGAGCCACGGCGTCGTGCTCAATCAAGGCCCGCACCACGTCGACGTCGTGCGGCTCATCGGCGGCGGCATGGTCAAGAGCGTGCGCGCGACCACCGGCGTCTGGGACGCGGCGCGCGGGCACGAAGGCAGCTACGTCTGCTATCTGGAATTCGAGGACGGCGCCGCCGCGACGCTCGTCTACAGCGGCTACGGCTTCTTCGACACCGCCGAGCTTTTCGGCTGGGTCGGCGAGGGCGGCCAGCCGCGCGCGCCCGAGACCAATGCGAACGTGCGAAAGCGTCTGAGCGGCATTTCGAGCGCGCAGGAAGAGGAGATGCTGAAGGAGCAGATGCGCTACGGCGGCCGGCGCGAAGGCGAGTTCAGCCACGACTGGCAGGGCGAGCGCCATCAGCCGTTCTTCGGCTTCACGCTCGTGAGCTGCGATAAAGGCGATATCCGCCAGTCGCCCGACGGCCTGATCGTCTACGGCGAGGAAGGCAGGAGAGAAGTCGCGCTCCCGGGCGGCAAGCGCGGGCGCGAGGCGGAAGTCGACGAACTCTACCAGGCGATCACGCAAAATCGTCCGGTCTTCCATGACGGCCGCTGGGGCGAAGCGACATTGGAAGTATGCCTTGCGATGCTCGAATCGGCGAAAGAGAAGCGGGAAATTTACATGAAGCACCAAAGGCCGGTTGCAAATCATTAAGCCATGCGGATAATAACGCCTCGCAAGTGATTCGCGCTCGATCCTTTCGTTTCGTGAAAATCGAACAGTTAAAACTTTTTGGTTGCGTCGGGCTGCTCGTCTGCCTCATGCACGCCGGTCTCGGCCTTGCTGCTGAATCCAAGTCGTCCTGGGACGCCGCGCTGGCCGACGCGCGCAAAGAAGGCAAGCTCGTCCTCGGCCTGCCGCCGAACGCGGAATTGCGCAAGCAGATCGAGCCGCTGTTCAAGTCGCGCTTCGGCATCGAGATCGAGACATTCTCAGCCGTGGGCCCGGACATCGCCAACCGCATCGTCTCGGAGTCGAGGGCCGGCGTGCGCTACTTCGACGCGCTGATCTTCGGCTCGTGCACCGGCTTGCCGCTGATCCATTCGGGCGCGTTCGAGCCTATCGATTCCTACATGATCCTGCCGGAAGTGAAGGACGTGAAATACTGGTGGGGCGGCCATCTCTGGATGGACAACGTCAGCGCGACACGGCTTTTTTATTCCTTCATCGCGATCAAAGGGACCGAAGGGCTGTGGCACAACACCAGTCTCGTCAAAGCGGACGAAGTCCGCTCGTTCGACGATCTCCTCGATCCGCGATGGAAGAGCCGGATCGGCTTCAGCGACCCGCGCGTGCCGGGCTCCGGCCTATCGCTCTGGTCGTTTCTTTGGGACATCAAGGGCGAGGAGTACCTCAAAAAACTCGCGCGTCAGGAGCTGTTCGTGAGCCGCAATCTGCGGCAGATCGGCGACGCGCTCGCCAAGGGCAAGCTCGCGCTCACGCTCGGCATCGGCTACGCGCAGCTCGAGCCGTTCATCAAGGAAGGCCTGCCGGTGAAAGAACTGCCTGAGCCGCGCGAGGGGCTGCCCGCGAGCAACGCGTACGGCACGGTCGGCGTGGTCAAGAATCCGCCGCATCCTGCGGCGACGAAAGTATTCGTCAACTGGCTCTTGTCTAAGGAAGGCCAGGAGTTCTATACCAAGGTGATGCTGCAGGCGACGCGGCGCCTCGACGTCGATACCAGGTGGCTCGCCAAGCACAGCGCCGAGGCGGCGAAGGATACGATGAGCTTCAAGGACTACGACCGATTAAGAAATCATCTCGAAGACAAATGCGCCAGTATCCGCGAGCCGTCGAGGAAATTCGCGGAGACCATTCTTAAATAAAGGAGCGAATGCCGGATGGCTGCAAACGATCGCGTCAAAGATTTAATGGCGGCGTTCGAAAAGACCGCCTATTTTCAATGGATGAGGCGCCAGGGCATCCCCGTCGTCGACGGCTACGGCGTCGAGGACGTGCGCAACATCGCGATGAAGCCGTGGGAGAAGATCGGCGGCAACGCGTCGTTTATCAATCTCTACGGCATGGAAGGCGTCACCGGCATGTACGTCGCGGAAATTCCTCCCGGCGGCGCGCTTAAGCCCGAGAAGCATTTTTACGAGAAGGTGACCGTGATTCTGAGCGGCCACGGCGCGACCGAGGTCTGGCACGACGGGGGGCGCAAGCAATCGTTCGAGTGGGGGCCGTGGAGCCTGTTCGCGCCGCCTATGAATACCTCGCACCGCATGGTGAACGGCGGGCGCGAGCCGGTAAAATTTTTAGCCGTGACCAACGCGCCGCTGCTCTTCGACATCGTCCACAACGAGGAATTCCTCTTCAATTGCCCGTACAATTTCGGCGACCGCTACTCGGGCGCGGAGGGATTCTTCAACGTCGGCACGAAGCGCTACGAGACCGGCATGCAGCACATCTGGGAGACGAACTTCATCATGGACATTCAGTCCGCCTCCCTCGACAACCGCGAAGTGAAGGGCGCGGGCGTGCGCATCACGCAGTTCGAGCTGTCCGGCAACAGTCTCATCGGCCATCTGGCGCAGTGGCCCGCCGGCCGTTATCACAAGGCGCATTATCACGGCCCGGGCGCGATTCTCTTGGGCCTGCAATCTTCGGGCTATGTGCTCCTCTGGTCGAAAGAGCTGGGCACGCGGCCATTCGAAGCCGGCCGCGCCGGCGAGGTCGTCGAGGTCAAGTGGAAAGAGGGCAGCGTCTACTGCCCGCCGGGCGGCTGGTTCCACCAGCACTTCAACACCGGGCCCAACTCCGCGCGCCATCTCGCCGTGCGCTACGGCAGCCGTCTCCATCCGATCGGCTTCAAGATCGCCGACAAGCGCAGCGAGGACGGCGTCTATATTTCCGTCAAAGACGGCGGCACGCTGATCAACTACGAGGACGAAGACCCGTACATCCGCAAGCACTACGAGGACGAGATGAAACGGACCGGCGTACCGTGCGAGATGCCGCCGGTGCGGGCGAGCGCCTGATTTGCCGCGCGAAGTCCGTTGTGACATGATGCGCTTGATCCAACGATGAACGGCGCTGAATCGGCAAATCAGGCCGGCGTTTTTCCGCGCGCGTCGCTTCGCCTCGACGTGCAGGCCCTGCTGTTGACTCTGCTGCTCGGCGTCATCGCCTTTCTCGTCCTGACCCCGCTCGTTCTCTTGCTGCTCAACAGCTTTCAGATCGGCAAGCCCGGCGGCGCGGTCGTCTACAGTCTCGACGGCTGGCGCCAGGCGTTTTCCAGCGCCGGCATCGTCGACGCGATCTACAACAGCTTTTCGCTCGCGATCACGCGCCAGCTGATCGGCATGGTCGCCGGGGTTTTCCTCGCCTGGCTGCTCGCGCGCACCGATATCCCGATGAAGGGCATGCTGGAATTCATGTTCTGGCTGTCCTTCTTTCTTCCGGCCCTGCCCGTCACGCTCGGCTGGATTCTGCTGCTCGACCCGAAGTACGGAATCCTGAACCAGCTCATCATGAAGCTGCCGTTCGTCACCGGGCCGCCCTTCGACATCTACTCCTACTGGGGCATCGTCTGGGTGCATCTCGCGACGACGGGCATATCGCTCAAGGTCATGCTGCTGACGCCGGCGTTTCGGAATCTCGACGCCTCGCTGGAAGAATCCTCGCGCGTCGCCGGCGCGGGCACCTTCGGCACCCTGCTGCGCATCATCGTGCCGGTAATGATGCCCGTTCTGCTCGTGACGATGATCCTCGGCCTCATCCGCTCCCTCGAAGCGTTCGAGATCGAGCTCGTCCTCGGCGTGCCGATCGGGCTGCATGTCTTCTCGACCAAGATCCACAGCTTCGTGACGCACGAGCCGCCGCAGTTTCCGCCGGCAACGGCGCTCGGCGCCTTTTTTCTCCTGATCCTGCTCTCGCTGGTCGCATTCCAGCGGCTCTACATCGGCCGGCGGTCGTACGTGGTCGTTACGGGAAAGAGTTTCAGCACGCGGCCGATCGCCCTCGGCGCGTGGAAATATCCCGCGCTGGCGCTCGTGCTCTTGATCACGCTGAGCCTCACGGTGCTGCCGACGACGTTTCTGCTGCTCGGGACCTTTATGAAGCTCTTCGGCTTCTTCACGATCAAAGACCCCTTCACGCTCGACAACTGGCGCGGCGTTCTCTCGGACCCGATCCTCCTCCGCTCGCTGAAAAATACCCTCATTCTCGGCTTCTCGAGCGCCGGCATCGGCGTTCTCCTGAGCTCGCTGGTCGCTTACGTCATCGTGAAATCGCGCTTCAAATTACGCGCGCTGCTCGATTTCCTCTGCTGGCTTCCCTGGGCGATCCCGGGCATCCTGCTCGGCATGGCGCTGTTGTGGACGTTTTTGCTTATTCATAAATTCGTGCCGATCTACGGCACAATGGGCGCGCTCGTACTGGCGATGGCGATCAGCGGGCTGCCGGTCTGCGTGCAGGTGATGAAGAGCTTTCTCATGCAGCTCAGCAACGAGCTGGAAGAAGCTTCGATGGTGTCGGGCGCGTCGTGGTTCACGACGTATCGCCGCATCGTCCTGCCGCTGATTCTTCCCTGCCTGATCGTCGTCGGCCTGATCGAATTCATCTCCGCCGCGCGCAACATCAGCACCGTCGTGCTGCTCGCGACCGGCCAGACGCGGCCGCTCTCGCTCTTAATGCTCGATTACGCCGCCGGCGCGGAGCTCGAGCGCGCCACCGTCGTCGCGACGCTCATCATCGGCATCGTCGTCCTCGCCGCCCTGGGCGCGCGCTCCTTGGGCGGGCAGTTCAGCATCCGGGGATGATTCGCTTTTTTTCTTGACCTTTCGGGCTGATCTCTCTTACAATCTCCCCAACCCAACATAGGCTGGATCGACGCGGATCCGGTCGCATCGTCGAGTCGTTTTACTTAAGCCCGGACTAGTCGCCCAGCCGGGCTTTTTTTGTCGGAAAAGAGAGGAGGACGGTATGCTGAAAAACGCCTGCACAGTGTGCAAGGTCGTGGGATTAATTGCGATCATCGGCGCGCTCAACTGGGGCATCATGGCGCTCTTCCATGTGAATATGGTCGAGCAGATCGCCGGCATGGGGATGGCGAACTGGATTTACATGCTCGTCGGGCTCGCCGGGATCATGCTGCTGGTCAGCTTCGTCTATGTCTGCCCCGCCTGTAGAAAAATGAAACCGGCGTAGCCCTTCGATTTCTTAAAAGTCCCCCGGCGAACGCTCTAGCGCGGCTGCGATCGGCCGCGCAGTGGATGATTTTTTCTCCCGCGCTTGAGCCGGTAGCGGTCGTCCTGCATAAATTCTGCACGAAAAAGCCTCGCGAA
This sequence comes from Pseudomonadota bacterium, assembly GCA_021324155.1. Classification (GTDB taxonomy): domain Bacteria; phylum Desulfobacterota; class Binatia; order UBA9968; family UBA9968; genus JAJPJQ01. Next base: position 197,522 of record JAJPJQ010000049.1, read on the forward strand.
TGGCACGCGAGCGTCATCAGGAGCGCACTCACATGATTTAGAGTCCTCCCGAAAAGGAGGACGGATCCATGAGGGCGCACATCGTAGCTTTGGTTTTCATTTTCCTCTGCACAACGATTGCCTGGGCGATTCTCGGCACGACGATCTTCAACCGAACCTATTCGCACGACTCCACCCTGAAAAACCAGGTGACCTCGATTTGGGGCGCACCGCACGTTCAGAAGCCGCCGGCGGCCTTGGCGACGGAAGTCACGTATCGCCAGGAGGCAAACTACGAAAACCGCAAGAGAGTAGTGCGGACCGTCAAAGACGAGACGACCGTAGCGATTCCGCTCGAGATGAGTCGTATCAACGTTGATCTCGATCTCGAACATCGCCAGAAGGGCCTGCTCTGGTACAGCACCTACAAGGTCGGCTTCGCCGGCGAATACGTCTTCCGTAATACGAGCAAGGGAGACCTCGTCACCTGCACTTTCTATTTTCCGACCACGCAGGCGATCTACGACGACCTGGTCTTTACCGTCGACGGCGAGCCGGTTAAGACGGAAAACAAAAACGCCACAATCGTGGCCACCGCCAAGATCGCGGCCGGCAAGACGGCCGTTTTAGCCGTTCGCTACCGCTCTCAGGGCCTGGACAGCTGGCGTTATGTATTCGGCGACGACGTCACGCAGGTAAAAAATTTCGAGCTTCGGATGAAAACCAATTTCGGCGACATCGATTTCCCCGAAAACACGCTGTCGCCCTCTAAAAAAACGCCGACGAGCACCGGCTGGGAGCTTACCTGGACGTTTCGCAATCTCCTCTCCGGCTTTCAGATCGGCATGGTCCTGCCGCAGAAGCTCCAGCCGGGGCCGCTGGCGGGACAGATCAGCTATTTTGCTCCGGTCTCCTTGTTCTTTTTCTTTTTCTTGATGTTCATCATCACGACGCTGCGCGGGATCGATTTGCATCCGATGAATTACTTCTTTCTCGCCTGCGCCTTTTTCGCTTTTCACCTGCTGCTCGCGTATCTGGTGGATCACATCTCGATCCATCTGGCATTTATCGTCTGCTCGCTCGTGTCTATCGGCCTGGTGGTAAGCTACTTGAGGCTCGTCGTCGGCATCCGCTTCGCCGCCCTCGAGGCGGGGCTCGCGCAGCTCGTCTATTTGGTGCTCTTCTCCTACGCGTTTTTTTTCAAAGGATTTACGGGATTGTCGATCACCATCGGCTCGGTGGTGACGCTTTTCGTCGTGATGCAGATGACCGGCCGCATCCGCTGGTCGGAAAAATTCGGCGGCAAGGCGCGCCTCGCGTCCGTTTGAGAGGCTACATTGGCTTTTTACACCCGGAGACATTATCCTAGACAGTCGAATTTATGGGCAAGAGGATACTGGTCGTTGATGATGATCCTCACATTCGGGAAGTCGTGCAGTTCGCGCTGGAGAAAGCCGGTCTCGACGTCGTGGAAGCGGCCGACGGCGAAGCGGCGCTTCGCCAGCTTCACGCGGCGAAGCCGGATCTGGTGATCCTCGACATCACGATGCCCGAGCTCGACGGTCTCGAAGTCTGCCGGCGCATCCGCAAGACATCCGACGTGTCGATACTGTTTCTCTCCTCTCGGTCCGACGAAGTGGATCGGGTCGTCGGGTTCGAAATCGGCGGTGACGATTACGTCACGAAACCGTTCAGCCCGCGGGAGTTGGTGGCCCGCGTACAGGCGATTTTGAAGCGAGCGGGGCAGCGCCCCGCCGCGAGCGAGCCCGAGGCGTTGCAGCATGGCTTGCTCAAGCTGAACATTGACGCCCACACGGCTTTTTGGAGGTCGAAGCCGGTGCCGCTGACCGCCGTCGAGTTCGCGCTCGTCAAAACTCTGTTGCGGCGCCCCGAGCACGTGCACAGCCGCGACGAGCTTATCGACGGCGCGTATCGAAACCACATCACGGTCAGCGACCGCACGATCGACAGCCACATCCGAAGGATTAGGAGCAAATACGCCGAGGCGGGCGGAAAGTCCGTCATCGAAACCGTGCACGGCGTCGGCTACAAGCTGGGCTCATGTCAGTCGTAGACAAACGCACACGCTCGCATTTCAAGCTCCGCTCGATTCTTCTCGCCGTGAACTTCGTTTTAGTGCTCCTGCCGCTGGGCGGCATAGTATTTTTCCGCATTTACGAAAACGAGCTGGTACAACAAACCGAGCTGGAGCTGATATCGCAAGCGGCTTTCATCGCTTCCGTTTACAAACAAGAGATCAATCGCGTGCTTCAATCGCGCGCAGCTTCGGAGAAATATGGTATTCCCGTGAGCGCCGCCGCGCCGGGCGACGAACGCTATCTTCCGGTAACACCGCAACTCAATTTGTCTTCGCACACAATTTTACCGCGCCCGGAAGGCGCCATCGCCGTCGAAGGCCAGGCCGACACCGCTGGACTGGAGGCCGGCGTCCGTATGACGCCGGTACTCGAAGACGCGCAGCGCACGGTTTTATCCGGCATCCGGATCCTCGACTACCGGGGCGTCGTTGTGGCTGGACGCGAAGACCTCGGGCTTTCGCTGGCCAATCTGGACGAAGTTCGACGGGCGCTCGCCGGCCGATACGCAAGCGCGATTCGCGCGCGGCTGCTGAAGCATCCGGTGCCGCCGCTCGCGTCGATCAGCCGCGGGACCGGCATTCGGGTTTTTGTCGCTTTCCCGATCGTGAACAACGATCGGCTGATGGGCGTGGTGCTGCTCTCCCGCACCCCGAGAAGCATTCTCGAGCATTTATACAGCGAGCGGGAAACCGTCGCGCTTGTCGGCGCGGGTTTAGTCTTGCTCGCCGTCGGGCTGGCGTTTTTCACCTCCTACACGATCGCTCGTCCCATCCACGCGCTGATTCGACAGACCCGCGGCATCGCGGGCGGGGAGAAGGTGGCGCTCGAGCCGATCAAATCGCCGGTGACGGAAGAGCTCGATCTGCTGTCTCAAAGCTTCGCCGACATGGCGCGAGCCCTGGAGCATCGCTCCGATTACATCCGCAATTTCGCCACTCAGGTCTCGCATGAATTCAAAACTCCACTGGCCGGCATCCGCGGCGCAGTGGAGCTGCTCCAGGAACATATCGCCGAGATGCCGCCGGAGAAGCGCGACCGCTTTTTAGCCAATGTCGCACACGACGCCAACCGGCTGCAGCGGCTCGTCGACCGGCTCTTGGAATTGGCGCGGGCGGACGTTCTTGAAGCTGGCGCGGAAACCGCCGATATTGCCTCGCTGCTCGTTCGGCTAACGGAGCGTTATAGGGAATTCGCCCTTACGATTACGGTTACGCCGCAGGACTTGCGCATGAAAGCGCGGATTGCGCCGGAAGTCCTGGAGACTGTCTTCGTTAATCTGTTGGATAACAGCCGCCAGAGCGGAGCGGACCACGTCACCATCGATTCTCGCCGCGGCGGCGGCAATTGTCTTATAACTGTAACCGACAACGGCCGCGGCATCTCCAAGGCCAACGCAGACAAAATATTTATGCCCTTCTTCACCACTCACCGCGAAGACGGCGGCACCGGCCTGGGACTGGGAATCGTAAAGTCGCTCCTCACCGCTCACCACGGCGACATATCGCTCGTCGATGGAGCCGGCGGAGCGGTATTCCTTATCTCTATTCCCGACATCGATCCTATTTAACTGTCATTAGCATCCTCCCGGTCTCCTGGGTTATACTAAAAGGGTTAGGAGGCACCCTGCATGCTCGCAACCCGTATCGTCCAGAAAGAGGGCACGTTTTACTTCGCCGCGGTCAAGGCGACGGAGCTGCTCGACCGGGTGCGCTTTACCAGCCGCTATTATTTCGAAGGCGAGGAGATCGCGCCCGACGACGCGGGCGACGACGAGGTCGCGCGCTTTATCTCCGGCATCGAGCATAGCGAGAAATCCTTCCAGCGCGTCTTGAACCGGCGGAAGATCCGCCAGATCGTGAACTTCTACGAGACCGCCGTTAGCCAGCCGCTCATCCCAGGCACTATCCTGCTCTTTTCCGACGAGACGCTGGGATTCCGGCGGCAGGACGGCTCCTATAGCGTTGGTTTCCTCAGCGAGCCGAAGGGGAAATTTTTAATTATCGACGGCCAGCACCGCCTCGCGGCGCTGCACTTTTTCGCCGAGAAGCACCCCGACGTCGCCAAGGAAGTCGACGTGCCGTGCGTGATGTTCGACGGCAAGAGCGCCGACTTCGCCACCGAGATGTTCGTCATCATCAATTCGACTCACACCCGCATCAACAAGTCGCATCTCGTCGACCTCTACGAGCGCGTCTCCTGGGAGACGCCGGAGAAAAAGCTCGCCGCCAAAGTCGTGAACCTTCTCTACGAGGAGAACGACTCGCCGCTGCGCTACCGCATCAACCGACTGGGCGGCCGCAGCCGGCAGGAGAAATGGATCCTGCAGTCCGAGCTCTTCAACGAGATTTACAAGATCGTGCTGCGGAACCGAAAGCTTTTCGAAAACCAGTTCCAGTTCCGCTCCGATTACGTCTACCCGCTCGTGCGCGACTACTTCAAAGCCGTGCGCGATACCATGCATGCGGTCTGGGGCGACAACGAGCGCTATATGTTCACGCGCGACGTGACCCTGAAGGCGCTGATCCGAGTCTTCGGCGATATCATTCGTAATCGAAAGATTTTCCAGGCCTGGGACGAGAAGCGCGACCCGCGGGTCTTCGCCGTGCTGATGCAGCCGTGGAAAGAGCTCGTGCGCGACTTCCGCTCGGAAGGATTCTACGAGCGCTTTCCCGCGAAAGGGCAGGTCGAGCGCGTGCGCCGCATTCACGTGAAGCTCAGCCAGGCGATCGGCTACGCGTGAGAATTACCGGGTGCAGAAAACGGAAATTCAGCAAATCGTTCAAGGCGGTTGTACTTTTCCAGCCGGCTTTCGTCGACGCAATCCGAAGCCGTTTCATTTACTCGCACGGATACGGCGCTGGCTTGGAAAGCGCTCGTCGCTTTACGCGATACTACGGCGGCTCACCCGGAGATACTAACACGCGCCATTTTTTCTTCAGGCGATTTTGTAACGCAAATCAGGATAATACCCTATTCCGTTTCGACTGGCGGATGGATAAATAGCCCAGCGAATGCGCGGCGCGTCGATCGTGGCGCGATTTGGTCGGCGGTGACAAAGCAGCGAAATGCACGGTTCGATATACGCGCAAGTTGCTGATGACTCACGAGAAAATGACCAAGGGTCACAGAATATACAGCAAAACATGACCCCCTTAAACTTTATCAAAAATCGAATATAGGTAGAATACGAAGCATCCAACTTACAGGTGGCGCGGGCGTAACTTACAAGGGAGGAAAAGATGAAACTCTCGACAGCCTACGTGTGCTACTCATGCGAAGAGGTGCTGGATACGGCGCCGTACGGACGCTGCGATATGTGCGGCTCCGCCGACGTCTATCCGCTCAGCTGGCTTGGGCAGCCGGAAGAGAAGAGAAACCGCTGGGTCGATCGGGTTAACGGCAAAATGCGCGGGCGAGAGCTCGCGGCGAACTCCCGTCCGGTATAGCAATGCAGCGTCCGGCGCCGCGATTATTTTAATATCTGCTCGGCGAACTGCGCCGACGGCAGCCGGACTTTCGTGTATTTATCCTCCAGGTGATTCCGCACACGGTTATACTCCTCCACCGTGAGCACGTCTTTCGCGGCTTGCACCCCCTCGGCTTGGAGCCATTTGGTGTCCACGTCGATGCGGCGCGTTGATTGATGCATCACCTTGACATAAAGCTCCTGTCCTTCTTTGGATAGGAGCCAATTGACGAAGAGCCGCGCCGCGTTCGGATGCGGCGGCCCTTTGACGATGCCGATGACGCCGGAGCCGTTGCTCGACGGGGCGCCTTCCTTTAACTTGGGCAGCTCCTTGATGGGCAGGCTCGCGACGATGAAGCCCTCGAGCGTGTAGAAGCTCACGCCCAGGGCGATCGCGAGCTTGCCCTTCGCGAGCGCGTCGGCAAGCTGGCGCTGATCGCGGCTGACGAAGAGGTCCTGCTGCACGAGCTTGCGCAGGAAACCCTCGCCTTTCAGGTCCCACATGAACGACCAGATCGACTGCCCTGAGCCGGGGGTCCGCGGGTCGAGGAGGCCGAGCTTCCCTTTCCATTTGGGGTTGAGAAAGTCGTCGAGCGAGCGGATCTCCTCCGGCTTGACGAGGGACGTGTTGTGCCAGAAGCCGCCGGTGCCGGCGTCGGCGATGAACGAATACAAAAACCGCTTGGTCTTCAGGTTGTCTTCCCAGACGTGGCCGGCCCACCAGTATTTCTCTTCTTTCACTTCGGGCAGAATCCAGTTGGCTGGCATGGGATCGGCCATGCCGTCTTCGGCCATCGACTCGTACGTGCCCGAGCCGCCCATGAAGACGTCGAAATATTTCACGCCGGCTTTGAATTCGGCGGCAATGCGGCTCGCGTTCTGCGGCCCGCGCGCGGGGAGAAGTTCCATGTCGACGCCGAACTTGGGCTTGAAGACGAGATCGAGTTCCTTCCGCAGCTCGGCGCGCGCCGGGATGCCGACGACGATCTTGCCCTCTTTTTTCGCCTCCTGAAGCGTGCGCTCCCAGTCTTTCTTCCAGTCGCTCTGCGCGCAGAGATCGGCGGCGGGAAAAAAGACGCCGATCGCGAAGACGAGCGTAAAGAATAGCCGCATGCGGCCTCCTATTTGAGTATCTGCTCGGCGAACTCCGCCGCCGGCAGCCGGACCTTGGTGTATTTATCTTCGAGATGGTTGCGCAGGCGGTTATACTCGTCGAGCGTCAGCGTATCTTTCGCCGCCTGCGTGCCGAATTCGGCGAGCCATTTCGTATCGACGTCGAGGCGGCGCGTGGATGACTTCATGACCTTGCCGTAAAATTCCTGACCTTCGCGGCTGAGCAGCCAGTTGAGAAAGAGCTTCGCGCCGTTCGGGTGCGGCGGATTTTTGACGATGCCGACGATGCCGTAGCCGTTGCTCGCCGGCAGCCCCTCTTTCGGCGTCGGCAGCTGCTTGACGGGCAGTCCCGAGTTGATGAACGGCTCGTACTGCGAATGGCCCGCGCCCATCGTGAGCGCGAGCTTCGACTTCGCGAGCGCGTCGGCGATCTGCCTGAGATCGCGGCTGACGAAGAGATTCTGCTGCACCAGCTTTCTCAGAAAATCCTCGCCCTTGAGCTCCCAGCAGAGCGACCACAGCGACTGTCCGGAGCCGGGCACGCGCGGGTCGCTGAGGCCGATTCTGCCCTTCCACTTGGGATTCAAGAAATCGTCGAGTGAGCGCAGCTCCTCGGGCTTGGCGAGCGTCGAGTTGTACCACAGCCCGCCGGTGCCGACCTCTGCGATAAAGGAATAGAGGAAGCGCTTCGTTTTCAAATTATCTTCCCAGATGTGTCCGCCCCACCAGTTCTTCGGATCCTTCACTTCGGCGAGGACCATGTTGGGCTCGATCGACTCGAGCATGCCGCCGTGCGCGAGCGACAACGCCGTCCCCGTGCCGACGATCAGCGCGTCGAAATATTGAACGCCGGCCTTCTGCTCCGACGCGATGCGGCTCGCGTTCTGCGGCCCCGGCGCGGTGACGAGCTCGATATCGACGCCGAATTTGGCCTTGAACGCCGCGTCCATCTGCTTGCGCAGGTCGGCGCTCGGCGGAATCGCGACGACGACTTTGCCTTCTTGCTTGGAAGCGGCGACGACTTTACCGAAATCGGCGGGCTCGGCGGCGTGAAGGGATTAGATCGAGACAAAGAACAGGAAAGCAACGACACCGATCGCAAAGATTATTGCGCAGCGTAAGGGCGGTTCGCGAACCGCCCCGACATTTGAATAATGTGAAAACGATGCGGTTCGCGTCATAGGGCGGCGCGCTACGGGTTTACGACCATCCGCGCGTCCACTTTTCGTTCTTCTTGATCTTTTCGGAGTAATAGCGCCACTCGGCGGAGTGAACGCTCTTCATGCGGTTGACGTTGGCGAAGAGCTTGTCCTTGCTCGCGGTGAGTTCTTCGACGAAGTCTTCGGTCGGCCCCTGAAAGCCCAGGAGGTGCGCCATCGCCTGGATCTTCGCGGTGCGCTCCATGTAGAGCGCCGTCATCGACGCCTCGTCGATCGTCTTGCCGACCGTGACGATGCCGTGACCTTTGATCATCACCGCCGACGCGCCGTCGAGCGCGCGGGCGAGCTCGGCGCCTTCGGCGTCGTCGAGAATATAGATCGGCCGCGGGTAAACGGGCACGCCGGCGCCGAAGCGGAACGACTGCATGTGCACGCAGGCGAGCTGCTTGTCGGCGAGGCCGAGCGCGATGCAAGCCGGCGCGTGCGAATGCACGATGGCGTTGACGTCCGGACGCGCCTTGAAGACCTCCGTGTAAATCGTCGATTCGCGCGGCGGGGTGCCGACGCCGGAAAGCTTTTTGAGCGAGTAATCGAAGCGCACGAGCCAGTCTTTGTCGCCTCCGTCCTCGGCACGGCGGAACATCTGCACGGCAATCCCCTCGCCGTCCGGCATACGCACGCCGACGTGGCCCCAGATGTCGCCGATCTCCCATTCCAGGATCTTGGCGGCGATTCTCAACTCTTCGTCCGTCTGTTTCGCTGTGCCCTGTTTGGCCGTTACCCGTTGCGGCTTTCTTTTCATTTCTCCCCCGCCTGCAATGCCTTTTTTTCCGCCGGCGCGTATGCCGCGGGATTTTCTTTCTGCGCCGTCGCCGTCAGAAAATCGAAGCGCTCGCGCCAGCGCGCCTCCGCCGGCAAAAGATGCGCGAAGCAGTCGATATGCGGAAAGTGGTTCTTCGCCGGATCGCGCAGAATGTGCGGCGGCTCCTTGCCGTCCTGCAGCGCTTTGACGGCGTTCAAGAGATATTTTCTCACGGCGATGACCGCCTTGTCGCTCGACCCGAGATGCTCCTTGCTCCGGTCGTAGATCGGCCCCATGCTCTCGGTCGCGCACGCGTCGTGGTTGAGAAAATCCTCGATGCCCGTGAAATTGACTTTCTTTTGCATCTCGCGGTCCTGGAGATAATTATTCGCCGCGTTGCGGATGCGCCGGTAATCGGGGCCGATCTGCTTTCGCCGGTGCACTTCCTGCGGCTCGACGGCGCGCGTGCGGCGAAAACCGAAGTCGTAGCGCCACGAGTGCGTGTCGTCGTACGGCACATACATATGGACTTCGAAGCCGTCGAGCTCGTCGGGCGGACGTCCCGCCGGCACGCCGCCTAATACCGGCATCACGAAGCTCGAAAAGCGGATGTACTGCCGTCCCGGGCCCGCTTTTCGGGTCGCGATCAAGCGCACGCCGAAATCGGTCTCTTCGGTCTCGTAGGCGGGCGCGGAATCGAGCCGCCATATCGCGCGCGCCGGACCATCGACGAAAGTCTGATGCAGCAAAGATAGATGCGAGGAATCGCACTCGCCCTCCAGGCCCTGGAGGTAGCTGCACTCCATCAGGCACTTGGTGACGTAAGTATAGTTCAGCGGCACCTGATTCCATTCGTAATTCGGAAACAGCGGAATCTTCTGGCGCGGGCCGAGATAGGCGTAGATGATGCCCGCCGCCTCGTGCGTCGGATACGCCGTGTGCTTCACTTTGGTTTTGAAGTCGCTGTCGGGCGGCTCGGCCGGCGTATCGAGCACATTGCCTTCGATGTCGAACTTCCAGCCGTGATAGATGCAGCGGAGCCCGCACTCTTCGTTGCGGCCGTAGAAAAGCGACGTGCCGCGGTGCGCGCAGTGCTCGCCCACGAGCCCGATGCGGCCGTTGGTGTCGCGGAAAGCGACCAGCTCCTCGCCGAGCAGGCGCACGCGCGCGGGCGGCGAGTCGGGTTCGGGAATCTCTTCGGACAATAACGCCGGCAGCCAATACCGGCGCATGACCTCGCCCATCGGCGTGCCCGGGCCGATTCGCGTCAGCAGCTCGTTCTGCTCTTTGGGAAGCATCGCAATCTCTCCTTAAGGATAGCTCAAGTGTCCAAGGTCGACGCGGCGAAGATATCTTTGTCGGCGAGCCGCGCGCGCGTCATGCCCTGCTCGTGATTGTACGACACGAGCGCGTCGATCGTGCTGCGGTTGGAGCGGATGCCGTATTTCCACGGATCGCCCCAGCGCGCGAACTGCTCCTTCGCGCGCTCGCGCAGGTAAATCACCGAAAAACCGCCGCGGTCGCTGAGAATGTCGTCATAGGCGGTCTGTTTCGCCCGCTCGAAGGCCGCATAGAGTTTGCCGGCGAGCTCGGGATGGGCGCGGTCGAGCTTCTTGCTGATCACGATGATGTGCACGGGCGTGTAAATGCCGATCTCGCGGTAAAGCTTTTCATCTTCTTCCATGTAATCGGGAAAAAGCCGCTTCACCTTTGGACTGCTCTCCAGGACTTCGAGCAGCTTCGCGTCGGAAATATCGGTTACGAGGGCGTCGACCTCGCCGTCGAGCAGGCGGTCGGCGGCGCTTTTTTTGCTGTCGACGTAGTCGATGCGCGTCGTTTTGTCGTAATTCGGAAATACTTCTTTCACCTGGGCCGACCAGGCGATCTTCGAGATGTCGACGCCGTGGCGATGCTGCAGCAGCCCGCGCACCCAGACGCTGATCGCGGTGCGGTATTGCCGCGTGCCGATCGTCCTGCCTTCGAGGTCTTTCGGTTTCTGGATGCCGGCGTCGGCGCGGCAAAAGATAAACGGATAGACCGGCTTGCGCTTCGAGAAGACCGGCAGGCCGATCAGCTCCCAACCGGCGTCGATCGCGGGAAGAAAATAGCCGAGGTTGAGATCGCAGACGCCGAAATCGCCCTCGCGAAGCTGCGGATAGTCGGCGAAGACCATCGACGAGGTCTTCGTCGGCTTCAACTTTACGCCGTCGATTTTCACGCGCCCTTCGAAGAAAGGCATCGTGATGTCGTAGCGCATCTCGGAAAAGGGAAGCTCCAGCTCGCCCGCCATGCTACCTGCGAGTCAATAACCTTCGCCTTTTCGGTTGTCAAGCTAACCGCCCTGGACGACGCGGCGATTTCGGTTTAGTCTGCGGCAAGTTTTGTGAACGGAGAAAAAATGCCTGCGATCGAGCCCGAGCGCGTCATGCGCAAAGTCGTGCGGCGCCTCATCCCTTTTCTCTTCATCTGCTACATCGTCAACTACATCGACCGCATCAATGTCGGCTACGCGGCGCTCGAGATGAAGGCCGACCTCGGCTTCAGCGACGCGGTCTACGGCCTCGGCGCCAGCATGTTCTTCGTTGGTTACGTGCTGTTCGAGATTCCGAGCAACCTGATTATGGAGCGCGTCGGCGCGCGTCTCTGGATCGCGCGCATCATGATCTCCTGGGGCGCGATTTCCTCGTGCATGATGTTCGTCAAGACACCGGAGATGTTTTACCTCCTGCGCTTTCTCCTCGGCGCGGCCGAAGCGGGATTTTTTCCGGGCACGATCCTCTATCTTACCCACTGGGTGCCGGCCAAGGAGCGCGCACGCGCAGTCGCGCTGTTCCTAACATCGACGGCGCTCTCCGGCGTCATCGGCGGCCCGCTCTCCGGCGTGCTGATGAATCTTGGCGGCGTCGGAACGCTCGCCGGATGGCAATGGCTGTTCGTGATCGAAGGCATCCCCGCCGTGATCTTGGGTTTCGTCACACTCGCCTATCTCACCGACCGGCCGGAGCAGGCGCGGTGGCTCGCGCCGGAAGAGCGCGCGTGGCTCGGGGCGACCATGCGGGCCGAGCAGGAGGAAAAGCGCCTGCGCCACAGCCATACTCTCGCGACCGCCCTCGTCGACCGTAAAGTTTGGCGGCTGTGCCTGCTCTATTTTTCCATCATCATCAGTTTTTACGGGGTCGTTTTCTGGCTGCCGCAGATCGTCAAGAATTTCTCCGGCATGACGAATCTGATGGTCGGCATCGTCTCTGCCGTGCCGTATTTGATCGCCGCGATCGCGATGGTGTTGATCGGCAATCATTCCGACAAGACGGGCGAGCGCCGCCGGCACGTGGCCATGCCGGCGCTCGCGGGCAGCATCGGGCTCATCCTCAGCGCTTTGCTGCAACGTCACAGCCCGCCGCTCGCGTTTCTCGCGCTCTGTCTCGCCGCGCTCGGCATCTGGAGCACGCTTGGGCCTTTTTGGAGCCTGCCGACGGAGTTCCTGAGCGGCACAGCCGCCGCGGGAGGCATCGCGCTCATCAACTCGATCGGCAACGTCGGCGGCTTTGTCGGGCCTTTCGTCGTCGGCTACGTCAAACAGGCGACCGGCGATTTCACCGGCGGGCTCTTCTGCCTCGCCGCGACGCTTGTCGCCGGCAGCTGCCTCGCGCTCAAGCTCGCCGGCAACCGCGAGCCAGACGGATGATCGACGTCCCAGCCTGCCGCGCGGCCCGTCGCTCTGCGCACCTGTAACGAAGATGACCAAAGAACGACAAATTTGTCACCAATCATCCCGCCGCCGCATTCGATTTCAATCGGAGCATAACGAAACTACCTGAAAACACAGCGCTTCTTGAGCACGGCATGCGCGCGAACTCCGTGGCACGATCTGTGCTGTTTCGCGAAACCCAAAGCACGGCATTGCATGTCAGATAACAGGGAGGCGTTATGGATGAGATATTGACCGCAAGCGAAGCGGCGGAGCTTTTAAAGGTGCATAAGCGGACAGTTTACCGTCTCGCGGAAGAAGGCGTGATACCGGGAAATCGCATCGGCCACCGCTGGCGCTTCAGCAAGCAGAATATTCTCGCGATGGTCGCCAAGCCTGAACTGCAGGCGGCGTCCGAGAGCAACGGCAAGAGCGAAGCCGCCGCTGTCGTCTCCGAGTAGGAGCGACAACGTGGAAGCGCTCTTCGGCTCTACGACGACGGCGCCGCCGCGGCCGTGGAAAACCGTCGCACGCGCGATTCGGAAAAGAATTTGCCGCGTGCGGCCGTCCTCTGCGGTACTCGGCGGATACTTGGCGGTCCACGCCGCGCTATTGCTTGCGTCGGGAGAGGCTTTCGCGCCGCTCGCTTTCGTCCGAACGCTCGGCCCGGTGACGATCGCCCTCCTCTACATCTATTTGGCACGGAGCGAAGACATGCAACAAAACATCAATGAACGAACAGCCCTCGGCCGCCGCGAAGCGCGCCACGCCGAAGAAAAGACGGCGCTCGTCGATGAGATCAAGCGGCGGGAAGAGTCGCTCGATCGAGCGAACCGTGTGAAAGACCAGTTCCTGGGGATGGTCTCGCACGAGCTTCGCACGCCGCTCAACGTGATCGTCGGCTACACGCGACTGCTCAAAGAGCGAATGCTCGGCGAGCTCGACCCGATCCAGGCCGACGCCATCGCCAAGATCGATTGCCATGCGAGGGCGCACCTCGCGATGATCGCGGACCTGTTGGAGATCACGAGCCTCAATGCCGGTAGAAACGCCAGCCGCTGCCAGGAGATCTCGCTCAGCGGACTGCTCGACGATCTCAAAGCCTACCACGACATTCCCCGCGGCAAAGAAATCGAGCTCGTCTGGAGTTATCCGGAAAATCTGCCTGTGGTTAGAACCGACGGCGAGAAGATAAAACATATTTTGCGCAATGTCATCGATAACGCCATCAAGTTCACGGCGCGCGGCTCGGTGAAGGTCGCAGCCCGGATGGTTGCGCCGCCGGCCGGGATGTCCGCTGAAAAACAGTATGTCGAATTTGCCGTCACGGATACCGGCATCGGCATGGCGCCGGAGGATCTCTCGCGCATTTTCGATCGTTTTCATCAGAGCGATTCGTCGAGCACTCGGCAGTACGGCGGACTCGGGATGGGCCTTTACGTCGCGCAGCGGCTTGCGGCTCTGCTCGGCGCCATGATCCGGGCCGAGAGCGCTCTCGGGCATGGGTCGACTTTTACGGTAACGCTCGGGTGCGAGCCGTCGATGGCGGAAAGATTTTCGCGACGATCTGCGCGGCGGGAAGAATCAGTGGCCGATGGGGATGTTCATCTTGGTCTTTAGCCAGTGTTCCAGCATGCTGCGCTTGAAGCGCCACTGGTTGCCGATTTTAAAGGCCGGAATCTTCTTCTGTGAGACGAGGCGGTAGATGGTGTACTCGTCGACCCGCAAGTACTGGGCGACCTCTCTAGTGGTCATAAATTCTTCCTGGTCCATTTTGAGGCCCTCTTCCACTACCCTACCCCGCTTTTAAAATAGCATCACTTACACTGGCGCAAAACCTCCGTCAAGGCACAAAAAGACCCCTTTTTTGTTACCCCCGACCCACCCTTGTTTCCGGCAAAAAGAGCTTCTTAAAGGCGGTTGACGAAGCGGCCGGGGCTGAGAATGCCGTCCGGATCGAATTGCTGCTTGATCCTGCGCATCAGCGCTAAAGTCGTCGGCGGCTCTCCCCAGACGTCAAGGTTTTGCTTCAGAGCCGCGGGCGCAGAAACGATAATCGAATGCCCCCGGTACTGCCGCACCACAGCTGCAAGCTCACCATAGAGCTCGAGGCCGGCGGTAGTGGGCTCCATCAGCGCCCAGACCACGCCGGTTCCATAATGACAGACGTATTGAGCGCGCCTGCCCGGCGCGCTCTCAGAAGTAAGCTGCGGCACTAGTGTTTCGATTGTCTCTATGGGCACGGTCAATCGGCAAAGAATGCCATTGCTCCCCCAGCCGAAACCGCCAAGCTCCTGCCACAACGAGTCATGCGGCGCGTCCCGGAGAACGCCTGGGTCGAGGCCGGCGCGCTCGGCGGCCGCGGTCAGATCGCGGAGATGCCGCGCGACCGCTTCCTCGAAGCCTTCGATCCAAGCGACGGCACGGGAAGCATCGCCGTTGTTTTCAGGTCCGGCAATGACGAGCGCGGACGGCAGCAGCGCCGAGTTGGAAATCGCTTTGGCGAAGTCGAGGCAGCGCTGCGGAGCGCCGGTCGCGACGAACGACGCGGCGACTTCGGGAAGCGGCGAGACCCGGAAGGTCAGCTCGGTAATGACGCCGAGCGTGCCGAGCGATCCGATGAAGAGCTTCGCGAGGTCGTACCCGGCGACGTTCTTCACCACCTTACCGCCGGCTTTGACCTGCTCGCCGGTCGCGAGAACCATTTTCATGCCGATTACGAGATCGCGCATACCGCCGTAAAGCGGCCGGCGCGGACCGTTGATATTCGCCGCGGCGATGCCGCCGAGCGTGGCCTCGGTCGGCCGCGACGGATCGACGGGCAGGAACTGGCGCCGCTCGGCCAGCAGGTTCCGGAAGGCCGCAGCGGTAATACCGGCTTCGGCGGTCGCGGTGAGATTGGCGTCGTCGTGCTCGACGAGGCGCGCGAGCCTGTCCAGTTTGAGAACGACATCCACTCGCTTCGGAATATTTCCGAGACTCATGAGCGTGCCGCCGCCCCATGGGAGGACCGCCGCGCCGGCTTCGGCGCAAACGCGCAGGACCGCGCCGACTTCCTCCGCAGCAAAAACTTGACAGAGAACTTTCGGCACTTGACGGTCGACGGAATGGCGGTCGACGAGCGCCGGGTCGGCGCTGACCGCGTCGGGACCGGTCTCGCGGGCGAGCGCCGCCGCGAGCGCATCGGGGGAAATTTTCATGCAGCGCCGTACGCGCGGTCGAGAAGGTCCATGAGATGATAGACCTCTATCGGCGGGCCGAACCGTTTCGCGCCGTAGCGTAGCTGCAACATGCAGCCGGGATTGGGCGCGACCACCGCGGCTGCGCCGGTGGCGGCGACGGAGACCATTTTTTCCTCGAGCAGCGCCTGTGACATCGCCGCGTGGGTGATGTTGTAGATGCCCGCGCTGCCGCAGCAGCGGTCGGGCGTGTTCATCTCGACCAGCCGGATGCCGGGAATCTTTTGCAGCAGCGCGCGCGGCTGGCTCCGGACCTTCTGGCCGTGCGCGAGATGGCAAGGGTCTTGATAGGTCACGGTCATATCCACGGCGTTCGACGGCGGGAGGATTTCGATTTCGAATAGAAATTCGCTCGCGTCGCGCACGAGGCGGGCGAAGCGCCGCGCTTTTTCGGCGTAAGCGGGATCGTCGCGGAGCAGATGGCCGTATTCCTTCATCGCGGCGCCGCAGCCGGCGGCGTTGACGACGATCGCGTCGAGATCGAAGGCGAGAAAAGCGTCGATGTTGCGCCGCGCCATCTCCTTCGCCGCCGCCGTCTCGCCGTTGTGGACGTTCAGAGCGCCGCAGCACACCTGCCTTTTCGGTAGCACGACCTCGCAGCCGTTTTTTCTCAGCACTCTCAGCGTCGCCGCGTCGATCTCGGAGAAAAGCACGCTCATCACGCAGCCGCCGAGCATGCCGACGCGCGCGCGGCGCGCGCCGATGGCAGGAAAGACTTCGACCTCAGGGACAAAGAAACGATTAGGCACCGCGGGCAGCATCGCGCTCATCTCGCGCAGGCGCTTGGGTAGAATTTTGCCGGCAATCCGCGCCGCGCCGCTCCGCTGATAAAAGCGCAGCAGCCGCGCGGCGAGTCTCAGGCGCGAGGGGAACGGCAGGAGCTGTGTAAATGCGAGATTCGCGACCGTGCGCGCGAGCTTCGAGCCCGGCGGGCCGATCGCGGCGCGCGCCGCCTCGGCGATGCGCCCGTATTTGACGCCCGAAGGGCAGGCGCTCTCGCATGCGCGGCACATAAGACAGAGATTCAGATGGTCGGCGAAGCCCTCGTTCAATTCGACGCGCCCTTCGGCGGCGGCGCGCACGAGATGAATGCGCCCGCGCGGCGACTCCGACTCTATGCGCAGCGCGCGGTACGTCGGACAGGCGTTCAGGCAGAGCCCGCAGTGAACGCACTGGTAAAGCTCGGGCACGTCCAAAGACGGCAGACGCGGGCCGGCTTCTTCGATTATGTTGTCCTTGTGTTCCACGCTAAAATGTTCGGTTTCAAGTTTCTGGTTTCAGGTCCGGACTTGAAACCTGAAACGTTTTCATATCCATAGTCCCTGCGGAATTTTCCCGGGACTTAATCGCACCTCGCCGCAGCCCATCGGCGTCGGGAACAGCTTTCCCGGATTGAAGCGGCCCGTGCCGTCGAAGGCGCGGCGCACGCGCGCCATCGCCTCCAGATCGTGCTCGTTGAAGAGGAGCCCGATATACGCTTTCTTTTCGAGCCCGATGCCGTGCTCGCCGGTGATGCTGCCGCCGACGGCGACGCACGCTTTTAAAATTTCCTCGCCCGCCTTGATGACTTGGTCGAGCTCGCCGGGCTTGCGCATGTCGAAGAGAATATTCGGATGCAGGTTGCCGTCGCCGGCGTGAAAGACGTTGGCGATGATGAGCCCGTAGCGCGCGGCGATCTCGGCGACGCGCGCCATGATCTCCGGCAGTTTGCCGCGCGGCACGACGCCGTCCTGGACATAGTAGTTGGGCGCGATGAGCCCGAGCGCGCCGAAGGCGCCCTTGCGCCCTTTCCATAGGAGCTGGCGCTCGGCGTCGTCCTGCGCGAGCCGCACCTCGCGGGCGCCGTTCTGCCGGCAGATCGACTGGATCAGCGCCATCGCGCGCTCGCCGTGCTCGCGCACGCCTTCGATCTCGGCGAGGAGCACCGCGGCGGCGTCCGTCGGATAGCCGCACGGCGCGCCCTTCTCGACCGCCTGAATCGTCGCCTGGTCCATCATCTCGAGCGCCGCGGGAATAATGCCGGCTGCGGTGATGTCGACGACGGTGCGCGTCGCCGCCTCCGGCTTTTCGAAGACGGCGAGCAGCGTGCGCACGGTCTCGCGTCCGCGCATGAGACGGACGACCGCCTTGGTGACGATGCCCATCGTGCCTTCGGAGCCGACGAAAACGCCCGTGAGGTCGTATCCCGGCGTGTCCGGCACGCGGCCGCCGAGCCAGGCGATCTCGCCGTCGGCGAGCACGACCTCGACGCCGAGTATGTGATTGACAGTGACGCCGTAGGCGAGCGTGTGCGGCCCGCCGGAATTATTCGCGATGTTGCCGCCGACCGAGCACGCCGCCTGGCTGCTCGGATCCGGCGCGTAGAAAAATCCGTCTTTCGCGATCGCCTTCGTGATTTCGAGATTGATGACGCCGGGCTCGACGACGGCGACGCGGTTTTTGAGATCGATTTCGAGGATGCGGTCGAGGCGCGCGAGCGAGAGCACGACGCCGCCTTCGGCCGGCACCGCGCCGCCCGCGAGGCCGGTGCCCGAGCCGCGCGGAACGATCGGCACGCCGGCCTTTGCCGCCGCGCGCACGACCGCCGAGACTTCAGTGGAGTCGGCCGGAACCACGACGATCTCCGGCATCGCCTGGAGGATCGAGCCGTCCTGCTCGTACACGACGACGTCTTCTTTTTCGATCAGGACGAACTGCCGGCCGACGATTGTTCGAAGCTCGTCGACGAGGGCGCCCGGAGTCATGGTGCAAGAAGCCTATCCGAGGGCAACCCGGCGGTCAAATAGCAATATTCAGGTCGGGGAGAATGGTTAACGCACGGTGAGCAAAACTTTTACTGCGCGGGTCCTTTGGTTTTTGCTTCGAGTCGGCGCAGTATCACGAGACTAAAAAGCGTGACGATGGTCGCTGTAACGGCTTCGGCGAACATTCCTGCCCCGGCCGCCAACCCAACCGCCGAAACCAGCCATAGGCTTGCGGCCGTCGTTAGGCCTTGGATGCTGAGGCCGGTCCTCAAGATCGCTCCGGCGCCGAGGAAGCCGACACCGGTCACGACGCTCGCCGCGATACGAGAGGTATCCACGGCGACGAGATCTTCCTTGGTGTAATGCTGATAGTAAACGAATTGCGTCGAGACCAGCATAAAAGTTGCGGACGCGAGCGACACCAGTAAGTGAGTACGAAGACCGGCCGCGCGACCGATACGCTCGCGTTCGTAACCGATGGCGGCGCCAAGAAATACGCTCGCGCCCATCCTGAGCAACATTTCGATCCAGCTAATGGGCATGTGATATAAATTTTATTACAACACGCTGATTCACTTTAATAGTATATCCACCGTAACTAAACGCGGACGACCCAAACGTATGCGGACAATCCCACCTGCGACTGCTTGAATATCTCATTGACGCGAATAAGTAAGTTATATATAAGCGTTGGTCACATTCGTTCCGCCGTAAACAAAAAAGGAGGGTTTATGGCCACTCAGACGAAGGTCGCAGACCAAGGAAGCTCGAAGCTTTCCCGGCGCAGCGTGCTAAAGGCGGCGATGGCCGCGGGCGGCGCCGCCGTGCTCGGCTTCCCGGCGGTCGTCAAGGCCCAGGGGCCGATCACGATGCGCTGGCAGAGCACGTGGCCGCAGAAGGATATCTTCCACGAGTTCGCCCTCGACTACGCCAAGAAGGTCAACGACATGACCGGCGGCGATCTCAAGATCGACGTCCTGCCCTCCGGCGCCGTCGTGCCCGCCTTCGGCCTGCTCGACGCGGTCTCGAAGGGCACGCTCGACGGCGGCCACGGCGTCCTCTCCTACCATTACGGCAAGAACAACGCGCTCGCGCTCTGGGGATCGAGTCCGGCGTACGGCATGGACGCCAACATGATCCTATCCTGGCACAAGTACGGCGGCGGCAAGGAGCTGCTAGACAAGATCCATAAAGCGATCGGCGCCAACGTCGTCTCCTTTCCTTACGGTCCGATGCCGACGCAGCCGCTCGGGTGGTATAAGAAGGTGATCACCAAGCCCGACGATTTCAAAGGCATGAAGTTCCGCACCGTCGGCATCTCGATCGATCTCTTTCAGGGCATGGGCGCCGCGGTCAACGCCCTGCCCGGCTCCGAGATCGTGCCTGCGCTCGACCGCGGCCTGATCGACGCGGCGGAGTTCAACAACGCCTCCTCCGATCGCGCGCTGGGTTTCCAGGACGTCTCCAAGATCTGCATGCTGCAAAGCTTTCATCAGAACGCCGAGCAATTCGAGATCCTGTTCAATAAGACGAAGTTCGATTCGCTGCCCGAGAAGATGCGGTCGATTATCGCCTACGCGGTCGACGCGGCGTCCGCCGACATGTCGTGGAAAGCGATCGACCGGTATTCGAAAGACTACGTCGAACTGCAGACCAAGGATAAGGTGCGCTTTTACAAGACGCCCGTTTCCGTGCTGCAAAAGCAGCTCGACGTCTTCGACGATGTCGAGAAGAAATATTCGGCGGCGAATCCGCTCTTCAAGGAGATCGCCGACTCGCAGCGCCGTTTCGCCGAACGCGCCGTCAAATGGGATCTCGATACGTACGTCGACCGCCGCCTGGCCTACAATCATTACTTCGCCAAGAAACCGGGGGCCAAGCCTGCGCCGGCTGGGAAACCCGACGCGCCGGCGGCGAAGGCGGAGAAAAAGGGATAGCCCCATGCCCTTCGCCATCGACTCGAGCCGGCCATCCGCTATGTAGCGGGTGGCCGGCTTTTTTTTCGGATATCGCGATGCAGAGCATTTATCGCACCATCGACGAGATCAGTTACTGGACGGGCAAGGCGTTCGCGTGGCTGATCGTCGCGCTCACCTTCGTCGTCTCGGTCGAGGTCTTCAAGCGCTATATCCTCAACGCGCCGACCGCCTGGATCTTCGACTTCAACAACATGCTCTACGGCACGCTGTTCATGATGTGCGGCGCCTACACGCTCGCGCTCGCGGGCCACGTGCGCGCGGACTTCGTGTACATCTATCTCAAGCCGCGCGCGCAGGCGGCGCTGGACCTGCTGCTCTATTTACTGTTTTTTCTGCCCGGCATCGTCGGTCTGATCTACGCCGGCTACGGCTACGCCGCCGACTCGTGGCGCATCGCCGAGCATTCCAATATCACCGCCGAAGGGCCGCCGGTTTATCATTTCAAGACCGTCATTCCCATCGCCGGCATTTTCGTGTTGATCCAAGGGATCGCCGAGATCGCCCGCTGTATCGAATGCATCCGCACGGGCCAGTGGCCGGCGCGCCTGGAAGACGTCGAGGAGATCGACGTCATCGACACCCAGCTCTCGCATAGCGCGTACGTCGACGAAGAGTCGCGGCGCGTCGCGATGGAGGGCGCCAAGGCGATCGACGAGGCCGCGCGCCACAGAAGCGTCATGGAAGAAGGCGTGGTCCACGAAATGGCGATCAAAGAAGACAAGGATCAAGAGAAGAAGCCATGAGCGATCCGGCACTCGGTCTCACCATGCTCGGGCTCATCGTGATCGCGATCATGATGGGCTTCCCGACCGCGTTCACGCTCATGGGCCTCGGCATGATCTTCGGCTACATCGCCTTCTGGGCGCCGGACCAGCACTGGTGGCAGAACCACATCTTCGATCTCGTCGTCCAGCGCACGTACGGCGTGATGACGAACGATACCCTGCTCTCGATTCCGCTGTTCGTCTTTATGGGCTACATCATGGAGCGCGCGGCGCTCGTGGACCGCATGTTCCACGCCGTCCAGCTCGCGTTCCGCCGCGTGCCTGCCTCGCTCGCCATAACGACGATGCTCGTCTCGGCGTTCTGGGGCATCGCCTCGGGCATCGTCGGCGCGGTCGTCGTCCTCATGGGCGTCATCTCGTTCCGGCCGATGCTCAAGGCCGGCTATGACGTCAAGCTCGCCTCGGGCGTCATCACCGCCGGCGGCACGCTCGGCATTCTGATCCCGCCGTCGGTCATGATCATCGTCTATGCCGCCGTCGCCGGCCAGTCGATCGTGAAGCTCTACGCCGCGGCGATGCTGCCGGGCTTTTTCTTGACCGCACTCTATCTTGTCTACATTCTCGCGTGGGCGATCTGGAATCCGAAGATCGCGCCGAAGCTCGCCGACGATCAATACCGCGTCAGCGTTCCCGAATGGCTAAGGCGCCTCGAGCGCGGCAAATCGCGCAGTATCGTCCCCGGCCTTATCGCGGCGGCGTTCCGCCCGGCGCTCGCGAAAGGCGCGGCAAGCTACGGCCTGATCCTGCAGGATATCGTCGCGCTGTCCGTGCCGGTACTGCTCACCGTCGGCACGTTCGGTGCCGGCTGGTGGTATGTGGTCATCTATAACGCGGCGCCCAGCGCGCAGGTCGCCTCCGCGCCGCCGCCGATCACCGCGGCGGCCGCCCCCGTCGCGGCGCCCCAGGCGCCCGTGGCCGAGGCCGCGCCCGTCGAGCAGCAGCCGGAAGAGCTCGGCGCCGCCACCGAAGAGGCGACGGCCGCTGAGCCGAGCGCCGCCGAAGCGAAGCCCGAGGAGCTCAGCAGCGAGACGCAGGCGCGGGTGGAAGGCGTCGGCGAGATACCGGCGCACTTCTTCCAGTGGTTCTGGGGACTAGCGGCCCTCTCGGCGTTGTCGCTGCTCTATTATTTCTGGCGCATGGACGCCGAGCAGTTCGAGATTCTGAAAGAGCTCTGCGCCTCGGTCGTGCCGCTCGGCGTGCTCACCATCGTCGTCCTCGCCGTCATCCTCTTCGGCATCTGCACCGCGACCGAATCGGCGGCGGTCGGCGCGCTCGGCGCGCTCTATCTCGCCGTTATGGCGCGCTATCTGAAGGAAGTGCTCTGGTGGAGTCTCGGCGGCGCGATCATCGGCGTTCTGCTCGGCTGGGCGCAC
This sequence comes from Pseudomonadota bacterium, assembly GCA_021324155.1. Taxonomy (GTDB): domain Bacteria; phylum Desulfobacterota; class Binatia; order UBA9968; family UBA9968; genus JAJPJQ01. The sequence goes on from JAJPJQ010000049.1 coordinate 219,949, forward strand.
GCGGACTTCGTCGAGTTGATCGTCTCGGGCTCGCTCGGCGCGACCTTCGCCGGCACGCTCGGCCCCGGGCTGATCCATCTCCGCACCTCGCCGGAGTTGAGACAAAACATCAAGGAGGCGACCTTCCTGACGGCGAAGACGACCGCGATGGTCTGCTGGCTGTTCGTCGGCTCGGCGCTTTTCTCCGCCGTCTTTGCGCTTCACGGCGGGCAGTCGCTGATCGAGCGCTGGGTGCTCTCGATGAATCTCTCGCCGCTGGGCTTCATGTTCATCGCGCAGGTGATCATCTTTCTCCTCGGCTGGCCGCTCGAATGGACCGAGATCATCGTCATCTTCTGCCCGATCTTCATCCCGCTGCTCGGCCATTTCCAGATCGACCCGATCCTCTTCGGCACCATGGTGGCGGTGAATCTCCAGGCGGCGTTCCTCTCGCCGCCGGTCGCGATGTCGGCGTTTTATTTGAAGGGCGTCGCGCCTAAGTGGGTGACGCTCAACCAGATCTTCGCCGGCATGATGCCGTACATGCTGATCGTCTGCCTCTGCCTTGCCTTCATGTATATCTGGCCGGGCATGACGCTTTGGCTGCCGGAATTTTTGTACGGGAAATAATTTCAGCCCGCATTTAATCATTCCTTCGTAGGGGCGGTTCGCGAACCGTCCTTACACTACTAACGCCTGACTACTCACTACTCACGAATTTGTGCTAAAACTGCCGCGATGGCACTCGAAGACCTCCATCGGCTTTCAGCCGCCGAGGCGGCGCGGCTGATTCGCGAAGGGGCCGTCACGTCCGAGCAGCTCGTTGCGGCATGCCTCGATCGCATCGCCGAGACCGACGAGCAGATCCAGGCCTGGGAATTTCTCGACCCCGACTACGCGCTGGCGCAGGCGCGGGCGGCGGACGAGCTGCGCTTGTCGGGTCGTGCGATCGGACCGCTGCACGGCGTGCCGGTCGCCGTCAAAGATATCTTCGACACCGCCGACATGCCGACCGAGCGCGGCTCGCCGCTTTATGCCGGGCGCACGCCGTCGCGCGACTCCGCCGTCGTGGCGCGGCTGCGCGCGGCCGGTGCGCTGATCCTGGGAAAAACCGTCACGACCGAATTCGCCTTTCTCACGCCGGGGAAGACGCGCAACCCGCATCATCCCGATCACACGCCGGGCGGTTCGTCGAGCGGCTCGGCGGCGGCGGTCGCCGCCGGCATGGTTCCGCTCGCCGTCGGCAGCCAGACGAACGGCTCGACGATCCGGCCCGCGGCGTTTTGCGGCATCGTCGGCTTCAAGCCGACGCACGGCTTGATCCCGCGGAGCGGCATGCTGCAAACCTCGCGCACGCTCGACCATGTCGGACTTTTCGCGCGCACGATCGACGACATCGCGCTGCTCGCCGAAGAGCTCGCCGGCTACGACGAACGCGATCCCGACACGCGTCCGCGCGCGCGGATTCCTTTCAGCGCGGCGGCCGCGGCCGAGCCGCCGCTGCCGCCGATGCTCGCGTTCGTCAAGACGCCCATATGGGAGCGCGCCGACGACGACACGCGCGCGGGCTTCGGCGAGCTGATCGAAGCGCTCGGCGACCGCGTCGAGGAGGTCGAGCTGTTTCCTTCCGCGGCCGAGGCGTGGAGCTGGCAACGCGCGATCATGGAAGCCGAGATGGCGGCAAACCTCGAGCGCGAGTACGACAAGGGCCGCGACATGCTCTCCGAAGGTCTGCGCCGGCAGATCGAGCGCGGACGCGAAGTCCGCGCGGTCGATTACCAGCGCGCGCTCTCCCGCATCGGGCCGCTGAGCGAAAGCTTCGCCGAATTATTCGAGCAGCGCTACGACGCGATTCTCACGCCCGCCGCGCCCGGCGCGGCGCCGAGAGGCCTGGATACCACCGGCGATCCATCGTTCTGCACGCTGTGGACCTATTGCGGTATGCCGGCGATCAGCCTGCCGTTGCTTCAGGCCGAGAATGGATTGCCGATCGGCGTCCAGCTCGTCGGCCAGCGCGAGGCCGACGCGCGCCTGCTGCGCACGGCGAAGTGGCTCGCGGCGAAACTCGCGCAAAGCGAATGATGCGGCGGCGGCGCGCGATGCACGATTCGCGCGCGGCGCAAAACGATCTTGAAGGAATCCGACCCATCGGGTATATGGAGGACGGACCTGCCGCAACCTGCTGATCCGATTAGCCGGCGATTCTGCCGGGATGCCAAAGGAGGCCGCCGTGGCGAAAAAAGGTTGGACGCGACGCGATTTCATTAAAGCGACCGCCGCGGGCGCAGTCGGCGCCGGTCTCGGCGCGACCCTGCCGCTGCCGCGCAAAGTCTACGGCGCGGCGGCGAAGAAGACGCTCAAGATTCTTCAGTGGGTTCACTTCGTCCCGGCCTTCGACAAGTGGTTCAACGAGACCTACGTCAAAGAATGGGGCGCGAAGAACGACACCGAGGTGACCGTCGACAACATCGGCGTCGCCGGCCTGCCCGCGCGCGCGGCGGCGGAGGCCTCGGCCAAGAAGGGCCACGACCTGATCCTTTTCGAATGGCCGCCGCCGGCCTACGAAGACCAGCTCGTCGACATGAAGGACGTCTACGCCGAGTGCGAGAAGAAGTACGGCAAGCCGATCGACCTAGCGATCAAGAGCACCTACAACCCCAAGACGAAAAAGTATTTCGGCTTCTCGCCGTCGTTCACGCCCGACCCGGTCAATTATCGCAAGGACCTGTGGGACGAGGTCGGCGTGATGCCGGACAGCTGGGAAAAAATTCTCGACGGCGGGCGCAAGATCAAGCAGAAGCACAACATTCCCGTCGGCCTCGGCCTCGCGCAGGAGCTCGACACCTCGATGGCCGTGCGCACGATCATGTACTCGCACGGCGCGCACGAGCAGGATGCCAACGGCAACCTGACGCTCAATTCCAAGAATACGATCGAGGCGGTTAAATTCGTCAAGGCGCTGTTTCAGGAGACGATGACGCCGGAGGTGTTCACCTGGGAACCGTCGTCGAACAACCGCGCGATGCTCGCGGGCACGATCTCGCTCGCGCTGAACGCGATCTCGATCACGCGCACGGGCGAGAAGGACAACCCGGCGTTCACGGAAAAAATCGCGCTCGCCAAGGCGGCGGCGGGGCCCGTGCGGCGCATCGGGCTCGAGCATGTGATGGGCGTCTACACGATCTGGAAGTTCGCCGAAAACATTCCGGGCGCCAAGAAATTCATCGTCGACTACATCGGCAATTTCCGCCAGGCCTTTCTCGCCGGCGAATTCTACGACTTCCCCTGCTTCCAGAAAACCGTGCCCGACCTGAAGCAGCTCCTTACCAACGATCCCAAGGCGAAGCCCGCGGACAAGTATCTCGTGCTGTCCGACGTGCTCGACTGGGCGACCAACATCGGCTATCCGGGCTATGCGAACGCGGCGATCGACGAGATCTACCAGAAATTCATCATCCCCGTGATGTTCGCCAAGGCCGCGCAGGGCGTGCTCAGCCCCGAGGATGCGGTGAAAGAGGCGGCGGCGGAATCGAAGCGCATCTGGGATAAATGGCGCGAGCGCAAATTGATGTAGCGCGCGCGGAACTCGGCCGCGCGGACAGTTTCGCAGAAGTTCCACAGGGGGGCTCCACCCGGAGCCTCCTTTTTTATGAGGCGATGAAATTTTTATGGCGACGGTAGAAGCGCGCGGGATCAAGAAGTTTTACGGGCACGTCCCCGCGGTGAACGGCGTCGATCTCGCGACCCGCGACGGCGAGTTTCTCGTGCTGCTCGGCCCGTCGGGCTGCGGCAAGACGACGCTCCTCCGCATGATCGCAGGCTTCGAGAAGCCGACCGCGGGGGATCTTTTGATCGGCGGCGAGATCGTGAACGACCTGCCGCCTCGCGCGCGCAAGATCGCGATGGTCTTCCAGAGCTATGCGCTCTATCCGCACATGAGCGTCTTCAACAACATCGCCTTTCCGCTGAAGGCGCAGCATGTCGCCCGCGCCGCGCTCAAGCAGAAGGTCGAATGGGCCGCCGGACTCTTCGGCATCGGCCACCTGCTCGAGCGCAAGCCGCGCGAGCTCTCCGGCGGCGAGCGCCAGCGCGTCGCGCTCGCGCGCGCCGTCGTGCGCGAGCCGGACGTCTTCCTGCTCGACGAGCCGCTCTCGAACCTCGACGCGCAGCTCCGCGCCTCGGCGCGCGACGAGCTCCAGCAGTTCCAGCGCCGCATCGGCACGACGACAATTTATGTGACGCACGACCAGGTCGAGGCGATGGGGCTGGGCGACCGCATCGTGGTCATGCGCGCGGGCGTCGTGCGCCAGATCGGCGCGCCGCACGAGATCTATCACGAGCCGGCCGATACCTTCGTCGCGCACTTCGTCGGCTCACCGCCGATGAACCTCGTGCGCCGCGAGGAATACATTCTCGGCTTCCGTCCCGAGCATTTTCTCCCAAAGGGCGTGCAGAACGGCGGCGCGTCGACGGGATTTTCGTTCAAGGTCACTCGCGTCGAGAATCTCGGCGCCGACCGGCTCCTCTACGGCACGCTCGGCGGCGCATTCGGAGATCAGAAAGTCATCGCGCGCCTGCCGTCGACGGTGGCGGTCCCGATCGACGCGGAGAAGACCTACGATTTCGCCGTGGAGCAAAAAGAATTGAAATTTTTCGACGCCAAGACCGAGCTGCGCGCGCCGGCGCGCCAGTTGTAACGATGGAAGCGATCGCCAAGACGACCACGGCGGCCCGGGCGCGCGCCACCGGCGCGTTTCTCGACAGCCCGAAATGGCTCGGCGCGTTCTTCATCGGCCCGGCGGTGCTCTACATCGTGCTGCTGGTCGGCTTTCCGTTTCTGATGGCGCTCTACTACAGCCTCAGCAACACGACGACCGGCGGCGACACGATGGACTACGTCGGGCTGCGGAACTTCGCCGGCATCATCGGCACGCCGAAGTTCCAGACCGCGCTCAAGAACACGCTCGTGTTCGCGCTGATCTCGCAGGCGATCATCATCGTGCTGAGCCACACGCTCGCGCTCGCGCTGAAGCGCGACTTCCGCGGCAAGAAGCTCGTGCGCTTTTTCATTTTGCTGCCGTGGGTCGCGCCGATCTCGATCGGCACGATCGCCTGGCTGTGGATCTTCGATTCGACCTACAGCGTGATCAACTGGAGTCTGCGCATGGCGGGGCTGATCCACGGCGCCGGGTTCATGTGGCTCGGGGTGCCGCACCTCGCGATGGGTGCGGTGATCGCCGTGCACGTCTGGCGCCAGCTGCCGCTCGCGACGGTGATCCTGCTCGCCGGCCACGGCTCGATCCCGCAGGACATCCACGACGCCGCCGCGGTCGACGGCGCGGGCTTCTGGCGCGGCTTCTTTCAGGTCACGCTGCCGCTGATCCTGCCGATCAGCCTGATCGCTCTGCTGTTCGGCCTCATCTTCACGTTTACGGACATGATCATCATCTACAATCTCACGCGCGGCGGTCCGTACGACACGACGCAGGTGCTCGCGAGCCTCGCGTTTTACACCGGCATCGCCGGCGGCGACCTCGCCGAGGGCGCGGCAATCGCGCTGTTTTTATTTCCGCTCTTGCTCGCGGTCGCGCTCGCGTTTCTGCGCATCGCGCGGCGCACGGAGGTGATCTGAAGTGAGCGAGCGCGGCAAACAGCTCGGCGCGCGCGCCGCCCGCTGGACGATTCTCGGCGTGATCACGTTTTTCCTCGCCTTCCCGTTCGCGTGGATGCTGATCACGGCGTTCAAGACCACCGGCGATCTCTACAACCTCCAGCACAATCCATTTCTCTTCTACGATCCGCCGACGCTCGAGCACGTCCACCGTCTCTTCACCGACACGCTCTACGCTCAGTGGCTGCTCAACACCGCGTTCGTCGGCGCCATGGTCGTCGCGATCACGCTCGCTCTCGCGGTGCCGGCGGGCTACGCGCTCGCGCGGCTCACCGGCGGCTTCGGCGAGAAGCTCGGCATCGGCATCTTTCTCACCTACCTCGTGCCGCCGACGCTGCTCTTCATCCCGCTCTCGCGCGTGATCGTAAATCTCCACCTCGACGACTCGCTGTGGTCGCTCGTGCTCGTCTACCCTTCGTTCACCGTGCCGTTCTCGACCTGGCTCATGATGGGATTTTTCAAGGCGATCCCGAAAGACGTCGAAGAGGCGGCGATGGTCGACGGCTACAGCCGGCTCGCGGCGTTCTTCAAGGTCGTCGTGCCGATCTCGTCCTCCGGCATTCTCACGGTCGCGATCTTCAGCTTCACGCTCGTGCTCCAGGAGTTCGTCTACGCGGTGACGTTTATCGCCTCCGCGCACAACTTCACCGTCGGCATCGGCGTGCCGACCTTCCTCGTCCACGGCGACGTCTACTTCTGGGGCTCGCTCATGGCCGGCTGCTTCATCGCCGGCGTCCCCGTCGCGATCCTCTACAACCTGATCGTGGATAGATTTATCGCGGGATTCACCGTCGGGGCGGTGAAGTAGTGCAAGTGGGGAAACCCACGGCGAGATCTCCGCTCTGCATCATCATCGCCGGTCCGAACGGCGCCGGCAAAACGACCTTCGCGCAAGAATATCTTTTTAAAGACGTCGGCGTCGTTCACTTCGTCAACGCCGATCGGATCGCCAGCGGTTTGTCGCTCCGACCTGAGCTTGCTGCGATCGTAGCGGGGCGGACATTCCTGGGCGAGTTGGATCGCTTGGCATCGGAGCGCGAGGACTTCGCGTTCGAGAGCACGCTCGCGGGCCGCAACTACTCGCGCGATTGAAGCGCTGGACGGACGGATATCACATCGAGATCGTCTATCTTCGCATCTCTTCGCCCCGTCTAGCGCTCCGGCGCATCGCCGCTCGCGTCAAACTCGGCGGGCACAACGTTCCGCGCGCAGACGTACTCAGACGGTTTAAACGTAGTTGGAGAAACTTCACCGAAACATACCGGGTTTTAGCCGATTCCTGGATGGTGTATGATAACTCCGGTGCTAAGCCGCGATTGATTCAGAAACAAACATGAACAGAAGCAAACAGAAAAAGCTGCGCGACGATCCGGAAGAGAGAGTCAGAGCCGTCGGCCGCGCGCTCCGGCGCGCCGCGAAAGTCGCGCATAAAACCGCCCGCATGCACGGCACACCGATCTACATCGAAGAGAACGGTAAGATCATCGCGCTGAAACCGTAGGTTTTTAACTTCAGCGTCGCGTCTGCTTTTCACATTCTTCGCACCAGTTAATTCTTCACCGCCGCCGAATAGTGCTCCCACGCTCTCTCGGTCGATTTCGGCTTGAAAGTCTGACGGGCGACTTTTTCGGCGGCGGCGGGGTCGAGGAAAATCGGCTTGCCGAGCTTCATCGCCTCGGCCTGGAGGCGCGCGGATTCTTCGAGATAGAGCGCGAGGATCGCGGCTTCGCGGATCGTTTTGCCGACGACGACGGCGCCGTGGCCGCGCAGCAGGATCGCCTTGGCATTACCCAGCAGCTTCGCGATGCCCGCGGCGCGCTCGGGCGTCTCGACCTGCCCCGCGCCCTCGAAGACCGGCACGCCCTCGTGGAAGATCGCGCTGTAGTTGTGCATCGGCCGCACGGTCTCGCCCACGACGGTGAGCAGGATCACGTGCTCCGAGTGGAAGTGAAACACCGCGCCGGCGTCGCGCCGCGCCTTGTAGACGGCCTGGTGCACGGCCGACTGCGGCACGGCCTTGTCGAAATCGACGAGGAAGAGTTCCTGTTTCTTCACGAGCGCGGGACTCTTCCGCGGCATGAAGAGCATCTTGTTATCGCCGACGCGCGCGCTCAGGTGCGCGAACGCGTCGGAAAGCCCCTCGCGCGCGATGATGCGCAGGGCGGTGACGAAATCTTTTTTCAGCGGCGCAAGTTCGGCGGCTTTCATGGTCGAAAGAATGTAGGGGCGGTTCGCGAACCGCCCCTACCGAAAACGATCTCGGAGAGATCCTTCACTTCGTTCAGGATGTGACACAAAAACGGTTTCGTTCTCTCATTCTGAGCGCAGCGAAGAATCTCTCCGAACCTGAAACTAAATCTTTTTCCGTTGCCCCTTTAACTTCTCCCCGTTGATCAGATAATCGCCTTTCATCGCGTTGCGCGCCTCCTGCTCCAGCTCGTCGTCCCAGTCGCCCAATTCGTAGCCGTACCAGGGATTCTTGGGCGCGAGCCGCGGCAGGCCCAGCTCCTCCCAGATCTTGCGCGCGTTCTCCATGTATTCCTTCTTCGGCAGCGAGACCGGCGGGAACTTGTCGCGCAGGATCGCGTTGATCAGCATCGCGGACTCGTCCGCCTGGCGGGTCTCGACCGGCTCATCGTCGCGCGAGAACGGCGGGCCGTGGCCGCGCTCGCGGCTCTTCAGGATCTGCACGTCGTCGGCGGGCATCGAGCGGTAGCTCAGCGCCCACATGACCATGTCCATGTCCCACGGGTCGATGTCGTCGTCGACCGCGATGATGTACTTGCCGACGCCGGGATGGAATGTCGCCGCGCCCATGAGCGCGCGCCAAGTCTCGGCTTCGGTCGGTTTTTTGAGCTGTACGACGATGAGCTTCCGCAGGTTCGTCAGCGGCTCGTGCAGCGCGACCTTGGTCACGCTCTTGATGCCGAGCTCGCCTTTGAGATGTTTCAGGAACAACGGCTCGTAGCCGACGCGCTTGATGATGCTCGATTCGCTCGGCGTCACCTGGCTCGTCCACGAGACCAGGATCGGATTTTTCTTCCGCGTGATCGCGGTCACCTGCATGAACGGGTTCATCATGCGCGGGTGCATGTAGCCGTGGGATTCGCCGAACGGCCCCTCGGGCTCGACCGTATCGGTCGGCAGGATGCCTTCGATGACGATCTCGGCGTCGGCCGGGACTTCGATGTCGACGGTCTTGCATTTGACCAGCCGGATCGGCTCGTCGACGAGGCCGCCGGCGACGGCGATCTCGTCGACGCCGTACGGCACCTTCTGCACCGCGGCATAGGAGACGACCGGCGGCGGGCCGACGACGACGGCGGCCTGCAATGGAATGCCTTTCGCCTTGCATTTCTGCCAGTGCGCGAGCACGTGCTGCCCCGGGCCGGGGAAGATGCCGACGCGGTCCTTCGCCTTCAAGTGGCCGCGGTAATTGCCGACGTTGCGGACGCCGGTGTCGGGGTCTTTGGTGATCCAGTGGCCGGCGGTGAAGAACGGCGCGCCGTCGAAGCCGGGCGTCGAGATCGGCACGGGAAATTGGTCGAGGCCGCCGCTGCGCTTCACGTCGGCGCCGGTATATACGATTTGCTGGACCGGGCCGCTTTTCACCATGATCGGCTCGACCGGCGCGCGGAACGCCTTCTGCCATTTGTCGGCGATCCCGTCGGCGTCGCAGTCGAGCCCGACCGCGACGATGTATTTCGAGCCCGCCATGACGCCGACCGCGACCGGAATGTCGTAGTGCTTCCCTTTGACGCCGGTCACGTTCTCGAAGAGGAAGCCGCGCCAGTCTTTTTCCGGCAGCCCGCCGCGGTACTGCCAGCGCACCAGCGGGTGCATCTCCGTGTCCTTGTTGATGAGTCGATTGACGCGCACGAGCAGGCCGGCGCGCTCCAGAGCCTCGATATGGTCGCGCAGATCGGCGTAGCCGCGCCCGATCCGCCTCATCTTCGCCGCACTTTTGGCCATGTTTCCCCCAAAAAAAGTTATGAGTTTCGAATTTTGAGTTGTGAATTAAAGATCGCGTCCGACTGCTCTAGCATTTGTATTGCATTCAACACTCAAAACTCAACACTGTTATTTAATTCCCAGTTCTTTATTTACTTCACGCAGCAATGAAAAGTCGAAGACCTTCGACGCCGGCAGCGGCTCGGGCAATTTCAAAATCTGCGCGTCGAGCGCGAGATATTCCTTGATCTCCTCGTCGGACGGAATGCCGCTCACGGTGAACGCCGGCTTCGACATGCGGTACGATTCCAGCGCGGTGGGCACGTCGGTATTCCACATCTTCGCCAGCAGCTCGCTCATCTCGCGCTCATGCTCGGCGAAGTAGCGCGCGGCGCGCGCCTTGGCGCGGAGCATCTTCTTCACCAGCGCCGGATTCTCCGCGAGCAGCTTGTTATTGACGGTGAGGCCGTTCTGGATGGATGCGAACTTGTCGATCGAGCTGTCGAGAATGTTCATCTTGAATTTGTCGCGGCCGATCAGCACCCACGGCGGGCTGATCGCCGAGACCTGGATCGCGTTCGTCACGAGAGCCTGGAGCTGGCGCGCCTCCTCGCCCGCCTGGATGAAGCTGATGTCCTTGTCCGGGTCGAGGCCGTGATAGGCGAGCAGCTTGCGCGCGGCGGTATGCTGGCTGCCGCCGATCGTGACGATGCCCATGATCTTGCCTTTGACATCCTTGATCGTCTTGATCTCGGGGCGGGCGATGAGCCAGAAGAGCGGGCGGCGCAGGCTGACGGAAACGGCGGTGAGCGGCGCGCCGCGCTGCACGGCGCGGATCGCGCTGCCGATCGAGCTTAACCCCGCGAGCTCGCCGGTGATGCCGGCGGCGATCGCGGCGTTGGCGGACATCTGGATCAGCTGCGGCTCCAGGCCTTCTTCCTTGAAGTAGCCTTTCTCCTTGGCGATGAAAAATTCGATCGAAGTGATGCCGCTGCTGGAGTAGCTGATCGGGACTTTGGTCAATTGCTGCGCGCCGGCATCGGCGACTGAGAGCAGCGAAAAAAACAGCGCGGCGATGAAATTTATTTTCATGGACGTTTATTACGGACGCGCTCGTCCAAAAGCTTCGACCACTTCTTGCTGACTTTTTCTTTCAGCGCCGCGCTCGCGCCGGAGACGAGCGGGAACTTGTCGCGCCACTCGTACGGGCGCGTCGCGTCGATCAGCGCGCGCGAGCTGAAGCCTTTCTCCTCGCGCGGGATCGCGGGGTCGAGCGGCCCGCTCCAGCAGCGGTCGATGATCTCGATCGAGCGCGACGGATCGCTGCGCGTGCCGAGCGCCCAGATGACTTCGTCGGACTTCGTGATGTCGACATCGTCGTCGACCACGACGACGTAGCGGCCGAGGTACGCGCCGGCGCGGCACTGGCTCGCGATCACCGCGGCCTGGCGCGCGTGGCCGGGATAACGTTGGCGGATCGCGAGCACGGTCATGAATCTGCCCGCCGCCGGATGCACCCAGACGGCTTTGACGTCGGGCACCCCCGCGTCGTCGAGCGCGTTCCAGAGAAAGCCCGCGCGCATGAGACACGAATGCAGATTGTCGCCGCTCGACGGCCTGAGCAGCGGAAAGCCGCAGAGGATCGGATCGCGCCGGTGATAGACGGCGTTCACGCGGATCACCGGCTCGTTCTGGCTGCTCGCGTAATATCCCGTCCACTCCCCGAACGGCCCCTCGACCGTGGTCTCGCCGGGAATCACCTCGCCTTCGATGGCGAGCTCGGAATCGGCCGGCAGCGGCAGGCCGGTCAGCGGCCCGGCGACGAGGTCGACCGGCTTGCCGAGAATGCCGCCGGCATAGGCGTATTCACTCACGCCGTACGGCGCGTCGGTCGACGCGACGAGAAAATAAATCGGGTGGTGGCCGAACGAGATCGCGACCGGGCAGGGCTTGCCGCCGGCGAAATATTTGTCGCGGTGCACGCGCCCGTGCTTGCCCGGCGACATGTGCAGGCCGATGCGGTCTTTCGCGTAGACCATCACGCGATACGTTCCGACGTTGACCCAGCCGTCGTCGGGGTCGCGCGTCACGACGAGGTCGTCGGTGCCGATGTAGCGGCCGCCGTCGAGCTCGTGCCAGCGCGGCACGGGAAATTGCAGCAGATCGATGTCGGCGCCGCGGATCGCGGTCTCGAACAGCGAGCCGTCTTTGACGGTCTCGGGATCGATCGCTTTAATATCTTTCGCGCGGCGGCGCCACTGCTGGATGAAATCGAAATCGCCGAGCGCGGGGTCCATCCCGAGCGTGAGCGAGAGGCGGCCGACCGACGAGACGAGGTTCGCCGCGACGCGGCGGCCTTCGGGATAGCCTTTAATCTTGTCGAAGAGCAGCGCCGGGCGCGCGCGCTCGTGCGCGGCGAATTTTTCGTTGGCGAGCTCGGCGATCGTCGCGAGCTCCAAATCCCAATCGACGCCGTCGATCTTTTCCAGCTCGCCCATACGGTCGACCTGCTGGAGCCACTCGCGTAGATCGGGCATGGGAATCAGGCTTTGGCGCGCACCGGCGGGACCTGCGGCGCGGCAGCGGAGCCGAGAGAGTTCTCCGGCTCCTCGCGGTAGAGGCCGAAGGCGTTAAGAATCGGAATGTCGTTGACGCAGAAAAGGATCGCGTCGTCGGACTTGGAATTATTCGCGTGCTCGTGCCACGCCCAGTTGGGCACGACAAACGAGTCGTGGCGCTTCCATTCGAGCGTCGTATCGCCGACGACGCTCTTGCCTTCGCCGCGCACGACGAAATACATCGCGCTGGAGGTGTGGCGGTGTTTCTTGGTGCGCTCGCCGGCGCGGAGCATCTGGATCCAGCAGCCGAGCGTCGGCAGCGTGGAAGTCCCGGCGACGGGATTGACGTATTCGAGCGCGACGCCGTCGTACGGGCTGCCCGCGCTCCCCGCGTGCGCCTTCAGCGCCGCCTCGGTCTCCTTCCAGCGGTAGCGAAAAGGCAAATCGACCGACTTGCGCCGCTCCCATGCCGGACGCAGCGCGCCGGCGCGGATTTGAAACGCCTGGTTCTCTTCCTTTAGCGGCTGGAGCTGATTGCCGGGATACGGCTCGTAGAACGGCTGGTTGAGCGCGAGGATCAGCGGCACGTCGAGCGCGTCGAGCCAGATCGTGCTGTTGCCGGTCGCGTTCCGGTGATCGTGCCAGGTCCACTTGGGCGTGAGGATGAGGTCGTAATTCTCCATCGGGCACATCTCGCCGTCGACCGTCGTGAAGACGTCGCCGTCGCCCTGGATGATGAAGCGGATCGCCGCCATCGTGTGGCGATGCGCCCAGGCATGCTCGCCGGGCTTGATCATCTGGATGCCCATGAGCAGCGTGTGCGTCGTGCCGTGATTGGTGAGGCCGGGATTTTCGAACAGCAGGCTGCGCCGCGCGGTCTCGCTCTCGGGCATCGCTTCGCACGCCTCGAGCAGCTTTTGATAGACCATCTCCCACGGCCAGATGTAGGGATCGCCTTTGGGCTTGGGCCCGCCGACGGCGCGTACGAGCAGATCCTCGTACGCCCACTGCCCCGTCATGTGGAGGGCTTTGAGCTCCTCGTCGAAGGCTTTTAAATCCTTCGCCTTCGGCTCAGGCCGTGCCATACCTCAGCTCCATCGTCGGATTGCTGCCCGCCACGGAGTCGCAGATGCCGTCGAGGTAGACCTTCCAGACCATCATCGATTCTTCCGCCGCGCGGATTGCGGCCTCCTTCTCAGTATCGGTCTTGAGGTATTTCTCCAGCAGCTCGAACGAGCCGCCGCCGTGGACCTGATCGACGGAATCGTGCAGCAGCCAGAACTCGGCCTCGTGCGGCGTGAGCTTCAGCTGGCGCATCCAGCGCTCGGCTTCGAGCGCGGAAAAATTGCCGCAGTTTCGGTCGTTGGTGCGCTCGAGCACCGCCTTCGCCGCGAGCCCTTCGTACCAGGTGCGGTTTTTCGTCAGCGCCTCCCAGGCGTGCAGCGCCACGACGGTCGTGGGCAGCGGCTTGGCGTGCTCGATCTGCTCGCGCGTCAGGCCGACGGCGATTCCCATGCGCACGAGCAGCTCGAAATGCGAATGGCCCTCGAGCGCTTCCTCCTCGTAGAGATTTTCCGTGACGATGAACTTCCGGACCTCGACGTGCGGGCAGTTGCCGACGACGTAAGCCCAGCAGCGCCGGCTATGGCGCGTGAACGTGCTCCAATTCTGGATCAGCGCGCGGGCGCCGCTGATCGCCAGATGGTCTTTGGAGTAGGCCGCCCACTTGAGATTGGCGCTGCAAGTAGCGACCGCTTTGTCGAGCGATTGGACAAAAGCCGAGTGCGCTTGGGCCATGGGATTTCCTCCGGCGAGAACCCAATTTATATAGGCCAAATGCGGGTGCGAAGTCTAGCTCACGCGAGCTTTGCCACCTTCATTTCCATCTGGCGAATCGCGCCTGCTCGTTGTATACCTGAGCCGCAAATTCGGCCGGAAAGGAGAACATTGTGAATAGGTCAATCCGCTTTTTCGCGGCCGCCGGCGCCTTCGCGTTGGCGATGGGACTTCCTTTTCCCCACGAAAGCGATCTGCTTCGCGGTCAGGCCGCGCCGCAGTCGAGCCAATTTAAAGTGGACCCCTTCTGGCCCAAGCCGCTGCCCAACGATTGGGTAACCGGCAACGTCGGCGGCACCTGCGTCGACAAAAACGACCACGTTTTCATCGTTAGCCGGACCGCCGACGCGACGAACCTCACGCCGGCGGAAAAAGAGGTCGGCCGGCCCGCGCCGCCCGTCATCGAGTTCGACCCCGACGGCAACGTCGTCAATTCATGGGGCGATCCGAAGATCGTCCCGAGCGGCATTCACGACTGCTATTTCGACCCCGAGGGAAATATCTGGATCGGCGGCAACGCCGACGCCATCGCGCAGAAGTATTCGCGCGACGGCAAGCTGCTGCTGCAAATCGGCGCGAAGGGTAAATTCGATACCGAAGACGGCAGCCAGAAAGCCGCCGCGTTGAACGCGAGCCATACGCTGCTCAACCGGCCGGCAAGCTTCGCGGTCGATCCGGCGAACGGCGACGTTTACATCGCCGACGGCTACGGCAACCGGCGCGTCGTCGTCTTCGACCGCGAGGGCAAATACGTTCGGCAGTTCGGCCGTCAGGCGACGAAGGAGCAGGCCGAGGCGAACGCCGGCGGCGTTTTTCTCGGCATCGTGCACTGCGTCGTGCTCAGCAACGACGGCCTTTTGTACGTCTGCGACCGCGACGGCAAGCGCATCCAGGTATTCGACAAAGCGGGCAATTTCAAGAAGAACATCTTCATCAAGCGCCGCCGCGCCGATTTGCCCGGTAACGGCTCGCCGTGGTGGATCCATCTATCGCGCGACCCGGCGCAGAAGACGATGTACGTCGCCGACGGCGTGAACGAGGTCATCTGGACGCTCGACCGCGCGAGCGGCCAGAGCCAGGCGGGTTTCGGCACGCTCGGCCACATGGCCGGCGAGTTCACGTTCCTCCATACGATCACGATGAACTCCAGGGGCGACCTCTTCGTCGGCGAGACCGTCGGCGGCCGCAGGGTGCAGAAATTTAAAGCGGTGGGAAATTAAATCGATCGGGGCAGCGAATGTTTTATGCGTAGCTGCGAAATTGCTCGGCAAGGTCGGCTATGTTTCTCAGGGCAAGACGCGCGATGAAGCACTCAAGAACATACAAGAGGCTATCGAAGGAATCATCGAAGTCCGGAAATCGCAAAAGCTTCCCATCCCATCGCCGGATATCGTAGAGATCAGTGTCGCCGCTTGATGGCCGCGCTACCCGTCATCTCGGGCCGCGACGCAGCCGAATTCTTACTTTCTGCTATTACCCGCTCTCTCGATAAAATCTCTCATGACTTGGAAATACGCGTCGCCGCCCACTTCGAACGTATCGTTGTGATGCGCGCCGCCGAGCGCGTGAAATTCTTTCGGGCCGGTCGCCGCGTCGAACACGCGCCTTCCCTGCTCGAACGGCACGATGTCGTCTTTATCGCCGTGCACGACGAGCAGCGGCGCTTTGATCTTCTTCACTTTCTCGATCACGTCGTAGCGCGTCCTGATCAGCGCGCCGACGGGCAGCCACGGATAGATCGCCTTCGCCATCGCCGGAATCGACGCGAACGGCGCTTCGAGAATGATCGCCAGACAATCGTGCCGGCCCGCCAGATCGGCTGCCACCGCCGAGCCCAACGATTGGCCGAAGAAAACGATCCGTTTCGAATCGATATCGCTGCGGCCGGTTAAATAACTCAACGCCGCTTCGGCGTCTTCGTAGGTTCCTTTCTCGGAAGCCGACCCCTCGCTGCGTCCGTAGCCGCGATAGTCGATCATGAAGACGTTCGCGTCGAGCCTATCGCGCAGCGGCTTTAATCCGCGCGCGCGGTGGCTGATGTTGCCGCCGTTGCCGTGAAACCAGAGCAGCGTCGTCTGCGCGCCGGGCTTGAGCGCGAGCCAGCCGTTGAGCTTCACGCCGTCGGCGGTTGTAAAGTAGACGTCTGCGTAATCGACGCCGAAATTTTTCGGCGTCGATTCGATTTCCGCGCTCGGGAAAAAGATGAATTTTTCATCCATGGGGCAGCCGGTGATCAGCAGCGCGGCAAACAACAGAACTACAACGTTTGTCGAACGGTATGTACCGCGCGCGGCTGGATGCGACTCGCAGGGCCGATGCGTCGACACTGTCTCATCGAGCGTAATCATCGGACGAGCGTACCGCAGGCCCATCGCGTCGGCCCGATGAGACGCGTTCAGCCCGCGACAACATCAATGTTTGTGCTCGCCGCGGAGCTTCCATTCCAGCCCGTCGATAATGCACTCGACGCTCGCCTGAAGAATATCCTCGGCGACGCCGACGGTGCCCCAGCGCTCCCTGCCGTCGGTAAAGATGCCGAGCACGCGCACGGGAGCGGCAAAGCCCGGCTCGTCGTCTTCGGGAACTTCGCCGGTATTCAGCAGGCGGACGTCGAATTCTTCGAGCCGCACCTCGGAGAGCTGCGGGTAATGCCGCTCCAAAACTTTCCGCATCGCGTTATCGACGGCGTGCACCGGCCCGCGGCCGGTGGCCGCGACCAATTCCTCCTCGCCGAAGATCTCGATCAAGACGGACGCCTCCGTGGAGCTGCGCGACTCGTCGACCGCCTGGAAATCGACCTGATCGTCGATTTTACACTTGAGCACGCGAAACGGCTTTAAATAATCATCGCGCTTGCGGATCGACATCAATTCGAACGACGCCCAGGCGCCGTCCAGACGGAAGAAAGCTTCCTTAAGATCCCTTCCCATGCGCGTTCCTCCTCGAATCGACCTAGTCAAAGCGGTCCTTCATTATACCGTCGCGCTGCGCGAGTGGGAATGGAGGAAAGAATTCTTCCCAAAACTCGGCCTGTTTGGTATCATAGAGTACGAATGAGGGGAAAAACGCTGATGAAGGAAAGCAAAGTCTCTAACGAGCGTTTAAACCACTTCTTTCACGAGATGACGCGCCGGAGCTTCTGGCAGCTCGGCATCAACGACGCGACCGTCGCGCGCTACGTCGCCGACGTTCTCACCGATTTCGCCAGCACCAACAACCTCTATCGCATCCGCTCGCAGGCGGGCAAAAAGCTCGACAGCGTCGTCGATATGCTCAACGAGACGAGCGACCCGGCGGTCGAAAACAGCGTCATCCAGGAACGCGAGCTGCGCAAGTATCTCGGCGACTACACGCTGTTCATGAGCGGCGTTTTCCGCACGCACGTGGAAAAATGCGGCTACCTCGAATACTACCTCGAGCAGGGGCAGCGCTCTTATTGGACCGTCTCCGAGCTCGATCTGTCGCTCTATCGAACGGGATTCATCCTCTTCCAGGAACTCTCGAAAAAGTTCGAATATTACTCCGGCGCCCTCGATTACATGCGCAAGGCCTATTTCGCGCCCGAGCCCGGCGAGGATCCCTTCGCGGGCTGGTTCAAACAGATCGAGGGCTGGATGAAGACCAATCTGACGGAGAACTGACCCGCCCGCGTTCGCGCCAGGGGGATCCCTGAAATATTTTTTTGTCACCCTCCTGGCGCTCCTGGTTTCCGCGCTTCTGTTCAGCGGTCTCGCCGTCAACGCGCTTTTTTTCCCGCCGCTGCACAAGGCGGAGACCGTAACCGTCAAAGTCGAGCGCGGCGAGCCGTTCGCTTCCGTCGTGCGGAAACTGAGCGACCGGGGAGCGATCCCGCACGAAAAAGCTTTTTCGTTATGGGCGCGGCTCTGGCGCCTCGACAAAAAAATCCATTCGGGCGTCTACCGCTTCGATCTGCCGATGGCGCCCGCCGCCGTCATGAAGCGGATGATCCCCGGGCTCGGGCTGTTTCATCGCGTCACCGTCCCCGAAGGTCTTAACGTCCGGGAGATCGCGGCGCTGCTCGCGGACGCGAAGGTCGGCGACCGGGAAAAATTCACCGCCGCCGCCGCCAATCCCGAGCTGCTCGCGAACCTCGGCCTCGCCGACAAAGGCGTCGAAGGCTATCTTTTTCCCGACACGTATTACTTTCCCGAAGGCATGACGGAGACCGAGGTGGTGTCCGCGATGGTCGAGCAGTTTCACGGCGCGGTCGATCCGCTGCTGGCGCAGTCCAAGTCTCAACTCACGCCGCACGAGCTCCTGACGCTGGCATCGATGATCGAAAAAGAGACCGGCAACGCGAACGAGCGGCCGCTCGTCTCGGCGGTATTCTACAACAGGTTGAAGATCGGTTTGCCGCTCCAGAGCGACCCGACGGCGGTCTACGGCATGGAGGGTGCGCCGAAGATCATCACGCATAAGGATCTTAAAAATCCGAGCGCCTACAATACCTACCGGATCAAGGGCCTGCCGCCGGGACCGATCTGCAATCCCGGACTCCCGGCGCTCAAAGCTGCGCTCGCGCCCGCGGCGGTGCCGTACCTTTTCTTCGTCTCGAAGAACGACGGATCGCATCTTTTCTCCGTCGAGCTCGCGGAGCACAACGCCGGCGTAAAAACCTACCTTGGCGGCGGCGACAAACCGCCGGCGAAGCAGGCCGGAGATAAGCGTCCGCTCAAGCGCCGCGCCGGCTGATTCGCTTTTCTGACAGTCCCGCCGTGCTATATTCGTGGGATGAGCGTTCCCGCGGCGCCCGAGGAACTCATGGGCTCGCTCCGCCGGCGTCTCGCGGCGCAGACGCTGTGGCGCTCGGCGTTGTTTTTTATCCCGCCGCTCCTCGCCGCCTGGTACATCGTCTATTTTCTCTACCGGTTCGCGTGGCTCGGACCCGATGCCGTAATGATTACGGCAGCGGCGTTTCTGATCGCCGCGGCCGCCCTCACAGCGGCGCGGTTTCGCCGGCGCGAGCCGTCGGGGCTCGCCGCGGCGCGGCTGGCCGATGAGAAATCGCACGGCGAGGAGCGCTTCGTCACGCTGGCAACGATCGGCGACGCCGGTCCGGCGGAATTCATTGCTCGGCTGAGAACGGAAGCCGCCGCGCTGGCGCGGCGCATCGACTTCAGACGGGACTTTCCGTTTTCCGGCGAGCGGTCGATCTTCAATTCACTGATCGCGGCGCTCGCCGCCGTGATCGTCTTTCAGCTCGCTTTCGAGTGGCTGCCGGTATTCTTTCCCGGTCCCGGCGAAAAGGTCGCCGCGGCGGCGAAGCGGCTCGCGCAGGAGCCGCGATTCGCGGACCTCGCCGCCGACATTTCAGGCGCCGCGCAAAAACTGCAGCGGCAGTCTCTCTCCGCGGAAGATAAACAGGCGATCGTAGACGACGCTCTGAACAAGCTCGAAGATCGCATCGTGATCGAACAAAACCGGGGCGCCGATACCGCCCCTCTGCATGACGCCGCCGAAGCGATCAAAAAAAAGATGCGGGAGACAAGGAATCCCTTGAGCCTCCCCTGGCTGACGCAGGGCAAAGGCGACGGCAGCGGCGCGGGCTCCGGTAAGGGCGACGGGAGCGGCGCGACCCGGCAGCCCGATAACCGCGGCGGCTACGGTCCAGGAGAACCTAAAGAAGGGAAATCCGCCGGCAAGACACTCGATCGCTCGCAGCAGAAAAAGAGCGAGCCGCAATTCGCCGCGCAGGGGGACAAAACTTCGCAGCTGTCCGATTCCTCGATTAAAGACGGCTCACGAGTAAAACCCGGCGAGACGAACGAAGAAAACCAAACCGCGGAAGAAAAGAAGCGCGAGGCCGAAGGCGGCGACATCAAATCTACGACCGGCGCGAAAAACCAGCCCGGAGACGGCGCAAAGCAATCCGGTGGGTCCGGCGATAAATCTCCGGCGCGTTTCGCGGCGCCGGGAGAGAAAGTCTCGGGCGAGCTGAACGAAAAAGATCTTCGCTACGTGATCGTTCAGCTTCCCGAGGAAGCAGGCGGCGTTGCCAGCGGCAGCCGCGAGGCGCGAGGAAAGAAATCGCCGGACGCCGTCCCAAGCGCGAACGCCCCGCTCGCGCGTCCCGACGAGCCTCAGGCCGCCGCCGAAAAGCAGATGCTGCCGCTTGAATACCGCGGCCTCATACGGTAGCGATGGACCCATCCGAATTCAAAGAAATCTTCTGCCGCATCGAGGCGGAGATCAAAGAAGTCATCGTCGGCCACGCGAATATCGTCCGCAAAGTGCTGATCGCGTTTTTCGCCGGCGGTCACGTGCTGCTCGAAGGCGCGCCCGGCCTCGGCAAAACGCTGCTCGTCAAGTCGCTCAGCCGCGCTCTGGGGCTTTCGTTCAAGCGCGTGCAGTTCACGCCCGATCTCATGCCGGCGGATATCATCGGCACGCAGGTGCTCTCGGAAACCGACGGCAGGCGCGATTTCCAGTTCAAGCAGGGACCGATCTTCGCGCATCTCGTCCTGGCCGACGAGATCAACCGCGCGACGCCAAAGACACAGTCGGCCGTCCTCGAAGCGATGGAAGAGCGCCAGATCACCGCTTTCGGCGTGACCTATCCAATGGAAGCGCCCTTCATGATGCTGGCGACGCAGAATCCGATCGAGCTGGAAGGCACCTATCCATTGCCGGAGGCGCAGCTCGACCGCTTTTTCTTCAAGCTCCTGGTGCAGCAGCCGACGCCGGAGGAGCTGACGGAAATTCTCCACCGCACGACAAGAGCCGGACAGCCGGACGCCGGAGCGGTGCTCGCCGAAGGCGCGCCCGCGACCATCGCGCGCATGCAGCTCTTGCTGCGACAGGTTCTCATCGCTCCCCCGCTGGAGCAGTACGTCGTCCGTCTCGTCCACGCGACGCAGCCGAACAGCGAGAAAAAAAACGGCGCGATCGCGCCGGTCAGAAGTTACGTGCGGTACGGGTCGAGCCCGCGCGGCGCGCAGTCGATCATTCTCGGCGCCAAGGGCAACGCGCTCGTAGAGGGACGCGTGCACGTCAGCCACGAAGACATCGCGGCGGTGGTTTATCCGGCGCTGCGCCACCGCATCATCATGAATTTCCAGGCCGAGGCTGAAAGCGTCGGCGCCGACGCGATCATCGCCTCGATTATCGAAAGCGTTCCGCGCGAGTGATGCCTATGCCGAATCTGCGGACTATCGTCTTCTTTCTGCTAACCGCCGGCTTCGCCGGCATCACGCACGCGGCCGAGCCTAACGTCCAGACGTTCGCGCGCGGCCTGCAAACGCCGTGGGCGATCGCGTTCGCGCCGGACGGCCGCGTTTTCTTGAGCGAACGGCCCGGGCGCATCCGCGTCATCGAAAAAGACGCGCTCGCGCCGGAGCCGTGGATGCGGCTCGAAGTGATCGAAACGGGCGAGTCCGGCCTGCTCGGCCTGGCGCTCGACCCGGCGTTCGAGAAAAATCATTATGTCTACGCCGCGTATACTTACCGCGACGCGGGCGGAGGCATGAAGAACCGGCTGGTGCGGCTGCGCGACGAGAAAGGCAAAGGCGTTTTGGACCGCGTGCTCGTCGACAATGCCGTCGGCGCGCAGTTCCACGACGGCGGGCGCGTCAAGTTTGGCCCCGACGGCAAGCTCTACTGGAGCGTGGGCGACGCGGTCGGCGAGCGCTCGGCGCAGATTTTATCGTCGCTCAACGGCAAGATTCTGCGACTCAACGCCGACGGAAGTTTTCCTACCGACAACCCATTTCCAAAATCGCCCGTCTACTCCTACGGCCACCGAAACCCCGAGGGTTTTGCCTGGCAGCCGAAGACCGGCCGGTTCTACGCGACCGAGCACGGGCCGAGCGGCTCGCCGTCGTGCTGCCACGACGAAGTGAATTTCATCGAGCCGGGAAAAAATTACGGCTGGCCCGTGATCTACGGCGGCCAGGCGAAGGACGGGATGCTGCCTCCGGTAATCGAGAGCGGCGCGAACAACACCTGGGCGCCCGGCGGAGCGGCTTTTGCGACGCGCGGCCCGTGGGCCGGCTCGTTCCTGTTTACCGGCCTGCGCGGGGAGGCGCTCTACCGCGTCGTCTTCGATGCGAAGGATCCGCGGAAAGTGGCCGCATTCGACACTTATTTCAGAGGCCGCTTCGGCCGCCTCCGCGACATCGTCGAAGGACCCGACGGCGCGTTATATGTCCTCACGAGCAATCGCGACGGCCGCGGCCGGCCCGCCGCCGAGGACGACCGCGTGCTCAGAATCACCTTCAAGTGAAGCGCCGATGCTGCCGCCGCCCTTCTCCGCGGATTTTCTCAATCGTCTGGAAGTTCTCCGGCTGCGCACGCGCAAAGAGGTCTTGAGCAATCGCCCGGGCG